>CAWFCZ010000018.1:0-1268737 GCA_963814355.1 uncultured Actinomycetota bacterium | reverse complement strand
GCCCGACGCCTGCTCGGCATCGGGAATACGCTGACCTACGTCCGCTATTTGAATGACTTCCCAGCCTTCCCAATCAACAGCCTCTGGACGGACACTGTCACGTCTGGTTTCGGCGACCCGAAGGTTTATGTGGTTCAGACGAACACCAAGGTGATCGAGCGGTGCATGCTCATGTGCACTGACCCGGGTGACCTGGTGCTCGATCCGACGTGCGGATCGGGCACGACCGCGCACGTGGCGGAGCAGTGGGGGCGGCGCTGGATCACGATCGACACGTCCCGGGTCGCGCTCGCGCTCGCCCGGCAGCGGCTGATGGGTGCCCGGTTCCCGTACTACCTGTTGGCCGACTCCCCGGAGGGTCGGGTCAAGGAGCAGCAGGTCGCCGGCAAACCAATGGCTCCGGCCGACACCGATGGTGACATCAAGCAGGGCTTCGTCTACGAGCGGGTGCAGCACATCACATTGAAGTCGATCGCCAACAACCCGGACATCGTCGAAGGCATGACCCGCGAGCAGATTGACGCGGCGATAACGCGGCACGCTGATTTCGAGGTGCTCTACGACCGCCCGTACGAGGACAGGGGCAAAGTGCGGGTGACCGGCCGGTTTACCGTCGAGAGCCTGTCGCCGCATCGCGCGCTCACCTTTGACCAGCGCGACGACGGCGCGCACCGTGAGACGATCAGCGAGCAGGTGGCCGCCCTGGATGCCGCCGGGCCGAACTTCGAGCAGTCGATCCTCGACAACCTGGCGAAGGCCGGCATCCAGAACGGCAAGCGCAACGAGCGGATCACGTTCGCGACCCTCGGTTCCTATCCGGGTCAATACCTGCAGGCGGTGGGCGAGCGATTCGTCGATGACGTTTCGACGGCATCCTCTGCCTCTCGGGTCGGCATCGCGATCGGCCCGCAGTACGGCACCGTGAGCCCGGCGTTCATCAAGGCCGCGGCTCGCGAGGCCATCAAGGCCGGGGACGTGGACCTGGTCGCCGTGCTCGGCTTCGCGTTCGACGCGCAGGCGACCGAGGTCACCGAGGCGGATGGGGTGACCGTGACGCCGTCGGACGACGGCTTCGCGACGGTTGCCGGCGAGCGCCGGCTAGGGCGCATTCCCGTACTGCTGGTCCGCATGAACGTCGACCTGCTCATGGGCGAGGACCTGAAAAAGTCCGGCGCCGGAAACCTGTTCACGGTGTTCGGCGAGCCGGACATCGACGTGCTCGACGTCGGTGACGGGCGTCTCGCCGTACGGATCAATGGGGTCGATGTCTTCGATCCGACGACGGGCGAGGTCCGCAGCAACGACACCAGCCAGATCGCGCTGTGGATGATCGACACGAACTACAACGAGGAGTCCTTCTTCGTCCGGCACTGCTACTTCACCGGTGGGGCCGACCCTTACAAGCGGTTGAAGTCCGCGCTGAAGGCCGACATCGACCCCGAGGCGTGGGAGACGCTGTACCGGACCGAGTCACGGCCGTTCGACCAGCCCGAGACCGGAAAGATCGCGGTAAAGGTCATCAACGACTACGGCGACGAGGTCATGAAGGTCTTCGAGGTCTGACGAGGTTCGACCAGGAAGATCATTTGGTCAAGCCGTGGTCACCCTGATCCGGCACGCTCGTCGCGCGCTGCTACGTCTGCATCGGACACCAAGATCAACAGGGTGGCCGGCTTCTATCGAGGAGGCCGCAGCCTTCAACCCGGCCCTCGGCTTCAAGCTCTCTGCGACGGACCCGTCACACCTCTACCTGCTCCTGAGCGATGCCGGCGCTTCGCTCGGCGAGGAGCGCCAAGTACCGCGGTAGTGGCACCCCGGTCCACGCGAGACAGCCGCGTCTTGATTGATTCCAGAAAATGGGCCAGACTCGCAGCATGCTCATCGCGCTGGAGATCGAGAGCCTGCTGCGCGGGGCCGGTCTGCGGGTGACGAGTCCGCGGCTCGCGGTGCTGGCCGCGGTGCACGACCATCCCCACGTCGATACCGACTCCCTGATCGGGATGGTGCGCGAGCGCCTCGGTGCGGTGTCCCATCAGGCGGTCTACGACGTGCTGCGTGCCTTGACTGCTGCCGGGCTGGTGCGGCGGATCGAACCGGCGGGTTCCGTGGCGCGCTACGAGGCGCGGGTCGGCGACAACCATCACCACGCGGTCTGCCGGTCGTGCGGGGCGATCACCGACGTCGACTGCGCGGTCGGATCCGCGCCCTGCCTGACGGCGTCGGATGACGCCGGCTACGCGATCGACGAGGCGGAGGTCGTCTATTGGGGCCGATGCGGGAACTGTGCCGTCGAGATGTAAGCGTCCGGCCGCTGAGCGCCGACAGGCCGGCCGCCAATCGAGGAACTGAAAGCTAGCGATGTCGACAACAACCAGCCGTGTCCGAACCCAAACGGCGAGAGAGCAGGAAGGAACGACGTGACCGATACCGTCAACGAGAACGAGAGCGTCAGCGAGAGCGAGAACCCGGCGATACCCGCCCCCACCGTCAAAGCGGGTCGGCCGAAGACGAACCGGGACTGGTGGCCGAACCAGCCGGACCTGCAGGTGCTCAACAGGCCGTCGCGCGACTCCGACCCGCTGGGCGGGGACTTCAACTACGCGGCGGCGTTTCAAGACCTCGACGTCGAGGCCGTGAAGCGAGATCTCATCGACGTGATGACGGCGTCGCAGGACTGGTGGCCCGCCGACTACGGCCACTACGGGCCGCTGTTCATCCGGATGTCGTGGCACTCCGCGGGGACGTACCGCATCGCCGACGGCCGCGGCGGCGGCGGGCAGGGTGCGCAGCGCTTCGCCCCGATCAACAGCTGGCCGGACAACGCGAACCTCGACAAGGCGCGCCGCCTGCTCTGGCCGATCAAGCAGAAGTACGGCCGCAAGCTCTCCTGGGCCGACCTGCTTGTCTTTGCCGGCAACGTCGCCATGGAGTCGATGGGCTTCCACACGTTCGGCTTCGGCTTCGGTCGGGAGGACACCTGGCAGCCTGAGGAGATGTTCTGGGGGTCGGAGGACACCTGGCTCGGGGACGAGCGCTACAGCGGCGACCGGGAGCTTTCCGGCCCACTCGGCGCCGTGCAGATGGGCTTGATCTACGTAAACCCGGAAGGTCCTAACGGCAACCCGGACCCACTGGCCTCTGCCCGGGACATCCGCGAGACCTTCGCCCGGATGGCGATGAACGACGAGGAGACCGTCGCGCTTATCGCCGGCGGGCACACCTTCGGCAAGACCCACGGCGCTGGCGACCCGAGCCTGGTCGGCCCCGAGCCGGAGGCTTGCCCGGTCCAGCACATGGGTCTCGGCTGGAAGAACGAGTTGGGCACCGGCAAGGGCAAGGACACGATCACTGCCGGACTCGAGGGGGCCTGGACGCCCACGCCGATCCAGTGGGACAACAGCTACTTCGAGACGCTGTTCCGGGGGGAGTGGGAGCTCACCGAGAGCCCGGCCGGCGCGAAGCAGTGGAGGCCGAAGAATCCCGCAGCCGCGGACCTCGTGCCCGACGCGCACGACCCGTCGGTGCGACACGCCCCGATGATGGCCACGACGGACCTCGCTCTGATTGCCGACCCGGTATACAAGGAGATCTCGCGGCGCTTCTACGAGAACTCCGACGAGTTCGCGGAGACCTTCGCCAAGGCCTGGTACAAGCTGCTGCACCGCGACATGGGGCCGCTTTCGCGCTACCTCGGTCCCTGGGTTCCCGAAGCCCAGCTCTGGCAGGACCCCGTCCCGGCCCTCGATCACGAGCTGATCGATGAGAAGGACATCGCTGCGCTCAAGAACAAGGTTCTGCAGTCCGGCCTGTCGATTTCTCAGTTGGTCTCCACCGCCTGGGCGTCCGCGGCCAGCTTCCGCGGCACCGACAAGCGCGGCGGGGCGAACGGGGCCAGGATCCGCCTTGCCCCACAAAAGGATTGGGGGGTCAACAACCCAGCCGACCTCGCTGGGATCCTGAAGACGCTGGAGCAGATCCAGCAGGACTTCACCAGCTCCCAGTCCGGCGGGAAGCGGGTCTCGCTCGCTGACCTGATCGTCCTGGGCGGGTGCGCGGGCGTCGAGGAGGCCGCGAGGAACGCCGGGTACGACGTCACCGTCCCGTTCGCCCCGGGACGCACGGACGCCACGCAGGAGCAGACGGACGTGGACACCTTCGCCGTGCTCGAGCCCAGGGCCGACGGGTTCCGCAACTACCTGCACGCGGGGGAGAAGCTGTCCCCGGAGACGCTGCTGGTGGACCGGGCCTCCATGCTGACCCTGACCGCCAAGGAGATGACGGTCCTCGTCGGCGGTATGCGGGTGCTGAACGCCAACGTCGGGAAGTCCCAGCACGGTGTCTTCACCGAGCAGCCGGAAACGCTGACCAACGACTTCTTCCTGAACCTTCTCGACGCGGGCACGCAGTGGCAGACTTCGGCCTCGGACGAGCACGCGTACGAAGGTCATGACCGGGCCACGGGTGAGATCACCCGCACTGCCACCGCGGTGGACCTCGTCTTCGGCGCGAACTCCATTTTGCGGGGCATCTCGGAGGTCTACGCCTGTCACGACGCGAAGGAGAAGTTCGTTCGCGACTTCGTCGCCGCCTGGGACAAGGTCATGAATCTCGACCGGTTCGACCTGGCCTGATCCGGCGGATCCGCGCCTCGTTGGTCGGTCAGGTTTCGGTAGAGCCGGGCCGCCGCGTCGCATCCGCGGTGCCGGCCGTTGTGCCCTTGGTGATGAGGCCGATCTTCGTGCAGCTCGGACGAAGCTACGGGCCCCGACGCGGTTATCAAGCGGCCTTCCTCGCCTACTGGCTCATCTGCGCGGGTCTGCCGGTCGCCATCGCCGGTCCCCGGCGCCTGCGCAGAGTGCTGGGGCCTGGCTCAGGTGGAGTAGCGCGGCCCCGTTGGCTGGCGCGCACCGCGCTCGCGATACCGGCCGCAGGTGCCGCTGTCACCGAACTGGCGCCACGCCTGCGACAGGCCGACGCCGCCGCAATTGCCACGTCTATTGCGGTCGGAACCACCAACGCTGTGCTGGAGGAGTTTTTGTGGCGTGGCCTGCCGGTCGCCATGTTCCCGGACGATCCGGTCCGCGGTTGGCTTACCCCGGCGGTCGGCTTCGTCGCCTGGCACCTGGCGCCGCTAGCGGTGCGTCCGCATCCGCATGGCCGCTTACCGATCCTGGCCGGAGCAGGCCTGATAGGGACCGCGTCCGGGTGGGTCGCCTGGCGAACCGGTTCGCTGCGGCCGGTGCTGATCTGGCACATCCTGACCGACTCGTGTGGTCTGCGAGCTGCCGAGTGCGTATGGCTTGGCCGTGAAGATCAGCCTGCACGGTGATCGCCCTTCGTTGGTCATGATGGCTTCCGCAGCACTGTCCTCCCGTCGGCCCTGGAAGGAGCCACCATGTCCAGTCACCCGGACGACCAGGCGACGAGCGCCGGTCCGTACGACGACCTCGAGGCACTGGGGGAGGATCGCTGCTTCGAGCTGCTCGGAACGGCGTAAATCGGTCGGCTCGCGTGGTGTGACGACGGCCGCATACTGGTGCTGCCGGTCAACTTCGTCTTGGATGGCCGGGACGTCGTCATCCGGTCAGGCGCCGGGGCGAAGCTGGCCGCCGCACGCTGCGGGCTGCAGTTCGCCTTTGAAGTCGACGATGTTGAGCCTGCCCTGCACACCGGCTGGAGTGTCGTGGTGATCGGCAAGGGCGAACTCATCACCGACTACGCGGAGTCCCAGCGCCTCGCCGAAATGGTGCACCCATGGTCACGAGGTGAGCGACGTAACGTGGTACGCATCACCGCTCAACGGGTCACGGGCCGTCGGGTGCCGCTGCACTCGGGTGGCGTTACGGTCCTGACCTTTCAAGGTCCGTACTCTTGGTCGGAGGAAGGCGCTTGAGACCGGACTGCGACGCTGCCGGACTTCTCACGGGGACGCACACTAAGCCAAGCGCTTGGGCCTGGGCTTTCCTCGGTGGATCCCAGCTTCTCGTCCCAGCGGCTGGTCACGCCCCAGCCGCCCTTTCCAGGCGTTCGTGACCGTGCGTCAGTCCGAGCTGGGTACGTCAACGACGCAGGGCAACAGCGGGGTCAGCCGGAACAGTGTCGTGGTGGTGGTGGCAGGGATGGTTTCCTTCCTCGAGCCGCGCTTGGTCTCGTTGGCGAGGACCTTCAGCAGGTCGTGGACGGTGATGAGACCGACAAGTTGCTTTTGCGCGTTCGATACCAGGACCGCGGTGGCCCGGGACGCGAGCAGGTGGTGGGCGACGTCCTCCACGGGGGTGTCGTCGGAGACCTGCGGAGTGGACGTTGGCACGACCTCACGCACGAGCCGGTGATGGTGGCCGAGTGGATCTCGGACACATTCCAGGGCGAGGGTGACGGCGTCGACCAGTCCCACGCAGCGGCCGGAGTCGAGGACGGGTACGTGATGGACACCGGCCTGGGTCATCAGTTCCCAGGTCAGCAGCATCCCGTCCTGAGCGGCGACGGTCAGCAAGTCGGTCGACATGACGTCGCGGGCCAGGAGTGGCTCGCGCACCCCGGATCTGCCACGCTCATCGTTGTCATCGCGGTGCGTCGATGCCGTCACGGAACTGGCCATTTCTCTCTCCCTCTTCGGTGAACTACTGCGGCCCCGAGCGACCCGACAGCCGCCGGTGCGTGGATGTGCTCCTTGATCGGCTGCTGCATATCGGTCCGTGACTCAGCGTGTCGCGGCTGTCCAGGTGCGCCGTCAGTTCGGGTACCACGGCTGCCTTCATGACTGCCTCCGCTGGGCAATGCCACCGTGATGTCACATTCGCTCTTCCCTTCGATCAACGGTGGCGCGTGCGACGCCAGGGCAACGTCCGGGCTGAGGCACTGCCGTGCAGCACTCAGCTCAGTGCGTCTCCCGGACGACGACGACCTGGACAGTTCGACCAGCCCGCGCGCCGGGTGACCCGTCACCACGACGTGCTCGATGTCGACCCGGACGCCGGTGCCCCGCAGCAGGTCTCTCCTGGTCGCACGTGCACAGCCCTCGGTGAGCACGGGGAACTTGGCTGACTCGGCGGCGTTCGGCCCCGAGTGGCACCGGTGCGATTCACCGAGAGGCCCGTCGGACCGGGAGGAGAATCAGCATCACGCTGCCGGCCAGCAGAAGCCCCCCGCCGATGAGTAGCCCCGCGGCGAGCGGTGCCAGGGACGGCGCTGTGGCGCCGATGTCCGTGCGCACGCTGACCCCCGGGGAGGCGTCCGCGTTCATCGCAACAATGGTCCAACGACCGCTTTGCACCGGCCAGATCAGCGCCTGCGTGCCGACGCCGCTCACCCTCTCTGCCCAGATCCCGGCGGACGCCGGCGAAGTCGCCGGCGCCGAACCCTGGTGGTCCCGATACGTGATGCGCCGGGAGAGATCCGTCACGGTCGCATAGTGCACGCCACTCAGGTATCCCTCCGCCGCCGCCTGCGGAGCGATGCCGACGAAAACCGCCTTGGCGGGATCGGCGGAGGTGACCCGGACCCGGGCGTCCCCCAATATCGATCTGGCGAATGCCACGCCGTCGATGTGCACGTCGATGACCGTGCTGGTCAGCGCGTAACCACTGGTATCAAGGGTGGCCGTCGGTGATGTCACGTAGCCGCCGTCGCGCTGCACCCGGTCGGCCCACAGTGCTGCACCGCCACCGAACAGCAGGCCGGAGGCGGTCACCGCCAGCAACGCCCCCACAACCACCGTCACGATGCGCGGCGCGGTCCACCCCACGGCGCCAGACCCTGACACCGGCCGCGGCGGCAGCGCGCTGCCGGCATCAGTCGGCGGCGTTTGCGGCGGCGTCAGCGTGCTCCCCGGCTCGCTCCCACCGGTGTCCAACCGGAACGGCGGGTACTGGTCGGTCATCAGCGCGGCATACGCGGCCACCCGCAGCACCCAGCGGTTCATGCCCAACACGAAGTCGTAGATCGGGCGCGGATAGCGTCCGGTAACCGCGAGCACGACTCCGGCAACCAAGACCAGGATGCCGATCAGCCCGCCGCTCCAGCCCCAGCCCGCGGACTCACCGCGTACCGCCAGCCACGACCCGCCACCGAGGAAGAACCCGACGATAAGGTAGTGCGGTAGCGCGAGCAGCCACCACTTCACTAACACCAAGCCGCGGGACAGGTGCTGCGGATAGGTGACGTCGAAGTGCGCGGGATAGTCCGGCACCTCGGCCAGGGTGAACGGCGGATACTTGTCGGTTCCGAGTGCGCCGTAGGTGTAGTGGGCCACGCGCCAACTCCACCGCAGCACGCCGACGTTGAACTCGAAGATCGACCGCGGGTAGCGGCCGGTGAACAGGATTCCAAAGAACGCCACCACGCTGAGCAGTGCGAAGGCGAGCCACAGCACGGCCAGGACGAGATAGTGCGGAAGGACGAGCAGCCACTTGACCACCCACAACCAACGAGACAGTGGCAGATCGAGCGATGCGTCGACCCTTACCGGATACCCAGCCCTTACTGGATATGCAGTGGCGGAAGCCACGTGATTCATCTCCCATAGGCACTACAGGGCGCGTCAGTGCGCGGGTACCCAGCCGCTATGTCAATCAGTAGGCGCGCCGGCGTAGACGAGAAAACGCAAGGGCCTGGCTCAGCGGGGCAGTGAGTGCCAGGCCCGGACTCTATCGACCGCCACCATCACGTCGGACACCTCCTCACGCCACCAGCGTCGGACCAACTCGACGAAGACCGGTCCTGAATCAAGGCTATATCTCGGCGCTGTGAGGTTTGAAGGGCCGTAGGTCCCCCGCTCGACAGCTCTGGAGAACACGACGCGAAGCGTGCCTTACCGAGAAGCCGGATGGCCGCGTTCCTGCTCGCCACCTACCGGCAGGCGTTCCGCGTGCTCGCCGCCGGCGCCGTTCAGTTTCGGGTACCCGCTGTGGACCAAATCCGTTTCCGATTGCAAGGTGCCCGACTCGTGACGACCTCGATTCGTGGCGAAACAGCCCACCCCTCGACGATCCGGAACTGTGGTGGACGGTGCGCTAGATCCCAACCGCCGCCGACATCATCCTGTCCTCCCGCGCGCTACGGTTGCCGAGCAGCGCGAAGCGGTCGGGATAAGCCCTTGCAAGGGCCTGAGCCATGACGGCGCGCTGAATGTCGCGCAGTTTGGCGTGCATCTCCCCGAGGTCGCGCTGACGCGTGGCCCCCCATCCGACTATTCTGCCGAACGTGTCAGCCAATTCCTGCGTAAGCGCGAGCGCCCGCTGCTCATCTGGCGTGAGATCCACATCGGCAAGCGTTTCAAGCCCCATGCTCTCGATCATTACGTCCTCCTGCTCACGTTAGCCACGCTAACCAGTGAAGTCCGAACCAGCGGCAAGGTTGCGTCACACGGCCTCCCGGTGTTGAGATGGCGAAAGGCGGGAATGCAAAGGGTTGGCTAGAAGCGCAGCCCGAAGCCGGGTGCTCGGCGTCAGTGGCCGTCGGAACCCTTCGGCGCGCTTTCGCGCTTGTCACCGACACCTGCGAGCACCCTGAAGCGGGCCAGGCCCAGATAGCGTCCCAGCTGTGCGTCGCTCTTCTCGTTGATCGCTCGCTGACTCGCGGCCTTGAGGGACTGTCCTTGTGCGGCGGCACTTTCGCGACTGTTCATGGTCGCCTCCCGCGTAGTAGGGCACACGCCACCTGACTTAGTCCTACGCCCGAGCGCGGGCCGCCGGTAGAGGATTGTGGCCCTGTGGTGACGCCAACGCTCGATCAGCGCGAGCCGTCGAGCCCGACACCGCTGCCAGCGTGTGGTGAACGTCTCGAGCGGGTGACGATTTGGGCGGTCTGCGTCCCGATCCTCAGCTCGCGTAAGGCGACGTTGCGTAAGGTGAACTCGCCCCGCTGTGCGCCGGAATCATGCCTGTGCGGCGAGACCCACCGACGCATGAGGCGACAAGGCGGATCGTTCACGGCGATCACGAGTTGGGCAGACTCATGTCCGGTGCTGGTGTCGAACACCACGTCGTCCTCCACCCGTGCCGGCGGCGTTGAGGCCGCGTCGCTCACCCATATGTCACCGGACAGGACGGCAGTCGCGGCGCATCGGTGCTGGGCGGCCCAGCCGTACACCGAAGGAGATGCGTTATGAAGCCGCACCGTTTTCGCCCGACCCTGCCCGGTGGACCAGCGCCCGGCCTCACCTCGGACCAGGTCTGGAAGGCCAGCGGCGTGCTGTCCCTCGTCGCACCGATCCCGCCGGCCACCGTTTCTTGCCACGCGGGGCGGTCGTGCACCCGCCGGGTTCGTTCGACGTCGGCTCGGTCACGAAGAAACTGGCATCGCTCCTGCCGGAACAACGGCGGACCGGGTCCGTCGTGTTCGAACTCGTACCGGAGGGGACGTTCGTGACCTACGGTCTCGGGGTGACGTTGAAGGCGATGGCCGATCCCTCCGTCGCACAAGGGGGCGTTCCCATGCCATGAATCCGGTCGCGGGTGAAGCGATCCGTACTGTACGTCTTCCTTGACGTCGTGCGACCTTCCGGCGTCGGCGAGGTGTGGGCACACCCTCAGTCGCTGCCACCCTGACCGTCACAGGCCCCGCCGGGACCTCGGTCGGTGATGGAATTTCCGACGCGGCTGGCCACGGCGGTGAGCATGTCGATCTCCGCCGGGCTGAGCAGGTCAATGAAGTGGCGTCGGACGGTGGAGACATGCCCCGGCGCGGCGGCTTCGACGGCCACGCGTCCGGCCGGCGTGAGCGCGATCATCGTGCCGCGGGCATCCGTCGGGCAGTCCCGCCGGCTGAGAAGACCGCGCTGCTCCATCCGCCGCAACTGGTGGGAGAGTCGACTGCGGCCCCAGCCGATCTCCCGGCCGAGATCTCGCGCCCGCAATTCGGACTCCGGCGCTTCGGAGAGTGGGACCAGAAGCTGGTAGTCCGCGGTGGAGAGGCCGGCGCTGCCGAGGTGACGTTCAATGACGAAGTCCAGGTCCCGGCGCATCTCCAGGAACGATCGCCACAGCCGGGCCTCGCGCTGGTCCAACCACTTCGGCTCCACGTTGCGAGTCTACCCGACGGGATGTTGACGCATCAGCATCGAGTGTGGTGTGATGTTGATACATCAGCAACCTGGCGTCCGACCGGCGCCCAGAGACTTCGAGGAGTCCAGATGACCAGTTCTACGCTCGCCACAGCATCAGCCGCGCTCACCGGCGACTACGTGATCGATCCGTCGCACACCAGGATCGGCTTCGTCGCGCGGCACGCCATGATCACAAAAGTGCGGGGCGGTTTCAATACCTTTGCCGGAAAGGCGTACCTCGACTTCGAGAACCCGGCGCGTTCCACCGCCGAAGTCACGATCCAGGTCGCCAGTGTCGACACCCGGAATTCCCAGCGGGATGATCACCTGCGCACCAACGACTTCTTCAACGCGCCGGACTTCCCGCAGATCACCTTCGTCTCCACCGGCGTGGAGCCGATCGACTCGGAGAACGTCACGTTGGTCGGCGACCTGACGATCAAGGGTGTCACCAAGCGGGTCACCGTGGACTTCGAGTACACCGGATCGGCCAAGGACCTCTACGGCAACACGCGGGTCGGGTTCGAAGGCAGGGCAAACCTCAACCGCAGCGACTTCGGGGTGAACTTCAACGCGGTGCTGGAGACCGGCGGCGTGATGGTTTCGGAGAAGATCGACCTGGAGTTCGAGGTCTCCGCGATCAAGGTGGACGGGGCCTGAGTCGGAGGCGCGGCAGGTTGACGCGGCGACGCGGGCGCCCCGAGATTCGGGGCGCCCGCGTCGCAGGCCCTACCCGGCTCAGCCGGTCGGGTCCGACCGGTCGGTCGCGGCCGGCCGGACGCCGGTCCCGGACAGCGGTACCAGCAGCGGCGACGAGTCGGCGTTGTCGGCGATGGCAAGTTGACCGCGTGCGGTCCCCGCGAGGGTGGGCTTGAACCGGATCGAGACCGTGCAGGTCTGCCCCGGCGTCAGGGTCTGCCCGGTGCACCGGCTTGTTCCGACGCTGAATCCGGAGCCACCCGCCGTGACGCGGCGGACAGTGAGCGGGGCACCGCCCTTACTGGTCACAGTCACCGACTTCGTTGACGTCGAGCCGACCGGATGCCGGCCGAAGTCGAGCCCGGTGGGCGTCACGGTGGCGCTCGCCGACCCGGTGGTGACGGTCTCGAACACGGTGGGGCTGGTGTCGGAGAAGTAGGTGGCATCACCGGCGTACACCGCGTACAGCCCGACGCGCCCGGCCGGCAGCGTGCTGGTGGTGACCCGAGCGGTCGAGGTCGCGGCGCCCGACGCGGTCAGCGCGGCCGTACCGAGCGATCGCGGGCCCGCCGGCAGGGCGGCGTAGAAGGTGACCGTGCCGGTCGGCGCCGGCCCGTTCGGGCTGCTCCACGTTGCGGTGTCGGTGATGGTGACGGTGTGGCCGGCCGCGACCGGGTTGGGGCTCGCGGTGACCGTGTCGGAGACAGTGAGCGGCACCCAGGACAGCGTGACGGTGCCGTCGCCCGCGGCCGGCGCCTGCCCGTAGGAGGCGCCGGGGAAGGCGGCGAAGGACAGTCCGCCACCCGCACCGCCACCCCCGCCGGCTCCGGCGCGTCCGGCTGAGCCGCCGGTGCCCGCACCTCCACCGGCCGGGTTGTAACCCCCGCCGCCGCCACCCCCGCCGCCGCCCTGGCTGAACGTCGGAGCGCTGCCGCCGTTGTCGCCGTAGGGGTTGCCGCTGCCGCCGCCGGTGCCGCCGCCGCCCGCGCCCGGCCCGGTGCCGCCGGTACCACCACCGGCCGGATGGCCGCCGGTACCGCCCGGCCCGCCGTAGTACAGGACGATGGGGCCGGTTCCCCCGCCGCCGCCACCGCCTCCGGCCACCGCGACCGGGCGGGTGTCGGTGCCGGTCACCGGGTTGCCGGCGATGTCGACCTCGCTGGCGGCGCCGCCTCCTCCTCCGCTGCCGCCGAATGTCGTGTCGTTTCCGTCGCCGTACCCGCCGGTGCCGCCGTTGGACGCGCCACCCCCAGCGCTGCCGCCGACGCCAGCCCCGTACGGATCGCCGGCATCTTGCCCTCGGCCCCCCACGTTGATCTGCAAGGACTCGCCGCCGTAGGCTGGGATTGTTTCGGTGACCCGGCCACCCAGGCCGCCGGGACCGGCCGGAGTGTTGATCGGGAATTGCTGGCCGTTACCGCCGGACGCGCCATCAGCGGTGATGGTCAGCGCCACGACGTTGCGTGGGACCGTGAAGTACTGCGGACCGCCGGTGTAGGCGTACGTGTGGGTTTGGGTCGTTGACGGCGCGGTAGCTGGTAGCGCCGCGTGGGACGCCGGCGTACTGCCCGCCGGAAGTGCGAGCGCGGCCGCGACGAGTGCGGGGACGGCCGCGGTGAGCGGGCGCGGTCGGATGGACATGGAAACCTCCTGGCAGTGGGATGGCCACGTCGTCGTGGGCCATTCGATGACCGACAGCAGCCGGAGAAGTCGGCGCCGTCAGCAACTCTGTGCAGCCAGCGACCACGGCGTTACAGTGACGAGCGTGTTCTCGAGGTCAAGCAAGCCACCTTCGAGCGGGCCCGGGTCCTCGGCATTGCCACGCCGGGGGAAAGGTGGATGGTCGCCATGGAGTGCCCACCAGAAGGCGACGATCTGGTTGCTCGGCTACGGAGTGGCGACTCGGCGGCCTTTGCCGGAATCGTGCGGGCCTGGTCACCGTCCATGCTGCATGTGGCTAGGACGATCGTGTCGGGCCACGCCGCGGCTGAGGAGGCGGTGCAGGAGACCTGGCTGGCGGTCGTCCGCGGATTGGACAGCTTCCAGGGGCGCTCGTCGCTGCGGACCTGGACGTTCCGCATCCTCATGAACGTGGCCCGGCGGCAGGGCGCTCGGGATCGCCGGATGGTTCCGTGGTCACATCCGGAAGACGACGGGATCGGGCCGACCGTCGATCCGGACCGGTTCCGCGGGCCGGGGGAGAAGTGGGCCGGCGGCTGGACGCAGGCCGGTGCACCGCGGGCGTGGGGGCCGGAGGCCGCCGTCCTCTCCGCCGAGATCCGGTCGCTGCTCGGCCGCGCGCTGGACCAGCTGCCCGCCCGCCAGCGGGCCGTCGTCGGTTTGCGTGACGTGCACGGGCTCTCCGCCGAAGAGGTGTGCGAGGCGTTGGACGTAAATTCGGCCAACCAGCGGGTCCTGCTGCACCGTGGACGCGCGCGGTTGCGTCAGATACTCGAGGACTACTACCAGCCCGCCGATCTGCAGGAGGCCCGGACATGAGCGAGAGTATGGGCAGCGAGAATGTCGGCACCGGGATTGCGGGCGGCGCATCACCGCCCTGCATCGTCGTCGTTGAGCTGCTGACCGACTACGTCGAAGGCGCGCTCGATCCCGACGCCGCAGCCCGGGTCGAGGCCCACCTGGCACGTTGCCCGCCGTGCCTGACCTATCTCGAGCAGCTCCGCGAAACCACGGCGGCACTGCGCGGGCTGCCTACGCCGCCGCTGTCCGATCAGCTCACCGAGGAGTTGGAGGCCGCGTTCGCCGATTTCCACCGGTGACCGCGGATCGTCGGCTGTGGTACTGCCGGCGCTACTGTGGGCGGAGAGAATCTGCGGGTCGCAGATCGGCCCGGCCGGGGCTGCCGAAGGGAACCGCCCATGTCCATTGACACCGCCACCACCGCCGTTGTGCTGATCGAGTACCAGAACGACTTCACCTCCGAGGGCGGCGTCCTCCACGAAGCCGTCGCCGAGGTCATGGCCAAGACCGACATGCTCGCGAATACCAGGCGGGTGGTCGAGAAGGCGAGGACCGCTGGCGCGACGGTGATGCACGCGCCGATCACCTTCGCCGAGGGCTACAACGAACTGGGCGCGCACCCCTACGGCATCCTCAAGGGTGTCGTGGACGGCAACGCGTTTGTTCAGGGCACCTGGGGCGCGGCGATCGTCGACGAACTCGCTCCCCAAGCCGGTGACATCCTCATCGAAGGCAAGCGTGGCCTCGACACGTTCGCCAGCACCAACCTTGACTTCATTCTGCGCAGTAAAGGCGTGACCACGCTTGTCCTCGGCGGCTTCCTCACCAATTGCTGCGTCGAGTCCACGATGCGCAGCGGTTACGAGAACGGGTATCGGGTCATCACGTTGAGCGATTGCGTGGCCGCCACGTCGATCGAAGAGCACGACAACGCGCTGCGCTTCGATTATCCGATGTTCTCCCAGCCGATGACGTCGGAGGAGTTCCTGGGGGCCGTCGACTAAACCCGGGCGGCAGTGGCGGATGCCGAAGTGGAAGTGCGTGGTGAGGGAGGGCTTGTGAGGATTGCGATTTTCGGCACCGGCATGGTAGGCCGCGCCCTGGCCGGCCGGTTAACCGAGGTGGGCCACGAGGTCACCGTGGGAACCCGTGACCCGGTGGCGACCCTAGCCCGCACCGATGCGGGCCCGATGGGTAGCCCGCCGTTCGCGACATGGCACGCGGAGCGTAGTGACATCCAGGTGCTGGCGTACTCCGACGCTGCGACCCGCGCCGACGTCGTGGTCAATGCCACGTCGGGCACCGGCTCGATGGAGGCGTTCTCAGCCGCCGGCGCCGAGAACCTCCGGGGCACGGTGATCGTCGATGTCGCGAACCCGTTGGACTTCTCCGGCGGCTTCCCGCCAACGCTGTCGGTGGCCAACACCGACAGCCTGGCGGAGCAGATCCAGCGGGCGTTCGGCTCGGCGCGGGTGGTCAAGACCTTGAATACCGTGACTTCTGCCGTCATGGTGGAGCCGAGCCGGGTGCCGGGCGAGCATCAGATATTCCTGGCCGGCGACGACGAGGCGGCAAAGACCACCGCACGAGACCTGCTGCGAGCGATGGGCTGGGCCGAGCAGCAGATCATGGACCTCGGCGGGCTGCGTGCCGCGCGGGCCACCGAGATGTACCTGCCGTTGTGGCTCGCTCTGATGCAGGCCCTGGGGACGGCCGAGTTCAACATCAACGTGGTCCGCGGCGCGTCGGCGTAAGCCGGCCAGTGCCGCTACCCGGCAGCACAGAACTCCAGGTAGCGCTCGCCGAGCCGATCGCGGTCGGGCCGGGCGTCGCGGCGCTGCGGAACCAGCAGGTGCATGCCGGCCATCCCCTGCAGCCCGTGCCGCAGCATCGGTCCGTCGACCTCGGCGAGTACCCGGGGCTGCACCTCGATCTGGAGGTCGGGGCGAACGCCGAGGATGTTGCGGTCGTAGGCGGCGTGATGGATCTTGCAGAGTGCGAGTCCGTTGGGGACCACCGGATGCCCGCGCGGGTGTGTGTCGGGCAGGATGTGGGCGGCGTCGAGCAGGTCGGCGTGTCGGAGTCGGCACATGGCACAGGATTCCCCGTACGCCCGCAGCACCCGAGCTCGGAAGACTGGCTGGTGCAGCCGCGCCAAGGTGAGCCGGCGGACGTACTCCCGCTGCGCAGCCGAGTAGGCCGTTGCCCCGCCTTGCCGCTGACCGGCGTCCACCGCGACGGCGAACTCACGCTGCTGCGGGTCCTCAGCCACCAGCCACACCGGGTATAGCGGTTGGTAGACGCCGCGGTCTACCGGGACGAAGTAGATCAGCGGTGCGGCGCGGCGCATCGCCACTCGCAGGGCGCGGTTGTCCGAGTGCTGCGGGTCGGTGCCCCGCCACTTGTACCGGAGCAGCCCGTCCTCGCCGAGGTCGTCGGCGTAGGGCGGCAAGGCGCTGGGCGCTGTGTAGGTGGTCCGGATCGACAGCGCCGCGTCCAGCGTGGCCGGCTTCCAGATGCCGGGCTGCACGATCAGCGGGACGGGGCGACCCCGGAACTCGAAGCGGTTGATGTCGACCGAGGCCAGCGCGCCGTAAGGGGACCCCTCCAGCAGCCGGGTGAGGTGGTCGAAGGCGGCGCCGCGCAGCGCCTCGTCGTAGGCCAGGTCCGCGACCACGGGCAAGACGTACCACAATCGCCCGCATCAGCGGGGCGGTTCGCCAGACTGCGGCACCTGTCAGCCGCGAGCCGGCCGGACGTGACGCTGTCGCTCGAGCCACCAGCCGAGCGTGGCTGCCAGCCCTATGGCCGCCACGGCACCGGACCTACCGGCCCTCCGGCGCGTCGGACCGCGAGGCTGGCGGCGAAAGACCGGTACGACAGCAGGGACCGCCGGAACCGATGGACGGGATCGAGTCCTGAGAACGTAGCGACCACAGATTGGACGACATCACGGTCTCCGGCCGGTGTCGACCCAGGTCTGGGGACACGCCGAGTTGCTGGGCGATCACGGGCCACAGGATGCCGTACGCCCCCCAAGGCCTGCAGAAGCATGGAACGCTCGGTGAACAGCCTGCCGATGTTTGCCCCGAAGTCCGGCGGCGGCGCGCTCGCGATGTCGCCGGACCTGGTAGGTGACCCGCACCGCATCGTCTCGGTCTCCGACGCGGCGACCGTACGGCAAATCGGCGGCCAGTACCGCTTCGTCCGGCCTCACGTCGCGCAACTCGGGACGCTCGCCGGGATGGTGGACGCCGGATCGTTGCGGATCCTGGTCGATGAGCGGTTCGGCGTGACCGAGGCCAGGGCGGCCGTCGAGCGGGCCCAGGGCGGCCACGAGCGGGGAAACACTCCCCTGGAGGCGGATTGCGGTGGAGGCGGGTGAGCAATCGAGCACACAGTGCCTCCCGCAAGGCAAGATCGCTACGCTCAATTGATCTACGACAGGCCGCGGAATGCGGACCACTGTGTGCTCAAGTGCTCAGCCGGCCTGGAGCAGGGCCGCCAACAGCCCGAGATCGTGACCAATTCACCCCGGCGGCTACCCACGGACCGCACCCAGGTGCCGGACGCACTTACCGAAGGTGTATGCCGCGAGGTAGCCAAGACGGACACGGCCGACGCGAGCGGGGGGACCGCGCCCCCCCGGGAACCGGTCGCCTGAGGAAGCGGCATGACTGCGACGGCTCCGGACCCGACCGACACCGTCAAGCCCGGCTGCTGGATCCGGTGGTGCGGTGCAACGTGCCCAAGCAGGCCGGATAAGCGGATGGGCGGCTGCCCTCGGCTGCTGGGGCTCCGTCCAGGATCCCGAGTTACTGCAACTTCTCCTACCGGGACGGTATACCCCGGCGTGGCCGGGCCCGGCCAGCCCGCGGGCATCGAGCCGCTCCACCAATTCGTACCCTGGCTTGGCCGTTCGCGAAGCAGCAGGAGCAGGCACGATTGCAGGAAGTGTCGCGGTTCACAGGTCTGCACGGCGCCTACCCCACCTGCCGATCAGGACGGCGCTGGCGATGCGGTCGTGGCGGGTGTTGAGGTACTCGGGGCGGTGGGTGAGGTGGTGGATTGGCGGGACGGGGTTGTCGTCGTCGTCGACGTCGTCGGCGTCGCCGTGGTGGGTGTCGGGGATACGGATGGGGACGGTGTTTCGCTGCTCGTCGGTGTCGAGGAGGAGGCCGGCTGGACTTGACTGGTGCCCGCCGTCGGAGTGGACTCGGGCCGGACGAGGAAGTAGAGCGTCAGGACCGCCAGGAAGACCACGAGCAGTGCCACGGTGGACTTCCGGAAACGGCCGATCATTGGTCACCGCTCGGCGGCGCCGTGTCAAGCGTCGTGGGGAGCGTAACGCCCTCATGCCGAAACGCCATGGCGATGCGGGAGCGCAGTTCCCGGCCGACGTCGAACTGCTTCCCCGGCAGGGTCCGCGCGACCATTCGGATCTGGAACTCGTCCACGTCGATGCTCTCCACCCCCATCACCGTCGGCGGATCGAGCAACAGCGGTTGCAGGTCCGGATCGCTGTGGGCCGAGGAGCCAACCCGGTGCAGGATCTCGATCGCTCGGCCCACGTCGACGGTGACCGGTAGCGGAACGTCGATGACCGCACGAGCCCAGTCCCGGGAGAGGTTGGTGACGTGGGCGATGAACCCGTTCGGGATGATGTACACCTCGCCGTTGACCGAGCGCAGTGTCGTCACCCGCAGCGTGACCTCTTCCACGGTGCCGGTGGCCACGTTGGCGATGCCCACCGAGGCGATGCTGACCACGTCGCCGAATCCGTACTGGCGTTCAGCGATGATGAAGAAGCCGGCCAGGATGTCGGCGACGATGCGTTGCGCCCCGAACCCGAGCGCGACGCCAGCCACGGTCGCCGGGGCGACGAACCCGCTCAGCGGCACTCCGAGGCGCTGCACAATCAGCACGGCGGTCACGCAGTAGAGGAGGACCAGGGCGCTCCAGGTGAGTACCTGGATGACCGCGTGCCGGTGTTTGGCGCCCTCCGAGCGGACCAACGCGTCGGTGCTGTCGTCCCGGGCATCGATCGCCTCGGTGACCCGCCGCTCCGCCCAGGTGGCGAAACGGGTGAGCAGCACCGCGCCCAGGATGTACAGCACGATCTCCAGGCCGCTGCTTCGGACCCAGCGGCTGACATCGGTGATCGGCGTGATGGCCAGAATCATTGGCTCCATTCTGGCCGACGTGGTCGGTGCCGTCCACGCACGGGTCGGCAGGTCGAAGGAGGAGTAGACCGGTCCGAGGTGGAGCACACACCAGGGCATGAGCGAAAACAGGGTCGCCGTGGTGGCCGGCGGCTCGGCCGGTGTCGGCCGGGCCATTGTCGTAGAACTGGCGCAGCACGGCTGGGACGTGGCCGTGCTGGCTCGCGGCCAAGCCGGCTTGGACGGGGCCCGGCGCGATGTCGAGGCCGCCGGCGGACGCGGCCTGGCAGTGCAGGCCGACGTGGCCGACGCGGCGCAGGTGCAGGCCGCCGCGGATCGGGTGGAACGCGAACTCGGCCCGATAGATCTGTGGGTCAATGTGGCGTTCGTCGGTGCGCTGCGGTACTTCTGGGACACCTCCGAGGAGCTGTACCGGCGGATCACCGAGGTGACGTACTTCGGTCAGGTGAACGGCACCAGGGTGGCGCTGTCCTCCATGAGGCCGCGTAACCGCGGGGTCATCGTGCAGGTCGGCTCGGCGCTGGGGTTCCGCGGCATTCCGCTCCAGTCCGCCTACTGCGGAGCCAAGCACGCTGTCAAGGGGTTCACCGAAAGCGTCATCGCCGAGCTCAAGCACGAGAAGAGCGCGGTGCAGGTGTGCATGCTGCAGCTACCGGCGGTCAACACCGT
Organism: uncultured Actinomycetota bacterium; assembly: GCA_963814355.1. Classification (GTDB taxonomy): domain Bacteria; phylum Actinomycetota; class Actinomycetes; order JADGOV01; family JADGOV01; genus JADGOV01. The sequence goes on along the minus strand of CAWFCZ010000018.1, from coordinate 1,248,661 downwards.
GCAGTTCGACTGGAACGACACGTCGTTCGACAAGCACCCGATGCCGGTCGCGCCGATCTTTCAGCCCGAGCTGCCGGCCCGCGCCGTGCGCTTCCTGGCTGATCACCCGCGGCGCAACATGTGGGTCGGTGTGTCGACCGCGTACACCATCCTGGGCAACCGGGTCGCGCCGTGGTTCCTGGACTGGTACCTCGGCAAGACGGGGGTGAGCGGTCAGCTGACCGACAAGAAGGGACCGCGGTACGGCTCGAATGTCTTCACCGCACAGGACACGGACGCCGACCGCGGCTCCCATGGAATGTTCGACGAGGCGGCCCACGGCTCTGATCCCTGGTCATGGGCATCCATGCACCGGAAGCCGATCGTCGCCGCGGTCGCCTCGGCGCTCGCCGGCCTGCTCGCGCTCGGCCGCCGCCGACAGTGACCGGCTCGGCCGCCTGAGGCAGCGGCCACCTGACCGCGGGGATCGACCAAGCCAACCGGCTGGAGGGCAGCCAGGCGCTGGAGTCTCGTCGATGACGCGGACGAAGCTGGCCGGCACCGCCCACGCCCGGGCGTGGGCGGCGCCGGCCGCGGGGCCTACTCGGTTACCTCGACAAGCGGTCGCCTCGACAACTGGTTACTTCAGGTACCAGTTGCCGTTGGAGGGCCGGAAGACGCCGATGTCAGTCCGCTTGTCGCCGGTGTAGCGCCTCGGCACCGGGATGTCGTCCCGGGTGCCGAAGTGCACCGCATACTGGCCCCGGATGTACCAGGTGCCGTTGGAGGGCCGGAAGACCGCGATGTCGAAGTGGCCGTCGCCGTCGTAGTCGCCGGGCACCGGGATGTCGGTTGCGCTGCCGTAGTGCACCGGCTTCGCTCCCTTGATGTACCAGGTGCCGTTCGAGGGTCGGTACACCGCGATGTCGTTTCGGCCACGTAGGTAGGGACGGGGAACCGGGATGTCACCGGCGGTGCCATACCTCACAGGCTTGAACCCGCGGATGTACCAGGTGCCGTTCGAAGGCCGGAAGACCGCAATCTCGGCATCCGAATCGCCGTAGTAGTTCCGGGCCACCGGGATATCCGTCGAGGCGCCGTAGTGAACGCTCCGCTCGGACCGGATGTACCAGGTGCCGTTGCTCGGCCGCCATACCGCGATCTCGGACTTCTGGTCGCCGCTGTAGTCCACCGGCTGCGGGATGTCGCCGCGCTGGCCGTAGTGCACCGCCTTGGCGCCGCGGATGTACCAGTACCCGTTCGAGGGTCGCCACACCGCGACCTCGGCGTGCGGGTCCCCGATGTAGTCGTTGGCCTCCGGGTCGTCCCCGGACGTTCCCCAGTGGATCGTCGTCAACGCCGACGCCGCTCCCATGGGCAGCGTCAGTGCGGCCGCGGCCACTGCCGTGAGAATCGCGCCGGCCCCGGTCCGCCGTCGTCGTACCGTCATGCGCTGGCCCCCATCCGTGTCGGTGATCTGCCCAAGGGACTTTAGGGGAACGGTGGTCGCCGTACAACCCGATCGGGAAAGCCGCACGGCCTTCCGCACGCTGCTACCTGCGGACCTTCGGCGATTCAAGCGGACCTTCGGCGGGGCACCGGCCCGGACCTTCTTGATCACGTCCGGTCGAGAACGGCGAACAGCAGCCCGCTGATCATCGCCATGTTCTTGTGGAACTGGATGCGCTGGGTCTTGCGGGCGGCTGGATCCTCGAGCGTCCAGAACGCGTGCCCGGCCAGTGTGGTCGGGATCATGGAGCCGGCCACGGCGAGCGCCGAGAGTCGCTGCGCCTTGCCCATGGCCATCATCAGGCCGCCGACGAACTGCACTGCACCGTTGGCACGGACGATCAGATCGTCTTCGGCGGGCAGCGGAACGATCGAGCGCAGCTTGGCCAGCGTCGGGGCGGCCTGTCCGACACGGGGACCCGGCGCGCGGGCCGCGTCGAGGCCGAGGGTGGCGTACGTCGAGCCGGTCAGGATTCGAGCGGCAAGCCGCAGTGGGTTAGGCACGTCGCGGGATCACCTCCTGATCGCCGAGCGCAGGCGAGCTGGGATCCTCGCCAGCTGGAGATTCTGCCGTCACGGCGCGAGCGTAGCCGTCGCCGCGAGCTGCAACACCTGCAACACCTGCACTCCGTCAGGCACCGTCCGGGGCGGCCCGGCGGGCGGCGTAGAAGCCCGCGTTGATACTCGCGGCCAGCGGCACCGCGATCAGCGCCCCGAGTATGCCGGCAATCGCACCTCCGGCGGTGAGCGCCAACGCCACCGCCAGCGGGTGCAGCTTCACGTAGCGGCCGACGACGAACGGTTGCAACAGGTGGGCTTCGATCTGGTTCTCGACCAGCAGCACCCCGAGCAGGACGAGGGCGTGCGTCAGCCCCTGGGTGGTGAAGGTGATGAGGACCGCCACGCCGCCGGCGGCCAGCGCCCCCGCGAGCGGGATGAAACTGCCGGCGGCCACCAGCAGCGCGAGCGGGATGACCAGCGGCACCCCGAGCAGGAACAGCACCAGGCCGATGACGACGCCGTGGAAAGCGGCGATCACCGCCGTGCCGTGGACATAGCCGACGAGGGTTTGCCAGGCGGCGCGTCCCGCGGCGTCGACCCCGGGCCGCAGGCGCCGACCCCACAGCCGCAGCAGCCAGCCCCAGATGAGCTGCCCGTCGCGGAGCAGAAAAAAGGTGATGAACAGCGCCAGGACGAACCCGATCACCCATTCCAGCGTTGTCCGCAGGCCGGTCAGCACCGCGCCCGCGACCAGTGAGCGGTGCGCTCCCAGCCAGGTCTCGGCTCGCTGCTGAAGATCACTCAAGGTGCTCTGGGGCAGGTGCAGCCAGCCGTTCGTCAGGCTGTGACGCAGGTCCGACACGCTGGAGGAGACCTGGGTCACCAGGGCGCCGTACTGCCCACTGCCGCGGATCCAGATCAAGGTACCGAAGCCGGCGACGACCAGCGCAGCGGTGAGCAGCGTGCCGGCCGCCGCCAGGGCCGATGGGAGCCGGCTGGCGCGAAGCCAGCGATTCAACGGGCTGAGCAGCGCGGTGAGCAGCAGAGCGATGATCAGCGGGACGACCACGATCATGGTGTGGCTGAGAATGCGCAGCGCCACGGCGCCGGCGGCCCAGATGAGAACCACCGCCCCGGCGTACGCCGCGGTGACCAACAGCGGCTTGGGAAGCAGCGCGACGAAACTGCCCAGCCCCGCTGCCGGGGCAGGCTGCCGGTCTTCGCCGGTGGGCCGGTTCTCGGTCTGCCTCACCTGTCCGATGTACCCAAAGTCGGCCTGGTTGCGCCCCGTGCGACCGGCGAGGAGGGCTGATTCGAGGCCGGCCGGCAGGTGGCCTGACCCATCGGATCAAGCCGCGAGGGGGTGCCAGGGCTCTGTGCTGAACATGGCCAGCACCAGCGCGCAGACCGGCTGTTCGGCACAGGTGATCCCAACGGTCATGACCTGCCCGTCGGTGAGCCGCTCGCCGGCCCGACCCCGCCCGCGACGCAAGGAAGCCAGGCTGGCTTCGATGTCGGCGATCACGTCGGCTTGGGTGTGGGCCTCGTGTTCCACCAGCAGGCCGTGGCCGGATGACGGATCGCGCGCCCACCCGATCCCAGCCCACACCGCAGCGCCGGCGACGGCGGTGCGGGCGTCGGCGGTCACCACGTACATTCGGTCCCCCCACCTGCCTGGCGGGCGCAGCGGACCCTCGGAGCGGGTCAGCATGCTGCCCGCTGGGATGACCGAACTCAGCCGGATCAGGTTGTAGTCCGCCACCCCGACCTGGCGCAGCGCGGCGTCGTAGGCCGCCAGCGTGGTGGGGCCGGTGCCCACCCCCTCGACCAGCCGAATATCCAGCGCTGGAGGCGCGGTAGCGCCGGTCAGCCAACGGTGCCGAGCTTGCGCGGGCGGGTTGCCGACGGCGCTCCAGGAGGGGTGCATGCGGTCATATCGACGGCGTGCTCCCTCCCCTGTAGTGGTGCCGAAGCCCTGAACGGCTAGCTAGGAGAGGATCGGGCGAGCGGTTCGCTCGCTACTGCCGGTCGCCGCCTGCTGAGCGTCCCGCGGCTCGGGGACCCGGCGCAGCCGCGCCGTGGCCTGGGCGGACGGCAGCGCCGGGCAGAACAACCAGCCTTGGGCTCGGTGCGCGCCGAGTTCCAGCAATCGCTCGCGCTGGGTACTGGTTTCCACGCCTTCGGCAACCGTGGACAGCGACAGCGCGGTCGCCATGGACAGTACGGCACCAACGATCACATCGTCGTCGCCGCCGCTCCCCAGGCCGTCGACGAATGAGCGGTCGACCTTGACCTCGTCGAAGGGGTACTGGCGGAGGTAGGCCAGGGAGGAGTAGCCGGTACCGAAGTCGTCGGCGGAGAGCAGCAGGCCGAGACCCTTGAGCGCCGCTATGGTCGCCGTGGTCGCGTCGACGTTCTCCATCAGGGTCGTTTCGGTGACTTCCAGGCACAGCGCTGAGCCGGGAACTCCGTTTGTGGCGAGCGCCCCGCGGACCGTCGCCACCAACTCAGGGTCGCGTATCTGGCGGGCCGAGAGATTCACCGACATGGTCAGCGCACGGTTGAACTCCCCGTGCCACAGGGCGAGCTGGGCCACCGATTCTGCGATCGCCCATCGCCCCAGCTTGACGATCAGGCCGGTCTCTTCGGCTACCGGAATGAACCGGTCGGGTGGGACTGATCCGAGGTCCGGGTGCTGCCACCGCATTAGGGCCTCGAAGCCGGTGGTAGCTCCGGTCCGGAGATCGACGATCGGCTGATAGTGCATCTGAAGTTCGCTGCGCTCCAGTGCGCTGCGCAGGCTGCCCTCCAGGGAAATGCGCTCGGCGATCTCGGTGCGCATCGACTCGTCGAACAACACGGCATCGTCCCCGCCGCCGGCCTTTCCCCGGTACATCGCGGTGTCCGCTTCGCGCAGCAGGTCCTCGGCGGTAGCCGGGTGCTTCCGCGGTCTGGCGAAGGTCACCCCGACCGACGTGGTGATCGAGATGTCGGCCGACCGGAGCGCCACGGGCGCCTCGAACTGGGCGAGCAGGCGCCGGCCCACCTCCATGGCGGCGGCCGGATCGGGGACGTCCTCACACACGATGATGAACTCGTCACCACCAACACGGGCCACCAACTCGCCGCTGCGCACCGCGGCGGACAGTCGCTTCGCCACCACGATGAGCAGCTCGTCCCCGGTTTCGTGCCCCCAATTATCGTTGACGGTCTTGAACTGGTCGAGGTCCATGAACAGCACGCCCACCCCCCGGCCGGTGCGATGCGCCCGGCTCAGGGCCTCCTCCACGAACCTGGTCAGCCGTAGTCGGTTGGGCAGCCCGGTCAACGGATCGGAGTTGGCCTGGTTTTCCAGTCGTTCCTCCGAGGTGGCGTGCCGGTTCACCGCGCCGGTGGTTCGGGCCAGGACGAGGATGCCGAGCAGCGCCACCAGGGTGCCGGAGATTGTCTGGCCGCTCAGGCTCGCCGGCGGGCTGAAGGCCATCACCGCGGCCGGCACGAGCAGGGCCACCGACACGGCGACGAACCGGCTGCTCCGGTAGCCGCGAACCCGCTTGGGGGCCGGCCGGCCGAGAGACACCATCGATGGGTGCAGCGCGGCCGCGCCGAGCAGGCCGTAGAAAGCGCAGTACGCGCAGTTCGCCACCCATAGCGGAAGCGTGAGCGTGCCGACCGAGGCCAGGGCATAGATCAGGTCACCGGTGATCAGACCGACCCAGGCCAGCGCCAAGGCCCAGAACGCGACGAGACCCTTGACCTCGGACATGGCCAGCAGCGCACCGAGGAACAGGATGGTCACCGAGATGGTGGGGTACGTGCCGTTGATGACCTTCCACACGCCGGGCATCTCGGCGTCGGCGAGGACCGGCCGGATGATCACCGTCCAGCTCAGCAGCAGGGCGGCCACGGCCATCAATCCACCGTCGAGGGCTCTGTCCGTGCCGGCACCCCGCCGCACTCGGAGGAAGGTACAGAGGCCGGCGATCACCAGGAGGTAGGCGACGATGGTGACCGCGTCCGGTAGCAGCGGGAGGACCGCCCCATGCGCCTCGGCCAGCGGTCGGCGCAGCGACATCCCGAGGCCGCCGAGCGGCGGGGCCGCGGCGAGCAGGTACCAGCCGGCGCGGATGGTGGGTCGATACCGCCAGGTCCCCCACAAGATCGCCGCGGTGACCGCGAGGCAGATGCCGAGGTAGGCCGCGACCCCACGGTTGCTGACGGGATTCGACGCGTATGCGGCGGTGAGCAGGACGGTGAGGAGTAGGAGGCCGCCAGCCCACCCGGAGGGCGGGCGGGCCGCTCGAGCAGTAAGCGCTGGGGCTGCGGTGCCGGTCATGGGGCCAACCCCGGTTCCCAGGCCAGGTACAGCTGCCGGTCGAGTTCCACCTTCCGGGCGGAGCCCCAGGCTCGGCGCATCATCGTGGTGACTGCCCAGGCGAGGCGCGTCCCGTCGACGTTGAAGCGGCACATGTCGGCCGCCAGGATGCCGTCGGCGGCCGCGATGTCCCGGCCCAACGCGGCCATCATGTCCGGGAAGGCCCGGCTGGATCGGGCGTCGGGGGCGACCATGGCGAGACCGCAGTAGAACACCCCCCGCCGAGCGAATTCGGCCGGGTAGCGGGTCCGGTAGAACTCCGGTGAGATCCACGGCACGGTGTCCAGGTCTGCGGACAGGGTGCTCAGCCCGGCAAGCCGGCCATCCGCCGTGCGGGCAACGTACTTGCGGACCCGCGGGTCGAGCACCTCCAGGGCAAACTCTCCCCTGCTGAGCAACTGGCGGGCAGCGGCGTGGGCTTTCAGCTCGCCGAACGCCGTGCGGTACAGCGCCCACAGCTCCTCGGCGGTGCCAGCGTCCACCCTCCATGCGCCGTCGACGACGACCCGGCCGGGACGCTCCGTTCTGGTGAGGCTCATTGCCCTCTGCTTTCCGTCTGCGCCGGCCTGCGCGCGCAGCTGCCGCAGAGGTTCTCGGCCGGTTGGAGGCAAAACTGGACGCATTCGGGGCGGTAGCCACCGGAAGCACCCGATCGCCGAGGTCGGTGCGCTGGACGGTCCCGGCGTGCGGTGCCTACGCTCCTTCGGTGGCGTTCTGTGGCTGGTCGCAGCGGGCGGTCGAGTTCTTCGACGGCCTGGAGGCGGAGAACTCCAAGGCGTACTGGCTGGCGCACAAGGACACGTACGCCCAGCACGTCCGGGAGCCGATGGAGGCGTTGCTCGCCGAGCTGGCGCCGGAGTTCGGCCCCGGCAAGATCTTCCGACCGTACCGGGACGTGCGGTTCAGCGCCGACAAGACGCCCTACAAGACCGCGATCGGCGCCACCCTCGGCCGCGGCGGGTATGTGCACTTCGCCGCCGACGGGCTGGCTGCCGGGTGCGGGATGTACCATCTCAGCAACGACCAGCTCGACCGGTACCGCCGCGCCGTCGCCGAAGACCGCACCGGCTCGCACCTTACCGACATCATCGCCGAGGTCGGGCGGCACGGCATCGACGTGCACGGATCGGACGCGCTGAAGACCGCGCCGCGCGGCTACCCGAAGGACCACCCGCGGATCGAACTGCTGCGGTACAAGGGTCTGATCACATGGCGGGAGTGGCCGCCGGCGGACTGGCTGGACACGCCGCTGGCGAAGGACCGGGTGGTGGGCTTCCTGCACGCCTCCGTCCCCGTGCAGGACTGGCTCGACCGCCACGTCGGACCGGCGCAGGAGCCGGCGGGTCGGCGCCGCTGATCGCTCAGGGCCGCTGTACCAGCCAGAGCGCGGCGTACGGAGCGAGCCACAGGTTGCCGTCGGCGCCGGCAGCCACCCTTTCGCCGCGCAACGCGTCGAAGGCGTCGGTCAGCCCGAGGCCGGCGAGCCGGTGCCCAGGCCACGGCCGCCGGTTCTCGGTGACGTTGTAGAGCCCGAGCAGCGGCCCCACCGGGTGCCGGCGGAGCACCGGCAGCACGCCGGGGTCGGAGGTGTCGAGCACCTCGGCCGGCACGGCGGCATGGAAGTGCACCAGCCCGGCCCGCACGGTGGCCAGGCGCGCGATGCCGGCGAAGACCCGGCCGGGCACCGTGGCCGGATCGTGTCGATGCGCCGCCCGGGTCCAGTCCATCCGGGGGCGGTGCACCCAGCGGTTGTCCCCGGCGTGCCCCGGCTCCGCCGCCCAACCCGGGTCGTTGGCCATGCCGAGTTCGTCACCCATCCACAGCACCGGGACGCCGCCCCAGCCCAGCATCACGGCGTGGGCCAGCAGGATCCGGGCGATAGCCAGGTCGACGTGTGCGGCGTCGCCGGCCTCCAGCGCCGCGTCCAACCCGGCGAGGGCGGCCGCCGAGCCGCTGATCCGCCGGTCGCCGGTCTCCGGGTTGTCCTGGAACACCAGCCCGCGGGCCGGTGAGCCGGGGAATTTACCGGCGTAGAAGTCGGAGAGAAAAGCCCGGTGGGCCGGTCCGGACAGGCCGACCGCGGCCGCATCTCCGTCGTCGATCGCCCACCCGATGTCGTCGTGGCACCGGAGGTAGGTCACCCACGCGGTGGTGGTCGGGATCGGCGGCAGGCCGCGCAGCGCGTGGGTCGCCAGGCGGACGTCGCGGGTGGCGAGCATCGACCAGATCTGCACCATCAGGCTGTTGTGGTAGGCGAGGTCGCTCACCTTGCCGTGGTGCACGCCGTACCCCAGATAGTGCACCAGGTCGGCCGGGCCGACGATCGCCTCGGCCTTGAAGGCCACCGCCGGGCAGGCGATCCGGGCCAACGCCCGCAGCGCCTGGGTGATCGCGTGCACCTCGGGCTGGTTCTGACAGTTCGTGTCCATCCGCTTCCACAGGAAGGCGATGGCGTCCAGCCGGAAGACCTCGACCCCGCAGTTCGCCAGCCAGAGCAGCAGGTCGGCGTACTCGCACAGCACCTCGGGGTTCGACCAGTCGAGGTCCCACTGCCAGCAGTGGAAGGTCGTCCAGACCCAGCCGGCCAGCTCGTCGTCCCAGCTGAAGTTGCCGGGGGCGAAGTCGGGGAAGACCTCCGGCAGGGTGCGCTCGTAGGCATCGGGCAGGTCGCGGTCGGCGAACACGTGGAAGTACGCCCGGTGCCGTGCGCTGCCCGCCCGGGCGGCGACCGCCCAGACATGCTCCCGGGCGACGTGGTTGAGTACCAGGTCACACACCAGGCTGATCCCGGCGCGGCGCAACGCCCTCGCCAGCTCGCGGAGGTCGGCCATCGTGCCCAGATCCGGGCGCACCGCCCGGTAGTCCGCGACCGCGTACCCGCCGTCGCTGTCCCCCGGCCGCGGCGTCAGCAGCGGCATGAGATGTAGGTAGTGCACCCCGAGTTCCCGCAGGTAGGGAATCCGGGCCCGCACGCCGGCCAGGTCCCCGCCGAACCGGTCGGCATACGCCGCGTAACCGAGCATGGCCGGGGACTGGAGCCAGTCCGGTTCCAGCGTGCGGCGCAGGTCGAGTCGGGACAGCTCGGGATCCCGCTCCCGGTAGGCGCCGGCGGCCAGGGTCACCAGGCGAAGCGCCAGCGCATCTGTCCCGCTCGGGTACACCGCCGCTAGCCCGTCGTACAGGTCGGTCCACCAGCGGTCCAACCGCAGCTCGAACACCTCCCTCCGGTGGTCCGGGCAGCCGCCGAGGGCCGCGGCGGCGGCGGCACGGACGTCCATCGGCGCGCGAGACATCCCGCCATCCTGCCGTGACCGAGGGGTCAGCGCGTGCGGGCTTGCCAGGAGTGTGCCGGGCCCACCTCGGTGACCCGAAGCACCGCGGTGCCGGCGGCGTCGGAGGCGGCCAGGTCGACCTCGGCCCGGATACCCCAGTCGTGGTCGCCGCCAGGGTCGTCGAAGATTTGCCGGACCAGCCACCGCCCCGGCTCGGGTTCGATGACCAGCAGCCCCGGACCGCGGGCCCCCGGGCCGGTGCCGATCGCGTCGTACTCGGCGAAGTAGCCGGCCAGCGCGTCGGCCCAACGACCGGCGTCCCAACCGGAGTCCGCGTCGAGTTCCCCGAGGTCGACGAAACGCCGCAGCGCGGCCAGTTCGACCCGGCGGAACAGGGCATTGCGCACCAGTACTCGGAACGCCCGGACGTTGGCCGTCACCGCGGGTGGCCGGTCCTCGCCGCGGCTTCGCGCCGGCGGCGGGATCTCGGTCGGGTCCCGGAGGCCCTCCCACTCCTGGAGCAGGCTGGAGTCCACCTGACGGACCGTCTCGCCCAGCCACTCCGTCAGGTCGGCCAGCGCCTCGGTCCGGGCCTCGGTCGGCACGGTGCGGCACAGCGCCTGGTAGGCGTCCGTGAGGTAGCGCAGCACTAGCCCCTCGGAGCGGGCGAGGCCGTAGAAGCCGACGTAGTCCACGAACGTCATGGCCCGTTCCCACAAGTCCCTGGCCACCGATTTCGGAGTGAGTTCGAAGTCGTCGACCCACGGATGGTGCACCCGGTACATCTCCAGAGCGGCGGCGAGCAACTCGGCGAGCGGCTGCGGGTAGGTGACGTCGTCCAGCAGGTCCATCCGCTCCTCGTACTCGATGCCCTCGGCCTTCATCTCCGACACCGCCTCCCCGCGGGCCTTGTTGCGCTGCGCGGCGAGGATCTGCCGCGGGTTGTCCAGGGTGGACTCCAGGACCGACAGCACGTCGAGCGGGTAGTCCGGCGACGCCGGGTCGAGCAACTCGATGGCCGCGACCGCAAACGGCGACAGCGGCTGATTCAGCGCGAAGTTCGGCGGCACGTCGATGGTCGGGCGCCACCGGCGGCCGGCCTCGTCCGGCTCGGCGAGCGGTTCGACCACCCCGGCGGCCAGCAGGGAGCGGTAGATCGCGATGGCCCGGCGGACGTGCCGGCGCTGAGCCGAGCGCGGTTCGTCGTTCTCGGTGAGCAGCCGGCGCATGGCGGCGAAGGCGTCCCCCGGTCGGGCGATCACACCCAGGACCATGGCGTGGCTGACCGCGAAGCTGGAGCGCAGCGGCTCCGGCGCGGCGGCGGCCAGCCGGTTGAACGTCGGCTCGCCCCAGGACACGAAACCCTCCGGCGGCTGGCGCCGGACCAGCTTTCGCCGCTTCTTCGGATCCATACCGGCCTTGGCGACCGCTTTGGCGTTGTCCACCACGTGCTCCGGTGCCTGGACCACGACCGTGCCGGCGGTGTCGTACCCGGCTCGTCCGGCTCGGCCGGCGATCTGGTGGAACTCCCGGGCGGACAGGTGCCGGGTCGAGGCGCCGTCGTACTTGCTCAGCGCGGTGAACAGGACGGTGCGGATCGGCACGTTGATCCCGACGCCGAGGGTGTCGGTACCGCAGATCACCTTCAGCAGCCCGCCCTGGGTGAGTTGCTCGACCAGCCGGCGGTAGCGCGGCAGCATGCCGGCGTGGTGCACCCCGATGCCATGCCGGACCAGCCGGGACAGCGTCGGGCCGAAGCCGGTGGTGAACCGGAAACCCCCGATAAGGTCGGCGATCGCGTCCTTCTCGGCCCGGGTGCAGACGTTGATGCTCATCAACGCCTGGGCCCGCTCGATGGCCGCCGCCTGAGTGAAGTGCACGACGTAGATCGGTGCCCCGTCCTGTGCCAGCAGCGTCTGGAGGGTTTCCGGGATCGGCGTGTCCACGTAGTTGTAGGACAGCGGTACCGGTCGATGTGCGGAACTCACCACCGCGGTCGGCCGCCCGGTGCGCCGAGTCAGGTCGTCCCGGAAGCGCCCGACGTCGCCGAGGGTGGCCGACATCAGGAGGAACTGTGCTCGGGTCAGTTCCAGCAGCGGCACCTGCCACGCCCAGCCGCGGTCCGGATCGGCGTAGAAGTGGAACTCGTCCATGACGACCAAGCCGATATCCGCGGCCGAGCCCTGACGCAACGCCAGGTTGGCCACTATCTCCGCGGTGGCACAGATCACCGGGGCGGTCGGGTTGATGCTGGCGTCGCCGGTCAACATGCCGACGTTCGCCGGGCCGAAGATCCCGCAGAGCTCGAAGAACTTCTCCGACACCAACGCCTTGATCGGTGCGGTATAGAACGATCGCCGGCCGTTCGCCAGCGCGGCGAGGTGGGCGCCGACGGCGACCAGGCTCTTCCCGGAGCCGGTGGGAGTGGAAAGGATGACGTTGGAACCGGTGACCAGCTCGATCAGCGCCTCGTGCTGCGCCGGGTACAGCTCCAGGCCCCGCCCGGCCGCCCAGGCGGAAAACGCGTCGTAGAGCGAGTCGGGATCCGGAGCGGCCGGCACGTCGTCGAGGAGGCTCACGATCCCTCTATCGTGCCCTGGCTGACGGTGCGGTCGGCTACCCACCGCCCGCGGTTGTGTCGTGCGGGAGTCGCAGGGCTGTCCCGGCACTGGCCGCGAGTCGGGCACCGAACTCCGCGGCGGACATCGGCCGGGCGTACAGGAAGCCCTGGGCGGATTCGCAGCCGATCGCGACGATCTCTTCATGCTGCGGGGCGGTCTCTACTCCTTCGACGGTGACGCCGAGGTCCAGTGCATGGGCCAGGTTGGTGACCGCGGAGATGACCGCCGCACCGGCCGGGTTGCGACCGATGTCCGCGGTGAAGCCTTGGTCGATCTTGAGGATGTCGACCGGGAACTCGCGCAGGTAACTGAGCGAGGAGTACCCGGTACCGAAGTCGTCGAGTGCCAGCCGGATGCCCAGGTTCTTGAGGTCGCCGAGTACGGTCAGCGCCCAGGGGCCATCTTCGAGCATGACGCCCTCGGTCATCTCCAGGATTAGGGCGGCCGGGTCCATGCCGGTCTTGTCCAGCACCTTCGCCACCAACGTTGCGAAGCCGGGCTCCGCGAGCTGGCGGGCCGATACGTTGACCGCCAGATCGAGTGGTGTGCCCGAGGCGTTGCGCAGCCACTTGGCGCGATCGCCGCAGCCGCGTTCGAGTACCCATCGGCCGATGGTGGCGATGAGCCCGGACTGTTCGGCCACTGAGATCATGGCCAGCGGCGGGACCGGGTTTCGGTCCCGGGGGGTCCAGCGGAGCAGGGCTTCCACGCCGATTACCTGACCATCCGCACTCCGCACGATGGGCTGGTAGGCGAGGTCGAGTTCGTCCCGGCGCAGTGCGAGGCGCAGCTGCTCCTCCGGGCGCTGTTCCTCGTTGCCCCAGGGGCCCTGCCGCACGTTGATTGTCCGGCGCGTACCGTCGTCCTGCCGCTTGACCTGGTACATCGCCCTATCGGCCTCGACGACGAGCTGGTTCGAGATGTCCTCCCCGGGCCCGGCGTAGGCGACGCCCACGCTTGCGGTGACGTGGAGTGCGGTGACCTCCGAGGAGGCGGGGTTCTCCACGGGGAAGGAGGCGACGAAGGCCGCGCGGATGCGCTTGGCTAGGGCATCGACATCCGCGGTGGTCTTGAGGTCCTCGCACAGGATGACGAACTCGTCCCCGGAGATCCGGGCGAGGGTGTCGCCGGGCCGAATGGCTTCGGATAGGCGCCGTGCGACTGCCCTGAGCAGTCCGTCGCCTACCTGGTGGCCATGAAGATCATTTACCGACTTGAATCGGTCGAGGTCGACGAACAGGACAGCGGCGAGGCTGTGCGAGCGTCTCGCCCGTTGAGCGGCGTGTTCCAGCCGATGCTGGAGGAGCAGCCGGTTCGGCAGCTCGGTGAGCGAATCGTGCAGGGCTTCGTGCCGATAGCGGTCGGAGGCCGCCTGGGCGTCGTCCCGGGCCTGCGCGTTGAGCAGGTAGGCCGCCGCCACGTCGGCCAGGATCTGGGCGGCGGCAAGGTCGTTGCTGTCCAGGCCGCCCGGGGTCTCACGGTAAAGATCCAGAGCACCGAGCCGCCCGCTGCCGTGACGTAGCGGGAACGTGAACGTGGCGGCCAGGCCGGCGGACAGCGCGGCCGGCCCGAACTGTGGATAGCGGCCGTCCCCGGCCAGGTCGGGTACCGCCACCGCCTCGCCCGAGGCGTACGCCGTCAGGCACGGACCTTCCCCGAGCGAGGTCTGCAAGCGCTCGAACCGCAACGCGGAATCATCGGAGGCGGCGATGTACCTGGGGCCTTTCCCCTCCGAGATGAGGGTGACCCCGGCCGCGCTGACCGGCAGAACCTGTACGATCCGGTCGACTAGGTGGTCCAAAATGCCTTGGATCGGAAAATCGGTGACCAGCGTACGGGCGAGATCGCTGAGGATCCCGACCATCCGTTGTTCGTCAACCACCGCGCCGCTCCAACGCAAACAGAGGCCCGCACTTGGTCTGGACGGGAACGCGCCGGAGCCTGTCAGAACACAGCGTAGTAGAATCGTTACCCTTGGCGTTTGATATTGGTCTCAACACTCGTGCCCTTGCCCGCCTCACTCGGCGCGCCGCACCGGCCCGCAGCCGCTCCTCACCGCCCGGCACCCGCGCCGGCCCGGCTCTTTGCGGCCGCATGTGACGGCTGCCGCGACGACGACCTGGCGAGCTGAGACCGTGATCCGCCGGACAGCGTATCCACCGCGAGCTCGAACTCGAGCCGACCTTCAACGGGAGGTCCGCCATGAGCGCGCTACTTGTCGGGCACGCCCGATACTCCACCGATCAACAAGACCTGACCGCTCAACGTGAAGGCCTACTCGCCCTTGGCGTCGAGGCCGAGCGGGTGTACGTCGACCATGGCCTGACCGGCACCAACCGCGAGCGACCCGGACTACGGGAGGCACTCGCGGCCTGCAGGGCCGGTGACACCCTGGTGGTGACCAAGCTCGACTGGCTGGCCAGGTCCCTGCCGGACGCGCGAGTGATCGCGGATGAGCTCACCGCCCGCCAGATCAGCCTGAGTCTTGGCGGATCGGTTTACGACGTCACCGACGCGGCCGGCCGGCTGCCGTTCAACGTCCTCGCCACGGTCGCCGAGTTCGATCAGAATCTGATCCGGCTCCGGACTTGGGAGGGCATGAAGGTGGCCAGGGCCAAGGGACGACTGCGAGGCAAGCAGCCCAAGCTCAACCGGAAGCAGGAACCCACCCGGTCTCCCTCGTGCGCACCGGCGAGTACAGCACCCTCGAGGTAGCCGAGCTCTTCGGTGCCGGTCGCTCCACCGGGTACCGAGGCATCGAACGCCAACGGGTCGCCGCGAAGGCTGGCCTGGCTGAGGCGTCTTCAAGGCGCTGACCCGGCCACGCGCCGGCTGCTCCGTATCCGACACCTCGCCGGGACGTCGGCGTCTCCACGGACCGGCTCGACGACCTCGTCGGCGCGCGCTGGCGGGTCGACGGGATCACAGCTGCCGGGTTCACTGCCGACGTCGCCGACCCCGCCTCGGCCTCGGCGCAGCGTCGCCCCGGCGCACGCCGCCCGGCCCGGCGGCGGCCACGCCGTGGGGGAATACTCCTCCCGAGGTGGTTGACGTGTCTGAAAACGCCGATGAGGACGCCGCCCGGCGATCCCCACCCTGCGTACTGGTGATCTTCGGTGCCTCGGGGGATCTCACCGAGCGGAAGTTGCTGCCCGCACTGGCCCAGCTCAGCCGGTACGGACGGTTGCCGACCGAGATGGCCCTGGTGGGGGTGGCCCGGTCTGGGCTTACGGACGCGGAGTTCCGGGCGCGCTGTTGGTCCGCTGCGAGCGGTTTCGAGGCGACGGCGACCAGCCGCTGGGAGGACCTGATCGGTTCGGCCCGCTACCTCAGCGGTAGCTACGACGACCCGGGTGTCTACGACCGACTCGGCGAGACGCTCGAGGAGTTCGACCGCACCCGTAGTACGGCGGGCAGCCGGGTATTCTATCTGGCCACGCCGTCGAGCCTGTTCGGGGTGATCGCGGAGAACCTCGGCAAGGCCGGCCTCAGTGCCGGCAGCGCGGACGGCTTCGCCCGGATCGTCATCGAAAAGCCGTTCGGTTGGGACGAGGAGAGCGCGAAATATCTCTACGTCCAGATCTCCAGCGCCTTCGAAGAAGAGCAGATCTTCCGGATCGACCATTACCTCGCGAAAGACACCGTGCAGAACCTGCTGGCCCTACGTTTCGCCAACTCGATCTTCGAGCCGATCTGGAACCGCACCTGGGTCGACAACGTTCAACTCACCGTGGCCGAGACGCTGGGCGTCGGCAGCCGCGGCGGCTTCTACGAAGACGCCGGCGCGATGCGGGACATCGTGCAGAACCACGTGCTGCAGGTACTCTCGCTGTTCTTGATGGAACCGCCCACGTCGTTCTATCCGGAGGCGGTACGCGATGAGAAGATGAAGCTGTTGCGGGCGATTCGTCCGCTGGAAACCCCGGCGGACATTGCCGCCAGCGCCGTACGCGGCCAGTACACCAGAGGCGGCAGCCGCGAAGATCTCATGCCGGGATACCGGGATGAGCCCGGCGTCGACCCGTTGAGTTCCACCGAGACCTACGTCGCGCTTCGCCTAGATATCGACAACTGGCGCTGGGCCGGCGTACCTGTCTACGTGCGGACCGGCAAACGACTCCCGCAGCGGATGACCGAGGTGGCGATCGAGTTCCAGCGGCCACCGCACTTGCCGCTGCTGTCGCAGAACGCGCTGCAACTGGAGCCGGACGCCCTGATCGTGAATGTGCAGCCGGAGGAGAAGTTGAGCCTGCGGTTCGGCGCGAAGGTTCCCGGGCTGTCCTTCCGGGTGCGCAAGGCGTCGATGGAGTTCTCCTACGGGACGAGCTTCTCCGAGCACTCGCCGGACGCCTACGAGCGGGTCATTCTCGACGCGCTGATCGGCGACCCGACCCTGTTCATCCGGGCCGACGAGGTCGGGCGGTCCTGGCGCATCGTAGACCCGATCCTGGCGGGTTGGGCTCGCGACGACGACCCGATACCGCTCTACCAGGCGGCGACCTGGGGGCCACGGGAGGCCGACCAGCTCATCGCCCGCGACGGCCGACGATGGCGGCACTCCGGACCGAAGTGAGCACTGGTTCTGGTGGGCCGGCCTCTCCGGCGCCGGCTGTACAGCGGCCGCACCGTGATCCAGGCCCTGGCGACCACCCCCGGCGCGGGCTGGTGAGGCCCGGATCATCGAGATCGAGTCGGTACGACGAGTCCCGCGCGGACATCACGGCGCTGCAACCAGTCGGGCGAAGCCAGTTGCTAGCGCGCCGCGGACTGCTGACCCGAACCGAGCTGGACCGTCTCGGGCGTCAGATCGCCACCTACTTCGGGCTGGTAATCGATGCCTGGATCACCGAGATCGAAGGGAGCCGGTATGCACTGGCTGGACGGGCAAGCGGGGCAGCTGGGTACGGTGGCCGGCAAGGCCGCACTCATCTATGCCACGGCGCTGATCGGCCTGCGCCTCGGCGAGCGCCGCACGCTGGCGCAGTGGACGATCATCGATTTCGCCACCGCGGTCGCGGTCGGCGCCATCGTGGGCCGGACGGCGACCGCGGACACCCAGTCCTACCTCACCGGCGCCGTGGCGCTGCTGACGCTCATCGTGGTGCACCGGCTGGCGAGCGTGCTGCGGTTCCACCCGCTGTTCGGCAAGCTTGCCGACCACCGGGTCCGCGTCCTGGTCATGCACGGCCAGGTCCGTCGCCGCCAGCTTCGGCTGTGCGGGCTCACCGATCACGACCTGTTCGCCCAGCTGCGCCAGCACGGGATTTTCGACCTGTCCGGTATCCGCTACGTGTTGTACGAGGCGAAGGGTGACCTGAGCATCGTGCCGAAAGACCCCGGCCCCGTACCGCCCCTCGTCCAGGTTGGGCTGGACAACGCCGTCGGCTACCAGGCACCGCGGGTCACATGAGATTGTCAGGGCGCCGCCGGGTGGGAGCGATGACTCTGGCGGCGACGTGGGACAACTCGTGAAATCGAGCACGGTCGTCGGTGGTGAGGATTGTGCGACCGGTGGCGATGGCGGTGGCGGCGATGATGAGGTCGTGGGCACCCAGCGGGGTGCCGGTGCGGCGAACATGAGCCAGCAGTTCGCCGTGGCGCTGCGCCACCCGTTGGGTGTAGTCCTCGATCGGCAGAGCGCGAAGCACGCGATCGAGGAAGGCCCGGCGGGAGTCGCGTTGACGCCCGGTCGTGGCGAGGTGTACCCCGGCAAGGTACTCAGCCACCGCGATGGCTGGCAGGGCCGCGTCCGCATCGTCGCCCGCCGCGGCGGCCATATCGAGCGTGCCGCGTTCGGCGGCGATCAGAATGCTCGTATCCAAGATCAGGCGTTCTGCCACGGGTCCTCGGCGAGGGTCACAGCCTCCCGAGCAGCTCGCATGTCGGCCTCGAAAGCGAGGTCTTCAGGCGCGGTCCAGTCGCGCAGCGCTTCGCGGAACGCGCCCCATGTGGCCGCGCCGGTCGGGGCGATGGTGGCAACCCGTCGGCCGGCTCGGGTGACCACGATCGTCTCGCCGCGCTCCGCCTCGTCCAGCACGGCTGAGAACGCCCGCGACACCTCCGACGCCGTCATCACCTTCACTCGCTCAGACTATCTGAACGAGCCGGGTATCTGAATGAGCCGTGGACCTGAATCAGCCCCTGGCGCTGAGCGCGGCCAGCAGGTCGCGGTGGCGGATCCAGCCTACGAGGATCCCATCGGCATCGGCCACCGGAACGGCGTCGACGCCGCGGTCCAGCTGGCGCAGCGCCTCCCCCAGCGGCGCGTCCAGGTGTACCGGCTCACCACCGCTGGTCAGGGCGACAATGTCGGTGACCTCGTCGGCGGCGAGCGCGTCCATCAGCTCATGGGCGGTGATCAGGCCGAGGTAGCGCCCGGAGTCATCGGCCACCGGTAGCGATCCGGTTCCTTCGGCGGCGAAGCGGTGCGCGACCGCCCGCAGGTCTGCACCGGCGGCCACCGGGACCGGCGGGTCGACCATGAAGTCGCTGACCGGCTGGCGGCGCAGCTTGGCGTCCGCGGGTTCCTCGACGTCGATGCCGCGGCGCAGCAGCTTGCGGGTGTAGACGGTGTCGGCCGAGATCAGGTCGCTCACCCCGGTGGCCAGCACGATGGCCAGCATCATCGGCAGGATGATCGTGTACTCGCCGGTCAGCTCGAACAGGATCACCACCGCGGTGATCGGCGCTCGGGCCGCGCCGGCGAACACCGCCCCCATCCCGACCAGGGCGTATGCCCCCACCGACCCGCCGGCCTGCGGTGCGATCGCGTGCACCACGTCGCCGAAGACCGCACCGGCCATGGCTCCGCAGAACAGGCTCGGCGCGAACACTCCACCCGAGCCGCCGATCCCGATCGTCAGGCTGCAGGCCAGCAGCTTGCCGGCCAGCAACGCGAGCAGGAAGGCGACGGTGTACTTGTCGGCGACCGCCCGGCCCAGCACCGGGTAGCCCACCCCGTACATCTGCGGGAGGACCAGCAGCAGGGTGCCGAGCAGCAGGCCACCGGCCGCCGGGCGGAGCCACTCCGGCCCGCGCCAGGCCCAGTCGCAGACGTCCTCCACCGCGTACAGCACGCGGGAGAACCCCACCCCGACGAGCCCGGCGCATATGCCGAGCAGCCCGAACAGCGGGTACTGCACCACGTGGTCGATCCGAAACGCCGGCAGCACCAGGAACGGCGTGTTGCCCAGCACGGATCGGCCGATGACGCTGGCGGTCACCGAAGAGAGCACGACCATGCCGAACGATTCCGTCTCCCAGCGCCGCAAGATCAGCTCCATGGCGAAGAACACCCCGGCGAGTGGGGCGTTGAAGGTCGCCGCGATTCCACCCCCCGCTCCGCAGGCGACCAGCAACCGGATCCGGCGTTCGTCCAGGCGAACCAGCTGGGCGAGGCTGGACCCCAGCGCCGACCCGATCTGCACGATCGGACCCTCCCGGCCGACCGAACCGCCGCCGCCGATGCACAGCGCCGACGCCAGCGCCTTGACCACCGCCACCTGCGGGCGGATCCGTCCGCCCTGCCTGGCAACCGCCAGCATCACCTCGGGCACACCGTGGCCGCGGGCTTCCCGAGCGAAGAAGTACACCAGCGGTCCGTACAGCAGTCCCGCGACGACCGGGGTCGCCACCACGAAGTAGCGGCCCAGGGCCGGCGCGTTCGGGTTGGCGACATGTCCCAGACCGGCGTAGTCCGGGTAGCCGGTGAAGGCTCGGGTCAACCCTTCGATCATGAACCGGAACAGCACGGCGCCCAGCCCCGCACCGACCCCGACCACGAGGGCCAGCCCCAGCAGCTCGGCCCGGCTGGACCGGACGGCGAGCAGCCGTAAACCGCCCACCCGGAGCGGGACGGCCTGCCTGACGCGGCCCAGTGAGCCCCCCACAGCCGCCCGGGCGGCCGTTCGCCGCTCGCGCCCGGAATGCCGCATGGGCGTAAGAGTAGGTACCGTCGGCCGGGTGCTCAGGCCGGCCCGCCTGGTGCGGTCACCGGTCCGGCGGTTCGGATACCGCGATCCGAACTGCTCGGAAGTGGGCCGGCGCGGCGAGCAGTACCCGCAGCCGCGGGTTCCCAACGTCGAGCAGCCGGGGCTGCACCAGCGGTCGCAACTCGGCGAGCCGGCGGTCGGCGAGGACCGCGGTGACCGCCCGCCGGTCCCCGCCGGTGACCACCGCGTCGAGGCGGCCGACGGCCGGGAGGAGAACCCGGGCGGCGACGTCAGCGGCGTCGGTGAGCGCCACCCGGACCTGACCTTCGCGGCGGCGGGCGAACCGCTGCTGCGATTGGCCGCCGGCCGCGTTGCGGCCGTGCACCGGCCGGGAGCCGACCTTGGACGTACGAAGTTCGGACCCGTGGAAGACCCCGGCCGCGTACCCGCCGAGGCGGACCAGCAGGACCCCGACCCTTCGGTCGGCGCCGGCGTGCCTGATCAGGCTGGCCGCCGGACCGGCCGGGTCCGGTCGCAGCGGCGGGAACGGCACCTCGCAGTCGGCCTGGGCGCCGTCGCTCGCAATGGCGAGCACCCGGTCCGGTCCGGCGCGCCAGGTCAGCGGGCCGCCGTGGCGCACCTCGAAGCCGGCCAGCCAGCCGGCCAAGCGGTCCGGGGCGACGGCGACCGTACGCCCCGGCGGCCCGGTCACGCTCCGTCGACGCGGCCGGCCAGGGCCAGCAGGTCGGCGGCGCACCGCTGCGGTTGTGCGGCGTGCAGGTCGTGGTGGGCACCGGCGTACCACCGGGCCTCGGCGTCCGGTAGTCCCGCGAGAGCTTCGGCGACCTCGGCACGCTTCCTCGCCGGGTCGGGACCGTCGCCGTCGGCCACCAGCAGCAGGGCCGGTACGGCGACCCTCGGGTAGTGCAGCCGCGGGTCGGTGTCCCACAGCGAGGCCACGATGGCCCTGTGGTGGTCGAGCGAGAGCCGGGCCCGGACGGTGCCGTCCGGCAGCTCGGCGAAGTTGGCCAGCGCCCCGGCGACCCCCTCCGGCGGCCAGCCGGACGTCCAGGTCGCTACCTGGGCCGCCAGCACGCCCGGGCTCACCCCGGAGAAGACCGGCGGCGCAAGCGCCTCCCAGGCCGCGGCGAAGTTTGGAAAGCGGCCTGGAAGGCGTACCCAACCGCCGTCGATCAGGGCGACCCCCGCCACGCCAGCTTCCGCGGCGGCCACCTCCAGAACGACGTGCCCACCCCAGGACTGGCCGGCGAGGATAGGCGAGCGCTCCGCCGTCCAGCCCAGTACGGAGATCAGGGCCGTCACGTCACCGGCCGCGGTTGCGGTGTCGTACCCGTCCTCGGTCACCTCGGACACGCCGTGTCCACGCAAGTCGACCGCGGCCACCTCGTGTCCGGCGCCGGCCAGGCGGCGGGTGACGCCGTCCCACATCCGGGCGTTGGAGGCCAGGCCGTGGAGCAGCAGGAACGGCCGGCGCGAACCGCCGGCGCGACGGAGCGCGAGGGTGGGGCCGCCGCCGGGCAGCGTCACGACGTCATCGGAGATCGTCGGCGCGGGAACGACCGGATTCTCGGCGGGCACGATGCGGAGCCTAGATCAGCGTTCTGTCCTACCTTGACGCTACGAGCACAGTCATTGTCGGCCCTGCGCCGCCCGAGGTCACGGAGCTGATCGACCGCCGTCGGCGACTCGGCCTCGACGGGCACGAGGGGCACGACGGGCACGACGAAGTCTGGGATGGCGTCTACCAAATGGTGCCGTACGCGCACAGTCGCTCGGCCTGGTGGAAGCACGGCTGATCACGCCCTCTGGGTCCGCTCGTGGAGGCCCGGTGATCCAGGTCTCGTCCGGTGATCCAGGGCTCGCCAGCCCCCACCTGATGGGGTCGGCTGGCCCTGGATCATGGACGGGACTTCGCCCCAGGTGCCACATGTCTGCTCGACCAAGCGTTGTCGGCGAGGTGTGAGTCCCCAGTGAGACGGCCGTCATGCGGACGATCCACTACTCAAACGCCTGCGGCTGCGTGCACCACTACGACGGGCAGATCGTCTACGGCGTGATCCACCTGAGTCAGGTCCGGTAGTCATCAGTGCGGTGCCGGACGGCCGTGACCTCGACGATCCGGTGCGTGTCGTCGAGAAGGAAGAGGATGCGGTACGTGCCGCGGCGCGCGGTCCACGCGGGGGCCATCGGCGGACCAAGGGGTTTGCCCACCCGGTGGGGGTCATCGAGCAGCGGGCCGGTGATGAATTCTTGGGCGGCGGCTGCCACCTTCTCTGGGAGCAGTTCGGCGAGGGCTCTGGCCGCCGGCCGGGCGATACGCAGCCGGTAGCGTTCGGTCACCGCGGCAGGCGTCCGGCCTGGCGCATGGCGTGGGCAAGTTGGTCGGCGTCGAGGTAGTCGCCGGCGTCGATGGCCGCCCGCCCCTCGTGGTGAGCAGCGAGCAGGTCCGCGTCGGAGAGCACCGCGATGGTGTCTTGCAGCGTGTCGTGGTCCTCCGCCGAGAGCAGTACGGCGGCGCGACGCCCGTTGCGAGTGATCTCGAAGCGCTCATGAGTCGTCGTCACTTCATCAATCAAGCGAGACAGTTGGGCTCGAGCGTCTGCCAGAGGAAGGGTTGGCATGTACGCAATCGTAGCGTCTATGCTTCTGATGTACAGAGATTCGTACGAGCTGTGCGGGCGAGGGTCGTCAGTAGCACCAGCTCCGGTTGCGACCCGCACCACGTTCGGGCGGTTCTCGTCGTGCAGCCGTTCCGGCGATCCGCCGGCGGTCGACCGCCACGGCCTCGCAATTGGGACGAGGCGCCGCGTCGAGGTAGGCGTCGAGGTCGTCGATCAGGTCCGGTGATCCTGACGCTGAGCTTTGTTTCAATCGATCGATGCATACCCGCCTGCTCATCCGATGCAATTCCTTGAGCCCCGACCACGAGTCATCGGTCGCCAACTGGCTGCGGAACCGTTTGCGGCGTGAGTCTGGCCAGGCCAAGTTCCGTCGAGGCTTGCCAGCGTTTGGCCAAGACGGGGCGACCGGGTCGCTAGTCGGTTACGGGCACTCCTTGTCGACGGGTGGGGCCGCGCTGCGCAACTCAACCCGGCCTTGGAGGAACCGGCGGAATGCCTACCACGGCGGGCGGGTGGTGCGATCGGTCAGGCCGCCGGTGTTCACGACGGACGGCGGCCAAGGCCTGTCACCTGCCGAGCGGTCGCCTCCGCTGGCGGCTGACGGAAGAGGCTGTCGAGCGAGGAGTCCGGCGACCACATCATCGTCGTAGCGGACGGCCTATCACTGGTTGGTTACGCCTGCTCCACGCGGTTCCGCCCGCGGCCGGCGTATGCACGAACTCGGGAGACGTCGGTGTACCTGACGCCTGAGGCGGTGGGTCGTGGCCTGGGCCGGCTGGTCTACTCCCATCTCATCTCCCTACTGCGCGCGGACCGGATGCATTGCGCGGTGGCCGTGATGGCGGAACCGAATCCTGCCTCGGCGGCACTGCATGAGTCGCTCGGTTTCGAGATGGTCGGCGTCTTGCGGGAGGTAGGGCGGAAGTTTGATCGGTGGGTCGACACGCGGTGGTACCAGCTCCGTCTTGAGCCGTAGCTGGATCCGCTTGGGTAGGCGTCCTCGGCCCTCAGGTCTTCACGCGGTCGAAGGGTAGATGTGTCGAGTTGGTGCCACCCTTTGCCAACATGTGGCACAGTTGCGCGATGGATGCCACGGTAGTAGTTCTGGGCCAACAAGGTCGGCTGGTCATCCCGGCAGGGGTTCGCGCCGCGCTCGGGCTGGCGCCGGGCGACCACCTTCATCTGCACGTCGCGGGAGCCCGACTGGTGTTGGAACGGCAGCGGGACGCTGTCGAGGAGCTTCGCGCGCTGGCGAAGGACGTTCCGGCATCGCGCTCGTTCGTCGAGGAGCTGCTCGCCGAGCGCCGTCTGGCCGCCGCCTCGGAATGACCGTCCTCGACGCCTCGGCCGTGCTTGCGCTCATCCACGACGAACCGGGAAGTGACCTCGTTGCCGCGCGCATCGCCGGCGCCGTTCTCGGCGCCGCGAATCTGGCCGACGTCGTGGGCAAACTCGTCGATGCCGACCTCGACGCCGCTCGCTTGCGCGAGCTGCTCGGCGCGGCTGGAGTCACCATCGAGCCGCTGAGCGCGGCCGACGCCGAACTCGCCGGAGCACTGCGGTCGCTCGACGGCGGCCGGGCGCTCTCGCTCGGCGACCGGTGTTGCCTCGCGCTCGCCGTCCGCAGTGAGCCACCGGAGGTGCTCACCGCGGATCGGGCCTGGGGCGATCTGGACCTTCCGATCCACGTTCAGCTGATTCGATAGACGGACCGGTCTGCGAACGTGAGCGTCTGCGCTCAGCCCGCCAGCGCGGCGGCCACCACGTCCCGGGCCTCGGCCTGGAGTTGGGCCAGATGCTCCGGGCCACGGAAGGACTCCGCGTAGATCTTGTACACGTTCTCGGTACCGGACGGGCGGGCGGCGAACCAGCCGGATTCGGTGGTCACCTTCAAGCCGCCGATCGCCGCGCCGTTCCCCGGCGCGGTGGTCAGTGTCGCGGTGATCGGCTCGCCGGCCAACTCGGTGGCCCGGACCGCGTCGGGGGAGAGCTTGCCGAGGATCGCCTTCTCCTCCGGGGTGGCCGCAGCGTCGACCCGGGCGTACGCCGGCGCTCCGAACCGCCCGGTCAGCTCGGCGTAGTGCTCACTCGGCGTCCGGCCGGTCACGGCCAGGATCTCCGAGCCGAGCAGCGCCAGCAGCAGCCCGTCCTTGTCGGTGGTCCAGACGCTGCCGTCCCGGCGCAGGAACGAGGCACCCGCGCTCTCCTCCCCGCCGAAACCGAGGGAGCCCTCCAGCAGGCCAGGTACGAACCACTTGAAACCGACCGGCACCTCCAGCAGCCGCCGGTCGAGATCGGCGGCCACCCGGTCGATCATCGACGAGGAGACCAGCGTCTTGCCCACGGCGGCCTCGGCCGGCCAGTCCGGCCGGTGCGCGTAGAGGTACCCGATGGCCACCGCCAGGAAGTGGTTCGGATTCAGCAGCCCGGCATCCGGGGTGACGATGCCGTGCCGGTCGGCGTCGGCGTCGTTGCCGGTCGCCAGGTCGAACTCCTCCCGGCGGGAGATCAGCGAGGCCATCGCCGACGGGGATGAGCAGTCCATCCGGATCCGGCCGTCCCAGTCCAGCGTCATGAACCGCCAGGTGGGGTCGACCAGCGGGTTCACCACGGTCAGGTCCAGGCCGTGTCGTTCACCGATCGCTCCCCAGTAGTCCACGGCGGCCCCGCCGAGCGGATCCGCGCCGATCCGGACGCCGGCGGCCGCGATCGCCGGCAGATCCACCACACTCGGCAGGTCGTCGACGTAGGTGCCCAGGAAGTCGTAGCTCTCGGCGGCCGCTCGGGCCTGCCGGATCGACACCCGGCGTACCGACTTCAGGCCCTCGGCCAGCAGGTCGTTGGCCCGCCCGGCGATCCAGGAGGTGGCGTCGGTGTCCGCCGGGCCGCCGTTGGGCGGGTTGTACTTGAAGCCGCCGTCCTCCGGCGGGTTGTGCGACGGCGTCACCACCACGCCGTCGGCCAGGCCGGTCCTGCGGCCGGCGTTGTGCCGCAGCACCGCATGGGACAGCGCCGGCGTGGGGGTGTAGCGCCCGCCAGCGTCGATCAGTACCGCGACCTCGTTGGCCGCGAACACCTCCAACGCGGTGACCCAGGCCGGCTCGGACAGCGCGTGGGTGTCCCGGGCCAGAAACAGCGGCCCGTCGATGCCCTGCGCGGATCGGTACTCACAGATCGCCTGGCTGGTCGCCGCGATGTGGTCTTCGTTGAACGCCGTCTTGAGGCTCGAACCGCGGTGTCCAGAGGTGCCGAAGGCCACCCGCTGGTCGGCCACCGCCGGGTCGGGGTGCTCGGTGTAGTACGCGGTGATCAGGTGCGGGACATCGACGAGATCTTCGGGGCGGGCCAACGTCCCGGCCCGGTCGGAGTTGGCCATGGCGGTCCCTTCTGGCATGCGTTGAACCGACGGTCGAAAAAGACCCTGCCACATCGTTCACGTTCGCCGCCCGGCTGTCGATAGGTAGCCATCGCCGCCTCCCAGCGGTCCCTCGCCATACCCAACGACAGGACGAGTGTGCCGGTCTTCCCCCCGCAGGTCACCGTCAGCCGTCGTCGACCTGGTTCGCTACGGCGTGTCGTCGCCGCCCTCAGCGTGTCCGCGCTCGGGGCCGCCGCGCTGTGGGCCGGGTCGCCGGCAGCGGCCGCGGGCCCCACCCCGGCGCCGTCCCGGGGGCCTGGTCCGACGCTGCCGGGGGCCGGCTCTCCCGGCCCCATTCCCGGCGTCTCGGGTCAGCCGTTGCCGCCGGACGCCGCTCACGATGTGCCACATCCCGGCGCTTCCCTGCGTGGCGGGCAGCCGGACACTCCGGATGCAGCGGCGGGGCCGGTGGCCACCCCTCCGACGCCGAGCGCCCTGCCGACCGCGGCCGAGCCGCTCAGTCCCTACCTGCCGCAGGTCAGCTGCGACTTCCGGGAGAAGCCGGGCGTACGCGCCTTCGCCGATCTCATCCTCCGGACCTATCCCAACACCAGCAGCGCCGGCATCGTGGGGCGCTGCCTGAGCGGCGGCACCAGCGAGCACAAGGAGGGCCGGGCCTGGGACTGGTGGACCTCGGTCGAAGACCCCACCGACGTCGCCCAGGTCAACGCCCTCCTGGGCTGGCTGTTTGCCACCGACGCCGCCGGCAACACCTTCGCGATGGCCCGGCGGCTCGGGATCATGTACGTAATCTGGAACAGCCGGATCTGGGGCGCCTACCGCGCGCCGGACGGCTGGCAACCGTATTCCTGCTCCGGCACCACCGGCTGCCACCGCGACCACGTGCACTTCAGCTTCGGCTGGGCCGGGGCATGGCAGCACACCTCGTACTGGACCAGGCAGGTCGCTCCGATCGACTACGGGCCGTGCCGGCCCTCAAGCCAGCGCAACGCTGCGGTGTACAGCGGTTTCAACGCCACCCCATGCCCGACGGTTCCGATGCCGCCGGCGCCACGCAGCGACCTGGACTTCCTGCGGCAGAACCTCAACCTGGCGGTGGCTCCCGGAGACAGCGGGTCGGCGGTGTCGGTGGTCCAGCGGCAGGTCGGGATCGCCGTCGACGGCTCGTACGGCGCAGGCACCGGGGCGGCGGTGAGCGCGTACCAGCGGGCCAACCAACTCCCGGTCACCGGCTGGGTTGGGCGGGCGACCTGGCAGGCGTTTGTGGCTTCCGCTCAGCGAGCGGCGGCGCGCCGCGTCGGGGACTACACCGGAGACGGCCGTACCGACCGCGCCGTGTTCCGCCCGTCGAACAACACCTGGTACGTCCGCGGCCTGGCGTCCACCCCGTGGGGCACCCGCGGTGATCAACCGGTGCCAGGGGACTACACCGGTGACGGGCGCAGCGATCTGGCGATGTTCCGGCCGTCGACTGGCATCTGGTACGTCCGAGGCCTGGCGGCGACCCGCTGGGGCACCGCCGGCGATGTGCCCGTGCCGGGGGACTACGACGGTGACGGCCGCACCGACCTCGCGGTGTTCCGGCCCTCCACCGGCGTCTGGTGGATCCGCGGAGTCGGCTCCACGTCCTACGGCGCCACCGGTGACGTGCCGGTACCGGCCGACTACTCCGGCGACGGCCGTACCGACCTGGCGATGTTCCGGCCCGCCACCGGAGTCTGGTACGTCCGGGGGCTGCCGGCCACCCGCTGGGGGACGCGCGGCGACGTGCCGGTGCCCGGTTACTACGACAGTTCCCCTCGCGTGACCGTGGCGGTGTTCCGGCCTTCGACCGGGATCTGGTGGGTGAAGGGGGGGAACCCCACGGCATGGGGCGTGCGCGGGGACGTGCCGGTGCCGGGTGACTACAACGGCGACGGCCGAACCGACATCGCGGTGTGGCGTCCGGGTACCGGTACCTGGTGGGTACGCGGCGCCGCGGCCACCGACTGGGGCGCGCCCGGTGACGTCGCGCTCAACCTTCCGGTGGCCGTCGCCCGGACGCTCCGCCCCGGCGGCTGAGAAGTTTCGGGAGACGCCTTCGGGGAACAAACCGACTTCCCAAGTCATTGAGGAGTATGTACAGTGAGTACAACTCAGCAACTTGGAGGTTGCCACATGACAGGATTCTTCACGCCGGCCGAGGGCGACGAGCGCCCAACGCGCCGGCCGGATGACCAAGACGACCGTTACGACCAGCGGTCTGGGCAGGACGAGCCGCAGCGCCACCGTGGGCGCGGACCGTTCCGCCGCCCCGGTCGCGGGCCTGACCTGCAGGCCCTGCTCTCCGACCAGCCGGTCGGCACCACCGCCGAAGCGCTCGCCGAGGCGTTCCTCGCCGTCGGTCAACTGCTCCGCGCCCGGGCCAGGTCACACCGCGGGGGGCAGCGGCGGGCATCCGGGCTGACGTTCGCTCGGGCCGCCCTGCTCGCCGCGTTGGACACCGACGGACCGCAGCGGATGGGCCAACTGGCCCACCGGGTCGGTGTCGTACCGCGCACCGTGACCCCTATGGTCGACGCGCTGGAGGACGACGGCCTGCTCGTCCGCGAGCCGGATCCAGACGACCGCCGCGCTACCCTGCTGCGGATCACCGCCGCCGGCATCGCCGAGCTCACCCGCACCAGATCAGACCGGGCGTCGGCGGTGGACGAGGTATTCGCCGCCCTTGGCGAGGAGGAGCGGGGCGCCGTCGCCGCAGCTTTGGAGAAGCTGCGCACCGCGGCCCGCGCCGGGCTGGACCCGGCGGCGGTCACCCCGCCGTGGCGGGACGGCCCCGACGGGGACGACCGGCCCGGCCGGCACCACGGCCCGCACGGCCGGGGACGTGGTCGGCAGCGCCCCGCCCACCACGAAGGACCGCCGCAGCACCGTCGCGGCCACCACCCCGCGCACTGGTAAGCGGCAGCGGCGTCGCCGGGACCGCGGTCGCTAGCTCCGCACGAGCTGGCGCACCCGGTCCTCGGCGACCCGGCGGATGAGGACAGGTACGTAGGTGCGGATCCGCGCGTCCCGCAAGGTACTGGCGACCACCGTCACCGAGTCGTGGATGACGGTCGTGTCCACCTGCCCGTCGTATTTCTGGATCAACGACTGCTCGATCAAGCTGATCTGGTCCACCTCGGTCGACGTTAGCGTCACAGCACAGTCCTCGCTCGGCCAATCCGTAGCTGACGTCGGCAAGTGTGAGCCGGTCAGATGAACGTCGGATGAACGGAAGCCGGTCCAAATGGGTGAGATACGACGCACCACCACCATCCTGCGATAACGGAACGGCGTCACCGCCCGCGTCGCTTTCGGTGGCGCGAGCCGCGGGTAGCGTGGAAAGCGTGCTCCGGGTCTTTCTCTCCCGGCGCTGGTTGGGGTGGCACGCGCTGCTGCTGGCCGGCGTCGCGGTCCTGGTGCTGCTCGGGCGCTGGCAGTGGGACCGGGCGCAGTCCCAGGTGGGTACGTTGCAGAACCTCGGCTACGCCTTCGAGTGGTGGCTCTTCGCCTGCCTGGCGGTCTACGGCTGGTGGCGAGAGATGCGGGCCGACGCCCGGACGGCGCAGTCCGCCGGGCACGGCGAGACCTCCCCGGATGGGGAAACCGCTCGTCCGCTGACGGCCGGCCTGGGCCGGAGCGCGACTGCAGGCGCCGTGGCCTCCGTGAACGGCTCAGCCGGGGGGTCGCAGCCCACCGACGAGGAGGTTGACGAGGAAGTGGCTGCCTACAACTTGTACCTGGCCCAGCTCCATGCCCGGGACGCCAGGCAGCGACACTGACGTCATGTCTACGGAAGTCAGGTCAGCACCAGTCAGGTCAGCAGCGCTGCAGCGTTACCGGGTCATCGCGTGGGTGGTGGGTACCGGGCTGCTCGTCCTGGTCTTCCTCGCCGTGCCCCTGAAGTACTTCGCCGACCAGCCGGCGCTGGTGGCCATCGTGGGGCCGATCCACGGTTTCCTGTACGTCGTCTACCTGCTGGCCACCGTGGACCTGGCCGTTCGCAACCGATGGAATCTCCTACGGACGGCGTTGGTGATGCTGGCCGGTACGGTGCCGTTCTTCTCTTTCATCGCCGAACGCAAGGTGACCGCCGACCTGAGCGCCCGGCAGGCTACTGCAACGCCGGCTGCAACCGGCGACCGCTGATCATGGCCAGCGGGATCCTTACGTAGCGGGCCTCCCGATCGGTGGCCACCCATGAATCCAGTCGCAGCTGGTCCGCGCGCAGCACATCCGAGCCGTACACCTCCCGGGCCACCCCGGTGATCAGGACGCTCCAGCCGGAGCGACTCGGCAGGTCCACGTGATCGACCTCGAAGGCCACCACCGAGCCGTCAGCGGCGGCCATCAGCGCCGTTGCGCTGGAGGTCCGGAAGACTACGCTTTCCCCGTCCACGGCATAGTTCACCGGCAGGGCGACCGGCAGCGCCCGGTGGGTGAGCACCACCCGGCCCACCGTCCCGGCGCTGAGCAGGTCGAGACACTCGGCTCGGGAAAGCTCGGTGGATCCATGGGCGCTGGCCATGATCTCACTCTCTGCGCCCCCGCGCGGAGGTCAGTAGGGACCTTCGTCCCTTCGGGCTACTGCGGCAGTGCCCTGCTCTGCTCGGCGGTGGAGGGGACAGGATCGAGGGGCAACGGTTGGCAACGCGGAGGGATGTGGGAATAGTGAGCGGCGCGCCACAGGAGCAGCTCAACCCGCGCATTGTGGTGGGCGTGGACGACGGCGTCGCGGCTAGTGCCGGGCTGCGGTGGGCCGTCGCCGAAGCCGGCCGCCGGGTCGCCGACCTGCATGTCATCCGAGGCCTCACGGCGCGTCGCCCCAACTCGATCGCGGGTGCCTCAGATGCCGAGGTCGCCGCGGCGCGTGAGGAGCTTGAGGCGCTGCTGGACAAGGAGGCCCGCCCGGAGTTGTCCCCGGATCGGGTCAGCGCGGCCGTGGTCACCTCCGAGGTCGGCGCCGAGTTGGTGGCCGCGGCCGACGGTGCGGTGCTGCTGGTACTCGGCTCCACGGTGCGCCACGAGTCGGTGGCCGCGCTGGTTGGATCGGTCGCCCGGCACTGCACCGAGCACGCCACCTGCCCGGTGGTCCTGGTCCGCCCGGACGCGCCCCTGACCGGTGACGGCCGCATCATCGTTGGGCTGGACACCTCCCTCGGCGGTGCCGAAGCGCTCAAGTGGGCGGTCGCCGAGGGAGCCAGGACAGGCTCGGCGGTCACCGCCGTCTACGCCTATGACGAGCGGGGCTCTTCCGCCAAGGAAGCCGCCGAGGACGAGCTGGAGATGTCGGTCCGCTCGGTCGTCGGGCACCGCGACCTGCCGGTGCACCTCGACGCCAAGACGGTCGCCGGCGACCCCGGCGAGGCGCTGGCCGCCCAGGCCGAGGGGGCCGACCTGCTGGTGGTGGGACACCGTCGCCGCGGTGCGGTGGCCCGCGCCCTGCTCGGGTCGGTGAGCCGGCACTGTGCCCGGACAGCTTCGTGCCCGGTGGTCGTCGTGCCCACCCCGGCGGCTAGCCTGCTGGAGCGACTGGTACCGCGCGAGCAGCTCACAAATCCGCACTAGCCGAGCGCACGGCGACCGAGAGGCGTAGCCATGGGCCGAGCAGCAGTCGTATCCACCACGTCGGCGCGCCTGATCGGGTGGGAAGCGAGATGAACGCGGACGTCGAAGCCGCCGAGGCCCTCGCCGAGCTGCTGGCGGAGCGACTGGATTTCGTGGTCGGGGCTGCCTCACGCGCGGTGTCGATACACAACACCCAGCCGTGGACGTTCCGGCTGAACGGTAGCCGTCTGGCACTGCTGGCTGACCGCGGGCGGCAACTCGCCGCGGCGGACCCCCGCGGTAGGGAATTGACGCTGAGTTGTGGAGCTGCGCTGTACAACGCGCGACTCGCCATTCGGATCCTCGGACATGAGGCGGTCGAGCGGCTGCTGCCGGTACCCGCCGACCCGGACGTGCTGGCCAGCCTGGACGTCGGACGCCGGGCCAGCCCCACGGCGGATGACCGGCATTTGTTCGCGGCCATCCCGCACCGGCATACCCATCGGGGGGCGTTCAGCGCGCAGGAGGTGCCGCGGGACCTCCTCGTCGCCCTGCAGCGGGCTGTGGTCGACGAAGGCGCCGCGCTGCACTTCGTGGAGACCCCCGGTTCTCGCCGGGCGCTGTCCGACGTGGTGACCCGGGCGGACCAGGCGCAGCGCGGCGACCCGGCATTCGTCGCCGAAGTGGCGTCCTGGACGGCGGCCCCTGGGGAGGGCCGGAGGGACGGGGTACCGGCGGGCGCCTACCCGGCCTCGGGCGCCGGGCGGCTCGCCTTTCCGATTCGCGACTTTGCGGCCGGGCGCGGGTGGGGGTCGACCGAGCCGAACGACAGCGGACTGACCCATCCGGTGGCGGTGCTCACCACCACGGGTGATCAACCAATGGACTGGCTGGTAGCCGGCCAGGCCCTGCAGCGGATGCTGCTGCTCGCGGCGACCAGGTGGATCTTCGCCGCCTTGTTCAGCCAGCCCCTGGAATACCCGGACGCTCGGGTGCTGGTCCGCGACGAGCTGGGAACCGCCGAGTTCCCGCAGATGATCGTTCAGTTGGGACATTCCCCGGTCTCCTCGGCCACGCCTCGGCGACCAGTGGATGACGTGGTGCGGAACGCCGTTCAACCGGAGCCCGCCGCTGCACCCGAAGAGTGACCGAACCTCTACAGTTGCCCGCAGCCGTCAGCACTGGCGGCCCCCCGTTGTAGGGAAGCGGCCCAGGAAGTGGTACTGACATGACGTCAATGACATCTTCAGCCAGCCCGAACGACGCACTGTCCGTGACCACCACGGACTCCACGGACTTCAGCCGACTCGATGCGTACTGGCGGGCGGCGAACTACCTGTCCGTCGGACAAATCTACCTGCTGGACAACCCGCTGCTCACCGAGCCGCTGCAGCCCCAACACGTCAAGCCGCGGCTGCTCGGCCACTGGGGCACCACACCCGGACTCAACTTCATCTACGCGCACATGAACCGCGTGATCAAGGCGCACGACCTCAATACGATGTACATCATCGGACCGGGGCACGGCGGCCCGGGCATCGTGGCCAACGCCTACCTGGAGGGCACGTACTCCGAGGTCTACCCGAACATCGGCCAGGACGCCGACGGCATCCGCAAACTGTTCCGGCAGTTTTCCTTCCCCGGCGGGATCCCCAGCCATGTTGCCCCGGAGACGCCCGGCTCGATCCACGAGGGCGGCGAACTCGGGTACGCGCTGGTGCACGCGTACGGGGCCGCCTTCGACAACCCGGACCTGCTGGTGTGCGCCATCGTCGGTGACGGCGAGGCGGAAACCGGACCGTTGGCGACCAGCTGGCACTCCAACAAGTTCCTCAACCCGGTCAACGACGGCGCGGTGCTGCCCATCCTGCACCTCAACGGGTACAAGATCGCCAACCCGACGGTGCTGGCCCGGATCCCGGAGAGCGAGCTGCGCGCGCTGATGGAGGGTTACGGCTACAAGCCGTACTTCGTCAGCGGAGAGGACCCGTCGGTGCTGCACGGCGTGATGGCGGGGGTGCTCGACGAGGTGGTCACGGAGATCACGGAAATCCAGCGGGCCGCCCGTGCGGACGGCAACACCGAGCGCCCGACCTGGCCCATGATCGTACTGCGCACCCCCAAGGGCTGGACCGGTCCGAAGGAGGTCGACGGGCTGCCGGTGGAGGGGACCTGGCGCTCCCACCAGGTCCCGCTGGCGAACACCCGCCAGGATCCGGCGCACATGGCCGAGCTGGAAAAGTGGATGCGCAGCTACCGCCCGGACGATCTCTTCGACGCCGACGGGCGGCTGCGTCCGGAGCTGGCCGAGCTGGCGCCCGAGGGCGATCGGCGGATGAGCGCCAACCCGCACAGCAACGGCGGCAAGCTGATGATCGACCTGGCGCTGCCGAACTTCCGCGACTACGCGGTGAACGTCCCGGAACCCGGGCGGAGCACCAGCGAGCCGACCCGGGTGATGGGTCAGTTCCTGCGGGACGTGATGAGCGCCAACATGACGAACTTCCGGGTCTTCGGACCGGATGAGACCTCCTCCAACCGGCTCGGCGCGGTGATGGAGGTCACCGGCCGGACCTGGGAGGCCGACACCGAGTCCACCGACATCGGGCTGGCCACCGACGGCCGGGTGATGGAGGTGCTCTCCGAGCACATGTGCCAGGGCTGGCTGGAGGGTTACCTGCTCACCGGCCGGCACGGTCTGTTCAACTGCTACGAGGCCTTCATCCACATCATCGACTCGATGTTCAACCAGCACGCGAAGTGGCTGAAGGTGACCCGGGGGATCACTTGGCGCCGGCCGCTGCCGTCGCTGAACTACCTGCTCTCCAGCCTGGTCTGGCGCCAGGACCACAACGGCTTTTCCCACCAGGACCCCGGGTTCATCGACCACGTGGTCAACAAGAAGGCGGAGATCATTCGGGTCTACCTGCCGCCGGACACCAACACCTTACTGTCGGTGACCGATCACTGCCTGCGAAGCCGGCACTACGTCAATGTGATCGTCGCCGGCAAGCAGCCGCAACCGGACTGGCTGTCGATAGAGGACGCGGTCTCGCATTGCGACCGCGGGCTCGGCATCTGGGAGTGGGCCAGCAACGACGGCGCCGACGGGGCAGACGGCCTGCCGGACGTGGTCATGGCCTGCTCCGGCGACGTGCCGACCCTGGAGACCCTGGCCGCGGTCGACCTGCTCCGCCAGCACCTGCCGCGGCTGAAGGTACGGGTCGTCAACGTCGTGGACCTGATGCGGCTGCAGCCAGAGCGGGAGCATCCGCATGGCCTGTCCGACGCCCAGTTCGACGCGATCTTCACTCCGGACCGGCCGGTGATTTTCGCGTACCACGGCTACCCGTGGCTGATCCACCGCCTGCTCTACCGGCGGACCAATCACCGCAACATCCACGTCCGCGGGTACAAGGAGGAGGGCACCACCACCACCCCGTTCGACATGGTGATGCTCAACGACCTCGACCGGTTCCACCTGGTAATGGACGTCATCGACCGGGTGCCCGGCCTCGGTGCCACCGCGGCCCTGGTCCGCCAGCACATGGTCGACGAGCGGCTGCGGCACCGGGCGTACACCCGGGACACCGGTGAGGACCCGCCGGACGTGCGGGACTGGGCCTGGCCGTACTGAGCGGGTCGGGCGCGCGGTGGCCGGGCCGCCGGAGCGGATCCTGGTGGTCAACGCCGGGTCGTCCAGCCTCAAGCTGCGGCTGCTCGGGCCGGAAGACGCTCTGCTGGCCTCGGCCGACTCGGCACCG
Source organism: uncultured Actinomycetota bacterium (assembly GCA_963814355.1). Lineage (GTDB taxonomy): Bacteria > Actinomycetota > Actinomycetes > JADGOV01 > JADGOV01 > JADGOV01. The sequence continues at coordinate 1,213,120 of CAWFCZ010000018.1, read as the reverse complement.
GAGGCCGACCTGCCGGCGGCGCTGGCCGGCTTCGGTCGCGTGGACGCCGTCGGGCACCGGGTGGTTCACGGCGGCACCCGTTTCACCGGGCCGGTGCTGGTCGATGACGCGGTGCTGGCGGCGCTGCGCGAGTTGACCGAACTGGCGCCGCTGCACCAGCCGCCGTCGCTGGCTGGGATAGCGGCGGTCGGTGCCGCGCTGCCCGGCGTACCGTCCGTGGCCTGTTTCGACACCGCGTTCCATGCCACGCTGCCGCCGGCCGCGTCGATCTACGCCGTGCCGCTCGACTGGCGGGAGCGGCTCGGCGTCCGGCGCTACGGCTTCCACGGGCTGTCCCACGCGTACGCCGCCCGGCGGGTCGCCGACCTGCTCGGCCACCCGGCGGGGCTGCGGGTGGTGACCTGCCACCTCGGCTCCGGTGCGTCCCTGGCCGCGGTCCGGGACGGCCGTTCGGTGGACACCACGATGGGCTTCACGCCGCTGGAGGGGCTGGTGATGGGCACCAGGTCCGGCACCGTGGATCCCGGCATGGTGCTGTGGCTGCAGACCTCGGCCGGGTTGACGGCGGCCGAGGTGACCGACGCGCTGGAGCATGGCTCTGGGCTGCGCGGCCTGGCCGGCGAGGCCGACCTGCGGCGGGTGCTGGCCGCCCGGGCGGCCGGCGATACACGCGCCCGGACTGCGTTCGCGGTGTACCTGCACCGGCTCCGGGGGTTGATCGCTTCGATGGCGGCGGCGCTGGCCGGAGTGGACGTGCTGGTCTTCACCGGGGGGGTCGGCGAGCACGCGCCGCTGGTCCGCTCCGGCGCCGCCGACGGGCTGGGCTTTCTCGGCGTAGCGCTGGATGCCGCCGCCAATGACGCGGCCGAACCGGACGTCGAGATCACCGCGCCCGGTGCCGCGGTCCGCTCTTTCGTGATCACCGCCCGGGAGGACGTGGAGATCGCCGCCGGGGTGCGGCGGGTCCTGGCCGGTTGATCGCCGGCTCCCGAGGGGCTCATCGGGCGAGGCCAGGGAGCGGTCGGCGGTGAACGGCCAGTAGGGGTTGGGCGTTGGGCGTGACGTCCAAAGAGTGCCCACATCCTTGACCGGTGGCGACGGGCGTGGCACGCTCTTGCCGCCCCTTACCGCCACGGCGGCGGCCGGCAGCGATTGCGAGGAGCGGCCCATGCCTCCGACCAAGGTCCACGTGCTCGATTGCGGCGCGATGAGCTGCGACCTGACCTGGCTGCTGCTCAAGCCCGGCCGCAACATCAAGCCGCGGGCCCGCAAGCACGAGCCGGTCGAGTGGTACCCGTGCACCAGCCACGCCGTGCTGGTGGAGACCCCGGAGGGCCGGCTGCTGTGGGACACCAGCTGCCCGCGGGACTGGGAGACCCGCTGGGCGCCCTCCGGGCTGCAGGAGTACTTCCCCTACGACCAGGTCACCGAGGACCAGTACTTCGACGCGCAGCTCAAGAGCCTGAATCTGACGCCGAACGACATCGACTATCTCGTGCTGTCCCACCTGCACTTCGACCACGCCGGCAATGCGCAGATGTTCGCCGGCAGCACGGCCAAGCTGATCTGCAACGAGGCCGAGCGGGAGTTCGCGTTCGGTTTCGAGGGGGTCACGACCGGGGCGTTCCTCAAGGTGGACTACGAGGGCCTGGAGTTCGAGACCGTCTCCGGGGACACCGAGATCCTGCCGGGCGTCACGTTGATCCAGGCGCCGGGTCACACCGCCGGCACGATGGCCATGAAGGTCGACCTCCCGGATACCGGATCGATGATCTTCACCTCCGATGCGGTCTACCTGGGCGACTCCTACGGCCCGCCGTCGGTCCCGGCGGCGATCGTGAACGACCTGACCGCCTGGTACGCCTCGGTGGAGAAGATCCGCGGCATCGCCGAGCGGTCCAACGCGACACTGGTCTTCGGCCACGACGCGGCCCAGCTGGCCGGGATGCGGACGGCTCCCGACGGGTACTACACCTGAGCCACCACCTCACTGGAGGCCCGTGATGTCCAACCCTGAGACGATCTTCACCTACGGCTCGCCCAACCTGAAATTCGGGCCCGGCGCGTCGGCGGAGATCGGCTACGACCTCGCCCAGTTCGGGGTGTCCCGCGTGCTGGTGGTGACCGACCCGGGGGTGGCGGCTACCGGTTCCCCGCGGCGGGTGGCCGAGGCCATGGCGGGCTACGACGTGGCGGCGGAGGTCTTCGACGGCGTGCATGTGGAGCCGACGGATGTCAGCCTGCAACACGCCGTGGACTACGCCCGCAGCAGCGGGCCGTGGGACGCCTTCGTCGCGGTCGGCGGGGGATCGAGCATCGACACCGCGAAGGCGATCAACCTGATGACGACCAACCCCGGCGAGCTGATGGACTACATCAACGCGCCGGTCGGCGGCGGCCAGAACCCGAGGAAGCCGCTGAAGCCGCTGGTCGCGGTGCCGACCACCACCGGTACCGGCTCGGAGAGCACCACGATCTGCGTACTCGACGTGCTCGCGCTGAAGGTGAAGACCGGCATCAGCTCGGCCCGGCTGCGCCCGACGCTCGCCGTCGTGGATCCGCTGCTCACCGCCACTCAGCCAGGCGGGGTGACCGCGGCCTGCGGGATGGACATCTTGTGCCACGCGCTGGAGAGCTACACCGCCAAGCCCTACACCTCCTTCGAGCACAAGAGAGCCGAGCAGCGGGTGCCGTACTGCGGGTCGAACCCGGTGGCCGACATGTGGGCCGAGAAGGCGCTGCAGCTGCTCGCCAGGTCGTTCCGGACCTCGGTGCGCGACGGTGAGGACGTCGACGCGCGGATGGAGATGGCGATGGCCGCCACCTTCGCCGGGATGGGTTTCGGCAACGCCGGGGTGCACATCCCGCACGCCAACGCCTACCCGATCGCCGGGCGGGTGAAGGGCTTCCACCCTAGGGGGTACCCGGCCGAGGAGCCGATGGTGCCGCACGGCATGTCGGTCTCGCTGACCGCGCCGGAGGCGTTCCGGTTCACCTTTCCGGCCCGGCCGGAGCGGCACCTGCGGGCGGCGGAGTTGCTGGCGCCGCGGATGGAGCAACCGGATGACCCGGCGGAGGTGCTGCCGGCGGCCCTGGTCTCCCTGATGCGCGACATCGAGATCCCGAACGGCATCGGCGGGGTGGGGTACGACAAGAGCGACATCGGCGACCTCGTCGAGGGCACCATGAAGCAGCAGCGGCTGCTGGCAACCGCGCCACGCGAGGTCACCGAGGACGACGTCGCCGAGATCTTCACCCGCTCCATCGAGCTCTGGTAGCCGCCGATGCCGATCTACGTGCTCGGCTGTCCGGCCGGCCACCGCGTCGAGGTCAGGCAGTCTTTCACCGCGCCGCTGCCGGCCTGTCCGGCCTGCGGCGCGGCCACCGCGAAGCTCCCCTCGGGGTTCGGCGTGGGCGGCCGGGCCGCCCTGCCGCCCCCGGCCGAGAAGATGCCGCAGACCTGGCGCGGGACCTACGGCGCGAACCGGGACTACGTCACCGCGCTGCGGCGCACCGCGCAGGCCCGGGCGCGGCTGGAGGAGCAGCACCCGGAGCTGGCCGGGGACCGGCGTCCGGTGCTGGCGCACGAGGGCCGGTACGCGGCGGCACCCCTGCGGGCCGGTGACCCGGTGCCGGGTGGGCCCCCGCACGCCCACCCGGGCCCGCATTCGCACGAACACGCCCCCCCGCCGCACCGGCCTGCGGTTGGACCCGCGCAGCCGCCGGCCGCCGGCCCGAGCCGCGGCGGGGCGGCCGGCTGAGTACGTCCGCGACCGATGCCCCGGCCGGCGAGGGGCTCGCCGGCCTGCTGCGCGCCGGCGGCCTGCCCGAGGTCGACGTGTCCTCGCGACGCCGGGCGGAGTACTCCTCCGACGCGTCGAACTACCGGGTAATCCCGACCGCGGTGGGTTTCCCCCGCTCGGTCACCGAGGTGCTGGCCGCGTTCGCGGTGTGCCGCGAGCACGGCGTACCGCTGACCATGCGCGGAGGCGGCACGTCGGTGGCCGGCAACGCGGTCGGCACCGGTCTCGTGCTCGACACGAGCCGGTACCTCAACCAGGTGCTCGCCGTCGACCGCGAAGCGCGGACCGCGCAGGTGCAGCCCGGCGCCATCCTCGACGACCTCCAGCGGCTCGCCGCCCCGCACCGGTTGCGGTTCGGGCCGGACCCGTCCACGCACGCCCGCTGCACCTTCGGCGGGATGATCGGCAACAACGCCTGCGGACCGCACGCTCTGGCCTACGGCCGGACCGCGGACAACGTGGTCGGCCTCGACGTGCTCACCGGGACCGGTGAGCGGATCACGGCCGGCCCGGGAACCTCGAGGCCGGCGGTCGATGCGGTGATCGCCGGCTCGCTGGCCACGATCCGCACTGAACTCGGCCGCTTCGGCCGGCAGATCTCCGGCTACTCCCTCGAACACCTGCTCCCGGAGCGCGGCGCGCACCTCGGCAGGGCGCTGGTAGGCACCGAGGGCACCTGCGCCATCGTGCTGGGGGCCACCGTCGCCCTGGTGGAGCAGCCGGCGGCCACCGCGCTCGCCGTGCTCGGGTACCGGGACATGGCTGCGGCCGCGGACGCCACCCCGGCCTTGCTGCCGCTGCGACCGCTCGCCGTGGAGGGCATCGACGCCCGGCTGGTGGACGTGGTCCGGGCCCGCAAGGGTCCGGCCGCGGTGCCGGACCTTCCGCGGGGTGGCGGCTGGCTATTCGTCGAGGCCGGCGGCCCGAGCGCCGGCGCGGCGGCCGATGCGGGGCGGCGGCTGGTCGCAGCGGCCGGCGCGCTGGACGCGGTGGTCCTGCCGGCCGGGCCGCAGGCCGCCGCGCTGTGGCGGATCCGGGAGGACGGCGTCGGCCTGGCCGGTCGGACCGCCGCCGGCGAGCCGGCCTGGCCGGGGTGGGAGGACGCCGCGGTACCGCCGGCCGCGCTGGGCGCCTACCTGCGGGAGTTCGACGCGTTGCTGGCCGGCTACCGGCTCTCCGGGCTGAGCTACGGTCACTTCGGGGACGGCTGCGTCCACGTCCGGATCGACTTCCCGCTGGCGTCTGCACCGACCGTCTTTCGCAGCTTCCTGCGCGACGCCGCCCGGCTCGTCGCCGGATACGGCGGGTCGCTCTCCGGTGAGCACGGCGACGGCCGGGCCCGCGGCGAGTTGCTGCCGCTGATGTACTCGGCCGACGCGCTGGCCGCCTTCGCCGGCTTCAAGGCGGCGCTGGATCCGGACAACCTGCTCAACCCGGGGGTCCTGCTCGACCCGCGGCCGGTGGATGCCGACCTGCGGCTGCCCGGGGCCCGCCTGCTGACGCAGCGGCTCGGTTTCGGGTATGCCCACGACCGCGGCGACTTCGCCACCGCCGTGCACCGCTGCGTCGGGGTCGGTACCTGCCGGGCCGACACCGGCGTCACCGGTGGCGTGATGTGCCCGTCGTACCTGGCCACCCGGGACGAGAAGGACTCCACCCGCGGCCGGGCCCGGGTGCTGCAGGAGATGGCGAACGGCACGCTGGTTCGCGACGGCTGGCGGTCGCCGGAAGTGCAGGAGGCGCTGGAGTTGTGCCTGGCCTGCAAGGGATGCGCCTCGGACTGCCCGGCCGGGGTGGACATGGCGACGTACAAGGCGGAGGTGCTGTACCAGACCTACCGGCGGCGGCTCCGGCCCCGTGCCCATTACGCCCTGGGTCAGCTGCCGCGCTGGGCCCGGCTGGCCTCGGTCGCGCCGGGTGCGGCCAACGCGGCGCTGCGCCTGCCGGGGGCCGCTGCGCTGGCCAAGGCGGTGGCCGGCATCGAGGCGCGCCGACCGCTGCCGGCCTTCGCCCCGGAGACGTTTCGCCGCTGGCACCGGCGCCAGCCGCCTGCGGCCGGCGACCGGCCGGTGCTGTTGTTCGTCGATACCTTCACCGAGTACTTTCAGCCGCAGGTCGGCCGGGCCGCGGTTGCCGTCCTGTCCCAAGCGGGCTACGGCGTAGCGCTCTCGCGCCGGGCGGTGTGCTGCGGGTTGACCTGGATCACCACCGGCCAGCTCGACGGGGCCCGCCGCCGGCTGCGGCGCACGGTGCGCGAGTTGGCGCCGTACGCCGCCGCCGGTACGCCGATCGTCGGCTTGGAGCCGTCGTGTGCCGCGGTGCTGCGTTCCGACGCCGCCGAGTTGCTGCCCGGTGACCGGCAGGTCGAGCAGGTCGCGGCGGCCACCCGGACGCTCGCCGAAGCGCTCACCGATACCGCCTGGTCACCGCCGGCGTTGACCGGCACGACGGTGCTCGCCCAACCGCACTGCCACCAGCACGCGGTGCTGGGGTATGCCGCGGACACCGCGCTGCTCACCGCCGCCGGGGCCGGCGTGAAAGCCCTCGGCGGCTGCTGCGGGCTGGCCGGCAACTTCGGCGTCGAGCGGGGACACTTCGAGGTGTCCATCGCGGTCGCGGCGCATGCCCTGCTCCCGGCGATTCGAGCGGCGACTCCGGGCACGGTCATCCTCGCCGACGGATTCTCCTGCCGTACCCAGATCGAGCAGCTCTCCGACCGCCGCGGCGTACACCTCGCCGAACTCCTGGCCCAGCGGCTCGGGTCAGGCTGACGATCGGGATCAGTGCTCGGCGCCATCCGACCCGGCGGCGAGCGAATCGGCCAACCGCTTGCGGGAAATCTCGATCTCCCGCTCGGCTTCCACCCGGCCGACCCAGGTCGCGCCCTCGACGGACTTGCCGGGTTCGAGGTCCTTGTACACCTCGAAGAAGTGCTGGATCTCCAGCCGCTCGAACTCCGGGAGGTGCCGGATGTCGCGCAGGTGTTCCTGTCGCGGGTCGTTGGACGGAACGCAGATCACCTTGTCGTCACCGCCGGCCTCGTCCGTCATCCGGAACATGCCGACCGCCCGGGCGCGGATCAGGCAGCCGGGGAAGGTCGGCTCCTCGACCAACACCAGGCAGTCCAGGGGATCGCCGTCGTCGCCGAGCGTGTCGTCCACGAAGCCATAGTCGGCCGGGTAGCGGGTCGCTGTGAACAGCATCCGATCCAGCCGGATCCGGCCGTTATGGTGATCCATCTCGTACTTGTTGCGGTTCCCCTTGGGTATCTCGATGGTGACGTCGAAGTCCACTGTTCCTCCTGCTCGCCGGCGGCCGCCTCGCGTACTCCGCTAGTCTCCCCGATCGCGAGCCGAGCAGGTAGGAGCAGGTAGGAGGTTGTGCTGCCAGCCTCCCGTACGCCGCTGCCGGTCGCCTTGGCGACCGCGCTCGCGATCGTCCTGGCCGGGGTGCTCGCCCTGGTCTCGACCGACCTGCTGCGCGGGACCACCCCCGCCGGGCCGGCCGGTGCCTCACCGAGGGTGTCCCGGTCACCGCCGCCCGCCGCCGGTCCGGTGCTGTCGCCGGCCGCGGAGGAGCCGCTGCCGGCGCCCGCCGCGCTGGCCCTGGCGCTGGCGCCGCGGGCCGCCGACCCGGCCTTCGGCGGCCGGCTCGCCGGGATCGTGCTCGGTGCGGACGGCATTCCCCGGTACGCCCGCCGCGCCGGGACGCTGCTCCCGCCGGCCTCGACCGCCAAGCTGGCGACCGCGGTGGCCGCGTTGAGTGCCCTGCCGCCAACCACCCGGCTCACCACCAGCGCGGCGCGCCGGGGCGGCACGGTGATCCTGGTAGGGGGCGGAGACCCGACGCTGGCCTCCCCGGCCGCCGCCCGCGCCGACCCGCAACTGGCCTCGCTGGACGCGCTGGCCGCGGCCACCGCCCGGAAGTTGTCGGCGACCGGTATCCGGACGGTGAGCCTGAGCTATGACCTCAGCCGGTACGCCGGCCCGCGCACCGGGCCGGGCTGGAAACCGGGCTACCTCACCGGCGGAGACGTGTCACCGGTGGTCGCGCTGATGGTCGACGACGGTCGGGTTCGGCCGGACCGGCGGGCCCGCTATCCCGATCCGGCCGCGGCGGCCGCCGCGGCCTTCGGCGCCCGGCTGGCCGCCCGGGGGATCGCGGTACGCGGCCGGCCCCGGCCGGTGGTGACCGCAACGGCCTCCGGCGGCGTCCTCGCCACGGTGTCCTCCCCGCCCGTCCCTGACCTGGTGGCCCGGATGCTGACCAGCAGCGACAACGACGTCGCCGAAGCCCTCGGCCGGGAGCTCGCCGGCCGCGCCGGGCTGCCGCGCTCGTTCACCGGCGCGGCGGCGGCGATCGAGCGGGCGGTCTCCGCCGTCGGTACCCGACTCGGCCAAGGCTTGGCGTTGCGCGATGCCAGCGGGCTCTCGCCGCTGGACCGGGCCACGCCGGCGGCGCTGGCCGGTGTGCTGGTGGCCGCCGCGGGCCGCCCGGCGTTGCACCCGATCTTCGCCGGGCTGCCGGTGGCCGGGTTCAGCGGCACCCTGGCCGACCGCTTCCGCCGGGGGCCGGCGGCCGCGGCGGCCGGCATCGTCCGGGCCAAGACGGGCACGCTGAGCACGGTCAGCGCGCTGGCTGGGGTCGTCGTGGACCGGGCCGGCGTGGCGTTGACCTTCGCCTTCCTGGCGCCCAAACCGGCGTCGCAGGCCCGGGTCGAGGCGGCGCTGGACCGGCTGGCCGCGACCCTGGCCAGTCAATGAGCGCGGTACTGCCTCCTGCCCGGTGATCCAGGGCCGGCTGGCCACACCTAGCGGTGGCTTGCGAGGCCTGGATCACCGGAGTCGGCGGGGTCGGGCGGGCTGGCCGCGGCCCTGCCCAATCCCTCAGCGCGCCAGATCGAGCGAGCAGGCGCCGTACCGTGGTGCGGTGACCCCACGGCAGCTCATCGACTGGGACCTGGCCACTTCGACCGGCGTCCGGCTGGTCCGCCCCGGCCCGGCGGTGTCCCGCGCGGAGGCGGCCGGGGTGGTCGCCGACCTGCGCCAGCTGTCCACCCGGGCCGAAGCGCACGTCCGCGCCTTCACCGGCCTGGGTACCGATCGGGAGCACGAACCCGTGGCCGTGGTGGACCGCCCGGGCTGGGTCCGTTCGGCGGTCAGCGGCTTCTCGGTGGTGCTGACCCCGCTCACCGAGCGCTTGCTGGAGCGGCGCGGCGCGCCGTCGGCGTTGAGCAGCGCGGTCGGTGCCAGGGTCACCGGCGTGCAGGTCGGCGTGATCGTGTCCTACCTGGCGAGCCGGGTGCTCGGCCAGTACGAGCTGTTCCTCCCGCCGGGGGAGGGGGCGGGCCGGCTCACCCTGGTGGCGCCGAACGTGCTCGACGCCGAGCGCCGGCTCGCAGTGAACCCGGCGGATTTCCGGCTCTGGGTGTGCCTGCACGAAGTGACCCACCGCACGCAGTTCACCGCCGTACCCTGGCTGAAGGACCACCTGCACAGCGAGATCGGCGCCTTCCTGGATGCCAGCGAGCTGGACCCGGCCGCCGTGCTGCGCCGGCTGCGCGGCGCCGTCGGCGCGGTCGCGGACGCCGCCCGGGGACGGTCGGAGCTGTCCCTCCTGGAGGCCGTCCAGACCCCCGAGCAACGCGTAGTCCTAGACCGGTTGACCGGGGTGATGAGCCTGGTCGAGGGGCACGGTGAGTACGTCATGGACGGCGTCGGTCCGGACGTGGTGCCGACCGTGGCCGAGATCCGCCGTAAGTTCGACGCCCGCCGCCGGTCGTCCTCGCCGGTGGACCGGATGATCCGGCGGTTGCTCGGGCTGGACCTGAAGATGAAGCAGTACGCCGAAGGTGAGCGCTTCGTCCGCGACGTGGTGGCGGCCGTCGGCATGGCCGGGTTCAACGCCGTCTGGGAGTCACCGGAAACCCTGCCGGACCGGGCGGAGATCAGCGACCCCCGCGGCTGGCTGGCCAGGATCCACGGCGTCCGCGGCACCGTGCCGGCTTGACGGCCGGTGAGCCCTGGGGAGCGGTGTGGTGCGGCTCGATCCGGCGGTAGCCGCCTGCCGATCCGCGGTGCGGCGGTGCATCGCGGAGCTGCCGGCCGGTGGCCGGGTGCTCGTCGCCTGCAGCGGCGGCCCGGATTCCCTGGCGCTGGCTGCGGCGGCGCTGTGGGAACTGCCCCGGTCCGCCCGCGGTGTCGGAGTGATCTGCGTCGATCACCGGCTGCAGGCCGGCTCGGGCGCGCGGGCGGACGCGGTCACCGCCTGGGCGGCGCGCGCCGGGGCCGACCCGGCCGAGGCGGTGGCGGTCACGGTGGGGACCGCCGGTGGCCCGGAGGCGGCCGCCCGGAGGGCCCGGTACGCCGCCCTGGACGCCGCGGCTGCCCGGCATGACGCTGCGGCGGTGCTGCTCGGGCACACCGCCGACGACCAGGCCGAGACCGTGCTGCTCGGGCTGGCCCGCGGCTCCGGGGCCCGCTCGCTGGCCGGCATGCCGGCCCGGCGCGGGGTGTACCGCCGCCCGCTGCTCGAACTGAGCCGGGCCACCACCCGGGCGGCCTGCGGTGCGCTGGGCCTGGCGGTATGGGACGACCCGCACAACACCGATCCGGCCTACGCCCGGGCCCGGGTGCGAGCCGCCGCACTGCCCGCCCTGGAAACCGCGCTCGGGCCAGGCGTGGCGGCCGCGCTGGCCAGGTCCGCGGCGCTGCTGCGGGACGACGCCGATGCGCTGGACTGCTGGGCGCACCGCGCCGCCGAGCAGGGTCGGCGCGCCGACGGCGGACTCGACGCCGGGGAGCTGCTCGGGCTGCCCCCGGCGATCCGCCGGCGGGTCCTGCTCGCGGCCGCCCGCCGGGCCGGGATACCCGACGGGCGGCTCACCGCCGCGCACCTGGCCGCCCTCGACGCCCTGGTCACCGACTGGCACGGGCAGGGCCCGCTCGCGCTCCCCGGGAGCCGTACCGTCCGGCGGGAATATGGTGTCCTCCGGTTCGCCCCAGGTGAGGAGTGCTGAAGGCTGTGCTGGACGACGACATCGAGGCCGTCCTGATCTCCCAGCAGCAGATCGCAGCAAAGATTTCGGAGTTGGCCGCGGCCATCGACACCGACTACGGCCGGCGGGCGGCCGGCGAGGAACTGGTACTGGTCGGCGTGCTCAAGGGGGCCGGCATCGTGATGGCCGACCTGGCCCGGGCGCTGCGTACCCCGGTCACCCTGGAGTACATGGCGGTGTCCTCCTACGGCTCGGGCACCTCCTCCTCCGGCGTGGTCCGCATCCTCAAGGACCTGGACAAGGACATCACCGGCCGTGACGTCCTCCTCGTCGAGGACATCATCGATTCGGGGCTGACCCTTTCCTGGCTGCTGCGCAACCTGCGGTCCCGCAACCCGGCCTCACTCGAGGTGATGGCGATGCTGCGCAAGCCCGACGCGATCCAGGTCGGCGTGCCGGTGCGGTACATGGGCTTCGACATCCCCGACACCTTCGTGGTCGGGTATGGGCTGGACTACGCCCAGCGCTACCGCCAACTTCCCTACGTCGGCACCCTCCGTCGGGAGATCTACTCCTGAAGGCTGGGCAGGCCTGCCGACCTGGCCGGGACTCGGGCGGGACTCGGGCGGGAATCGCGGTCGCCGGGAATCCGTTCTTCCTGGTGAGAAGCACGGCGCCCCGCTGGATATGCGTACCGGTGTACCGTCGAATGACGAGATTCTTCCTGACCTGCCCGGCTGGGCGGGGCAGTCGAGTCGCCGGCGGAGGGACGAAGCGCCTTCGCCGTATTTGGTCCGTTGGCCGCTTCGTAAGGATGGCAATGAGGCGATATTTCCGGGGACCACTCCTGTGGGTGGCCCTTGCGGTCGTTGTCGTCCTCGCGCTGAGCCAACTGCTGGGAAGTAGCGGGGGCTACCGCAGCGCCGATCTGTCCAAGATCGAGTCATTGATGGCCAGCAAGAGCGTGCGGACCGTCCAGATCAAGGACAAGGAACAGCTGGTCGAGGTCGAGACCCGAAGCGGCGAGAAGCTTGCGGCCTCCTTCCCGACGAATTACCAGACCAATCTGGTCAACGAGGCCCGCGATTCCGGCGCGGATAAGTACTCGACCAGCGTCAGCCGGCAAAACCCGATCCTGTCGATCCTGCTGGGCCTGCTGCCGATCGCGCTCGTCGTGTTCCTGCTGCTGTTCTTCATGAACCAGATGCAGGGTGGCGGCGGCCGGGTCATGCAGTTTGGCAAGTCCAAGGCCAAGCTGGTCAGCAAGGACATGCCCAAGACCACCTTCAGCGACGTCGCCGGGGTGGACGAGGCGATCGAGGAGCTGCAGGAAATCAAGGACTTCCTGGAGAACCCGGCGAAGTTCCAGGCCATCGGCGCCAAGATCCCCAAGGGTGTCCTGCTCTACGGTCCACCCGGTACCGGCAAGACGCTGCTGGCCCGCGCGGTCGCCGGCGAGGCCGGCGTGCCGTTCTACTCCATCTCCGGGTCCGACTTCGTCGAGATGTTCGTCGGCGTGGGGGCCAGCCGGGTGCGGGACCTGTTCGAGCAGGCCAAGGCCAACGCGCCGGCCATCATCTTCATCGACGAGATCGACGCGGTCGGTCGGCACCGCGGCGCCGGCCTCGGCGGCGGGCACGACGAGCGCGAGCAGACCCTCAACCAGTTGCTGGTGGAGATGGACGGCTTCGACGCCAAGACCGGCGTGATCCTCATCGCGGCCACCAACCGTCCCGACATCCTGGACCCGGCGCTGCTGCGGCCGGGCCGGTTCGACCGGCAGATCGTCGTGGACCGCCCGGACCTGGAAGGCCGCAAGGGCATCCTGAAGGTGCACGCCAAGGGCAAGCCGTTCGCCGCTGACGTCGACCTGGCAGTGATCGCCCGCCGGACGCCCGGTTTCACCGGTGCCGACCTGGCGAACGTGATCAATGAGGCCGCGCTGCTCACCGCCCGGAGCAACGAGAAACTCGTCACGATGGCGATGCTCGAGGAGTCGATCGACCGGGTGATGGCCGGTCCGGAGCGCAAGTCCCGGCTGATGTCGGAGAAGGAAAAGAAGATCATCGCGTATCACGAGGGCGGCCACGCCCTGGTGGCACACGCGCTGCCCAACAGCGACCCGGTGCACAAGGTGACGATCCTGCCGCGCGGTCGGGCGCTGGGGTACACCATGACGCTGCCGACCGAGGACAAGTTCCTGGTCACCCGGAGCGAGTTGATCGACCAGCTGGCGATGCTGTTGGGTGGTCGGACCGCGGAGGAGCTGGTCTTCCACGAGCCCACCACGGGCGCTTCCAACGACATCGAAAAGGCGACCGGCATCTGCCGGGCGATGGTCACCCAGTACGGCATGAGCGACCGGCTCGGCGCGCTGAAGTTCGGTCAGGACAACAACGAGGTCTTTCTCGGCCGGGACATGGGCCACCAGCGGGACTACTCCGAGGACGTCGCCGCCCAGATCGACGGCGAGGTGCGCCAGCTCATCGAGGCCGCGCACGACGAGGCGTGGGAAATCCTGGTGCAGTACCGCGAGGTGCTCGACGACCTGGTCCTGCACCTGATGGACAAGGAGACCCTGTCCAAGGACGAGGTGCTCGCCGTCTTCGCCCCGATCACCAAGCGCCCCAACCGCGGGTCCTACACCGGCTGGGGCAAGCGGCTGCCGTCGGAGAAGCCACCGGTGCTCACCCCCCGCGAGCTGGCCCGGATGGGGCCGGCCGACGTCGAGGGCCTCGGCGGGACGAACGGCTCGGCCGGAAACGGCTACGGCAGCGCGGAGCGCCCCACGTCCCCGGAGGCGACCGGCGGCTCCGAAGCGACTTAGCCCGGTGCCGGTCGATCTGCCGCGGGCCGCCGCGGCGGTCCGGGAACTGCTGCTCGCCGTTGGCGAAGATCCGGACCGCGACGGCCTGCGCGAGACCCCGGGCCGGGTGGCCCGGATGTACGCCGAGGCGTTCTCCGGCCTCGGCCGGGAACCGGGCGAGGTGCTGGGCACCACCTTCGACGCCGGCCACGATGAGATGATCCTCGTCAAAGACATCGAGCTGTTCAGCTTGTGCGAGCATCATCTCGTGCCCTTTCACGGCGTGGCCCACGTCGGCTACATCCCGAACTCCAGCGGGCACATCACCGGGCTGTCCAAGCTCGCCAGGCTGGTCGATCTCTACGCCCGCCGCCCGCAGGTGCAGGAACGCCTCACCACTCAGGTGGCCGATGCCCTGGTCGCCTCGCTGGCGCCACGCGGGGTGATCGTGGTTATCGCCGCGGAACACCTGTGCATGGCGATGCGGGGAGTTCGCAAGCCGGGGTCGCGCACGGTCACTTCCGCGGTGCGCGGTCACTTCCGCAGCTCGGCGACCACCCGCAACGAAGCGATGAGCCTCATCCTGAGCCGGTGACCGCCGCCCGACCGGCCGCCAAGGCCCGCGCCGCCGGACCCGACTCGGCCCCCGGCCGGCGCCGGGGGCCACGACCGGACCGCGCCTGGGTGCCCGGCACGGTTGCGGTGCTGTGCGCGGTCACCGGCGTGATCGACGTGGCCAGCGGGCTGAGCCCGGGCCTGTACGTGCGGCTGCGGGACCTCACCGAGTACGTCCCCGGGGCCCTGACGCACGCCGCGGTCGCGGCCACCGTGGTCACCGGCGTCCTGTTGCTGCTGCTCTCCCATGCGCTGCGCCGCCGGAAGCGTCGGGCCTGGCTGTCCGTGGTCTTGCTGCTGGGGGCTAGCGTCGGCCTGCACATCCTGCGGGGCCTCGATGTCCTGGAAGCCCTCGTGGCGCTGGCCATGCTGGTCGCGCTGCTGGTCTTCCGGGACGAGTTCTACGCGGTCGGTGATCCTCGGACCCGTTGGCGGGCGCTGACCGCCTTTTTGGGGCTCTCGGCGGTCAGCGTCGGGCTGGGGCTGCTGCTCGTCGGCGCCCGGGCCTCCTCCTTGGTGTCGCCGCATCCGTTCTCGGCCCAGGTCCAGCAGGTGTTGCACGGTCTCGTCGGCGTGGCCGGGCCGCTGCGGTACACCAGTGAGCGGACCGACGACCTGATCAGCCAGGTCCTCTTCGCCCTCGGCCTGTTGACCGCGGTCACCACCGGATACCTGGTGCTGCGCCCGGCCGAGCCGCAGGCCAGGCTGGCGCCGGCGGACGAGGACCGGATGCGTGCCCTGCTGGCCCGCCACGGCGACCGGGACTCCCTGGGCTACTTCGCCCTGCGCCGGGACAAGAGCGTGATCTTCTCTCCGACCGGAAAGGCGGCCATCGCCTACCGAGTGGTGTCCGGGGTGATGCTGGCCAGCGGCGACCCGCTCGGCGACCCGGAAGCCTGGCCGGGGGCAATCGGCCCGTTCCTGACCGAATGCGACCGGCATGCCTGGACGCCGGCGGTGGTGGGATGCAGCGAGCAGGGCGCGCTGGTGTGGCACCGCCACGGCCTGGACGCCCTGGAACTCGGTGACGAGGCGGTACTTTCGGTGCCAGAGTTCTGCCTGCAAGGCCGGGCGATGCGCAACGTGCGGCAGATGGTCGCCCGGGTCGAGCGCAACGGATACACCTTCCAGGCCCGCCGGCTGCGCGACATCCCACCCACCGAGCGGGCCGAGATCCGGGCCGAGGCGGCGTCCTGGCGCGGCGCGGAGACCGAGCGCGGCTTCTCCATGGCGCTGGGACGCTTCGGCGACCCGGCGGACGGCGAATGCGTCGCGGTGACCGCGCACGACGGCACCGGACGGGTCCGTGCCGTGCTGCACTTCGTGCCGTGGGGACGCGACGGCCTGTCCCTGGACCTCATGGTCCGCGACCGCACCGCCGAGCCGGGGCTGAACGAGTTCTTGATCGTCTCCGCGCTGCGGGCGGCGCCTGACCTCGCCGTGTCGGTGCTGTCGCTGAACTTCGCGGTGTTCCGCTCCGCACTGGAACGCGGCGAGCGGCTCGGCGCCGGTTTCGTGTTGCGCGCGTGGCGCTCGATCCTGATCTTCCTTTCCCGCTGGTTCCAGATCGAATCGCTCTACCGCTTCAACGCCAAGTTCTCCCCGATCTGGGAGCCGAGGTTCCTGTGCTACCGGGGCGCGGGCGATCTACCGCGGATCGCGATGGCGGCGTTGGAGGCGGAGGCCTTCCTGGTCTGGCCGAGCCGCCCGTTGCGGGTGCTGCATCGGATCGGGCGGGTCCGGCCGGCCTGATCCCCGGCAGCGGGCCACTTAGGCTGGCGGGCGTGGAGGTACGCGGCCTGCCCGGCACCGACCGTTGTCTGGTGATGGGCGTGCTGAATGTCACCCCCGACTCGTTCTCCGACGGTGGAGCCTGGCTTGACAGCGAGCGCGCGGTGGTCAGGGGACGGCAGTTGGCGGCCGAAGGCGCCGACTGGGTCGACGTCGGCGGGGAGTCCACCCGCCCCGGCGCCGGACGGGTGTCCGAGGCGGCCGAGCGGGGCCGGGTGGTGCCGGTGATCGAGGCATTGGTGAGCCACGGCATTGCGGTCAGCGTGGACACCATGCGCGCCGGGGTGGCCCGGGCCGCCCTGGCCGCCGGAGCCCGGATGGTCAACGATGTCAGCGGCGGACTGGCCGACCCGGATCTTCCCCGGCTGGTGGCCGCCGCCGGCGTTCCCTACGTCGTCATGCACTGGCGGGGGCATAGCGTCGACATGGCGACCCGGGCGCGCTACGGCGACGTGGTCGCCGAGGTCTGCGCGGAACTGCGGGCCCGGCTCGACGCGCTGCGCGCCGCCGGAGTGGACCCGGCACAGGTGATTCTCGATCCCGGCCTGGGCTTCGCCAAGGAGGCAGAACACAACTGGACGCTGCTGGCCGGCTTGCCCCGGCTTTCGGCGCTGGGTCGCCCGCTGCTCGTCGGCGCCTCGCGCAAGGCGTTCCTCGGCGGACTGCTCGGCACGCCGGGCGAGCCGCGGCCGGTTGGGCAGCGAGCCGCCGCCAGCACTGCGGTGGCCGCCATCGCGGCATACCGTGGTGTCTGGGGCGTCCGGGTCCACGACGTGGCGCCGACGGCCGACGCCATCCGGGTGGCCGCGGCGGTACGGGCCGCCATGCCGGCCGCGGCGGGCGGGGTCCGGTGAGCGACGTGGCAGCCGCCGAGGCGGCCAACGCCGAGTTCTACGCCGCCTTCGAGGACGCCGACCTGGACCGGATGTCGGCGCTGTGGGACCTGGACCGGGATGCCCCGGTGACCTGCGTGCACCCCGGCTGGCCGATGATTCGCGGCCGGCAGCGGGTGCTGCGGTCCTGGGCGGTGATCATGGCGAACACCTCCTACATCCAGTTCGTGCTCACCGACCTGTCGGTTTCGGTGGTCGGTGATCTTGCCGTGGTCCAGTGCGACGAGAACATTCTGACCAGTGCGGAGCCGGCGGAGGCCGGGCAGGTGACCGCGACCAAGGTGTTCCGCCGTGGTGACGGCGCTTGGCGGCTGTGGCTGCACCACGGCTCACCCGTCCTGGCTGCCGACCGGCCGGTACCCGAGGACCTGCCGTGACCGGGGAACCCTCGTGACCGTGGAACCGCCGGATCGGATCGTCCTGCGCGGCTTGGCGGCCTACGGTCGGCACGGCGCGCTGGTCGAGGAGCGGGCCGGCGGGCAGCTCTTTCTCCTCGACGCGGCAATCGTGCTGGACACCCGGCCGGCGGCGGCGGCGGACGACCTCGCCGCGACGGTGGACTATGGCGGGCTCGCCCGTCGGCTCGCCGCCGTGGTCGAGGGCGAGCCGGTGGCGTTGATCGAGACGCTGGCTGCTCGCCTTGCCGAGGTCTGCCTGGCGGCGCCGCTGGTCGAGGCGGTCGAAATCACCGTGCACAAGCCGTCGGCGCCGATCGGGGTGCCTTTCGAGGACGTCGCAGTGACCATCACCCGGCGCCGACGTTGAGCGGCGCCACGTGATGGCGGTGTTCGCCATCGGCTCCAACCTCGGCGACCGGCTCGGGCACCTGCGGACCGCGCTGGACGTGTTCACCGCCGCCGGCGCCCGATTGGCGGTGAGCCCGGTGTATGAAACCAGGCCGGTCGGCGGCCCCGCCCAAGGTGATTACCTCAACGCGGTGCTGCTCGCCGAGCTGCCCGCAGGAACGGACCTGCTGCGCCTGGTCGCCGCCGCCGAGCGCGCCGCCGGGCGAACCCGGGCCGAGCGGTGGGGTCCCCGTACCCTCGACGTTGACGTGATCTCGGTGTCGGGGGTGGTGAGTGACGATCAGGCCCTGCTCCTTCCGCACCCTCGGGCGCACCAGCGGGCCTTTGTCCTGGCGCCGTGGCTGGACCTCGATCCCGCCGCCGTGGTGCCCGGCAGGGGATCGGCGGCCGAGCTGCTGGATCGGCTGGGACGCAGCGGCATCACCCGGCGGGACGACCTCGCCCTGGCGGCGGGCTGATGCGGCCTACCCGGGCATCCCACCTCGCCGGGCTCGCCGCGGTTGCCGGCGTGGCCGCGTACGTGCTGGCCAGGTCGGCGTACGGCAGGCTACTGGCGCTGCCGCGCAGCTGGGTGGTGACGATCGTGGTGCTGGCGGCGCTCTGCGCCGGGCTGGCCCGCTCGGTTCGAGCCCGGCTCGACGGCCGGCCGCGGACCCAGCCGATCGCCCTGCTGGCGGTGGCCCGAGCCGCTGCCCTGGCCCGCGCCGGATCGGCCGCGGCTGCCCTGCTCGGCGGGGGCTATGTCGGCTTCGGGCTCTACACGGTGGGTGACTTGGAGAAGCCGGCATACGCCCGGGATGCGCTGACCTGCCTGCTCGGCGTGATGGCCTCTGTGGCGCTGCTCGGCGCCGCGCTGTGGCTGGAACGGTCCTGTCGGGTGCCCGGGCCACCGAAGGGACCGCCGGCACCTCCAGGTGATCCCGAGCTAGGCTCGCCGGCGTGAACGTGGAACTCGACGCGCTGTCGACCGAAGAGTTGCGGCATCGCGCGTTCGAGCTGGCCGAGAGCCGGCACGACGTCCGGTTCTTCTGGGATCTCATCCGGCACCTGCCCGCCGCCGTGGACGTGGCCGCCGAGGACGGTTCGGCCGGCAACATCACCGCCAGCATCACCGAGACCGTCGAGCTGGTGCGCGGGCTGTTCGGCAAGGGCACGGACTACAGCGCGGTCGAGCCGCTGCTGCGGGCCCGCTACCTGGAGTACCTGGCGACGCCGGGGTGAGCGGTTACTCTCGGGCGACCGCGGCCGCGTAGAGCGCGTCCGGGGTGAGCAGCCCGCGCGCGGAACCATCCTCGCCGCGCACCGCCACCCACCCGGTATCGCCGGCAAGGAGGGCGGCCAGCGCCTGGGCCAGCGACGTGCCCTCGGCCGGCACCGAGGGCACCCCGTTGGCCGGCAGGCCGCCGGGCGGCAGCGGATCCAGCACCGCCCGCCGCAGCGGCGTGACCGCGAGTCGCTTCACGGCCCGGTCGTTGCCCACGAAGTCGGCGACGAAAGGGGAGGCGGGTGAGCCGAGGACGACCGCCGGGACGTCGTACTGCTCCAGGTAGCCGCCTTCGCGCAGCACGGCGATCCGATCACCGAGCCGGACCGCCTCGTCCATGTCGTGGGTGACGAAGACGACCGTCTTGCGCACCTGGCTCTGCAACCGGAGGAACTCGACTTGTAGCCGGTCCCGGGCGATCGGGTCGACGGCACCGAACGGCTCGTCCATCAGCAGCACCGGCGGGTCGGCCGCCAGCGCCCGGGCCACCCCGACCCGCTGGCGCTGACCGCCGGAGAGCTCGTGCGGGTAGCGCCGGCCGTGCACCGCCGGGTCCAGCCCGACCAGTTCCAGCAGCTCGGTGGTGCGCTGGGTGGAACGTGCCTTGTTCCAGCCCAGCAGCGAGGGCACGGTGGCCACGTTCGCCGCCACGGTCTGGTGCGGGAACAGGCCGACCTGCTGGATCACGTAGCCGATCCGGCGCCGCAGCTGCTGCGGGTCGACGGCGAGTACGTCCTCCCCGTCGAGCACGATCCGGCCACCGGTCGGCTCGACCAGCCGATTGATCATCTTCATCGTGGTGGTCTTGCCGCAGCCCGAGGGCCCGACCAGGCAGGCGATCTCACCGCGCCCGACCTCGAGGCTCAGCTCGTGCACGGCGACGGTGCCGTCGGCGTAGCGCTTGCTGACCTGTTCCAGACGAAGCATCGGCTCGGCCCTGGTTTCGGCCCCGTCCCCGAATCGGATGTCGGCTGGGGGTTCGGCTTCCGGCACGCTACGGTTTCCCTTCGTGGCGGCCAATCCGTGGTTCAGCTGGACCTATGTGACCCAGCATGCCAGCGTTCTAGCCTCCGCCACTCGCCAGCATGTGGCGTTGACGTTCTGGGCGGTGTTGGTGGCCACGCTGATTGCCCTGCCCATGGCGGTGGTGGCGCGCCGCTGGCGGTGGACCCGGACGCCGATCCTCACCGCGGTGGGGATGCTCTACACCATCCCGTCGCTGGCGCTGTTCGTCATGCTGCAGGCCTACCTCGGGCTCAGCCCGCTCACGGTGGAGATCGCGCTGGTCGGGTACGCGCTGCTCATCCTGGTCCGCAACGCGCTGATCGGGCTCGACGGGGTTCCGGAGGAGGTCCGGGAATCGGCCCGCGGGATGGGCTTCGGACCGGGCCGGCTGCTGCTGCGGGTGGAGTTGCCGCTCGCCCTGCCGTCGATCCTGGCCGGTATCCGGGTGGCCACGGTGTCCACCATCGCGCTGGTCACGGTGGGTGCGGTGGTCGGCAACGGTGGCCTCGGGGGGCTCATCCTGGAGGGGCTGAACAGCTTCTACCGGGCCGAGATCACCGCCGCGGCCCTGGGGTGCGTGCTGCTGGCGGTGATCGCCGACGTGCTGCTGCTGGGCGTGCAGCGTGTGGTGACGCCGTGGACCCGGCGGCGGGCGCGATGAACACCTTGATCGGTACCTGGGATTGGCTCACCACAGCGGCGCACTACCGTGGCCCGGCCGGAGTGCCGCACCGGCTGCTGGAGCACGTCGAGATCTCCGCGGTCGCGGTGCTGCTGGCGGCGCTGATAGCGCTGCCGCTCGGGCTGTGGCTGGGTCACGTCGGCCGCGGCGGCGGGCTGGCCATCAACATCTCCAACGCCGGCCGGGCCATCCCTACCTTCGCCATCCTGGTCCTGCTGGCGACCGTGCCCAGCCTGTTCGGCAATGTCGGCACCGTGCTGGCACTGGTGGTCTTCGCCATCCCGCCGATCCTCACCAATGCCTACGTCGGCATCCGCGAGGTCGACCGAGACGTCAAGGAAGCCGCCCGCGGGATGGGAATGGACGGGATGACCCTGCTCCGGCGGGTCGAGATGCCGTTGGCGTTGCCGTTGATCGCCGCCGGCCTGCGGACCGCCGCCGTGCAGGTGGTGGCCACCGCGACGCTGGCCGCCTACATCGGCGCCGGCGGTCTGGGCCGGTTCATCGCCGACGGCTTCGGCCTGCAGGACCAGCCGATGATCCTCTCCGGCGCGATCCTGGTGGCGTTGCTCGCCTTGGTCACCGAGATCGGCCTCGGTCGGTTGGAGGCCCGGCTGACGCCTGGACGCCGCCGCGGTGCACCCACGCCCGCACCCGGCCCGGCGCCGGCACAGGTCCGGGGCTGAAACCGTTGTACGCTTTGTCCTAGCGAGGGCTCGTCCTCGCCCGACACGCGGCTGACCGGCCGGGACACAGAAGGCGGGACCTCTCCCATGCGTCGCTCATTGATCTTTTCTCGGCTGACCTCTTCCAGGCTGACCTCCCGTGCGCCGATCGTGCGCACCCTGATCGGCACCGCCACGGCGGCGGCTCTGATCGCGGGTTGCGGGACCAGCAGCACCTCCTCCAGCTCCAAGGACACCGTGAAGACCACCGGTGACCAGGGCAGCGTGACGATCGCCGCCTTCAACTTCGGCGAGAGCGCGATTCTCGCCAACATGTACTCCGACGTCCTGAAGAAGGCCGGCTTCACGACCACGATCAAGAAGCTGACCAACCGGGAAGTGGTGGAGCCGGCGTTGGAGAAGGGCGATGTGGAACTCGTGCCGGAATACCTGTCCACCCTCACCGAGTTCCTCAACACCAAGAAGAACGGCCCGAACGCCACGTCGCTGGCCTCTCCCGACGTGACCAAGACCTCGGCTGCGCTGGCGTCACTGGCCCAGCCGCTCGGGCTCAAGGCGCTCACCCCGTCCAAGGCGACCGACCAGAACTCCTTTGCGGTCACCCAGGCCTTCGCCACCAAGAACAAGCTCACCACGCTCTCCGACCTCGGCTCCTACCGGGGGAAGCTGGTCCTCGGCGGGCCGCCGGAGTGCCCGAAGCGACCGTACTGCGAGCCGGGGCTGAAGAAGACCTACGGCATCTCGTTCACCGGCTTCAAGGCCCTCGATGCCGGCGGCCCGCTCACCAAGACGGCGATCAAGCAGGGCAAGGTTCAGATCGGTCTGGTGTTCTCCTCCGACGGCGGCATCGACGCGCTCGATCTCAAGGTCCTCACCGACGACAAGAATCTGCAGAACGCCGACAACATCGTGCCGGTGATCAACCAGAAGGTCGACAAGCCCGCGCTGGCCACCGCGTTGAACGGCCTGTCCGCGGTGCTGACCACCGAGGACCTGGTTTCGTTGAACAAGAAGGTCGACGTCGACCGCGGTGACCCGGCGACGGTGGCGCTGAACTATCTGAAGTCCAAGAGCCTGGCCTAGCGGCCGCCGGTCCCGGCCCCCGGTCCCCGGCGCTGCACCGGCAGTCCTTCGCCGACCGGTACGTCGGCGGGCAGGACATTCCCCGGTGGGGCCAGCGGGCAGGCCCACGCTTCGTCGTAGGCGCACGACGGGTTGTAGGCGAAGTTCAGGTCGACGACGAGTCGCCCCTCGGCGTCGCCCAGGTCCGCGCCCTTCACCGTGTCGAGCACGTAGCGTCCGCCGCCGTAGGTCCTCCGGCCCGCGCCGGCATCGCGTACCGGCAGGAACAGGCCGCCGCCGTAGGATCGCAGGGCCCACACGTCGAGGTGGCCGGCGTCGCGGGCTTCGTTGCGGAGGTGAACCCGCCCGACCCGGTCGAACGGCACGACGCCGTCCGTTCCGGTCGGTACTTCCAGCCGCTGCGGATCGGCCGCCTCGATGGCGGCGGTGAAGCGCCAGGTCGGGTCGTATGGCGCCACCGCGAGGCGGGCGCCCCGGCGAGGTGACGACGGGTGGGAGGCAACCAACTCGGCCCGTTGGGTGACCCAGCGATCGTGCGCTTGGGCCGCACTCTGCGCCGTCCGGATGGCGGCGTACAGCGTGTAGACGCGGCGCCGCCAGTCGAGCAGGTCGAGTTCGGGGGTCACCCGTCCAGCCTGACATCAGGCGCCCGCTTTCCGCCGCTCCCGTCTGGCGGGGGCGGACAGGTGCCCACAGCGCACCCAATGCCCAACGCACCGCCTACTTGTCGACGTCGCCCACCACGAAGAACATCGAGCCCAACACCGCCACCATGTCCGCCACCAGGCACCCCGGCAGCAGTTCGCCGAGTACCGCGATGTTGGAGAACGAGGCGGTACGCAGCTTCAACCGCCAGGGGGTCCGCTCGCCCCGGGACACCAGGTAGTAGCCGTTGAGGCCGAGCGGGTTCTCGGTCCAGGCGTAGGTCGCCCCCTCCGGGGCCTTGACGATCTTCGGAAGCCGTACGTTGATCGGTCCGGGTGGCAGTTCCCGCAGCCGGGCCACACAGGCGTCGGCCAGGTCCAGCGACACCGCGACCTGGTCCAGCAGCACGTCGAAACGGGCGAAGCAGTCCCCTCCGGTACGGGTGACCACCGGCACGTCCAGCTCGCCATAGGCCAGGTACGGGTCGTCGCGACGCAGGTCGAAGTCCACTCCGCTGGCTCGGGCCACCGGGCCGGACACCCCGTAGGCGAGTACGGCCTCCGCCGGCAGCACGCCGACGCCTCGGGTCCGGGCCTGAAAGATCTCGTTGCCCCTGATCAGCTTGTCGAAGTCGGGCATGCGCGCCCGGACCGAGGCGACCGCCGCGCCCACCCGGGCGAGCCAGCCAGCCGGCAGGTCCTCCTTCAGCCCGCCGACCCGGTTGAACATGTAATGCACGCGGCCGCCGGAGATCTCCTCCATCACCGCCTGCAACGTCTCCCGTTCGGTGAAGGCGTAGAAGATCGGTGTGATCGCGCCCATCTCCAGCGGGTACGCGCCAAGGAACATCAGGTGGTTCAGCACCCGGTTGAGCTCGGCGAGCAGGGTACGCGCCCAGACCGCCCTCGGCGGGACCTCCAAGCCCATCATTCGTTCCACGGCGAGCGCCACACCGAGTTCGTTGGAGAAGGCCGACAGCCAGTCGTGCCGGTTGGCCAGCACGAGAATCTGGCGGTAATCCCGGGCCTCGAAGAGCTTCTCCGCGCCGCGGTGCATGTAACCGATGATCGGCTGGGCCGTCACAATGCGCTCGCCGTCGAGAGTCAGCGCGATCCGTAGCACGCCGTGGGTCGCCGGATGCTGCGGGCCAATGTTGAGGATCATGTCCGAGGTGGCCAGGCCGGCGCCGGTGGACACCGTGGTCGTCCCCAGAGTGCCGGAAACCGGACTTCGCCCGGGCGGTTGCGCGCTCACGACCTGATGCTCGCAGAGCCCTGAGCATTTGAGCACACAGTGGCCTGCGCGGAGCTCGGCCGCTGAGCGTACGGATCATGGTCTACCCGGCCTGTTCGGGGGGCACTGTGTGCTGAAGTGCTCAGCGGCGCCGACCCCGCCCCGGCCTACGCGCCGGTGGCCGATGCCGCGATCAAGGGGGCGGGCAGCGTCGTCCCGACAGCCTGGGCGAGCCAACTGAAGGCACCCAGCCCGGCCGGATCGATCAGCTCGGCGGCTTCCCCAGCGCTGGACAGCGCCCGAAGGTAGCCGAGCGGATCGCCGCCGTAGACCGGGCGGGACGGGCAGACGCCCAGGGCGCGCAGCGCCTGGCGCTGGGTGGTGAGCAGCGTCGCGGACACCTCGGACCCGGCCGCGGCGGCCACGGCGCAGGCGTCCAGGGCGACGTGCGCCGTGAGGTCGCAGCTGCCGTCGGCGATCGGCGCGACCTGCCGGCCGTCGCGGTACCCGGTGAGCGTGCCGTACGGCGGCCGGTCGGACGAGGTGTGCGCGTAGTCGATCGCAACGGCGACACCCCGGTCCAGCCGGCCGACCGCGCCCGCCCAGGCCTCGTCGCGGCCCAGTCCGATCTCGGCCCGGCGGCCGATGACCGGCAGCGGCCACCACCGGGCCAGCCAGCCGCCTGCCGCCTCGGACGGGGCCGCCCCCAGCGTGTTATCCGTGCGGACCAGCCGCGGGCCGTCCGCGGTCAGCTCCACCACGTCGCACGGGACGTTGTCCAGCCACTCGTTGGCGATCAGCAGCCCGGCGCAGGGCGGGATGTCGCAGCGCCAGCGCACCGCCGTCCCGGCGCGCGGGGCCAGCTCGACCGCGGTGAGCCGCCAGCGGGCCGGCGCGTTCGCCGCCACGGCCGCCAGCAGGCTCCCGTCCCCGGCCCCGACGTCGATGAGGTCGAAGGGATCCGGCCTGCCGAGCGCGTCGTCCACCGTCACGGCGAGCCGGCACATGGCGCCAGCGAACAGCGCCGAGGCGTTCGGGGAGGTGCGAAAATGCCGCCCGGCCCTGGTACGCCGATAGAAGCCGTCCGGGCCGTACAGCGCGTCGGCCATCGCCGGGCCCCAGTTTCGGGTCGTAGCGGCCGGAACCGGCGGCAGCCCGGTCAGGGCGGTGCCTGGCGTCGGGCCACCGAGGCCGCCCAGCCGATCAGGGGCATCAGGTATACCAACGCCGTCCGGGCGGGCAGCACCCTCGGGATGATCGAGGCGAACGGGGCGGGTGCGACGAAGTGGGCCGTGCCGGAGACGGCGAGCAGGCCGGCCAGCAGGTACGGCGACGCGCCGGCCACCCGCTGTCGGAGGTCGGCGTCGACGCCCGCAGGTCTGCGCTCCGCCATCACCGATCCACTGTGGGCCCCCGTTCGCCGTCGGCGCAATCGTGGCCGACGGAGGAGGGCGTAGCCTTCGGGCAGGATCGTCCGGTACCTCCGAAGGACTGGAACGACATGCCCCCTGCTCCGCACGGCGTGCGCCCGCGCCTGGCCATTGGCGTGCTCGGCGCAGGCCGGGTGGGCGCGGTGCTCGGCGCCGCGCTGGCCGGCGCCGGTCATGCGATCGTGGCCGCGTACGGGGTGTCCTCGGCCAGCCGCGAGCGGGCCGATCGCCTGTTGCCGGGCGTGCCGCTTTGCCCGCCCGAGGAGGTGGTCCGAAGCAGCGGCCTGGTGCTGCTGGCCGTACCGGACGACGCGCTCGCCCGGCTCGTCGACGGCCTGGCGGTCACCGGCGCCTTCCGAGCCGGGCAGATCGTGGCGCATACGTCGGGGCGCTTCGGCCTGGCGGTCCTGGCGCCGGCCAGCGAGCGTGGCGCGCTTCCACTGGCGCTGCATCCGGTCATGACCTTCACCGGCTCCACGATGGACCTGCCCCGGCTGGCCGGCGCCAGCTTCGGGGTGACCGCGCCGGAGCACCTCCGGCCGGTGGCCGAGGCTCTGGTACTGGAGATGGGCGCCGAGCCGGCCTGGGTAGCGGAGGAGTCTCGGGAGCTGTACCACGCCGGGCTGGCGCACGGCGCGAATCACCTGGTCACGCTGGTCAATTCGGCTGTGGACGTGCTCCGGGCCGGCGGAGTCGACAACCCGGCGGCGATGCTCGGGCCGTTGCTGGCCGCCGCGCTGGACAACGCGCTGCGCGCCGGGGACGCCGCCCTGACCGGGCCGGTGGCCCGCGGTGACGCGGCGACGGTGGCCGCGCACCTCGCCGCATTGGCCGGGCAGGCTCCGCGGCACCTGCCCCTGTATGCGGCATTGGCGCGGGCGAGTGCGGACCGGGTCCGGGCCGCCCGTATCGTCAACCCCTCGCAAGCCGATGCACTGCGCGATGTCCTGTATGCCGATCAGCTAGCCGACTGCCGAGCCGATCCGTACCGAGCCGACCGGTCCGGACCCGACCCCCACGGAGCCCGCGCATGACAACCACCCGTACCCGACCGGTCATCGCCCGGACCCGTGGCGAATTGGCCCGGGCGCTGGCCCGGCTGCGGGCCACCGGGCGTGCGGAGGCCAAGGGGAGCGCACAGGGAAGCCTCGCGCTGGTCCCCACCATGGGTGCCCTGCACGGCGGTCATCGCAGCCTGATGCGGACCGCCCACACCCTGGCGGATTCGGTGGCGGTGAGCATCTTCGTCAATCCGCTGCAGTTCGGGCCGGGCGAGGACCTCGCCAAGTACCCCCGCACCTTCAGCGCCGACCTGGCGGCCTGTCGCGAGGAGGGAATCGCGCTGATCTTCGCACCGCAGCCGGAGGTGGTCTACCCCCGCCCGCCGGTGGTCACGGTCTCCGCCGGCCCGCTCGGCAACGTACTGGAAGGGGCGTCTCGGCCCGGGCACTTCGACGGAGTGCTCACCGTGGTGACCAAGCTGTTCTCCCTCGTCCAGCCGGACGTGGCGGTGTTCGGCGAGAAGGACGCCCAGCAGCTGGTGCTCATCCGGCGGATGGTGAGCGACCTCGACCTGCCCGTCCATGTGGTGGGGGTACCGACGGTCCGAGAACCGGACGGTTTGGCCGTGTCCAGCCGCAACGCCTACCTCGGCCCGGCGGATCGGGAAACCGCCCGCACGCTGTCCCGCGCGCTCTGGGCCGGTGCGCAGGCGGCTCCCGCCGGCGCGGAGGCGGTACGCCGCACCGCCGGCGGGATGCTGGCCAGCGAACCGGCACTGCGGGTGGACTACCTGGCGCTGGTGAACCCCACCAGCCTCGCCGAGGTACCGGCAGCCGCCGAAGGGCCGGCGCTGCTCGCGGTAGCTGCCCGGATCGGCGGCACCCGGCTGATCGACAACGTCACCCTCACGCTGCCCCCGGCCCGCACCTCGGCGGCCGACCGCCGAGCCGAGCATTAGGCGTGCTCCTCGCCATCGACGTCGGCAACACCCAGACCGTCCTCGGCGTCTTCGACGGCGACGTGCTGGTCGATTCTTGGCGGATCCGAACCGACGCGCGCACGCCGGCCGACGAACTGGCGCTGATGTTCCGCGGCCTGCTGGCCGACACCCCGCCGCTGTCCGGAATCGCCGCCTGCTCCACGGTCCCGGCCGTGCTCCGGGAGTTGCGGGCGATGCTCACCCGCACCTTCGCCGAGCTCCCCAGCGTGGTGGTGGAGCCGGGCGTAAGGACCGGAGTGCCGATCCTCACCGACAACCCGAAGGAGGTGGGCAGCGACCGGATCATGAACACCCTCGCCGCGCACCATCTTTACCCCGGGCCGGCGGTGGTGGTCGATTTCGGCACCTCCACCAACTTCGACGTGGTGTCCGCGCGCGGGGAGTTCCTGGGCGGGGCGCTCGCCCCCGGCATCGGCATCTCGGTGGACGCCCTGGCGGCCCGTGGCGCCCAGCTGGTGAAGGTGGAGCTGGTCAAACCTCGTTCGGTGATCGGTAAGAACACCGTGGAGTCGCTGCAATCCGGCATCCTGTACGGCTTCGCCGGCCAGGTCGACGGCATCGTGACCCGGATCTGCCGCGAGCTCGGTGAGCCGGCCACCGTCGTGGCCACCGGTGGGCTGGCCCCCCTGGTCCTCGCCGAATCGGACACCATCAGGGTCCACGAGCCTGATCTGACGCTGATCGGCCTTCGGCTGGTCTTCGACAAGAACGTCTTCGACAAGAACACCGGCCGGGCCTGACCGCTGCACCCGGTTACGCTTCCGCCGTGACCGAGGAAGCACCGCCTGACGCGCCGGAGCGAGCTGGCGACCCCGTGCCGGAGCAGATGCGGGTGCGCCGCGGGAAGCTCGACCGGATGCGGGCCGCCGGGATCGATCCGTACCCGCTGGGTTACCGCCGGACGGCCGACCTGGCCACCATCCGGGAACGGTTCGCCGACCTCGGCGTGGACACGCGCAGCGGAGCGACCGTCTCGGTGGCCGGCCGGGTCATGCTCAACCGGGTCGGCGGCCGGCTGTGCTTCGCCACCCTGCGCGACGCCACCGCCGACCTGCAGGTCATGCTGGCCGCCGACCCGCTGGGCGAGCCGGAGTTGGCGCGCTGGAAGAGCGACGTCGACCTCGGTGACCTGGTGGGCGTCACCGGGGAGGTGATCACCTCCCGGCGCGGCGAGCTGTCGGTGCTGGCTCAGCGCTGGACGATGACGGCGAAGGCGCTGCGGCCGCTCCCGGAAAAGCATCGGGGTCTGACGGACCCGGAGTTCCGGGTTCGGCAACGCTATGTCGATCTCATCGTCAATGCGGACGCGCGACGGGTAGTGCGCGCGCGGGACTCGGTGCTGCGCTCTGTTCGTGACACATTGCATACGCGTGGATTCGTTGAGGTAGAAACACCGATCCTGCAGCCGATACACGGCGGGGCGGCGGCACGGCCTTTCAGCACCCGGCTCAATGCCTATGACATGCCGGTCTATCTCCGTATCGCCCTCGAGCTGTATCTCAAGCGTCTCGTGGTAGGCGGCATCGAGCGGGTGTTTGAGATCGGCCGAAACTTCCGAAACGAAGGCATCGATGCCACCCACAGCCCCGAGTTCACGATGCTCGAGGCGTATGAAGCCTACGGCGACTACGACACCATGGCCGAGTTGACCACCTCCCTGGTCCGCAACGCCGCCGAGGCGAGTTGTGGCACGACGGTGGTGCCGGACGGCCAGGGCGGCGAGATCGACCTGGCTGCACCGTGGCGCTCGCTGACCTTGCACGGGGCGGTCTCCGCGGCGGTCGGGACCGAAGTGACCCCCGGGACGGCGGCGGGGACCCTGTGCGGCCTGGCCGACGAGCACGGCGTGACCCTGCAGCCGGCCTGGTCAGCCGGGGAGATCGTGCTCGAACTGTTCGAGAAGCTGGTCGAGCACACCTTGGTAGAGCCCACGTTCGTCCGTGACTACCCCGTGGAGGTACGGCCGCTGGCCCGCCCGCACCGGGACGATGCGCGGCTGAGCGAAGCCTGGGACCTGATCATCGGCGGCACCGAGTTGGGCGTGGCGTACAGCGAGCTGGTCGATCCCCTCGAGCAGCGTCGCCGGCTGTACGCCCAATCGCTGCGCTCGGCCGGCGGGGATCCGGAAGCAATGGCGCTGGACGAGGATTTCCTGCGAGCCCTGGAATATGGGATGCCGCCCACCGGCGGAATGGGGCTGGGGGTCGACCGACTGCTCATGTTAATCACCGGCACCGCTTCCATGCGCGACACCATCTCCTTCCCGTTGGTTCGACCCGAGTAAGGCGCTATTTGCCATGAGGCGAAAGATGGGCTTTGCTGGAGGAGCCCCTGCAAATCTTACGGAAAGGCTTGGCAATGGCTCAGCGTGTGCTATTGGTCTGCGACCTCCACGATGACGACTCCCCCGGAACGGAGACCGTGTCCTTCGCTATAGACGGCGCCAACTATGAGATCGACGTGTGCTCCCGGCACGCCAGTGCGCTGCGGGACGCGGTGGCGCCCTATGTCGGCGCCGGCCGGCGGGCGAGTGGCTCCGCTGGCGGCGCGGCCGGCGGCGGCCCTCGGCGTGGCCGCGGCGGTCGGGCCAGCACCGGCCCGGACCGTCAGCGGACCCAGGACATCCGGGAATGGGCGCGAGCCGAGGGTCATCAGGTCTCCGACCGGGGGCGGATCCCGGCCCGGGTCGTCGAGCAGTACGAAGCGGCGCACTAATCTCACCGAGCCCGTCCCGTGCCCGGGCCGGGACGGCCGCGCCGGCGGTGACCGGTCCGGGCGGGCAGCGGGCCGGCGTCGAAATCGGCGGAATCCCACGCCGGGCGATCGGGTTGACTACGGTACGGCCGCCGTAACGCGCGCGCGTGGGAGAGGCAACCGACGTAGGTTGGCTCCAGACCCGCAGGAAACGTGACGGACCTTCGGCGGGGCTACCATGCGGGGAGATCGGCACCCAGCGATCCCTCCGCTCTTCGAGGAGCGTAAACATGTTTGAAAGGTTCACCGACCGCGCGAGGCGAGTGGTTGTCCTGGCCCAAGAAGAGGCCAGGATGCTCAATCACAACTACATCGGCACCGAACACATCCTGCTCGGACTCATCCACGAGGGCGAAGGGGTGGCGGCGAAGGCGCTGGAATCGCTGGGCATCTCTCTGGAAGGCGTGCGCCAGCAGGTCGAGGAGATCATCGGGCAGGGTCAGCAGGCCCCCTCCGGCCACATCCCCTTCACTCCCCGAGCCAAGAAGGTGCTGGAGCTTTCGCTCCGCGAGGCGCTGCAACTCGGTCACAACTACATCGGCACCGAGCACATCCTGCTCGGCCTGATCCGTGAGGGTGAGGGCGTCGCCGCCCAGGTGCTGGTCAAGCTCGGTGCCGACCTCAACCGGGTCCGTCAGCAGGTCATCCAGTTGCTCTCCGGATACCAGGGCAAGGAGCCGGCCGGCGCCGGCGCCGGTCCGGGGGAAGGCACGCCGTCGACCTCACTCGTGCTGGACCAGTTCGGGCGCAACCTGACCCAGGCCGCCCGGGAAGGCAAGCTCGACCCGGTGATCGGCCGGGAAAAGGAAATCGAGCGGGTCATGCAGGTGCTGTCCCGGCGTACCAAGAACAACCCGGTGCTCATCGGTGAGCCCGGCGTCGGCAAGACCGCAGTGGTGGAGGGCCTGGCCCAGGCGATCATCAAGGGCGAGGTGCCAGAGACGCTGAAGGACAAGCAGCTCTACACCCTCGACCTGGGCGCGCTGGTCGCCGGCAGTCGCTACCGCGGTGACTTCGAGGAGCGGCTGAAGAAGGTGCTCAAGGAGATCCGTACCCGCGGGGACATCATCTTGTTCATCGACGAGCTGCACACCCTGGTCGGTGCCGGTGCCGCCGAAGGGGCGATCGACGCCGCGTCGATCCTCAAGCCGATGCTGGCCCGCGGCGAGCTGCAGACCATCGGCGCGACCACGCTGGATGAGTACCGCAAGCACCTGGAGAAGGATGCGGCGCTGGAACGCCGGTTCCAGCCGATCCAGGTCGGGGAGCCCACCCTGGCGCACACCATCGAGATCCTCAAGGGACTGCGCGATCGGTACGAGGCGCACCACCGGGTGTCCATAACCGACGAGGCGCTGGTCGCGGCCGCCACCCTGGCCGACCGCTACATCTCCGATCGCTTCCTGCCGGACAAGGCGATCGACCTGATCGACGAGGCCGGATCCCGGATGCGGATCCGCCGGATGACCGCGCCGCCGGACCTTCGGGAGTTCGACGAGCGGATCGCTTCGGTGCGCCGGGAGAAGGAGAGCGCGATCGACGCGCAGGACTTCGAGAAGGCGGCCGCGTTGCGGGACAGGGAGAAGACCTTGCTCGCCGACAAGGCGAAGCGGGAGAAGGAATGGAAGGCCGGCGACATGGACGTCGTCGCCGAGGTGGGCGACGAGGAGATCGCCGAGGTGCTGGCCACCTGGACCGGCATTCCGGTGTTCAAGCTCACCGAGGCCGAGACCGCCCGGCTGCTGCGCATGGAGGACGAGCTGCACCGTCGGGTCATCGGTCAGGAGCCGGCGATCCACGCGGTGTCCCAGGCGATCCGGCGCACCCGCGCCGGGCTGAAGGATCCGAAGCGACCCGGCGGGTCGTTCATCTTCCTTGGCCCCTCCGGGGTCGGGAAGACCGAGCTGTCCAAGACCCTCGCCGAGTTCCTCTTCGGTGACGAGGACTCGCTGATCCAGCTCGACATGAGCGAGTTCATGGAGAAGCACACCGTCTCCCGCCTCGTCGGGTCCCCGCCCGGTTACGTGGGGTATGAGGAAGGTGGCCAGCTCACCGAGCGGGTCCGGCGCAAGCCGTTCTCGGTCGTGCTCTTCGACGAGGTGGAGAAGGCCCACCCGGACGTCTTCAACACCCTGCTACAGATCCTGGAAGACGGCCGGCTGACCGACTCCCAGGGTCGGGTCGTGGACTTCAAGAACACAATTCTGATCATGACGTCCAACCTCGGAACCCGGGACATCGCCAAGGGCTTCAACATGGGCTTCTCCCGCGGTGGCGACAAGTCGATCGACTACGAGCGGATGAAGACCAAGGTGATGGAGGAGCTCAAGCAGCACTTCCGGCCGGAGTTCCTCAACCGGATCGACGACGTCATCGTCTTCCACCAGCTCACCGAGGACGACATCATCCAGATCGTCGACCTCATGCTGAACCGGTTGGACGGCCAGCTGAAGAACCAGGACATGGGCCTGGAGCTGACCGCGGCGGCCAAGAAGCTGCTGGCGAAGAAGGGCTACGACCCGGTCCTCGGCGCCCGGCCGTTGCGGCGGACGATCCAGCGGGAGATCGAGGACTCCCTGTCGGAGAAGATCCTCTTCGGCGAGCTTCGGGCCGGCCAGATCGTGCTCTGCGACGCCGAAGGCGAGGGCGAGGCGGCGGCGTTCACCTTCCGCGGCGAGCTCAAGCCGAAGGCACCCGACACGCCGGCGGTAGCGACCGCCAGTACGACGGAGTAAGTCTGATTCAGGCCGCGCGTCCGGGCGGCATACGATCCCCGTGCGGTGATCGTTTGGCGCGCGCGCTCCGGACACCGAGGCGCGCCGCCGACGATCATTGCCCGATGCGTCGCCTGAGTCCGCCGCATGCGACGTCGACCTCCAGCAGGACGACCTCCGGTTGGCGGACGGTACGCGGCTAACCGAGGAGGTTGCTGAAGGGATCGTCGACCAGGTCCGGCGCGTGAGGCACTCGAAGACCGCATCGCCTCGTCCCGGTGACCGATCGGCTTCTCCCGGTTGACCGATCGTCAACCGGCACTCGCGTCTTGGCTGGCGCCAATCAGCGCAGGACGCGGATCGGACAGCGGGGACCGGTGGCGGAGGCAAGCCGGCCATCCACGGTGACCAGTCGCAGCCCAAACTCTCGGCCAATGCGACGTAGCAGGAGTCGCAGGGTCGGGACGCGCTTGAAGCCCAGCCGCTGCAGGTGAGTGATGGCGGTGGCGAAACGCTGCTCGGTCAGCGTTCGGCGCAGCCAGCGCTTGCGTAGTACCGACACGGTCTCGAGGTCGACCAGATCGGGTGCGGCGATCTCACCGGCTGCACGTAACTCACGGCGAGCGGTGTATCCGTCGTCATCGTCATCAGCCAGAGCGTTGGCCAGAACGGACGCGTCAACGACGATCACGACGTGCTCGACCGAACGGTCACCGCTGAGAACGCTCGTCGTCCAGGTCGGCGACAGCCGTAGCGAAGCCGACACGGCGGCCCCGCTGGGCTTCGACGTCGTTGAAAACGTCGGTGATCGAGCGCCGCTGGGCGAGGAGCCGGAACTCGACAGTGAGGTACTGCTGCAACGACTGATGGCGGTGCTCGGCCTTCCGCTGCAGAGCAGCGTGGACGTCGTCTGGTACATCGCGGACCAGGACATTGGGCATGCAAAAGCATTATGCTTGCAGACTGTCAGGCTTCGCACAATGGCACGCATTGCAGCAGGGGATCCCATCCACAGCGCTGGGACGGGCTGGGTGAGCAGAGCGGCCGTACGCCCGGTTTTGCCAGCTATGCCTCCTCCGGGCCAGCTCGCGAGGATCTGGCACCCGTTCGGGCCAACCCCGACGTGATGGTCGGCCACCGGCTCGCCGGGGTCGGGTCAGGGCAGGGCTAGGGTGCCGTCGTCACAGTGCACGGCGAGCCCGTCGGCCACCAGGCTCTCCAACGCCCGGGCGCCTTGGGCGTCGTCCGGCCAGACCGCGAGCAGTTCAGCGGCCGGCACCGGCCATGCGCTGGCGCGCAGCCGCCGGAGAAGCTCGCCGCGGGCCTGCCGGTCACTGCCGCCATACGCCGTGCGCCGACGGGCCGCAGGCGCCTGCCGGCGCCCGGTGCTGGCCCAGCGGCAGTCCGGCGCCAGCGGGCAGTCGGCGCAGGCCGGCGCCCGGGCGGTACAGACCAGCGCCCCCAGCTCCATAAATGCCACCGCGAAGCGGGCGGCCACCGCCGGCTCCTCGGGCAGCAGCGTTTCGGTGAACCGCAGGTCCGCGGCGGCCGACGACGAACCGGCAGCGCCGACGCCCCGCACGGCCCGGGCGAGCACCCGGCGCACGTTGGTGTCCACCACGGCGTGCCGCTGGCCGAAGGCGAAGCTAGCCACCGCCCGCGCGGTGTAGGTGCCGACGCCGGGTAACGCCAGCAGCTCCGCCAGGTCGCTCGGTACCTCCCCGCAGTGGCGGACCGCGATCACCTGGGCGGCGGCGTGCAGCCGCAGCGCCCGCCTGGGGTAGCCGAGCCGGTGCCACGCCCGGATCGCCTCGCCGGCGGGTTCGGCGGCCAGCGCGGCCGGTGTCGGCCAGCGGCCAAGCCACTCGACGTAGGCGGGGAGCACCCGGGCGACCGGCGTCTGCTGCAGCATCACCTCGCTGACCAGAACGCCCCACGGGGTCACGTCCGGCCGGCGCCACGGCAGTTCCCGGCCGGCGACGTCGTACCAGGCGAGAACCCGGCCGGCGACAACGCCGACGACGGGGTCAGACGTAGCGCTCAAGGATGGAGGACTCGGCAAGGCGGGACAGCCCCTCCCGCACGCTGCGGGCCCGCGCCTCGCCGATTCCGTCCACCCTGGTGAGGTCCTCCAGCCCGGCGGCCAGCAACTTCTGCAGGGTGGCGAAGTGCTCCACGAGCCGGTCCACCACCGGGCGGGGGAGGCGGGGCACCTTGGCCAGCAGCCGGTAGCCCCGCGGGCTGACGGAGGCGTCGAGGGCATCGGCGTGGGCCGGGAAGCCGGCGGTGCGGCTGACCACGGTCAGGTCCAGCAGTTCGGTGCTGGAGAGCATGCCGAGGTCAGCCAGCACCTCCTCGGCCGCCCGAGCGCGCCGACCCGCGGCCGGCGGCAGGTAGTCCCGGACGACGTACTCCCGCTCGGCCTCCACCCCGGCCATCAGCTCGTCGAGCTGCAAGGAGATCAGCCGGCCGTCAGTGCCGAGTTCGACGACATAACCTTCGATCTCGCTAGCGATCCGGCGCACCATCTCCAGTCGCTGGCTGACGACCATCGCGTCCCGGACGGTCACCAGATCCTCGATTTCCAGGGCGGACAGCGTGCCGGTCACCTCGTCGAGACGCATCTTGTAGCGCTCGAGGGTGGCCAGCGCCTGGTTGGCCCGGGACAGGATGGCCGCCGAATCGTCCAGGACGTAGCGCCGGCCTTCCAGGTAGAGGGCGATCAGCCGCATGGACTGGCTGACCGAAATCACCGGGTAAGAGGTCTGCAGCGACACGCGTTCGGCGGTGCGGTGCCGGGTGCCGGATTCCTCCGTCGGGATCGTCGGGTCGGGAACCAGGTGGACGGCGGCCCGCAGGATGCGCAGCAGCGTGTCGTCGATGACGATGCCGCCGTCCATCTTGGCCAGCTCGCGCAGCCGGGTCGCCGAGAACCCGACATCGAGGGAGAAGCCGCCGGTGCACAGCGACTCCACCACCGGGTCGTAGCCCAGGACGATCAGCGCCCCGGTGTTGCCCCGCAGGATCCGCTCCAGGCCGTCGCGCAGCGCGGTACCGGGCGCCATCGCGGCCAGCGTGGACCGCAGGCGGTCCTCGCCGCTCACCCGCTCCGATGCGGCCACGCCAGCCCCTCGCCTCGCCCGGTCGCCGACGGCTCAAGTGTAGTGACGATCACGGCCCGGCTCGGTTTCCCGCCCCGCACGGCGCGGTCGCCGACGGTCGTTGCAGCATGCCGAGAGCGGACCGCAGGTCCGATACCTCCACCACGTCGATCGCCACCGGCCGGCTCGGGCTGCCGGCGGGCACCAGCGCCGTGGAAAAGCCCAGCCGGGCGGCTTCGGCGAGCCGCCGCTCGATCCCCGGGATCGGCCGGGTCTCCCCGGCCAGCCCGACCTCCCCGATGCACACCAGCCCGGGCGGGCAGACCCGGTCCCCAGCGGAGGACGCGATGGCCACCGCGACCGCCAGGTCCACGCCCGGCTCGGACAGCCGGACACCGCCCACGGTGGCCGCGTACACGTCGGAGCGGGCCAGCCCGACGCCGGCTCGACGCTCGAGGACGGCCAGCAGCATGGCCAGGCGAGCGCCGTCCAGGCCAGAGGTCGCCCGGCGCGGCACCGCCAGCGGGGAGCCGGCCACCAGGGCCTGCACCTCCGCGACCAGCGCGCGGCGGCCTTCCATGGTCACCGTCACACAGGTCCCGGCTACGGGTTGGCCGTGCCGGGAGAGGAAAAGGCCGCTGGGATCGGGCAGGCCGACGATGCCGCCGCTGTCCAGGTCGAAACAACCCACTTCGTCCGCCGGCCCGTACCGGTTCTTCACCGCCCGCAGCAGCCGCAGCCGGGAGCCGCGGTCGCCCTCGAAGTGCAGCACCACATCGACCAGGTGCTCGAGCACCCGGGGCCCGGCGATACCGCCGTCCTTGGTGACGTGGCCCACCAGGATGGTGGTCAGGCCGCGGTCCTTGGCCAGCCGGATCAGCGCGGCGGCCACCTCACGCACCTGGGCGATGCCACCCGCACCGCCCTCGACCTCGGCGCTGGCCATGCTCTGCACCGAGTCGATCACGAGCAGGCCGGGTCGCACCGCCTCGACGTGACCGAGGACCGCCGCCAAGTCGGTCTCGGCGGCCAGGAACAACTCCGGCGCGAGGGCGTCCACCCGCTGCGCCCGCAGCTTCACCTGGGCCGCGGACTCCTCGCCGGTGACCACCAGCACCCGGCGCCCGGCGTTCGAGCTGGACGCGGCGGCGGCCAGCAGCAGGGTGGACTTGCCGATGCCCGGCTCCCCGGCCAGCAGGACCACCGCGCCCGCCACCAGCCCACCGCCGAGCACCCGGTCCAGCTCCGGCACGCCGGTCGGTGTGGCGGCTGCCGCGGCCGCGTCCACCGCGCCGATCGGCACCGCCGCGGTCGACACCTGCCCGGCGACGGTCCGGACCAGCGACGGTAGGGCCGTTTCGGTCACCGACCCCCAGCTCTGGCACTCCGGGCAGCGTCCCACCCACTTCGCAGTGGCCAGGCCGCACTCCGAGCACCGGTAGAGGCAACGTTCCCGCGCCGTCGTCTTCGCCATGACCGCAGGCTAGGTGCCGGGTAGGACAAGACCGGCGCGGTCGCGGCTAGACCGGGACGTCGCCGGTGGCCCCCCATCGGATCGGGCTGGCGGCTCTGATGTACCAGACCCCGTTCGACGGCCGCCAGACCGCGTAGTCGGCCAGCCCGCCGCCGGTGATGTCGCCGGCCACCGCGACGTCGCCGGCCGCGCCCCAGCGGGTGAAGCGTCCACCCCGGATGTACCAGGTGCCGTTGGACGGCCGCCAGACCGCGATGTCGACCCGTCCGCGGCTGATCAGCCGGGTCGGGGTGACGATGTCACCGGCCGTCCCCCAGCGCAGCGAGGGCTGGCCGTCGACGTACCACCGGCCGGTCGACGGCCGCCATACCGCGAGCTGCGCCCGCCCGTCGCCGTTGTAGTCCGCGGGCACCGGAACGTCGCCGCCAGCACCCCACCGGCGCGTCGGAAGCCCCCGGATGAACCAGGTGCCGGTGCTCGGTCGCCAGACCGCCAGATCCACCCGCCCGTCCCCGGTGAAATCCGCGGCGAGCGGGATGTCTCCGCGCTGGCCCCACCGCACCGAAGGCTGCCCGCGGACGTACCACCGGCCGTTGGACGGCCGCCAGAGCGCCAGCTCGGCGCGCCGGCCGGCGGTGTAGTTGCCGGCCACCACCACGTCGCCGGCGAGCCCCCAGCGCACCGGGCGATACCCCCGGACGTACCAGGTACCCGTCGCCGGCCGCCAGACCGCGGTATCCGCGCGGCCGTCCCCGGTGAAGTCGGCGGGGGCCCGCCAGGCCGCTCCGGGGACAAGGGGCTGGGCGCCGGAAAAGCGCATTCCGTCCGCGCCGACGGTATGCGCCCCCAGTGCGTCGGCGTCGTTGGTCAGCCGCACCGTCAGTCGCCCCTGGGCGTCTGTAGCGAACCGGCCGAGCGGCGCGTACTGGTCGCTGTAGCTGTTCTGGTTGATCACCACGGTGCCGGTCGTCGCACCAGTGATCGTGTACCGCCCGTGCCCGCCGGCGTGATCGGAGGGAATGTAGGCGGCCACGTCGTACCGGCCGGGGGAAAGGGTGGGAGCCCACGTTGCGCTGGCGGAAGCCACCGCGCCGGCCGAGTAGGTCCAGACCATCATCCCGCGCAACCCCTGCGGGGCCCCCGAGCTCCAACTGCCCGAGGTCGTGAAGCCGGTGACGCCCGGCCCGAAGGTGCCGGCGCCGTAGCCCGGCAACGCCCCGCCCGGGCTGCCGGTGACCACCAGCCCGTCGTCGGAGTTGGTGTCGATGTTGAGTGTGACGCCCCCCCAGGTCTCGTTGTGTCCGCCGAGGTACTGGTGCAGCCGCTGGTGGTTGCGCCAGTACCCGTCGCTGACGTAAGGATCGCCGAAGACGCCCGGCGAACCGTTCCAGCGGGCCATCCAGACCCCGTCGGGCGGGACGAACCCGGACCGGCCGACCGCCCCGGCCATGTCCCGGATGCCCGACGCCGAGCCGCTGTAGACCCCCGAGCGGAAGCTCCAGCGGTGCAACTCGACGGTCCACGCGTTTGCGAAGGCCAGCACGGCGGCCCGACAGACGGTGTCCCCGCTGTCGTAGGACTCCAGGTCGAAGTAGATCGGGCTGCCGGTGGGCAACCCGAAGTACCGCGCCCTGGCGACGGCGTCGCGAGCCGCCGCGGTGGCCTGCCCGGCGGCGGTGGCCGGGTCTCGACTGAACTCGCCGAGCCCGCTCTGGTTGACGCACGGCGCCTGGTAGCCGACATAGAGCGGGGCCAGCCGCCAGCCTTCCCCGGTGACCGTCGACACCCAGGACGCGCTGAGATTGCCGTCCGGGCAGGCCCGCATGGCGCCCCCCAGGTAGATCCCGACGCTGCGGTACGGGGAAGACAGCCAGGCCCTCATGGCGGAAGTGCTGGGCGCGCCGCAGGTGTCGATGCCCGGCCCCGTGTAGATCCCGGACGCCATGGTCGTCGGGGTCGCCGTTGTGGCCAGTGGGGCGGAGCGGCGGCCTTTCGGCGCCTCGCTGGGCGCCAACCCGGTGGCCGGGGAATCCGTGGCCGGCGGCCCTCCTTCGTTCGGCGCCTGGCGAGCCGGCTGCCCGCTTGGCGCGAAGCTGGAGACGATTTGCCGGGCCACGCTGGCGGCAGCGCCGTAGGAAGCGGTGACCACGACGCCGAGGCTGTCCAGGTGGCGGACGAGTTCGTGGTTGTCCAGCGCGGGCGCGCCGGGTGATTCCGCCGTCGCCGGATGCGCGACAGCGGCGGCTGCCGCCAGCGCCGCCCGCCCGCGGGCCGCCGTACCGTCCGGCTCGACCTGCACGGCCTCGGTGCGGCCGAGCAGTCGGGACGGGCAGCGGGCGGCCGGGTTCGCCGACCCGAGGTACACCGCGTGGGTATCCAGGCGTACGCACCTGGTCGGATCGCGGTTCAGGTCGTAGACCGGCCACGCTGCCGGGACCCGAAATTGGGCCGCTCCGTAGGCCAGCAGCCGGTCGCCCGGGCCGGCGATGGCGGTGGCCGCCGCGGCGGGCGGGGCGGCGCTCAGCGCGGCGGCCGGCAGCAGGAACAGTGCGGCGGCCGCGGCGACTGCACGACGGGTTGAGTGGGACAAAGGCACGTCGACGGTCCTTCGACATCCGGGAACCTGCAGAGGGATACGCCACATCGGCGTCGCGCACAGGCGCAGGAGACCCGACGCTGCCTACCCAATGTAGGCATACGTTTACGCAACGTGAGATGCCTTAGCCGTAAACCGATCCCGCCACGCTCGGGGGTGAAGGGTCCGGCGGTAGTCTCGAGGCATGTCGGCTCGGCGGGTGAGGACCCCCGTGGTGGCCCAGGTGCCCGAGGCCAAGGTGGCCATGTCGACCGCCTCGGTCTATCCGGAGTCCACCGCGGTAGCTTTCGAGATCGCCTCCCGGCTGGGGTACGACGGGGTCGAGCTGATGGTGTGGACCGACCCGGTGAGCCAGGATGTCCAGGCCATTCGGCGGCTGAGCGACTACCACCAGATCCGGGTCCTGGCGGTGCACGCGCCGTGCCTACTGCTCACTCAGCGGGTCTGGGGAGCCGACCCCTGGGTCAAGCTGGAACGCGCTCGGGCGGTGTCGGAGTCTCTGGGCGCCCGTACCGTCGTGGTGCATCCGCCGTTTCGCTGGCAGCGGGAGTACGCCCGCGACTTCGTTGCGGGGATCGAACGCATGTCGGGGGACACGGACGTCGCGTTCGCGGTGGAAAATATGTTCCCGCTGCGGGCTCGTGGAAGGGAGGTCACGCCGTACTTCCCGGACTGGTCACCGGTGGCCTACGACTACCGGCACGTCACTCTCGACCTGTCACATACCTCGGTGTCGAAGACGGACAGCCTCGCCATGGCCGAGGAGTTGGGTGACCGGCTGGCCCACGTGCACATCGCCGACGGGCTCGGCAGCAACCGCGACGAGCACCTCGTGCCCGGTCGTGGCACCCAGCCCTGCGCCGAGCTGCTGGAAACCCTGGCCGCCCGATCCTTCGACGGGTTGGTGGTCGTGGAGATCAACACCCGCCGGGCGGAGAGCCGCGCCGAACGTGAGGCCGACTTGGCCGAGGCCCTCGCCTTTACCAGGCTCAACCTGGCCGCGGCTCCGGACATCGACGCCGCCTCGTGGCGCCGGCCCCGTCGCGGCCTGCCGGCCTGACGGCGCCCGGTCAGCGGCCGCCGTCCTGACTGCGGATCTCGGCGAGGGTGGGTGCCGCAGGCAGGCCCGTCGTCCCGGATTCGGCCCGTGCAGCCGTCGAGGCCGCCGAGCCGCTCAGCGGCACCGGCGAGGCATACCCGAGGATGCGCGCCGGTGAGGTGGCCGCAGCCGGGTTGAATGGCCCGACTCGGCTGACCCGGTCGCTGTAGTTGCCGTCGATCGTGGTGATCGTGCCGGAGCCGACGGATTCCACGATTCCGGTGTGCACGGTCATCGTCGCGGTGGCGCCGTACACCACGATGTCACCCGGCGCCGGGTGGGACGGGCCGGCCTTCCATCGGCGGTTGGCGACCGCCCAGGAGTACACCGAACCGCTGTAGCTCAGCGCCGGCAACGCACTGTTGGCGTG
This sequence comes from uncultured Actinomycetota bacterium, assembly GCA_963814355.1. Taxonomy (GTDB): domain Bacteria; phylum Actinomycetota; class Actinomycetes; order JADGOV01; family JADGOV01; genus JADGOV01. The sequence goes on along the minus strand of CAWFCZ010000018.1, from coordinate 1,171,271 downwards.
GTGCCAGACCCAGGTGGCGAAGTAGGTGCACCACGGCAGGCAGGTGCCGGACGGCTCGAACGGCGTGCAGTTCGACCCTGGCGGGGACTCGCCGACTCCGATGTACCGCTGGGCCAGGCCGACGATGCCGGCCGTCGCGCCGGTCGACGGCGTGCCGTACGGCGAGGCGGCATGGTAGAGAAGTGTGTTGGTCGCCCGGACGAACAGGTCCAGCCGCCCAGGTCCCCACGAGGCCACCCCGGGCGCCGCGGTGAGCTGACCCGGCACCCGGCGCCAGGCGATCCATCCGACCCGAGAGTCCCAACTGCGTTGCCACAGGTTGCCGGCTCGACTCGCGGCGAAGACATCGACCCGGCCACCGGTGCCGGAAGCGCCGTCCGGCCCGCTGCCGAGCACGCCACCGACGGATTCCTGACACCAGCCGGCCGGGGTCCAGTAGACGTGCAGCAGGTCGGAGTGGACGCCGCGGACGAAGACGTCGATGGATCGGGTCGTCCGCCGGACCACGGTCGGATCGGAGCTCACGGTGCCGCCGATCCGTCGCCAACCCACCCAGTTACCGGCGGAGTTGGTCCAATTGAAGATCAGCCGGCCTGCGGAGTCACGGGCCACGACGTTGAGGTTGCCGTCGCGCGGCGAGGCAGCATCGGGGGACCCCTCGATGACGCCGGGCACGGTTCTCCAGGCCGACCAGCCGTGTCCGGCGCGGTAGGTCCGTTGGTGCATCCGGTGGTCGGCGAAGGTCGCCATGACGTCGACGCGGCCGGCACGCGGGGACGCCGCCGCCGGGTCGGAGGAGATCGCGCCGAGATTGTCGTAGCCCGACCAGGTTCCGGCACTTGTCGGATAGCCGCGGTGGTGCAGGTGCCCATCGGTGCCACGGGCGAAGACATCGACGTGGCCGGGGCCCCAACTCGTCGCATCCGGTGCGCCGCTGAGCGGACCCCCCATGTGCCGCCAGGTGGACCACGTGGCGGCGGCCGCGGCCGATCCGGCGGAGGCCACGGTGCCGGCCGCGGCCAACGCCGTCGCGGCCAGGGGGACCGCGAGTCGGGTCATCAGGGCTCGCGATGTCCGACGACGGCGCATGGTGTCCTCAGGGGCCGGGAACAGAACCTTGCGGGGAGGGCCTCGTGCTCGCGTGCTACCTACTGCCTCGGCCGCGGTTGGATATCAGTTGAGACACGATTGCGTCAAGTTCGGTCCGGCGAGGAGGAGGTTGGTATCCGTACCGAAGACCCATCCGGGGCGATTTCGCCGGCCAAGCCCAGCGGCCGTCGGCCGGGGAACAGCGGCAGTCGAGCCGACATCCTGCGGGCCGCCCGGGAATCCTTTGCCGCCAGCGGCTACGAACGGACGACGATCCGCGGGATCGCGCGCGAAGCGTCGGTCGACCCGGCGCTGGTGCACCATTTCTTCGGTACCAAGGACGGCCTGTTCGCAGCCGCCATGGAGCTGCCGGTCGATCCGGCCACCGCGATCCCTCGGATGTTGAGCGGCGGGGTAGATGGTCTCGGCGAACGCCTCGTCCGGTTCTACCTGGGGCTGTGGGAGTCCGACGCGGGGTCGGCAATGCTCACAGTGCTGCGCTCCGCCGTCAGCCAGGATCGGGCCGCGGAGTTGCTGCGCGCGTTCATCGGTCGCGAGGTCATCGGTCGGGTCGCCGGAGAGCTCAACGCGGACTTTCCCGAACTGCGCGCCACGCTGGTCGGCTCTCAGCTGATTGGCCTGGCCCTGGTCCGGTACATCATCCGCGTCCAGCCGCTGGCCTCGGCCGCTGCCGAGGACGTGGTGGCCGCGGTAGCACCGACGATCCAGCGCTATCTGACCGGCCACCTGTCGGCCGGCGGACAGGGCTGAGCGCACCCGTCGATGCGCAGCCGGCTACCCGGGCGCCGCCCGCGGTTCAGATCGAGAACTCCGGAGTTTCGCTATGGACTCCTTAATTCACCAGGCGTAGAGTTTCGGCGTATGACGAGTCTTGCCGTGCAGACCGAGGGACTTCGGGTGCTCCGAGGCGGGCGTACGGTGCTCCCCGGACTGGAGTGCGCCGTGCCGACCGGGGAGGTCGTCGGCCTGCTCGGGCCGAGCGGTTGCGGAAAGTCCACCCTGTTGCGCTCGATCGTCGGCGTGCAGCGCATCGCGGCCGGCCGGGTGCAGGTGCTGGGACTGCCCGCCGGTTCGGCGCGACTGCGGGCCCGGGTCGGCTACGTCACCCAGGCGCCGTCGATCTACAGCGATCTCACCGTCCGGGAGAACCTCCGTTACTTCGCCGCGGTGCTCGGCACCGCGGCCGGCCGGATCGATGAGGTACTGGCCGACGTGGGGCTCTCCGAGGCCTCCGGCGCGCTGGTCGGCCAACTCTCCGGGGGGCAGCGGGCCCGGGTGTCGCTGGCCACCGCGCTGCTCGGCCGGCCGGACCTGCTCGTCCTCGACGAGCCGACGGTCGGTCTGGACCCGGTGCTGCGGCGGGACCTGTGGCAGCACTTCGCCCACCTCGCGGCGGCCGGTACCACGTTGCTGATCTCCTCGCACGTGATGGACGAGGCCGAGCGCTGCACCCGACTGCTGCTCATGCGCGACGGCGACCTGCTCGCCGACGATCGTCCGGGAGACCTGCTGCGGCGGACCGGCGCGTCGACCGTGGAAGATGCGTTCCTTCGGCTGGTCGAGGCGCGAGCGGCGGTGACGGTATGAATCCGCGCCGGACGGCGGCCACCGCCCGACGGGTACTGGCCCAACTCCGCCACGATCGGCGTACCGTCGCGCTGATGCTGGCGGTGCCGTGCGTCCTGCTGGTGCTGCTGCGCTACGTGTTCGACGGCTCCCCGGGGACCTTCGACCGGATCGGCGCCCCGCTGCTCGGCATCTTCCCGTTCACCGTGATGTTCGTGGTGACCTCGGTGGCCACGCTGCGGGAACGGACCAGCGGCACTCTGGAGCGGCTGCTCACCATGCCGCTGTCCAAGGCGGAGTTGCTGGGAGGCTACGCCGCTGCCTTCGGCCTGCTCGCCGTCGTCCAAGCCCTGCTCGCCGCCGGGCTGTCCCTCGGCCTGCTCGGCCTGGACGTGCGCGGCAGCTCCATGCTGGTGGTCCTCATCGCGGTCGCTGACGGGGTGCTCGGGATGGCGTTGGGGCTGTTCGTCAGCGCCTTTGCGGCCACCGAGTTCCAGGCGGTGCAGTTCCTGCCGGCCTTCGTGTTGCCCCAGCTGCTGCTCTGCGGGTTGTTCACGCCGCGGGCCGCCATGCCCGGCGTGCTGCGGGCCGTCTCCGACGTGCTGCCGTTGTCCTATGCGGTCGACGCCATGTCGTCAGTCACTATGCACGCCTCACTCACTGCTGCGCTGGTCGCAGACCTCGCGGTGATCCTGGGCGCCGCGCTGGCCGCGCTCGCCCTGGGTGCTGCCACGCTGCGGCGACGCACGGCCTAGCACCCCGGGCGACCCGGGCGGCAGCGGCCTCGAGCCGTCGGCAGCTGCCCGTAACCTGGGCACGTGCTGCGTTCCACGATCCTGCTGGCGGCCGGGAACAACACTGTCAAGCAGGTGGTCGCCCGGGCGCCGGTCTCGCGGAACGTGGTGCGCCGGTTCGTGGCCGGCGAGGGCGTCGGGGACGCGGTGAGCGCGACCCGCCGCCTGTGCAGCGACGGCCTCACGGTCAGCCTGGACCGGCTCGGGGAGGACACCAAGGACGTCGGAATGGCCGAGGCGACCACCAAGGCCTATCTCGGCCTGCTCTCCCGGCTGGCCGAGGCGGGGCTCACCGCCAGCGCCGAGGTGTCGGTCAAGTGCAGCGCCGTGGGGCAACTGCTCGACGAGCGGCTCGCCATCGACAACGCTCGGATCATCTGCGAGGCGGCCGCCGCCGTCGGCACCACGGTGACCCTGGACATGGAGGACCACACCACGACCGACTCGACCCTGTCGATCCTGCGCGAGTTGCGCCGCGACCACCCTCGTACCGGCGCGGTGGTGCAGTCCTACCTGCATCGCACCGAGTCGGACTGCCGGGAGCTGGCATACGAAGGGTCCCGGGTCCGGCTGTGCAAGGGCGCGTACGCCGAACCCGAGTCGGTTGCCTTCCAGAAGCGCGCCGAGGTGGACCGCAGCTACGTCCGCTGCCTCAAGGTGTTGATGGCCGGGCCGGGCTATCCCATGGTGGCCACCCACGACCCCCGGCTGATGGCCATCGCGGCGTCCCTGGTCGAGCGCAGCGGCCGGCCGAAGCGCAGCTATGAGTACCAGCTGCTGTACGGCATCCGGCCCGAGGAGCAACGCCGGCTGGTCCGGGCCGGTGAGACGGTCCGGGTCTACCTGCCCTACGGCGACGAGTGGTACGGCTACCTGATGCGCCGGCTGGCCGAACGGCCGGCGAACGTGACGTTCTTCCTCCGTGCGCTCGCATCCCGGGGCTGAGTGATGACCATCGCGGTGCTCGGCGCCGGCAAGATGGGCGAGGCCCTGCTCTCGGGCATCCTGCGGGCCGGCCGCCCCCCGGCGGAGCTGCTGGTCACCGCCCGGCGGGCCGAGCGGCGCGACGCCCTGGAGCAGCGCTACGGCGTGATCGCGGTCAGCAATGCGGCCGCCGCCGCCCGGGCGGAGACTCTGCTGCTGTGCGTCAAGCCGCAGGACATGGGCGCCCTGCTCGACGAGGTGGCCACCGAGATCGCGGTGGACCGGCTGGTGGTGTCCATGGCGGCCGGCATCACCACGGGGTTCCTGGAGCGTCGTCTCGCCGAGGGCACCCCGGTGATCCGGGTGATGAGCAACACCCCGGTGCTGGTCGACGAGGCGATGTCCGCGATCTCCGCCGGCCGCCACGCCACCGACGCTCACCTGGGGCGTACCGAGGCGCTGCTGGCGCCGGTGGGCCGAACGGTCCGGGTGCCCGAGGCGCAGCAGGACGCCGTGACCGCACTGTCCGGCAGCGGCCCGGCGTACTTCTTCTATCTCGTCGAGGCGATGATCGACGCCGGCATCCTGCTGGGGCTGCCCCGCGCGGTGGCCCACGACCTGATCGTGCAGACCGCGATCGGTGCGGCGGTGATGCTGCGGGACTCCGGCGAGCACCCGGTGGCGCTGCGCGAAGCGGTCACCTCGCCCGCGGGGACGACGATCAACGCGATCCGGGAACTGGAGAACCACCGGGTACGAGCCGCGCTGCTCACCGCGCTGGAAGCCGCCCGGGACCGCAGCCGCGAACTCGCCGGCGGCATCGGCTAGCCGGAGCCCTTGCCCGATCGGGCCGGTAGGGCCAGACCCCGATCGATCAAGCCGGTCTCGATCGTCGAGCAGACGGTCTCCAGCACCTTGACCCGTGCGTAGCGCTTGTCTTCGGCCTCGATCAGGTGCCACGGCGCGTGTGGCGTGGAGGTCCGGTCGATCATGGCCTCTACGGCTTCGGAGTACGCCTTGCGCTTCTTGCGGTTGCGCCAGTCCTCCTCGGTGAGCTTCCAGGTCTTCAGCGGGTCCTTCTGCCGCGCGGTGAACCGGCGCATCTGCTCGGCGCTGGACAGGTGCATCCAGAACTTGATCAGGATCATGCCCTCGGCGACCAGCGTCCGCTCGAACTGCACGATCTCCTCAAACGCCCGCGACCACTGCTCGGTGGTGGCGAAGCCTTCGACCCGTTCGACCAGCACACGGCCGTACCAGGAGCGGTCCAGGATCGCCATGCCGCCCCACCCGGGCAACGCCGGCCAGAACCGCCAGAGAAAGTGATGCCGCTTCTCGTCGTAGGTCGGAGCCGCGAACTGGGCCACCCGGACGTGCCGTGGGTCCATCGGCGCAACCAGCCGCTTGATGCAGCCGCCCTTGCCCGAGGCGTCCCAGCCCTCGAACAGCACGCACACCGGCGGCCCGATCCGCTGCTCGCCGATCAGGCCGCCGAGGAGCAGGCGCAACTCCACGAGTTGATCCTGGGCCGCCTTGAGTCGGGCGGCCCCCTCCTTGGCGCCGAGCTTGCGGGTCAGGTCGAGTGCGGAGAGGGCTCCCGGTGAAGACGTCACGGCGACAGGGTGCCACCTGCCTCCTACCACCGCGCGCATCTGGGGCAGGATGACCCGGATGAGCGACACAGTGGCGGTGATCTGGGACGAGGCGCTGGTCGCCTACGACTTCGGTCCCAGCCATCCGTTGGCGCCGGTCCGGGTGGAGCTGACCATGGCGCTGGCCCGGGACTTCGGGGTGCTCGACGCGGATCACGTCACCGAACTGCGACCGGACCCGGCCGACGACGCGCTGCTCGGCCTGGTCCACGACGCGGACTACATCGCGGCGGTGAAGCGCAACAACCCCGACCCGCGCTACGGCCTCGGCACCTCCGACGACCCGGTCTTCCCGCGGATGCACGAAGCGTCCGCGCTGGTCGCCGGGGCATCGGTGGCGGCCGCCCGGGAGGTCTGGGAGGGCCGGGCCCAGCACGCGGTGAACGTGGCCGGCGGGCTGCACCACGCGATGGCGGATTCGGCTTCGGGGTTCTGCGTCTACAACGATCCGGCGATCGCCATCGCCTGGCTCCTTACCCAGGGTGCGCAGCGGATCGCCTACGTCGATGTCGATGTGCACCACGGCGACGGCGTGGAGGCGGCCTTTGTCGACGATCCGCGGGTGCTGACCATCAGCCTGCACGAGACCGGCCGTTACCTCTTTCCCGGCACCGGGTTTCCACAGGACACCGGGGTCAAGGGTACGACGGTCAACGTGGCCCTGCCGTTGGGCACCACCGACGCGGGGTGGCTGCGGGCGTACTCCGCGGTCGTGCCGGAGCTGGTGACGGCCTTTGAACCGCAGGTGCTGGTCACCCAGCAGGGCTGCGACACCCACGCCCTGGACCCGTTGGCGCACCTGTCGCTGTCCGTGGACGGCCAGCGGGCCTCCTACGCCGCGCTGCACGAGTTGGCCCACGAGGTCTGCGACGGCCGCTGGGTGGCGACCGGTGGCGGCGGCTACGAACTCGTGCAGGTGGTACCGCGGGCCTGGACCCACCTGCTGGCCATCGCCGCCGGTGCGCCGATCGACCCGGCGGTGGAAGTCCCGGCGCAGTGGCGGGAGCTGGCCCGGGCGCGGACCGGCGAAGTCCCGCCGCTGCACATGACCGACGGCCGGCGGCCCAGTTACGACCCGTGGGACTTGCCCCGGCCCGCCGACCGGGTAGACGAGGCGATCGTCGAAACTCGAGAGGCCGTATTTCCGCTGCACGGTCTGGAGGCTTGACAGGATGGGCGTCGATGCGGCCACGGAGCACACCGGGCGCCCGGCCGGGGATCGGGCCGCGCTACGCGACCACCTGGTCACCAGCCGGATCGCCGGGCGAGTGGCCACCTCCCGGGGCAACAATCTGGCGAACTTCGGCAAGTGCAGCCGCCGGGAGCCGGACTACACCTTCGGTCTGGACTACGGCGGCGAGTGGACCCCGGCGACGATCCTCGCGCTGATGGCCGGGCGGGTTGGGGTGAACCCCGATCCGTCCTTCACGGCCGGGGTGGACACCATCGACCCGGACCGCACCATCGACGCCCTGGACCGGATGGCGACCCGGCTCCGCCAGGCTGCCCAGCGCCGGGAGCGGGTGCTGCTGGCCACCGGGCATCCGGACGGGGTGTACGCCATCCACGCCGAGGTGGCCGCCGCCCTCGCCGAGCGCGGCGCCACCGTACTGACCCCGGCGGCCGGCCGGCCCGATGACAGCGAACCGCGCCGGCCGCGCCGGATCACCTACCTCGGCGGGGTGGCCGTGGTGGTCAGTGACGGCGGCCCCGATCACACCCACTCGCCGCGGCCGATGCGCACGATGCTGGCCAGCCTCGCCGCTGCCGGCGAGGCCCCGCCGGACCTGGTGATGGCCGACCATGGGTTCGCCGGTGCCGCCGGCCAGGCCGGAGTACCCGCGGTCGGGTTCGCGGACTGCAACGACCCGGCGCTGTTCATCGGTGAGGCGCTCGGTGCGGTGGCGGTGGCCGTACCCCTCGATGACAACGTCTGGCCGCGGCTCTACCGACCGCTGACGGACTACCTGCTGGCCGCGCTGGGCTGAGCCGGCACGTCGGAGCGGGGCTCGCCCGCCAGGCCCCCCGCCCGGGCGGGGCAGTACAGTCGAAGGGCGCTGCGCACCACGAGGTCGGTCGCGGCCTCCGGTGACGTGAAGGAAGTTGGTAGGTCGTGGGTTCGGTCATCAAGAAGCGCCGTAAGCGGATGGCGAAGAAGAAGCACCGCAAGCTGCTGAAGAAGACCAGGGTCCAGCGTCGCAACAAGAAGTAGGCACACTCACGTCATCGGAGGCCCGAATGGCCGAAGACACCGGTCCGCGGTTCCGTTGGGTGACTTTCCTGTCCGATTACGGGCTGGACGACGTTTTCGTCGGGGTGTGCAAGGGCGTCATGGCCCAGCGCGCCCCGTACCTTCGCATCCTCGACATCTGTCACCTGGTCGAGCCTCAGGACGTCCGCCAGGGCGCAACGGTCTTCGCCTCGGCTATGCCCTACCTGCCCCCGGCGGTCCACCTCGCCCTGGTCGACCCGATGCACTCCGCGCCGGCCCGCGGCATCGCGGTGCAGTCGGCCGCCGGATTTGTGCTGGTCGGGCCGGACAACGGCGTGCTGTCCTTGGCGTGGGACGTGGTCGGCGGGGTCGCCTCGGCTTATGAGATCGCCAACGCCGACCTCTGGTTACCCAAGCACAGCCGCACCTTCCGCGGCCGTGACGTGTTCGCGCCGGTGGTGGCGACCATCGCCGACGGAAAGCCGCTGGCCTCGCTGGGCCCGCCGATTGCCGCCGCTGACCTCACCCGGATCGAACTGCGCCCGGCCGCCGTCGACGACGACCACGTACACGGCGAGGTGTACAACGTCGATCACTTCGGCAATCTTTCCCTCAATGTGGCCCGAGCCGACCTTGAGGCGGCCGGAATGACCCTGGGTGACACCGTGGAGTTGCGCTGCTCGGGTCGTACCATGACCGTGCCGTTCAAGCTCACCTACGGCGACGTCTTACCGGGACGCCTCGCGGTCTGCGAGGACTCCTTCCGCTCGGTCATGATCGCGGTCAACCTGGGCAGTGCCGCCAAGACGCTCCGGGTCGGTCGCGGTGATCCGGTCGTCGTCGCCCGCGTCCCCCAGCCCCCCGCGCGACCGAGTGGACCGGTCTCCACCGGTGCGGCGTCGATGACCCGGCGCGGCTGACCATCTGAGCGCCCCGGTTGAGCACCGCCTAGCATGAGACCACCATGGAGCTGACACCTCGGGTGGTGTTGGTCACCGGCGCCGCCCGCTACCTGGGTTCCCGGCTGGCGGCGATCCTGGCGGCTGACCCGTCCATCGAGCGGGTGATCGGCGTGGACATGGTTCCGCCGTCACCCGGGTTGAGCGCGGAGCTCGGCCGTACCGAGTTCGTCCGAGCCGACATCCGCAATCCGATCATCGCCAAGGTGATCAGCTCGGCCGAGGTCGACACCGTCGTCCACATGAACGTCATCGCCACCCCGTCCGGAGCGGGCGGCCGGTCGGCGATGAAGGAAATCAACGTGATCGGCAGCATGCAGTTGCTCGCGGCCTGCCAGAAGGCTCCGACCGTGGCTCGGCTGGTGGTGAAGTCCACCACCGCGGTGTACGGCTCGTCGCCGCGAGATCCGGCGCTGTTCAGCGAGGACACGGAGCCCCGCGCGCTGCCCCGTTCGGGCTTCGCCAAAGATGCCTTCGAGGTGGAAGGCTACGTCCGTGGCTTCGGTCGCCGCCGGCCCGACGTGGCGGTCACGGTGCTGCGCTTCACCAACTTCATCGGCCCGGACATGGACACGCCCCTGACCCGCTACCTTTCCCTGCCGGTCGTACCGACCGTGCTCGGCTTCGACCCCCGGTTGCAGTTCTGTGCCGAGTCCGACGGGCTGGAGGTCCTGCGCCGGGCGACCCTGGAAGATCATCCTGGCACCTTCAACGTCGGGGGGGACGGTGTGCTGCTGCTGTCCCAGGCGATCCGCCGGGCCGGCCGGTTGTCGGTACCGGTCATGCCGCCGGCGGTGACGGCGGTCGGGCAGGTGTTCCGCCGGGCTGGCCTGGTGGACTTCTCCCCGGAGCAGATGCGTTTCCTCGAACACGGCCGAGCGGTGGACATCACCGCGCTGCGTACGGTGTTCGGCTACGAGCCGACCCGCTCGACGGTGGCGGCCTTCGACGACTTCGTCGCGGCGCGGATCACGCCGGTCGTGCCGCCGGGACTAATCGACCGCCTGGAGCAGCTGGCCCGTCACCTTCCCGGGATGCGGGGGGTCGCGGGGGTTCCTCAGCCAGCCCCGGACGGACCGTCCGCGCGGAACGGAGAGGCGGCCCGATGCCTGACGCCCGGGTGATCCCCATGACGCCGGCCGGTTCGCCGGCCACGACCGGCGCCGCCGCCTCGCCGGGGCCTCCGCAGCCGACCACCGGCCGGGCAAGGCAGGGGCGGGAGGCGCTGCGCAGCGTGCCGGACGTGAGCTCCGATGTGCCGCCGCCCGAGGCCGACCCCTCTACCGTCGCCGCCGCGGCGGTCGAGGAACTGCTCGCCGATCAGCGGGCGGCAGCCGAAGACTCGCCGTCGGACTCATGGGGAAAGTTCGGAGCCCCCCCGGAGGACGGCCCCGCGACGGGGGGCACGCGCAACGCGGTGGTGAGCTTCCTGCGCCGCCGGCTGGCCGGTGACTACCCGGTGGATCATTTCGGCTTCGACGCCGAACTGACCAAGTCGGTGCTGATGGCGCCGATGCGACCGCTATACGAACGGTATTTCCGGGTCGAGGCGCGGGGCTTGGAGCACGTGCCCGACACGGGCGCGGCGCTGCTGGTCGCCAACCACTCCGGTGCGTTGCCGCTTGATGCCATCATGACCCAGCTGGCACTGCTCGACCATCACCCCGCGGGTCGGCACCTGCGGATGCTGGGGGCTGATCTGGTGTTCCGGCTGCCGGTGATCGCCACCATCGCTCGCAAGGGCGGGGTTACGCTAGCCTGCACTCCGGACGCCGAGCGGTTGCTTACCGAGGGCCACCTGGTCGGCGTGTGGCCGGAGGGCTTCAAGGGCATCGGCAAGCCGTTCTCCGAGCGGTACAAGCTGCAGCGCTTCGGCCGCGGCGGTTTCGTCGCCGCGGCGGTCCGGACCGGCGCGCCGATCATCCCGTGCTCGATCATCGGCGCGGAGGAGATTTACCCTATTCTGGGCAACGCCAGGTGGCTGGCCCGCCTGCTCAATCTGCCGTACGTCCCGATCACCCCGATGTTCCCGTGGTTGGGCGCCCTGGGGCTGGTCCCGCTCCCCTCGAAGTGGATCATCGAGTTCGGCGAGCCGATCGAGACCGCCAGCCACGGTGCGGCGGCCGCCGACGACCCGATGTTGATCTTCAATCTCACCGACGAGGTGCGTGAAATCATTCAGTCCACGCTGTACAAGCTGCTCATGCAGCGCAGGTCCATTTTCTTCTGACCGGGTCCGTTACCGTGGCACCGACCCCGGCGTGGGCTCAGCGCAGCGCCGGGCGGATACGGGAGAACGCCCCCGAAGACCGCCGCCGGGCCGACTGCTGGCGGCGGTGCAGGGCGATGCCGGCGATCACCCCGCCGGTCATCGCCCCCACGCCGGCGGCGGCCGGGATCGCGTAAAGTGCCGCCTTCCGGCCGGTGCGGAAGTCCCGGATCTCCCAACCGCGCCGCCTTGCCTCGCGGCGCAGGTCGGCATCGGGGTTGACGGCGACCGGATGGCCGACCAGCGACAGCATCGGGACGTCGTTTGCCGAGTCGCTGTAGGCCGAGCACCTCGCCAGGTCGAGGTGCTCGCGTTCGGCGAGCGCCTTGACGGCCGCCGCCTTGGCCGGCCCGTGCAGCGGCTCGCCGACCAAGCGTCCGGTGTAGAGGCCGTCGGCAGTCTCCGCGACCGTGCCCAGCGCTCCGGTGAGCCCGAGGCGGTTGGAGATGACCTGGGCCAACTCGACAGGGGTCGCGGTGACCAGCCAAACCCGCTGGCCGGCGTCGAGGTGTTGCTGGGCCAGCACCCTGGTGCCGGACCAGATCCGCTCTGCCATCACCTCGTCGTATATTTCGCCGCCGAGCCGAACGATGTCGCTGACCTTCATCCCGGCCACGAAGGCCAAGGCGGCCTCCCGGGTCGCGGTGATGTCCTGGGAACTCTCGCCACTGATCCGGAAGGTGATCTGCTGCCAGGCGAACCTGGCCAGGTCGCGGGTGGTGAAGTACTTCCGGGCCGCCATCCCGCGGGCGAAGTGATAGAGCGAGGCGCCCATCATCATCGTGTTGTCCACGTCGAAGAAGGCGGCCGTACGGGGGTCCGGTGTGACCGGGGCGGCCGGCCGGCCGGTCACTTCGGCGGCGGCCGCCGCGGCCTCACCGGCCAGCGTCGCGCTATCCGGACGGCGGGCATGGCGTCGTAGCCGCACCATGTCGCTCATCCCTTCCGGTATCACCAAGACGACGACTGCTCATCCTATCGAGGCCAACGGGCCCGGCCTCGCACCGCGTCCGGACCGCCCGACCCGTCAGGAAGGCGGCGAGGATGTTGCCGGTGGGGTGGACGGCGACGGCTTGCCCATCCCCGTCGGGTCCGGCGAAGGCGACTGGCTGAGCCCCGCCGACGCCGGGCCGCCGGCGGCCGAAGCCGACGTGGTATCGCTCGGCGACGCGGTGTCGCTGGCTATCGCGTCGCTGGAGGTGGAGACCGATGACGGCGAATCGCTCGCGCTCGGCAAGTCGCTCGGCATCGGCGTGGGGGTAAGTGCCGGTGTCGGGGTCGGTGGACCAGTTGGCGAGGGTGCTGTCCGGTCGGGGCTGGTCGGCCCGGGGCCAGGCTGGTCGGGCGTCGGGGTGGTCGGCTGGACCGGTGGAGTCGTGGCTGGCGTCGGAGAGTCCGGGGACTGGGGCGCCGTGGGGTTGCCGGGCGTCGTGGGCGTCGTGGCCGATGGCGAGGGAGACGGTGCGGCCGGGACGGCCGGCAGGCTCATCAAAGCCGCCGGCGTCGGGTTGGAATCGGCCACCGACGGCAGGCTGCCCTCCCAGGCGGTCAACGCGGTCTGCAGGGCCGCGGCCGGGGTGCCGGCGGGCGGAGTCGGAACAGCCAGCTCGCTGATGCTCCCGGCCGGGTTGCAGCCGGCGCGGCAGTCCACCGCACCCAGCGCGTCGACCGCGATGGTCAACTTGCCGTGGTTCGGGTGACCGGTGCGACAGTCGGCGTCGCATCTCCCGCCAAGGGACTGCAGGGTTGCGGCCCGGTCGGCGACCAGCACCAAGACGTTCAACGACCGTCCGGCAGCCCGCTGGTCGTCGCGGGGCAACGACGCGATGGTCCGCTGCAGAACAGGGAACTTGGTCCGGGCGTATGTCGCCAGGGTATTGAGCGGCCCGGCGCTTCCGGACTCCTTCCAGGCCTCGGTCAAATCCTTGGTGCCGGCCACGGTGTGGTCGCTCATCTCGCCGAGCGCGGTCCACACTCGAGCCGGCGTGGCGTCGCCACCCGGTGCGCCGGCGGCCAGCGGCATGCCGGGTCGGGGCGCGGAGCCCGTGCCTGATCCCGGGCCGGAACCGAGCCCCGAACTCAACCCGAGGCCGCGCAGGCTGGTCTTGTCGCGGGCCAGCAACTGCTGCACTTCGGTCAACCGCTCGGAAGCCATGGACAGGTGCCGCTCACCCCGGGCGATCTTGCCGGATGTGGTGGCCAGCCGGATCGACTCCGTCGCGGTCTTGACCCGGTAGAGCGGATCGCCGGGCAGTGCGTTACGGGCCGCCGACCCGACCCCGAGGATCAGCAGCAACACGGCAATCATGCCGGCCGCGGCCAGGGTCCGCCGTTGCCTCAGCCAATGCCCCGGGGAGCGCCGCTCGCCGGCCCGTGCCGTCCGCGCCGCGTCAGGCGGCGCGGTAGCCGACACCGCTGCCATGGCCACCAGCCGGCCACGCATCCGGTCGCGGACGTCCGGCGCCATGGAGATCTCCGGCACCGGCAGCGCTCGGGCCAGAGTCACCAGCCGGGCAAGATCGGAGCCGAAGGGGTCGGGTGCCGCACCATCCTCGGCGTCGAGAAGCGCGGTGGCGAAGGCCTCGGCGCGAGAACGCTCCGGAAACGTCATCGACCGAACCTCCTCTCGGACCGCGCCGTTCGAGTGGATTGTCCGGCTATCGGGTTGCCGCCGGAGGGAGCTGGTGCTTCCAATCCGCATAACGAGTGGTGACCCGGGACGGTTACGCCGGCGAGGGGGATATCAACCGTTTGGCGGACGTGGACGGCCGCCGGTCGGAATCCGGCCCCGCTCATGTGTCCACCCCGGCCGGCAGCAACTGGCCGAGGGAACGAACGGCGCGGTACTGCAACGCCTTCACCGCGCCGGGCTTCTTGCCCATCGCCTGGGCAGTCTCAGCGACCGAGAGGCCCTCCAGAAAGCGCAGCACGATGACTTCCTGCTGTTCCGCGCCGAGGCGCCGGACGGCGTCGAGCAGGGCGGCGTTGGTCAACGAATCCAGCACCTGCCCCTCGGGACCGGCCGCCGGGCGGTCCGCGCTGGTGCCCAGCAGATCCGCGGTGGAGACCTCCAGCCGGTACCGCGCCGACTTGAAATGATCCGCGATCAGATTGCGGGCGATGGTCACCAGCCAGGCGCCGAAGTCGCGTCCCTGCCAGGAGAACGTGGTTATCCGCCGCAATGCGCGAACGAACGTCTCGCTGGTGAGGTCCTCGGCCAGGGTCGTGTTCCCCACCCGGTAGTAGATGTAGCGGTAGACCACATCCTCGTACCGGTCGAACAGCAGCCCGAAAGCCTCGGCATCACCGGATTGGGCGCGGCTGAGGATTGCCACGATCGTCAGGTCGACCCCGGTCGAGTCCAGGTCGTCCTGGAGCCGGCCACCGGCACCGGTACCGCCCATGAGGTGATCCGCCGGCCCCGCCGGCAGGTCGTCCGGGGGCGGCGACGTGGGACGATCCGGGGTCTCGGTCGAGGCCGCGATACGGACCCGCCCACCGACCTCCCCGCCCCCGGCTCCGACGAGCGCGGGACCGGCGACGCCGGCCAGCGGGTCGAGGGATGCGAGCACGCTCCGACGCAACGCCTCCAGCCCCGCGGCGAGCAACCCGCCAGCGGGTGAAGTCGACTCCTCCGCACTCCCGGCGCGGGTCAGTCCCCGCTGACCGCGGCGAAGGGGCATGACCACTCCCGGACGTCGTACCGGTGCTCCGTCGGCTGCCTTCTCGGCCGCCCGGGCAAGGATGAACCCGCCCATTGTGACCTCCTCGCGGCCTGAGCGGTCGTCGCCCGGCTACAGCGGCCGCCCGCGGGAGGTGCTTGCAACTGTGAAACACTACCCGAAGGGGATGACAGCGCACGCGCCGCGGCGCAGCAACGTCGGCGCGGCTGAGGAGGTCTCGACGGCTATGGATGCTCCCGGTACTGCGGACGGCGGCGTGCGTAACCTCGCCGACCTGGTCCGCCGAGCGGCTTCGGCGTTCCCGGACAAGACGGCCCTGCGCTTCCGCGAGGAGGCGAGGAGCTGGGCGGTGGTCGACGCCGCGGTCGACGCGGTGGCCAACGGCCTGCGGTCTCGTGGCCTGACCGTAGGCGACCGGGTGGCCTTGCTGCTCGGCAACACCCCGGACTACGTCAGTGCCTACTTCGGAATCCTGCGAGCCGGGTGCGTGGCCGTACCGATCAATACCTCCTACACCGCCGGCGAACTCACCTACCTGCTCAACGACTCCGGCACGCGGATGGCGGTGTGCGGGCGGGGCACGGCGCCGGTTGTCGCCGGGCTGACCGACGCGGTGCCCAGCCTGGCCACCGTGCTGGTCACCGACACCGCGGTGTCGGAGCATCCTCCGGCGGCCGGCACCGAACGTTTCGACGACCTGATGCTGCCCGGGGCACCGGTTGTCGCGCCGACCGGGGGTGAAGGCCTAGCCGTGCTGATGTACACCTCTGGCACCTCCGGGCGCCCGCGGGGGGCGATGCTCAGTCACCGGGCGCTGATCGGCAACCTCGAGCAGACCGCGCGGATCGTGCCCAAGGCGATCGACGCGGACGACGTCGTGCTGCTGGTCCTGCCGCTGTTCCACATTTATGGGCTCAACGGCGGGCTCGGCGAGGTCGCCTACCACGGGGCGACCGGGGTGCTCGTCGAGCGATTCGACCCAGTGGAGAACCTGGCGGAGATCCGCCGCCACCAGGTCACCACGGTGCTGGGGGCGCCGCCCATGTTCCTTGCCTGGTCGATGCTGCCGAACGTGGGTGAGGCCTTCCAGACCGTACGTCTGGCGATCTCCGGAGCCGCCCCGTTGCCGCCTACCGTGCACCGCACGATGCTGGAATTGACCGGGCACCATGTGTTCGAGGGGTACGGGCTGACCGAGACCGCCCCGGTGCTCACCACGACGTTGACCAGTGAGGTGCCCAAGCCCGGCTCCATCGGCCGACCGATACCGGGAGTCGAACTCAAGCTGCTCGACGAGAGCCGCGCCGAGGTCGACGAGGACGATCCGGGCGAGATCGTGGTGCGTGGAGTGAACCTGTTCTCCGGCTACTGGCCGGATCGCAGCGAGGGCCCGGACGAGGAGGGCTGGCTGGGCACCGGAGACGTGGCCTACGCCGATCCCGACGGCGACCTGTTCCTGGTCGACCGGATGCGGGAACTCATCCTGGTCAGCGGCTTCAACGTCTATCCGCGCGAGGTCGAGGACGTACTGATCAAGCATCCGGACATCGCCGAGGTGGCGGTGATCGGCATGCCGCATCCCTACACCGGCGAGTCGGTGAAGGCGCTGGTCCGGCTCACCGAAGGCGCCCGGCTGTCCGCCGAAGACGTCATCGAGTACGCCGCGCTGTCCTTGGCGCGCTTCAAATGCCCGACCACCGTCCGGTTCCTCAGCGCGTTCCCACACACCGCCACCGGCCGGGTGGCCAAGGGAAAGCTGCGCGCAGCCGAAGCGGCCGGCGTCTCCTGAGATCGGAGTCGGCGGGCGTGCCCGACACCCGGCTGACCCTGCTGAGCAAGCCCGGATGTCACCTGTGCGACGAGGCCAGGCCCATCCTGGCGCGGGTGAGCGCCGAGTACGGCCTCGCGCTCGAGGAGCGGGATATCACCGCGGATCCGGCGGACTACGCGCGGTGGGCGGACTGGATCCCGGTGACGTTGATCGACGGGGTCGAGCATGCGGTGTTCTCCGTCGACGAGGGCCGGTTGCGGGCGGCGCTGGCGTCGGTGCCGCCCCTGGGGTGAAACGATCATGACTTTGTGCACACGTTCACAAGCGCGTAACCTGACGGGACCATAGCAACCGCCCCCCACCGGAGTCTGTGCGTGAGTGTCCCGGACCGCCGGCGGCCCCGCCGAAGTATGGCGGGCGGCATCCCAGAAGCGACGGTTGCCCGGCTGCCACTCTATTTGCGGGCCCTGCAGCAGCTGCGGGCACTGCGCGCGTTGCCCGGTACCGAGGGCGGCACGGTTTCCTCGGACGCCCTGGCCGAAGCTGCGGGGGTGAATTCGGCCAAGGTGCGCAAAGACCTGTCCCAACTCGGCTCCTACGGCACCCGTGGCGTGGGCTATGACGTCGAGTACCTGATGTACCAGATCTCCCGAGAACTCGGACTCACCCGCCGCCGGGCGGTGGCCATCGTCGGAATGGGCAACCTGGGCCAGGCCCTGGCGAAGTATTCGGGCTTTACCGGTCGAGGCTTCCTGGTTGCCGTGCTGGCTGACTGCGACCCGACGCGAGTCGGGTCCCGGATCGGGGGCATACCGGTCAGCGACGTGCGCGCCCTTCCGGAGGTGGCCCGGGCGCAGCGGGTGTCCATCGGTGTGATCGCGACGCCCGCGCAGGCCGCCCAAGAGGTGTGCGACCGACTGGTCGGGGCCGGCGTGGCCAGCATCCTGAACTTCGCACCGGTCCGGCTCACCGTTCCGGATGGGGTAGACGTCCGAAAGGTGGACTTCTCTCTCGAGCTGCAGATTCTGGCCTTCCACTCCCACCGCAGGTCCGTCGGGCCGGAGGAGCGCATCCCGGGGTGGCGTTCGGCGGTTCCGGAGGAGGCGCTGCGGCGATGAGCCTGCTCACGGTCGGCATCTCGCACCGCTCGGCGCCGGTCGTCGTCCTGGAGAAGGCCGCGCTGCCGGCGGAGGCCGCCGGGCGGCTGCTCGCCGAGGTCGGCGACTGCCTGCACGTTTCCGAGGCGGTGGTGTTGTCCACCTGCAACCGGATCGAGGTCTACGCCGAGGTATCGAAGTTCCACGCCGGGGGCCAGGAAATCTCAGAATCTGCTGTCCCGGGCGAGCGGCCTGCCGGCCGAGGAACTTTCCCCCTACCTCTACCAGCACTACGAGGACAACGCCCTGGCCCACCTGTTCGCCGTAGCGGCGGGGCTGGAGTCCATGGTCGTCGGAGAGAGTCAAATTCTCGGCCAGGTTCGGGCGGCCTACCGCGCGGCCCGCGCCGAGCACGCCGTCGGGCGAGGCCTGGGCACCGCCTTCGAGCACGCCTTGCGGGTGGGTAAGCGGGTGCACGCCGAGACCGGGATCGATGCCGCCGGCGCTTCGGTCGTCGCCGCCGCGCTCGACGAGGCGGTGGGCGTGATCGGATCGCTCCTCGGCCGCCGGGTGTTGATCGTCGGCGCCGGGTCGATGGGGGCGCTGGCTGCCGCCCTGTTGCACCGGGCCGGGGTCTCCGAGTTGGTCATCGCCAACCGCGGTCAGGCCCGGGCCGCCCGGCTCGCCGCGTCCTACGGTGGTCGGGCAGTCGGCATCGAGTTCCTCGGCTCCGAGATCGCCGGGGCGGATGTGGTGCTCTGTTCCACCGGCTCCACAGGGATCGTGCTGCCTGCTGCGGACGTGGCAACGGCGATGGTCAGCCGACCGGGCCGGCCACTGGCCGTGGTGGATCTGGCGCTGCCGCACGATGTGGATCCGGCGGTTCGGAGCCTTCCCGGCGTCACGATGGTCGACCTCGCCACCCTCTCCGACGCGTTGCGGGACGCCTCCGCCGGTCGCGACATCGAACGGGCTCGGAGCATCGTCGCCGAGGAGGTGGCCGCCTTCGGCAGCTGGCAGCGTTCAGTGCAAGTGGGACCGACGGTCACCGCGCTGCGCGCCAAGGCGGCCGCGGTAGTCGCCGGCGAACTTGCCCGACTGAACGGGCGGGTTCCGGACCTCACGCCTCGGGAACGCGCCGAGGTCGCCGGCACGGTGCACCGGGTGGTCGACAAGTTGCTGCACGCACCGACCGTGCGGGTCAAGGAACTCACCCAGCGACCCGATGGCAACGGCTACGCCGAGGCCTTGCGCGAGCTCTTCGACCTGTATCCGGACGCGT
The DNA here is from genome assembly GCA_963814355.1 of uncultured Actinomycetota bacterium. Classification (GTDB taxonomy): domain Bacteria; phylum Actinomycetota; class Actinomycetes; order JADGOV01; family JADGOV01; genus JADGOV01. The sequence goes on along the minus strand of CAWFCZ010000018.1, from coordinate 1,151,952 downwards.
CGTGAGCGTCTCGACGGCCGCACTGCGGCTGGGCACCCGTCGATCCGCGCTGGCGCTGGCCCAGGCGGCAACCGTGGCCGCCGCGGTGCGCATCGCCGGCGCATCCCCCGTGGAGCTTGTGGAGATCACCACCTACGGTGACCGCGCGCCCGGCGCGATCGACACCCTCGGCGGTACCGGGGTGTTCGTCAGCGCGCTGCGGGAACGGCTGTTGGCCGGCGAGATCGACGTGGCGGTGCACTCGTACAAGGACCTGCCGACCGCGGCCGAACCCGGCCTGGTCATTGCTGCGGTCCCCCCGCGGGCCGATCCGCGGGACGCACTGATCTGCCAGGCCGGAGGAAGGCTTGCCGACCTACCACCCGGTGCCCGAGTCGGCACCGGGTCGCCGCGGCGGAGGGCGCAGTTGCTCGCCGCCAGAGGCGATCTTTCGGTGGTCGGCCTGCGAGGCAACGTCGAGACCCGGATCGCGGCGGTGACCTCGGGTCGCCTCCACGCCGTCGTGCTGGCCCTGGCCGGCCTCGCCCGGCTTGGCCGGCAGAACGAGGCTAGCGAGGTGCTCGATCCGGCTGTGATGCTGCCGGCCCCGGCGCAGGGCGCGCTCGCCGTGGAGTGCCGAGCCGATGACGCCGGTTTGCGCAGCCTGCTTGGGATGCTCGACCACCCGCGGAGCGCCGCCGCCGCCCGCGCCGAGCGCGGGCTCCTGGCCGGGATGGAGGCCGGCTGCACGGCACCAGTGGGGGCACTCGCCGAGATCGTCGGCGAACCCGGCTCCCACCCGGCGCTGCGGCTGCGCGGGCTGGTCGCCGCCGCCGACGGCACTCGGGTCATCACATCCACCATCAGCGGGCCAATGCCCGACGCCGACGGCATCGGCCGGCGGCTGGCCGCCCAACTGCTGGCCGCTGGCGCGGCCGGTCTCCTCGGAGGACAGCGAACATGACCGCCAAGAACGGACGGAAGCCGACCGCCGGTACGGTGACCTTTGCGGGGGCCGGACCGGGTGACCCCGGTCTGCTCACGGTGCGGGCCGTGGAGCGGCTGCGCCAAGCCGACCTCGTGATCTGCGACCCGGCCGTACCCGAGGAGGTGCTCGCCGGGTGCCGACCGGAGTCGGAGATCATACCGGCACCGGGTGGGTCCCCGGCGGAAAGGGCCAAGCTGCTCATCGCCGCGGCGAAGGCGGGCCGCAACTCGGTACGTCTGGTGGCCGGTGACCCGTTCGCCCCGGGCGGCGCGGCGGAGGAGGCCGAGACCTGCGCCAAGCACTCCGTCACCTTCGAGGTCGTTCCCGGCGTGTCCCCGGCGCTGGCTGTGCCGGCCTATGCCGGGATCGTCCTGCCGGCCCGCAAGTCGGGCGAGGTGGGCATCGTCGACCTGCGCATCGGCGTACCCGATTGGTCCACGTCGGCGGCCGGCAGCGCGACTCTCGTCCTGCTCGGTCGCGCCGAGGACGTGCCGGGCGCCGCGGCCGCACTGGTCGAGTACGGGCGGGCGCCGCGGACCAGGATCGCGGTCACCGCGGCCGGCACCACGGTCGGACAGCAGACCGTGGTGAGCACGTTGTCCGAGGTGGCGGCTGCGCTGGGCGTGAATCCGCTCAACGGCCCGCTCAACGGCCCGCTCAACGGCCCGTTGAGCGGGGACGTGGTCGCCGTCGTCGGGGACGCGGTGGGTAGCCGGGAGCGGTTGTCCTGGTTCGAGACCAAGCCGTTGTTCGGCTGGCAGGTGCTGGTGCCGCGGACCAAGGAGCAGGCGGCCACCCTGTCCGAACAACTCCGGTCCTACGGCGGTGTGCCGACCGAGGTGCCGACCATCGCCGTTGAGCCGCCGCGTACCCCGGCTGCGATGGACCGGGCGGTGAAGGGTCTGGTCACCGGGCGCTACCTCTGGGTGGCGTTCACCTCGACGAACGCGGTCCGGGCGATGCGGGAGAAGTTCGAAGGGCTCGGCCTGGACGTGCGGGCTTTCGCCGGCATCCGCCTCGCCGCGGTGGGCGAGGCAACCGCCGATGCCCTGCGGGCCTGGGGCATCGCACCGGAGTTGGTGCCCACCGGGCAACAGAGCAGCGAGGGGTTGCTCGAGGTGTGGCCGGCCTATGACGACGTGTTCGACCCGATCGACCGGGTGTTGCTGCCCCGGGCGGACATCGCGACCGAGACGCTGGCCGCCGGGCTGGTGGAACGCGGATGGCAGGTCGATGACGTGACCGCGTACCGGACCGTGCGGGCGGCGCCTCCCTCGGCGGAGATTCGCGACGCCATCAAGGGTGGCGGCTTCGACGCGGTGCTGTTCACCTCCTCCTCGACCGTGCGCAACCTCGTCGGGATCGCCGGCAAGCCGCACGCCTCGACGGTGATTGCGGTGATTGGTCCGCAGACCGCGAAGACGGCGGAGGAGCTGGGCCTTCGGGTGGACGTGCTGGCCCCACAGCCCACCGTCGGTGCCTTGGCGGAATCGACGGCCGAATTCGCCTTGGCCCGCCGGCAGGCGGGCGAGCCGGGCCGGCCCAGTGCCCGATCGGCCCGCGCACGGACGGCTGCACGAGCTGCCGCCAAGGCTGTTGCCAAGCCGGCCGCGCAGTGACCGCCGCTGCGGCAGGCTTCCCGCTCAGCCGGCTGCGGCGGCTGCGCCGTAGCGCGGCGCTCCGCCGGCTGGTCGCGGAAACCCGGGTGGCGCCGGCGGATTCTGGTGCTGCCGATGTTCGTCAAGGAGGGCCTTGGCGAACCGGCACCGGTTCGCTCGATGCCCGGCGTCGTCCAGCACAGCCGGGACTCGCTGCGCAAGGCGGCCGCAGAGGCGGTGCAGGCCGGCGTCGGAGGAATAGTCCTGTTCGGGATCCCGGCGGCGAAGGATACCCGGGGCAGCGGGGCGGACGACCCGGCCGGCGTCGTGCAGGTGGCGATGGGTGATCTGGTTGCCGAGGTGGGCGACGCGACGGTGCTGATCACCGACTTGTGCCTGGACGAGTACACCCCCTCCGGGCATTGCGGCCTGCTCACCGTGGCCGGGGAGGTGGACAATGACGCAACGCTTGAGCGCTACGGCGCGATCGCCGTGGCCCAAGCCGCCGCCGGCAGCCAGGTCGTCGCGCCTAGTGGGATGATGGACGGCCAGGTCGGCGCCATCCGGGCCGCCCTCGACGGGGCCGGCTATCCCGAGGTGGCGATCCTCGGCTACTCGGTCAAGTATGCCTCGGCGTTCTACGGGCCGTTCCGGGACGCCGCGGAGTGCGCTCCGCGGTTCGGCGACCGGGCCGGGTACCAGCAGGACGGCGCGAACTCGGACGAGGCGCTGCGCGAGGTGGCCTTCGACCTGGCCGAGGGTGCCGATGCGGTGATGGTGAAGCCGGCGCTGGCCTACCTAGACGTTCTCCGGCGGGTGGCCGACGCGGTGGCCGTGCCGGTGGCCGCCTACCAGGTGTCGGGGGAGTACGCCATGGTCGAGGCGGCCGCGGAGCGCGGCTGGATCGACCGGGAGCGGATCATCCTGGAGATGCTGACCTCGATCCGCCGGGCCGGGGCCGACGTCGTGCTCACCTACTGGGCGGCCGAAGCCGCGGCGCTGCTGAATAGGTGTGGTTGAACAACCTACGCATAGGTAACCTCGCCGGTGTGGTGACGCTACCTACAGCGAGCGGCAGCCCGCACCTTCCGGTATCCACCCTCGGTTGAATGGAGCTAGACGTGGGTGTCGGCTGCATGGGCACGGTGGTCAGCCCGCGATGCCCGGCCGATGACTGGCATCGGTAGGGTGAACCAGAAGCTACTGCCGACTCCGGGCTGACTGGACACGCCGGATTGCCCGCCCATCAGCGCGACCAGCTGCTCGGTGATGGCCAGGCCGAGGCCCGTGCCGCCGTACCTGCGTGATTTGGAGCTGTCGGCTTGGACAAAGGGCGAGAAGATCAAGTGCAGCTTGTCGGCCGCAATACCGTCGCCGGTGTCCGATACTTCGATGCGCAGAACGCCAGGAGACGCGTCGGGTTGGGTCTCGATCGCCCGCACCACGATGGCGCCGGTGGACGTGAACTTGATCGCGTTGCCGAGGAGATTCATCAGGACCTGGCGTACCCGACCGGGATCCCCGTACATCACCGCCGGCACACGGTCTTCGATGTCGGTGGTCAACGTGAGACCCTTGCTATGCGCCGACGGTTTCAACAGGCGCACGACCTGGTCGAGGACGGTGCGGACGCTGAAGGCGATATTTTCTACCTCCAGCTTTCCAGCCTCGACCTTGGAGAAATCGAGAATGTCGTTGATGATCGTCATCAGCGACTCGGCCGAACTGCGGACCGTCTCGGCACAGTCGCGTTGCACGGCGTCGAGGTCGGTATCGAGCAGCAGTTCGGTCATGCCGATGACGCCGTTCATCGGTGTGCGGATCTCGTGGCTCATGTTGGCCAGGAAATCGGACTTCAGCCGCGACGCCTCCGTCGCTTTGTCCCGGGCAGCGGCCATGGTCGCCTCGGCGCCGGCCTCGGCGGTCACGTCCGCCAAGGTGCCCACCCAACCGGCTTGCCCACCGACGGCGTCGGGGATGGACTTGGAGGTGAACAGGACGATTCTGGAGGCCGAACCTGGCTGATGGATCTCGAACCGGTGGCTGATCTCCGCCTGCGAGGTGCCGTCGGCCATGTCGGCGAGGTCGCCTCGCTGGTGCCAGTCGACGATGGAATCCCACTTCCGGCCCCGGGCGGCGTCAGCAGACATCCCGGTGATTTCAGTCCAGCGCGGATTTGTGTAGACGTAACGGTTGCGAGGGTCCGTCTGAAAGATGCCGATGGGAGCCGCTTCTGTCAGCAGTCGCAACTGGTCGGCCGAGATCTGCACCTGCTGGGCTTCGGCCGCGAGTACCGCTGCCTTGGTGAAAAGGTTGGCGAAGACGGCGACTTTCGCCCGCAGTTCCTCTGGCTGCAGGGGAGCGAAGATGAAGTCGACCGCGCCTTGCACGTAGCGCGCCGTTGGCTGGATCTCGTCACGCGCGTATGCGGTAATGAAGATGATCGGCGTGATCTCGGACTGGCGACGCTGCCGGATGAAGGCGGCCGTCTCGAACCCGTCCATGATCGGCATACTGACGTCGAGCAGGATGACCGCAAAATTCTGCGTCATCAGGCAACGAAGGGCAGCTCTCCCGGATGCCGCTTCGACGACGGGATATCCCAGCGGTGCCAGCACGGCCTTGAGGGCCGACCGCTTCGCGGCGTTGTCGTCCACCAACAAGACCGAGGCCGGGCTGGAGCCGGTCATTGTCCTCGTCACGGGGCTGCCGTCATGGGGCTGGCCGCGTCGCGCGCAGGGCAACAATCGGAGCAAGGGCCTGGGCCAGCTCGGCGGTGTTGACCGGCTTGGGTATGTAGTGGTTGGCTCCGGCGTCGAGGCAGCGCTCGCGCTCACCGGCCATCACCCTGCCGGTGACAGCGATGATGGGGAGCATTTCCGAGTCGGCGAAGGTTCGAATCTCGCGAATCGCGGTGTACCCGTCCATGCCCGGCATCATGATGTCCATCAAGACGATGTCGATGTCGGGTAGGCGGCGGAGCATAGCGACCGCCTCGGGGCCACTCTCGGCTAGGGTCACTTGGGCGTGTCCTCGTTCGAGAAGTGCGGTCATGGCGAAGATATTGCGGTAGTCGTCATCGACCACGAGGACGTTCAGGCCGGCGAACGCGGCGTCACCGACGTGGTCGGAACGGCGTCGGCCGGGCATCAGTCCGGACGGGTCGGCTCCGCCCTCGGCGGCGCCGGCAACCGGGCCGGGGAGCCGCATGACCGGCTGCCTGCTGATCGGGATGGTGGCTGGGAGGGCGCCGCCGAGCCGGCTGAACGGGAGATGGACCGTGAAGGTACTCCCTTGTCCCGGCGTGCTGGACACCGAAAGTTGGCCGCCGATCAGACCGACCAATTCTCGGCTTATGGACAGGCCGAGCCCGCTGCCACCGTAGAGTCGCGCGGTGGTTCCGTCGCCCTGGACGAACGCGTCGAAGATGCGTTCTTGCTGCGCCTCCTCGATACCGATGCCGGTGTCGGTGACCGAGATGGCCAGTACGGACGTCGCGTTCCCAATTGACTCGGGCTCGTCGGTCCAGCCGTCACCGGCCGGACCGACGCTGACCCGGACCTCGCCGTGCTCGGTGAACTTGAAGGCGTTGGCCAGCAGGTTCTTCAGTATCTGGTGGAGGCGTTGTGCGTCGGTAAAAATGCTCTCCGGGCTCTCCGGTGCCACTTCGACGCAGTAGCCTAGCCCGCGGCCCTGGGCGACGTGGTCGAATTCGCGGAGGAGCGTGCGACGGAGTTGCCCGATGGGGAGATCGGCCATCTCCGCGGTAATGGTGCCGGACTCGACCTTGGCGAGTTCCAGGATGCTGTTGAGGAGGACGAGGAGGCCATTTCCCGACGCCCGAATCACGCTGGCGTATTCGACCTGGGTGTCGGTCATGTTGTGCTCGGGGTTGTCTTCGAGCTGTTGAGCCAGAATCAACAAGCTGTTGAGCGGCGTCCGCAGTTCATGGGACATATTGGCGATGAACTCTGACTTGTACTTCGACGAGAGTGCTAGCTGGCCAGCCTTTTCTTCGACTTCCCGCTTGGACTGTTCGACCAGTTGGTTCTTCTCCTCCGCCTCGATGTTCTGCTCGGCCAACAGCCGGGCCTTCCGGCCGAGATCCTCATTGGACTCGCGGAGTTCCTCCTGCTGCGAGCGGAGCTCCTGGGCCTGGGACTGCGCCTGCTCGAGCAGGTTCTCGGTGAGGCTATTGGCCTCGATGGTGCTGAGGATGAGGCCGATGCTCTCCGGCAGCTGGTCGAGAAATGCCTGGTGGATGGCGCTGAAGCTGGAGAAGGAGGCCAGTTCGACCACAGCGCGGACCGATCCCTCGAACAGCACGGGCAGCAGGATGATGTTGAGCGGGGGGGACGCGCCCAGTCCGGAGTTGATCCTTACGTAATCACCGGGTACCTCGGTAAGCAGGATTCGTTTTTTCTCCTTGGCGCACTGGCCGACGAGGCCCTCACCGAGGCGGAACTCACTCGACAGATGGCGTCGCTCCTCGAAGCCGTACCCCGCCTGTAGTTGCAACACCGGCTCGCCGCCGTGCGGCGGCGTGATCATCGAGTAGAAGACCCCGTGCTGTGCCGACACCAGCGGCGCGAGCTCAGAAAGGATCATGCTCGACGCCGCGGCCAGGTCCCGCTGGCCCTGCAGCATCCGGGTGAACCGCTCCCGGTTCGTCTTCAACCAGTCCTGCTCGATGTTCTGTCGGGTGGTCTCCCGGAGGTTGCGGATCATCTCGTTGAGCTTGTCCTTGAGGACGGCGACCTCGCCGCTCGCCTCCACCCGGACCTGCCGTGTCAGGTCGCCCTCGGTGACCGCAGTGGCGACCTCGGAGATGGCCCGAACCTGGTTGGTGAGGTTGGCTGCGAGCTGGTTGACATTGTCGGTGAGGTCCTTCCAGACTCCACCGACCTCCTTGGACTGCGCCTGGCCGCCCAGCTTTCCCTCGACTCCAACCTCGCGGGCGACCCGGGTGACCTCACCGGCGAAGGCGTTGAGCTGATCGACCATGGCGTTGACGGTGTTCTTCAGTTCGAGGAACTCCCCCTTGACGTCGATCGAGATCTTCTTGCTCAGGTCGCCATTGGCCACCGCAGTCGTGACTTCGGCGATGTTACGGACCTGCCCGGTGAGGTTTCCGGCCATCAGGTTGACGTTGTCGGTGAGGTCCTTCCACACCCCGCCGACCTCGATGGTGACGGCAGCGGCCTGACCGAGCTTGCCTTCGGTACCCACCTCGCGGGCCACCCGGGTCACCTCGGACACAAACCCGTTGAGCTGGTCGACCATGGCGTTGATGGTGCTTTTCAGGTCCAACATCTCGCCACGGACATCGGCGGAGACCTTCTTGCTCAGGTCGCCGTCGGCAACGGCCCCGATCACGCGCTGCATCTCACTCGTCGGGCGCACCAGAGCCTCGATCAGGCTGTTCACCGACTCCACGCTGCCCGACCAGCTGTGGCTCCACCCGCCGAGCCTGACGCGCTGGGACAGCTCGCCCTGCTTGCCCACCACCCGGCTGACCCGCGCCAGCTCCGTCCCGAGTGCCTGGTTGGCGATGATGACGTCGTTGAGGCCGTCGGCGACCTTGCCAGCCACGCCGGTCCAGTTCAGCGGCATCCGGGCGGTGAAATCGCCGCCCTTGACCTGGGCGAGCACGCTCAGCAGGACGTTGGTGACCAGCGTGTCGGCGAGGGTCACCGCAGGCTGTTGTGGCATCGACTTCTCCCAGGGGCAGAGTGCTGGCTCGCGCGGTGCAGCCGCATCAGGTCCCCTTGGTCAGTTCGGCACCTCGGCCGCGGAACCTAAGCCGCCGGCGGCGGCCCGGGTCACTGCGGCCACCGAAGCCGCGACGTCGTCGGCATCGGTGGACCAGTTGCTCACCGACACCCGCAGCACGTCCCGGTCCTGCCACCGCGAGCCGGACATCCACGCCGTTTTCCGGCCTGCAGGCACAGGATCGCGGGCCCGCCGCCTGCGGAGAAGGCGTCGGCGAGGGCGTCGAGCCGGATCCGGCCCTGCTCGTCGGCGGCCACGGCGATCGGCGCTCCCAGGCCGAGGTAGCGCAGCGCGAGGTCGACGGTGCTGTGCCGCTCCTCGCCGACGAGTAGCCGATCCGGGGAGCACCGGTCAGCCCGCGGCGGTCGAGATCCCAACCCGCGTCGGTCAGGACCTGCTGGCGAGCGGCTGCCAGTGCGGTGAAGTTGGCCATCGTGGCGCCGGTGGGCAAACCGACCGCTGCCCCGGGTGGCAAGCCGAGCAGGTCGAGCAGCCACGCCGCGGCGGCCTCCTCGGCGGCGACCGTGCCGGGCGTGGCGTAGCGCATGCCGCTGTTCTGATCCCAGGCGGTGGTCAGCCAGTCCGCTGCCAACGCGGCCGGCAGCGTACCGCCGATCACCCAACCGAAGAAACGCCCCGACGGCATGGCCATCAAGCCCGGTTCGACCAGCTCGGCCAGTCGATCGATGACCGTGGCCGCATCGCTCGGTCCCTCCGGTACCGGGCCACCCAGGGATTCAAACAGGTGCTTCGCGTCGAGGCGCGGCGGAACGGGACGGGTAGGCATCGAGGCGAGCCAGGCACGCGCGTGCTCCGATGCCCGGTCCAGGGCCGTGGTGTAGGCGCCCGCGTGGGCGGTCACGGCCTGATCAGGGCGTGCCCAGCGCGGCGATCAGCGCCTTGGACCACGGCCCGAGGTCCTCCGGGGTGCGCGCCGAGATCAGGTTGCCGTCGACCACGGTGGCCTCGTCGACCCAGTCCACCCCGGCGTTGACCATGTCGTCGCGGATGGCGGCGACGCTGGTGGCCCGACGCCCCTTGAGGATCTGCGCGGAGATCGGCACCCACCCGGCGTGGCAGATGAAGGCGATCGGCTTGCCGGCCGCGTCGAAGTCCCGGACCAGAGACAGGACATCCTCGGAGCGGCGCAGCTTGTCGGGGGCGAAGCCGCCGGGGATCACCAGGGCGTCGAAGTCCGGTTCGGAAACCTGATCAACTGTGGTGTCGACCGGTACCGGTCCGTGCCCCTTCTTCCCGGTGACCGGCGCTTCCTCGATACCGGCCACAGTCACCGCCACGCCCTCCTCGCGGAGCCGGTAGAGCGGATAGAGCAGCTCCATGTCCTCGAACAGGTCCGCGGCCAGCAGCAGGACCTTCTTATCAGTGATCGTCACGATTTCGACCCTACTCGCTCGGCGGTGCCCGATCACCCCGGCGATGTGCCCGGCGGTTCCGTACCTGACCGCCAGGTGATCGCGAGGCGCTCAGCGGCTGGTGGCGGCCGGGATCGCCCGGTGAGGGACTGCGCTACGGCGGCTTACGCGCCGACCCCCGACAGAGGTAGCCGAAGGGGCGAGCGAGCGCCGGCTGCCCCGGCAGGTAGAACTGCCGCAGGTCTGCCCCGGTGAAGGGTGCGGCGCACACCAGTGCCGGGATGTCCCTGGTCAGGTGGCAGCCGGCGAGCGCAGCCACCTGCACCGGCTCCAGCCTGTGCTGCCAGCGCCGCACCCCCGGCTCGGGGGCCAACCCGTGCTCCAGGAAGACGAAGGAGCCTCCCGGTTTGAGCACCCGAGCGATCTCCCGCAGGACCGCCGCCGGGTCGGTGACGGTACACAAGGTCAGCGTGGACAGCGCGGCATCGAAGCGGTTGTCCGGCGCCGGTATGGCCGCCGCGTCCGGCGCCACGAACTCAATCGCGGCATCCACCTCGGCGATCCGTGGGGCCGCCAGCTTTCGGGCGACCACACTTGGCTCAACCGCGCTGACCGACCTGACGCCGCTCGGGTAGTACGCGACGTTGATGCCGGAGCCGAAGCCGATCTCCAGGATATCGCCGTAGAGCCCGGCGCAGACCCGCCGCCGCTCGGCTCGAGCCTCCGGCGGATCGGCAAACTTGTCGATCAACCGGGGGACGACGTGTTCGCTCCACCAACCCACCCTGCGCATCCTCGCGTTCGCTGGCTTGCCGGTCGACTCAAGCCGGGTACGGCGTCCGCCGCACGTCGGAGGAATGGTACGCGTCGGAAAGGTCCCGATGAACCGAGTCACCGTGGTCGTGGCCACCCGTAATCGGCCGCAGTGAGCGTGACCCGATCTCCGTGCTGGCCGCCCTGGACGCCGTCGCAGTCCGCCTCCAAGGCCCGGTGGTACCTCAGTTGACCCACAGCCGACCCCGGCCGGGGGCTCTACGTTTGACCCATGTGCCGAAGCATCAAGACGCTGCGACCGCCGTACACCGACGAGGTCACGGCGGAGGACATCGAGGCCGCCGCCCGCCAGTACGTCAGAAAGATCGTTGGGATGCGGCATCCGTCGCCGCGCAACGAGGCCGCCTTCAGCGCGGCGGTGGACGCCGTCGCCGCCGCCACCCGGACGGTGCTCGCCGACGTGGTGGTGCGGACCGGGCGGCAGTCGGCGTAGCTCCGCTCGTGCCCCTCCACCGAGATCGCGGGGCGCTGTCCCGGGTGCGGCAGGATGGGGGCATGTCCCAGCCGCCGTACCCACCGGACGCGCCGGCGAGCGAGGCGCTGTTCGCCCGTGCCCAGCGGGTCATCCCCGGCGGCGTAAACTCGCCGGTGCGCGCCTTCCGCGCGGTCGGCGGCACGCCGCGGTTCATGGCCAGCGGGCGCGGCCCGTACCTCTTCGACGCCGACGGCCGGAGCTATGTCGACCTGGTGTGTGGTTGGGGGCCGATGATCCTCGGTCACGCGCACCCGGTGGTGGTCGATGCGGTGGGCGACGCGGTAGCGGGCGGGACCAGCTTCGGCACCCCGACCGAGGGTGAGGTGCGCTTGGCGGAGGAGATCACGACCCGGGTGCCGCCGGTCGAGCGGGTCCGGCTGGTCAACTCCGGCACCGAGGCGACCATGTCCGCGATCCGCCTGGCCCGCGGCTTCACCGGCCGCAGCAAGGTGATCAAGTTTGCCGGCTGCTACCACGGCCACGTCGACGCGCTGCTGGCCAGCGCCGGATCCGGGGTGGCCACTTTCGGTTTGCCGGACAGCCCGGGGGTCACCGGCGCCGCCGCCGCGGAGACGATCGTGCTGCCCTACAACGACCTGCCCGCCGTCGAGACCGCCTTGCGCGAACACGGCGATGCCATCGCCTGCGTGATCACCGAGGCGGCGGCGGCCAACATGGGCGTGGTCCCGCCGCTGCCCGGCTTCAACGCCGGCCTGCGCCGGCTGACCGAGCAGTACGGCGCGTTGCTCGTCTTCGACGAGGTGATGACCGGTTTCCGGGTCACCAGGGCCGGCTGGTGGGGGTTGGAGGGGGCCGGCGGCGGCTGGGCGCCGGACCTGTTCACCTTCGGAAAGGTGATGGGCGGCGGGCTGCCGGCGGCGGCGTTCGGCGGCCGGGCTGAGGTGATGAGCCGGCTGGCACCGGCCGGCCCGGTGTACCAGGCCGGCACGCTGTCCGGGAACCCCATCTCGGTGGCCGCCGGGCTGGCCACCCTGGGCCAGTGCACCGACGAGCTGTACCCCCGCCTGGACGCCACGTCGCTGGCGCTGTGCGGGCTGGTGGGCGACGCGCTCACCGCCGCCGGGGTGGCCCACCGGGCGAACTCGGCGGGCAGCCTGTTCTCGATCTTCCTCGGGGGCGGCGAGTACGACGGGCCCGTGCTCGATTACTCGACCGCGGCGCGCCAGTCGAGCCGCCGGTACGCCGCCTTTTTCCACGCCATGCTCGACGCGGGGGTCTACCTGCCACCCTCGGCGTACGAGGCCTGGTTCGTGAGCGCGGCGCACGATTCGGCGGCCCTGGATCGGGTGGCCGACGCGCTGCCGGCCGCGGCCCGGGCCGCCGCCGCGGTGCCCGAGGCGAACCGGTGAGCGGCGAACGGACCGTCGTGCACCTGCTCCGCCACGGCGAGGTGCACAACCCCGACCGGATTCTCTACGGCCGGCTGACCGGCTTCGGGCTGTCCGAGCTGGGCGCGGCGATGGCGCAGGCGGCGGCCGAGGCGCTAGCCGGTCGAGACCTGCGTTACCTGGCCAGCTCCCCGCTGCAGCGCGCCCAGCAGACCGCCGCTGCGGTGGCCCGAGCCTTCGGCCTGGAGATCGCCTGCGACGAGCGGCTGATCGAGCCGACCAACGTCTTCGAGGGCCAGCCGTTCGCCGGGGGCGGCGCCCCACTGGTGGCGCTGCGCGCGTGGCGGCACCTGTACAACCCGTTCCGGCCGTCCTGGGGCGAGCCGTACTCGGCGATCGCCGAGCGGATGGCGGCCGTGCTCGCCGACGCCCGGGACCGGGCACGTGGCGCCGAGGCGGTGTGCGTCAGCCACCAGCTGCCGATCTGGACCGCCCGGCGGGCCGCCGAGGGGCGGCCATTGTGGCACCATCCGGCCCACCGGCTGTGCGGGCTGGCCAGCCTCACCTCGTTCTGCTACCAGGGCGACGATCTCCTCGCCGTCCGTTACTCCGAGCCGGCCGGGGCGGTCTCCCGGCTACCCGAGAGAGGAGCCTGATGCTGCACGGCGAGCAGGTGACGCTGCGCAAGGTACGCCAGGACGAGCTGCCGACGGTCTACGCCTGGCGCTTCGACGTCGACACCTGGACGATGACCGAGGACGAGCCGTACGTGGTGCCGACCTTCGAGCGCTTTGCGGCGCAGTGGACCGCCCCGGGTGGTGAGGCGGACGGAGTGTCGTTCGGGATCGAGGCCGACGACCGCCTGGTCGGCACGTGCTCGCTGTGGGGCATCGACCTGCACAACCGCTACGCCCATGTCGGGATGGCGGTCGGCTCGGCGGAGCACCGGGGCCAGGGCGCCGGCCGGGACGCGCTGGCCGTGATCACCGACTACGGCTTCCGGCTGCGGGGGCTGCACCGGCTGCAGCTGGAGACGCTGGCGGTGAACGAGGCAATGGTGCGCACCGCGCTCTCCGTCGGGTACCTGGAGGAGGGCCGGCTGCGGGACAAGGCCTGGGTGGCCGGCGCCTTCTGTGATGAAGTTGTGTACGGGCTGCTCGCCCAGGAATGGCACGGCAAGGGAGGATAGGTCCGTCGTGCCCTCATCCCGCGGCTTGACCGCCTTCCCCCTCGCCCGGTTCTGCGCCGGGCTGGTCGGCGTGCTCGCGGTCGGGCTGACCCTGAGCGGGTGTGCCGGCCGGGAAGCGGTCAGCGCCACCGGTGACGGCAGCGGGTACGTGGCCGGCAGCGGGGTGCTGACCCGGTTCCAGGCGGCCGACCGCAAGCTGGCGCCTGCGGTGACCGGTACCACGCTGGACGGTGCCGCGCTGCGCCTCGCCGCCTACCGCGGCCGGGTGGTCGTGCTGAACTTCTGGGGGTCCTGGTGCCCGCCGTGTCGGGCGGAATCCGCGGCGCTGGCCCAGGCCGCTCGGGACACCAGGGCGAGCGGGGTGGCCTTTGTCGGCATCAACGTGCGCGACGACGCCAGCCAGGCGCGAATCTTCTCCGCCCGTCAGCACACGCCGTACCCCAGCCTGCTGGACCGCTACGGCGAGGTCACCGTGCGGTTCTCGCCGACTGTCCCGCCGCAGGCCATCCCGACCACCCTGGTGCTGGACCGCCGGGGCCGGATCGCGGCCAGCGTCTTCGGGGAGATCACCTACACCCGGCTGATGCCGCTGCTGCGCTCCGTGGCCGCGGAGCGGCCGGCATGAACGTGACCGCCACGGTGACCAGCGGTTCGCTCCTGCTGGCCGCGCCGATCGCCCTGCTGGCCGGTTTGGTCTCCTTTCTGTCCCCATGCGTGCTGCCCTTGGTGCCGGGTTACCTGTCCTTTGTCACCGGGCTCGCCGGGGTGGACCTCGCGGGGACCCCCGACGTGGCCGACGCCCCCCGCGGGCGCCTGCTCGCCGGGGCGACGTTGTTCGTCCTCGGCTTCTCGCTGGTCTTCGTCAGCACCGGCCTGGCCTTCGGCGGCCTGGGTACCCTGCTCCTGCAGCACGCCCGCGGCCTCACCCGGGTGTTGGGCGGGGTCACCATCCTGCTGGGGCTGGCGTTCATGGGGGTGGTACCGGGCCTCGCCCGGGACCTGCGGTTCCACCGGCTGCCCCCGGTGGGGCTGCTCGGCGCCCCGGTACTGGGTCTGCTCTTCGGGCTCGGCTGGGCGCCGTGCATCGGCCCTACGCTGGCGGCAGTGCAGGTCCTGGCGTTCACCTCGGCGAGCGCGGGGCGCGGCGCGTTCCTGTCCTTTATCTACTGCGTGGGCCTGGGGCTGCCGTTCGTGGTCGCCGCTCTGGCGTTCCGCCGGGCGCTCGGCACGTTCGCCGGCATCCGGCGGCACTCCCGGGCGATCACCGTCGCCGGCGGGGCGATGCTGGTGGTTCTCGGCCTGCTGCTGGTCACCGGGGCATGGGACTCGGTGAGCATCTGGATGCGCCACCTCGTCGCCGGCTACTCCACCGCGTTGTGAGCCCGGCTGCGGGATGCCTGCCCCAGGAGCGCCGGCGATGACCGATACCACGCAGGCCGCCGCCGACCTGCGCTACCCGGCCGACGCGGTACCGCCCCCGCCGCCGCGCCAGCCCGGGATCCTCGGCGGGCTGCGCAACGCCTGGCGCCAGTTCACCAGCATGCGCACCGCGTTGATCCTGCTGTTCCTGCTGGCGCTCGCCGCGGTGCCCGGTTCGATACTTCCCCAGCGTGGGCTCAACGCCGGCAAGGTCGAGGCGTTCTACTCGGCCCATCCCACCCTGGCGCCGCTGCTCGACCGGCTCTCCGCGTTCGACGTCTTCGGCGCTGCGTGGTTCGCCGCGATCTACCTAGCGCTGTTCGGCTCGCTCGCCGGCTGCGTACTGCCCCGGATGTGGCGCCAGGCCCGATCGCTCCGGGTCCGGCCACCGGCGGCGCCGCGGCACCTCTCCCGGCTACCGGCCGCGGCCGGCTGGACCGCCGCCGGCGAGCCGGCGGCGGTGGCGGCCGGATACCGATCGGCGCTGCGGGGCTGGCGGGTCGACACCCGGGAGGCAGTGGACGGCGCGGTGACGCTGTCGGCGGAGCGGGGATTCGCCAAGGAGGTCGGCAATCTCACCTTCCACCTCTCGCTGCTGCTGCTGCTCATCGGCGTCGCCCTCGGCGGCCTGTTCGGGTACAAGGGCAACGTGCTGGTCAAGGAGGGCGACGCGTTCTCCAACACCCTGGCCTATTACGACACCATCTCCCCCGGGCGGCTGTTCTCCGCCGGTCGGCTGGCGCCGTTCACCGTCGTACTCAAGGACTTCCGGGCCACCTACCAGCCGAACGGCGAGCCGGCGACCTTCGGCGCCAAGGTGGCGTACACCCCGCGTCCCGGGGCGGCGCAGCGTCCGTACGACGTCCGGGTGAACCACCCGCTGGACGTCGGCGGCGCGAAGCTCTACCTGATCGGGCACGGGTACGCGTTGCACTTCACGGTGCGCGGTCCGGACGGCGCGGTGGCCTACGACGCGGTGCAGCCGTTCCTGCCCAGGGATGCCTCCTTCGCCTCCGACGGCGTGGTGAAGGTACCGGACATCGCGCCGGGTAGGAACGGGCAGCCCCGTCAGCTCGGCTTCTCCGGTTTCTTCACCCCGACCACGATCCTGGGACCCAACGGCCTGGAGTCCGGCTACCCGGCGGCCCGCAACCCGGCCGTCACCCTGCTGGCCTGGCAGGGCGACCTCGGCCTGGACAACGGCCGCCCGCAGTCGGTGTACGGATTGCAGACCGCGGGCCTGCATCGGGTCCTCGACGCGGCCGGCAAGCCGGCCACCAAGACCCTGCGGCCGGGGGAGACCATGACCCTGCCGGGCGGCGCCGGCAGCATCACCTTCGCCGGATTCTCCGAGTTCGCCACCTTCCAGATCACCTCCGACCCGGGCCGCCAGCTGGCGCTGGTCGCGGCGATCCTGCTGGTCGGCGGGCTGTTGCTGTCGATGCGGGTACGCCGCCGCCGGGTCTGGCTGCGGCTGCTCCCGGACGGCGGGCGTACCGTGGTCGAGGCTGGCGGGCTGGCCCGCAACGACCCGGAGGGCTTCGCCGAGGAGTTCACCCGTCTCTGCGCGCGGCTGCGGGCCCGGCAGCTCGCAGCGCACTCGGCCGAAGCCGCTGACTCTGGCGCCACCCCGGTAGAGGAGGACTGACGTGTCCGTCGACCTGACGTTGGCGCACCGCTCGGACAACCTGCTGTTTTTCGCCGTGGTGGTCTACTCCCTCGCCATGCTGTCCTTCGCCGCCGAGTTCTCCTTCAGCCGGCGGGCCGGCATTGCCCGGGCGCTCAGTCGGGCCGAGGCTCGCCGGGTCCGCCGACCCGCGGCTGTCGGCGCCGGTGGGGTCGCCGGGACCGGTCCGGTGGACGTCGAGGCCGACCCGCTCGCCGTGGCGGTGCCCGCCGCGGCCGCCGCCGGGGCCGATCGGGACACCACCGGCGACCGGTTGGGCCGGGTGGCGGTCGTGCTCACCGTGGTCGCGTTCCTGCTGCACCTCGGCTCGGTGGTCACCCGCGGGATGGCGGCCCACCGGGTGCCGTGGGGCAACATGTACGAGTACTCCTCCATGGTCGCGCTGGTGGCCACCGGCGCCTTCCTGGTGCTGCTGACCCGTGAGCGGGTGCGCTACCTCGGCGCGTTCGTGCTGCTGTTCGTCGTGTTGTTCCTCGGCCTCGCCGGCACGGTGCTCTACGTGCCGGCCGGACCGCTGATCCCGGCGTTGCAGTCCTACTGGATCGACATTCACGTGGCGGCCGCGATCACCGCATCCGGGACCTTCGCCGTCGGCGGAGTGGTCACGCTGCTGTACCTGCTGCGCGAGGCCTACGAGCGGTTGAGCGCCGCCGGGCGGCCAACCCGGATGTCCTCACTCGGCCGGCTGCTGCCGCCGGCCAGCAGCCTGGACCGGGTCGCCTACCGGGTGCACGCCTTCGCCTTTCCGCTGTGGACCTTCGCCGTGATCGCCGGGGCGATCTGGGCGGAGGCGGCCTGGGGCCGGTACTGGGGCTGGGATCCGAAGGAAACCTGGTCGTTCATCACCTGGGTGGTCTACGCCGGCTACCTGCACGCCCGGGCCACCGCGGGCTGGCGCGGCCGGAAAGCGGCGATCATCGCGCTGGTGGGTTTCTCGGCGCTGACCATCGACTACTACGTGGTGAACATCTTCCTGGTCGGGCTGCACTCCTATGCCGGCGTCTGAGCGCCGTTGACCGGCTACGCCGACCTGCCCGGGTTCCTGCGTGATCTGGAACGTACCGGGGACCTGCGCCGGGTGCGCGCGCCGGTCGATCCCCGCCTCGAGGTCACCGAGATCGTCGGGCGGGTGGTGGCCGCCGGCGGCCCGGCGCTGATCTTCGAAAACGTGGCCGGCGGCTCGATGCCGTTGGCGATCAACGTCTTCGGTACCGAGGCCCGGATGGCCAGAGCGCTGGGGGTGACCCGGCTGGACGAGATCGGCGAGCGGATCGCCGCCCTGCTGAAGCCGGAACTGCCGGTAGGCCTCGGCGGAATGCGCGAAGCCGTCGGAAAGCTGGCCTCACTGCGCGGCGTTCCGCCAAAGAAGGTCAAGACCGCCCCCTGCCAGCAGACAGTGCTCAAGGGCCCGGACGTCGATCTCGACCTGCTGCCCGGCCTGCACACCTGGCCCGGGGACGGCGGGACGTACCTCAACCTCGGTCTCACCCACACCCGCCACCCGGAGACCGGGGTACGCAACCTGGGGCTGTACCGGCTGCAGCGCTTCGACCGAAAAACCGTCGGCGTGCACTGGCAGATCCACAAGGACTCCAACGCCCACCACGCCGTGGCCGAACGGCGCGGCGAGCGGCTGCCGGTGGCCATCGCGTTCGGCTGCCACCCGGCGGTCACCTATGCCGCCAGCGCCCCGCTGCCCGGCATCGACGAGTACCTGTTCGCCGGTTTCCTGCGCGGTGAGCGAGTGGAGCTCGTCGACTGCCTGACCGTGCCGCTGCAGGTGCCGGCGAACGCCCAGATCGTCCTGGAGGGCTGGTTGGAGCCGGGCGAACGCCGGCCGGAAGGGCCGTTCGGTGACCACACCGGGTTCTACACGCCGGTGGAGCCCTTCCCGGCGCTGCGGGTGGAAGCGATGACGATGCAGCCCAACCCGATCTTCCAGACGATCATCGTGGGCCGCCCGCCCCAGGAGGACGGCCCCATCGGCAAGGCCACCGAACGCATCTTCCTGCCGCTGATCCAAATGTCCGTGCCGGAGATCGTGGACTACGACTTGCCGGTCGCCGGGGTGTTCCACAACTGCGTGATCGTTTCGATTCACAAGCGGTTCCCCAAGCACGCGCAGAAGGTGATGAACGCGGTGTGGGGTGCCGGGCTGCTGTCGCTGTCGAAACTGATCGTCGTGGTGGACGCGGACTGCGACGTCCACGACTATTCCGAGGTGGCCTGGCGCGCCCTCGGCAACGTGGACTACGCCCACGACCTGCTCACTACGGTCGGCCCGGTCGATCACCTCGACCACGCTGCGTACGCCCAGTTCTGGGGCGGCAAGGCCGGGATCGACGCTACCCGCAAGCTGCCGGGCGAGGGCTACACCCGCGGCTGGCCCGCGGAGATCGTGCAGGACCCGGCGGTGGTCGCCCAGGTCAGCGGGCGCTGGGCGGAGTACGGCCTGTGAGTTTCGGCGCCTCCACGTCATCGTCCACCGCCACCTCCGCCGGTGATCCAGGGCCGGGTGACCACGCTGGGCGGGGGCTGACGGGGCCTGGATCACCGGAGAGGGCCTCGGCGGCCGCCGCCGCGCCCGAGCAGGTTGCCCATGGCGGCCTACGGCCGTTCCTGCGGCTGGTAATGATCGAGCACTCGGTGTTCGCCCTGCCGTTCGCCTACCTCGCCGCCCTGGCCGCGATGGAGCCGGACGTGCGCTGGGGCACGCTCGGGCTGGTCACCGTCGCCATGGTCGCCGCCCGGACATTCGCCATGGCGCTGAACCGGATCGTCGACCGGGAACTCGACGCCCGCAACCCGCGGACCGCCTCCCGCGAGCTGGTCACCGGGGCCGTGCCGCTGCGCACCGCGGTGGTCGGGACGGGCGTGGCGCTCGCCGTGTTCCTCCTCGTCTCCGGGTTGCTGAGCCCGCTGTGCCTGCTGCTCGCGCCGGTGGCGCTGGTGCCGATCTCGATCTACCCGTACGGCAAGCGGTTCACGTGGGCCTGTCACGCCATCCTCGGGCTGGCCCAGGCGGTGGCCCCGGTGGGTGCCTGGATCGCGGTGACCGGGCACTGGTCGTGGGCAGCGGTCGCCCTCGGCCTCGGCGTCGGGCTGTGGATCGGCGGCTTCGACCTGATCTACGCGCTGCAGGACGTCGAAGCGGACCGGACCAACGGCGTGTACTCCTTCCCGGCCCGCTTCGGAGCCCGGGCCACCCTTCGGATGTCCACGGCCGCGCACGTGGTGACCTTCGGCCTGTTCGGCCTTTTCGGAGCGTTGGAGGGGTTCGGCGGCTTCTGGTACGCCGGGCTCGCGGTCACCGCCGTCGCGTTCTGGTACGAGCACGCCGTGGTCCGCCCGGACGACCTGTCCCGGGTGAACCGGGCGTTCTTCACCGCCAACGGCTTCGTCGGCATCGCGCTGTTCGGCTTCGCGCTGCTCGATCTGGTGGCCCGCGGGCTGCATGCCTGAGTAGCGCCCGGGCTCGGCTGGTGGCACCCGGGCGCGCCTTGAGCAGGCGATGTCGTCGAACCGACGCCGTACACTGCTCCGCGCCGGGTCTCAGACTGTCATCACGAAGGGTGGCCGGATGACCGATCGCGCATCGGGCACCGGGAGGCCCACCAAGGTCCAGCATCGCCGGCGCGAACCGGTGAGCCGGATCCCGTGGGTACTCGGCGTCTCCGGCGCCTCTGGTACCCCGTACGCGGCTGCCGTCCTGCGCGGCCTGCTCGATGCCGGACTGGCGGTCGACCTGGTGATCTCCCGGGCTGCCCGGCTGACCCTGCTCGACGAGACGGGCGTGACGTGGAACGACGGCCGCTGGGCAGAGGCGGCCCAGTCCTGGCTGGGCCGCAACGAACTCGGCGACCTGCGGCACTGGGGACCTGGTGATCTCGCGGCCGGTCCGTCGAGTGGCTCCTACCCGGCCAGGGGGATGGTGGTGGTCCCGGCCAGCACGGCCTCGGTGGCCGGCATCGCGCTCGGGTTGTCCAAGGACCTGCTGCAGAGGGCGGCGGACGTCACGCTCAAAGAACGCCGGCCGCTGGTGCTGGTGCCGCGCGAGACACCGTTACCGCGGGCCACCCTCGCCCACCTGCTGACCTTGGCCGACGCCGGTGCCGTCATCCTCCCGGCCAGCCCGGCGTTCTACGCCGGTATTCGGGAGGTCTCCGATCTCGTCGACTTCGTCGCCGGCAAAGTTCTGGACGTCGTCGGCGTCGAACACACACTGTTCAGGCGCTGGTCCGGGAAGATCGGCGCCGGCCGGGAGCAAGGCGGCGAACGGTCGCCGAGTCATCGCTCAGCCGGGGGCGGCGCTGCTTTCGGTTGACCGCGCCTCCCGTTGCTCCGGGGTGATGGCGTCTCCGGTGGAAACATCGCCGCTGGGCGCTGACTCGGGTGGGGGGGCCGCCGACGTCGCGGGCGGTACCTGCTCGCCGGACAGCAAGGCACGCACCTCGCTTTCCCGGAATCGCCGGTGACCGCCGGGCGTCCGGATACTGCTGATCCGGCCGGCGGCCGCCCATCGGGTCACGGTCTTCGGGTCTACGCGAAAAAGACTCGCGACCTCACCAGGTGTGAGCAGTCTTTCGCGCGCTTCCACACTGCCTCCCGAGCCGACTGGCAACGAATTGTGCCGTACTGGGCAGGTTCATCCGGCACGACACCTGCCTTCTTCACCGATTGTTACCTAAAGTGGGTCACGGGCGATAGAGGCGCACCGATGGGAGCTTCAGCGCTGCCGACGGGTGAGCCTACGCAGTGAGCTGGCCAACCGGCTCGGCTGACGAGCGATGCCGGTTCCGGCGCCGGCCCGGCGACCCTCGGCACGCAACTCGGAGACCCGGACCTGCATCAGGTCGACGTTGTGCATATCATTCCTTCCTTCAAGCGATAACTCATTCTACCTGATATAACACGGGTAATCTCGCTTCTATGCCTACTACCTGTAGGCAGAGTGCGAGAAGTGACGAACCTAACAACGGGGCCCGGACGGAGCGCCATGGACGATATCGACCGGCGGATCCTGGCCGGGCTGCAAGCCCACGCCCGCAGCACCTACGCCGAACTGGCCAAGCTGGTGGGGCTGTCCTCGGCGTCGGTGCACGAACGGGTGCGGCGGTTGGAGGAGAACGGGACGATCCTGGGCTACTCCGCGATCGTGTCGCCGACGGCGCTCGGGATGGACGTCTGCGCCCTGATCAGCGTTCACCAGACCGACTCCGCCGAGCGCGAGGACGTGGCCGTCGCACTCGGCGGCATCGCGGCCGTCGAGGACTGCTGGTCGGTGGCCGGCGACGAAGCTTTCGTGGTGAAGGTGCGGGTGTCCGACATGGATGCGCTGGAACGGGTACTGGCGCAGCTGTGGCACTTGCCCGGGGTGGCCCGCACCCGCACCACCGTGGTGTTGAGCACCCGCTGGGAAGCTCGCCCGGCGGGCCTCGACGCCCCGACGCACGAACGCCGGTCGGAGCAGACATAGGCTCGCAGAATGGACCAGGGTTGGGCTCGGGAGATCGAATCGAAGGTACGTGCCGGGGAGCGGCTGGACTACCACGACGGTGTGGCCCTTTACGACAGCGACGACCTGGCCTGGCTCGGCGGACTCGCGCACGAGGTGCGGACCGCTAAGAACGGCGACGTCGTCTACTTCAACGTCAACCGCCACTTGAACATGACCAACGTCTGCTCCGCGTCGTGCGCCTACTGCTCCTTCCAGCGCAAGCCCGGTGAGAAGGACGCCTACACGATGCGGATCGAGGAGGCGGTCCGGCTCGCCAGGGCGATGGAGCCCCACGGCATCACCGAGTTGCACATCGTCAACGGCCTGCACCCGACACTGCCCTGGCGGTACTACCCGCGGTCGCTGCGGGCGCTCAAAGCGGCCTTGCCGAACGTCGCGCTCAAGGCCTTCACCGCCACCGAGATCCACTGGTTCGAGCGGATCTCTGGGTTGCCGGCGGAGGAGATCCTCGACGAGCTCATCGACGCCGGCTTGGAGTCGCTCACCGGCGGGGGCGCGGAGATCTTCGACGAGGAGGTCCGCGCCAAGATCGTCGACCATGATACGCACTGGGCTGACTGGTCCCGCATCCACCGGTTGGCGCACGCCAAGGGGCTGCGTACGCCGTGCACGATGTTGTACGGCCACATCGAGTCCCCCCGGCACCGGGTCGACCACGTGCTCCGGTTGCGCGAGTTGCAGGACGAGACCGGCGGGTTTGTCGTGTTCATCCCGCTGCGCTTCCAGCACGACGCGGCCGGCGACCCGCGCAACCGGTTGATGAACCAGCCGATGGCCACTGGCGCGGAGGCGCTGAAGACCTTCGCGGTGTCCCGGCTGCTGTTTGACAACGTGCCGCACGTGAAGAACTTCTGGGTGATGCATGGGCTGCAGACCGCGCAGTTGTCGCTGTCCTTCGGGGCCGACGACCTGGACGGCTCGGTGGTCGAGTACAAGATCACTCATGACGCGGACGGCTTCGGCACGCCGAACGAGATGACCCGCGAGTCCTTGCTGGAGGTCATCCGGGACGCCGGATTCCGTCCGGTGGAGCGCAACACCCGGTACGAGGTGGTGCGGTCCTACGACGGACTGGACGCTACCCGGCGTGATGTCCCGCAGCCGATGGCCGTCTGACGCGGTCGGACCCGGCAGGTCTCAGCTGCGCTGCGCCCGGGCCAGCCACCCGCGTTGAGTCTCTAGTGCCGACTCGGCCTCGGTGAGGGCGGCGGCGTCCCCCCGCTCCCGGGCTCGGGCGGCGCGGCCCTCCAATTTCGTGATCGACTCCCGGAGCCGGATGACCAGCGGCGAAGCATCCACCGAGCGGCCGGTGTGCCAGCGGGCGTCCGCCGCCTCCCGGATCCGGTTCTGGGCGGCTTCTAGCCGGCGTTCCAGCTCTCCCTCGCTCGCCCGGGGCACCCGGCCGGCCCCGCCCCATCGGTCCAGCAGTTCCCGCATCCGCCGTTGCGCCCCGGCAAGGTCGGCCTCGGGGTTGAGCGACTCCGCCTCGCGGACCAAGGCTTCCTTCGTCTCTTGATTGCGCCGCAGCCCGGCGTCCTGCTCGGCATGCATCGCCGAGCGTCGGGCGAAGAAGGCGTCCTGCGCGGCCCGGAATCGGGCCCACAGCCTGTCGTCGGCGTCCCTCGACGCTCGCCCGGCGGCCTTCCATTGCGCAAGCAGATCCCGGTAGTGGGCGGTCGTAGCGGCCCAGTCCTCCGACTCCGACAGCGCCTCGGCCTCCTCGATGAGTTCGGTCTTGCGCGCGACGGCGGCCTTGCGCTGGGAGTCCAACGCGGCGAAGTGTTCACTGCGCCGGCGGGTAAAGGCGTCCCGCGCGGCGGCGAAGCGTCTCCACAGCTCGGTTTCGGCGGCCTTCTCCGCTCCTTTGACGGCCCGCCAGTCCTCGACAATGCCGCGCAGCCGGTCACCGGTAGCCTTCCAGTCGTTGCTTCCGGCGATCCGTTCGGCCTCCTCCACCAGGGCCCGTTTCGCTGCGGTGGCGGCGACGCGCTCCTCGGCTCGGGCCGCGCGGTGCTCGGCCAGTCGGTCCTGCGCGGTGTCGGCGATCGCTGCCAGCCGACGGTCCAGATCGTCGAGGTCCCCGATCACGCGGGCCTCGGGTAGGGCGGCCCGGATCCGCACCGCCGCCTCGCTCACCGCCTTGGCGTGCCCGGCGTCGGCAGCCAGCCGGTTCTCCAGCAAGGACACCTCGGCGGCGAGATCGTCGTAGCGCAGGGCGAAGTACGCGACGCCTTCCTCCACGGTGCCGGCGTGCCAGGAGCCGATGACCCGCTCGCCGGCGGCGGTGCGGACGTACACCGTGCCGTCAGCCTCGACCCGGCCCCACGGCGACGTAGCCGGCTCGCTCATCGCCGCACGTCCGGGGCTGCCGCGACGCCGATCGACTTCCCGCGCCTCATGACCGGAGATTGTCGCAGGCGCTGCCGGCTTTCTCAGCCAGGGCAGTCACGATCCGCGTACCCGGCCGGGTCGTGCATCCCCCCGGCGCCCGACCCGCGGGGGACACATCCGTTCGTCGGGTTTCCCCCTCGTGGATTTCTGGCATTCTCAAGCCACGACGCGGTCAACGGCGACCGCGGAGGGCAAGGGAGCATCACGGTGTCGCTCGCTCGGCAGTCGGCTTGGGATTCTGCACTCACCCAGTTGGCCGAGGCCGCTCGGCAACTCGGCCTCGACGACGGCACACACGACCTGCTGGCCACGCCCCGCCGGTCGCTGACCGTCTCCATCCCACTGCGCCGCGACGACGGCCACGTCGAAGTCCTGGCCGGCTACCGCGTGCAGCACAACTTCTCGCGCGGCCCGGCGAAGGGCGGCATCCGGTACCACCCGTCCACCGACCTCGACGAGGTCAAGGCGCTGGCAATGTGGATGACCTGGAAGTGCGCCCTGGTGGGAATCCCGTACGGCGGTGCCAAGGGCGGGGTGACGATCGACCCGAGGCTGTATTCCCGCAACGAACTCGAGCGGGTCACCCGGCGGTACGCCAGCGAGATCCTGCCGATCATCGGCCCGGAACGCGACATTCCGGCGCCGGACGTCGGCACCGACGAGCAGACCATGGCCTGGTTCATGGACACGTACTCGGTGAACCGCGGGTACACCACGACCGGGGTGGTCACCGGGAAACCGGTATCCATCGGTGGCTCCGAGGGCCGCGGCGGGGCCACGTCCCGGGGGGTGATGTTCTCCGCCTTCGCCGCGCTGCGGGAGCGCCGGATCGACCCGCGGGACTGCACGGTCGCGGTGCAGGGTTTCGGCAAGGTCGGCGGCCTGGCGGCCCAGTTCCTGCACGACGCCGGCTGCACCGTGGTGGCGGTCAGCGACGTCAAAGGCGGGGCGTACAACCCGAAGGGACTCAACCCGGTCGCCCTGCTGCGCCACATCCGCTCCGGCGCGGAGTCCGTGGTCGGCTACCCGGGCACGGACACGATCACAAACGAGGAACTGATCGAGCTCGACGTGGACATCCTCGTGCCGGCCGCTCTGGAAGGCGTGATCATGGCGGCCAACGCCGACCGGGTCCGGGCCCGCTTCATCGTCGAGGGTGCCAACGGCCCCACCACCCCGGACGCCGACGCCATCCTGGAGGCCAAGGGCACGGTGGTCGTACCGGACGTGCTGGCCAACTCCGGTGGGGTCGCGGTGTCCTACTTCGAGTGGGTCCAGGACCTGCAGGCGTACTTCTGGAGCGAGGACCAGGTCAATGCCCGGCTCCAGGAGCTGATGGATCGGGCCTACGCTGAGGTCTCTGCGCTCTCCGCCGACCGCGGGGTGTCGCTGCGGACCGCCGCGCAGATGATCGGGGTCGGCCGGGTGGCCGAGGCGCACCGCACCCGGGGCCTCTACCCCTGATGCGCGCCCCAGCCCTACCCCGAGGAGCATCGGCCACTGGCGCGCCGGAACAGCCGCCGCCGCCACTCTCCGTCGTAGGCTGCCGGTTATGGACGCCTCCGCCGCGCCGGCTCCCACCCCGCCCCGGGACGGCTCGCCCTTGTCTGCGCGGGACGCCGAGATCCTGGCCTTCGAGCGGCAGTGGTGGCACTATGCCGGGTCCAAGGAGCAGGCCATCCGCGACCTGTTCGACATGTCCGCCACCCGGTACTACCAGGTGCTCAACGGCCTGCTGGACCGGCCGGAAGCCCTGGCCGCCGACCCCATGCTGGTCAAGCGGCTGCGTCGACTGCGCGACGCCCGGCAGCGGGCCCGCTCGGCCCGCCGGCTGGGCCTGGACGGCTGATCCGCGCCATGCCGCTGCCTGAGCCGGCGACCGCGGTCGGGCGAGCCGGGCTGGCGGCGATCCTGAGTGCCCCGCGCCGGGCCCTGATCGCCGTGGACTACGACGGCACGCTGGCTCCGATCGTGCCCGATCCGGCGCTCGCCGAACCGGCCGAGGGCGCCGTCGAAGCCTTGGTGGACCTGGCCCGAAAGGTCGGCACAGTGGCCATCGTCACCGGCCGGCCGGTCGCCGACGTGCAGGGCTTTTTGCGCACCGACACCGTCCCCGGCCTGGCCGGTGTGGTCATCGCCGGGCAGTACGGTCTGGAGCGCTTCGTCGGCGGCCGGGTCGAGGCGCCGCCGCCGCTGCCGGCGGTGGCGGCCGCGCGCGAGCGGCTGCCGGCGCTGCTCGCCGGCGCCCCGGAGGCTCGGCTGGAGGACAAGGGTCACGCCCTGGCCGTCCATACCCGCCGGGCGGCTGACCCGGCCGGCCTTCTGGATGCGCTTGCCCCGGCGCTGACGGCGCTGGCGGATGAGTTGGGTCTGGCCGCGGAACCCGGCCGGTTCGTGCTCGAACTGCGCCCGCCCGGCATGGACAAGGGGGCTGCGTTGCGCCGGCTGCGTGCCGACGCTCAGGCCGGTGCACTGCTGTTCGCCGGGGACGACCTCGGTGACCTGGCGGCGTACTCGGCGGTCGAGGCGCTCCGGGACGTCGGCATCCCGGGGATCACGGTGGCCAGCACATCGGCGGAGGTGACCGCACTGGCCGAGCGGGCCGATCTCGTCCTCGACGGGCCGCCCGAGGTAGTGCGGCTGTTGGCCGGGCTGTCGGCGGCGTTGGGCTAAGGACGCTACTGCGCCAGCTCGGTGAGCTGGCGGTCGAGCCACTCCCGTGGCGGGAGCGCGGTCGCCCCGGCCACCAGCAGCCGCCGCCGGCTGGCCCGCTCGCCGGTCGACATGGTCAAGGCGGCGTGCATGGCGGCCGCCGTGTCGCTGACGTCGTACGGGTTGACCAGCAACGCCCCGGTACCCAGTTCGTCGGCCGCGCCGGCCTCCCGGGACAGCACCAGAGCCAGGTTCCGCTCGGAGAGCACCACGCCCTCCTTGGCGATGAGGTTCATGCCGTCCCGGATCGGGTTCACCACCAGCGCGTCCGCCAGGCTGTACGCGGCCAGCGACCGGGGATAGTCGTCGTTGACCTCCAGAACGAGGGGAGCCCAGTACGGAGTCGCGAACTCGTCTTCGATCTCCTCGGCCATCTGCTGCACGGCGGCGGTGTAGGCGCGGTACTCCGGAAGGTCGTGCCGGCTCGGGTAGGCGAAGGCAAGGTGCACCACCCGGCCGTGCCATTCCGGCCGGGTCCGGAGCAGTTCCCGGTAGGCGGCCAGGCCCCGGACGATGTTCTTGCTCATCTCGGTCCGGTCGATGCGCAGCAGCAGCCGCCGGTCACCGACCACCTCGGCCAGCACCGCCTTGCGGGCTGCGACGTCGGGCTGGTCCGCCCGCCGGTGCAACTCCGCTGGGTCCACGCCCAAGCTGTGCACCCGTACCCGGGTCCGATGCCCGGCGTGGATCACGGTGTCGCCGTCCACCCGGGCGTCGAGGACGGCGACACAGCAGTCCAGGAACGCCGCCGCCCAGCGTTGGCACAGGAAGCCCACCGCGTCAGCGGCCAGTAGCCCGGTGAGCACGTCGCGGGCGATATCGTCGGGTAGCAGCCGAAAGTATGACGCCGAGGCCCAGGGCGTGTGGCTGAAGTGGCCGATCCGCAGGTCCGGTCGGCGAGCTCGCAGCATCCGCGGGGTCAGTGTCAAGTGGTAGTCCTGCACGGCAACCAACGCTCCCGGTGCCGCCTCCTGCGCCACGGCGACCGCGAACGCCTCGTCGTACTCGGCGTAGGCGGCCCACTCCCGGCGAAACCGCTCGTCGAAGACCGGCGTAGCGGCCACGTCGAAGAGCATGTGGTGCAGGAACCACAGGGTGCGGTTGGCAACCGCGTTGTAGGCCCGGTGGTACGTCGTCGGGTCGATGTCCAGCATCCGGACCCGGGCGCCGTCGGTGTCGTGCCCGGCGACATCGATCCGGCCGCCGTCGCCAGCCTCCCGGGCGGCGCGGCGGTCGGCGACGCCTAGCGCAGCGCAGACCCACATCGCCTCGCTGCCGTGTGCGGCGGCCCGCAGCCCGGAGATCAGCCCGCCGCCGCCGCGCCGCGGGACAAGCCGGCCAGCGCTGTCCTCGGCGAAGGAAACCGGCCCGCGATTGGACGCGAGGACAACCCGCGCCGTACCGGCCACGTCCGCGAGCCTAACCGCCGGCAGGTCCGGTCCAGGCCGCTTCCGGCACAGGCGTCGGTCAGGCCAGTGCCGCGCGGACCGCCGACGCCCAACCCAGGCCGAGCGCCCCGGCCGAGACTGTGACGTTGGGGTGGGTCGCGATGAGGTCGGCCATGTGCGGATGCGCAGCCCCGTTGGCGGTGAGCCACAGTTCGCGGACGTACGGCGCCATCTCCAGGTCGCTCGCCGAGTCGCCGATGCCGAGCGCCTGCGCCGGCCTCAACCCCCGGCGGGCCAGGTCCCGGCCCACCGCCAACCCCTTGGTGATGCCATCGGGCAGCAGGTGGTAGACGTGCACCGGCCGATCCGCCGGTGCCGACTCCGGGTCCGGCGAGGGGTCCGGGGAGGGGTTCGGGAAGGGCGGCAGCACGCCGTTGTCCCGTAGCCGCAGCCAGCCGAAGCCCCGCCGGGCCAACCAGCGATCGACCTCGGCCACGTCCACCTGGCCGCGCAGCATGACATCCGCCTCATGTCCGAGATGCCACGGGGCGTGATAGTCCAGCCGGCCGGCGCAAAAGTCGAACAGCTCCGCGATCAGTCCGGACTCCTCCGCGACGGCGGCCGCCGACTCCTCGTACCGCGCCGGCATGGCCCCCCGCAGCACCTCCGAGGCGCGCCCGCGGTCCCAGCCGATCACCGAGCCCATCTCGGCGATGTAGCCGTCGGCGCCGAAGATCGCCGCTGCCTCCAGCAGCTGCGGGCGGGTCCGGCCGGAGACCAGGACCAGCGCGATGTCGGCGGCGAGCAGGTCGAGCAGCGCGGCGGCCGGAGCGGAGGTGAGCGCGCCGTCCTCGGCGCGGAAGAAGCAGCCATGCGGGCCGACCATGGTGCCGTCGAGGTCGCTGTAGACGACTCGGATACTGCTCACCCGGCGACTCGAGACCACCGTGGCAGGTACGGGCGCACGTATGACATGATCCCAGACACAACTGAATACCGCTCATCACGAGGGGCAGAGGGACCGGCCCGACGAAGCCCCGGCAACCACCCGCAGGAGTTTTGCGCTGACCGATCGCGCGGAACCGGGCAGGTGCCAACTCCGGCCCGCCGCACAATGCGCGCGGGAAAGATGAGGAGACCTGGCCGCATGACCGTTGTGCTGAATCCCGAACTCTCGCTCGACCCCTCCGCTTTCGGCGCCGCCACCGGGCTGACCTGCCGGGAATGCCACGCCAGCTATCCGCTCGCGGCCGAGCACGTCTGCGCGGAGTGCTTCGGGCCGCTGGAGGTCGCGTACTCCTACGGCCCGGTGACTCGGGCCACCATCGAAGCCGGGCCGCCGACGATGTGGCGGTACGCCGACCTGCTCCCGGCCCGGCCGCTCGTCGATTTGCAGGTCGGCATGACCCGGCTGGTCCGGGCGGACAACTTGGCCCGCGAGTTGGGCATGCGGGCGTTGTGGGTCAAGGACGACAGCGGCAACCCGACACACTCGTTCAAAGACCGGGTGGTCGGTGTGGCCGCCTCGGCCGCGAAAGCCTTCGGCTTCGATGTCCTGGCGTGCGCGTCCACCGGCAACCTGGCCGGCGCGGTAGCGGCTGCCGCTGCCAAGGCCGCGATGCGCTCCGTGGTGCTGATCCCGGCCGATCTGGAGCCGGCGAAGGTCACCATGGCCGCGGCCTACGGCGGCACGCTGGTCGCGGTGGACGGCACCTACGACGACGTCAACCGGTTGTGCTCCGAACTCGTCGGTGAACTTCCGTGGGCGTTTGTCAACACCAACGTCCGGCCGTTCTACGCCGAGGGTTCCAAGACCGTCGGGTACGAGGTCGCCGAGCAACTCGGCTGGCGGCTGCCGGCCCAGGTGGTCTGCCCGGTGGCCTCCGGCTCGTTGCTCACCAAGGTGGACAAGGCCTGGCGGGAGTTCGCCACGCTCGGTCTGGTGGAGCCGGCGGACTATCGGGTTTTCGGCGCGCAGAGCGACGGTTGCGCGCCGGTGGCCACCGCCTTCGCCGAAGGCCGGGACGTGGTCCGCCCGGTCCGGCCGAGCGGCATCGCCAAGTCGCTGGCGATCGGCAACCCGGCAGATGGCCCGTACGCCCTCGACGTGGTCCGACGCACCGGTGGGGCGGTGGCCGCGGTCGACGATGAGGACGCCATTGCCGGCATCCGGCTGCTGGCCCGCACCGAGGGCATCTTCGCCGAGACCGCCGGTGGGGTGGTGGTGGCCACGCTGCGCCGCTTGCTGGCCGACGGCCGGCTGGACCCCGATGCCGAAACCGTCCTGCTCAACACCGGCGACGGGCTGAAGACCCTCGACGCGGTCGCCGACGTGGCTCGGCCGACCGCCACGATCGCGCCCTCCTACGACGCCTTCGTGGCCGCCGGGCTCGCTGGCCGACCAGCCTGAGCACTCGCCACGAGCGAGTGGACCATGGTGTCGATACGGTCGGGTGCGATCGACGAGGTCCCGCTGGTGACCATCCGCGCGGCATGCCCAACGGACCTGCACATCGCCGAGGGTGGGCCGACGCCCTCCGCCTCCTTGGTGGAGGACTCCCTTACAGCGTGGTTCGCGTCTGTGTCACAGTCGCTGACCGGTCCCGGTTCCGTCCGGTGCCGGTACCACGGTAACCGGACACCCAGCGTGCGCCACGCATGCCTGCGCGGTGGAACCGAGCGGCAACCCGGCGAAACCCCCGTGTCCCCGAGAACCCAGCACGAGCAGGTCCGCGTCACGGGAGGCCCGGAGCAGGGTTGCCGCCACGTTCCCGGTGAGCTGCTGCGTGGTAACCGGCACATCGGTGTAACCGTCGGCCGTCGCTTGTGCGGCCAGCTCCTCGAGCATGTGGCGACCGCGCTCCACCGAAGCCGGATCCTCGCGCGGGGCGATCGCCTCCCCGGTCAGCGCGGCGACATACTGAAGTGGCGTCACATGCACCAGGTGCACAGTGCGGTCCGGGCCCCAGGCCCGCGCCTCGTTCAGCGCCCACCGCAGGGCTTCCCGTGACGCCTGCGAGCCATCGACTCCTACGACGATCCGCTTGCCGTCCATCGTGCACCCCTTTCCAGCCGCAATCATGGTGCAGTGCGCGGTAACCGCGGAAGAACCAAAAGTCCCAGGCAAACGCCCATTTACGATGATCCCTGATCGTGGACGGTCGTACCCGGTTTGCGTGGGGCGGAGCCACCAGCGCTCCATCTGCTGGTGCCCGTAACCGACACCGAGGGCTCGCAGCAACGGGAATACCCCCGATTGATCGGATAATTCCGGATGCGCACACGATTGCCCGCGCCCTGGCCGAGGGCCGCCTGGAACGCGAACTGGCTCGGCTCCGACGGGCTGAGACACCGCCACCGGGGAGGTCGTCGATGCCGACCTGGTCGAGAACGTGCGGTCCGCCCTGTCCGCACCGTTGCGGATCTTGTGCAGTCGGCTGTGGGCGATCACCGGATGATCAAAAACGCGGACGAGCGCGGGGGATGTCGCCGAGTGACCTCGCGTTCGCGGACGTTGCCGTCGAGGCGTTGCAACGCGTGCCTGTCTGCCAGCCGCCGGTCTCGCCGCAGGCGATCAACTTGCTCGATGCTTCGCGGTCACGGTCAACCAGGCACCCGGGCGTGGCGGGATGCCGTCTCGCAGCCACTGCTGCAACGCAGCGACCAGTACTTCCTGGGCCAGGTCCTCGGCCAAGTCGGTGTCGCCGACCAGACGGGTCAAGCCAGCGACCAGCATGGGCCACTCCAGCCGCCACGCCGTTTCGACCGCCGCGTGCGACTTGTCGCACCGCCGCGCAGAAGGCCTCGGCGAGGAAGGAATGCACCAGCCGCGGATGGCGTAGATCGCTAAGGTCTGCCCGTCCCGCAATGTCAACTCCTTCACCGCCCTCCGCCAGATCGGCCCGCACCAGCGTGGAGTTCGTCCAGTCCGCCGACGGTAACGTCGTCGAGAACACGACCTTGTCCACGGCGTCCACCCACTGGGCGTGCGCCCGCTCGGTCGCTGATGCATCGGGGTTGTGCAACATCTGGCTCCAGAAGCCCTGCATCCCCAGGTCCGTCGCGCGGCCACACAGTGTTCCTTTCCGTAAGCAGCATCCGCTTGGCGCGGTGGTACCCGGCCCTCGGTGTGGCCTGACCGATAGATTTCACGCGCCGTGTTGTTGTTGGTCTGTACGCCGAAAACCGACTCGCGGGAGGCTGACGCCATGCGGAAACTGACCTTTGGCATGAACCTGAGCCTGGACGGCTACATCGCCGCGCCCGGCGACGACCTCGGATGGAGCGTGCCGAGCGACGAGCTGTTCCAGTGGTGGTCCGACCGGGTGGGGGTGACGGGCCTGGCGCTGTACGGGCGCAAACTGTGGGAGACGATGAGCTCCTACTGGCCGACCGCCGACCAGCAGCCTGGCGCCACACCGGCGCAGATCGAGTTCGCCCGCCGCTGGCGGGACATGCCGAAGGTGGTGTTCTCCTCGACGACCAGCGCGGTCGACTGGAACACCCGCCTGGTCACCGGCGACGCGGTCACCGAGATCACCCGGATCAAGACTGAGGATGGCGGCCCCATGGACGTCGGCGGCGCCACCCTCGCCGCCGCGGCCATGCGGGCCGGGCTGATCGACGAGTACGCGATCGTCACCCACCCGGTCCTGGTGGGCGGAGGCACGCCGTTCTTCCCGGCCCTGGACAACTGGGTGAACCTGACGCTGGTGGAGACCCGGACGTTTCCCGACGGCGTGCTCCTGACCAGGTACGAGACCAGGCGCTGAGTGCCGGACCTCGGATCGGCGCGGGCTCGGGCCACCCAAGGAGCTCGTGGCCGTCAGGGATCCCGGTACCGGCGAAGACGACGATCTTGGTCGTCACAGCAGGCGGCGTCCCGTCCGTCACCGCAAGCCGTTCGTCCACCTGGCACCTGTCACAGCCCTTGTCGTCGCCAGTGGTCGGCGCCGGTGGGCGAACGAGTCCTCCTGGAGGCAGGTCCCGATTGCACTGTCGTGGCCTCGGAGAGCTTCTGCTTTGGCGAGCAACACGAGAGGTCGTAGGCGCCGCAGCACGGTCAGCGTCTTGGCCATCCCTTCACCCGGCGAGCCGCCCGCGCCGAACCGGCGCGCACCGCGATCCACCCGAGCAAACAGCACGTCCACGGCGGGTGAATGCTGCAACCAGCCACCACGACCAACGGCTCGGGGTGGGTCAGCGTACCGATCGTGCCCGCGTCGCGTTGCCCGCGCGGTGCACCATCGCGATCTTCTGGTCGAGGGTCATCCGCGCGACCAGCACCCCCGCGCGCCCTTCGGCGCGAGCGACTGGGCCATCCGGGCGCGTAGCTCCCCGTCGCGGCAGGCACGGTCGGGACAGCTTGCCCGGCAGGCACCGCGGCGACACGGGAGACAGCATCATGCATAACCGGCCAAGCACGGGCCGCGACGGAGATTGCTCCCGGCGGCTGCCACATCGCCCCGACCTGTACACGTCCCCACGCAATGTCGCCCGCCGGTAGCCTGCCTGCCTGATGAGCGCGGGATACGAGTTCCGGACGGTGTGGCGGGTCGCCGGCACGTTGGACGAGGTCAAGGCGGTCCTCGGGGACGCGCAGGCGCTGCCACGATGGTGGCCGTCGGTGTACCTGGACGTGGTCGTCGCCCGGGCCGGAGACGTCGATGGCGTCGGTCGGGAGGTGCTGCTGTACACAAAGGGCTGGCTGCCCTACACCCTGCGCTGGACGATGCAGATCACCGAACCGATCACTGACGTCGGCTTCGCGCTCAGCGCGACCGGTGATCTCGACGGCGCCGGCCGGTGGACCTTCCAGCCCGACGGGCCGGAGGTGATCATCACATACCACTGGCGGGTGGTGGCCAACAAGGCGCTGCTGCAGCGGCTGAGTTGGATGTTCCGGCCGGTGTTCGCGGCGAATCACCGGTGGGCGATGGCCCGTGGCGAGGAAAGTCTGCGGCTGGAGTTGCGCCGGCGCCGAGCCGCGGACGCCGTGCAACGTGGCCTGATCCCGCCTCCCCCGCCGCCGACGTTCCGCCGCGGCTCGGGGCGGCAGCCTGGAGTCTCGCCCATGAGGTCGTTCGACCCCGAGCGGGTCGGCTTGCTGGAGTGCCGCACGTGGGTGACCTATTACCGTCGAGAGTGGGGCCCGTTCCTCGTTGCGGCCGTACGGATTGTCCGGGAAGCCTTCCGGCTGTCGTGGCCACGGACGGTGCTTGGGGCGTG
This sequence comes from uncultured Actinomycetota bacterium, assembly GCA_963814355.1. Lineage (GTDB taxonomy): Bacteria > Actinomycetota > Actinomycetes > JADGOV01 > JADGOV01 > JADGOV01. The sequence continues at coordinate 1,117,052 of CAWFCZ010000018.1, read as the reverse complement.
GTGGGTGCTGCGCGCCAACCAGCACTGGGCTCCGTTCCCGGACAACCGCCCGGAGGAAGCCCGCCGATGCATGCGGCGGTTCTACCGGTTGGTCGCGCGGCAGCATCGGGAGCGTTTCGACGTCGACCGGGCCGCCGAACTGGAGGTCCACTGGTGGCGGCTGCACCGGGACCTGCAACACCGCGACGACGGCTCGTCCAGCTCAGGAGAGGACTTGATCCGCGCGTTGCAGGCCCTGTACGCCCACGTCTACGACGTGCCGGTGGGGGACGTGCGGGCCGCCGCAGCCGAGCGAGCCGCGGCCATGCTCCTCTCGGATCGTTGGGTTGCGGAGGGAGCCGACCTGTCCAGCCCGCTGATTGGGCCGGAACGGGCCGCGCTCGTCCGTTCCTACGCAGCACTGCTCGGGGCGGTGCGGCCCCGTGACCACAGCGGCTTTACGCCGGAACCCTGACCCGGAGATCCCACAGGTCGCGGCCGGCCGCTGCAGGGCACCTCGGCCGGCGTCGGCCGCCAGCAGCCCTCTCCCTGATAGGTCGCACCGTTGGCGGTGTGCACCACGACGGCCAGACGCCGAGTTCCGCGGCAGCCGACCTACCACGGCCCGTGCGGTGTACCGGCAGGAGCTCATGTGCGGGTTCTGGGGGGTCGCTCACCTCCTGTCCGACCCGGCCGCCGACAGGGATCCGCCCACTGAGGTACTGAGGTACTGGGGTACTGAGGTGCTGAGGTGCTGAAGCCTGATAGGGCCGCCGACTCGATATCCTCCAGGTACGCGCCCGAAGGCAGGAGTTGGCGCTTCGGCGGCGCCCGAGCGACCGGTTCCGGTCCGGCTCGACGAGAGAGGCGGCCTCGAGATGGCTGAGCCGGCGATTGCTACCAGCACGCTGAGCAAGCAGTACGGCGACCTGACCGCGGTGCGGGAGCTGGACCTGGAAGTCCATACCGGTGAGGTCTTCGGCTTCCTCGGACCTAACGGCGCCGGCAAGTCCACGACGATCAAGATGCTGCTCGACCAGGCCCACCCGACGGCGGGCAGCGCCCGGGTGCTGGGCTACGACGTGCACCACGATTCGCTGAAGATCCGTCAGCTGGTCGGCTACATCCCCGGTGACCTCGCCCTGTATCCGAAGATGACCGGCCACCAGACGCTGCGCTACTTCGCCAACCTCCGCGGTGGGGTCGACCAGCGTCACATCGAGGAGCTGGCCGAGCGGTTCAATGCCGACCTGTCCAAGAAGGTCGGTGAGTATTCCAGCGGCAACCGGCAGAAGATCGGTCTCATCCAGGCCTTCATGCACCATCCGGCGCTCCTCATTCTAGACGAGCCCATCGCCGGCCTGGATCCACTCGTGCAGCAGGAGTTCCACAGGCTCGTCGAGGAGGTCCGGGAGCAGGGGCGCACCGTGTTCCTGTCCTCGCACACCCTGTCCGAGGTTGAGCGGGTGGCCGACCGGGTCGGCATCATCCGGCACGGCGAGCTGGTGGTCGTGGAGCGGGTGGACTCGCTCAAGCGCAAGGCGATCCGCCGGATCGACTTCGAGTTCGCCGAGCCGGTCCCGGCTGACACCTTCGCCGGGGTGTCCGGGGTCAAGTCCGCCGAGGTCCACGACCGGCACGCCTCGGTGTCCTTCGAGGGCTCGGTGAACAAGCTGCTCCAGGCGGCCATGGCGCACGAGGTTCTCAACCTGTACAGCCGCGAGTCCGACCTGGAGGAAATCTTCCTCGCCTACTACCGCGACCAGGCGCCGACCGGTCGCCGGAGCGAGGCGGCGCATGTCCACTGACATTCTCACGAAGGACATCAAGGACCGTCGCTGGCCGGTGCTCGGGGTCGGTGTCTTCCTGTTCGTCATCTCCGTCTTCGCCCTCGGCATCACCCAAGGGATGAGCACGACGCTGGCCGACCTGTCCGCGCATTTCCCCGAGGCGATGAACACGTTCATCGGTACCGGGGCCCCCGGCGGGTACGTCGTCAACGAGCTGTTCTCGCTGATCGCGCCGCTGGCGTTGGTTGCGTATGCCGTGGTGACCGGCGCCCCGGCCGTCGCCGGAGAGGAGGCGAAGGGGACGATGTCGCTGCTCTCGGCCCAGCCCGTCGCCCGAACCCGGATTCTGGCGGAGAAGCTCGCCGGGATGCTCGGTGCCCTGGCCGCGGTGATGGTGCTGTTCTGGGCCGGGATCACCCTCGCGGCGCGGATCTTCCGCGTCGGGCTCGACCTGCTGGGCATCACCGCAGCGTGCCTGCACTTGTTCTTCCTCGCCGTCATGTTCGGCGCGGTGGCCTTCGCGGTGGGGGCCGCCACCGGCCGACCGGAGGCCGCCTCGGCGGTCGGCGGCCTACTGGCCGCCGTTGCCTACCTGGCCAACGGAATGCTGCCGTTGGCAAACCTCGACGGATGGGCCCGGCTGAGCCCCTGGTACTACTACCTGGGTGCCGACCCGCTACGCGAAGGCATCGACCCCTGGCACCTGCTGGTGATGGCCGGCGTCGCCGCCGCCGCCGTGGCGGTGGCGTTCCGGACCTTCCCGCGGCGCGACCTGCGAGGCTGATCCGGGTGGCTGTGACCAGGGTCGAATCACCGGCGCCCCCGTCGGTCGCACTTACCAGCACCACACTGCTCAGCAAGGCGATCCGAGACCGGGCGATCCTGGCAAGTTTGGTGGGTGGTCTGCTCGCAATGCTCGCGATCATGGTCGGCGCCCTGTGGCCCTCGTTGCACGGCACGTTCACCGAATTGTCGGACTCCCTTCCGGACGCCTTCACCACGATTCTCGCCGGCGCGGACATGTCCACCCCCAGCGGATGGGGCAATGCCGAGGTGCTGTCCTTCATGGCCCCGGGCGGTGCCGCCGTCGTCGGCCTGATCTCGGCCGTCCGGGCCACCGCCGGGGAAGAGGAAGACCAGACGCTCGGCCTCGTGCTGAGCGCCCCGGTCTCCCGCACCACGTTCCTGCTCGCCAAGGCCGCCGCGATGGTTGTGCACGTCGTCATCGTGGGAGCGCTGGTCTCGGTCGGCTTTACCCTCGGCAATCTGATCGGGGACATGGGCATGAGCATGTCCGGGATGATCGCCGCCGGGCTGCACGTCAGCCTGTTCGGAGTTCTCTTCGGGTTCGTCGGGATTCTTCTCGGCGGTACGACGGGGCACCGCCGCCTCAGCGTCGCGGTCGGCGGCGGCCTGGTCGGGCTGTCCTTCGCCATCGCGTCCTTCCTGCCGCTGTCCGACGGCCTGGCCGGCTGGGCCAAGATCAGTCCGTGGTACTACTACAACGCCAGTGACCCGCTGGCCAACGGCCCGGACTGGACCCACCTGCTCGTGCTGGCGGTACTCGCGGTTGTCGTCGCGTCGGCTGCGGTGATGGCGTTCCGGCGACGGGACTTGCAGGGCTGAGATCGGACTGCCCGTCGCGCCAGCCCGGGATCAGGAGCGAGTGGTTTACAGCGGCGTTCAGTTTGCGCAGCGAGGAAGCCCAAATTTCTTGGCGCTGCTGAGTCCGCGGGTGGGTGACACGTTTACGTCGCGAGCGGGTGTGCCGCCAGCGCCGGACTCCGTCGGCTAGCTGTGCAACGGACCGTCCGGCGCAGCCGGCTTTCGCGTCGAGGTCACGCGCGGTTGACGGCCGCAAGAAGCGTGGACTTTGGGGGTAATGGGTCGGCCGGCCTACTGTGGCCGCGGTGCGCCGGGCGAGGAACCAGACTACTGCCCAAGCCATGACTACCTGGACAAAGGTGACCGTGGGGAGTGCCTACCGGTTGCTTGCCATGCCGGCGGCGGAGCCCTCGCCCGCCATCAGGAGCGGCAGGTTAGACATGGCCCGCTCACGCTGGTAGCTGTGTCTGAAGCGACGTTACGACGGTCGCGCGGTGGCGCGATGAACGGTTCAGGCGCTCCGACCGTCACGACGTGGCGCTTTCGACGTCCAGCGAGATGGCTACCCCGGGCGGCTGCATCAGGGTGTTGTGGACCGTGCAGTGTGAGGCGACGGCAAGAAATGCCTTGTGTCGCTCGGGGGGCAACTCGTCCGGCGGAGTGACCCGTATCGAGATGTCGCTGACACGAGCCGGCTTGCCGCCCATCTCGTAGTCGATCGACACGCCGAGCCCGTCGGTCGGAACCCCGTGCCGAGCAAGATAGCGACGCGCGTAGAACGCCACGCAGCTGGCCAGAGACGCGACGAACAGCTCGGTCGGCGTCGGGGCGGAGTCCTCGCCCCCGTCTTCGACCGGCTGGTCGACGAGGATGGAATGGCGGCGGACCTCGATGGTGAATCGGTCGGCACCGAGATGACCCACTGTCATCGATGAAGTCATCGCACGCTCTCCTTCGCGGTGAGGTCGGTGAGTGCACCCTCCAGGCCGGCTCGGGCCACCTCGGCCACTGAAGTCAAGGCGGGGTTGCCGGTAACAGTGACCATGATGCCGGGATCCATCGCTTCCACGCGGGTATGCGTGTCGTCAACGGAGCGGACCACGACATTGCACGGGAGCAGGAGACCGATCGATGGTTCCGCTTCGAGGGCCCGGTGTGCCAGCGGCGGGTTACAGGCGCCGAGGATCAGGTACGGCGCCATGTCGTGGTCGAGTTTGTCCTTCATCGTCGCCGCGACGTCGATCTCGGTGAGCACGCCGAACCCCGCCTCGGCCAGCGCGGCCCGGGTACGGTCGACGGTCTCGGTGAATTCGCCGTTCAGGGTGACGCTGATTCCGTAGCTTGCCATCGTTGCCTCCTGTTTCCGGGGCGCGAAGCGGACGGGGCAGACTGGCCCGCATGCGAACGGCCGGAAACCCGAGCATACCCTAGAGGGTATAGTTCAGGATGGCAGGGAGGTACCCGGCCCGACCGAGGCGAGACGCCTTGGCTCTGTGATACCCATGGGTATCACCTAAGCGAGTCTGTGAACACCGAGAGGACGACACATGCACAATGCCGACGTGACGCAGCCGGTTGCTCTTTCGAGGGCTGGAGGCCTCTGATGTGTTCGCCGGCGAAGTGCTCCGGGTGCGGGAAGACGACCTGGCGTGGCTGTGGGGACCACGTCGATTCGGTCATGGCTCGCGTTCCACCCCATGAGCGGTGCACCTGCGTCCGTCCGGAGCCCACGTCACTGTTCAAGCGCCTGCGCCGGCGCTGACCCGGTTACGGAAACCGGTCAGCCCGTGTCCCGGTCGGCCAGACAGGCTGCCGGAAGGTCGAACCAACGTAGGTTTTCGAAGTCGGGCGTCAGGCCAGGAAGGGCAGGTTCGACAGACTGAGGGCTACGAGTGACAGCGGTGCGGAGCATGTCACTCGCCTGCTGGAGGTAGCCAGCGAGATCGGTCTCAGGGGCGCGATGGTCGTGGTGGGTGTACCGCATGGCGCCCGTCTCGTCGTCGTAATGGATCAGATGGAGACGCAGCGGCGGCTCGATCGGTCCGGCGTGGTGCAGCCAGCGGCCGGTCGCTGGGTCGAAGCGGTAGTCCTCGAGCAATCTCCACCCTTCTCGGGCAACGAACCGGACCGCCTCGATGAGGTAGCCGACGACGGCGCTGGAGAGGAAATAGTTGAAGTTGACGCGGACCCATCCCGGTTTGATGCCCTCGCAGCCGTGCGCGATCTCACGCTCGAACTCGTGCGACCGGTCCAGGTCGATGCCGAGGAGTCGGTGACCGTACGGGCCGGCGCATGAGCAGCCGCCCCGGGACTGAATGCCGAAAAGGTCATTGAGCAATGCGACGACGAAGTTGTGATGCAGGTAGCGTCCGCTTGGGGAGCGGATCACGAACGAAACGATGGAGAGCCGTTGGGCGTCCAGATTTCCGAGAATCTCGATGCCGGGTTCGTCTTGCCACGCCTCGATGGCCCAGCGCAGGTAATACTCCTCGTGGACGCGGATGGTGTCTATGCCGACGGCCTGCTTGAGTTGGAAGACCAGCCCCGCCCGGATCGATTCCACGATGGCCGGGGTGCCGCCCTCCTCCCGCTGGACGGGATCCGCGAGATAGCGGTGCTCGGTGGGATTGACGTAGGCGACCGTGCCGCCCCCGGGCACGTCCGGCACGCGGTTGGACAGCAGTTCGCGCCGGATCACCAGCACGCCGGGGGTGCTCGGTCCGCCGATGAACTTGTGCGGGCTCAGGAAGACCGCGTCCTTGTACGCCGTGGGATGCAGCGCGCGATTCGGGTACATCGCAATGTCGATGTAAGGGCCGGCGGCGGCGAAGTCCCAGAACGACAGCGCGCCGTATGCGTGCAGCAGTGCGGCGATGGCTTCGGTGTTGCTGACGATTCCGGTGACGTTGCTGGCGGCGGAGAACGAGCCGATCTTCAACGGGCGTCGCTCGTGCTCGATCAGCGCCTGCTCCAGAGCAGCCGCGTCGATGTGGCCGTCCTGGTCTTGGGGAATGACCACGACATCAGCGATCGACTCACGCCAGGGCAGCTCGTTGGAGTGATGCTCGAAGGGGCCGATGAACACCACCGGCCGATCCGGCGGCGGGATGACATCGGTGAGTTGGTAACGATCGTCGAGAGCAGCGGGGATGCGCAGCCCGAGGATACCGATGAGCTTGTCGATCGCCCCGGTGCAGCCGGAGCCGGCGAAGATCACGGCCGTCTCGGCATCGCCGCCCACAGCTCCGCAGATGATCGCACGTGCGTCTTCGCGCAGCCGGGTGGTCTGCAGGCCCGTCCCGCTGGACTCGGTGTGGGTATTGGCGTAACGGGGCAAGACCTCGTGCCTGATGAAGTCTTCCAGGAAGCTCAGCGCTCGACCGGATGCCGTGTAGTCGGCATAGGTGACCCGCCGAGGTCCGTACGGACCGGGCATCACCTGGTCCTCGCCGATCACAGCCTCCCGGATCCGTCGGAGCAGCGCCGTTTCGGCCGGTGCTGGCATTATCGAACCTCCGGCGTGTTGTCCCGAGCTCTTCGGCGTCGGTACGGCGCTTTCAGAGCACCCTGAGCATATACCCTGAGGGGTATGACTTAGGGCTCTGTCGGGCGACAAGTGCGGGCGCATACTCTGGCCTGGACGGCGCCTGGTAGAGGAGCCGAAATGCCCCAAGAGCCCGATATGCCGCAGTGGACGATCCGGTCCGGCTCGCGACCGACCGGCCTTCCGTCCTGGACGTTCGTACTGGCCGTTGTGGCCCACCCCGATGACGAGTCCTTCGGTCTCGGGGCTGTTCTGGACGCCTTCGCGCGCGCTGGGACGCAGGCCGGGGTGCTCTGCCTGACCCACGGTGAGGCCACCACCGTGCACGGCTCCGGATGGCGCGGATCGGCCGGCGACCTGGCCTCGATCCGTCGCGGGGAGTTCACACTCGCTGCGCACCAACTCGGGGTTGTGGACGCGCAGCTACGGAATTACCCCGACGGGGCCCTGGCCGACCTCTGCGTCAGCCAGCTGGCGGGTGAGGTGATCGACACCGCCCGTGCCGACGCTGCCGACGGCCTCCTGGTCTTCGACCCGAGCGGAGTAACCGGACATCCCGATCACCGCGGCGCCACCCGCGCGGCGCTGCTCGCCGGGACAATCCTTGACCTGCCGGTTCTCGCCTGGACCATCCCATGCGCCGTGGCGGCTGAGCTCAATCGCGAATACGACAGCGACTTCAGCGGCCACCGTGCCGAGAGCATTGACCTCACGCTGGACGTCAGCCGCGAGCGCCAACTGGCGGCGGTCCGAGCGCATGCCAGCCAGTCGATCCCGACCAGCGTCCTCTGGCGGCGCCTGGAACTGCTCGGCGACCAGGAGTCTCTGCGTTGGCTCCATCAGGCCGGTGCCGAACGGCCTGAACGCGGCGGAGCCCCGGACATGCGATGAGCGCCGTGGCTGCGCTGGCCCGGTACCCCACAGGGTATGCTGCGCAGTGAGCTGGAGGTGGCTGTGGTCGAACTGCCGCGCGAGGACATGCACCAGATCGTCAAGCGCCTGCGCCGGGCCCAGGGCCAGATCGGCGGGATACTGAAGATGATCGACGACGGTCGCGACTGCGAGGAGATCGTGACCCAGGTCGCAGCGGTCAGCCGTGCGCTGGACCGAGCCGGTTTTGCGATCGTGTCCACCGGTCTGAAGCAGTGTCTGCTCGAAAGTGGCGGAGCTGACAGCGTCGACAGCGCGAAAATGGAGAAGCTGTTCTTGTCCCTGGCCTGATCCCGATAGTTCGGTGTGCCGGGTACTGCGCCCGTCAGTAGCTGAACGTGGTCGCGCCCTCGTCGCCGATCCACTGCCACATCGGAACGGTGCCGCCGATCTCCGCGTTGTCGACCAGTGTGCTCTTGTCGAGCTTGCGGGCCTCGAAGCAGATCGGGCAGACCAGGAGACGTCCGCCGGCCTTGTCGTACCGGGCCAGCAACTCCTCCAGGGCTGGGCAGCCGTTGCAGGCCACCGCGGTGGCGAAGTCCGGTATCGCGAGGCGTACGGCTTCCTTGGTCAAGAACATCAGCGTCGGACGGCCCTGCTCGGCGGCCCCTACGGCGACCAGGAAGGCGACGGTAACCCGTTCGGCGTCTTCCAGCCCGGTGGCCAGGCTGACTACTGCCTTGTTACTCATGAGTCATCTCCTCTGGCGGAGCAACCTACTGGCCAAATTGGCGAACGGTCAACCGCTTTTCCTGCGCGGTCAGCGTATGGTCCGCAAGGTCGACCTGACGGTTGGCTACCGCGCCGCGTTTCGGGTTCGACCGGAATCCGGCCATGGCCTTGCCCGGGCACGTTCACGACAACGGGCGCCGTCACGGCACTGCGAAGGTACGCAGCGTGCTGGTGCCGAAAGACCAGTACACCCGGCCTTCGGCGACTGACGGACCTTCCTCGCGCACGAGATCCGTCGACGATTGCGCCGTTGCGGCCTGCCAGAGCGTGCGTCCGTCGGTCAGCCGGAACGCGCCGAGCCGGTTGGTCGCTGAGGCGTAATCCGACCACCCGGCGAACCAGACGCCGTTGGCGATAGCAGCGTCCGTGACGTAGTCGCCGAGCCGCGTCGTCCACCGTCGATGACCGGAAGCGGCGTCGTAGGCGGACATCGTGCCGCCGCAGGGCAGCAGGACGAGTGCACCGGAGACTGACGGGCGCTCCTCATTGAGGTTCGCGCACTGCGACGCCGAGCCGACTCGGATGTCCCACCGCACCTGGCCGGATTCGGTCAACGCGCGCAGCCGCTCGGCTTGGCGCCCGAAGTAGGCGACGTAGACGGTGTGACCGGCGATGACGACACCGTGGGCCACCGGTGAGGGCGCGGGCAGCCGAGATTGCCAGACCACTCTCGCGTCAGTCGTCCGGCGCGCCTCGACGGCCGATGCCCGGAAACCGTGCAGGTGCTGAGCGACGAGCAGGGTCCCGTCCAGCGCGGTCTGATCCCAGCCGAAGTCGCCAGGGTCGCTGCTCGTGACGGTCCACAGCTGCCGGCCGGTGCGCACGTCCAGACGCGTCAACGACGGCGAGTGGCCGTCGGGGTACGCGCCCAGGTAGATCGAGCCGCCGGCCGCCGACCACAGGCTGAGCGGTTCGATCGCCCGGCTCCAGAGTCGCCGCCCGGTGACCGCATCGAGACCGACGAGGGAACGGCTCGACGTTGTGCAACAGCCGGCGGCAACGACGAGGACGCCGAGGTGCAGCACCGGCTGCTGCAGCGGGGAGGTGTCGGTGAGGTGGGTGGTCCACCGTCGCCGCCCGGTGGCGCTGTCCACGGCGTACACCGCGTCGTCATCGGCCACGAGGTAGGCCGCACCCGGGGCGAGCCGTGCCGTGGTCGTGCCGGGTATCGAGTGCAGCGAGCCGGTGTGCAGCGTCCAGCCCGGTGCCAGCCGGCCGACCGTCGAGGGGGCCAGCGTGCGCTCCCCGGGGTTGAGGCCGGCATGCCCCTGGTTGTACCCGGTCTGGTACCAGGCGTCCGCGCGGGCTCTGCCGTGGGCCGATGCCGAACCACCGAGCCCCGCGCTCAGTGCGCCGGTCAGAACGAGCGCCACCGCGGACATCAGCCGTCCGTGTCCCATTCCGACCTCCCTCGGCCGAGTGGATCGTGGCACAACGGCGGCGCGGAGGGAAGGGTCGTCGCTGGCCAGGCCGCCGAGGGCACCGCAACGCACGCCAGGAGTGTAATGTCCGGATCGCTCTCGTGGAAGGACACCCTGGGATGCGATTCAAGCCGCGCCGTGGGCGCCGTTGCGTGCGCACTGCCGCCGCCGGGGCGACCGCTTTCTCGATCATTATTCTTGTGCTGGCCGCACCGGCCGAGGGGGTCCCTACCGCGGCCTCGTCCGGCCCGGGAGGCCCGGGTGCTCAAGCGCCGAGTACCCGGGTGCTGCCGGCTGGGGCGCCGCATTCGGTGCAGCGCGCACTTTTCGGGCTCAACGCCGTCAACTTCAATGGGCCACTCTGGACGAACCCGGCCTTGGACAGGGTGCTGGCCGATTTCTCGCCGGGCTACCTGCGCTACCCAGGCGGCACCGTGGCGAACTACTGGGTGTGGCGTGCCGGCTGGTGGGACAGCTCGCTGTGGGGAGCCCGGCGTACCCCCATCGACGACGGACTCGGCACGTTCGCGGCCGCGGTCCGCGCGACATCCGCCGAGGTGATGTTCGACCTCAACGTGCTGTCCTTCCAGGGCCGGATCGCGCGCGCGGTGGATAACCCCGCCATGCAGGCCGACCAGATAGCCATGCTGCACGCTGCGGCGGCCACCGGGATGCCGGTCCGGTTGCTTGAGTTGGGCAACGAGTTGTACATACGTGGCGATCAGGGCTCGGCGGATTACCAGCACAGATTCCCCACCGGCACGGATTACGCCACCCAGCTCAACGGATGGATCACCCGGCTGCGCACGGCCTTCCCCGGCGTCAGGATTGCGGTGGTCGGTAACGATCCGACCGACACGATGGGCCTGAACCGACGTCGCTTGGCGTGGAACGCGCAGGTTCTGTCGACAATCCGCGGGGCCGACGCCATCACGATGCACGATAACCAGCGCATCTACGATGCGACGCTGTCGCCGGACGCCGAGTTGGCACTGCCCTATCGGCACTACGAGAAGGTCTCTCCTTATCTTGCCGTGATGCGGCGAGCCGGACTGAACGTGTGGGTGAACGCCTTCAACCTCGCCGACATGACCCGGCAGCAGGTGTACCCCGGACGATGGTTGCACGGGCTCTTCGTCGGCGCCAAGGCCTTGCTGTACCTACGCGACGGGAACATCACGCATCTCGGAACCAACGCGACGATGCTCAGCGCGCACGAATCCATCATCTACGACAGCGCGAATGCGTTCGGGGCCGGCGGCCCGCGTACCGTGCCACTCGCACTCGGCCCAGCCGGGGCGACCCTGCGACTCCTGCAGCGCGCGTTGAACGGAGCGGTCGAGCTAGGACCGGTGACGTTCGCGGGCGGCCCGGAGTTGGGCGCGACGCACACGCCTGGACTGATCGGTGTGTTGGCGAGCAATTCCACCAAGCGTCAGCTCGTGCTGACGAACCTCACCGGCCAGCCGGTACCGGTCAGCGTCGGTGCCGTGCTGCCGGGAGCCTTCACCGGCACCCAGCTCACGGCGTCGGGGTCGGTGAGCGCCCCGGTCACCGGACCGTCGTCGATCACCGCTGTCACTCTTTCGGGCCGTGGCCAGCTGGTCCTCCCGCCGCGCTCCTTCGCCTACCTGGCCGCGAGCGGATAGCTCTCGGCCCGCGCTTATCCGCCAACGGTTGCGGGAGTCGGTGTTGGGGCGGTGGCGGGTACCGCGCACACCATACCGTCGCTGAACCCGGCCGAGCCGATCCCAAGGGCCAGGTTGAAGCGGCCCCGATGGTTCTCCAAGGCGATGAGATGGGTGAGCTCCACCAGTTGGGCGTCGTCGAAGTGCTCGCGGAGGTGGGCGAACAGCGCGTCGGACACCGTCACCGGCGTGGCACTCATGGCGACCGCATAGTCCAGCACGAGCTTGTCCAGGTCGCTGAAGGTCGAGCTGGTGCGGTAGGTCGGCAATGCCCGCAGTTCCTCGTCGGTCAGGCCCCAGCGGCGGGCGATCTGCGAGCCCAGGTCGATGCAGTACTCGCAGTGGGTCAGCGTGGCCGCCTTCAACTCGGCCAGCGCACGGTGACGTGGTGCGAGGCGGTGCAGCTTGCCGGTGGCCTGCTCGAGCTGGCCGTAGGCACGCAGCACCCCGGGCAGGTGGGCGTACATCTCGACCGGCTCGAGCATCCGTTCGGGCGCTCGCCCGGCGAGCCGTCCCAGGTGGCGGCGGGTGAACCAGTAGGCGATCCTGAGGACAGGACCGGCCTCGTGGGCCGGGATTCCAGTGATACGTGGCATGCGTGGACCTCCTGGAGAGCGTCGATGCTGGTCACATCGGCCGGGTTTCGTTCGTCTCTGCTACGACGGATCAAGCGCGAGGGATGTGACCGGTGGACGACGGCGATTGGCTGGCGCAGCGCTTCGACGCCGACCGGAGCCATCTGCGGGCGGTGGCCTACCGGATGCTGGGCTCGTTGAGCGAGGCCGACGACGCCGTCCAGGAGACGTGGCTTCGGCTGCGCCGCGCCGACACCTGCGGCGTGGAGAACTTGCGCCGCTGGCTGACCACTGTCGCCCGGGTCTCCCTGGACATGCTGCGCTCGCGGCGTTCCCGCCGCGAGGAGCCGCTGGGTACCCACCTGCCCGACCCGATCGTCACCAGCCCCGATGAGGCTCACCGACACGCTGACTCCGGCCGAGCGGCTCGCGCTCGTGCTGCACGACACGTTCGCCGTGCCCTTCGAGGAGATCGCAGCCATGATGGGGCGCACCCCCGCTGCGGCCCGTCAGCTGGCCAGCCGGGCCCGTCGCCGGGTGCGCGGAGCGGCGATCCCACGGGGCGATCTCTCCCGGCAGCGAGAGGTGGCGGATGCCTTCCTACTGGCGGCCCGCGGTGGAGACTTCGAGGCGTTGCTGGCGGTGCTCGACCCCGACGTCGTGCTGCGAGCCGACACCGGAGGCGATCCCGTGGTGACCTCGAGAACCGTACGCGGTGCCGAGGCGGTGGCTCAGCAGGCGTTCGCCTTCTCCGAGCGTGGCCGGTACGCCCACCCGGTCCTGGTCAACGGCGTCCCCGGGCTTCTCGTGCGTTTCCAGGGCCGGCCGCAGGTGGTGATGGGGTTCACGGTGGTAGGCGGGAAGATTGTTTGAGATCGACATTCTGGCGGATTCGGTACGCCTGGCTCAGCTCGACCTGCCGCGGCTGGACTGAGCGGGGTGTCAGGCCGCCGTGCCGTTTCCTTACACCTCCGACCCAGGCTCCCGCGGTGCGCTGAGCACTTGGGCACACAGTGCCCGTCAGGGAGAAAGATCCGCACGCTCAGAGTGATCTCCGTAGTCCCCCCGCAAGCGGGCCACTGTGTGCCAAACTGCTCAGGGGTCGGGAACGACGAGCCGCCGCGGAGCGCGTTTCTCAAGGGCAACCCGCTGCCAATAGGCGACCGCGTGTCGTCAGTCGGGTGAGATGACCTCGAGCCTCGGCAGCAGGTCCAGATACGGCGGTCGGGCACGCGTGAGCAGCGCTCGTCCCGTCGTGGCCACGTGGGTGGAGTGGCTGGGGTGGGTGGAGTGGCTGGGGTGGGTGGAGTGGCTGGGGTGGGTGGAGTGGCTGGGGTGGGTGGAGTGGCCAGCTTACCGCGGTAAGACCCCGCAGTACTGCGTCCTGTCCGCGGCTCGGTAACCCGTCAGCTATAGCCGGGCACCCAGCGCTGGACTTCGGCGTCGACGGGTACCCGGGCGTCGAGTTGGGCGAGCACGCCCACCAGTCCGACGACCACGCGCTGCAGCAGCAGGTGGCGGGCCGGCACGCTGAGGCGGCGTTGTATCTGGGCTGCGGCGTTGCGCGGATCGGAGTGCCGCTGACCCTGGGCTTGCAGCCAGGACCGACTGAAGTGGAAAGCCGGTTGCCGCAACGGCTGAGCGTATGGACCAAGAAGATCCAGCAAGGCCGCCGGGTCGACCTTCCGGTGAGCCACCAAGCCGGCGCTGATAGCGATGTCGTACAGGAGCTTCGCATCCTCCTCCCGCAAGGCCGCGAGCAGAGGCCCGAGCCGGCGCGGCCACCCCCTGGGCAGCGGTTCGGTGGCCCCGAAGTCGAGCACGCCGAGCCGGCCGTCCGGCAGCAGTCGGAAGTTGCCCGCGTGTGGGTCGCCGTGCAACCGGCCGGCCCTGGCCGGGCTGGACAGCAGCAGCCGCAGCAGCAGCAGACCGCATCGGTCCCGATCGGCCCGGCTTCCGGCGGCGATCACCTTCGACAGCGGGGTTCCGGGCATCCAGCGGGTGACCAGAACGCGCTCCGCCACCTCGATGACCTCCGGCACGTAGACGTCGGGGTCGTCGCGGAATGCCTCGGCAAAGGCGGTCTGCGCCTGCGCCTCCTGCGCGTAGTCGACTTCGTCGACGAGGCGGGCGCGCAGCTCCGCGAACAGTGCCCCAGCGTCCAGACCCGGCGCGGCGACCCGCAGCAGCGGCGCCATCCGATTGAGCCAGCCGATGTCCGAGACCAAGGCGTCCCCAGCTCCCGGGTACTGGACCTTGACGGCCACCGGTGACCCGTCGGACCACACCGCCCGGTGCACCTGCCCGATGCTGGCCGCCGCGATCGGCCGGTCCTCGAACAGCCCGAGCCGCTGCCGCCAGCCTGCCGGGAACGATTCGTCCAGCACCCGGTGCACCATCGCCACCGGCATCGGCGGGGCAGTCTCCTGCAGGCGGACCAAAGCCTCCCGGTACGGCCCGATGAGCGACTCAGGCAGCGCCGCTTCCATCGCCGACAGGGCCTGGCCGAACTTCATGGCGCCGCCCTTCAGCTCGCCCAGCGTGCTGAACAGCTGCTCGGCGGTCCGCCGCTGGACCTCCGCTGCGACCAGTTCTGCCGGGCGGCCGCCGAGTCGTCGCCCGAGTCCGACCGCGACCCGGGCCGTGTGCGACGCCGGCAGCAGAGCCAGCCGAGCAGTGCGCACCGCTCCCCGCCGCGGCATGCGACCGGGGCCTTGGTCGCCCACGGAATCTCCTGACCGTTGCAGCGCGGTCGTGCCGCCCAGTCGTGAGGCGCTCGGCCGGTCAGCCGGCGGGTCTGTCGGCGACGAGCAGCCCGTAGCCGATGGTCCCTCGTGCGCCGCAGCGGCGGCCTCCCCAGTCAACTCCAGTGCCCGGTCGAAGTCCACGCCCGCCAGCGCGGAATTGGTGCGGGCCACCGCGCGCAGGGTCGACAGTCGAGCCCGGATCTGGTCGATCATCGCGGCGAGGGCTTCGTCGTGCCGCTCAAGCGTGACCCGCTCCAACCCGGCGTCGGCGAGCAGGGCGGCGCAGGCCGGCAGCGGGCGAGCGTCCGCGAGGCAGGCCACCCAGCCGGCCAGGCCGGTGAGCTCAGCCGGCAGGCCGCCGGAGGAGAGCGTGACGTCACTGAGACCGATCCGCCCACCCGGTCGCAGCACGCGGGCCAACTCGGCGGCCGCGGTCACCTTGTCAGGGAAGGTGCAGAAGGCGCACTCGCAGATCACCGCATCGAAGCTGGCGTCCTCGAACGGCAACCGCTCGGCGTCGCCGACCTGGAAACGCACGCTCCGCTCCAGCCCGGCATCCTCGGCGGCGGCCGCCGCACGCTCGACTTCGGCCGCACCGAGATCGACCCCGTCGACCGTCACGCCGAACTCCTGGGCGAGCAGCACGGCTGTGCTTCCCGGACCGCTCGCCACGTCGAGCACCCGCTGCCCGGCGCGCAGTCCGGTCACGGCGGCCAGCCGCCGGGTCAGCGCACGCCCCCCGGGGTGGCAACTCTCGCCCAGGACGAGGGCCACCAGGTCGGTCGAGTACGCCGCGGCGCAGCACGCCTTGGCCTCGGTGGCGGACTCGGCGGTCACCGGACCGCACGCCCGACGTTGGTCGTGTCGGCAGCGAGGGGTCCGTCCGAGCTACCCTTGCCCGAGCTGCCATTGCCGGCGGCGATGCGGGAACCGTAGGGCGAGGGTGCGAGCAGCGGCTGGATGGGGATGGCGTTGGGTACGACGTCCGCGACCGCCACGCCGCACATCTGCTCCCGGACCTGTTCGCGGTAACCCACGGAGTTGTAGGCGCAGAACGGGATCAGCCGCCCGTCCGGGGTGATCTCCTCGACGCAGCACTTCATCAGGGTGCGGACGTTGAGCGTGTACGGGTCCTGGAAGTCCTGGATCACAATCATGAAGGTCTTCTGGCTGATGTCCTTCACGACGTGCGGCAGGTCCAAGCCCGCAGGCGGCGCATTCCAGCTGCGCGGCGGTGAGCGTCAGCTGCTCCGCGGTGGTCTTGGTACCCATGAACGCCGATGCGCTCCACAGCTTCTCCAGCGCCGCCCGTACGCCGTCCTCGGGGATCACCCGGTTGGACACGTAATCCAGGTAGTCCTCTATTTGGATGAGCCGGGGGATCGGTACCACTGTCGTTTCCCCGGTCGCAGGGTCGGAGTCCACGATGAGGTAGGTAATCGAGCGGCAGGTGGGGAAACAGCATGGCACCGGGACGAAGTCACTGGGCCGGAACCACTCCGGCAGCTGATCGGCGATGCCATGGATGATGTCTGAGTTCGTCAACCGGGTCATCGGGTCGAACTCGACATGTCGCCCGGAGTGCGTCACCGGTTGGAAGGCCACCGAACGTACCGCCGGGTGGGCGATCCCGTACTGGATGATCGCGCCGAGCTCGTCGGAGTTCAGGTCCTGCTCTACCGCGGCGACCAGCGTGACGGTCAGGCCGACTTCGGCGCAGTTGTCCAGCGCCGCTCGCTTGCGTTCGCGGAGGTCCTTGCCGCGGATCGCCAGATGGGTGCGCTCGGCAAAGCCGTCGAACTGGAGGTAGATGTTCACCGCCTTGCCGCCCCGGCCGTTACGCTCGCCGAGCGCGGCCACGAAACGCTTGTCGGTGGCCAGCCGGATCCCGTTGGTGTTCAGGTTGACGTTTCGGATGGCCTTGCCCTGCGCGAGGTCGATCATCGCCAGGATGTCTTTGTGGATGGTCGGCTCTCCGCCGGAGAACATGACCACCTCGGCCTCGCCCTCGGCGGCCACAAAGACGTCGAGCATCGCGTCGCACTGTTCCAGCGTTATCGAATAGCCGTCCGGCTGGTTCCCGAGTCGGCGAAGCAGATCGGGCAGTCCAGGTTGCAGTTGGTGTTGACCTCGACGATGCGCAAGTAGGCGTGCTGCTTGTGCTCGAGACACAGGCGGCAATCCGACGGGCAGCCGTCGGCCACCTCGGTCTGAAAGGTCAGCGGGATCGTGCCCGGCCTGTTGAACCGCGCCGAATCCAGGTACATCTGCGCGTCGCCGTACACCAAGGCCTCGAAGATGCCGTGCTCCTTGCAGCGCTTACGCAGGTAGACCTTGTCGTCCCGGATGTTGACCTGGGCATCAACGACGACCTTGCACAGCGGGCAGATCGACTTCGTGTACTCCACGAAGACCTCATCCCGGTCCTGCTTGACGGTCGGGAGTTGCGCGGTGGCAATGGGCTCTGGCGGCATGGGGCTCCTCTCGACCTGCCGAACCCGCGCGGCAGGTGTCGGAGTAGGCCGACCGGATCGGCGGGTCCGGCAGGGTCCTTGGAGCCCCGACGGTACCCGAGGATGGACCACGATCTGATCGTTATCGGTGGCAGCGCCGCCGGCCCGGCCGACCCGCACCACGGCTGTTCAGGTGGGTCTGCGGATCGGCGTCGGACACCACCGGCTCAAGGCGAGGACGATCCAGCCGCCCGCGACGCTCACGCTCATGGGGAGCCGCCCGGGGCCATCAGCCGATCGCGCCCCGATCACGCACCGCGAATCCGCGCGGTAACGATTGTCCCCGGCTTCTGCGGGTAGGCGGCGGCCATGGCCAACCGTCTGGATGTCGTGGTATTCGACGTCAACGAGACGCTGTCGGACATGGCACCGCTGGCCGAGGCGTTCGCCGAGATCGGCGTTCCCGCCACGTTGCTGCAGACCTGGTTCGCGGCCCTGCTGCGCGACGGGTTCGCCTTGACCGCGGTCGGGGAGAACCCGCAGTTCGCCGAGGTCGGTCGGGAGGTCCTCCGCGGCCTGCTTAGCTCGATCGACGGGTTGACCCAGGACATCGATGAGGCGATACGGAAGGTCATGGGCGGGTTCGGCGCCCTGGCGCTGCATCCCGACGTGCCCCCCGGCCTGCGATCGCTGGCCGGTGCCGGGCTGCGCATGGTCACGCTGACCAACGGTTCCACGGCGTTGGCCGAGTCCATGTTCGCCGCCGCCGGCGTCGGCAACCTGTTCGAGCGGCTGCTCAGCGCCTCCGACGCCGGGGCGTGGAAGCCGGCTCGGCGGGCGTACGACTACGCCGCCCGCACCTGTGGCACGCCGCTGGAGGCCATGCTGCTGGTCGCGGTCCATCCCTGGGACATCGACGGCGCGAAGCGCGCGGGGATGCAGGCCGCCTGGCTGAACCGCCGGGAAACGCCCTACCCGGGCCACTTCACCCCGCCCGACATTTCCGGGCGGTCGCTCGAGGAGGTGGCGGCGGCGATTACCGGGCGGTCGTCGACGAACGCTGCGACTCCGCCGGGATGACCGTGCCGGTGTACGTTCCGCCCTGGGCGACCATCGCGTCGGCGCGGGCGACCACGTGCCCGACGCGGCTGCTCAGCTGGATCACCGCGTCGATGTGCCCGCCGACCTCGGTGACGCCCGCGTACGTCAGTCGCCCGGTGACCCGGGTGCCGTGCACCGTTCCGGTGAAGGTGCCGCGGAAGCGGAACACGTCGACGTAGGTGCCCGGCGGCGTGACCGCCACCTGGGCGCACGGCCCGAAGACCAGCGCGGTGGTCCGGCCCGGAGCCTCCCCGCTCAGCGTCCCGGAGAACACCAACTTCCCGCGGACGGTCAGCACGCAGGTGTTCCCGGGTCCGTCGCGCAGCGTCAGCGTGGAAAAGTCGAGGATGACATCGAAGCGGCCGTGGACCGGGGTGGTGGGAGCCGCCGTCGCCGGAGCAGCTGGAAGAACCAGCAGGACGGCTGATACGAGGGCCAGCAGAATCCGGCGCATGGCGTGCCTCCCTACTCCCACCCTGTTGGCGCCGGATCGTACTCCGGTGAGCCAGCCTCTGGAAGCTGACTCAGCCCCGGAAGGCACGACCCGTGGCCCGGCGCGGTCGGAGTGACTTTCACGGCCACCTCTCGACGCCCGACGGGACCTCCCGATGCGGTGGGAGGGTGTGGGCATGGTTAGGCGGGAGCGGGCGCGCCACCCTCGACCCGCTGGAGCCCACACACCGGCGTGGCGGAGCCGACTGCCGATGCTGGCCGGCATCCTGCCGGTCGAGAGATCGACGATCGGCGACGATGTCCTGGCCGGGATCGCCGGAGCTGCGGTGGGTATCCCGGCGGTCCTGGGGTACGCGAAGATCGCCGGAATGCCGGCGGTGACCGGCCTCTACACGCTGCTGGTGCCGCTGGCCGTCTTCGCCCTCCTCGGGTCGTCCCGACACCTCGTGGTCGGCGCCGACTCGGCCACGGCGACGATCCTGACCGCCGGGGTCGGGTCCATGGCCGCGCTCGGCTCGCCGAGGTACGTCGCGCTGGCCGGGCTGACCGCCCTGCTGGCCGGTGCGCTGCTGCTCCTCGCCCGAGCCATCCGGCTCGGCTTCCTGGCGAACTTCCTCTCCCAGACCGTGCTGATCGGCTTCCTCACTGGAGTCGGGGTGCAGGTGGCCTGCGGCCAGTTGCCGGACATGCTCGGCATCCCCGCCGAAGGCGCCGGGACCATCCGCAAGCTGCTGCACACCCTGCGCCGAGTGCCCGACGCGCGCCCGGGCCTGGTGCTGATTTCGGTGGTCGTACTGGCCGTACTGGTCGGCCTCCCCCGAGTGACCCGTCGGGTGCCGGCGGCGCTGGTTGTCGTCGCCGGTGCGATCGCGGTCAGCCGTGCGGCGCGTCTTGCCGACCACGGGGTGGAGGTGCTCGGGCAGGTGCCGCACGGGCTGCCGCACCTGTCCCTACCGGCGCTAGGGGTGCACGAGGCGGCCACCCTGATCGGGGTCGCCGCCTCGATGTTCGTCGTGATCCTGGCGCAGAGTTCGGCGACCGCGAGGGCGTACGCCACCCAGCACAACGAACCGCTCGAGCAGGACGCCGACCTGGTCGGCTTGGGCGCGGCGAACGTGGCCGCCGCCTTTACCGGCACCTTCGTCGTCAACGGCAGCCCCACCAAGACCGCGCTGGTGAACAGCGCCGGTGGCCGCAGCCAGATCTCGCAGCTGGTCACCGCCGGCATCGTGCTGATCGTGGTCCTGGTGCTCACCGGCCCGCTCGCCTCGCTGCCGGTCGCGGCTTTGGCCACCGTCGTCTTCCTGATCGGCGTGGAGTTGATCGACGTACGTGGCCTGCGTCGCATCTACGCGCTGCGCCGGATCGAGTTCGGGGTCGCGCTGATCACCGCGGCGGCGGTCGTCCTGTTCGGCGTGAAGCAGGGCATGGTGCTGGCCGTCGTGGCCTCGATCGTCGACCACCTGCGGCACAGCTACCACCCACGCAGCGGTGTGCTGGTCAAGTCGGCGGCCGGGCACTGGCAATCCCTGCCGGTCACCGACCGAGCCCGCACCGAAGCCGGCTTGGTCGTTTATCGATTCGGCAGCAGCCTGTACTTCGCCAACGCGTCGGCCTTCCTCGACGACGTGAAGTCGCTCGCGGCGGCCACCCCGCAGCCGCCGGAGTGGTTCTGCATCGACGCGGCGGCGATCGGCGACGTGGACTACACCGCGGCCGCGGTACTGGTGCACACCTCCGACCTGCTGAGCCGCCGCGGCGTCCGGCTGGTGCTCTCGGGGGTGGTTCCGGCGGTTCGCGAGCAGCTCGACCGGTACGGGGTGAGCGCGAAGCTGGGATCCGGGGCGTTCTTCGATACCGCCGGTGAGGTGCTGGAGGCCTACCACCGGGCGGCCGCCGAGTAGCCCGGCGGGGTCCGCCGACCCCCCGACAGCGCGCGAAACGGCCCTCAGACTCGAGACTTCAGACCGAGGTAATGCCGCGGTCGCACCCACGAAATCTTCAGCCCGGACCGTGGATCCACAGGCCGCCAGTCGTTCCGGACACTCCCCGCAGCTCCTGAAGCGGAGATCCCCCATGCGTGCGTCACTGAACCCAGCACCGCTGACCGCTGTCTCGACCGCGATCGCCACCCGCCCGAGAGGGGCCTCGGTCGCCCTGCTCGTGCTGGCGTTGCTGCTGGCCGTCGCCGGACTGGCGGCCGGCGGAGCATGGGGCGTGCTTGCGCTGTGCGTCGGACTGCCGGCGGCGCTCCTCGGCTACGGACTCGAGCTTCGCCGACTCTGGAGCAGCGCCGGCCGTACCTGATCCTAGGCGCGCGCTGCCTTGCGGCGCCGGGCAACAGCCTGCGATCGCGACGCCCGGAAGAACCGGGCGCAGCCGCGCGGCGTTTCCGGTCAATGTAAGGTAAGGCAGACCTAACACCTGCGAACGGAGCTCTCGTGCGTCGAATACGTCCTCCGGCGGCTCTGGTACTCGGCGCGCTGATGACCTCGGCGTGCCAGGCTGGCGGTGGTACAACGTCCGGGACCGACATCGCGATCACGTCCACAGACTCCGCCTGTGAGGTCGCTCGGAGCAGCGTCCCCGCTGGCGCGCACACGTTCGCGGTGGCCAACAAGGGCAGCAAGGTCACCGAGGTGTACGTCTACGCTGCCGGCGACCGCACCGTGACCGAACGGGAGAACATCGGGCCCGGCACCACCGCCAAGCTCACGGTAGAACTCAAAGCCGGCAGCTACCAGATCGCCTGCAAGCCGGGCCAACAGGGCGATGGCATCCGCCAACCCTTCACCGTGACCGCCGGTTCGGCCACGACGTCCACGACCGATCCCCGGTCGGCCCGGGCGGTGGCCGCGTATCGCACCTACGTCGAAGACCAGGTTGCGCTGACCCGGAGCCGTACCCGGGTCTTCGCCGCCGCCGTCAAGAGCGGCAACGTCGCGGCGGCGAAGTCCCGGTATGCCCCGTCGCGCGAAGGCTGGGAGCGCATCGAGCCCGTCGCGGAGAGCTTCGGTGACATCGACCCGAAGGTGGACCTGCGCGAGGCGGATCTCGAAGCCGGCCAGACCTGGACCGGTTGGCACCGGATCGAGAAGGCCCTGTGGGCTCGGGGCTCCACCCGTGGCATGGGGACGTACGCTGACCGGCTGCTAGCCGACCTCGCGACGTTGCAAACCCGGCTCAGCACCGCCGAGATCACGCCGACGTCGATGGCCAACGGCGCCAAGGAGCTCCTCGACGAGGTCGCCACCGGCAAGGTCACCGGCGAGGAGGAGGCGTTCAGTCACACCGATCTGGCCGACTTCGCCGCCAACGTCGAGGGCGCCGAAGAGGTGTTCCGACTCCTGAAGCCGGTGGCCGTAGCGAACGACCCCAAGCTCGTGGCCCGGTTGGACACCTCCTTCGGCCAGCTCGGGGCGCTGCTCGCGACCTACCAGCGGGGGACCGGCTTCGTGTCCTACGACACGGTGACCCCTGCCCAGCGCAAGACGCTCTCCGACACGGTCAATGCGCTGTCGGAGCCCATGTCGCACCTGGCTGCGGCGGTGGTGAGCGGATGAACCACCCGGTCAGCCGCCGAAGCCTGCTCGGATTCACTGCGGCCGGTCTACTCGCCGGGGCTACCGGCGCGGGGGTCGCGGTGGCCCGCGAGGAAGACCGCGCGAACGCGCCGACCGCACCGGTCGTGCCGTTCTACGGGAAGCACCAGGCCGGGATCGCCACCCCCGTCCAGGACCGGCTGCACTTCGCGGCCTTCGACGTGGTGACGAGGTCCCGCGCCGAGTTGGTCGCGCTGCTGCGGGAGTGGACCGACGCCGCCGCTCGGATGTCCGCCGGCCAGGGCGCCGGACCAGACGGGGCGCTGGGCGGAGTCCCGGAGGCGCCGCCGGAGGACACCGGGGAGGCCCTGGATTTGCCGCCGTCCCGGCTCACCCTGACCGTCGGTTTCGGCCCGTCGCTGTTCGACCGGCGATTCGGCCTGCGGGCTCAACGCCCCGCGGCATTGATCGACCTGCCGGCTTTCGCGGGTGATCGGCTGGAACCGGCCCGCAGCTTCGGTGACATCGCCGTGCAGGCTTGTGCCGACGACCCGCAGGTGGCCGTGCACGCCATCCGCAATTTGGCCCGCATCGGCTTCGGCCGGGTGAGCGTGCGGTGGTCGCAGCTCGGGTTCGGGAAGACGTCCTCGACCACTCCGGGCGCCCAGACTCCCCGCAACTTGTTCGGGTTCAAGGACGGCACGAACAACATTGCCGGCACCGACGAGGCCGGGCTCCGTGAGCACGTCTGGGCCGCCTTCGGCGACGGGGCCGGCTGGATGAGCGGCGGGTGCTACCTCGTCGCTCGTCGCATCCGGATGCAGATCGAGACCTGGGACCGCGAGTCGCTACTCGGCCAGGAGCGGATCGTCGGGCGTACCAAGGGTGCCGGGGCGCCGTTGGGGTCGAGCCAGGAGCGGGACGCCGTCGACCCGGCGAAGCTGCCGGCGGATTCACACGTCGCGCTGATGCATCCGGCGTCCAACGACGGGACGACGATCTTGCGCCGTGGCTACTCCTTCGTCGACGGCTCGGACGGGCTCGGTCGACTCGATGCAGGCCTGTTCTTCCTGGCCTATCAACGCGATCCCCGCACTCAATTCGTGCCGTTGATGACGAAGATGGCCCGCCACGACGCGATGGGAGAATACCTCCGGCACACGGGTTCGGGCATCTGGGCCTGCCCGCCGGGCGTCGGAAGAGGCGGTTGGTGGGGTGACACGCTGTTCACCTGAGGCGGTCCGGGGCAGCGGCCGACGCAGTCAACGGGCAGCTGGAAGCCGCGGTGGAGCGGGGCGCGCGGGTGCGGGCAGGTGCACCTGGATGCGACCGTCCCGGACCCGCTGCTGGAGATCCCGGGTCCGGACCCGCCGGTCGGATACGCGGCGTGGCCAGCGGCAGCTTCCGGGTAGCGCGGACCCCGGTACGGTCGACCACGATGCCCTCGTAGCCGGGCAGGGTTTCCAGCCAGGCCAGCGCCTCCGATCCCTTGACGAACGCGGCGGTCGCGTACACGTCGGCCCACAGCAGGGACGGACCGATCACCGTAACGGATGCCAACTCGGTGACCGGCGAGCCGTCGTGTGGGGCGACGATGTGCCCACCCCGGCGTGCGGTGCCCGAGGTGGCCACCCCGCCGGTGGACAGCGGCAGCACGGCGAGCAGCCGGGAGTAGTCCCGAGGGTCCTCGACACCGATGCGCCAAGGTGGCGATGGGCGACGGCGGACTCCACCGGTGATCTGGCTGGCGATGTCGCCGCCGGCGTTGACGCTGACGTCGCAGCCGGTCGCCTCGGTGAGGACGGTGGCCACCCGCTCGACCGCCCAGCCCTTGACCAGGCCGGTGGGGTCGAAGCGCACCCGACCGCCGGCCGGTCCGGCGCGGTGGGCGTCGAACGCGCCTCCAGTGCGCGTGCGAGCCAGTTCACACAACCCGATGACCTCCGACATCAGCGGGTGTGCCTCGTGGATCGTCAGGTCGCCCCGGTCGAGGCGGCAGACCTCGCTGTCGCCTCGGTAGGTACTGAACAGGGTGTCGATCGCCCGCAGCGTGTCGAACGCTGCCAGTACGGCGTCCTCGGCGAAAGGTGCCCGTGCCGCGTCCCCGCGAAGGTGGACACTGATCGGCATCCCCATGAGCTGGCGTACCCAGGCCCGGCGCGGGGGAGCCGCGGTGGGCGTCACAGGTGCGCCTGGTCGAGCGCGGACTGCAGCGACGCGAGGTACCCGTCACTGGTATCGGTGGCCCCGCTGACGTGGTCGATCTGGGCACTCTGGGCGGCGATGGTCTCCGAGGTCAGGATGGGCAGCGCGTAGCTGTTGATCTCCTCGTCGCGAGGATTGCCCTGGGGGTGCTCCAGGACCGTGACCTTGCTGATCCGGCCATTGGAGACCGTGACCTGAACTTGTACCGGCCCCCACCGCGTCGGCGTTGCACTGCCGGTGAAGATGCCAGCTCCCGGCGAGCGGGCGGCGCTCGGCGTCGGGGTCGCGGGCTCTGGGGTGGCGGTCGTGCCGGTTGGGTCGGTGGCGGGACCGGTGGCGGCCGGAGCCGCGACCCCGGCGGTCGAGGTGTAGTAGCTGAAGAGCATCACCAGGCCGGACGCGGTGCCGGCCAAAGCAACTATGATCTTGCGCATTCCGGATCTCCGTTCACCACGTGAAGCGTTCGGTGTGGATGTGGGCGGCCGCGACCCCGGCGTCCCGGGCCGCCCGGGTGACGGCGTCCATCCAGGCGTCGGGGCCGCAGAGGAAGACGTCGTGCTCGGCGATGTCCGGCACCAGCTGGCGCAGCGCGATGCTGTCGGAGAGGTGGCCCATCGAGACCGGAAGCCACGACTCCGGCCGGGCCCGAGGGCCGAGCAGGTAGAGCAGCCGCGCACCGCGGGCGGCGGCCAGGGTCTCCAACTCGGCTCGGAAGACGATCTCCGCCTCGCCGCGGGCCCGGATCACCAACGTTGTGTCACCAGGCTCGCAGGGCAGTTCTTCGAACAGCGCGCGCAGCGGGGTTATCCCGATCCCGGCAGCCAGCAGGGTCACCCGGGTCCGGGTCCGCCGACCGGAGGTCAGCGCTCCGTACGGTCCCTCAAAGAGCACCCGCGTGCCCGGGGTAACGCCGGCCAGCGACCGGCTCCCGTCGCCGAGGTCCTTGACGGTGAGCCGCAGCAGGTGCGGGTTCGGAGGGGCGGAGAGCGAGTACGGGTGGCCACGGCTCCAGCCCGGCCCGTCGAGGAACCGCCAGATGAAGAACTGTCCGGCCCGGGCCGGCAGCCGGGCCAGGGCGCGCCCGGACAGGTGCAGCGAGACCACGCCGGGTGCCTCGGTGACCACGTTGGCCACCACCAAGCGGTGGCGCAGGGTGCGCCAAGCCGGCAGGCCGAGGCGGTACGACACGACCGCGATAAGGGTGAGGCCGTACAGGCTCCACCAGTACGTCCGGGCCGCCGGGGAGGACACGAACTCGCCGCCGTTCCACAGCTGATGCGGCAGGGCCAGGCCGACCCCGAGGTAGGCGTAGAGGTGCAGCAGGTGCCAGGACTCGTACCGCAGCCGGCGGCGGGCGGCCCGGATGGAGGTGATGACCACGAGCACCAGCAGCAACGCGCCCGCGGTGGCCAGCAACATCCCCGGATAGGTCGCGACCAGGGTCCACAGCTCGGAAAGCACCCAGCGGTGCGTCGTCAGCGCGTACCCAAGGGTGACCAGCACGATGTGGCCGAGCATCAGGTTGAACGAGGTGAAACCGGCCCAGCGGTGCCAGCGTGCGAGCCGGTCCTGGCCCACGATGCGCTCCACCCAGGGGATCCGAGCCATCCCCAACACCTGGAGCAGGAGGAGGTCGGCGGCCAGCAGGCCGGCGAGCCGGCCGGTTGAGGTGAGCGCCGGGCCGGTTCCGGCGAAGAGCTCTTGGGCGCCTCGGTTCGCCAGCCACAGCGCCGTGACCACCACCAGGCTGGTGTAGGCCAGGAAGCCGGCCAGCGTGGCCGGCCAGGTGGGCGACGCCACCGGGCGAGCAGAGGCGGCCACCCTGGGGAGCCCGCCCGTCGTGATGGTCGTGGTCACGCCATCGACGGTGGCTGCCGGACCTGGACGGAGGCTGTGCGTTTGCTGTCCGTGGCCAAAGACTTGACGGGTGGCTACGGTGGCGTCGATGACGGGTCGAGATCACCCGGTGACGGTGTCGGCGGCGGGGGACACCTGGACGGTCACCGCCGGCGCGCTGCGGCTGAGTTTCGAGGTTGGGCGACGCGGTGCACTGGGGCTGCTGCTGCGCGCCGTACCGGCCAGGCTCGCCCGGACGCCGCAGTGGCGTGCAGCTGATCGACGCGCGGCCCGGCTGCTGCTGCCCGGCGTGCGGACCTACGGCAGCGCGGAGTCGGGCCGAAGGGAGTGGTACGGCGCGCAGGATCTGCACCGGATCGGCCGGGCCAGCGCCGTAATCGACGGTCGTGAGCTGGGGGGACTTCGCGGCATCGACCCGCCGGCGCGCTTCGGCTTCGCCTCGACGCCGCCTTCCCGGCGCTGGTACGAGTCACCATCACCGTCGAGGTGCCGTCCGGCTGAGGCCGGAGGCTGGCGGAAGGGACCGGATCCTGTCCGTCCGCGCCGCTATGGTTGCGCTCCACACCGACGGTGCGGAGGCAACCATGGCGAATGACGTGGCACCGGGGGACGCTGTGCTGGCCCGGGTGGCGGCGGCGGTCGGCGTCGGCGTGCGCGGGGACCGCCCGGGCGCCCGACTCGAGCTGGCCCGGCTATGGGCGGAGATCGGCCCGGCCGGCGATGCGCTGCACCGCTGCGCGGTGGGCCACGCCATGGCCGACGTCCAGGACGACCCGGCTGCCGAGCTGGAGTGGGACCTGCGGGCGCTGGACGCCGCCGCCGGGGTCAGTGCCGACCGCGCCCACCGAGCCGGCCTCGCCGGTCCGGCGGAGGGGCTGTTGCCGTCGCTGCACCTCAACGCCGGGGAGTCCTACCGCAAGGTCGGAAACTTCGAGGCAGCCGGGCGCCACCTGCGCCGCGGCCGGGACGCCTGCTGGGCTCTCGCCGCCGACGGCTACGCCGACCAGGTCCGGCGCGGCCTCGACGGGCTCGCCGACCGGCTGGCGGCTTGCGTGCCGGCGGTACGCCCGGAAGGCTCCGAAGGAGGGCGCCATGAGTCACCAGCGCTTTGACCGTCGTCGGCTGCTCGGTACCTCGGCGGCCGCGGTTGCTGCGGCGGTGACCGGAAGCGTAGGGCGCGGCCCCCGCGCCCGGGCCGCCGACCGCCGCGCCCCCGACGGTATCCCGCCCAACTACCGGGAGGTCGATCCGCGAACCGCCCGGAAGGTGCCGCTCACCCTGTCGCTGCGCCGCGGGGTGCCGAGCTATCCCGGCGATCCGCGCTTCGGCGTCCAGCCGCACTTCGTGGACACCCGGACCCCGGCGCACGACGACGGCGGATACCTGCTGGAGCGGATCACCAACCTGGGCACTCACACCGCCAGCCACATCTCCGCCCCGGTGCACTTCATCCTGGGCGGCGACCGGCTGGACGACATCGGTGAGGACTGGACCTTGATGCCGCTGGCCATTCTCGACGTGCGGAGACGAATCGCCGCGGACGGCCCGCACTTCGAGATCGGCGTACCCGACCTGCGACGCTGGGAGTCCCGGCATTGCAGCATCCCGCCGCGCGGCTGCGTCCTGCTGCTGACCGGGTACGCGGAGCTGTTCGGTCAGGGCAGCGGAGAGAACTCGCCGTACGTGACCACTCCGGCGCCGGGCTTCCACGGGGCGGCGGTGGATTGGCTCTACGATTCCCGCCGCATCACCGCCATCGGCGCCGACACGCTCGGGCCGGACGCCACCGCGGACACCCGCCTGCAGGCCACCACCCGTGCGCTGCTCCACGGCGGGATCACCGTGGAGAACGTCGGGCCGGGGTTGGCCCAGATGCGCCCGTGCGGTGACTGGATCAACATCAACGGCAACCGTCCGCCGTTCAGCGGCTTCCAGATGGGTTTCACCGGCTACACCATCTGGCCGTCGTAGCCACTGGCCGGCAGCGTTACCGACGGCACCGCCCGGCGGCGGAATGCCGGCGGCCGGAGCACGCTTGCCGTCTCGGTACACCGACTACCCAACGGGAGGACTGCCGCGTGCTGTTGCAGACCTTGGTATTGATCGTCGGCGTGGCCGTTGTGGCCGGGGTGGCGCGGCGCTTCAACCTATCCGCGCCGGTCCTGCTGGTGCTGGCCGGCCTGGCGGCATCCGCCGTGCCGGGCGTGCCCGCGTACCACCTCGACCCCGACGTCGTGCTGACGTTCTTCCTGCCACCGCTGGTGTATTCGGCGGCGATCGGTTCCTCGCTCACCGCCGTCCGGGCCAACGCCCGGCCGATCGGGCTGCTGTCGGTCGGGCTGGTGGCCTTTACGGCCGCCGTTGTGGCCGTGGTCGCCAGGCTGGTAGTACCCGGGTTGCCGTGGTCGGCAGCGATCGCGCTGGGCGCCGTACTCGGACCGACCGACGCGGTGGCCGCCACGGCGATCGCCCGGCGGGTGGGGCTGCCGCCGCGCATACTCACGATCCTGGAGGGGGAGAGCCTGCTCAACGACGGCACCGCGCTGGTCCTGCTGCGGGTTGCCGTGCTGGCGACGGTGAGCGGCGGGGTATCGGTGCTGGACATCGGCTGGCGCCTGGTGGTGGCCGTGGTCGGCGGTACGGCGGTCGGTTTGGCCGTGGCCGCTCTGATCGCCGCCGTCCGCCGGCACACCAA
The DNA here is from genome assembly GCA_963814355.1 of uncultured Actinomycetota bacterium. Taxonomy (GTDB): domain Bacteria; phylum Actinomycetota; class Actinomycetes; order JADGOV01; family JADGOV01; genus JADGOV01. Next base: position 1,087,735 of record CAWFCZ010000018.1, on the reverse strand, counting down.
CGACCCGCTGATCGAGAACACGGTGTCGCTGCTGACCCCGTTCCTCGCCTACCTGCCCGCCGAGGCGATGGACGCCAGTGGCGTGTTAGCAGTCGTGGTCGCCGGTCTGCGGCTCAGCCACCAGGCGCCGGTGCTGATGTCGCCGGCCGCCCGGCTTGCGGAGCACGCGATCTGGCGGTTGATCGACTTCCTCCTGGAGGGCATCGTCTTCGCTCTCATCGGGTTGCAACTGCCGGACATCCTGCGCGGGCTGGAGGGTCACTCGGTGGGCGGTCTGGTCGGCGCGGCGGGCGCCGTCATTGCCGCGGTGGTACTCGGCCGATTCGTCTGGGTGTTTCCGGCCACCTATCTGCCCCGGGGGCTGAGTCCCCGGCTGCGGGAACGCGATCCGTCGCCGCCGTGGCAGGCGCCGGCGGTGATCTCCTGGGCCGGGATGCGCGGCGTGGTGTCGCTGGCCGCCGCCTTCAGCCTGCCGCTGACCACGGACTCCGGGGCGCCGTTCCCCCAGCGGCCGGTACTCCTCTTCCTTACGCTGATGGTGATCCTGGCCACCCTCATCGGCCAGGGATTCACTTTGTCCGCAGCGGTCCGCCGCTCCGGGCTGCGCCGGGACGAAACCGGGGAGATCCTTGCCGAGGCGGCGGCGCAGCAGGGTGCCGCCGACGCGGCGCTGCGCCGGCTGGAGGAATTGCTGGCGGCCGAGCCGGCCCCGGACGGCGTGGCCGAGCAGTTGCGCGAGAAGGCGGAGATCCGCCAGCTCTCCGCCTGGGAGCGCCTCGGGGGCGGTCGCGGCGGCACGCTGGGATCGGAGACCCCGACCGCGGCCTACCGGCGGCTACGGCTGCAGATGCTGCTCGCCGAACGGACCGAGTTCGTGGCGCTGCGCGACCGTGGGGACATCACCGACGACCTGCTCCGCCGGGTACAGCGGGATCTGGACCTGGAGGAGGCGATCCTGTCCCGCAGCTGATTCGCCGAACGTGGATCCGCCCACGACGCCGCTCAGGCTTGATGCTACTGTGTAGCACTTGGAATCCATCGGCGTTCGAGAGCTTCGACAGCACGCCAGTCGCTGGCTGGCCCGGGTCGCGGCCGGCGAGAGTTTTACGATCACCGATCGCGGCCGCCCGATCGCGTCCCTCGCGCCGATCGCCGGCTCGGATTGGGATCGACTGACCGCCTCGGGTGCGGTGCTCCGGGCACACGGCTCCTTGAGTGACGTGGCACCGATTGCGAGCGAGGCAGGGCCGACACTCACTGATCGGCTCGCCGAAGATCGCGACGATGCCCGGTGAGTGTCGCTTACGTCGACACCTCGGCGTTGGTCAAGCTCGTGGTCCGCGAGGCAGAGACCGAGGCCTTGCTGGACTGGATGGGCCGTTCGGATCAATCGACGTTCGCAAGCTCCATTGTGACGCGCGTCGAGCTGACGAGGGCTGCCCGGCGCCATAGCCCCACCGCGGCGACGTCGGCGGAGACGGTGCTCGCCGGAACAGACCTGATCCTCATGACGCCCGAGTTATTGGCCGACGCAGCCGTACTTGACCCACTAGCTTTGCGGACGCTGGACGCGATCCATCTTGCGACAGCCCGACGAATCGGCTCGTCCCTGTCAGCATTCCTCGCCTATGACACGCGGCTGCGCAATGCTGCCACTCACGCCGGCTTGCCGGTCGTTTCACCGAGCTGACCACCATGTGCTGCGCTGGCTCGGCTCACCCGTCCGAGCCTCGCGGCATCCCGAGGGTGGCTAGCGGGTCCCCGCACAGCGACGTCTCGCCGACCACCGAGAGCGCAACGCGAGCGTCGCCGAGATGCGTTCCCGCGTGCGGAAGCCGAACGCTTGTCGCGCTTGCCAGGCGGGCACGGCGCGACGTCAGACGGCGAGGACTGTGACCATCGATGACAGGTCAGGGAAGTCTGCGGGATTTCTCGTGTAGAGCGGCAGCTGGTGGGATGCGGCGATAGACGCGATCATGAGGTCGGCCAGACGCCCGCCGGGCTGTCGCCGGGCTACTCGAGCGAGGGCATATACCCGTCCATAGGCCCGGGCCGCGACTTCGTCGAACGGCAGGGCGTCGAAGGTTGCCTCCGCCCACTGGAGCCGTTCCTGGCGAATCGACCTCTCGATCGCATCGGTCGTGGCGTGCGGACCTGCGCCGAGTTCAGCGAGCGTCACGGCGGTGATCGCGGATTCGGCTGGAAGTAGCCGGCCGGCGATCCGGGGCAGGTCGATCACGACGGATGTGTCCAGAATGCCGGCCTCAGGCATTAGAGATCGCGATCAAGACCCTGGTCAAGTGCCTCGTCGATATCTGAGCGGAAAGCTGCGGCATCCATGGGCGCCAGCCGTCGAGCGCTCGCCAAGAGTTCGCTCTTGGCGACGAAGCGCCGGCGACCCAACGGGCGCAACTCGGCAAGTGCGGTTCCGTTACGAGTCACGACGAAGTCTTCACCCGCTTCCACCGCGCGAAGGATCGAACCGCTGTCATTGCGCAGTTCGCGTTGACTGATTTCCCTCGTCATGGCCGGAGTCTATCCCCGCACTGCTACCAACCGCTACAGATGCTACGCCCTCGGAAGCACCATGAGGATCGCCGTGCCAGCGCGACGTCGTCAGACCACCGCCTGGTCGACGAAGCACCACCGCCAGTCCTCGCCTGGTTCGAAGGAGCGCATGATCGGGTGCCTGGTGGCTCGAAAGTGGGCGGTGGCGTGCCGCCTGGGAGAGGAGTCGCAGCAGCCGACGTGGCCGCAGCTGAGGCATTCCCGCAGGTGAACCCAGCGGCTGCCCTCGGCCAGGCAGTCCGGGCAGCCCTGCGTGCTGTCCGGCTGGACGTCGCGGATCTCCTCGAGATGGGTGCAGGTGGGCATGACTGCTCCTGGAGGGTCGGGGCGTGGCCAGGTCGGGGGCTTGTTCAGGACGGTCCCGGAGGGGGCGCCGAGGCGCTCGGCTCCGGCGGCGGAACGGACTGGGTCGGGGGGAGCAACGGGAGCCGTACCTCGAAGCGGGTGTGACCGGGAACGGAGGACACCCGGAGGTCGCCGTGATGCCGGCTCACCACGATCCGGTAGGAGATGTCCAGGCCGAGCCCGGTGCCCTCGCCTACCGGCTTAGTGGTGAAGAACGGCTCGAAGACCCGCCCCAGGTTCTGCGCCGGGATGCCGGGGCCGGTGTCGATCACCTCCACGATCGCCATCTCGTCGCGCCGGGATGTTCGGACGGTCAGCGTCCCGGTACCGCCCATCGCGGCGGCCGCGTTGTCCACCAGGTTGGTCCAGACCTGGTTGAGCTCGTCGGCGTAGGCCGGCAGCGGCGGTAGCCCCCGGTCGTAGTCGGTCACCACCTCCACTCGAGGGCCGATCTTGCCCGCCAACATGGCCAACGTGTTGTCCAACCCGTCGTGAACGTCGATCATGCGGTACGGCGTCCGGTCCAGCCGGGAGTACTGCTTGGCGGCGCCGACCAGCGTCGAGACCCGGGTGGTGGCGTCTTCGATCTCCCGCATCAGCGACTCCGTCTCCAGGGTGTACGCCAGCCAGCGGAAGGCGCCGTCGCACACCTGCGGGTCGACGGCCTCGGCGACCCCCGCCGCCCACTCAAGCCCGAGCCCGGCGGCCACGAACACCGGCGCCAGCGACCACGCGTCGTCGATCCCGGCCTCGGCCAGCCAGTCGCCAAGCTCGTCTTCGGCGTCGCTGACCGCGAGCGGGGAGAGCTTCGGAGCCTTGGCTGCCCGCTCCACCGCGTCTTCCTGCAGCAGCGTCAGGGCCTGCAGCTGGTCCCGGTCCAACTGACCGCCGGCCAGCATCGCGAGCTTGTGTCGCATGCCGGCAACCCGCTCCCGTAGCGCGGAGGTCGCCCGCACCGCGGCCGCCGCCGGATTGTTGAGCTCGTGGGTCAGGCCGGCGGTGAGCGACCCCAGTGCCAGCAGGCGCTCGCGCTGGGCGACGATCTGCTGGGAGTTGCGCATCCCGAAGAAGAGCCCCTCCAGCAGGTGCATGGCCATCGGGAACCACTCGCGCATCAGCTGGGCGAAGGCCACCGCCGGGAGAACGAAGAAGGCCGCGTCGGTGATCGCGACCAGGCTGGCCAGGTAGCTCTGCTCGGCCCGGTCCTCGAGGTAGGCCTGCGTGGCCCCGGCGTAGACCCCGCGCTCCTCGCTACGAACGACCTCCACCTCATCGGCCGCGACCTGGCGGGTCATGCTGATCCGGCCCTCGAGCAGGACGTAGAAGCAGGTCGCCGGCTCGCCCTCCCGGAAGACCGTGCCCCCGGCAGCCACCCGCTCGACCCGGCCGTGCTCGGACAGCCAAGCCAGTTGATCTTCGGCCAGGGCTTCGAAGAGGAACAGGTTGCGCAACTCGGCCACCGGCACGCGCTCCGCCGTACTCATAGCTTCTCCAGGTAGCGGTGCAGCATGGTGACCGCCATCGCGCCCTCGCCGACCGCGGACGCCACCCGCTTGACCGAATCGGCCCGGGCGTCGCCGGCTACGAACACTCCCGGCAGGCTGGTCTCCAGGTAGTACGGATCCCGCTCCAGCGGCCAGCCCGCCGGCCGGCTACCGTCGTGCATCAGGTCGGGGCCGGCCAGGACGAAACCGCGTACGTCCCGAGCCACCACACCGTCGAGCCACCCGGTCCGCGGCGCCGCGCCGATGAAGACGAACAGCCAGCCGGCCGGGACGGTTTCGGCCGCCCCGGTCCGGCCGTCCGCCAAAGTCAGGGTCTCCAGGTGGTCAAATCCGCTGCCGGCGACCACCTCGGTGCAGGTTCGAACCGTGACGTTGTCCAGCCCCCGGAGCTGTTCCACCAGGTAGTACGACATCCCGGCCTCCAGCCGGTCGCCGCGGATCAGCAGCGTGACGGACTTCGCTTGGCGGGCGAAGAAGACCGCTGCCTGGCCGGCGGAGTTGGCGCCGCCGACGACATAGACCTCCTGACCGACGCAACTGGCGGCTTCGGTGGTGGCCGCCCCGTAGTACACCCCACGGCCGGTGAGCGCATCCAGACCCGAGCCGGCCAGCCGGCGATAGGACACCCCGGTCGCCAGCAGGACGGTGTGCGCTGCCAACTCACTGCCGTCCTCGAAGCGGACCACCCGGGCGGACCCGCGGGTGCTCAGGCCCTCGATGCCGCGGGCCGTGAGCAACTCGGCGCCGAACTTCACGGCCTGCCGCCGGGCCCGGTCGGTGAGCTGGGCGCCGGAGACGCCGTCCGGAAAGCCGAGGTAGTTCTCGATCCGCGAACTCTGGCCGGCCTGCCCGCCGGCGGCCTCGCGCTCCACCAGCACGGTCCGCAACCCCTCGGAGGCGGCGTACACCGCCGCGCCCAGACCGGCCGGACCGCCGCCGACGATGACGAGGTCGTAGAAGTCGGCTGCCGGAGTGGTGGACAGCCCAACGCGGGCGGCCAGTTCCGCGGTCCGTGGGTTGGGCAGCGGGGTGCCGTCCGGCGGGATGACCAGCGGCACCGCCGTGGCGTCCACACCGGCGGCGGCGAGCAGCCGACCACCCTCAGGTTCGTCCGCGGCGTACCACCGGTAGGGCACGCCGTTGCGGGCCAGGAAGTCCCGGATCTCGTGCGACCGGGCGGACCACCGGTGGCCGACCACCTTGATCCCCGGGACCGGCCGGTCGCCGGCCGCCAGCCAGCCTTCGAGCAGCGCGTCCACCACCGGGTACAACTTCTCCTCCGGCGGATCCCACGGCTTGAGCAGGTAGTGGTCGAGGTCCACGACGTTGATTGCCGCGATCGCCGCGTCGGTGTCGGCGTAGGCGGTCAACAGCACCCGGCGGGCGGCCGGAAACAGGTCCATGGCCGCCTCGAGGAACTCCACGCCGCTCATCTGCGGCATCCGCGAGTCGGCGACGAGCGCGGCGACCCGGCCGCCGCGCAGCTTCACCTCGCGAAGCGCCGCCAGCGCGTCCGCCCCGGATTCGGCACGGACGATCCGGTAACTCTCGGCGTAGCGCCGGCGCAGGTCCCGGGCCACCGCCCGGGACACCGCCGGGTCGTCGTCCACGGTGAGCAGCACAGGCCGACCCGGATCGGCCGCGGCGCCGGTGGCCGCAACTCTGGACTCCGACACTGCGCCTCCGCATCTACACCGGCCCGAACCAGGTCGCGGCCGCCTCTCCTGCTTCGGCCACCATAGAAGCACCGATACTTGGCGGCCATGAGACCTAGGCGTTTCAGTGACGTTGCTACAACGTTCCGCAATGCCTCTCCGCGGCCGGGACCATCGCCCCTGGAAACACCTACCACCGGCCGGTCGAATGTGGATATCCCACGTGCGACAACCGGGAATCGCGGCGATCCCGCATGCCCCGGCGCACGTATCCGCCACATCCCACAAGGAGGCGTTCGTAGTGAAGGTCGGTATCCCGCGCGAAGTCAAGGACCATGAATACCGGGTGGCGATCACCCGGCCGGTGTGCACGAGTTCACCCGGCACGCCACACCGTCTATGTCGAGAAGGAGGCCGGAGTCGGTTCTTCGATCCCGACCAGGACTACATCTCGGCCGGGGCGGAAATCATCGGTACCGCGGACGATGTGTGGGCCGAACGCGATTTGATCTGCAAGGTCAAGGAACCGATCCCGTCGGAATACGGTCGTATGCGGCGCGGTCAACTGCTCTTCGCCTACCTGCATCTCGCCGCCTCCGCGGCCTGCACCAAGGCCATTCTGGACAGCGGGATCACCGCGGTCGCGTAACTTCGAGTCCACCCGCTCGACCACGCACTCGGACCCGACGTTCCGGGTCGCCGACTCGACGTTCTACTGCGTGGCCAACATGCCCGGGGCGGTACCGCACACCAGCACCTACGCTCTCATAAACGTCACCATGCCCTACGCCCTGGAGATCGCCGACTCCGGGCTGCGGTTTGCTGTGGAATCCGACCCCGCCCTGCTGGCCTTCCCGTACGCCGCGCTGGTGGCTATCGGGTACGCGGTGACCCGGTCCCGGACGTCGTCGGCGCCGGCCGCCGAACTCGAGCCGGTTACGCAGCCGCTGCTCAGGTGCGCACGGGTCAGCCGATTCGCAGGCTGACCTCGTCCATTCCGCCGGTGTAGTTGTGCAGGCCGACACCCTTGCCGCCGATCTGCAGCGGGGAGGAGTTGGCGATGCTGCCGAGGCGAGCCGCAACCGACGCCTTGACCGAGCCGTCGACTCGGATGGAGACCGAGGTGGCGCTCCGCTGGCAGGACACGAAGTGCCACCGCCCGTCCGCGATGTCGCTGTTGCGGGCCTTTACCACGACGCCGTGATGCGAGCTGTCCTTGAACGCACAGCGCGGCTTGCCGACCCCTCGGCTCAACGAACCGCCGAGCTCAACCTTGTACTGCCCCCCTGCCGTGGTGGAGTGGCCCTTCTGCAGCACGTTGTAGTCACCGGTAGCGAGATTGCTGGGAACTCGAAGCCACATCGAGACCGTGAAGGGGCGGGTTCCAGGATCCAGGGTGGCGGAGTCCGGAACACTCACCACCCCGCCGGAGAAGTAGTAGCCGTGGCCGGAGTGACCAGCGACCCCGGTCTGCACGGCTCCGCTGATCCGGCCGTTGGTGGCCGGATGGGTCGAGTCGTGGGCCACCTTGGACCCGGCCGGCTCGTTGAAGTGCCAGCTTCCGGCGGTGACCGACGTGGCCTGCGCGGTGCCGACAGCCAACGCCGAGGCCGCAGCGGCGGCGAGCGCAAGAGTCGAGACGCGTCTTCCCATGGCGAGTTCCCCCAGTGGTCCAAGCTTGTCCGGGACGGCTAAAATCACCCATACCGTACAGGACGATCCAGCGGCAGGCCGGCTAGCATCCACTCGCTGATCCGCCTTACCCTGTGGCGGGTGGTCAGGGGCAAACGGGCGTTGGCCGTGCCGCTCATCGCCTTGGTTGCCGGGTGCGGCGCCGCCCCAGCCCAGGCCCCTCCCGCCGGTACCGGCGCTGCCGGCTCGGCGGCGGCACCGTCCGGGACGATTACCGTCTTCGCCGCGTCGTCGCTGACCAGCACGTTCACGGCTCTCGCTCACTCCTTTGAAGCGGCCAACCCGGGAGTCCGCGTCAGGCTCGACTTCGCCGGTAGCTCTGGACTGGCCCAGTCCATCCGAAGTGGGGCTCCGGCGGACATCTTCGCGTCCGCCAGTGACGCGACCATGGCGACGGTGACCCGGCACGGCGACGCTGCCGGCGCGCCGATCCGGCTGGCACGCAACGCCTTGCAGATCGCCACCGCGCCGGGCAATCCGCGGCACATCACGGGCTTGGCCGACGCGGTACGCCATGACGTCACGCTCGCGCTGTGCGCTCCGCAGGTGCCGTGCGGGGCGGCGGCCGACAAGGCGCTGGCCGTTGCCGGGCTGCGCGCCTCGCCGGTCACCTTGGAGTCCGACGTCGCCGCCGTCCTCACCAAGGTCCGCCTCGGTGAGGTGGACGCCGGACTGGTGTACCGGACCGACGTGCTGGCCGCCGCGGGGCGCGTGAGCGGCGTCAGCTTTCCCGAGGCGGCGAAAGCGGTGACCGCCTATCCGGTCGTGGCCCTGCGAGGCAGCGCCACCCGCCCGCTCACCGGGGCGTTCCTGCGTTACCTGCAGAGCCCGGCCGCCGCGGCGTCGTTCCACCGAGCCGGTTTCCTGCCGCCGTGAACGTGGACATCGCGCCGGAGGAGTCGCGAGCGTCATCCCGAGCCCGTGGTCGGCGTACCGCGCCGCTGATGCTGCTCGTTCCCGCGGTGTCGGGTGCGCTGTTCCTGCTGTTGCCGCTGCTGGGGCTGCTGGTCCGCGCACCGTGGAGCAACCTGGCCGGCGGACTTGCCGGCACCGAAGTCACCACGGCGCTGCGGCTGTCGTTGCTGACCGCGACCTCGGCGACCGCCCTCGCCCTGATTTTCGGCGTGCCGCTGGCCTGGGTCCTGGCCCGGCTGTCCTTCCCCGGCCGGCCGTTGCTTCGGGCGCTGGTCATCCTGCCGCTGGTCTTCCCGCCGGTGGTGGGCGGGGTGGCGCTGCTACTGGCGTTCGGTCGCCGTGGTGTCATCGGGCAATGGCTGTACTCGGCCTTCGGGATCAGCTTGCCGTTCACCACCGCCGGGGTGGTGGTCGCCCAGACGTTCGTGGCGATGCCGTTCCTGGTGCTCGCCGTGGAGGGGGCGCTGCGCGGTGCCGACGACCGGTACGAGGAGGCGGCGGCCACCCTCGGCGCCGGTCGGATGTATACCTTCCGCCGGGTCACGCTGCCGCTGGTCGCCCCCGGCGTCGCCGCCGGGGCGGTCTTGTGCTGGGCGCGGGCACTCGGTGAGTTCGGCGCGACCATCACCTTCGCCGGCAACTTCCCCGGCGTCACCCGCACCATGCCGCTGGCGGTGTACCTGGCCATGGAGACCGACCCGGCGGCGGCGATCGTGCTGAGCCTGGTGCTGGTCGCGGTTTCGGCCGCCGTGGTGCTCGGGCTGCGAGAACGGTGGCTGCCGTCGGCGTGAGAACACCGCCCGGTACGCCGCCCGGCTCCCCGCCCGTCCCGCCGGCGGCGGCACCGGAGCTTGGGCTGGAGGCGGATCTCACGGTGAACCGCGGCACATTCCGGCTGCGTATTGCCCTGCACGCGAACTGCGGTGAGGTGATCTGCGTACTCGGACCGAACGGCGCCGGGAAGACCACGCTGCTGCGGGCGCTCGCCGGGTTGGTGCCGCTCGCAGCGGGACGGCTGAGCGTAGCCGGGACGGTACTAGAGGAGCCGTCGCAGCGGCGTCGGGTCCCGCCGGAGCACCGGCCGGTCGGGGTGGTGTTCCAGGACTACCTGCTGTTCCCGCACCTGAGCGCCCGGGACAACGTCGCGTTCGGGCTGCGGGCTCGCGGCGTCCTCCGGGCGGCCGCCAACGCCGCCGCGGACGGCTGGCTGGCCCGCGCCGGGCTGGCCGAGCTGGCGAACCGCCGGCCCGGGCAGCTCTCCGGCGGCCAAGCACAGCGCGTGGCGCTGGCCCGTGCGCTGGCCACTTCCCCCCGGCTGCTGTTGCTCGACGAGCCGCTCGCCGCGCTGGACGCGGCCACGCGTAGCTCGGCCCGGACCGGGCTGCGGACCCATCTGGACGCCTTTGCCGGGGTCAGCCTGATCGTCACCCATGACCCGCTGGAAGCGCTGCTGCTCGGTGACCGGTTGGTGATCCTGGAGGCCGGCCAGGTCGTGCAGCACGGTGCCCCGGACGAGGTGGCCCGCCATCCGCGGACCGACTATGTCGCCCGGCTCGTCGGGATCAACCTGTACCGCGGCACGGCCGCTGGTAACCGGGTGACGCTGGACACGTTCCCGGTTTCGTTGACCGTCCTGCCCGGGACAATCGGCGCGGTGTTCGCCGCGATCCGGCCGGCCGCGGTCGCCGTGCATCGCCACCCACCCACCGGCAGCCCGCGCAACGTCTGGCGCACCACGGTGGCGACGCTGGAACGGGCCGCCGACCGGATCCGGCTGCAGGTGGCACATCCGCTGCCGATGGCGGTGGACCTCACCGCGGACGCGGTGGCCGATCTCCAGCTCGCCCCCGGCCGGGCGATCTGGGTGGCGGTCAAGGCCACGGACATCAGCGTGTACCCGAGGTAACCTCCCGAGGGTCGGGCCCGGATCGGCGATGGGATGATCTCTCGATGACCACCGCCGGGACACCCGTGGCGGTTTCGGCGTGCAACTCACTGGCCGCCGCCGCCGGAGTCCGCGTCGCAGAGTCGGGTGGCAACGCTATCGACGCCGCCCTGGCGGCCGTGCTCGTGTCCCAGGTGAGTGAGCCGGGGATGTGCGCGCTGGCCGGTGGGGCCTATCTCACCGTCGCCCCGGCCGGCGGCGATCCGGTAACGGTCGACGGGGGCGTGGCCATGGCCGGGTCGGGCCTGCCGGCCGATCGCTTCGGGCGGGGAGTCGAGCACGTCGACATGGCCTACGGGGGCGGGGTCACGGCGACCGTGGGATACGGCTCGGTAGCCACGCCGGGCGCGCTGGCCGGGTACGCCGCCGCTCACCTCCGCTTCGGCCGGGTGCCGTGGACGGAGGTGCTCGCGCCGGCGATCGAGGTCGCCCGCTTGGGCTTCCCGCTCGGCCGCGCCTCGGCGTACTACCTGGCGTACAGCCACGACGCCATCTTCTCCCGCAGCCCGGACAGCTACCGGGCGCTGCACGACAGCAGCGGGTCGCTGCTCGCCGAAGGTGACCGGGTGCACATTCCGCACCTGGCCGAGACCTTGGAGGCGCTGGCGGCCGACGGCGCCGTGGCCTTCTACACCGGCGAGGTGGCCGACCTCATCGTGGCCGACATGGCCGCACACGACGGCCTGCTCACCGCGTTGGACCTGGCCCGGTACCGTCCCGCGCTGCGCCGGTCGCTGGCCGTGGCGGCCGGGGACTGGCAGCTCGGGACGAACCCGCCGCCGTCGATCGGCGGGCCGGTGTTGGCCGCCATGCTGGCCCTGATGGCCGGCCGGCCGCACGGGCGCTGGACGGCCGTCGACGTGGCGCATCTGGTGGACGTGCAGGACCGGGTGCTGCGCTACCGCCGGGACCGGCTGGACCTCGCCGAGGACCGGGTGGCGGCCGCCGCGGAACTGCTGGCGATGGTCGCCGCCGGCGGCGCCGTCCCGCTGGAGGCGCCGTCGACGCTGAACGTCTCAGTGGTGGACGGCGAGGGCACCGCCTGCGCGATCACCGCCTCCGACGGGTACGGCTCGGGGGTGATGGTGCCCGGTACCGGATTGTGGCTCAACAGCGCGCTGGGCGAGCCGGAGCTGAACCCGCACGGGCTGCATGCCTTGCGCCCCGGCGAGCGGCTGGCCTCGAACATGGCGCCCACCGTGGGCCGGCGCCCGGACGGCGCGGTGCTGGCAGTCGGGTCGCCCGGTGCGGACCGGATCACCACCGCACTGCTCCAGGTTCTCGCCGGTTTCGCCGGTGGCGGGCTGAGTCTCGAGCAGGCCATTCGCTGGCCCCGGCTGCACGTCCGACACACCGCGGATGGACCGGTGCTCGAACACGAGGAGGACCTGGACCTGCTGCCGGCTGCGCTGTCGGAGACTCTGTCGGGGTCGCCTTTGCTGTCGGAGTCGGCGTACCTGACCCGGTCGCACCACGAACTCGCGATGTACTTCGGCGGTGTTGGAGCCGCGCTGTACTCGCCCGAGGTCGGCCTGACCGCGGCCGGGGATCCGCGCCGGGCGGCCGCGGTGGCCGTCCACGGCGGCTGATCCGGTTCGTTAGGCGGTAACGACGGGATACCGTGCCCCCGGTGCGTCCCGTGATCGGCCTCACCGCGTACATCGAACCGGTGCGCTGGGGCCGATGGGAGCTGGTCGCCACGCTTCTGCCGCACCGCTACGTCGAACCCGTCGTCGCTTCCGGCGGCCGAGCGGTCCTGCTGCCGCCGGACCTGCCCGATGGCGCCGAAGAGGTGGTTGCCCGGCTCGACGGCCTGGTGTTGACCGGTGGCGCGGACATCGACCCGGCCCACTACGGCGCGCAGCGTCACCCGGCCACCGAAGCGCCGCGCCCCGAGCGGGACATCAGCGAGCTCGCGCTCCTGGCCGCTGCGATCCGCTGCGATCTACCCGTACTCGGGATCTGCCGCGGCATGCAGCTGATGGCGGTGGCCGGTGGCGGCACCCTGCACCAGCACCTGCCCGACGTCGTCGGGCACGACGAGCATCGACCGAGCCACGGTGCCTTCGGCGAACACGCCGTCGACCTGGCGCCGGGATCCCGGGCGGCGGACATCCTCGGCGAGCGGGTGACCGTTCGCTCGTACCACCACCAGGGTGTCGACAGCAGCGGCTCGGCCAGGGCCAGCGCGTGGGCCCCGGACGGCGCGATCGAAGCGCTGGAACTACCCGGGCACTGCTTCGCACTCGGGGTTCTCTGGCACCCGGAGGTCGGCACTGATGGGCGCCTGTTCGCTGCCCTGGTGGCAGCCGCCCACGTCGCGCACCAGTGACGTCGACCGTGTCGGAGTGCGCTGGCCGGGTTGCCCGTCGGCGTACCCCAGACCGGCTGACGCCAGACCGGCATACACCGACGAAAGAGGCATAACACAACGCTATGAACTAGCTCTGTGTATGCACTCAGGCACCCTCGGTAGTAATCCCCGTAACTGGTGGTAAACGGGGCGCACTGACAGTACTGTCAGGTCCAGATCCTGCCGCGGTTCATGGCTACCCCCCTTCTAAGCCCCCAATGCCCAATTGCTCCGACTGCCTGTACCGCACCGCACGGGTCTGGTACGGCCATGCGGCGACTGTCGGCGCCTGGTAGCCGATACCTTACGCACAGCGACGATCGCTCACCGAACTTCTGGGAGCGCAGGTGTCGGCTGCCGGTGTTTACCGTCGCATTCCGAATCGATAACCGAGTAGAAATGGCACGGTGATGACCGCGATCTCGCCGGATACCGGCGCGGGCGACGCGCTTCGGCGGCGTGTTCTACTCACCGGTGTCATCACCAGTGCAACGGGTGTGGTGGTCCTCAGCCTGCAGCGCGCCGTGAGCACGGCTGCCGGCGATATGCCGCCTGCGGTACGCGCTGGGCTATCACTAGTCATTGCGTCCCTAATTGTCTGCGCCAACCGGATGCCGTTGCGGCTGCAATTCCGCGCCGATCGGGTAGCCCATGTGTGGGACGAGGTCCCGCTTGTTCTCGGTCTGGGGTTGCTGGCCGGACCTGACCTGTTACTGGTCACCTGGCTCGGTAGTGGCCTCGCCCACGCCACTGCCCGGCGCGGGACGGCGAAGAGCCTGTACAACGCCGGAGTCGCGACGCTGGGCACGCTCGTCGTCGTCGTCGCCTTCGGTCGACTAGGGAATCCACCGCCGCTGGACATGTCGGGGACCGCCATACTGCTATTGATCGCGGCTGCCCTTGGCTACTCGCTGATCAGCAATGTGGCTATTTCCGCAGTTGTCAGCGAGCTGCGGTGGTTGGCCTTTCGTCGAGAAGTCTGGACCGGTTTCTGGGTCAGTCAGGGGCTGTCCTTCACCAGCGGGTTGGCGGGCATCAGTTTCCTCCTGATCACCGGAGATCACTACGTGACGCTCGTCGCCTTGCCCTTCATCGTGGGCGGGTTGCACGGCGCACAATCGGGCGCTTTGCGGGTCGTCCAGGAACGGGAGGCGTGGGAGCGACTCGACGCCGCCACCCGGGAACTCAACCAGCTCAACCATGCCGCCGTGCTCAGCGTGGCGTTGGCTCGGGCGACCGAACTGTTTCGCTGCGACGGCGTCGAGGTGTTGCTGGAGCGGGGCGGTCCGGGTCGGTTGAATCTCAGCTCGACCGGGGCCGTCGGCCCCCCGGCGCGGCCCCTCGGCCCGGAACGGCCCGGCAGTCTGGTCAACCGAGCGCTGGCGGGTTCCGGGATCCGGGTCGGCGAGCTTCGGCTGTTCTATGCCACGCCGGTCGTGCTCAGTGAGCGGGAGTCCTGGGCGCTGTCCACGTTCAGCCATGCGCTCACTGCGGCCCTGCTCAATGCCGAACTGTACGAGAAGTTGGAGCGCCATGCCGAGCGCAAGGCCCACGAAGCCGCCCACGATGCGCTGACCGGGCTGGCCAACCGCACGGTGTTGACCGAGCGCGGCGCCGAACTCGTCGACGCAGCCGTCCGCGGTTCCCGGTGGGCGGCCCTCTTCCTGGTTGACCTGGACCACTTCAAGGACGTCAACGACTCCCTCGGCCATGACGTGGGTGACCAGCTTCTTCGCGAGATTGGGCGGCGCTTGGTGTCCGGTGTTCGACCCAGCGATCTCGTGGTCCGGCTCGGGGGCGACGAGTTCGCAGTGTTGGCGCCCGACCTGGCAGGTGAGCCCGATGTCGCCGCGGCCAACGCGAGCATCTTGTCGGCCCTCGCCGGGCCGGCCGTGATCAGCGGTATCGAGATCGAGATGGCCGCCAGCGTCGGAGTGGCCCTGGCGCCGGCCGATGGGGTGACCGTGGCGGATCTGCTGCGCCGCGCGGATGCCGCGATGTACCGGGCAAAGGCGCTGCGGGCCACTCGCTCCTCACCAAGCTTCGGCGTAGCGAAGCAGGGCAGCTCGCGCGCCGGCGGATGGCGCGGCGGCCGCCAGGCGAAGTCACTCAGCGAGTTGCACCCGAGCCTGCACCGCGGCCAGCTGGAGGTGCTCTTCCAACCCAAGATGGACCTCCGTAGCGGTGCCGCCCAAGGCGCCGAAGCGCTGGCTCGGTGGCGCACGCCCGGCGGGAAACTACTCGACGCATCCTCTTTCATCCCGGTCATCGAGGCGTCCAACTTGGTGTCCGGCCTCGCCCGGCAGGTACTCGAGCTGGCGTTGGCCGCTGCCGCCGGCTGGAGCGCGGACCATCCGGCCGTCACGGTAGCGGTGAACCTCTCCGCCCGGGACCTGCTGGATCGTTCGCTACCGGCTGATGTGGCCGCGCTGCTCGAGCGGTACGCAGTGGCGCCGTGCCGGCTCACCCTGGAGATCACCGAAACCGTGATGATGCGCCAGTTGGATGTGGTGGACGAGGTCCTCCAGCAACTGGGCCGAGTGGGCGTCCAACTGTCGGTCGACGACTTCGGGACCGGATTCTCCTGTCTGACCTTTCTTTCCCACGTCGCCGCGCACGAGCTCAAGATCGACCAATCCTTCGTGGCCCGCATGCTCAGCAGCCCGGTCGACGCCACCATCGTGGAAACCTTGCTCGGCCTCGGAAACCGCCTCGGGTTACGGGTGGTGGCCGAAGGCGTCGAGAACCGCCAGCAGCGTGATCATCTGGTCTCGATGGGCTGTGAGTCGGCGCAGGGATTCTTCCTTGGTCCGCCCATGTCGGCCGCGAGGCTGGAACGCCTGCTCGCGCGGGCCAACGCCGGGCTGCCCCGTCCCCGGGTACCGATCATTCCCAAAGGCCGAGGGTAAGCGACGGACCGGCTATCCGTGCACCGGGTGCCTGGCAACCAACTGTCGGGCGATGATGTTGCGCTGGATCTCGTTGGTCCCCTCGCCGACGATCATCAGTGGGGCGTCCCGGAAGTAGCGCTCGACGTCGAACTCGGTGGAGTACCCGTAGCCGCCGTGGATGCGCACCGCGTTCAGGCAGATCTCCATGGCCGCCTCCGAAGCGAAGAGTTTGGCCATGCCGGCTTCCAGATCCGCCCGCTGGCCGGTTTCGCCCAGCCGCGCGGCGTCGAGCGTGAGCAGCCGGGCGGCCTGCAGGCGTGTCGCCATGTCGGCGAGGTAGTTGCCGATCGACTGGTGGGCATAGATGGGCTTACCGAAGGAATGCCGCAGCTGCGCGTAGCGCAGCGAATCCTCGAACGCGGCCCGGGCCACTCCGACCGCCCGGGCGGCCACCTGGATCCGCCCGACCTCCAGACCGCGCATCATCTGCGCGAAGCCGGCTCCCGGTATGCCGCCGAGCAGCGCAGCAGCCGGAACCGCGAGGTCGTCGAAGGCCAGCTCGCAGCTCTCCACGCCCTTGTAGCCGAGCTTCGGCAGGTCCCGGGATACCGAAACGCCCGGTCCGTGCTCGACGAGCAGGATCGACACCCCGCGGTACGGCGGGTCGGCCGCCGGGTCGGTCTTGCAGAGCAGTGCGATGAGTTGGGACCGGCGGGCATTGGTGATCCACGTCTTCGATCCGTTGACCAGATACCCGCCGTCCACGGGCCGGGCGACGGTCCGCATCGCCTGGAGATCCGACCCACCGCCCGGCTCGGTGAGCGCCATGGTGGCCCGAATCTCTCCGGTCGCCATCCGCGGCAGGTAGGCCTGCCGCTGTGCCTCGGTGCCGAACTCGACGAGCAGCTTGGCCACCACCGTGTGGCCGCCGAATGCCCCGGCCAGGCTCATCCAGCCCCGAGCCACCTCTTCGGTGATCAGGGCGTACGCCGGCAGCGACACCGCCACGTCGCCGTAGGGCGCCGGCACGCCGAGGCCGAAGACTCCCAACTCCTTCATCGCCTCGATGAGCCGCTCGGGATAGACGTTGCCGTGCTCGAGTTCGGCCACGACCGGTCGCACCTCGTGCTCGACGAAGTCGCGCACCACCCCGAGGATCGCCCGCTCGTCCGGGTGGAGATCCCGCACCCAGGAGTCCACCTCAGATCACCCCTCGTTCGCGCAACCCGGCGATCTTCCCCGCCGGCCAGCCGAGTTCGGACAGGACGGCCTTGGTGTGGGCACCCAGCGCCGGCACCGGGTCCAGCCGCGGTTCCTGGCCGCCGGGGACAGCCGGCGGGGCGAGTACCCGTACCGGCCCGGCGGGGGTTCCCACCGCCCGCCAGCGCGCCCGGGCGGTGAGTTGCGGGTGAGCGGCGAAGGCGGCCACATCGTTGACCGCGGCGTTCGCGATCGAGGCCGCGTCGAGGCGCCGGATCACCTCCGCCGAGGTCAATGGGCGGAAAGTGGCCTCGATCAACGCGGTCAGCTCAGCCAGGCGGGCGATCCGCCGGCTGTTGGTGGCGAACCGCTGGTCTGCGGCGAGGCGCGGCGCGGCCAGCACGTCGGTGCAGAACCGCCGCCACTCGCGCTCGTTCTGCACCCCGAGCTGCACCGTGCCGTCGGCGGTCCGAAACGGCCCGTACGGCGCGATGCTGGCATGCGCAGCCCCCCGGCGCGGCGGTGGGCTGCCGCCGTAGGCGGTGTAGAGCAGCGGTTGCCCCATCCACTCGCCGACCGCCTCCAGCA
Source organism: uncultured Actinomycetota bacterium (assembly GCA_963814355.1). Classification (GTDB taxonomy): domain Bacteria; phylum Actinomycetota; class Actinomycetes; order JADGOV01; family JADGOV01; genus JADGOV01. The sequence goes on along the minus strand of CAWFCZ010000018.1, from coordinate 1,070,078 downwards.
TCGACACCTGCACCGGCCGGGTCTGCCCGGTGCGTTCGCGATGCAGCAGGGCGGCCAAAATGCCGGAGAACGCGTACATTCCGGCCGCGATGTCGGCCACCGCGATCCCGACCTTCACCGGTTCGCTCTCGGTGCCGGTGACCGCCACGATCGCCGCCTCGCACTGGATGAGCAGGTCGTAGGCCTTCTTGTCGCGGTAGGGGCCGGTGTCGCCGTACCCGCTGATGTCGCACACCACGAGCCGGGGGAAGCGGTCGGCCAGGGTGTCCGCGTCCAGGCCGAGCCGCGCGGTCGCACCCGGCAGCAGGTTCTGCACGAAGACGTCCGCCGTCGCCAGCAGCTGGTGGAGGATTTCGGCCCCCTCAGCCGCCTTGATGTCCAACGTGACCGATTCTTTCGAGCGGTTGAGCCACACGAAGTAGCTGGACAGCCCGTGCACCGTCTCGTCGTAGCCGCGGGCGAAGTCGCCGACCCCAGGTCGTTCGATCTTGACGATTCGGGCACCGAGATCGGCCAGCTGCCGGGTGGCGAGCGGAGCGGCGACCGCCTGTTCCAGGGCGACGACGGTGCAGCCGTCGAGTGGCAGCGTCATGGCCCTCCCGGCCGATCATCCCGGCTGTGCTCGGGAAACGAGGCTAAGGTGGTCGACGATATGGCCGCGCCGGAGGCTGGTCGTGCCGGGGTCGGGCCAGCGCTCGCACGTCAGCCGCCGGCCGCGGCGCGGCGCGGATGTCGACAAGCCCGTGATCGTCGTACCACAGTGTCCACGGCGGACCTCAACACCGCCCGAAGCGGCCGCCGAGGAGAAACGCCGGATGCGACCTGATGACATCGCCAGCCTGCTTCGCCGCGCCATCGGCGAGCGGGTCCTCGTCCCCGGGCAGCCGCTCAACCAGGACGAACTCGCCCGGCGCTTCGGAGTGAGCCGGATCCCGCTCCGCGAGGCGCTGCGCACGCTGGTGGGGGAAGGGTTGGTCGTGATGCGCCCCGGCCTGGGGGCCCTGGTTACCGAGCTGTCTGCCGATGAGGTCGAGGAGCTCTACGACTTGCGGTTGCACCTCGAGCCGCCGCTGGCCCCCGCGGTGGTCGCCCAGGCCAGGCGCCAAGACGTCGAGGAGTTGGCCGGGCTGGTCGACCGCCTGGCCGAGCTCGCGGTGCGCAACTCGGAGTCGTGGTCGACGCTGGACTACGCGTTCCTGCGCCGGATGTATGAGCTGAGCGGCCGGCGGCACACCGTACGGATGGTCGTCCAGGCGCTGAATCTGGTCGAACCGTATGCCCGGGTGCATGCTCACGTGCTCGGCCGCCGGGACCGGGTGCTCGACGAGCAGCGGGCGATGGTGCAGGCGCTGCGGGCGGCCGATGCGCCGCGGCTCACCGCTCTGCTCCGGGCCAGCATCGACGCCGCGCGCACCGATCTGGTGTCGGCAATGCGGGCCATCGACCGCTCGGCCGATCCGCTGGCGATGTTGCTCAATCGCAACGACTGAGGGCCGCGCGCGGCCGCCGCAGGTTTCCCTCAAGCGTAACGATGTCAAGAAGCCTAGGGAACAAAGACCCATAGGGGTTGCGTACGCCCCGCCAACGACGTATACAACGTATCACGTTTCGGAGCAATACGGCGATCACGAAGGCGGAACAATGCGTACACGCATGGCGGGGACCGCAACCCTGGCTCTGGCGCTGGCCCTGACCTCGGCGGGCTGTGGCTCCAAGGACAAGTCGGCGAGCGGCGGTTCCGGGAGCGACACGGTGAACCTGGGCGCTTCGGTCTCACTCACCGGGGCCATCGCGAAGGAGGGCAAGCTCACGCAGGAGGGTTACCAGCTATGCACGGACACGATCAACGGCAAGGGCGGCATCAAGGTCGGTGACAAGACTCAGAAGATTAAGATCACGTACCAGGACGACCAGTCGATCCCGGACACCGCCGGCCAGATTGTCGAGCAGTTCAACGACAAAGGCCTCAAGCTGATTCTCGGTCCCTACGGCTCGGCGACCACCGAGGCGGCGGCGGCCGTGGTGGAGCGCCTCGGCCAGACGATGGTGGACAGTTCGGGGGCGGACGACTCCATCTTCTCCAAGGGCTACCAGCGGACCTTCGCCGTACTCTCCCCGGCCACCGAGTACGCGTCATCGATTATCAAGGCCGTGATGGAGTTGGGCACACCCAAGCCCAAGACGGTCGTGTTTCTCTCGGCCGACGACGGGTTCTCCAAGACGGTCACCACTGGTGGCATCGCGACCGCCAAGAACCTTGGTCTCAAGGTGTTGGGCACCGAGTACTTCCCGAATGGGGCGACCGATGTCAGCTCGGCGATCACCAAGGTGCGTGGGCTGCACCCCGACCTGGTGATCGGCTCGGTGCACCTCGCGGAGGGCGTGGCCATCATCAAGCAGAGCAACGAACTCGGCTTCCGCCCGGCCGGAGGGTTCGGTGAGAGCGTGGCCCCGCCGGTCCCTGACTTCGCCGGCACGCTCGGCTCCCTGGCCAACGGGGTGCTGGGCTCCAGCCAGTGGACGAAAACTACCAGCGGCAGCGAGCCGCTGTTCGGAACCGCCGAGGACTACGCGAAGAGCTTCCAGGCCAAGTACGGCCGACCGCCGGAGTACCACAACGCCATGGCGACCGCGGGGTGCCTTGCAATGGCTTTAGCCGTGCAGAAGGCCGGGTCCACCGACCCGGACAAGGTGCGGGACGCGCTGGCCGCGATGAACACCACATCCTTCTTCGGACCGATCAAGTTCGACTCCACCGGAAAGAACGTCACGAAGAAGATGCAGGTCATCCAGATCCAGAACGGCAAGGTGGTCAACGTCTGGCCGAAGGAGGGCGCCGAGGCGCCGATGGTCTGGCCGGGCACCAAGTCCTGACTGCGTCGCCAATTCGAGAAAAGTGACCGGCAGATGAACCAGTTCCTCCAGGCCACGCTGTACGGCTTGCTCCAGGGCGGACTCCTCGCGCTTATCGCGGTGGGGTTCTCCCTGGTGTGGGGGGTGATGAACGTGGTCAACCTTTCCCACGGCTCGTTCGTCCTGATCGGCGCCTACATCGCCTGGGAAGTCAACGCCACCTTCGGGCTAGACCCGTTCCTCGGCATGTTCCTCGCGGCGGCGGCGCTGTTCGTCTTCGGCTACGCCATCCAGCGACTGCTCATCAACCTGGTGGTGAACGCGCCGGTATTCATCACCTTGTTGCTCACCTTCGGTTTGCAGTTGCTGCTGGTGAACGGGCTGATCCTGGTGTTCTCGGCCGACTACCGTGCCATTCCTACCCGTTATGCCGCTCACAGCCTGGCGATGGGCACCGTCCGGCTGCCCTACGGTCGGCTGTTCGCCTTCCTGCTGGCCATCGTGATCAGCGTCGGGCTGGTGGCGGTGATGACCCGGACCCGGACCGGCCTGGCCATCGGGGCGACCGGGATGGACCGTGGCGCGGCCCGGCTGATGGGCATCCGGGCTCGTCACGTGTACGCCCTCACCTTCGGCATCGCGGCGGCGTTGGCCGGGGCGGCCGGAGCGATGGTGGGCACGGTCGGCACGTTCAGCCCCACCGACGCCGGGAGGTTCACGCTGCTGAGCTTCGTGATCGCCGTGCTGGGCGGGCTCGGCAACATGTACGGCGCGCTCGCGGGCGGCCTGCTCATCGGCCTCGTCCAGGCCTGGGGCGGGCAATATTTACCGGGCACGCTGGTCAATGCGATCGCCTTTGCGGTCCTTATCCTCGTTCTCATCGTCCGCCCGACCGGTCTTTTGGGTAAGCCGTTCTACGCCGCCCGAGTGGAGGTGTGATGTCCGTTCCGGCCGGGACGGCCGGCCCGCCGCAGGCCGCCGAGGCCCCTCCCGAGCCGCGAGCGGCCGCGGTCGCTTCCCGCCGGGCGGCCGCCCGCGCCTTCGCGCCGTGGGGGGCCGGCATCCTGGTCGTCATCGGGCTGTTGCTGCTGCCCTCGCAGCTCTATAGCGGTCAGGTCCGCACCGTATCGACGATTTTCATGTACGTCGCTCTCGCGCAGTCCTGGAACATCATCGGCGGCTTCACCGGGTACGCGAGCTTCGGCCACGTCGCGTTCTTCGGCCTCGGCGGATACACCACCGCGGTGCTCATGTCCAAGAACGACCTGCCGTTCTGGTTGGCGCTGCCGATCAGCGGGTTGCTGGCAGCCGGTTTCGCGGCGCTGATCGGGCTGCCGCTATTGCGCCTCAAGGGCCACTACTTCGCGATCGCCACCCTGGGCATGGCCGAAGGGCTGCGCGAGGTCGTCACCAACCTGCCCCGAATCACCGGCGGGGGCGCCGGTATCACGGTGCCGGCGATCGGGTCGCAGGCCCGGACGCCCTACCCGGGCGCCGACGGGTTCTACATGATCTTCCTGGCGCTGGCGGTCGGGTCGGTGGTGGTGGTTGCGCTGCTGGCCCGCAGCCGGTTCGGTTACGGGTTGCGGGCCATTCACCAGGACGAGGACGCTGCCGGGGCGATCGGGCTCAACACCACCCGGGCGAAGACGATGGCCTTCGCGTTGTCCTCGTTCATCACCGGCTTGGTGGGCGCGACGTACGCCTATCAGCAAGTGACGATCTTCCCGCAGCGGCTCTTCGATGTTGAGATCACCGTGCTGGTCATCATCATGGTGGTCATCGGGGGCAGCGGCACCGTCCTGGGTCCGGTGATCGGCGCGGTTGTGCTGCAGTACCTGTCCGAGTACCTGCGACAGAACTACACCGACTACCACACGTTCATTCTCGGCGCCATCATCATCCTCGCCGTGGTGCTGCTGCCCCAGGGCGCGGTCAACTTCGCCCGTGACTCCTGGCGCACCAAACGCATCTCGTTTCTGGACACGATAAGGACCTACCGGCTATGAGCGCCGCCGCCCGGGACAACGCCACCTCGCAGGACGCCGCCGCACCGGTGTTGGAGACCCGAGGCGTCGGCCGCCGCTTCGGCGGGTTGGAGGCGCTCGCCGAGGTCACCTTCGCTCTCCCGGCCGGCCGCATCCTCGGGGTGATCGGACCCAACGGCGCGGGCAAGAGCACGTTTATCAACGTCGTGACCGGCCACCTGCGTCCGAGCGCCGGGAAGGTCCTGATCGGCGGTACCGATCTGACCGGCGCCAGACCCTGGAAGGTGGCACACGCCGGCGTGGCCCGGACCTTCCAGATCGTCAAGCCCTTCCGCGGGCTGACCGTCCGAGAGAACGTCGCGCTCAGCGCGGTGCACGGCCCGACGCGTTCGCACTCCTTCGCCGCCGGACTGGCCGCGGCGGACGAGGTGTTGGACCGGGTGCAGCTGTCCCACCGGGCGCACACGCCCCCCGGCGAACTGTCCGTGGCCGACGCCCGCCGGCTGGAGATGGCCAAGGCCGTCGCACTGCGCCCGAAGCTGCTGCTGCTCGATGAGGTGATGGCCGGGCTCCGGTCGGCCGAGATCGACCCCAGCCTGGAGCTCATCCATAGTCTGCGCGACGAGGGCATGACGATTGTGGCGGTGGAGCACGTGATGAAGGCCATCCTGTCCATCAGCGACGACGTCCTGGTACTCCACCACGGCCGGGTCCTCACCATCGGTCCGCCGCAGGAGGTGCTGTCCGACGAGCGGGTCATCGAGGCCTACCTCGGCCAGCGGTACGCGCAGCGGACGGCGAAGCAGTGATGCTCGAGGTCACGGGGCTAGCCGCCGGGTACGGCCGGGTGCAGGTGCTCTGGGAGGTCGACATCGAGGTCGGCCCCCATCAGGTCGTCGCGCTGGTCGGGCCGAACGGGGCGGGTAAGACGACCCTGCTTCGGGCCCTGTCCGGCATGATCCGGATCACCTCGGGAACCGCCCGGTTCCAGGGCAAGGATCTGACCGGCATGGCCGTCGAGGAGACCGTGGACATCGGCATCGCGCACGTGCCGGAGGGCCGGCGGCTCTTCGCCGGGCTCACGGTGCACGACAACCTGCTGCTCGGCGGGTGGCGCAACCGCAGCCGGGACTTGGAGCGGGTGGTCGACCTCTTCCCGCGGCTCGGCGAGCGGTTGCGCCAGGTCGCCGGCAGCCTGTCCGGGGGTGAGCAGCAGATGGTGGCCATCGGCCGCGGTCTGATGGGCCAGCCGGCGCTGCTGATGATCGACGAGTTGTCCCTCGGGCTGGCGCCCAAGATCGTGGACGAGATTCTCAGCCGGCTACCGGACGTCGCGGCCGCCGGCACGTCGGTCCTGCTCGTCGAGCAGGACGTGGACGCCGCGCTGGCCGTGGCCGAACACGCCTCCGTGCTGGAGACCGGGCGGGTGGCCATGAGCGGGCCCTCCGGCAAGCTGCTGGCCGATCCGCGGGTGCAGGCCGCCTACCTCGGCGTCGCCTGACCCGTTGCCCGGGGCGGGTCCGGCGGCGGCTCGGTCGGCTCGACCCCGGCGTCGGCTGCGCCGAGCGCGCCGACTCTGGCCACGGTGCGCCGCCAGGAGGCTTCCAGCGTCGGGCGCTGCGCCGCCGGCAGGTAGCCTCGGCGCAGGGTCGCGGCCACCGGCAGCACGCGCGAGGTGCGCTGGTCGACGTAGACCGGGGTGTAGGCCAGCCTGGTCACCACGTACCGGCCGGCCCTGGGCGCCACGGTGGCGGTGACCAGCAGTCCGTCCCGGGTCGGCGGGGTGTTGCAGCACGGTGCGTGGTGGGCCAGCAGGTTGCCCATGCCGTACACCACGTACTTGCCGGCGATGCGTTCCATCGGCTGCACGACGTGGGTGTGGCAACCCAGCAGCAGGTCGATGTCGGGGGAGGCCAGCAGCCGGTGGGCGATGGCGCGTTGGTCCGCGGTGGCGGCCGAGGAGTACTCCTGGCCCCAGTGCAGCCCCACGACCACAAACCGGGCGCCCGCGGCCCGCGCTCGCCGCGCGTCGGACAGGATGCGTCCGGTGTCGATCAGCCGGACCGTCCACGGTGCCGCCTCGGGCAGCGGGCGCCCGTTGAGGCCGTAGGTGTAATCCAGGTGCGCCACCCGCACTCCGCGCACCAGGTAGCTCCCGGGCCGCTGCTCCGCTGCGCTGCGGGCGGCGCCGACGTGGTCCACGCCGGCCGCGTCCAGCGCGTCGAGCGTGGTGGCGACGCCGGCCAGGCCCTCGTCCAGGGTGTGGTTGGAGGCGGTGGTGCAGGTGTCATACCCAGCCCAGGCCAGGGCCGGGGCGATCTGCGGCGGGGAGGAGAAGTTCGGGTAGTAGCTGAGATGCTGGCCGCCGGTCAGCGGCGTCTCCAGGTGGCAGATGGCCAGGTCCGCGGCCAGCACCTGGGGGCGGATCGGGGCCAGCAGCGGCCGAAAGTCGTAGCCGGTGCCACCGGCCGCCGCCCGGGCCGCTCGGACCACCGGCTCATGGGCCAGCACGTCGCCGGTGGCCACGATCGTGAACGACCCGGCCGGCGGGCGGTGGCTGCCGCTTGGCTGGTTGGTCGCTGCCGGCCGCCCCCCGGGCGGGGAACCGGTCCGGCCAGCGGTCGGGACCTGAGCCTGAGATCCGGGTACGGATGTGCCCGCCGTGCAGCCGGCCAGCAGCCCGGCCAGCACCAGGCCGGCGGCCCGGAGCCCTCGCCCGGAGGTGGCCGCCGGCCGGCTGCCGGGCCGTCGTCGCAGGTGCGTGGATCAGACCCTAACCGAGCCGGACAAGGCCGGTGCTGCGGCGGCGTCCGGAAGGGTCAGCAGGTCCTCGTCGAAGATAGCCATCTCGTCGATGTCGTCTTCGCGGTTGAGCACCCGCCGGGCCCGCTCCAGGTCCAACTGGCCTTCCCACTTCGCGACCACCAGGGTGGCCACCGAGTTGCCCATCATGTTGGTCAGCGCCCGGCACTCGGACATGAACTTGTCGATGCCGAAGATCAGCATGATGGCAGCGACCGGGATGGTGCCTACCGTGGACAGCGTCGCGGCCAGCACGATGAAGCCGGAGCCGGTGACCCCGGCGGCCCCCTTGGAGGTCAGCAGCAGGGTACCGATGATGCCTAGTTGCTGACCGAGGAAGAGTGGGGTGTTGGTGGCCTGGGCCAGTGAGGATGTTCACCCCGGCGTAGCGGGCGGCCACTCCGAGCACGACCAGCACGAAGAAGATCGCCGTGGCGTAGAACGTCAGAATGAGCTGCAGCAGGCTGATCAGGGTGTCGATCCCGTACTTGCCGACGGTGAAGGCCATGGCTCCGAAGGCGCCGACGGGGGCGGCGTACATCACGATCCGGATCACGCCGAAGAAGGCCTGGCCGGCCCGCTCGCTGCCGCGGATCAGCGGGGTCCCGCGCTCGCCCATGTGCACGAAGGCGAAGGCGAAGACGATCGAGAAGAACAGCACCTGCAGGATGTCGCCGGAGGAGAAGGCGCCGACCACGCTGTCCGGGAAGATGTGGAAGATGAAGTCGTACCAGTGCGAGGCCTCACCGGTGGGAGATGTAGCCGGACACCGCCTTGGACACCTTCAGCGTGCCGGAGTCGGCGTTGACCCCGGAGCCGGGCTTCGTGAGGTTCATCACGAACAGGCCGAGGATCAGGGCGACGGTCGTCATCGCCTCGAAGTAGATCAGCGCCTTGCCGCCGATCCGGCCCACCTTCTTGACGCTTTCCATCGACGCGATGCCGGCGACGACGGTGCAGAAGATGACCGGTGCGATCACCATCTTGATCAGGCTGACGAAGGCCTTGCCCACCGGCTCCAGCGCGATGCCGAGGTCAGGGCTGAAATATCCCACCAGGATCCCGGCGGCGATGCCGACGATGACCCAGAAGAGATTTGCTTGTACAACGGTCGCCGTGTTCCTCGGCCGCCAGCCACCGCCGCCGCCTTCTCCGCTGCCACTGCTCCGCCCTTCCCTGCCGGGTCCGGCCCGACGTGTCCGCTGAGGGGCGAGCCATATCCGGCCCGCCTCCGTGAGACTGTCGGACACTGGGGGCGCACACTACGTGGCTAAGACCCCGGAGGGCAGGGACTGCGGCACTGTTTGACCGCGTCCACCGGCTCGGGAAGAGGTGGCTGTGACGGCCCTGATCGACAGTACCGAGATGCACCTTCGCACGCTCTACGAGCTCCGGGAGGAGGGCATCCCGTCGATGCGCGCCCGGCTGGTCGAGCGGCTGAAGCTGTCCGCCCCGTCGGTGAGCGAGACTACCGCGCGGCTCGCCGCGGACGGGCTCGTCGAGATCTCCAGCGACCGCACCGTGCACCTCACCGACGTCGGGTTGGCCCGGGCGGCTGCGGTGATGCGCAAGCATCGGCTCGCCGAGTTGCTGCTCACCGAGGTGATCGGGTTGGACTGGCAGCTGGTGCACAACGAGGCGTGCCGGTGGGAGCACGTGATCTCCGACGCCGTGTCCGACCGGCTGACCGTGCTGCTCGGCAATCCGCAGCGCTGCCCGCACGGCAACGCCATCCCGCCCGCTGGCCCCGGCGATGCCGAGCCCGCAGACCCGATGAGCCTGCTCGCGGCCGCCACCGAAGCCGGCGGCGAGGTGACGCTGGGCTGGATGTCGGAGTCGTTGCAGACCGATGAGGAGCTGATGCGGCGGCTCCACGATGCTGGCATCCTGCCCGGGGCTCGGCTGCGGATCGAGGCCACGGCGGACGGGGTTCGGGCACGCTGGCTCTCCGGCGGTACCCCGGCCACCGACGACGGCCACCGGATGCCCCAGCTCGGGCTCGAGCTCGCGCCGCCGGTGGCCGCGGCACTGTTCGCGGATCGCTGAGGACGGCCGCGGGCCGGGACCTCTGCGTCGTCCGCCGTGCCGCCCCGAGTCGATCACGAACCTCGGCGTAGGCATCGGTTCGGGGTCCAGATACCCGACGCCTGGCCGGAGCTTCGTGATCGACGGGACCGCGAGGTGACGCGAGCCGTGGGCCTACCCTGCAGCTATGACCGGGTCCGAGCCGACGGAGTGGGCCAGCCGGCCGCGGGTCGGACACATCCAGTTCCTCAACTGCCTGCCGCTGTACTGGGGACTGGTCCGCTCCGGCGCGTTGCTCGACCTCGACCTGCGCAAGGACACCCCGGACCGGCTCAGCGACGCGTTGCTGGCCGGCGAGTTGGACCTCGGGCCGATCAGCCTGGTGGAGTACCTGCGGCACGCCGATGACCTGCTGCTGCTGCCCGACCTCTCGGTGGGTAGCGACGGACCGGTGCTCTCGGTGAATCTGGTCAGCCAGCGCCCGCTGACCGAACTGGAGGGCCGGCCGGTGGCGCTGGGCTCGACCAGCCGAACCAGCGTGCGGCTCGCGGCCATGCTGCTCGCCGACCGGTACGGCGTCTCGCCGTCGTACTTCACCTGCCCGCCGGACCTGTCCGCGATGCTGCAGGAGGCGGACGCCGCAGTGCTGATCGGCGACCCGGCGCTGCGGGCGACGATCGAGGCGCCGGCCGGGGTGACGGTGCACGACCTGGGTGCGGCCTGGCGGGACTGGACCGGGTTGCCGATGGTCTTCGCGGTGTGGGCGGTCCGCCGCGACGTCGCCGCCGCGCACCCGGGGATGGTCAAGGAGGTACACCAGGCGTTCCTCCGCTCCCGGGACGAGGCGCTGGCCGAGGTCGACGAGGTGGCTGCCGGCGCGGCCCGGTGGGAGCCGTTCGACGCGGCCACCCTGGCCCGCTACTTCCGGGCGCTGGACTTCACCCTGGGGCCGCGCCAGCTCGCCGGCCTGGCGGAATTCGGCGCCCGGGCCGCCGCCCGCGACGGCCGACCCGCCCCGCCCGGGCCGGAGTTCTTCACCGGTTGAGACGTAGGCTGACCGGCATGCCCGACGTCTCTGATGTACTGGCGCGCGCCGCCGCCGGTGGCCGGATCAGCACCGAGGAGGCGCTGGCGCTCTACGTCGACGCGCCGCTGCACCCGCTCGGGCAGGCCGCCGACGCCGTCCGGCGCCGGCGCTACCCGGACGGGATCGCCACCTACCTGATCGACCGCAACATCAACTACACCAACGTCTGCGTGACGGCGTGCAAGTTCTGCGCGTTCTACCGGGCTCCCAGGCACGCCGAAGGCTGGGTTCGCCCGCTCGAGGACATCCTGGAGCGTTGCCGGGAGGCGGTCGAGCTCGGGGCCACCCAGATCATGCTGCAGGGCGGCCACCACCCGGACTTCGGCATCGAGTGGTACGAGCAGACCTTCGCCGCGATCAAGGCGGCGTATCCACAGTTGGCGCTGCACTCCCTCGGCGGAAGCGAGGTGGTGCACATCGGGCGGGTGTCGGGCCTGTCGCACGCCGAGGTGATCGGCCGGTTGCACGCCGCCGGGCTGGACTCCTTCGCCGGCGCCGGCGCGGAGATCCTCACCGAGCGTCCGCGGCACGCCATCGCTCCGCTGAAGGAGAGCGGCGCGACCTGGCTGGCGGTGATGGAGACCGCGCACCGACTCGGGGTGGAGTCCACCGCGACGTTCATGATGGGGACCGGTGAGACCAACGCCGAGCGGATCGAGCACCTGGCGATGATCCGCGACGTCCAGGACCGGACCGGCGGCTTCCGGGCGTTCATTCCGTGGACGTACCAGCCGGAGAACAACCACCTCAAGGGCCGGACCCAGGCGACCGCGCTGGAGTACCTGAGGCTGGTGGCCGTGGCCCGGCTGTTCTTCGACAACATCGCGCACATCCAGGGCTCCTGGCTCACCGTGGGCAAGGACCTCGGCCAGCTCACGCTGCACTTCGGCGCGGACGACCTGGGGTCGGTGATGCTGGAGGAGAACGTGGTGTCCTCGGCCGGCGCCCGGCACCGGGTGCACCGGGGGGAGCTGATCCACCTGATCCGCAGCGCCGACCGGGTACCCGCCCAGCGGGACACCCTCTACCGGCACCTGCTGGTGCACCGCGACCCGGCGGCGGACCCGGTCGACGACGTCCGGTCCCATGTTTCCTCCACCGCTGTCTCCCCCGACGCCGGTGACGGCATGTCGGCGCCGGGCCGGGCGACCACTGCGGCGCTGAGCCTGGAGCCGGTGTGACACCCGGCCGGGCCACGTCGACCGGGGCGCGGCGCCATCGCCGCAGCCCCCGGCTCGGGTGGCTGGTGCGGCTGGTCACCCTCGGGTTGGCCGGGCAGGCCGTCGCCCAGGAACTGCGCAAGCCGGCCGACCGGCGACGCTGGCACGGCACCGTCGCCGGGTACGTGCCGTATGACTTCCGAGTGCCCAGCCGGGCCCGGTACCGGTCCCGGCTCTGGGCACCCGAAGCCGCACTGATCCAGCCGCACGCCTTCGGGGTCGGCTGGACGCTGAACGTCGGCCGGCTGCTGCGCCTGCTGCACCTGCGCTGAGGTGGTGACCGAGCAGCCGCCCGTCCTGCATGCGGCCCCCGTCGTTCTGCCGATCTGCTCCGAACCACTGCGCGACGGCGCGGTCGCCGTCGCCGGGGACCGGCTGGTGGCGGTCGGGCCGCTGGCCGAGGTGAGCGGGCAGTACCCGGACAGCCCGGTGCTGTCCTATTCGGGGGTGCTGACTCCGGGGTTGGTCAATGCCCACGCCCACCTGGAGTACGGGCCGTCCTTCGCCGACCTGGCCTGCGCCGGCCTGCCCTTCGTTCAGTGGATCAACACGCTGGTCGGGCGGCGCGATGCCATGACCGCCGAAGGCTGGCTGGCCGACGCCCGCGGCTCGGTACGCGCCGCGCTCGCTTCCGGGACCACCGCGGTCGCCGATGTCATCACCATTGGGCCGGGCATCCTCGCCGCCGCCGAGGCCGGCCTGGCCGGGGTTTCCTACGTCGAGACGGTCGGCATCGACGACGACCGCTGGCCGGCCGAGCGGGACCGGCTGACCGCGGCGCTGGCCGCTGCGCCGCCCGGCCGGACGCTCGGGCTGTCCCCGCACACCCTGTACACCCTGGACACCGCGGTGTTCTCCGCGATCCTGGCGATGGCCCGGGAGCGCGGCCTGCGGCTGCACACCCACCTTGCCGAATCCGCGGACGAGTCGGAGTTCGTGCTCGCCGGCACCGGGACGATCGCCAGCACGCTGCGTACCCTCGGCGTGCGCCACGACCTGCTGGAGGTAGGGGCGGACTGCTCGCCGACCGCCCGCCTGGCCGCCATCGGCGGCCTCGGGCCGGACCTGCACGTGGCCCACGGCGTGCACGTCGACCCGGCCGATCGACGGACGCTGCGGGACGCCGGCAGCTCGGTGGCGCTGTGCGTGCGCTCCAACCGGATCCTGGAAGCCGGCGTGCCGCCGGTCGCCGGGTACCTGGCCGAGGGCAACCCGGTCGCCCTCGGCACCGACTCACTCGCCTCCTCGCCGTCGCTGGACGTGCTGGCCGAGGCCGCCGCAGTGTACGCGGTGGCCCGGTCCCAGGGCGCCCCCGCCGGGGGGCTCGCCCGGCGGCTGGTCGAGGCGGCCACCGTCGGTGGCGCGGCGGCGATGGGGCTGACCGACGCCGGGGTGCTGCGGGCCGGGTCGCGGGCCGACTTCGCGGTCTTCGACGTGGCCGGCGGGGCCGCCGGCGGCGACCCGTACGCGGTCCTGCTCGCCGAGGGCGCCGGACGGTGCGTGGCCACCGTGCTCGGCGGTCGCCCGGTGTTCGAGGCGACGTGAGCCGGGCCAGCCTGGCCAAGTCACCGGCCGAGGTGGCCGCCATGTTCGACGGTGTCGCGCGCCGCTACGACGTGACGAACGCCGTCCTGTCGATGGGCCAGGACCGGCGCTGGCGCCGCGCGGTGCTGGCCGCGGTCGCCCCGCTTCGCGGGTCCCGGGTGCTGGACCTGGCGGCCGGTACCGGCACCTCCTCGGCCCCGCTCGCCGCCACCGGAGCCACCGTGGTGGCCTGCGACTTCTCCCTCGGCATGCTGGCGCAGGGACAGCGCCGCCGCCGGGACCCGGGCGCGGGCGCTGTGGCGTTCGTGGCCGGGGACGGGCTGCGGCTGCCGTTCCCGGACGCCACCTTCGACGCGGTGACGATCTCCTTCGGGTTGCGCAACCTCGCCGACGCCCCGGCCGGGCTGCGGGAGATGCTGCGGGTGACCCGGCCCGGGGGTCGGCTGGTGGTGTGCGAGTTCAGCGCGCCCACGTGGGGAGCGTTCCGCAGGCTGTACACCGGCTACCTGATGCGCGCGCTGCCGCCGGTGGCCCGGGCGGTGAGCAGTAACCCCGAGGCGTACGTCTATTTGGCCGAGTCCATCCGGGCCTGGCCGAGCCAGCCCGGGCTGGCCGCCGTCATCGCGGCGGCCGGCTGGCAGCGGGTGAGCTGGCGGAACTACTCGACCGGCATCGTGGCACTGCATACCGCCCGGGCTCCGGGTCCGGCGTAGCGATCACCTGGGCGGGGCGGCCGGGTCAACCGGTCCCGCCCTGCCGGGTGATCACCAGCGTCGGTGGCGGTGCGCGCGCCTCGTCTAGACTGCGTACCGGTCGTTCGTGAAGCAATTCACAAGCAGTGCTTAGGCCCCCCAGACACTCCGGAGAGTCCGCCAGCATGAGCCCCGTGCCGCCCGCCAGCACCGCCACGGACGCCGACGTCGTCGTGGTCGGTGCCGGCCCGGCCGGGGCCACCACCGCCTGCTACCTGGCGCAGTCCGGGCTGAACGTGGTGCTGCTGGAGAAGGCGACCTTCCCCCGGGACAAGGTCTGCGGCGACGGGCTCACCCCCCGGGCGGTGCGGTCCCTGCTCGCCCTGGGTGTGGACACCTCCCCCGACGCCGGCTGGTTGCGCAACCGGGGGCTACGCATCATCGGCGGCGGCATGCGGTTGGAGATCCCGTGGCCGGAGCTCGCCAGCTACCCGAACTACGGCCTGGTCCGGCGGCGTACCGACTTCGATGAGATGCTGGCCCGGATGGCGCAGAAGGCCGGCGCCCGGCTCCTTGAGGGGACGCCGGTCCGCGAGCCGGTGCTCGACGCCACCGGCCGGGTGACCGGTGTGCTCACCAAGGACGGCACCGCGTACCGGGCGCCGCTGGTGATTGCCGCCGACGGCAACTCCACCCGGCTCTCCCTCGCCGTCGGCATCCGCAAGCGCGACGACCGCCCGATGGGCGTCGCGGTCCGCCGCTACTACCGCAGCCCGCGCCACGACGACGACTGGCTGGAGAGCTGGCTGGAGCTCTGGGACGGCGAACCCGGCCGTAGCCGGCTGCTGCCCGGGTACGGCTGGATCTTCGGGATGGGCGACGGCACGTCTAACGTCGGACTCGGCATCCTCAACACCAGTGCGGCATTCGGCAACACCGACTACAAGGACCTGCTCTCCCGCTGGCTGGCGGCCACCCCGCCGGAGTGGGGGTACCGCGAGCCGAATGCGACCGGGCCGGTCCGGGGGTCCGCGCTGCCGATGGGCTTCAACCGCCAGCCGCACTACGCGCCTGGGATGCTGCTGGTCGGCGACGCCGGCGGCATGGTCAACCCGTTCAACGGCGAGGGCATCGCGTACGCCATGGAGTCCGGCCAGCTCGCCGCCGAAGTGGTCGTCCAGGCCCTCGCCCGGCCGGAGGGACCGGCCCGGGAGCGGGCATTGTCGGCGTACCCGGCGGCGTTGAAGGGCATCTACGGCGGCTACTACACCCTCGGGCGTGTCTTCGTGGGGCTGATCGGGAACCCGGCCATCATGAAGCTGGCGACCCGGCACGGGTTGCCCCACCCGACGTTGATGCGGATGCTGCTCAAGCTGATGGCGAACCTCACCGACCCCCGTGACGGCGATCCCACCGACCGGGTGATCTCCGCCTTGTCCCAGCTGGCTCCGGCGGCATGATTGCCCCGGTAGCCGGCGCACCGCCCGAAGCGGGAGCACTGCTCGCGGTTACCTAGACTCGACCCGGCTCCCCGGGGGATGCGAAAGGAGGTAGGCACATGGGACACGTGTACATGCCGATCTTCGTGCTCTTCGTGCTGGCCGCGGCGTTCGCAGTCGGGTCGGTGACCGCGGCCGGTCTGGTCGGCCCGAAGCGCTACAACCGGGCCAAGCTCGACGCGTACGAGTGCGGCATCGAGGCGACCCCGCAGACCATGGGCGCGGCCCGCTTCCCGGTCAAGTACTACCTGACCGCGATGCTTTTCATCGTCTTCGACATCGAGATCATCTTCCTGTATCCGTGGGCGGTCACCTTCGACTCCCTCGGACTGTTCGGACTCGTCGAGATGGCGCTGTTCATCGGGACCGTCTTCGTCGCCTATGCCTACGTGTGGCGCCGCGGAGGCCTGGAATGGGATTAGGTGTTCGATGGGGCTAGAGGAGAAGCTGCCCAGCGGTTTCCTGCTGACCAACGTCGCCAAGCTGGCGAACATGGTGCGGGCGGACTCGCTGTGGCCGGCCACCTTCGGCCTGGCCTGCTGCGCGATCGAGATGATGGCCACCGGCGCCGGGCGGTACGACCTGGCCCGCTTCGGGATGGAGGTCTTCCGCGGCTCCCCCCGGCAGGCCGACCTGATGATCGTGGCCGGCCGGGTGAGCCAGAAGATGGCGCCGGTGCTCCGCCAGATCTACGACCAGATGCCCGAACCCAAGTGGGTGCTGTCGATGGGGGTCTGCGCGTCCAGCGGCGGCATGTTCAACAACTACGCGATCGTTCAGGGTGTCGACCACGTGGTACCGGTCGACATGTACCTGCCCGGCTGCCCGCCCCGGCCGGAAATGCTGATGGACGCCATCCTCAAGCTGCACGAGAAGATCCGGGTCGGCGACATCAACGGCAAGACCCATCCCACGCTGATCGGCGACTCGCCCTACGACAAGCCGATCGAGCGGGGCACCCGGCACGCCCTCGGCGACCTCACCCCGGTCCGGGGCCCCGGGGTCCGCGGATGAGCGAGACGCTGCCCCAGGCGCCGGGCCCGGGCCCGCGCGCCGAGACGACCGCCGGGTCGGCGCCGGTGCCGGCTCCCGTTCCGCAGCGGCGGGGCATGTTCGGGGTCACCGGCACCGGGGACACCTCGGGTTTCGGTGGGCTGGTGGTAGCCCCGGCTCAGTTGGGTAGCGCCGCCCGGCCCTACGGTGGCTGGTTCGACGCTGCGGCGGATGACTTGGAACGGGCCTTTCCGGAATTCGGCCGGGCCATCGAGCGGGTCGTGGTGGAACACGGCGAGCTGACCCTGCACGTGCGGCCGGCGTACCTGGTGGCGCTGTGCCAGCAGTTGCGCGACGACCCGCGGCTGCGCTTCGAACTGTGCTCCAGTGTCAGCGGTGTGGACTACCCGGCCGACCCCACCGGGCGTAGGTTCCACGCGGTCTACCACCTCACGTCGCTGAGCTACCGCCGGCACATCCGGCTGGAGGTCAGCGTGCCGGAGTCCGCGCCGCACGTGCCGTCGATCGTGCCGGTCTACCCGACCGCCAACTGGCACGAGCGGGAGACCTGGGACTTCTTCGGCATCATCTTCGACGGGCACCCGGCGCTGACCCGCATCCTGATGCCGGACGACTGGCCGGGCCACCCGCAGCGCAAGGACTACCCGCTGGGCGGGGTCGGTGTGGAGTACAAGGGCGCGAAGGTGCCGCCGCCGGACGAGCGGAGAGGGTACGCATGAGCTCGCGGATCGAGGAGAGCACCACGTCCGGCACGTCAAGCCCGACTGATCCGTACGCCTCGGCGCGGGAGACCACCGAGGGCCGGGTCTACACCGTCACCGGGCAGGACTGGGGTGACGTTCTCGGCGGCGACACCGAGGGCGCCGAGCGGATCGTGGTCAACATGGGTCCGCAGCATCCCTCCACCCATGGCGTGCTCCGCCTCGTGCTGGAGATCGACGGCGAGACAGTCACCCAGGCGCGAACGGTGATCGGCTACCTGCACACCGGGATCGAGAAGAACCTGGAGTACCGCAACTGGGTGCAGGGGACCACGTTCGTCACCCGGATGGACTATCTCTCACCGATGCACAACGAGACGGCGTACTGCCTCGGGGTGGAAAAGCTGCTCGGCATCACCGACCAGGTGCCGGAGCGGGCCACGATTATCCGCGTGATCATGATGGAGCTGCAGCGGATCGGCTCGCACCTGGTGACCCTGGCCACTACCGGGCTGGAACTCGGCGCGCTGTCGATGATGCTCTACGGCTGGCGCGAGCGGGAACTCATCCTGGACATCTTCGAGATGGTGACCGGGTTGCGGATGAACCACGCCTACATCCGGCCCGGCGGCCTGGCGCAGGACTTCCCGGCCGGCACCGAGGAAAAGATTCGCGAGTTCTTGACGATCATGCCCGCCAGGCTCACGGAGTACGACGAGCTGCTCTCGGCCAACCCGATCTGGATGGCCCGCACCCAGGGCATCGGCTACCTCGACCTCACCGGCTGCATGGCGCTCGGCATCACCGGCCCGATGCTGCGGGCCACCGGCTACCCCTGGGACCTGCGCAAGGAGATGCCGTACTGCGGGTACGAGCAGTACGACTTCGACGTGCCGACCGAGAACACCGCCGACGCCTACGGGCGGTACCTGGTCCGGCTGCACGAGATGACCGAATCCCTCAAGATCATTACCCAAGCGCTGGACCGGCTGCGGCCCGGCCCGATCATGGTCGCCGACCGGAAGATCGCCTGGCCGGCTCAGTTGGCGCTCGGCGCGGACGGCATGGGCAACTCCCTGGAACACATCCGGGAGATCATGGGCACCTCGATGGAGGCCCTGATCCACCACTTCAAGCTGGTCACCGAGGGCATCCGGGTGCCGCCCGGGCAGGTCTACATCGCGATCGAGTCCCCTCGCGGCGAACTCGGCTACCACGTGGTCTCCGACGGCGGCACCCGGCCCTTCCGGGTGCACGTGCGGGAGCCGTCGTTCGTCAACCTGCAGTCCGTGCCACCGATGTGCGAGGGCGGCCTGATCGCCGACGTGATCGCCGCGGTGTCCAGCATCGACCCGGTGATGGGTGGTGTGGACCGATAGATGGCCCTGACCGAAGCCACCCAGAGCAGCCTCCGCGAGATCATCGCGCGCTATCCCCAGCCTCGCTCGGCGCTGCTGCCGATGCTGCACTACTGCCAGTCCGAGGAGGGCTACGTCAGCCCGCAGGCGATCGGGCTGTGCGCCGCCGAACTGGGGCTGACCAAGGCCGAGGTCGGTGCAGTGGCCACCTTTTACACGATGTACAAGCGGCGGCCGATCGGGAAGTACTCGGTCGGGGTCTGCACCAACACGCTGTGCGCGGTGATGGGCGGGGACGCGATCCTGGAAGCCCTGGAGGAGCACCTCGGCATCGGCAATGACGAAACCACCCCGGACGGGATGGTCCACCTGGAGCACGTGGAGTGTAACGCGGCGTGTGACTACGCCCCGGTGGTAATGGTGAACTGGGAGTTCTTCGACAACCAGACGCCGTCCTCGGCCCGAGAACTCGTCGACGCGCTGCGGGCCGGCGAGTTGCCCCGGCCCAGCCGCGGTGGCCGGCTGTGCACCTTCCGGGAGGCGTCCCGGGTGCTGGCCGGCTTCTACGACGGCCGAGCCGATGACGGCCCGTCCGCCGGTCCGGCGTCGCTGGTCGGCCTGGAGATGGCGCGCGAGCGCGGCGAGAAGGCTCCGGCCATGCCCTATGAGACCTCGCCCAGTGGCGGCCACACGTCGAGAAAGCCGGCGTCGACCAATGGAGCGCAGACGTGACGCTGCACCTCACCCCGGTGCTCACCGCCAACTGGGCGCAGCAGATGTCGTGGACGCTCGCGGCGTACGAGCAGACCGGCGGCTACGGCGCGGCCCGGCGCGCCCTGGCGATGAGCCAGGACGACGTGATCGCCCTGGTGAAGGCGTCCGGACTGCGCGGCCGCGGCGGCGCCGGCTTCCCGACCGGCATGAAGTGGGGCTTCATCCCGCAGGGCGATGGCAAGGCGCACTACCTGGTGGTCAACGCGGACGAGAGCGAGCCCGGCACCTGCAAGGACATGCCGCTGCTGCTGGCCAGCCCGCACACCTTGCTCGAGGGCGTCCTGATCTCGGCGTACGCCATCCGGGCCAGCACCGCGTTCGTCTACATCCGCGGCGAGGTGCTGCACATCGTCCGGCGCATGCAGGCCGCGGTCGCCGAGCTGTACGACGCCGGCTACCTGGGTCGCGACATCTTCGGGTCGGGCTTCAGCCTGGACATCGTGGTGCACGCCGGCGCCGGAGCCTACATCTGCGGCGAGGAGACCGCGCTGCTGGACTCGCTCGAGGGCTTCCGCGGCCAGCCCCGCCTGCGCCCCCCGTTCCCGGCGATCGCCGGCCTCTACGCCAGACCTACGGTGATCAACAACGTCGAGTCGATCGCCAGCGTGCCGTTCATCGTCAACGGCGGCGCGGAGTGGTTCCGCTCGATGGGCAATGAGAAGTCGCCGGGCTTCACCATCTACTCCCTCTCCGGGCACGTCACCGTGCCGGGCCAGTACGAGGCCCCGCTCGGGGTGACGCTGCGGGAGTTACTCGACCTCGCCGGCGGTGTCCGGGAGGGTCACACTCTCAAGTTCTGGACCCCGGGGGGCTCCTCCACCCCGCTGCTCACCGCCGAGCACCTCGACGCCCCGCTGGACTACGAGGGCATGATCGCCGCCGGCTCGATGCTCGGCACCAAGGCACTGCAGATCTTCGACGACACCACCTGCGTGGTCCGCGCGGTGTTGCGCTGGACGCAGTTCTACGCCCACGAATCCTGCGGCAAGTGCACACCGTGCCGGGAGGGCACCTACTGGATGGTGCAGATACTGCAGCGCCTGGAGGCCGGCGACGCCGACGACCAGGACATCGACACCCTGCTGGACACCTGCGACAACATCTTCGGCCGGTCGTTCTGCGCGCTCGGTGACGGGGCCACCAGCCCGATCGTGTCCTCGATCAAGTACTTCCGGGAGGAGTACATCACCCACTACACCGGCGGCGGCTGCCCGTTCGACCCGACCGCCGCGACGCTGTTCGCCGCGGGGACCGCGGCCCCTCGTGGCGGGAGCCGAACGATATGAGCGCCGGGGAGGTGGCTCGCCCGGTGGACCCGGTCAACGTCATCATCGACGATGTGTCGCTCGCCGTGCCCAAGGGCACGCTGATCATCCGGGCCGCCGAGCAGCTGGGCGTGCAGATCCCCAGGTTCTGCGACCACCCACTGCTCGACCCGGTCGGGGCCTGCCGGGAGTGCATCGTCCAGGTCGAGGGCATGCCCAAGCCGGTGACCGCCTGCACCACCACCGTCACCGACGGCATGGTGGTGAAGTCGCAGCTGACCAGCGAGGTGGCCGCCAAGGCGCAGGCCGGCACCCTGGAGATGCTGCTGATCAACCACCCGCTGGACTGCCCGGTCTGTGATAAGGGCGGCGAGTGCCCGCTGCAGAACCAGTCGATGGCCAACGGGTACGCCCAGAGCCGGTTCCGGGACACCAAGCGGACCTACGCCAAGCCGATCGCCATCTCCTCCCAGGTGCTGCTGGACCGGGAGCGTTGCGTGCTGTGCGCTCGGTGCACCCGGTTCTCCCAGCAGATCGCCGGTGACCCGTTCATCGAGCTGTTCGAGCGGGGCGCACTCGAGCAGGTGGCGATCTACACCGACGAGCCATTCGAGTCCTACTTCTCCGGCAACACCATCCAGATCTGCCCGGTCGGCGCGTTGACCAGCGCGGCGTACCGGTTCCGGGCCCGGCCCTTCGACCTGGTGTCCACGCCGAGCGTCTGCGAGCACTGCGCCTCAGGCTGCGCGCAGCGCACCGATTGGCGGCGCGGCACCGTGATGCGCCGCCTTGCCGGCAACGACCCCGAGGTCAACGAGGAGTGGAACTGCGACAAGGGGCGGTTCGCCTTCCGGTACGCGACCGCCGAGGACCGGCTGCGCACTCCGCTAGTCCGCGACGCGGCAGGGTACCTCGTCGAGGCGTCCTGGAGCGAGGCGCTGGACCGGGCGGCCACGGGACTGACTCGAGCCGCCGGCCAGGGCGGCGTCGGGGTGCTGCCCGGCGGGCGGCTGACGGTGGAAGACGCCTACGCCTACGCCAAGTTTGCCCGGGTGGTCCTCGGGACCAACGACGTGGACTTCCGCGCCCGCCCGCACTCCGCCGAGGAACTGGACTTCCTGGCCGCCGCGGTCGCCGGCCGGTATACCGAGACCAGCTACGCCGACCTGGAAGCGGCCCCGGCCGTGCTGCTGGCCGGCTTCGAGCCGCACGAGGAATCCCCGATCGTCCTGCTGCGGCTGCGCAAGGCGGCCCGCAAGCGGCGGTTGCAGGTGTTCGCTCTCGCCCCGTTCGTGACCCCGACCCTGACCAAGACCCTCGGCCGGCTGGTGGCGACCACGCCCGGAGCCGAGGCCGCCCTGCTCGGCGACCTGGCCGGCGACCCGACACAGATCGGCCACGACCACGGCGCGGCGGCCGGGGCGGCCGCGGAGGCGCTGCGCGCGCCCGGCGCGGTGATCCTGGTAGGGGAGCGGCTGGCCACCGTACCCGGAGCACTGTCCGCGGCGGTCGCCCTGGCCGGTGCCACCGGCGCCCGGCTGGCCTGGGTGCCGCGGCGGGCCGGTGATCGTGGCGCGGTGGACGCCGGGGCCCTGCCCACCCTGTTGCCGGGCGGGCGGCCGGTGGCCGAGCCGGAGGCCCGGGCGGCAGTGTCGGCGGCCTGGGGAACTGAGGTGCCGGCCACGCCGGGACGGGACCTGGGCGCCATCGTGGCCGCCGCCCGTGACGGATCGCTCGGCGGCCTGCTGGTCGGCGGTGTCGATCCCGACGACCTGCCGGACCCGGCGGCGGCGTACGAGGCGCTGAGCGCGGTGAACTTCATCGTCAGCCTGGAGATCAGGCGCAGCGGGGTCACCGAGCGGGCGGACGTGGTGCTACCGGTGGCGCCGCCGGTGGAGCGCTCCGGCAGCTACCTGGACTGGGAAGGCCGTCCGCGGGTCTTCGAAGCCAGCCTGCGCAACACCGGCGCGCTCGATGACGCCCGCGTGCTGCACGCCCTGGCCGGGGCCGCCGGGGTCGACCTCGGTCTCCCGGACCTCGACGCCGCCCGGGCGGAGATCTCCCGGCTCGGCGCCTGGGCCGGGCCCGTTCCGCCGGCGCCGAGCGTCGCCCCGGCCCCGCTGCCCGCGCCGGGTGCCGGCACGGCGGTCCTGGCGACCTGGCACTGGCTGCTCGACTGCGGCCGGCTGCAGGACGGCGAGCCGTACCTCGCCGGTACCGCGAAGAACCCCCGGCTGCACCTGTCCCCGGCTACCGCGGCGGAGATCGGCGCCAAGGCCGGCGACTCGATCACGGTGACCTCCGACCGCGGGGCGATCACCCTGCCGCTGGTGCTGGCGGATTTGCCCGACCGGGTGGTGTGGCTACCGACCAACTCGCCGGGGTCACGGGTACGGTCCACCCTGGGCGTCGATGCCGGCGCCGTCGTCGGGATCAGCACCTGGGGAACGGCATGAACACGCTGGCCGCGGCCAACAACCCGGCCCTGACCACCTTCGGTCGGGACCCGTGGTGGCTGATCCTCGGCAAGGTGCTGGCCATCTTCGTCTTCCTGGTGGTCGTCACGCTGCTCATGATCTGGGCCGAACGGCGGATCGTGGCCCGGATGCAGCAGCGGCTGGGGCCCAACCGGGTCGGGCCGCTGGGCGTTGGTCAGGGTTTGGCCGACGGCATCAAGCTGGCCTTGAAGGAAGAGATCATCCCGGCGCTGGCCGACAAGCCGGTGTACTTCCTGGCACCGGTGATCTCCACGATCCCGGCGTTCCTGGCGTTCGCGGTGATCCCGGTCGGCGGCAGCGTCTCGATCTTCGGGCACCGCACCGCGCTGCAGATCACCGACCTGCCGGTCGCCGTGCTGTTCCTGCTGGCGTGCTCCTCCTTCGGGGTGTACGGCATCGTGCTGGCCGGCTGGTCCAGCGGGTCGACGTACCCGCTGCTCGGCGCGCTCCGCTCGGCCGCCCAGGTGATCTCCTACGAGGTCTCCCTCGCCCTGGCGCTGGTTCCGATCTTCCTCTACTCCGGGTCGCTGTCCACCTCGGAGGTGGTCGCCGCCCAGGACCACTTCTGGTTCGTCCTTCTGCTGCCCTCTTTTGTGATCTACATGGTGTCGGCGGTCGGTGAGACCAACCGGGCGCCGTTCGACCTGCCCGAGGCCGAAGGGGAACTGGTCGGCGGGTTCCACACCGAGTACTCCTCGCTGAAGTTCGCGCTGTTCTTCCTCGCCGAGTACATCAACATGACCACGGTCTGCGCGGTGGCCACCACGCTGTTCCTCGGCGGCTGGCACGCCCCGTACCTGTTTAGCCGGGTGGCGCTGTTCAACTCCGGCTGGTTCGGGCTGTTCTGGTTCACCGCCAAGCTGGTCACCCTGCTGTTCGTCTTCATCTGGCTGCGCGGCACCCTGCCCCGGCTGCGCTACGACCAGTTCATGCGGCTGGGCTGGAAGGGGCTCATTCCGGCCGCGCTGCTCTGGCTGCTGGTGGTGGCCGCGATGCGCACCCTGGTGGTGGAGAACGCCAACCTGCGGGCATATCTGATCTGGATCGCCATCGCGTTCGTGGTGCTGCTGGCCGCGGTGTCGTTCTGGCCCTCGCCCCGCCGCCGCGAAGAGGACCGGCGTGGCTCGGAGGCGATCGAAGGCGACCAGGCCGACGTCGACACGATCGACGTCGACCGGGACGCGGCCACCTCCGCCATCGCGGTCGGGGACCGCGCCTTCCCGGTGCCGGTGCTGCCCGGTGAGGACCCCGAAGCGACCGCGGCCCCACGGGAAGCGGCCAGAGACCGATCCAGAGAGGTCACGCGTGCTTGACTCGATCAAGGGCTTCGGGCTGACCTTCCGGACCCAGTTCCGCAAGGTCAACACCGAGCTGTACCCGGAGGAGAAGCGCCCCACCTCGCCGCGTTTTCACGGCCGGCACCAGCTCAACCGGCACGCCGACGGGCTGGAGAAGTGTGTCGGCTGCGAACTCTGCGCCTGGGCCTGCCCGGCGGATGCGATCTACGTCGAGGGCGCGGACAACACCGAGGAGGAGCGGTACTCCCCGGGGGAGCGCTACGGGCGGATCTACCAGATCAATTACCTGCGCTGCATCCTCTGCGGGTTGTGCATCGAGGCCTGCCCGACCCGGGCGCTGACCATGACCAACGAGTACGAACTCGCCGACGACAACCGCAGCGATCTGATCTTCACCAAGGAGCAGTTGCTGGCGCCGCTGCACGAGGGCATGGAGGCGCCACCCCATCCGATGCGATTGGGCGAGACGGAGCAGGACTACTACGCGCCCGGGCCGGGCCAGCGCGGAGCGCAGTCGTGAGCGCGCTGGTCTTCTCCGCCGCCGCGCTGGGCCGGGCGGGCACCGGCACCGTCGCCTTGGAGCACACCACTCTCGGTGAGGCGGCCGTCTTCTGGATCCTGGCGCCGATCGCGGTGGTGGCCGCCTTGACCATGGTGGCGTCCCGGCGGGCGGTGCACTCCGCGCTGCTGCTCGCGCTGGTGATGATCTGCCTGGCCACCTTCTACGCCGCCCAGGACGCCCCCTTCCTCGCGTTCGTCCAGGTCATCGTCTACACCGGCGCGATCATGATGCTCTTCCTCTTCGTGCTCATGCTCGTCGGGGTGAGCTCGGCGGACTCCCTGGTGGAGACCCTGCGCGGCCAGCGGATCGCGGCCATGCTCGGCGGGCTCGGCTTCGCGATCCTGCTCGTTGCGCTGATCGGCTCGGCGGTGAGCTCGATGTCGCTGCGCGGCTTGACTGCCGCGAACGCCCAGGGCAATATCCCCGGACTGGCCCAGCTGATCTTCACCCGGTACGTTTTCGCGTTCGAGGCGACCAGCGCGCTGCTCATCACGGCCGCCCTCGGGGCGATGGTGCTCGCCCACAAGGAGCGCCTGGTGCCGCGCCCCACCCAGCGCCAACTCGCCGCCCAGCGCTTCCACGGCGACCCGAGCCCGCTGCCCGGTCCCGGCGTCTACGCCGACCACGACGCGGTCGACACCCCGGCGCTGCTGCCCGACGGCTCGGTGGCACCAGGTAGCGTCGCGCCGGTGTTGGAGTCGATGAGCGCCGCGCGCTTCCCACGGCCGGAGAGCTTGCCGATCGAGGAGGCGGATCCGCGGCCATGAGCCCGGCGTACTACCTCTACCTCTCCGCGATCCTGTTCACCATCGGGGCCGTCGGTTTCCTGGTGCGGCGCAACTCCATCGTGCTGTTCATGTGCGTCGAGCTGATGCTCAACGCGGTGAACCTCACCCTGGTCACCTTCGCCCGGATCAACGGCAACCTGGACGGCCAGATCATGGCCTTCTTCGTCATGGTGGTCGCCGCCGCCGAGGTGGTCGTCGGGCTGGCGATCATCGTGACCATCTTCCGTACCCGCCAGTCGGCCTCGGTCGACGACGTCAACCTGCTCAAGTACTGACGTGCTGCAACCGAGCGCCACCGCGAGAAGGGCCGGATCGTGTCTGTGACCGCGTCTGCCGCGCTGTCGGCCGGGGTGCTGTCCCAGGGGGGCGAAGCGCACTACACGGCCGCCACCGGGATCTTCTCCCTGACCTGGCTGCTGATCGCCTTCCCGCTCGCCGGTGCCGCCGTGCTGCTGCTCAGCGGCCGCCGGGCCGACCCGTGGGCGCACCTGCTCGGGTGCGCCACGGTCGGCGCCTCCTTCGTCCTGGGTGTCGCCGCGTTCCTGACCATGCTCGGCCGCGATGCCGGTGCCCGCTTGCTGGACCAGCACCTGTTCACCTGGATCCCGGCCGACCCGTTCCGGGTCGAGGCCGGCCTGCTGCTCGACCCGCTCGCCATGGTCTTCGTGCTGCTGGTCACCGGTGTCGGCGGGCTGATCCACATCTACTCGATCGGCTACATGGCGCACGACCCGGAGCGCCGCCGGTTCTTCGGCTACCTCAACCTCTTCGTCGCCTCCATGCTGCTGCTGGTGTTGGGCAACAGCTTCCTCACGGTCTACGTCGGCTGGGAAGGCGTCGGCTTGGCGTCCTACCTGCTCATCGGGTTCTGGAGCTACAAGCCGACCGCGGCCACCGCGGCGAAGAAGGCTTTCGTGGTCAACCGGGTCGGTGACGTCGGGCTGTCACTGGCCATCATGCTGATGTTCGCCACCTTCGGCACCACCTCCTTCGCCGGGGTGTTCGCCGGGGCGGGTGACCTGCACAGCAGTACGGCCACCGCGATCGGCCTGCTGCTGCTGCTCGGCGCCTGCGGCAAGTCGGCGCAATTCCCGCTGCAGAGCTGGCTGCTCGACGCGATGGAGGGTCCGACCCCGGTCTCGGCCCTGATCCACGCCGCGACCATGGTCACCGCCGGGGTCTACCTCATCGCCCGGTCCAACCCGATCTTCGACGCCAGCCCGAATGCCCGGCTGGCGGTGACCATCGTCGGTGCGGTCACGCTGGTGGTCGGAGCGATCATCGGGTGCGCTTACGACGACATCAAGAAGGTGCTGGCGTCCTCCACGATGAGCCAGATCGGGTACATGATCCTGGCCGTCGGGCTCGGCCCCGGGGTGTACGCGATCGGCATCCTGCACCTGGTGACGCACGGCTTCTTCAAGGCCAACATGTTCCTCGGCGCCGGATCCGTCATGCACGCGATGAACGACACCGTCGACATGCGCCGCTACGGCGGTCTGTGGAAGGTGATGCCGACCACCTTTTACACCTTCGCCGCCGGCTACCTGGCGATCATCGGCTTCCCGTTCTTCGCCGGCTTCTTCTCCAAAGACAAGATCATTGAAGCCGCGTTCGACAAGGGCGGCACATCCGGGTGGGTGCTCGGTCTGGTCGCCCTGCTCGGGGCCGGGGTGACCGCGTACTACATGACCCGGCTGATGGCGATGACCTTCTTCGGTCAGCGGCGGTGGGACGCCGAGGCCCATCCGCACGAGTCCCCGACGTCGATGACCGTCCCGATGATCCTGCTCGCCGTGGGATCGGTGGTTTCCGGCGGCCTGCTCACGCTGATCGGCAGCGGCCTGCAAGGCTTCCTCACCCCGTCGGTGGGGGAATCGGTGGAGGTCGGCGCGCATACTGTTTCACCGATCGTGCTGACCGCGCTGACCCTGCTCGTGGTCGCCGGCGGGGCGGCCGCCGGCTGGGCGCAGTTCGGTCGCCGGACCGTGCCGCGCACCGCGCCGCAGGACGTCCCGGTCGTGGTGACCGCCGCCCGGCGCTCGCTCTACGGCGACGCGTTCAACGAGGCGGTGTTCATGCGACCCGGTCAGTACTCCGCCCGGGCGCTGGTCTTCTTCGACAACTTTGGCGTCGACGGCGCGGTCCGCGGGTTGTCCGCCCTGATCGGGGGGTCCAGCGGCCGGATGCGCCGGGTCCAGACCGGCTTCGTCCGCTCCTACGCGCTGCTGATGTTCGCCGGCGCGGCGCTGGTCGTGCTCGGCCTGACGGTGGTGCGGTCGGTATGAGCGGCTTCCCCTGGCTCACCGTCATCGGCGCGTTGCCACTCCTCGGGGCCGGCGGCGTGCTCGCCGCGCCGCGCCGGCTGGCCAAGCCGGCCGCGCTGGCCGTGTCGCTGGCCACCCTGGTCCTGACCATCGCCATGTGCGCGGCCTTCGACGCCGGCGGTCCGCGCTTCCAATTCACCCAGACCTACACCTGGATCCCGCAGTTCGGCGTGCACTACGCGGTCGGGGTGGACGGCATCGCGCTGGCGCTGATCGCGCTGTCCGCGATCCTGGTGCCGGTGGTGATCCTGGCCAGCTGGCACGACGCCGATCGGCCGACCCGCACCGGCCGGCACAACGCGAAGACCTTCATGGCGCTCGTGCTGGCCCTGGAGACCACGATGATCGGCGTCTTCGCGGCCACCGACGTCTTCCTGTTCTACGTCTTCTTCGAGGCGATGCTCGTCCCGATGTACTTCCTGATCGGGTCCTACGGCGTCTCCGACGACCAGGTCAAGCGGTCCTACGCGGCGGTCAAGTTCTTTCTCTACAGCTTGGTCGGCGGGCTGCTCATGCTGGCCGCGGTGATCGGGCTGTGGGTCGCCGGCGGCAAGACGTTCCTGTTCACCTCCCTGGTCGGCAACGTCGACGCCAGCCGGACGCTCGAAGGCTTCCTCTTCCTCGGGTTCTTCATCGCCTTTGCGATCAAGGCGCCGCTCTGGCCATTCCACACCTGGCTGCCCGACGCGGCGGCCGAGGCCCCGATCGGGGCGGCCGTGCTGCTGGTGGGGGTGCTGGACAAGGTCGGCACGTTCGGTTTCCTGCGGTACTGCCTGCCGCTGTTTCCCAACGCCTCGAAGACCTTCGCACCCTGGATCCTGGCGCTGTGCGTGATCGGCATCCTGTACGGCGCGCTCGTCGCGATCGGGCAGACCGACCTCAAGCGGCTGGTCGCCTACACCTCGGTGGCCCACTTCGGGTTTATCGCGCTCGGCGTCTTCGCCTTCACCACCCCGGGGGCGTCCGGCGCGACGCTGTACATGGTCAACCACGGCTTCTCCACCGGCGCGCTCTTCCTCTTGGTCGGGTTCCTCATCGCCCGGCGCGGCAGCCGGCGGATCGATGACTTCGGCGGCGTGCAGCGGGTGGCGCCCTGGCTGGCCGGCACGTTCCTGATCGCCGGACTGTCCAGCCTCGCCCTGCCCGGGCTGTCCAGCTTCGTGAGCGAGTTCCTGGTCCTGGTCGGGACGTTCACCCGGTACCGCACGTTCGCGGTGCTCGCCACACTTGGCATCGTGCTGGCCGCGCTGTACATCCTGGTGATGTACCAGCGGACCATGCACGGGCCGGTGTCGCCGGCGGTGCGCGACTTCGTCGATCTCAGCAGCCGGGAATCGTGGGTGATCGCGCCGATGCTGGCGTTGATCCTCGCCCTGGGCGTCTACCCCAAGCCGCTGCTCGACGTGATCAACCCGGCGGTCAAGGCCACGCTGCACGACGCCGGCCGGACCGATCCCCGACCGTCGATCGTCGTGCCGGCGTCCACCTCGGAAGGAGCCCGGCCGTGAGTGCCGCCCTGGCCGCCGGCAGCCTGGCCGCCGACTTCACCGCCCCGAACGTGGCCTACTCCGGCATCGCCCCGATGCTGGCCGTCTTCGGGGCGGCGGTGGTCGGGGTATTGGTGGAGGCGTTCGCGCCCCGGCGGCTGCGGGCGCCGGTGCAGGTCGTGGTGGCCCTGGTCGGCCTGCTCGGCGGCCTGGTGGCGGTGGGGCTGCTAGCCACCCGCCGGGAGATCACCGCGGACGGGGCGATCGCGATCGACGGGCCAACGCTATTCCTGCAGGGCACCATCCTGGCGCTCGGCGTGGCCAGCCTGCTGCTGCTCGCCGAGCGCTCGCTGGACGCCCCGGGCGGCGGGTCGATCGTGGCCCAGGCGTCCGCCGTGCCGGGCTCCGCCGACGAACGCGCGCTGGCCGGTACCGCGCACATGCAGACCGAGGTCTTCCCGCTGGCGATGTTCGCCATCGGCGGCATGCTGCTGTTCCCGGCGGCCAACGACCTGCTGCTGATGTTCGTCGCCCTGGAAGTGTTGTCCCTGCCGCTGTACCTGATGTGCGGGCTGGCTCGTCGCCGGCGGCTGCTGAGCCAGGAGGCGGCGGTCAAGTACTTCCTGCTCGGCGCCTTCTCCTCCGGGTTCTTCCTCTACGGCCTCGCCCTGCTCTACGGCTACTCCGGCACGGTGAGCCTGGGCGGGATCGCGGCGGCCACCGAAACCACCGGCGGGAACGACGGACTGCTCTTCCTCGGCCTGGCGCTGCTCGCGGTCGGGTTGCTGTTCAAGGTGAGCGCGGTGCCGTTCCACTCCTGGACCCCGGACGTCTACCAGGGCGCGCCGACGCCGGTCACCGCGCTGATGGCCTCCGGTACCAAGGTGGCCGGCTTCGGCGCCCTGCTGAGGGTGTTCTACGTCGCCCTCGGCGGGTTGCGGTGGGACTGGCGGCCGATGCTGTGGACGGTGGCGATCCTCACCATGGTCGTCGGCGCCGTGCTGGCGATTACCCAGCGCGACGTCAAGCGGATGCTGGCGTACTCCTCGATCGCCCACGCCGGCTTCCTGCTCACCGGCGTGGTGGCCACCTCACGGGCCGGTCTGTCCGGGTCGATGTTCTACCTGCTGACCTACGCGTTCACCACCCTGGCCGCGTTCGGGGTCATCACGCTGGTTCGCGATGCCGACGGCGAGGCCACCGACCTCTCCCGCTGGGCCGGGTTGGGCCGGCGGTCGCCGCTGATCGCCGGGGTCTTCGCGCTGCTGCTGCTGGCGCTGGCCGGCATCCCGCTGACCAGTGGTTTCACCGGCAAGTTCGCGGTGTTCGCCGCCGCGGTCGACGGCGGGGCCGGTGTGCTGGTGGTGGTCGCGGTGATTTCCAGCGCGATCGCGGCGTTCTTCTACGTCCGGGTCATCGTGCTGATGTTCTTCAACGACCCGGCGCCGGACGGTCCCACCGTGGCTATCCCCGGCGCCTTCACGGCGACCGCGCTGTCCCTCGGGGTGGCGGTTACCCTGGTACTAGGCATATATCCGTCTCCGCTGCTCAAACTGGCCGATCAGGCGGCGCTCTTCCTGCGCTGAGCCGCCCAGCACGTCGCCGAGGGAGGCTCCACCGTGACCACCCCCGGATTCGAGCTGCCGTTCGGTTGCGCGGCCCTGGAGGCCGAGATCCGGGCCGGGCTGGTCGCCGTGGAGGCGATGCTGCGGGAGTCGGTGAAGAGCGACTACCCGTTCGTGACCGAGACCTCCCGGCATCTGGTGGAGGCCGGCGGTAAGCGGTTCCGGCCGCTGTTGGTGCTGCTCGCCGCGCAGTTCGCCGACGCGGGCGCACCGGGCGTGGTACCGGCCGCTGTGGTAGTCGAGTTGACCCACCTGGCGACCCTCTACCACGACGACGTGATGGACGAGGCCGAGTTGCGTCGGGGCGCCGCATCGGCCAACACCCGCTGGGGCAACACGGTGGCCATCCTGACCGGCGACTTCCTGTTCGCCAAGGCCTCGGACCTGCTCGCGGACCTGGGCAGCGAGTGCGTCCGGATCCAGGCCCGTACCTTCGAACGGCTGGTCGCCGGCCAGATCCGGGAGACCACCGGACCGGAGGAGGGCGTCGACGAGGTCGAGCACTACCTGCGGGTGCTCGGGGACAAGACGGGTTCGCTGATCGGCACGTCCGCCCGTTTCGGCGGGATGCTGGCCGGCGCGGACGAGCCCACGGTCGAGGTGCTCACCCGCTTCGGCGAGCGCTACGGCGTCGCGTTCCAGCTCTCCGACGACCTGCTCGACGTGGCCAGCACCTCGGCGCAGTCCGGCAAGATGCCGGGCACGGACCTGCGGGAGGGCGTCGCGACCCTGCCGGTGCTCTACGCCCGCCGGGACGGCTCCGCGGGGCTCCAGGACGCGCTGGCCGCAGACCTGGGCGACGATGCCCGGCTGGCGTGCGCCTTGGAGCTGCTGCGGTCCTCGGCAGCGATGCGGGATGCCCGCGCGTTGCTGGCGCGCTGGGCCGAGGACGCCCGGCAGTGTCTGACGCCGTTGCCGCCGGGTGCGCCGAAGGAGGCGCTGCACGTGCTGTGCGATTACGTGGTGGCCCGTACCAGCTGAGCTCCCGTCCCGGTTCGACCTCACCCCGCGGCTCGGGGTCCCTCCTCGGAGGTCGATCACGAACCTCGGGCTGAGCGTCGGGTAATCGGCCCCGTTCCCGACGCCTACGCCGAGGTCCGTGATCGTCTCGTGGGCGGTACGGTTCGCCCCGGGAGTTCCACCCGACCTGCGCGAGACGAGGCTTTAGGGTGCTCAAGGTCCGGCGGCGGATCGCCGTCGTCAGCGCGGCTGCCCTGCTCGGTGGACTTGTGGCGTGCTTAGTTCGCCGGTTGCGCGGCCGCGACGTCGCCTCGGCTCGTCGTACCCGAGGAGAACACCGGCGGTGCCGCGAAGCTGCCGGACACCCGCGGCGGCCTGCCGTACAGCTTCGGCGCCTTGACGATCTGCCTGACGCCACCGGGACGGGCGAGGATCGAGGCGGTCACGGTGGCGGAGCTCTCCGGAGGGCTCACGGTACGGGCGTTCGCGGTCCGGCCCAATCCCATGGAGCGTGGGCGTGGCGGGTTTGGCGCGGACCAGATCACCCTGCTGGCGGCCGGGTTCGACCCAACGCTGCACACCGTCGACGCGGTCTGCCCGAATGGCCGCCTACCCACCGGGAGCGCGCCAGGTGGGATCACCCACGCCATGGAACTCGGGGTGGAACTTGTCAAGGATTCCGACGCGACCGCATCCGGGCGGGCGTTGGACATCGAGTACCTGGTCGATGGGCGGCATCGTCAGTTGCGCTGGCCGTTCGGGGTGACGCTCTGCCGACCCGCCGCACCAGCCACCGGCAAGATAGAAGTATGCAGCGTTCCCGGATCACCGTGACGGTTCAGCCGCAGGTGCTGGCCGCGGCCGAGGAAGAGGTCGCCGCCGGCCGTGCCTCATCGCTGTGCGTGGTTAGATCAGGCGCTGTCAGCCGACCTGCCAGGTATCCCCGGCGTGCAGGAGGTCGGCCAGGTCGGCCTTACCCTGGGTGGACGGAGCGGTGCACGTCCCAGCCGGAGTCATCGCTGAGGTCTGGCGTTGTGGTGCGCGGCAGGCCCGCCTCGCCCGCCTGGTGCGCGCTGTGCACGTGCAGGCCTTGGACCTCGATGAGGCGCGGGCGGCGGGTGCCTTGTGCGGCGTAACAGCTACGGCCGACGTTATCGACGCGAGCGTGGCGTTACTGGCCCGACGTCACCGAGCCGTCGTGATCACCAGCGCTCCCGACGAAATCAGCCGGCTCGACGCCGGACTTCCCCTCGTCCCCTGCTTCACCCAGGCAGCGGGTTGGCCGGCGCTGCCGGCCCGCCCCGAGGCGCTAGGGTTGTTCTTCGCCGAACGCGCCGACCGGGGACTGCGGCCGCACTACCTGTACGCGCACCTGCGCACCATCCTCCGCCGGCACACCGACACGGGGCATCCCGCCGGCGGGCTGGCCGTACTGGCGAAGGAGATCCTCGACGCCTACAGCCGCGGCGCGCCTCGGACGGCCCGGAAGGCGCCGATCCTCACCATCGGGGACCTGACCGCGGTGGCGGCGGTCGCGGCGGAGCGGGACGGGCTGGAGGCGGCGCGGGACCGGGTGCTGGTCTGTGTCGGCTAGTGCGGCGCGATGCGGGTCGATGACCTGCGCCGGTCCTGGGCCACGCACGCCTATGAGGCCGGGTTGACCTGGTCACCATCCAGCGGCACCTGCGCCACTCCGCCCCGACTGTCACCCGGGGCTACATGGCCTCTCTCTCGCCGTGGGTGGACAACCCGGCCGTCACCCTCGGCGCCGAGCCTGCCTCCCCGGGACGGCCCGGCGAACGAGACGCTGATCGGGAAGCCGCACCGTGATCGATCCCGTCCCGGCGGCGGTGTGCTCCGGAACGAACCGGTTCGGCCGGTTGTGCGCCAACCGGGTCAGCGACCCCGGCGGACGGTGCGGTAAGTGCCGGGGACCGGCAGCGGCCAACCCAGGACCGGGCGTTCAGCCGCCGCCGACCGGCGCGGCCCCCGCGGATCCGCTTCCGCTGCTGAGCCTGCCGGCGCCGGATGAGACCTGGACCCCGGCGGGTGAGATCCGCCGCCGGCTGACCACTGTCGCCGGGGACAACCCGGAGCTGCAGCGCCTCGTCGAGGTCAGCGCCCGCCTCGCCGCGAACAGCCGGGCCCGCAACACCAAGGCCTCCTACCAGCAACACTGGGCAACCTTCGAACGGTTCTGCACCGCGCTGGGCATGAGCAGCGCCCAGCCGGTCGGCCCGGAGGTGGTCGCGTTGTTCGTGGCGTTCCTCACCGTCTACCGCCGGACGGACCGCAGCACCGGGGAACGGGTCGAGGCCGGCCGGCCCCTCACCCACGGCTACCTCGGGCAAGCGGCAGCGGCCATCGGCTACCGTCACACCCTCGCCGGGTTGCCCGACCCGACCGGCGACCCGACCGTCACCGTCCTGCTCGAGGGCTACGGGAAGACCCACGGCACAGCCAGCAATGGCCAGGACCCCTTGCGGGTCGACCAGCTCGGCGCGGTCTGCCTGGTGCTCAGCCAACCCGGCGCCACCGCCGGACGTGACCTGGCGCTCTGCCTGCTCGCCACCGACCCGGCCCCAGGCCTCGGCCCGGGGCAGCTCGCCGGCCTCGACCGGGCCAACGTGCAGCCGCCGCAGGACCGCTGGACCCGCTGGTGCTCCTGACGACCCGCCGAGGCGGCCCAGCCTGCACCTGGTGGAGGTCTGGCCTGACACCCGCCGGGATATCTGCCCGGTCGCCGCTATGACGGCCCTGTGCACGGGCCTGCCTCCGGCCGGTCCGGTGTTCACCGGCGAGGCCGGGCGGCTCACCCTTGACGGCGTGGTGTGGATCGTCACCAGACTGGTCCGCCGGGCCGGGATCAACCCGCCGGCGTGGACCGCCGGCTCCCGCGACTGACTACCGCGCAGAGGGCCCCGATCGCCGCTAGCATCGGCCAGCCCACCGACGCCGACGTGCGGGATCGGGCGGTCATCACCGCTCTCTACTGGGGGTGTTTCCGCGGCGAGGAACTCGCCGGTACCCGGCTCCACCAGCTCGGCTTCGTCGACCAAGGTATCGAGTGGACCCTCCCGCGGGCAAGAACGACCAGCACGGCCGCGGCGCACTGCGCGGCGTGCCCCGGCACCCCGACCCGTGGATCTGCCCGGTGACCGCGTTGACGGACTGGACCGACCGGCTCCAAGGGCCCCTTGGCCGGCCGCTGCAACCATCCGGCGCTATTCCCCTCCCTTAGCCGACCCGGCGCCTACAGCACCCCGCTCAGCCGGGAATCGATCAGCGACATCGTCAAAGCCGCCACCTCCAGAGCCGGCATCACCGGCGACTTCGGCTCCCACAGCCCACGAGCCGGCTTCGCCACCAACGCCCTCGACGACGGCGTCCTCCGCGAGCAAGTCCAGACCTACGGCGGGTGGAAGAACAACAACAGCCTCGACTCCTACTACCGCCGCACCAGAATCTGGGGAACGACCAACCCCGCCAACCGCCTCGCCCGCCTCGAAGACTGACTACGGCGCCGCTGTGCCGCGACTGCACTGACCGCGGGCGCGTCTGGAGCCAGGCCCCCCGTCCGCGTTGCCTCGGGCGCTAACGATCGGCGAGCGACACAGCTGAGGCTCAGCCGTCGGCCGCGCATCGGCGGGTCGACGGGGTTGAGAGGGTCGCCGTACGGCCGCTGGCAACCCTTGGTCGTGGCGAGAGGCAGCGGTCACACTGAGGCCATGAGCGATCAACCGGCCGAGGTTTCCGCCGACGAACTGTCAGCGGTCACCGCGACTTGCCCGGAGATGGCCACAAGCATCTGCCCAGAGGCGGCCATGCTGTCACGGAAGGGAGCCAGAATCGGTCGCTCGCATCGACGAGCGTCGCGCCAGATTCGCGGTTGAGCCGGCCGGACCTGGCGGGCAGCTGCCCATGCATGGTGCTTGAGCCCCCCCTTCGTCAGGTCGGGCGCGGGGTGCCTCTGTGAAGGCTCGCACATGCCGAGACGCGGACGTTGGAGAACCGTCATTATCGTGCGTTTGGTGCGGGCTTCCACCGGTCGGGGTGCCAGCTCCCTCGTGTCCGGGTCAGATAGCTCGCCGGCGCAGGATCAGGACGGTGGCGACGGCAAACAGGACGGCGAGGACGGCGTATCCAGCGGCCTCGAGGGCCTGGTAGTGCCAGAACCAGTTGTTCGGCTGATAGGAGACCCATTGGCTGTAGTGGTGCTGGGTCGTCCAGGCATTGAACTGGTCCAGAGTCGGTGGGGTGCCACGGTTGGCGGCGATGACCTGCTGTTCGATCTGGTCGAATTTTAGGTGGTGGCCCGCGGCGTCCTGGACCCAAGTGTGGATGACATTGGCGTTGAAGGGGACGTGGCTGCTGGCGATGACGCCTTTGCCGGGGTGGCCGATCGTGGTGATCGGGTTCCTGATTAGCGGCCGCAGCCAGGTGATCGACGACACCACGACGGCGACCCAGACGGCGGCAGTGGCAGCCATCGCGGGCACGGTGCGCCGGATCAGCAGGCCGAGCAGCGCGCCGAGGGTGAAGCCGAACAATGTGCGTGCGGCGAAGACGATCCCGGAGATCTCATAGGCGCCGTTCGGCGACATCCGGCCGGTGATGGCGTCGAACGGCCTATACCACCAGGTGAACAACGCCGAGAAGGCGAGCGCTAGCGCGGTGAGCACCAAGGCGAGGAGGGCGAGTTGGGTGACGATCCATTGGACCCGGCTCCTGGCTTGGGTCCACGCGAACCGGAAAGTGCCGGACTCCAACTCTCGCGCCACTAGCGGCGCTCCGACGAAGACGCCGATCAGTCCGGGCAGCAGTATCAGCCAGTGCGGCAGTTGGTCCGCAAAATTCTGGTACTGCTGCAGGAAAATGGATAGCTGGCTCTGGCAGTTGGGGCCGTCGAGCGTGCCGCAGGTGCCCAGGCCCAGTCTGGTGTAGGCGTGGTGCATGGCCAGCCCCTCGACCAGCATGAGGAGTCCGACACCGGCCAGCACTGCGGACACACCCGCGAGGGCGAGGCGGTGCTGACGCCAGGTGACCCAGGTCAATCCGCGCACTACCGGGACATGTCGCTGAGCTTGTCTCGGGCTTAGAGCGGTCGCAGACATGCCGTCATCGCCTTCGAGGTGTCGCGATCGGGGGATTCCGGTCCGGGTAGCGCGGTCGCCTCGGGCGAGCGCAGGTAGCTCAGCACGATTTCTTCCAGGTTGCTCGGGTCGTCCTGCCAGCCGGCGGGCACCGCGCGACGGTTGGTGGTGCGGACCAGCAGGCGGGCCTGCCGACCGGCACGCCGCTCATATACGACGGGCAGCACCGCCGCGATCGCGTCGGCCTGCTCCACCGGCCCGGTAAACACCCGGTGGGTAGCGAGGAGTTCGTCGGTGCCGTCGGCGATCTGGACGCTGCCCTGCGACAGCAGCACGAGGTAGTCGCAGACCCGCTCCAGCTCGGGGAGCACGTGGGAGGACAACACCACCGAGATGCCGTCCTGGGCGACGGCCTCCATCAGGGTGGACATGAAGTCGTGACGGGCCAGCGGGTCGAGTTCAGCGACCGGCTCGTCCAAGACGAGCAGCCGTGGGTGGCGGCCCAGCGCCACGGCCAGGGCGACCTGGGCCTGCTGCCCGCCAGACAGCGTGCCTACCTTGCGCTTGATCGGGATGCCCAAGGCGTCGAGCCGGGCGCGGGCACGCGACTCGTCCCAGCTGTTGGCCAGGTTGGACACCAGGCGCAGCGTGTCCGCGACGGTCAGGTACTTGTACAGCGGGGTGTCTTGCGCGACGAAGGCGATGCCGTCGAGCGCGTCCGCCGACCCGGGCGTGGCGCCGTTCAGCACCGTGATCTGACCGGTGCTCTGGCAGATCAGCCCGACCGCGAGCTGTAACAGCGTCGTCTTACCCGCCCCGTTGGGGCCGACCAGGGCGACGACCCGTCCGGCCGGGATGGCCAACGTGCAGTCGCGCAGCGCCCAGGTGCGCCCGTAGCGCTTGCCGAGGCAGTGGGTCTCAATCGCGTTCATGAGGCGATCACCCCCTTCTCTTGTCGGGAGAGATCGTGAAGTGCGCTGGCGAACAGCGCGGCGATCCCATCCTCGTCCAGGCCAGCCTCGGCGGCGTCGGTCAGCCACCGCGCCAGCCGGCGTTTCAGCGCCTGCTGATCCGCTAGGGGCACGACGTCGAGGGTTGCCTCGATGAACGTGCCCTGGCCCGGGCGTCCGGCGGCCAAGCCCTTGTGCTCCAGCTCCCGGTAGGCCTTGAGCACCGTGTTCGGATTGATGGCCAGGGCGGCGACCACCTCCCTGACCTTCGGTAGTCGGTCGCCCGTGACGAGATAGCCCAGGCGCAGCGCCCGCTCGACCTGTTGAACGATCTGCAGGTATGTCGGCACGCCCGAGTTTGGGTCGAGGCGGAACTCGACGGGCGAGGTCTCAGCCGGGCCGTTTCCCGGCTTACCTATCTCCATAGGTAAAATATCCTGCCGAGGAGTTCCGCTGTCAACCCCACGTCCGGCATCGTGCATGCGTCACCACGGGCCTTACTCCGTGACCGCTCACTCATGGCCGCGGTGCGAGCGGCTGGACGTCACCGGACGAGCGAGAGAAGGCGTAAGCATGCTGGCGGTAAAGGGCTGGCCTGACGCGCTCGAGGTCGTACTACGTGAGCGCCTGGTAATGGGGAGCCTCGCGGTGCACACGCGACACTTCGCACCCACGTTGCCGCGCGCTTCGTCGACGCGTGGCCGCGAGGTGGCGGGAGCGCCGGCTAGGCACGGTTGCCCTGGCCGATCGCACTCTTATCTGTAATAGTTGACTAGTATAGTGACCGGGTCCTTGGGGGTGTGGTGTTTCGGATTGATTCGGGTAGTGCGGTCCCGATCTACCGGCAGCTGGTTGAGCAGGTGCGGCGGGAGGTGTTGCTCGGGCGGTTGCAGGCGGGTGACCAGCTGCCAACCCTGCGGGAGGTGGTCGACGCGCTGGCGATCAATCCGAACACGGTGGTGAAGG
Source organism: uncultured Actinomycetota bacterium (assembly GCA_963814355.1). Lineage (GTDB taxonomy): Bacteria > Actinomycetota > Actinomycetes > JADGOV01 > JADGOV01 > JADGOV01. Next base: position 1,030,701 of record CAWFCZ010000018.1, on the reverse strand, counting down.
CGTACGTCGAGCTTGAGCACGCGGGGCTGGTGGTACGCCGGCAGGGTATGGGCACGTTCGTCACGGCCGGTCAGCAGATGGCCGCGATGGTCGCCCCGGCGGCGCTGTGTAATTCCTTGTTCCGCTGGGTTCGTCGGGCGCGCGAGTCCGGGTTGAGCGGTGAGCAGATCCGCCTGCTCGTCTCGGTCGCGCTGGAGGAGGACGTGGCCGACCCGGCGAGCGCAGGAGGTGTGGCATGACGTCAGCGCTGGCCGCCGTCGGGCTGGGCCATCGATACCCGGGAGGGCGGTGGGCTCTGAGCGAGTGCACGATGACTGTGCCGGCAGGTCGGGTAGTCGCGTTGGTCGGGCCGAACGGTGCCGGCAAGACGACGCTGCTGAACATCGCGGCCGGGTTGCTGGCGCCGACCGCTGGGACCGTGCGAGTCGCCGGGGAACCCCCCGATCGGCGGGTTGATCGGATCGGGTACGTCGCGCAGGACGCCCCATTGTGGCCGCGGTTGCGCGTGACGGATGTGCTCGAGATCGGTCGATGTATGAACCCGCGGTTTGACGCTCGGCTGGCGAATGCCCGTGTTCGGGGGCTCGACATCCCGTTGCGGTCGCGGATCAGCACGCTGTCCGGTGGGCAGCGGGCGCAGGTGGCGCTCACGCTGGTACTGGCCAAGCGGCCGGACCTGCTGTTGCTCGATGAGCCGCTGGCCAATCTGGACCCGCTGGCTCGTCGCGAGTTCCTGACCTCGATGTTCGCCGCCTGCGCCGATGGCGGAGTGGCCGTGCTGTTCTCCTCCCACGTGATCGCCGAGTTGGAGCGCATCTGCGACTACCTGATCGTGCTGCTGGAGGGACACGTGCGGTTGGCCGGTGACATTGACGAGCTGCGCGCGGGCCATCGGATGGTGACCGGGCCGGCCGGCTGGCCGCTGCGCACGGCGGCGGCCGTGATTTCCGCCAGCGATATCGCAGATCGCACCGTCGCGCTCGTACGCGCCGATCCGGGCGTGGTCGCCGGCCCGGGCCTTGACGAGGCGCAGCCGACCTTCGATGAGCTGGCCCTCGGCTATCTCACCGCCTCCCAGCCGGGCTGTAACGAGGTGTTGGCATGAAGTGCGTGCTGTGGCGCCAACACCGCGGGCAGCTGCTCTGGACGGTGCTGATCCTCGCCGCTTACAGCGTGTTCATGATCGGAGTCGCCCGCAGCGCCGACAACTGGCTCAGCCACTACCACGACTACCTCGGCCAGCTACGGTCCGCGGGGTGTCCGCTGCCAGATCAAACAGCCAGAAGCGTGCCCACGACGTGTGCCACTCTGCTGTCGCGCTACCCCGACGGCCCGCAAACGGCCTTCGTCCGGGCCTACAACTTCGCGATACCGGCGTTCGAGGAGGGCCTGCCCCTCGTCATGGTGCTCATCGCTGCGCTGTGGGGAGCGCCACTGGTCGCCCGGGAAGTCGAGCAACGCACCCACCTCGTCGCCTGGACACAGTCGGTGTCACGTCGACGTTGGTATGCCACGAAGGTCGGCGTGCTGGCCGCAGCGCTGACGGTGCTCGGGCTCGCCGCCGGCGTCGCCAACGATCGACTCCAGATTCCCCTCACAAAGGGCGGCCTGACCAGCTCACGCTGGCCCTGGTTCTTCTCCATCGATCTCGCTCCGGCCGTCGAAGCGCTGCTCGCCTTCGCCCTCGCCGTCGCGATCGGCGCATGGCTCCGCCGCACTCTCCCAGCCATCGGAGCCGCGATGATCGGCTTTCTGGCTGTGTTCCTCCTCACCGGCTGGGCGTTGCGCTCCCTGACCCCACTCTCGCAAGACACCGGACCGAGACGCGGTGTTCCGGACGGCGGCTGGATTGTCGGGGGCGGCCAGTACCACCCGGCCAGCCAGTACTGGCCGCTTCAGCTTACCTATGTCGCGATGCTGCTCCTGGTCATCGCCGCACTGGTCACCACCGGCTGGTACGCCACCCGAACCCGCGCCATCTGACCCGAACCGACTGGGGGACGCATTGCTCCAGCCCGCCACTTGCCGCAAGGAGGGGCGCACTCGCCCCGCTCAGTCGCCGCTCCTGTCGCGACGGACCGCTTCCGTAACCTTCGCCACCGCGCCTTCTGGTCTGAACGCCCTGTCATGCCGCGTAGGTGCTCGATGGCGACGCACATCTGAGCCTCTCGATTGCCGTCGGAACGTGTCGTTACGGCAGTCGGGCCCAGGGGTGATCGCATTCACGAAACGCGGCGTGCGACCGTCGTACGAAGGTTGAGTTCGCGGCCTCCCCTGTCACGTTGCGTGGCGGACAGGCGGGATGGCTGGTGGCCCCCACCGGGCCGTTCTCGATGGCCACTGACGACGAACTACATGCCGCTAGCAAGCAGGCCGCGTCGTGGGATGACGCGGTTGCCCGGGCTACCCGGGGCGAGACGGTTGCTGTGATCGCCGGCGGCAAGCACGTGGCCGATGTGGTGTCCTCGGCGGAGCTGGCGCGTCTTCGCGAGACGATTGAGGTCCTCTCGGACAGCGACGCGGTGCGGGCGCTCGCTGACACGGAGGCGGTCCTGGTTGGCAGGGAGGCGATCCGATCGTTGGTCGCTGAGCGCGGAGAGTGAGCCCGGAGCCCTACGAGGTTACGCTGAACCGGTCGGCGCGACGTGCCTTGGCCGAGACCCTCCCTTTGGATGTGGCGATCGGAGTGTCTCATTTCATCACCGGCCCGCTCGGCGACAGCCCTCGGCGAGTGGGTGAGCCGCTCAGCGCGCCGTTCGAAGGCATCTACTCGGCGCACGTCATGCGCGACTCGCGCGTGTTGTACGTCATTGACGAGGAGTGTCGGCGGGTGACGGTGCGCCACGTCCGGCATCGTCGAGACGCCTACCGCTCGCCGCAGCCATGCTCCCGAGGGCTCGAACTTTCGCGGTTGCCGACGTGGATGGTCAGTGTGATCAACTGTGTCCCGCTGATCCATCCGCATCCGGCACAGCCGACCCTGCCAACTCTTTGTCGCAGGACGCTGGTGTGCTTCCTTTCGAGCCTGGCGGATTCCATGCCGGCAGGTCGGCTGCGCCACCAGCCGCGCGGCCTCCGCTGCGCTGATACTGCGACCGTCGAACCCAGGCATCAGTGCCAGAACCCGCTGAGCTGCTCGGCGAGAGCACCACCTCGGTCGTAGCCGGCTCGAGCCGCGGCCGGACGCAGCGACAGGTCCATCGCGTTTCCGCCGAACAAGTGCTCGGAGCCGCTGTCCGGGAAGATCGTCTGGACCCTGCTGCCACCTGCGCGGAGCTCTTCGATCTCGGCTGCGAGGTGCATCCGCCAGCCCAACGGGTGCAATGTCCTCCCACCGAACGGCGACAGCACCAGCACCCGTTCGCAACCGGAGGCCAGGTCGGCGTTCTCGTTGCGCCGGTAACCGCCGTCGATGTATCGGCTGTCGCCGATCCGGTACGGCAGGCTGCTGGAACAGCTGGCAGCGACCGCATCGACCAGCTCGACGCCGCTGAACCGATCGAACACGACCGGTTCACCGGTGCGGGCATCGACCGCCGTGATGAGCATCGTGCGGTGCGGCCAGTCCGGACGAGGTAGTCGCGCGGCGACGGTGGCGCGCCACCGGGTGGGCCAGGAGCCGTCCGACGCGCCGTCCAGCTTCAGTGCCGCTGCGCCCATCCTGCGGCGCATGTCGGCCGGGTCCGCGGCGGAAGCGATGATCGCGGTGACCGTCGCCAGGTGATTCGCCACCGGTGCGCCCGGATTGTGTGGCTTGGCCGGGCCTTGACGCCGGGGAGGTCCGGCCGGGCCGGTCCGCTGCGGCGCACCGGCGAGGGCAGCAGCGAGAAGCTCGGTCGGGCTCGCGCCGGCGAACTGGGCTGCGGCCGTTGAGCCGGCTGACGTCCCGACGGTCAGGTCCGCGGTGGTCACGTCCAGCCCGGCGTCGAACAGTCCGGCGATGACGCCGATCAGCCACGCATTGCCGGTCGACCCAGCGCCGCCGAGGACAAGGGCTCGCCATCGGTCGGACGCCGTCGCGTTGAGCCATGAGTACGACCTGATCGCGTCTGTGACCGGCCAAGAAGTCCACTGGATCGTCCCACGCGGTACCGCCGAAAATTCGTAGGCCGTCCCGCTTGTCATCGCCTGCGGGATGCGGCAATCCGGGCCGGCCGCAGCATCGCTGGCGCGGCGACGCTGGGCCCGGTGGTTGAGCAGTACGACGACGGCAGTCAACCCGGCATGCACGACCTCAACATCTTGGCCTTGGACGGATCATCGGCTGTAAACCTGGCGACCCCGACCGGCCGGAGATTAGGTTGGCTGCTGTCGGTGTGTCGGTCGGCGTCATGGCCCGCCGGCCCTTGCGTTGGCGCCCGCTAGTGGGTCGGTTATCGGCACGTGTTCAGGCGGTGGTTCAGATCCGCCCGTAGGCCTGCAGCGTGTGCAATGCGTCGATGGTCACTGCGCCGCGCCATTCCCACGCTGCGGCCGGATTCCACTTCGCCCAGGTGAAGTCCCAACCGCCGTCGGGGCCTTGGCCGGCTTCTAGCGCATCGAGTGCCTGCGCGAGGATCGCAGGCTCGAAGAGGCCGGCACCGGCATGGTGTGGCCAGGGCGCGATGGCCAGCGGGTCGAGCTGCTCGCCCTCAATGCCTTCAGTGACGACAATGTTTCCGCCGGAGGGCATCAGCGTGGCCAGATGCGCGATCGCTTCGGAGGCCCGGAGACGTTCGGGTGTGGCGTCGAGAAAGTCGAGGACGTACTTGAACGTGTATGCCTCGCTAGGGAGGACGCCGAGTAGATGCGCCCAGCAGTAGGCGGCCGCATCGGCTAGCCAGGGGTGGTCGAGCTCGAGTCGGGCCACCGCAGCGGCGAGCTGCGCGGTCGCCAGGAGCGAGGACTTCGGGGAGGGCTGCAGCCAGAAGGCGGCTGGCTGCTCGGCGGCCGACGCGAGGATGAACGGCACGCCGCCATCGTCGTTGGAGACCGTCGCCAGCCAGTCCAGTGCGCCGAGCGCCAGCGCCGCCCGGTCCTCGGATGGCGGCAACCTGGCCAGGATCGCCAACGCGTACCGGGTGGGAATGGGTTGGCTGGCCGGTGTACGCAGGTCGGGTTCCAGCGCCCCGATGCCTCCATCGGGGTTGCGGTAGGCGGACACGGCGGCCAGAACCAGCTCAGCGGGCGCGCCGTCAAAGGCGTGCTGGAAGCGGCGACGGTCGATCAGGCGTGCATGACCATGCACGAACGCGCGGGCAGCGTCGAGGTCGATCATCAGGCCATCATCACGGGTCCAGGCGCGCCAGGCTTGAACGCTTCGGACGTTCGCTCGCCGGCCGCCGCAGCGCCCGCGGTCAGCAACGCCGACGGGGTCCGGCCGCTCAGGCGGCGACACTCACGACCCAGGTGCGCTTGGTCGGCGTACCCAGCATCGGCGGCCAGGCGCGCGAGTCCAGCAACGGGGTCGCGCTCGACGCCCTGCAGGAAGCGCTGCAGCCGCACCACTCGGGCCAGCATCCGCGGGCCGTAACCGACCGCCCGCTCGACGCGGCGGCGTAGCTGCCGCTCACTGACGCCCAACTCCCGACTGACCTCGTGGAACGGCCGGTTGGTCGCGAGCAGTGCCGCCCGCCGCGCGAGAGGGTCCAGCGAACCGCGCGGCCGCCTCAGGCCGCGGGCCAGCACAGCGAGCGCCGCCGTGGCGGTGGGCACCTTGGCCACGCTCTGGCTCAGTGCTCGCCCCTCGACGCCCCAGAGATCCACCAGCGGCACGGTCAGGTCGCGCAACGCATCGGCGGGCACCCCGAGCGCCGCCCCGGCGGCAGCTACCCGAAAGCGGACGCCGCAGGCGTGCTGGCCCGGCGTAGGAGCCACCTCCACCGCCGCCGTCGCGGGCCCGGCCACGACCAGCAAGCCGGCTCTGAGGACCACGTCCACGCAGGCATCGGGGAGCACGCCCGCCCCTGCATCATCGGCGACCCAGCCGCACGCCAGGTGCGATAGGCCCTTCGGTGCGCGCAACTCGCGGTACACACCCGTCATTCAACCCCGACGCCAATGCCCGGCTGGACGGTGGACGAACGGAGCCCACCGCAAGGGTTGCCGGCGATCACTTTCGGGTTCACTGACCTGCCGGCACCGCCTCGCACGCCGAACCCGCTGCGGGGCACGATGACCGCCCCCTGCGCTCGGCGCAACTCGGCGTGGAACTGCCCCAGATGCCCCGCCCGGTGATGATGTCGCGGACAGGTACGTCATGCGGGACGCACACATCGGCGAATTCGATCGGAGCGTCGGCGACCCGGCTCTCCCTCGTTTCGCAATGCTTGCCAAGCCGGTACCGCGCCGCGGCTCCGACGCCCGGCGCTCAGCCGGCTTGTACCTGCTCGCGCAGGATGTCGGCGTGCCCGCAGTGGTGAGCTAGCTCGCGCAGGACCTGCATGTAGACCCACCGCAGCGTGCGTGGCCCGGCTCGGTGGCCGGTCACGACGGCGTCCAGCGGCAGGTCGGCGACCGCCGCCCGGGCTGTCGCGCAGGCCTTCCGGTGGGCTGCCGTGACGGAGGCGACGGTGTCGTCGTCGGCGAGCCGGAAGGACTCGTCCGGGGTCTGCACCAGGCCCAGCTTCCGGCGGGACGTACCGCCGACGCACTCCTCGAACCACACCCGCTGCATCCACGTGACGTGCTTGAGCAGCCCGAGCAATGTCGTCGCCGACGAGACGAGCCGTCGGCGGGCTTGTTCCTCGGTGAGGCAGTCGAGGGCCGCCTCGAGGGTGCTCCGGTACTCCTCCACGAACGTTTCGAGCTGGGTGCGCTCGTCGTCCAACAGCACGTCGAACGAGCCCATCAGAGTCTCCCGTCACGCCGTAGGCCGGGGGCCAGGACAGCTCGCGTGGGCGGCACCCACGGCGACAGTCGACGATCTTAGACTGGGTCTCAGGACTCCTTCTGTACCAGGCGAGGAAGGTTGATCAGGACGCAGGCGAGGGTGAGCCGCGGGCGCGGGGCGGGCGGAACTGAGCGATCGGCATCCGTCAAGTCCGGCAGCGAGCATGCGGGTGGCGTGTCCGTGGCCTCGCCAAGGCGCGACGACGTGGTAGCCGATGTGCCCGCCCTCCTCGTCAGCGAGCTCGCCGCAAAGGTCAGCCGGATCACGAGCGTGCCAAGGTAGTACTCACCGGAGATATACCAGAACAGTGTGGACGGCACCGCCCACCGTTCCTGCACGCCGCGACGGACATCGACGAAATCCTCGAAGTCGTCGCGAGCTGGCCCCAACCAGCAAGCTGCGCTCGCTACACGCAGTGAACACCGCGGCGCAGCGCTGCCAGATTCTGTTGATCGCCGCCACCGCCGAGCGGCGCCGGGTGACCGTGCTTCACTACGACCATGAGTACGACCTGATCGCGTCTGTGACCGGCCAAGAGGTCCACTGGATCGTCCCACGCGGTACCGCCGAAAATTCGTCGGCGGTCCCGCTGGTCGATCCTCTGCGGGCCGTTGAGGACGACAGCTGGATGTCGGGCTATCAGGTGCATCAGCTCGCGGCGGTCAAGCGCCCCACGTTGTCGGTGTCAGCGGCGACTCCACACGAGGTGTGATGGCGGCCAAAGTCGATCATCGACAGTGCCGATCACTGCTTGGTCAGAGTCGGGTTGCCGGGGCGTTGTCACCCGGGAACGATGCTCAGTGCTGGCCGATGTTGAGGCGCAGGTAGGTGAAGTCGCGGTGCTTGAAGGTGGCGACAGTTTCGGTGCCGAGTCGTTCGTAGTTGGCCACCGCTCGTGCTCCTGGCCCCGCCGGCGGCTGTCAGCCGACCTGCCAGGTATCCCCGGCGTGCAGCAGGTCGGCCAGGTCGGCCTTGCCCTGGGTGGCCGCGGCGAGGTCCAGCTGGTGCTGCATGAGGTCGTCGTAGGTCGCCCGGCTCACCGACCGGAACACCCCGATCGGCGTCGGTTCGGTCAGCCGGGACAGCGCGAACGGCGTACTCGGATCGACCACCGCCGGGTCGTGGACCAGCACCGCCGGATCGTCATCGGCGCACACCTCCACCCCGCCGGTGGCCGAGCGGCGTACCGCCGAGCCGTCCCCGAACACCATCCGCGAACCCGCCTCCAGCCGGAGCAGGGCGGCGTCCCGGCTGTCGGCGTCCTTCAGTACGTCGAAGGTGCCGTCGTTGAAGATGTTGCAGTTCTGATAGATCTCCACGAACGAGGTACCGCGGTGCGCGGCGGCCGCCCGCAACACCGACGTGAGGTGCTTGCGGTCGGAGTCCAGCGTCCGGGCCACGAAGCTCGCCTCGGCACCGAGCGCGAGCGAGATCGGGTTGAACGGGTGGTCCAGGGACCCCACCGGCGTCGACTTGGTGATCTTCCCTCGTTCCGAGGTGGGGGAGTACTGGCCCTTGGTCAGCCCGTAGATCCGGTTGTTGAACAGCAGGATCTTCAGGTTGATGTTGCGCCGCAGCGCGTGGATCAGGTGGTTGCCGCCGATGGACAGCCCGTCCCCGTCACCGGTGATCACCCAGACCGACAGGTCGGGCCGGGAGGCGGCCAGGCCGGTGGCGATCGCCGGCGCCCGACCGTGGATGGAGTGCATCCCGTAGGTGTTCATGTAGTACGGGAAGCGCGAGGAGCAGCCGATGCCGGAGACGAAGACGACGTTCTCCCGGCGCAGCCCCAGCTCGGGGAAGAAGCCCTGCACGGCGGCCAAGATCGCGTAGTCCCCGCACCCGGGGCACCACCGCACCTCCTGGTCGGTCTTGAAGTCCTTGGCGCTCTGCTTGACCTCGGTGGTCGGCACCAGGTCCAGACCGCCGGCCGGGGTGGCGGGCAGCGGCACGGTCTCAGACACTGGCGATCACATCCGTCAGGACCCCGGCCAGCTCGGCAGAGGAGAACGGCATGCCGCGGACCCGATTGTAGGAAACCACGTCCACCAGGTACCTGGCCCGGATCAGGGTGGCGAGCTGCCCGAGGTTCATCTCCGGCAGCAGCACCCGGTCATACCGCGCCAAAACCTGGCCGGTGTTCGCCGGGAACGGGTTGAGGTACCTCAGATGGGCCTGGGCGACCTGCCCGCCGGCCTCCCGCACCAGCCGGCAGGCTGCGCCGATCGGCCCGTACGTCGAGCCCCACCCGAGCACCAGGACCCGGGCGTCGCCGGAGGGATCCTCCACGTTTAGCGGCGGGATCGACGTGGCGATGCCGTCCACCTTGGCCTGGCGCAGCCGGACCATGGTGTCGTGGTTCGCCGGGTCGTAGCTGATCGCCCCGGTCCGGTCGGCTTTCTCCAGGCCGCCGATCCGGTGTTCCAGACCGGGCGTACCGGGCACCGCCCACGGCCGCGCCAGCGTCACCGGATCGCGCTCGTAGGGCAGGAAGTCGCCGCCGCCCGCCGGCGCGGTGGCGAACGGTACGTGCAGGTCGGGCAGCCCGCCGACGTCCGGGATGCGCCACGGCTCCGCGCCGTTGGCCAGGTATCCGTCGGAGAGCAGGAAGACCGGCGTGCGGTAGGTCAGCGCGATCCGGCAGGCCTCCAGCGCGGCGTCGAAGCAGTCCGACGGGGACCGCGGGGCCACGATCGGTACCGGTGCCTCGCCGTTGCGGCCGTACATCGCCTGCAGCAGGTCAGCCTGCTCGGTCTTGGTCGGCAGCCCGGTGGACGGCCCGCCACGCTGGATGTCGCAGATCACCAGCGGCAGTTCCAGGGACACCGCGAGCCCGACGGTCTCGGTCTTGAGGGCCACCCCGGGCCCGGAGGTGGTGGTCACCGCGAGTGAGCCGCCGAAAGCGGCCCCCAGCGCCGCACCGATCGCGGCGATCTCGTCTTCGGCCTGGAACGCCCGTACCCCGAAGCGCTTGTGCTTGCTGAGTTCGTGCAGCACGTCGGAGGCCGGGGTGATCGGGTACGCGCCGAGGAACAGCGGCAGCCCGGACCGCGCCGACGCGGCGATCAGCCCGTACGCCAGGGCCAGGTTCCCGGAGATCTGCCGGTACCGCCCGGCCGGCATGGCCGCCGGGGAGATCTGGTAGGACACCGAGAACGACTCGGTGGTCTCGCCGTAGGACCAGCCGGCCTGGAACGCCTTGACGTTGGCCTTGGCGATCTCCGGCTGCTTGGCGAACTTCCGCTCCAGAAAGGCCAGCGTGCCCTCGGTCGGGCGGTTGTAGAGCCAGGACAGCAGACCGAGCGCGAACATGTTCTTGGCCCGCTCGGCCTCCTTGCGGGCCAGCCCGCTGTCGGCGAGCGCCTCGACGGTCATCGAGGTCAGCGCCACGGCGTGCACCCGCCAGCGGTCGAGCGAACCGTCCTCGAGGGGGTTCGCCGCGTAGCCCACCCGGGCGAGGTTGCGCTTGGTGAACTCGTCGGTGTTCACGATCAGGTCGCCGCCGGAGCGCAGGTCGCCCAGGTTGGCCTTGAGCGCGGCCGGGTTCATGGCGACCAGGACGTCGGAGGCGTCGCCGGGGGTGAGGATCTCGTGGTCGGAGAACTGGAGCTGGAACGCCGAGACCCCCGGCAGGGTGCCGGCCGGGGCCCGGATCTCCGCCGGGAAGTCCGGCAGGGTGGACAGGTCGTTGCCGAAGGCGGCGGTTTCGGCGGTGAAGCGGTCACCGGTGAGCTGCATGCCGTCACCGGAGTCGCCGGCGAAGCGGATGACGACCCGGTCCCGCTGCTCGACCGGTTTGAAGCGCGTCGGAGGTCCGACCAACTGGGTCAAGGTACGCATGCCCTTCCGAGAGTGCCCTGCCATCGTATGTCGCCCGCGCGCCGGCAACCAGCAGCGACGCCGGGTTTAGGCAAACCGACCGTCAGGTCTACTGTCGCGTGAGGAACCATTGGCGGGCTGGCCAGGCCTGCGCCCAGCCGACGCCGCCAGCGGTTCGCGGTGGCCGACCCGCCGCATGCTCACCAGCCAGGGGACCGTCCGCGTCAACGGCAGGGAGGCTCTGATGGATTCCGAGCAGCTCCGCGACATCGTCCGCCGGGCGACCGCCGCGCCGTCGATCCACAACACCCAGCCGTGGCGGTTCCGGATCGGCACCGACCAGCTGGACCTCTTCGCCGACCCGTCCCGCGCGGTGGCCGTCGTTGACCCGACCGGCCGTCAGCGCGTGCTGAGTTGCGGGGTGGCGCTGGAACACGCCGTGCTGGCCGGCCGCGCCGCCGGTGCCGCGGTCAGCGTCACGCTGCTGCCGGACCCCGGGGACCTCGACCACTTGGCCCGGATGACCTTCGGGACCGAGCGAGCGCCGACCGCCGAAGAGCAGGCGATGGTCGAGGCGATGCCGCGCCGGCACACCCACCGCGGCGCCTTCGACGCCACGCCGGTACCCGACGAACTGGTCGCTGCGCTCTCCAGAGGGGTATCCGGGCTGGGGGTGAGGCTGCACGCCTTGACCAGGCCCGATGACCTGGTCGTGGCCAGCGTGCTGCTCGATCGGGCCGACCAGATCGAAACCGCCGACCCGGCCTACCGCGAGGAACTGCAGCGCTGGCGGCGCACCGGCGCCGACGCCGAGGACGGCGTACCCGATTCGGCCGTCTCGGCGGCCGGCCCGCGGACCTCCCTGGCGATGCGCAATTTCGGCGGCGAGCCGGCCGAAACCCGCGGTGGATCCGAGGACGACCCGGTGGAGCGACCACTCGTGGTGGTCCTCGTCACGGACCGCGACGACCGGGCGGCGTGGCTCGCAGCCGGCCGGGCGATGGGCTGGGTGTTGCTCCGCGCGGCCAGCGAGGACATCCAGGCTTCGCCGCTGGGCCAAGTGCTCGACATGCCGGCTACCCGAACCATGTGGGGGCGGGAGCTGCGGCTGCTCGGCCATCCCCAGATGGTGCTGCGGATGGGGCACCCGGCCGACGCGTCAGTGACCGGTACCGGACGGCGCCCGGTCGAGTCGGTGATCGACCCGGCGGACTGACCGTGGTCAGGCGGCCTCGGCCCGGAGCCGCCGGCCGGTGAGCATGGCGAACGGGATCCGGACAAAACGGCTGTCCGGACCGGCGGCACCCCAGGAGTCCAGCCGCAACTGCTCGGCGCGGAGCAGGTCGGAGACCCCGGTGATCGCCCGTATCACGCCGGTGACCAGCACGCTCCAGCCGACGCGGCGCACCGGGTCGAGATCGTCGACCTCGAAGGCGACCACCGCCCCGGCGGCCGCCGCGTTGAGCGCACCGCTGCTACCGGTGCGGAACACAATGCTGTCCCCGTCCACCGCGTAGTTGACCGGCATGGCCACCGGCAGCGCGCGGTCGGTCAGAATGACCCGACCAACCCGGCTGGTGCGCAGCAAATCGGCACACTCCCGCGGGTCGAGTTCATCCATCCACGGGGCAGACGTCACTTGCCCAAGCCTGCTGGGTGGCGAACCGATTTAGCTAGGGACTTAGGGCCTTGCGCGGCGTAGGACCGGCCCGGCCTATAATTCCGCCGGCTTCGACCCGGGACAAGGCGATCCAGGGCGGTCTGATCCACTGGCTCGATGCTGCCCTTCACGTTAGCCGGTCTCCGGCTCTTTTTGCACATCACGGCCGCGACGGTGTGGGTCGGTGGCCAGATCGTCTTCGTCGGGTTGTTACCGGCGCTGCGGGCCGCCGGTGCGGACGTGCCCAGGGCGGTGGCTGCCCGGTACAACCGGATCGCCTGGCCGGCCTTCGGCGTGCTGCTGGTCACGGGCGGCTGGAACATGGCCGCCGAGGCGAAGGACAACACCGGCCGGTACGCCACCACACTCAACATCAAGCTCGCGGTGGTGGCCCTGTCCGGGGTGGCCGCGTACCTGCACACCCGGGCCCGGAGTCGAATCGGCGTGGCGGTCTGGGGCAGTCTCGCCGGCCTGTCCGCCCTCCTCGCCCTGCTGCTCGGCGTCGTACTGGTCGAGCACTGAGCCTGCGGGCTCCGCCGACCCGGCGATCATCTGGTATCGCGGGTACCCCAGGCCACCGCCATCGCGAAGGGGTCCGTCACGTCGTCGGTAGGGGCTTTTGTCCGCCAACGGTGGACCAGTCGACACCATCACGAGGGGCCGTTCTACACTTGCGATCTTATGGCCCGACATCGACGTCCATGGCCCCGGCGTCCTCGACGTTCAAGGCTGGGGCGTAGTAGGCCATGACCTTACCGTCGCCGGCGCAGTCCATGCCGGCGCAAGATTCTGCCCGACTTGAGGAGCTGCTTCAGGAACTGCTCGAGCGCGGCGGCGAATTGCTGCCCGCGCATCAGCGGCTTCCCGGGCTGTTGCAGGCCGTGGTTGCCGTGGCCAGTCATCTGCACTCCGACGTCACGCTTCGCCGCATCGCCGACGCTGCCCGCATCTTGGCCGGCGCCCGGTACGCGGCCCTCGGGGTCGTCGGGGCCGACCGTCGGCACTTGTCGAACTTCGTCGCGGTCGGAGTGAACGAGGAGACCATCGCCGGCATGGGGGAGTACCCGCACGCCCGCGGGATCCTCGGCCTGCTGCTCGACGAGCCGAAGCCGCTGCGACTCGCCGATGTCACCGCGCATCCCGCGGCGCACGGCTTTCCGCCGGGCCACCCGCCGATGCGTACTTTTCTCGGCGTGCCCATCCTGGTTCGTGGGGTGGTCTTCGGCAATCTGTACCTGGCGGAGAAGGCGGGGGGCGAGGAGTTCACCGACGCCGACGAGGACATCGTGCTGGCGCTCGCCGCCGCCGCCGGCGTGGCGATCGAGATAGCCCGGCAGTACGAGGACGCCCAGCGCGCCCAGCGCGACCTCGGCCGCCTCGCGGTGTACGAGGACCGGGACCGGATCGCCAGGGACCTGCACGACCTGGTCATCCAGCGGCTGTTCGCCACCGGCCTGTCTTTGCAGGGACTAGGGCGCTACCTCAACGATCCGGGGGCGGAGGCCCGGCTGGACAGCGCGGTGAACGACCTGGACGAGACAATCCGCGAAATCCGGCGGACGATCTTCTCCCTTCAGCAGTCCGATCCGCTCGACATTGGCCTGCGGGCCCGGGTCCTCGAGGTGGTTTCGCAAAGTCGCACGGCGCTCGGCTTCGAACCGCACGTCCGGCTCGAGGGGCCGCTCGACGAAGGCGTGCCGGCGCCGGTGCAGGGTCACCTGCTCGCGGTGCTGCGGGAACTGCTGGCCAACGTCGCCCGCCACGCCGAGGCCAGCGCGACCGAGATCGTGGTCCGGGCCGAGGCCGGCCTGCTCACCGTGATCGTGGCCGACGACGGTGTGGGCATGGGCAGCACCCGCCGGCGCAGTGGGCTCGGCAACATCCGCCAGCGCGCGGAGACCCTGGCCGGCTCGATCGGGACGACGTCCGGTCTCAATGCGCGCGGGACGACCGTGGCCTGGACGGTGCCACTCGCCCGCAGCGCCTAGCCGGACCGTGCCCCGGCGCCGTCAGCGCTCGTGCAGCTTGGTGGCGAAGACCGCGGCCTGGGTGCGGCTCTCCAGGCCGAGCTTGGACAGCAGGCTGGACACGTAGTTCTTGACCGTCTTTTCCGCCAGGTGCATCCGGGAGGCGATCTGACGGTTGGTCAGGCCCTCGGCGACCAGACCCAGAATGCGCCGCTCCTGCTCGGTGAGCGAGGACAATCGCGGGTCCTCCTTGGGGCCCTCGCGCAGCCGGGACAGCACACGCTGGGTCACTGCGGGATCGAGCAGGGACTGCCCGGCGGCCACCCGGCGGACGGCGTCTACCAGGTCATGGCCCTTGATCTGCTTGAGCACGTACCCGGCGGCCCCACCCATGATCGCCGCGAAAAGTGCCTGGTCGTCGTCGTAGGAGGTAAGGATCAGGCACGCGGTCTCGGGCTGCCTGGAGCGAACGTCGCGGCAGACGTCGATGCCACTGCCGTCGGGCAGCCGACCGTCCAGGATGGCGACGTCCGGTTGGAGTGCGCCGATCCGGACCATCGCGTCGTGGACCAGTCCGGCCTCGCCGACGACCTCGATGTCCCCGGCCTCCTCGAGGAGATCCCGCAGCCCTCGACGTACCAGTTCGTGGTCGTCGAGCAGGAAAACCCGAATAGGTGCCATCTGCCTACCAGTTTCCGGTCGGAGTGGGTGCGTAACGACAGATCATGCCCGTTCCGCCGGGTGATAGCCACTTTCGACCGGGAGCGGTGCCACATGTGGTCGAAATCCGGCGGCGACGCGGCGTCGGCGGGTGGCACGGCGGCGACGCCAGCGGAGGCCAGGCCTTACCATCGGCGCGTGCGCGGGTACTTCGGCGGCTACCTCGTGGTCGGGCTGCTGCTCGCCGTCGGGGTCGCCTTCGTCTCGGTCGCCTTCGGCGGCGCCCGCTTGCTTGCGCCCTACCGGCACAGCACGCAGAAGGACCTGACCTACGAGTGCGGTGTCGACCCCGTCGGGGACGGCTGGGCACAGAGCCAGATCCGGTACTACGTCTACGCGTTCCTCTACGTCATCTTCGCCGTGGACGCGGTGTTCCTGTTCCCGTGGGCGACCGTCTTCGCCGAACCGCGGTTCGGCGTGGCGCCGTTGGTCGAGATGGGTATCTTCCTGGGCTTCCTGGCCCTGGGGTTGCTCTACGCCTGGCGGCGCCGGGTCCTGGACTGGACCTGAGGTGACTGCTCGCCCGTCAGCCGGCGGGGCCAGGCCGCCGCTGCCGTTGCTGTCCGGCCCGGTCGCCGGAGCGCAGGGCATCGGAGCGCTCGGAGCGGCGGTACCGGCGCCGGTGAAGTTCATCCTCAACTGGGGCCGCCGTTACAGCTTGTGGGTGTTCAACTTCGGGCTGGCGTGCTGTGCGATCGAGTTCATCGCCACTTCGATGTCCCGCCACGACTTCATCCGCCTCGGCGTCATCCCGTTCGCACCCGGACCCCGGCAGGCCGACCTGATGGTGGTCTCCGGCACGGTGACCGACAAGATGGCTCCCGCGGTGCGGCGGCTGTACGAGCAGATGCCCGAACCCAAGTACGTGATCAGCTTCGGTGCCTGCTCGAACTGCGGCGGGCCGTACTGGGACTCCTACTGCGTCACCAAGGGCGTGGACCAGATCATCCCGGTGGACGTCTACGTGCCGGGCTGCCCGCCCCGGCCGGAGGCGCTGCTGCACGGCATCCTGACCCTGCAGGCCAAGATCGCCCGCGAGTCGCTCGGCAGCCGCTACGCCCACACCGGTGCCCGCCCGATCCGGTCGGTGCCGGCGGCGGCGCTGCAGCAGCCGCTGGTGAGGCCGGCCGATGACGCCTGAGGAGTTGGGCCCAGTCGAGGAGGCCTTCGGCGTGGCCACCCTGGACGTGCCCGCAGCGGACTGGGTGGCGGCACACCAGCAGGCCCGGGACGCCGCCGGGCTGACGTTCTTCGACTGGCTCTCCGCCTACGACGACACCGAGGCCGGCCTCGCCGTCATCAGCCACCTGTGGTCCGTCCCCGAGCGGCGCGGACTGCTGCTGCGGACCCGCGTGCCGCGCGGAGAACCGAGGCTCGCCAGCCTGACCGGGATCTTCCGGGGGGCCAACTGGCACGAGCGGGAGACCTTCGAGATGTTCGGGATCATCTTCGACGGCCACCCCCTGCTGATCCCCCTGCTGCTGCCGGACGGCTTCGAGGGCCACCCGCTGCGCAAGGAGTTCGTGCTGGCCTCGCGGGTGGCGAAATCGTGGCCCGGTGCCAAGGAGCCGGGGGAGTCTGACCATGACGGCGTGCCGACCCGCCGGAAGATGGCGCCACCGGGGGTGCCGGACCCCGACGACTGGGGCGGGGACTGGCGATGATTCCTCTCTGGCTCGCGGTCGCGCTGAAACTCGCCGGCTGCCTGGCGGCGTTCCTCACCCTGCCGCTGCTGGTCGGACAGCTGGAACACAAGGCCATGGCGCACATGCAGTCCCGGGTCGGGCCGATGTACGCCGGCGGGTTCCACGGCTGGGCTCAGCTGATCGCCGACGGGGTGAAGTTCGCCCAGAAGGAGCAGATCACCCCGGCGGCGGCCGACCGGGCGGTCTTCGCCCTCGCCCCGGTAGTCGCGCTGCTGCCGTACCTGCTGGTGCTCGTGGTGATCCCGATCGGGCCGGGCGACCAGGTGGCCCAGCCGCTCGACGTGGGCCTGTTCTACGCGCTGGCCGCGATCAGCATTGCGGTGCTCGGGCCGCTGATGGCCGGCTGGGCGAGCGCCAACAAGTACGCCCTGCTCGGCGGCCTGCGAGCCGGTGCCCAGCTGATGGCCTACGAGCTGCCGTTGGTGCTGGCCGCGGCGTCGGCCGCGATGGCGGCCGGCACCTTGTCGCTGCCCGGGATCGCCGCCGCCTGGCAGTGGTGGTGGCTGCCATACCAGGGGGTGGCGGCGTTTGTGTTCTTCACCGCCGGGCTGGCGGAGCTGCGCCGGCCGCCGTTCGACATGCCGGTCGCCGACTCGGAGATCGTCTTCGGCCCGTACACCGAGTACTCCGGGCTGCGGTTCGCCTTTTTCCTGCTCGCCGAGTACGCCGGCATCGTGGTCCTCGCCGCGCTGACCACCGTGCTGTTCCTCGGCGGGTGGCGCGGGCCGTTCCTCGACGTGCAGCTCGGCTGGCTCTGGACCCTGACCAAGGTCATGGCGTTGGGTTTCGTGGTGATCTGGCTGCGGGTCAGCTACCCGCGGCTACGGGCCGACCAACTGCAGCGCCTCGCCTGGACGGTGCTGGTGCCGCTGGCGCTGGCCCAGTTGATGCTCACCGGGGTGGTCGAGGTGATCCGAGCGTGACCGGCGTACCGGGCAAGGGGCTGGCTGCCGGGCTGGGCGTGACGCTGCGGGCGCTGACCCGGCGGTCGGTCACCGCGGAGTACCCCGACGTGGAGCCGGAACTGCCGCCCCGCAGCCGCGGGGTCATCGCGCTGTTCGAGGAGAACTGCACGGTCTGCATGCTCTGCGCCCGGGAGTGCCCGGACTGGTGCATCTACATCGACTCGCACAAGGAGACCCTGCCCGCGCCGGAGGGCGGGCGGGCCCGGGTGCGCAACGTGCTGGACCGCTTCGCCATCGACTTCTCGCTCTGCATGTACTGCGGGATCTGCATCGAGGTCTGCCCGTTCGACGCGCTGTTCTGGACCCCGGAGTTCGCCTACGCCGACACCGACATTCTTGATCTGACGCACGAGCGGGACCGGCTGCGGGACTGGATGTGGACCGTACCGGAGCCTCCGGCGCTCGACCCCGGAGCGGAAGTCGCCAAGGAGGTGGGGGCAGCGGAGAAGGCGCTGGCCCGCCCGGCCCGCCCGGCGGGGGAGCGCCCGACCCGAGCGGCGGGGGAGGCTCCGGCCCGGCCGGTGCGCGAGCGCCCGACCCGGCCGGCGCCGGCGCAAGGCGACGAGAGCGTCGAGGGCGACCCGGCGTGACGGCGGCCGACGTGGTCTTCACCGCCCTGGGAGTGCTCGTGTTGGGCGCCGGGCTGCTCGTGGTCACCGCCCGCAACGTGATCCACGCGGCGCTGTGGCTGGTGGTGTGCTTCGGCGGGCTGGCCGGGTGCTATCTCCTGCTGACCGCCGAGTTCGTGGCCTGGGTCCAGGTCCTGATCTACGTCGGTGCGATCGTCGTGCTGCTGCTGTTCGCCGCGATGCTCACCCGGGCGCCCATCGGCCCGGCCCAGGATCTCGACTCGGCCAACCGCCCGGCCGCCGCGGCGGTGGCGGTGGCGGTCGCGGCCACGCTGGTCACCCTGCTGATCCAGGCGTTCCGGAGCGCCTACGTCGACCTGGATCGGGTCGCCGGCAGCGGCGGCGGCCGGGCGGTGGGCAACGCGATCTTCCGGTCCTACGTGCTGCCGTTCGAACTCGCCTCGGTGCTGCTGCTGGCCGCGCTGGTCGGCGCTATCGTGCTGTCCCGGCCGGAGATCGGCGCGCGCTGATGCACCTGATCCTGCCGCTGGTGCTGTCCGCGTTGCTGTTCGCACTCGGCGTCTACGGCCTGCTGGCCCGGCGCAACGCGGTGGCGGTGCTGATGGCTGTCGAGTTGATGCTCAACGCGGCCAACCTCAACTTCGTCGCGTTCTCCGCCGCGCTGCGCGAGGTCGCCGGCCAGGTCTTCGCGCTGTTCGTCATCGTCGTCGCGGCCGCCGAGGTGGGCCTCGGCCTGGCCATCGTGCTGCTGCTGTTCCGCACCCGCGGCACGGTCGCGGTCGACGAGGTCCGTAGCCTGGCCGACGCCGACCCGCCGGAGCCGTCCGCGGCTCCAGTTGGCGCGCGGTGAGCACGGCGCTGGTCGCCGGGGGAATCCCGGCGTTGCCGCTGCTGGCCGCCGTCCTCGGTCTCCTCCCCCGGCGGGTTCCCGGCGGCCCGGCGGCGGTCGCCATCGGGGGCACCGGGGCGGCCACAGTGCTGGCTGCCGTCTTGGCGCTGTCCACCCCCACCGGATCGTTGACCGAACACGTCGCCACCCTGAGCCCGATCGGCGGTGGGCTACAGGTGGCGGTCGGCACCCGGGTCGATCCGCTGGCCGCGGCCACTACGGTGATGGTCTGCGTCGTCGCGCTGCTTGTTCAGGTGTACTCGACCGGCTACCTGCGCGGCGACCCCCGATACGGTCCCTACGCTGCGCAGGTCTCGCTGTTCACCGCGGCCATGCTGGCGGTCGTCCTGGCCGCTGACCTGCTGGTGCTGCTGGTGGGCTGGGAGGTGATGGGACTCTGCTCGTACCTGTTGATCGGGCACTACCGCGAGCAACCGACCGCCGGCGCGGCCGCAATCAAGGCGTTCATCACCACCCGGATCGGCGACGTCGGCTTCCTCTTCGGCATCTTCACCCTCGGGGTCTCGGCCCGGTCATTCCGGATCGCCGACGTGCTGAGCGCCCCGCTGAGCCATCACACGGTGGTGGTCGCCACCCTGCTGCTGACCTGCGGCGTCGTGGGCAAGAGCGCCCAGTTCCCGTTGCATACCTGGTTGCCCGACGCGATGGCCGGGCCGACCCCGATCTCCGCGCTGATCCACGCAGCCACCATGGTGGCCGCCGGGGTGTACCTGATCGCCCGGCTGTTTCCGCTGTTCCTCGCCAGCCCGGTCACCCTCGACGTGCTGGCCGTCGTCGCCGCGGTCACCATGCTGCTCGGCGCGCTGGCCGCGCTCGCCCAGGACGACCTCAAGAGGGTGCTGGCGTACTCCACCGTCAGTCAGCTGGCGTACATGGTCGGCGGGCTGGCCGTGGGCGGCTACTCGGCCGGGCTGTTCCACCTGCTGACCCACGCCGCGTTCAAGGCGCTGCTGTTCCTCTGCGCCGGGGCGGTGATCGCGGCGACCGGTACGAACCTGATGAGCGAGATGGGTGGCCTGCGCCGACGGATGCCGGTCACCTTCGGCGCCTCCACGATCGGGCTGGCGGCGCTGGCCGGCCTGCCGCCCTTCGCCGGGTTCTTCTCCAAGGACGCCGTCCTCGGCGCCGCCCGTGACCGGGGCGGCTTCACCGGCACGCTGGTGCTGAGCGCGGGCCTGCTCACCGTTCTGCTCACCGCCGGCTACGTGACCCGGCTCTGGTTGCGTACGTTCTTCGGTCCCCCCGGGATCGCGGCGGTGTCCGACCCGCCGGCGGTGATGCGGGTTCCGCTGCTGCTGCTGGCGGTCCCGGCCACCGTGCTCGGGTTCGCCGGGCCGGGGCTGGCGGACTACCTCGGGGTTCCGGGCCCGAGCGAGGTCGGGGCGCTCGGCTACGCCCGGCTGGCGCAGACCCGGCCCGCCGTCGCGGCCCACTCGGTCAGCCCGGAACTCGGTACGGCGCTGCTCGGCACGGGCCTGGCCCTGCTCGGTGTCGCGGCGGTCGTGGCGTCGTGGCGCCGGGATCCCACCCGCGACCCGATCCGGCTGCTCGCCGGCACGTCCCGGCGGGCGCTGGAGCACGCCTTCTTCCTCGACGAGCTGTACGACGCCGTCCTGGTCCGCCCGCTGCCCCGCCTCGCCCGCATGGTGTTGCGGTTCGACGGCGTGGCCGTGGACGGCGCGGTCGACGGCTCCGGCCGGGCCGCCAGAACCCTCGGCGGCGGCTTGCGATTGGCGCAGAACGGCAACGTCCAGCTCTACGCCACCGGGCTGGTCGCCGGCGTCGTGGCGCTGGCGGTAGCGGTTGCGGTGCTGGCATGACCTGGCTGCTGATCGCCGTCCCGCTGGCCGGCAGCATGGTGGCGGGGCTGGCCCCGGAACGGCTGGCCCGTGCGCTCGGCGTCGCGTTCACCGGCGCGGTGCTGGTGCTCTCCGTCACGTTGGTGGGTTCCTACGACCTGTCCGCGTCCGGCGTGCAGGAGACCACCGACGTCGGCTGGATCCCGGTGCTCGGCGCCCGGTTCCATCTCGGCGTCGACGGGATCAGCTTGCCGCTGGTGGTCCTGACCGCGTTGTTGAGCTTCCTCTGCGCGATCTACACGCTGCACGTGCTCCCCGAACCGGGGCGACCGCGCGCGTTCACCGCCCTGCTGCTGGCGAGCGAGGTCGGCATGGTGGGCACGTTCCTGGCCCTCGACCTGCTGCTGTTCTTCGTGTTCTTCGAGGTCGTGCTGATCCCGATGTACTTCCTGATCGGCACCTGGGGCGGTGGCGCCCGGCGCTACGCCAGCGCCAAGTTCATCCTCTATACCCTGCTCGGGTCGGCGGTGATGCTGCTCGGGCTGCTCGGGATCTATGCGGCGACCGGCACCCTGGACATGGCGGCCCTGGCCGCGGCCGGGGGTACCGGTATCGGCCACCGCACGCAGGTGCTGTGCTTCCTCGCGCTGTTCCTGGGCTTCGGCGTCAAGGCACCGATGTGGCCGCTGCACACCTGGTTGCCGGACGCGCACACCGAGGCGCCGACCGTCGGGTCGGTGCTGCTCGCCGGCGTCCTGCTCAAGATGGGCACCTACGGCCTGATCCGGATCGGGCTGCCGATCCTTCCCGAGGGCGCCCGGGCACTCGCGCCCGTGCTGGGCGTGCTGGCGGTGATCGGGATCTGTTACGGCGGGCTCTGCTGCCTGGCCCAGCGGGACCTGAAACGGCTGGTGGCTTACTCCAGCGTGGGACACATGGGTTTCGTACTTCTGGGAATCGCCAGCCTCACACCGGTGGGGATCAACGCCGCGCTGTTCGCCAACCTGGCGCACGGGGTGATCACCGGCCTCCTGTTCTTCCTGGCCGGGATGATCAAAGATCGGTACGGGACGGCGGACCTGGACGCCCTCGGCGGCGGCCTGGCCACCAAGGCGCCGGCGCTGGGCGGCCTGCTGGCCTTCGCGGCGATCGCCAGCCTCGGGCTGCCCGGCCTGGCCGGGTTCTGGGGGGAGATACTGGCGATGATGGGCGCCTTCCGCCCCGCCGCCGCGCTCAGTCGCCCGCTGTTCCTGACCCTCATGGCGCTCGCCGGCCTCGGCACGGTGCTGGCCGCGATCTACCTCCTGGGGCTGCTCCGGCGGCTCAACGTGGGGGCGGTCGCCCCGCGCTGGCGGGACGTCCGGTACCCCGACCTGGGGGCGCTGGAACTCGCCGCCGCCGCCCCACTGGTGATCCTCACCCTGGCGCTCGGGCTGTACCCGCGGCTAGTGCTCGGCATCACCACCGGCGCCGTCCACGCGGTGTTGGGCTGATGCGGGCGGTGTTGGGCTGATGCGGGCGGTGCTCGGCCGATGAGCTATGCCCAGAGCATCGACTACGCGGCGATCGCACCGCCGGCGGTGGTCGCGCTCGGGGGGGCCGCCACGCTGCTGGCCGACCTGGCGACGCCCCGGGCCCGGCGGCTGCTTCCCGCGGTGGCGCTCGGCGCCCTGCTGGCCGCCGGCGGTGTGCTGGCCGGTACCGCCTCCGCCCACCCGAATCGGGCCACGTTCTGCTCCGGCACCCGCTGCAGCTACGTCGTCGACTCCTTCACCATCTTCGGCCAGGCGCTGTTCGCCCTGGTGGGCGTGGTGATCGTGCTGCTCTGCGGGCCCACTGTGGAACGCGACCGGATGCCGTCCGGGGAGTTCTACTTCCTGCTGCTCACCTCCTTCGCCGGCATGCTAACCCTGGTCGCCGCGCGCGACCTGCTGGTGCTGCTGCTGGCGCTGGAGGTGCTCACCCTGCCGGCGTTCGTCCTGGTCGGCCTGCGCCGGGCAGACCCGAGGGCGTCCGAGGCGGCCCTGAAGTTCTTCCTGATCTCCGTGGTGTCCACGGCGATCACCGTCTACGGCATCAGCCTGCTCTACGGAGCGACCGGGGCCCTGCAACTCGGGGCCATCTCGGCCGCCCTCGCCGCGGCCCCGAACTCGCCGGTGACCGCCGCCGCCGTCGTGCTGGTGATCGCCGGTTTCGCCTTCAAGGTGGCTGCGGTGCCGTTTCACGGCTGGGCGCCGGACACCTACCAGGGGGCTGCCGTGCCGTTGGCCGCGTACCTGTCGGTGGCCTCCAAGGCCGCCGGCTTCGCCGGGCTGATCTTGGTGCTCAACGCCTGCGCCAGTTATGCCGGTAGCTGGCGCCCGGTACTGGCGGTGCTGGCGGCGGCCACCATGACGGTCGGCAACCTGGCCGCGCTGCGGCAGGCCCACGTGGTCCGCCTGCTCGCCTGGTCCTCCATCGCCCAGGCCGGGTACATCCTGGTGCCGCTCGCCGTGCCGGACGCCGGGCCGGCGTTGGCCTACCTCGGCGCGTACGCGGTGATGAATCTCGGTGCCTTCGGCGCCGTGGCCGCGGTCGCCGCCCGCCGGCCGCGGTCCGCGCTTGCCGACTACCGGGGGCTGTTCGCCGACGCGCCGTGGCTCGCACTGGCACTGGCGTTCTTCCTGACCTGCCTCGCCGGGCTTCCTCCCGGGCTGATCGGGCTGATCGCCAAGGTGGTGGTCTTCCGCTCCGCGGTGAGTGGCGGCCTGGTGTGGCTGGCGGTACTGATGGCGGTCAACACGGTGATTGGTCTGTACTACTACGTGCGGCTGGCCGCGACGCTGTTCGAACCGGCCGAACCGGACCGGCAGCGGCTGGCGGTGCCGGCGCCGGTGGCCGCTGCCGTCGGGCTGGCGGCGGTAGCCGCCGTGGTTCTCGGGTTCTGGCCGCAGGCCCTGCTGACGGTCGTCCCCGGTCTGGGCTGAGCGTCTTCTTAGCCTCCGTTCAGCGGCGGTTCGGAAGATCCGGTGTCCGCCCGGTCGTTTCTCATAGTGAGCGCGACCTCAGGAGGAACCCGTGCAGCGCCAGCACAACGGTCTGAGACAGCCGTCCTACTCGGCTCCCTGTCGGCCCTCATGCTGTTATTCGGCGCCTTCTTCGGCCGCGGCGGCTTGCTGATCGCCCTGGTCTTCGCCCTGGGGATGAACGGGTTCGCGTACTTCTTCAGCGACCAGATCGCGTTGCGGTCCATGCGGGCGCAGCCGGTCAGTCCGAGCCAGGCGCCCCGGCTGCACGCCATCGTCTCCGAGCGTGAGATGCGTGCCGTGCTCGGCCACGAACTTTCCCACGTGTACAACCGGGACATCCTTACCTCCTCCGTCGCTGGGGCGCTCGCCAGCATCGTCACGTTCCTGGCTCAGCTGGCCTGGTTCCTGCCGATGGGTAGCGACGACGATGAGGGCGGCAACTGGCTGGGTGGGCTGCTGATGATGGTGCTCGGCCCGGTAGCCGCCAGCCTCATCCAACTGGCGATCAGCCGTTCGCGGGAGTACCAGGCCGATGCCGACGGCGCCTCCCTCACCGGCGACCCGCTGGCACTGGCCAGTGCGCTGCGGAAACTGGAAGCCGGAGCCGCGGCGCGCCCGCTGCCGCAGGATCAGCGGCTGGTCACCAGCAGCCACTTGATGATCGTGAATCCGTTCCGAGGCGCGGGGCTGGCCAGCATGTTCGCCACCCACCCGCCGATGCCCGAGCGGATCGCGCGGCTGGAGGCGATGGCCGGGGTGACTCACCGCTAACCCGTCCGGCCCGCTCGTCGACCTCCGTGCCGTTACCGGCGGACCGTCACGAGGCTCCTCCGGTACCCGTCACCTGCGGGAGCGGAGCGGAACGCTCGCCCTGAGCACTTGACCACACAGTGGTCCGCCAGACCTCTTTGCTGAAGATCACCTTGAGCGTACCGATCTTTGATCACGGTGGGCACTGTGTGCCCAAATGCTCAGTCGCCACCGGTGCCGTTCCCCGGCGGACCTGCGCGGGTCGCCCGCCCGCTACCGGTAGTTGACGAATTGCAGCGGTACGTCGAAGTCGGCGTCCTTCAGCAGCGCGATGACGGCCTGCAGGTCGTCGCGCTTCTTGCCGCTCACCCGCAGCTGGTCACCCTGGATCTGGGCCTGCACGCCCTTCGGGCCGTCGCTGCGGATCTTCTTGGCGATCGCCTTGGCCTTGTCGTCGGCGATGCCCTGCTGGAGGCGTACCGGCAGCTGGGAGGCGCCTCCGGAGGCTGGCTGGGGGTCGCCGTGGTCCAGCGCCTTGAGCGACACGCCGCGCTTGATCAACCGCTCGCGGAACACGTCGAGGACGGCCTTCACCCGTTCCTCGCTGTTCGCCTTGATCTCTATGGTGTCACCGGACCAGGCGATCGAGGCGCCGACCCCCTTGAAGTCGAAGCGCTGGGCGACCTCTTTGGCGGCCTGGTTGAGCGCGTTGTCGACTTCCTGGCGGTCGACCTTGCTGACCACATCGAAAGAGGGATCCGCCACGTACTGCCTCCGGGGGGACGGCGGGCAACGCTCCGGCCCGCGCTGGGTGTCGGTTATTCTCGGTACCGCATGGCAGGTTGCCCGAGTGGCCAAAGGGAGCGGTCTGTAAAACCGCCGGCTCAGCCTACGTTGGTTCGAACCCAACACCTGCCACCACACCCCGGGGAAGTCGCGGTGCAGGCGCGCGCCGTAGCCGGGTCGACGCCAGGCAGGTTCAGCCCGACACCAGCGGGCACAGCCAAGGCATGTGGTGGGTGGTCCTGGTTATCGCGGTCATCGCGCTTCTGCTGGCGCTGCGCTGGAAGAACGTCAAGATGCTGCTGATGCCGAGCAGCCGGCTCGAGGGTCAGATCCGCCGGGGCCGGGGCCGGGGCCGGGGCCGCCGCCGCTGAGCCACGGTTCCACCCGCGCTGCCTATCTGCGCAGATCTGTGGACAGGCCGGCGATTCGTCGGCGTGGCAGCGGCCGGTCCGCCTCCCACAAGCTCGGCACGAACACGTTCAACGACAAAGAGGCAATCTGGGTGGACAACGCGGCGACCAGCCGGCACTTCGGCACCGCGTACGTCTGCTGGACGTCCTACCGCGGACCGACCCAGTCCGGCGAGCCCATCCAACTCGCACGGTCCACCGACGGGGGTGACACCTGGTCGGCGCCGGTGCAGGTCACCTACACCCGGGCGGCCACCGCCTTCACCGGTGCCTCGTTCTGCACGATCCGGACCGACAGCCGGGGCGCGGTCTACGTAGGGCACGAGAACGGCACCAGGGCCGGCCACGCCTGGCAGATGATCGCCAAGTCGACCGACGGCGGCGCAACCTTCGCCACGCCCACCTGGATCGGCCCGGCCACCCTGCCCGGGCGGCTGGACCCGGCTCATGTCGCCGATGGCGACCCGCGTTGGACCATGGACGGCCTGGCCGGCGCCCGGCTCGACGCCGTGCTCTCCCTGGACATCGCCAACGGCGCCCCGACCGGGCGGGATGCCAGCAACCTGATGGTGGCCGGCTGGTCGGACGGCAGCCGCGGGCTCAATCGCGAGACCGTCATGGTCACGGTCTCCGCGGACGGGGCCAACTCGTGGCGGGTAGCCGGGAACGCCGCCGCCGTGGGCGACCGACCGGCGTACACGGCGGTTGCGGTGTCTCCCACCGGGACCGACGTCTACGTCACGTACGACGCGTTCGGCAAGCCGTGGCAGCCGACGACGAGGACCTCTCGCCCCATGCGGGGGGTGGTCCGGCACGCCGACGTCGCCGGGGCCGTGCTGGGATCCTTCGCCACGCTGCACCGCGGCGCGGTCGGGGACGCTCGGGATTCGAGCCAGAACGGCCTCACCCAAGGGTTCCTGGGCGACTACAACTACGTGACGGCCACCCGCACCGGGGCGATCGCGGTGTGGAACGACGTCCGCGGCGCGGCGGACTGCCCGGCGGTCGACGCCTATCGCGCGTCGCTGATCACCCGGCACCCGCTGCCGGCACCGGCGCCCCCGCGGGTCTGCCCGTGGCGCTTCGGAAACACCAACATCTACGGGGGGACCTACGCCGACCCGACCCCGTAGCCGACGTGTAGCCTAAATTTCCGAGGCGAGCGTGACGGTGAGCCTCGGAGGTCAACGTCGACCTCGGCGCCCGATCGCGCCCCCTTAGCTCAGTCGGCAGAGCGTCTCCATGGTAAGGAGAAGGTCTACGGTTCGATTCCGTAAGGGGGCTCAGTAGTGCGTCCGGGGTGTCTCGGCGAATCGACCTGTTGGTGACCGGATGACGCCGGGTATCCTCGACAGTCGGTGCCGGTATGACCGGCCTCGGCGGAGTAGCTCAGTCAGGCAGAGCAAGCGGCTCATAATCGCTGTGTCGCCGGTTCAAGTCCGGCCTCCGCTACCCGCTAGCACCGCACACCGCAGGACCCGAAGCCGGCGCCAGCCGCTGAGTCAGGAAGAGGCACGTCCACCATGGCGAAGGCCACCGACGTACGTCCGAAGATCACTCTGGCCTGCCAGGATTGCAAGCACCGCAACTACATCACCAAGAAGAACCGGCGGAACGATCCGGACCGGCTCGAGATGAAGAAGTTCTGCCCGAACTGCCGGACGCACACCGCACACCGCGAAACCCGCTGATCCGACCGGCTCAGGCCGATGCCGATCAACCGAGCCTTTCTCGGGCGTTCCTACCCGCCGAGCGAGCCGTACGCGGTCACCCGAGGGAAGATCCGCGAGTTCGCCGATGCGATCGGCGACCCGAACCCGGCCTACTGCGACGTGGCCGCGGCCCGGGCACTGGGTCACCCCGATCTGCTGGCACCACCCACCTTCCCCATCGTGCTCACCATGGCGGTCGCCGCCCAGGCGGTGCACGACCCGGAACTCGACGTCGACTACAGCCGCGTGGTGCACGGCCAGCAGCGGTTCAGCTACCACCGCCCGTTGTGCGCCGGTGCGGAGGTAGTCGGCACGCTGCGGATCGCCGACATCGCCACGCTCGGGCGCAACGAAGTGCTCAGCACCGAGGTCGCGGTCGCCACGACCGCCGGCGAAGCGCTCTGCACGGCGTACTCGACGCTCGTGGTGCGCGGCGGCACGCCATGACCGAGGTGGGGACGCTCCTGGTGCGCTACGACGATGTCGAGGTCGGCACCGAACTGCCCGGCGCGCGCTTCGAGGTCACCCGGCTGAACCTGGTGAAGTACTGCGGCGCCTCCGGCGACTTCAACGTCATCCACTGGAACGAGCGCAGCGCCAAGGCCGTCGGGCTGCCCGACGTCATCGCGCACGGCATGTTCTCCATGGCCCAGGCGATCCGGGTGGTCACCGACTGGGTCGGCGACCCGGCCGCCGTCGTGGACTACGGGGTACGGTTCTCCACCATGCTCGTGGTCCCGGACGACGAACACGGCACCGCGCTGGAGGTCAGCGGCCGGGTCGTCGAGAAGCTCGACGGCGGGCGGGTCCGGGTGGAACTCACCGCCCGCGGCCCGCAGAGCAAGGTGCTGACCCAGGCCCGGGCAACCGTCCAACTCGGCTGATTCGTCGTCGCCTCATGGCCCCGCCGGAACCGCCCTCCCCGGAACCGCCCTCCTCGCAACAGCCCCCTCCGGAGGTCCTCGACCTTGCCGAGGCCCGGGCAAAGGCCCGCGACGCCCGGGACTTCGCCACCTCCGACACGCTCCGTGAGGCGATCGCTGACGCCGGCTGGACCGTCACCGACGCACCGTCGGGGTGGCGCTTGACCCCCAAGCCGCCGTACGAGGTCGTCCCCTCGATTCGCGACCTGCCGGATCGCAGCGCCGAACCGGACCAGGGCCGGGCCACCGTCGCCCTGCTGGTGGAGGGCTGGCCGGAGGACCTGCGGCAGTGCGTCGCTGCCGTACTTGCCAAAGCCCCGCCGGACGTGGGGATCCTCGGCCTCGACCTGGGCAACGTCGAGGGCGCCGGCGATGTGCTGCACGAACTCGCTGCCGCGCATCCCGAGCGGATCACTGAGTGGCACCTGGGCGCCCCGACCGGGTGGGCGGCGGCTCGCGTGGCGATGCTGCGGCTGGACACCGCGCAGGTACATGTCTGGTTGGAGACCTCGACGATTTTGAACGGTGACGCGCTGACCCCGGTGCTCGAGGCCTTTGCCGATCCGGGCGTGGTGGGCGCCGGCTGGCGCGGGGTCAACGTCGACCTTGACGACGACTGGCGTTCCTTCCTTCCGGCCGGTCCCGGCGAGGTGGACGCCCTGCTCGGGTACCTGCTCGCGGTGCGGCGGAGCGCGGCGCGCCAGGCCGGCGGCCCGCACCCCAAGGCCCGGTTCTACCGCAACGCCGACATGGAATTCTCCTTCGCGGTACGCGCGGCCACCGGGGGCCGCCTCGTCGTACCCGCCGAGGATCTTCCGGTGCACCAGGGCCCCCACCGCGGTTACCACGACTCCGACCCCGCGTACCGGGATCGGGAGTCCAAGCGGACCTACGACCGCTTCCTGCAACGGTTCCGGGGCCGCACCGACCTGCTTGCTCCGCGGCCGCGGGCTACTTCCTGAGGAGTTGCCGGGCGCGACCGGCCCGTGACCTTTCCGCCGTAGAGTTCCCGGTGTGCGCGTTCGGCGCAGGTTTCGCGGTGTTGCGGCCTGCGGGCTGGTGCTCTCAGCAGTCGCGGCCTGTACGACCAGGCCCGCACCGTCAGCCGGGCGACCGGCCGGCGGCACCCCGACGGGTACGGCCGCCACGTCGGCGGCGACCTGCCCGGCGAGCTACGCGGCACTGAGTCCGCAGCGGCCCAGCGTCCGGCTGCACTTCACCCTGGCTGACTCCCACGACCGGGTGGATGGTCGGGAGCACGTCGAGTTCACCCCGGACCGGCCGATCTCCGAGGTGGTGTTCCGGTTGGTGGCCCAGGCACCGGCGAGCCGGCAGCGCGGCGCGGGTCTGGTGGTCACCTCGGCCCGGGTGGACGGCGCCCCGCTACGGGTCACCACCACCGAACCGACCACGCTGCGGCTGCCGCTGATGGCGGTGCGCCCGGCGGGGCGCAGGGTGAGCGTCGAATTGTCCTTCCGGCTGAAGCTGCCGCCGGCCGGGGTCGACCGGTTCGGGCACGCCGCACAGGTCGCGTGGTGGGGCAGCGGGCACCCGCTGCTGGCGATGGTTCGCGGCCGGGGTTGGGTGAGCGAGCGGCCGGGCCGTACCGTTGCCGAGTTCGTCGCCAGCGAGGCGGCGGACACCGAGACCACCGTGATCGCCCCGGCGTCGGACACGGTACTAATGACCGGGCGTACCGGCCCGCCGTCGCCGGCCGGCCCCGGGCGTCGACAGTGGCGGGCA
This sequence comes from uncultured Actinomycetota bacterium, assembly GCA_963814355.1. Classification (GTDB taxonomy): domain Bacteria; phylum Actinomycetota; class Actinomycetes; order JADGOV01; family JADGOV01; genus JADGOV01. The sequence goes on along the minus strand of CAWFCZ010000018.1, from coordinate 1,000,362 downwards.
ACCGCGGCCGGTGCCCGCGACGTCGGGGTCGCCGTGGGGCCGTTCGCCCTGGCCAAGGGCGCGGTTTCCGGCGTGCCGGTCACCGTCGGAGTGGCTCCGGGCGTCGCCGTCGACCCGGTCACGTTGCTGGCCGCCGCCCGGTCCGCCCTCGCCGGGCACGCCGACCGGTTCGGGCCGTACGCCTTCACCGCCCTCGCCGTGGCCGCGTTGCCCGGCATCGGCGGATCCGGGGTGGAGTACCCCGGCAGCGTCTTCATCGGCGATACCCGCACCCGGCTGGCGGTCGACCACGAGGTCGCCCACCAGTGGTTCTATGGCCTGGTCGGCAACGACCAGGCCCGGGACCCCTGGCTGGACGAGGCCTTCGCCACCTACGCCCAGGCGCTGGAAGACGGTATCGGCGTGGCCACGTACCGCTCGGCGCTGGGCGTTCCGGGGGCGGTCGGGGCACCGGTGGACAGCTTCGCTCCGGGCCGGGATTACGCCACCGTGGTCTACGCCAAGGGGGCTGCGGCGCTGCTCGCCGCCCGAGCCCGGGCCGGACCGGCGCGCTTTGACCAGGCGCTGCGCTGCTACGTACGGCGCTACGCCTGGCAGGTGGTCGGCGACGCCGATGTCCGCAGCGCCTTGGCCGCCCTGCCGGCGGCCGTCGCGCAACTGCGCACCGCCGGTGCGCTGACCCTCGCCTCCTGACCTGGCCGACCCGGTCGGAGGCCCGTCGGCTACCTGGCCTCACCGAACAGCTTTGCGAGGCGCGAGACGCCCTCGACGAGGTCGTCGTCCCCCAGCGCGTAGGACAGCCGGAAGTACCCCGGAGTCCCGAACGCCTCACCCGGTACGACCGCCACGTCGGCCTCCTCCAGCGCCAGCTCGGCCAGCTCGAGAGAACTCGCCGGCGCCCGGCCGCGCAGCTCCCGCCCGAGCAGTCCGCCGACCGAGGGATAGCAGTAGAACGCGCCGTGCGGGTCCGGGCAGGTCACGCCGGGAATGTCGTTCAGCATGCCGACCATCCTCCGGCGCCGCCGGTCGAAGGCGGTCCGCATCTCCGCCACCGCCCCGAGATCCCCGCTGACCGCGGCCAACGCGGCCGCCTGGGCGATGTTGCAGACGTTGGAGCACAGGTGCGACTGCAGGTTCGTCGCGGCGGCAACCGCATCCGGCGGCCCGATCAGCCAGCCCACCCGCCAGCCGGTCATCGCGTACGTCTTCGCCACGCCATTGACGACCAGGCACGTCGGCGCCAGCTCGGGTACCAGCACCGGAAGCGAGGGGGCGGTTACGCCGTCGTAGACCAGGTGCTCGTAAATCTCATCGGTGATCACCCAGACGCCACGCTCGACCGCCCACCGGGCGATCCCCTCGGCCCGCTCCGCCGGGTACACCGCCCCGCTGGGGTTGGACGGCGAGCAGTACAGCAACGCCTTGGTGCGCGGCGTGCGGGCGGCCTCCAACTGCTCCACCGTGGCCAGGTAACCGGCCTCGGCGTCGGTGAGTACCGGAACCGGCACGCCGCCGGCGAGGCGGATCGACTCCGGGTAGGTGGTCCAGTACGGCGCCGGCAGCAGCACCTCGTCGCCCGGGTCGAGCACCGTGGCGCACGCCTGGTACACCGCCTGCTTGCCGCCGTTGGTGATGAGCACCTGAGCCGGCGAAACGGAGAACCCGGAGTTGCGGCCGGTGGCCGCGGCCACCGCGGCGCGCAATGCGGGGAGACCGCCGGTCGGCGTGTAGTGGTGCATCGCCGGGTCGGCACAGGCCCGCTCGGCGGCTTCCACGATGGCCGCCGGGGTGGGGAAGTCGGGCTCCCCCGCCCCGAAGCCGATGACGTCGCGCCCGGCCGCCTTCAGCGCCTTGGCCTTGGCGTCGACGGCCAGGGTCGCCGATTCCGCGATGCCGCCCACCCGGGCGGAGATACGAGCCATGCCCGGATGATCCCGCACGCCGCAGTCGGACGTCCAACTCAGCATCGCTTCGGTGCCCGGATCGGCCGGCGGCCGGGCGGAGCGGTCGACCCGCGAGCCCCCTGCCGCGTACACTTCGACTTCGATAGGGCAGTAGCTCAATTGGTCAGAGTCCCGGTCTCCAAAACCGGTGGTTGGGGGTTCGAGTCCCTCCTGCCCTGCCGCCGCCGAGCCGACCGGTAGACGCAACCGGCCGGGATACCGAGGAGAACGTCAGTGTCCGACACCCGCGGCGGCAGCGTCGCTACGACCGATCCCCAGCCGCAGCCGGCTGCCGGCGGTCGCGGCAGCCGGGGTCGTGGTCCGATGGCCTTCCTCTCCGGCCTGTCCCTGTTCTACCGGCAGGTCGTCGCCGAACTCCGCAAGGTGATCTGGCCGACTCGCAGTGAGCTGATCACGTACACCATCGTGGCCTTGGTCTTCGTCACCGTGATGGTGATCATCGTCGCCGTGCTTGACGTACTGTTCGCCAAGGGTGTCCTGCAGGTCTTCGGATAGGCTGATCTGTCGGCCCGCCCGCCTGTACCAGAGGAAACCCGTATTCGTGTCCGATTCCCCCCGTCCCGATGTGCCGGCCCAGGCCGGTCCGTTCAGCCTGCCGCCGACCACCGATGCGCGCTCCGAGCAGGGGGAGGCGGTCGAGGCTTCCGGCGGCGGCCCCGCGCCGTCCAGCGAAGCCGGTACCGGGCCGGCAGGGCCCGAGGAAACCGGCCTCGGTGGCAACTCCGAAGACGCGCCGGGCTACCTGACGGCCGACCCGCCGACCACCGCGGTGACCGTGGGCGAGCCGCCGGTAGAGCCCGAGCCGGAGCACGAGCCCGAGCCGGACCCCGTTCTCGCGCTGCGCGAGGAACTGTCCGTCCAGCCGGGTGAGTGGTACGTCGTGCACTCCTACGCGGGTTATGAGAACAAGGTGAAGACCAACCTGGAGAGCCGCATCACCTCGCTCAACATGGAGGACTTCATCTACGCGATCGAGGTTCCGACCCGGGCGGAGACCCAGATCAAGAACGGCAAGCGGCAGGTCGTCCAGCAGAAGGTGTTCCCCGGCTACCTGCTGGTGCGGATGGATCTCACCGACGAGTCGTGGTCGACGGTACGGAACACCCCCGGCGTGACCGGCTTCGTCGGCGCCACCAGCCGACCCTCACCGCTGTCGGTCGACGAGGTCGCCAAGATCCTCGCCGAGGAGGCTCCGGCCGAGCGGCGGGCCAAGGAGTCACCAAAGGTGGTCGACTTCGAGGTCGGTGAGTCGGTCACGGTGATGGACGGCCCGTTTGCCACCTTGCCCGCCTCGATCAGTGAGATCAACCCCGACTCCCAGAAGCTCAAGGTCCTCGTGACCATCTTCGGCCGGGAGACCCCGGTCGAACTCGCGTTCAATCAGGTCACCAAGATCTAGGAAGACGATTCGATGCCCCCCAAGAAGAAGCAGCGGCTCAGCGCCGTCATCAAGCTCCAGATCAACGCGGGGGCGGCCACGCCCGCCCCCCCGGTCGGGCCGGCGCTCGGCCAGCACGGCGTCAACATCATGGAGTTCTGCCGGCAGTACAACGCCGCCACCGAGTCGCAGCGCGGCGATGTCGTACCGGTGGAGATTTCGGTGTACGAGGACCGCTCGTTCACCTTCGTCACCAAGACGCCACCGGCCGCCCGGCTCATTCTCAAGGCGGCGGGGGTGGAGAAGGGCAGCGCCGAGCCGCACAAGACCAAGGTCGCGAAGCTGTCCCGGGCCCAGATCCGCCAGATCGCCGAGACCAAGATGCCCGACCTCAACGCCAACGACCTCGACGCCGCCGAGCAGATCATCACCGGCACAGCCCGGTCTATGGGTGTCGCGGTCAACGACTAGCCCTCCCGTAGCACCTGTTCCGTGGGAGGACCCGCCGGGTCCGCGAACCACACTGTTTCGCAAGGAGACAGCATGTTGCACGGCAAGAAGTACCGAAGCGCCGCCGCGACGCTCGACCGCAGCGTCCTGCATCCCCCGCTGCAGGCCGTCCGGCTGGCCAAGCAGACCGCGACAACCTCCTTCGACTCCACCGTCGAGGTGGCGATGCGCCTCGGCGTCGACCCGCGCAAGGCCGACCAGATGGTGCGCGGCACCGTCAACCTTCCGCACGGCACGGGCAAGACCGCCCGGGTGGCGGTCTTCGCCACCGGCGCGAAGGCGGAGGAGGCGCTGGCCGCGGGTGCCGACGTGGTCGGCGCGGACGACCTGGTAGCCCGGGTCGCCGACGGCTTCCTCGACTTCGACGCGGCGGTGGCCACCCCCGACCTGATGGGCAAGGTCGGCCGGCTGGGTCGGGTACTCGGCCCGCGCGGCCTGATGCCGAACCCCAAGACCGGCACGGTGACCAACGACGTGGGCAAGGCGGTCACCGACATCAAGGGCGGCAAGATCGAGTATCGGGTCGACCGGCAGGCCAATCTGCACCTGGTCATCGGAAAGGCATCGTTCAGCGACGAGCAGCTCCTGGAGAACTACGCCAGCGCACTGGACGAGATCATCCGCGCCAAGCCGTCTGCCGCCAAGGGGCGCTACCTGCGCAAAGTCACCTTCTCCACCACGATGGGGCCGGGCATACCGGTCGACCCCAACCGGACGCGCAACCTCGCCGAGGATGCCGCCGCGGGGTAGCGTCGCCGGCCGAGTCGATGCGCGGGCCGCGGGCGCCGCGTGAGGATCACGTACGCTGATACCGAGCTAGCCACAGACCGCCGGTCGTCGCCCGAAGGGGCGACCGAAGGTCCGCGAAAACGCGGACGGCCCGCGCAGGCGAGGTTGACCGGTACCCCACTCGGGTGCCTGCCGCCCCGTGCTGCCCGGGGTGCCGCCGATTCACGGGCCTTCCGCCGGTCGATATCCGGAAGGGAGCCCATGGCCAACGCCGAGAAGACCGCCGCCGTGGCAGAGATCACCGACGCGTTCCGCGACTCGTCGGCGGCCGTACTGACCGAGTACCGCGGCCTCACGGTCGCCCAACTCAGGGAACTGCGGCGCACGCTGTCAGGTGATGCGACCTACACCGTGGTGAAGAACACGCTCACTAAGATCGCGATGAGGGACGCGGATCTGCCGGATCTCACCGATCGGCTGACCGGGCCGACGGCTGTCGCCTTCGTGACCGGCGACCCGGTGGTGGTGGCGAAGGGCTTGCGGGACTTCGGCCGTACCCACCCGCTGCTGGTGGTCAAGGGCGGCATCCTCGACGGTCGGCCACTGTCGGCCGATGAGGTCCGTACCCTTGCCGACCTGGAGTCCCGCGACGTGCTGCTGGCCCGGATGGCCGGGGCCCTGACCGCATCGCTGTCGCGGGCCGCCGCGCTGTTCGCCGCTCCGTTGGCCCAGATTGCCCGGCTGGCGGCCGCCCTGGCCGAGAAGGCGGAAGCAGATCCCAGCATTCTCACCGCGCCCCCCGGGCCGGTGCCGGACGCCGGTTCCGATCCGCCCGCGTCGCCGGCCGACCAACCGCAGCCGGGCACCGACAACGAGATCGAGACGACCGGCGCCTGAGCCGGCTGCCGATACGTACCCCAGACCACATCCACGGAAGGAACCAACTCATGGCCAAGCTCAGCACCGATGAACTCCTGGAGACGTTCAAGGAGATGACGCTGATCGAACTGTCCGAGTTCGTCAAGCAGTTCGAGGACACCTTCGGCGTCACCGCCGCCGCTCCGGTCGCCGTGGCCGCCGCTCCGGCCGCCGGTGGCGGCGCGGCGGAAGCGCCGGCCGTGGAGGAGCAGGACGAGTTCGACGTCATCCTGGAGTCGGCCGGTGAGAAGAAGATCCAGGTCATCAAGGAGGTCCGCTCGCTGACCAGCCTGGGCCTCAAGGAGGCCAAGGACCTCGTCGACGGGGCCCCCAAGCCGGTCTTGGAAAAGGTGACCAAGGACGCGGCCGACAAGGCCAGGGCGGCCCTGGAAGGCGCCGGCGCCGGCGTTACGGTCAAGTAGGACTCCTCTGGTCTACCGCAGAGCCGTCTACCGCAAGAGCCCGTCTACCGCAGAGCCCTCGGCACGAGAGGCCGGCCGCCACGTCGGGCCGGCCTCTCCTCGCGCCCGCCGGCAGGTGGCCTCGGCCGAATCGGTCAAGACCGGTCTTTTTTGCCGCGTTGGCTTGACGCCGGGCTCGGATCGGGCGATCATTCCCGCAGCGGTGACAACAACATCTCGGCGCACGGCCTTCGGCCTTTTTCCGCCGGCCTCGACAGCAGGAGCCGTAAGGGCTACACTGCTGGTTTGCGCTGCCATTAATTGACCCCGCCTATCGGGCGGGGACATCTGGCCTGCGCGCACACGACCATACGAGCGCTCGGAAGGACCCCTGTTGGCCGCCTCGCGCACCAGCTCAGCCGCACCTGCCAACCTGTCGAACAGCCCCGCCAGTTACCACGGCATCCCCGCCGCCCCACCCCGAATCTCCTTCGCAAAGATCCGTGAGCCCCTCGAAGTCCCCAACCTGCTAGCCCTGCAGACCAACTCTTTCGACTGGCTCGTCGGCAACGAGGTCTGGCGGGAGCGGACCGCGGCGGCCAAGGCCGCCGGCCGCTCGGACGTCCCGGACGCGTCCGGCCTGCAGGAGATCCTGGAGGAGATCAGCCCGATCCAGGACTTCGGCGAGAAGATGTCCCTGGAGTTCCGGGAGCCGCGCTTCGAGCCTCCGAAGTACTCGGTGGAGGAGTGCAAGGACAAGGACATGACCTTCTCCGCGCCGCTGTTCGTGACCGCGGAGTTCACCAACCACGAGACCGGTGAGATCAAGAGCCAGACGGTCTTCATGGGCGACTTCCCGTTGATGACGCCCAAGGGCACCTTCGTGATCAACGGCACCGAGCGTGTCGTGGTCAGCCAGCTCGTCCGCTCGCCCGGGGTGTACTTCGGCCGCGAGGCCGACAAGACCTCGCCGGACAAGGACATCTTCAACTGCAAGGTGATCCCCAGCCGGGGTGCGTGGTTGGAGTTCGAGGTTGACAAGCGGGACACCGTCGGTGTCCGGCTGGACCGCAAGCGCAAGCAGAGCGTCACCGTGCTGCTCAAGGCGCTCGGCTGGGACGCCGAGCGGATCCGCGACCGCTGGCGGGATTACGAGTCCATGTCGATCACGCTGGACAAGGACCACATCGCCACCCAGGACGAGGCGCTGCTCGACATATATCGCAAGCTGCGGCCTGGCGAGCCGCCGACCCGGGAGTCGGCCCAGACCCTGCTGGAGAACTACTACTTCAACCCGAAGCGGTACGACCTGGCGAAGGTCGGCCGGCACAAGGTCAACCGCAAGCTCGGCCTCGACCTGCCGCTGAGCCAGGGCACGCTCACCGAGGACGACATCGTCGGCGCGATCGACTACGTGGTGCGGCTGCACGCCGGCGAGGCGGGCTACGACGTCGATGACATCGACCACTTCGGCAACCGCCGGCTGCGCACGGTCGGCGAGCTGATCCAGAACCAGGTGCGCCTGGGTCTGGGACGGATGGAGCGCGTCGTCCGGGAGCGGATGACCACCCAGGACGTCGAGGCGATCACGCCGCAGTCCCTGATCAACATCCGCCCGGTGGTGGCCTCGATCAAGGAGTTCTTCGGCACCTCCCAGCTCTCGCAGTTCATGGACCAGACCAACCCGCTGGCCGGGCTGACCCACAAGCGGCGACTGTCCGCGCTCGGCCCTGGTGGCCTGTCCCGGGAGCGGGCCGGCTTCGAGGTCCGCGACGTGCACTCCAGCCACTACGGCCGGATGTGCCCGATCGAAACCCCGGAAGGTCCCAACATCGGCCTGATCGGGTCGCTGTCCACCTACGGCCGGGTCAACTCCTTCGGTTTCGTGGAGACCCCGTACCGCAAGGTGGTCAGCGGCCGGGTGACCGACGACGTGGACTACCTCACCGCGGACGAGGAAGACCGCCACGTCATCGCCCAGGCGAACGAGCCCATCGATGCCAACGGCAACTTCACCGAGCGCCGGGTGCTGGTCCGCAAGAAGGCCGGCGAGGTGGACTACCTGCCGCCGGACGACGTGGACTACATGGACGTCTCGCCGCGGCAGATGGTCTCGGTGGCCACCGCGATGATCCCGTTCCTGGAGCACGACGACGCCAACCGGGCGCTGATGGGCTCCAACATGCAGCGCCAGGCGGTGCCGCTGCTGCGCAGCGAGGCGCCCTTGGTCGGCACCGGGCAGGAGCTCCGGGCCGCGGTGGACGCCGGCGACGTGGTGATCGCGGAGCAGGGCGGAATGGTCGAGGAGCTCTCGGCCGATCTGGTCACCGTGCGCCACGACGACGGCACCGCCCGGACCTATCGGCTGGCCAAGTTCCGCCGCTCCAATCAGGGCACCTGCATCAACCAACGGCCCATCGTGGTCGAGGGTGCCCGGATCGAGGCCGGCCAGGTGATCGCCGACGGGCCGTGCACGGACAACGGCGAGATGGCGCTCGGCAAGAACCTGCTGGTTGCCTTCATGCCGTGGGAGGGCCACAACTACGAAGACGCGATCATCCTGAGCTCCCGGCTGGTGCAGGACGACGTGCTGTCCTCGATCCACATCGAGGAGCACGAGGTCGACGCCCGGGACACCAAGCTGGGGCCGGAGGAGATCACCAGGGACATTCCGAACGTCTCCGAGGAGGTGCTCGCCGATCTCGACGAGCGCGGCATCATCCGGATCGGCGCCGAAGTCGACCCGGGCGACGTGCTGGTCGGCAAGGTCACCCCGAAGGGCGAGACCGAGCTGACCCCGGAGGAGCGCCTGCTTCGGGCCATCTTCGGCGAGAAGGCACGGGAGGTCCGGGACACCTCGTTGAAGGTGCCGCACGGCGAGTCCGGCAAGGTGATCGGTGTACGGGTCTTCAGTCGCGAGGAGGGCGACGAGCTCGCCCCGGGCGTGAACGAACTGGTCCGGGTCTACGTCGCCCAGAAGCGCAAGATCACTGACGGCGACAAGCTCGCCGGCCGGCACGGCAACAAGGGCGTGATCGCCAAAATCCTACCGATCGAGGACATGCCCTTCCTGGAGGACGGCACCGCCGTCGACATCGTGCTCAACCCGCTCGGCGTGCCGGGCCGGATGAACGTCGGCCAGGTCCTGGAAACACACCTCGGGTGGATAGCCAAGTCAGGCTGGCAGGTCCAGGGCAGCGGGCAGGAGTGGGAGCAGCGGTTGACCGAGATCGGCGCGCAGACCGGTGCGCCGGACACGCTGATCGCGACCCCGGTCTTCGACGGCGCCCGGGAGGACGAGATCACCGGCCTGCTGGCCTCCAGCCACAACCAGTTGGTCGGTGGCAACGGCAAGGCGCGGTTGTACGACGGCCGGACCGGGGAGCCGTTCCCGGCGGCAATCTCCGTCGGGTACATCTACATCCTCAAACTGCTGCACCTGGTCGATGACAAGATCCACGCTCGGTCGACCGGCCCCTACTCGATGATCACGCAGCAGCCGCTCGGCGGCAAGGCGCAGTTCGGCGGGCAGCGGTTCGGCGAGATGGAGGTCTGGGCGCTGGAGGCCTACGGGGCTGCGTACTGCCTGCAGGAACTGCTGACGATCAAGAGTGATGACGTCCTGGGCCGGGTCAAGGTCTACGAGGCGATCGTCAAGGGTGAGAACATCCCGGAGCCCGGCATTCCGGAATCCTTCAAGGTACTGATCAAGGAGATGCAGTCGCTGTGCCTCAACGTGGAGGTGCTCTCCAGCGACGGCATGTCGATCGAGATGCGGGACACGGATGAGGACGTGTTCCGGGCCGCCGAGGAACTCGGCATTGACCTGTCCCGTCGGGAGCCGTCCTCGGTCGAGGAAGTCTGACCACGGTCCCGGTCGCCGCTACCAGCACCAACTGACGTAACAGCAGAGAAAGAGGCATTGTGCTCGACGTCAATTATTTCGACGAGTTGCGCATCGGTCTGGCCACCGCGGATGACATCCGGCAGTGGAGCCATGGTGAGGTGAAGAAGCCGGAGACGATCAACTACCGCACGCTGAAGCCGGAGAAGGACGGCCTGTTCTGCGAGAAGATCTTCGGTCCCACTCGGGACTGGGAGTGCTACTGCGGCAAGTACAAGCGGGTGCGCTTCAAGGGCATCATCTGTGAGCGCTGTGGCGTCGAGGTCACCAGGGCCAAGGTCCGCCGCGAGCGGATGGGGCACATCGAACTCGCCGCTCCGGTCACCCACATCTGGTACTTCAAGGGCGTCCCGAGCCGGCTGGGGTACCTCCTCGACTTGGCTCCCAAGGACCTCGAGAAGATCATCTACTTCGCGTCGTACTTGATCACCACTGTCGACGCGGACAAGCGGGACCGCGACCTGCCCTCGATCGAGGCCGGGCTGTCGGTGGAGCGCAAGCGGATCGAGGACCGGCGGGACAACGAGGTCGAGGCCCGGCAGAAGAAGCTGGAAGGCGACCTCGCCGAGCTGGAAGCCGAAGGTGCCAAGAGCGACGTCCGCCGCAAGGTCCGGGACGGCGCCGAGCGTGAGCTCCGGCAGATGCGGGACCGGGCCCAGCGTGAGCTTGACCGGTTGGAAGCCGTGCTCGACAGGTTCCGCAACCTCAAGGTCAAGGACCTCGAAGGCGACGAGGTGCTCTACCGCGAGCTGCGCGACCGCTTCGGGGAGTACTTCACCGGCGGCATGGGCGCCGAGGCGCTCCAGCGGCTGCTGGAGGGCTTCGACCTGGACAACGAGGCGGAGGTGCTCCGGGAGCAGATCCGCAGCGGCAAGGGACAGAAGAAGGCCCGGGCGCTCAAGCGGCTCAAGGTCGTCTCGGCGTTCCTCAACACCCGCAACTCACCCATGGGCATGGTCCTGGACTGCGTACCGGTGATTCCGCCGGACCTGCGTCCGATGGTGCAGCTCGACGGCGGGCGGTTCGCCACCTCCGACCTCAACGACCTGTACCGCCGCGTGATCAACCGGAACAACCGGCTGAAGCGGCTGCTCGACCTCGGTGCACCCGAGATCATCGTCAACAACGAGAAGCGCATGCTGCAGGAGGCCGTCGACGCGCTGTTCGACAACGGCCGCCGTGGCCGGCCGGTCACCGGGCCGGGCAACCGGCCGTTGAAGTCGCTGTCGGACATGCTCAAGGGCAAGCAGGGCCGGTTCCGGCAGAACCTGCTCGGCAAGCGGGTGGACTACTCCGGCCGTTCGGTGATCGTGGTCGGTCCGCAGCTCAAGTTGCACCAGTGCGGGCTGCCCAAGCAGATGGCTCTGGAGTTGTTCAAGCCGTTCGTCATGAAGCGGCTCGTCGACCTCAACCACGCCCAGAACATCAAGAGCGCCAAGCGCATGGTCGAACGCGCCCGGCCGGTGGTCTGGGACGTGCTGGAGGAGGTGATCGGGGAGCACCCGGTGCTGCTCAACCGGGCGCCGACGCTGCACCGCCTGGGCATCCAGGCCTTCGAGCCGCAACTGGTCGAGGGCAAGGCCATCCAGATCCACCCGCTGGTGTGCACGGCGTTCAACGCCGACTTCGACGGCGACCAGATGGCGGTACACCTGCCGCTGTCGGCCGAGGCCCAGGCCGAGGCGCGCATTCTGATGCTGTCATCGAACAACATCCTCTCCCCGGCACACGGCCGGCCGATCACCTCGCCGACGCAGGACATGGTGCTCGGCATCTTCTTCCTCACCACACAGAAGGATGGTGCCGAAGGCGAAGGCCGGGTCTTCGGCTCACCGGCCGAGGCGACGATGGCCTACGACGCCGGCTTGCTGAACCTGCAGGCGACCATCCGGGTCCGGCTGCGCGAGGACGTCCCGCCGCGGGACTGGGAGCCCCCGGAAGGCTGGGAGCCGGGTGCGGATTTCCTGCTGGAAACCACGCTCGGCCGGGTGTTGTTCAACGAGGCACTTCCGGTGGACTACCCGTTCGTCAACTACGAGGTACGGAAGAGCCAACTCGGGAGCATTGTCAACGACCTCGCCGAGCGCTATCCCAAGGTCGCGGTCGCGGCCACCCTGGACGCGCTCAAGGAGGCCGGTTTCCACTGGGCCACCCGGTCCGGGGTGACCATCGCCATCGAGGACGTCGTCACACCGAAGGCGAAGGCCGGCATCCTGGAGACGTACGAGGGCCAGGCCGACAAGGTCCAGAAGCAGTACGAGCGTGGTGTGATCACCGATGACGAGCGGCGCCAAGAGCTCATCGAGATCTGGACCAAGGCCACCGCGGACGTCGCCAAGGCGATGGAGGATGCCTTCGACAAGACCAACCCGGTCTACATGATGGTCAACTCCGGCGCCCGCGGCAACATGATGCAGGTTCGGCAGATCGCCGGCATGCGCGGCCTGGTGGCCAACCCCAAGGGTGAGATCATCCCGCGGCCGATCAAGGCCAACTTCCGCGAGGGCCTGTCCGTGCTGGAGTACTTCATCTCCACCCACGGCGCCCGCAAGGGGCTGGCGGACACCGCGCTGCGGACCGCCGACTCCGGGTACCTCACCCGCCGGCTGGTCGACGTCAGCCAGGACGTGATCATCCGCGAGGAGGACTGCGGGACCGAGCGCGGGATCACCCTGCCGTTGAGCGACCGGCAGCGGCTGGAGACGTCCGTGTACGCCCGCACCCTGGCCGAGGACGTGGTACTCGGCGAGGGTGACGTGGTGCCGGCCGGCACCGATCTCGGTGACGTGGCCATCTCCCGGCTGCACGACGCCGATGTGGCGACGGCCAAGGTGCGCAGCGTGTTGACGTGCGAGTCCAAGCTCGGCGTCTGCGCGCTGTGCTACGGCCGTTCGCTGGCCACCGGCAAGCTGGTCGATGTGGGTGAGGCGGTCGGCATCATCGCCGCCCAGTCCATCGGCGAGCCCGGGACCCAGCTCACCATGCGTACCTTCCACACCGGCGGCGTCGCGGGGGAGGACATCACTCACGGACTGCCGCGGGTGGTCGAGCTCTTCGAGGCCCGCCAGCCCAAGGGCAAGGCGCCGATCGCGGAATCCGCCGGCCGGGTCCGGCTGGAGGAGACCGAGAAGACGCGCAAGATCATCATCGTGCCGGACGACGGCAGTGACGAGGAGGTGCACGACAAGATCAGTCGCCGGGCTCGGCTGCGGGTCACCGAAGGCGCGCACGTGGAGGTCGGGGACAAGCTGCTCGAAGGTGCGGTCGACCCGCACGACGTGCTGCGCATCCAGGGGCCGCGGGCCGTGCAGGAGCGGTTGGTCCAGGAGGTGCAGGAGGTCTACCGCAGCCAGGGCGTCTCGATCCACGACAAGCACATCGAGACGATCATCCGGCAGATGCTGCGCCGGGTGAACATCCTGGAATCCGGCGACGCCGAGCTGCTGCCCGGTGAGCTGGTCGAGCGGCCGCGCTTCGAGGAGGAAAACCGTCGGGTGGTCTCCGAGGGCGGCACGCCGGCCTCCGCCCGCCCGGTGTTGATGGGGATCACGAAGGCGTCGCTGGCCACTGAGTCGTGGCTGTCCGCGGCTTCGTTCCAGGAGACGACCAGGGTGCTCACCGATGCGGCGATCCACGCCCGCAGCGACTCGCTGCTCGGGCTCAAGGAGAACGTCATCATCGGGAAGCTGATCCCGGCCGGTACCGGCATTCCGCGGTACCGCAATATCCGGGTGGAGCCGACCGAGGAGGCGAAGGCGGCGATGTACAGCATCGCCGGGTACGAAGAGGCGGAGTACACCTTCGGGGCCAGCTCCGGTCCGGCGGTCCCGCTGGAGGACTTCGACTACGGCAACTACGGCCGCTAGCGGCCACGCGGTGGAGCGCACGACCGGCCAGGACCGGTCGTGCGCTCCGCTGCGTCGAGCCGTCACGGCGGTCGGCCGCGGACCCCGCATGGTGCCGCCGGCACGCCGCCGGCCGTTCCCTGGGCGCAGCCGACACTCAGGGCTGGTCGGGGGCCCGCGCAGGGCTTACGGCGAGCTGGCGGCTGACCAGGTCACGAAGATCGCGGCTCACCAGCTGTGCCCCTGCACCCGCGGCTCCGGCCACGGAGCCGGCGTCGTATACCGAGAGCCCTTCGGTTCGGCAACGTGGATCGCGTCGGCGATGAGCGTCTCGTCGGCCGGCACCAGCCCTCCGTCGGCGGCGATAGCGGCGACCAAGCCGTGCCGACGAGCCGCGGCCGCGACGTCGCGCCATGCTCGGATCGCGACGTTGCCCACGTCGTAGTACGCCAGATCAAGTGTCGCCAGGGTCGCAGTCCCGGCGAGCAGCTCGCACGCTGCGTGGTGCTGTACCGCCCGGCGCCCGTGCATGGAGCTGAACCGCTGCCATGCGGCACGCTCGGGCAATGCCCGAGGTCTGCTTCGGAACAGCGGCTGAGCGGGCCGCGGCGGGTTGGCGATCGGCGAGTCGGCGAAGATGGCTCGGTGGGGAGCATGGGCTGGCGTCGTCGGCTGATCCGAGGTCTGGACGCCTCGGTCAGCGACAACGCCCAGGCGTTCGGCTTCTCGATCACCATCACGGTGACCTTCGGCGTGATTGCGGTGATCCACCCCGGCCCGTCCTTGCCGGAGCTGGTGGGTTTCGCGCTCTCCGCGGTCGCCGCGTTCTCCCTGCTGAATCTGGTCGTGGCCCAGCTGGTCCGCACCGACGTCGACGTCGACACCTCGACCCGCGCCATGCTGATCGGCACCGCGACCGACTTTGTCGCGGTCGGTGCCGCCATCGGCGCGGCGATCGGGATCAGCGAGCTGGTGCGCGGCTGGCTGGTGTGGGAGTTGGCGCCGTTCGTCGCGGCCCTGCTGTACGTGTTCGTGCAGGCCATCGAGCTGGCCGTCGGTCAGCGGTTGATGGAACCGGACGACGACTAGTCGTGCACCTCCCGGCGGCTGCCCGCCGGCAGGGTGAGGTAGGCGAGGAAACCCAGCGGGATCGGCAGGAGGTAGTTCAGCGCGCGCCAGGCCAACACGCCCAGGATGGCGATGCCCCGCGGCACGCTGAAGCCGACCAGGGCCGGGATGAGGAAGCCCTCCACGATGCCGAGACCGGCTGGGGTGAACGGCAGGGCGGCGAGCACACCGGCGATCCCGTAGGGCACGAGCAGGCCGACCGGGCCCAGGCTGTGCCCGAACGCCCGGACGCAGGCCCACAGCGCACCGGCGTCGAGCAGCCAGTTGGCCGCGGCCAGGATCGTGGTCCGGGCCAGGAGTCGCCGATCGGAGACGAAGTCCTGCACCTGCGCGGCGACGCTGGTGACGGCGCTCCGGGCCGCCTCCTCGGAGATCTTCGGTAACCGGCCGGCGATCCGCCCGACCCGGGCCGCCACCGGCCGGGGTGCCCGGGTAAGCAGCACGACCAGCGTGCCGGCGGCGCCGAGCAGCAGCGCCCCGACCACCGCCACCGGCCCGAAGACGGGGCTGAAACCGTGCAGCGCGATCGAGGCCACCAGGGCGATCCCGAGCAGTACGTTGAGCACCACCGCCGACCCGATCGCCTGGGTCGACTTCGCGAAGACCGCGTCGCCGGCGCGGACCCCGGACTGGGTGAGCAACCGGAACCCCAGTCCGAGCCCGACCGCGGATCCGGCCGGGACGACATGGCTGACCGCCAGCGTGGACAGGTCGATCCGCAGCACGGTCCAGTAGGTAGGCAACTGCCCACCGCGGGGCAGTACGGCCCGGGTGAGCAGGGCGTACACGGCGAGGGAGAACAACTCCAGGCCGGCGGCGAGCAGCAGCCAGCCGTTGCTGACGTCGAGCAGCAGGTGCCAGCTCTTCCGGCTGCCGGCGAGTTGCGGTACCAGCAGGTACTCGATGACCAGCGCGAGGAGGACCAGTCGTGCTCCGTGCCGGACTGGAGTCGGCAGCGATCGTCCACGAGGAAGCCTCAGGATGTGCCCCGCCAACCGGTTGGCGGGTACCAGGCGGCGCTCCGCCACGGCCAGCCTCCGCAGCGGAGGCAGTCAGGGTGAGTCTGTACCGCCGTCACGCCACTGTTTCTACCCGAACATGCCTGCCCGGACCACGAACTGGGGAGAGCTGGCGGTGGACCCGCACATGCCTGGACGCCTACGACGGCCTCGTGGTCGCCCGCCGCGTTCCTGCCGCCGGTCGGCGCTGGAGAAAAATGCGCCGGCGCCGTCGGAGAACCGCCGCCCCGGCCGACGATAAGGGTGTGGGCGGGCAACCGGTGACCGGCGAGGCACCCGCCGCCGCTTTGCTGGATCTCTACGACACCGCGCTGCCCCGGGTCTACGGGTACCTGCTATCCCGCTGTGGCGGGCAGCCGTTGGCCGAGGACCTCACCGCGGAGGTCTTCCTCGCCGCGGTCGACGCCCTCCGTCGGGCGGATCCGCCGCCGGTGAGCACGTCGTGGCTACTGGGGGCCGCCCGCCACAAGCTCATCGACCACTGGCGCCGGCAGGCCCGCGAGGACCGCGGGTTGCGTGCCGTGGCCACCGACCCGACGAGCGGGCCGACGGCCGAAGACCCGTGGGACGCCGAACTGGACGTGCTGCGCGCCCGGGCGGTACTCGACGGACTCGGCCCACACCACCGCGCCGCTCTGACCTTGCGCTACCTCGACGACCTGCCGGTCCCGCAGGTCGCGGTGCTGCTCGACCGGAGCCTGCACGCCACCGAGGCTCTGCTCGTCCGGGCCAGGACGGCCTTCCGCAATGCCTACGCCGCCACCGGAGAGGAGGCCGACCGTGGTTGATCCGCTGGGCGCGCTGCGTGCCCCGATTCCGGCGGTCGACCCCGACCCGGCCTTTGCCGCCACCTTGCGCGCCCGCCTGGAGCGCGCACTCGCCCTACCCCGAGGAGTTGTCATGACCGAGACCACCGCCACCACCGAGACCGCCTCCATCACCGATCCGGCGACGCCGCCGCGTCCCGATCCGAACTACCGGCACGGCGACGTCGGCTATGCCTGGCTGACGGTGCCCGATGTGGAGCGGGCCGTCGCCTTTTACGGCTCCGTGCTGGGCTGGGCTGTGACCGCCGGCTCGGTCCTTCAGGGCAGGCAGGTGTCGGGACGATCGCCGCACCTGGGACTACACGGCGGCGCCGAAGCTCCCACGCTGAACTGCTGCTACGCGGTCGCGGACGTCGATGCCGCGGTCCAGCGGATCCGCCGGGCCGGCGGCCAGGCCGGCGAGCCGACGTCGGCTCCGTACGGTCGGATTGCGGACTGCACCGACGACCAGGGCACCGTTTTCGCGGTGTACCAGCCGCCTGGCGGGGTCGGCACCGGCACCGCGCCGCCGCCCGCCGGCGGGTCGGGTGACCTGGTGTATGTCACCTACGAGGTGATCGACTCGGCCAAGGCGCGGGCGTTCTACGGCGACGTGCTCGGCTGGAGCTTCGTCCCGGGCAGCCTGGCCGACGGCTGGCAGGTCGAGGGCGCGATGGCCGGCCTGCACGGCGGACATCCGCGGGCCACCACCCTGCCGATGTGGCAGGTGGAGGACATCTCCGCGACGGTCGAGCGGGTCCGGGCCGCCGGTGGAACCTCCTCCGACCCCCAGCGCCGGCCGTACGGCCTGGAGGCGCTGTGCGCGGACGACCAGGGCACGCGGTTCTACCTGGGGCAGCTCTAGCCCTGTCCCGGCCGCGGCGGTAGCTCAGGCCGCTGGCAGGGACTGCACAGTCACCCGGGCACCGGCTGGGGCGGTCACGACGGCGCTGCCGTCATCGGCGACGGTGAGGGTGAAGGGTTCGATCACCACCCGGCGACCCGCGCCGGTGGTCGTGGTGCGGCGCTCGCGTCGGTCGACGCCCCCGGAGCCGGCGGACCGCGAGGATCGCGTCGTTGCGGATCGCCATCGGGGACCGCCCGTCGGTCGCGCCGGCAACGTTTCGCGGTGGCTCGCGGCTGGTGCTAAGGTAGCTGTTTGTGCCCGGGAATTCCCGGGCGCTGCCCCGCGCCTCGGGTGAGGCGGTCGCGGGCTGGTTAACCCCCGTCGATCGGTTTACGCGGCGGCAAGGCGCCGGCCGCGACACGCCCGACTGCGGGGGTCGGAGTTCCGGGCGCCTGCGGCCGGGTCCGAGAAGCATCTACTGGCCGAGAGAAGAAGACGGAGTCGCGGTGCCCACCATCCAGCAGTTGGTCCGGAAGGGCCGGCAGGACAAGGTCGGCAAGACCAAGACGCCGGCGCTGAAGGGCAGCCCCCAGCGTCGCGGCGTCTGCACACGCGTCTACACCACGACGCCGAAGAAGCCGAACTCGGCGCTGCGCAAGGTCGCCCGAGTGCGCCTCACGTCCCAGATCGAGGTCACCGCCTACATCCCCGGAGTCGGGCACAACCTGCAGGAGCACTCCATCGTGCTGGTTCGCGGCGGTCGGGTGAAAGACCTGCCCGGCGTCCGCTACAAGATCATTCGCGGCTCGCTGGACACCCAGGGCGTCCGCGGCCGCAAGCAGGCCCGCAGTCGCTACGGCGCCAAGAAGGAGAAGAGCTAACCCATGCCGCGCAAGGGTCCCGCTCCCAAGCACCCGGTCGTCGCCGACCCGGTGTACGCCTCGCCGTTGGTCACCTCACTGGTCAACAAGGTCCTGACCGGTGGAAAGCGATCGCTGGCGCAGCGCATCGTCTACGGCGCCATGGAAGGCGCGCGGGTCAAGTCCGGCACCGACCCGGTGATCACGCTCAAGCGCGCCCTGGACAACGTCAAACCGACGCTGGAGGTCAAGAGCCGCCGGGTCGGGGGCGCCACCTACCAGGTGCCGGTCGAGGTCAAGCCGGCCCGCAGCACGACCCTCGCCCTGCGCTGGTTGGTGAGTTACTCCCGCCAGCGTCGGGAAAAGACCATGACCGAGCGCCTCATGAACGAGCTCCTCGACGCCAGCAACGGCCTCGGAGCGAGTGTCAAGCGGCGCGAGGACACCCACAAGATGGCGGAGTCCAACAAGGCCTTCGCCCACTACCGCTGGTAAACCCATGACCTCAACAGACGTACGCATCTCGCTGGCGATGACCCGCAACATCGGGATCATGGCCCATATCGACGCGGGCAAGACCACCACGACCGAGCGGATTCTCTTCTACACCGGCATCAATTACAAGATCGGCGAGGTCCACGAGGGCGCCGCCACCATGGACTGGATGCCCCAGGAGCAGGAGCGCGGCATCACCATCACCTCCGCCGCGACGACGTGTTCCTGGAAGAACCACACCATCAACATCATCGACACCCCGGGCCACGTCGACTTCACGGTGGAGGTGGAGCGATCGCTGCGGGTGCTCGACGGCGCGGTGGCCGTCTTCGACGCGGTCGCCGGTGTCGAGCCGCAGTCGGAGACCGTCTGGCGGCAGGCCGACCGGTACAACGTGCCGCGGATCTGCTTTGTCAACAAGATGGACCGGGTCGGCGCCGAGTTCCACCGCACGGTGGACATGATGGTCAACCGGCTGCATGCCACACCGGCCGTCCTGCAACTGCCCTGGGGAGTCGAGAGCGACTTCAAGGGCGTCATCGACCTGATCAACATGAATGCGTTGCTCTGGCAGACCGAGGGAAAGGGCGACACCTTCGACGTGGTCTCGATTCCGGGCGACCACCGGGAGGCTGCGCAGGAGTGGCGCGACCGGCTGATCGAGACCATCTCCGAGAACGACGACGAACTCATGGAGCTCTACCTCGAAGGCCAGGAGCCCGACCACGATCAATTGGTGGCCGGCATCCGCCGGGCGACGATCGCTGGCAAGGTCGCGCCGGTGCTGTGCGGTACGGCGTTCAAGAACAAGGGCGTCCAACCCCTGCTCGACGCCGTGGTGGAGTTCCTGCCCAGCCCGCTGGACATACCGGCGATCCAGGGCCACGACGTGCGGGACGCCGACGCGGTGATCGAGCGCCAGGCCGACGACGACGAGCCGTTCGCCTCGCTGGCGTTCAAGATCATGAGTGACCAGCACCTGGGCAAGCTGACCTACATCCGGGTCTACTCCGGGCGGATCGCTCCGGGCACGCAGGTGATCAACAGCACCAAGGGTCGCAAGGAACGGATCGGCAAGGTGTACCGGATGCACGCCAACCACCGCGAGGAGTTGCCCGGCGGGGTCGGCGCGGGCTCGATCGCGGCCGTGCAGGGCCTCAAGGACACCACCACCGGGGATACCCTGTGTGCCCTCAGCGCGCCCGTGATCCTGGAGTCGATGAACTTCCCGGCGCCGGTGATCTTCGTGGCCATCGAGCCGAAGACCAAGGCGGACCAGGACAAGCTCGGCGTGGCGATCCAGCGGCTGGCCGATGAGGACCCGACCTTCCAGGTCCGTACCGACGAGGAGACCGGACAGACGATCATCGCCGGGATGGGCGAGCTGCACCTCGAGGTTCTGGTCGACCGGATGAAGCGCGAGTTCAAGGTCGAAGCCAACGTCGGACGGCCCCAGGTGGCTTACCGGGAGACCGTTCGCCAGACGGTGGAGAAAGTGGACTACACCCACAAGAAGCAGACCGGTGGTTCCGGTCAGTTCGCCCGGGTGATCATCGACTTGGCACCGACCGGAGCCGGCGCAGACGGCGGCGGCGGCTACGAGTTCGAGAACAAGGTCACCGGTGGCCGGATCCCCCGGGAGTACATCCCCTCGGTGGACGCCGGCTGCCAGGAAGCCATGGAGTTCGGCGTACTCGCCGGATACCCCATGGTCGACGTCAAAGTGACCTTGCGGGACGGCTCCTACCACGAGGTCGACTCCTCCGAACTGGCCTTCAAGATCGCCGGCTCGATGGCGTTCAAGCAGGCCGCCCGCCGGGCGGACCCGGTCCTGATGGAACCGATGATGGCGGTCGAGGTCACCACTCCGGATGACTACATGGGCGACGTCATCGGCGACATCAACAGCCGGCGCGGTCAGATGCAGGCCATGGACGAGCGGGCCGGGCTGCGCATCATCAAGGCCCTGGTACCCCTGGCGGAAATGTTCGGCTACGTCGGCGACCTGCGGTCGAAGACCCAGGGCCGGGCGAGCTACTCCATGCAGTTCGACTCCTACGCCGAAGTCCCGCCGAACGTCGCCAAGGAGATCATTGCGAAGGCTCATGGTGAGTAGCGGTGATCCACGCCTCGCCAGCCCCCGCCGGGCGTGGCCGGCCGGGCCTGGATCATCGCGACGAGCGCTGATGGCGAGCAGCGCCGCGAGCCGGCCTCGACCGAGGCCAGCCCAGCGGATCGGAAAAGACCAGATCGACCCCGTACCGTCCCGAGGAGGACACTCAGGTGGCTAAGGCCAAGTTCGAGCGGACAAAGCCGCACGTCAACATCGGCACCATCGGTCACATCGACCACGGCAAGACGACGCTGACCGCGGCCATCACCAAGGTGCTGCACGACGCGCATCCGGAGCTGAACCCCTTCACGCCGTTCGACCAGATCGACAAGGCGCCGGAGGAGAAGGCCCGCGGAATAACCATCTCCATTGCCCACGTCGAGTACCAGACTGACGCCCGGCACTACGCCCACGTGGACTGCCCGGGGCACGCCGACTACATCAAGAACATGATTACCGGCGCGGCCCAGATGGACGGCGCGATCCTGGTCGTCTCCGCGGCCGACGGCCCGATGCCGCAGACCAAGGAGCACATCCTCCTGGCCCGCCAGGTGGGCGTGCCCTACATCGTGGTCGCGCTGAACAAGGCCGACGTGGTCGATGACGAGGAGATCCTGGAACTCGTCGAACTCGAGGTGCGGGAGCTGCTGTCGACGTATGAGTTCCCGGGCGATGACCTTCCGGTCGTGCGCGTCTCCGCGCTCAAGGCGCTCGAGGGCGACGCCAAGTGGTCCGAGTCGATCATGGAGTTGATGAACGCGGTCGACGCGTCCATCCCGGAGCCGGAGCGCGACATCGACCGGCCGTTCCTGATGCCGATCGAGGACGTGTTCACAATCACCGGCCGCGGCACGGTCGTCACCGGTCGCGTCGAGCGCGGCATCGTCAAGGTCGGCGAGACGATCGAGATCGTCGGTATCCAGGAGAAGGTGCAGACCACCACGGTCACCGGTGTCGAGATGTTCCGCAAGCTGCTGGACCAGGGGCAGGCCGGGGACAACGTCGGGCTGCTGCTGCGCGGGATCAAGCGCGAGGACGTCGAGCGTGGGCAGGTCATCTGCAAGCCGGGTTCCATTACGCCGCACACCGAGTTCGAGGCCCAGGTGCTGATCCTGAGCAAGGACGAGGGCGGCCGGCACACCCCCTTCTTCAACAACTACCGGCCGCAGTTCTACTTCCGGACCACGGATGTGACCGGCGTCGTGACCCTGCCGGAGGGCACCGAGATGGTGATGCCCGGTGACAACACCGAGATGACCGTCCAGCTCATCCAGCCCATCGCCATGGAGCAGGGCCTGCGCTTCGCCATCCGCGAGGGCGGCAAGACCGTGGGCGCGGGCCGGGTTACCAAGATTCTCAAGTAGGCCGGGGGGCGGCGGCCGGGCACCCTGCCTGGTCGCCGCCGCGCCGGAGCCCCAGTAGTCCAGCTCACAACCCAGGAACGAGAGAAGCGCAGGCGATGGCGGCACAGAAGATCCGCATCCGGCTCAAGGCGTACGACCATGAGGTGATCGACTCCTCGGCGCGCAAGATCGTCGAGACCGTGACCCGTACCGGAGCGCAGGTGGCCGGCCCGGTGCCGCTGCCGACGGAGAAGAACATCTACTGCGTCATCCGCTCGCCGCACAAGTACAAGGACTCGCGCGAGCACTTCGAGATGCGGACGCACAAGCGGCTGATCGACATCCTCGACCCGACCCCGAAGACCGTCGACTCGCTGATGCGCCTGGACCTCCCGGCTGGCGTCGACATCGAAATCAAGCTCTAGACCAGCGACAGGGACAGCTACCGATGGAACGCAAGATCACTGGAGTGCTGGGCGAGAAGCTCGGTATGACCCAGGTCTTCGACGAGGCGAACCGGGTTGTACCGGTAACCGTCATCAAGGCCGGGCCGTGCGTCGTCACCTCGATCCGGACCCCGGCCGCCGAGGGATATTCCGCGGTGCAGCTCGGCTACGGCTCGATCGACCCGCGCAAGGTGACCAGGCCGCTGGCCGGCCACTTCCGGCGCGCCGGGGTGCCGCCGCGGCGGCACATCGTGGAGGTGCGCACCTCCGACGCCGCCGACTACACCTTGGGCCAGGAGATCACCGCGGCGGCCTTCTCCGCCGGTGAGCTGGTCGACGTGGTCGGCACCAGCAAGGGCAAGGGCTTCGCCGGGGGCATGAAGCGGCACAACTTCGCCGGTCTCGGCGCCGGTCACGGCGTGGAGCGCAAGCATCGCTCGCCCGGCTCGATCGGGGCCTGCGCGACCCCGTCCCGGGTGTTCCGGGGCACGAAGATGGCCGGCCACCTGGGCCACGTCCGGACCACCACGCTGAACCTCACCGTGCACGCGGTGGATGCCGAGAAGGGCCTGCTGCTGATCAAGGGCGCGGTACCCGGACCGATCGGTGGCCTGATCCTGGTCCGCACCGCCGTCAAGGTGCCGTTGCGCAAGGGGGCCCGGCAGTGAGCACGGTCAACGTCCAGTCAACGGTTGGCGACCTGGCCCGGACCGTCGACCTGCCCGATGACATCTTCGACGCCGAGGTCAAGACGGCGCTGATGCACCAGGTGGTGGTGGCCCAGCTCGCCGCTGCCCGGCAGGGTACGCACGCCACCAAGACCCGCGGCGAGGTCTCCGGCGGGGGTCGCAAGCCGTACCGGCAGAAGGGCACCGGCCGGGCTCGGCAGGGCTCGATCCGGGCGCCGCAGTTCGCCGGCGGCGGTGTCGTGCACGGTCCACAACCGCGCGACTACGCCCAGCGGACTCCAAAGAAGATGAAGGCCGCCGCGCTGCGCGGGGCGCTGTCGGACCGGGCCCGTGACGGGCGGATACACGTCGTCGCCGGCCTGGTGGAGGGCGACACGCCGTCGACCAAGACCGCCGTCCGGGCGTTGGCCGCGATCACCACCCGCCGGCACGTCCTGGTGGTGATCGAGCGGTCGGACGAGGTGACCTGGAAGAGCCTGCGCAACGTGGCGTCCGTCCATCTGCTTCGCGCCGACCAGCTCAACACCTACGACGTCCTGGTCAGCGACGACGTGGTGTTCACCGAGGGCGCGCTGGCGGCCTTCGTGGCCGGCCCGGTACGCGGCAAGGGCGCCCGGGCGGCGGAGCGGAGCTCGGAGATCGACCAGCTCGCCGACGCCGTGTCCACGCTGGCACCGGGAGCGACGGACGCCGCCGAGCCGAGCGAACCATCCCGCACCTCGACACCACAGGAGGCCGGCGTGAGCGACACCGTGACCGACGGTGGATCGGAGTCCGGGCCCGGCGAGCCGGCCGGTTTGGCGGGTGAGCCGGCGACGGAGGCCGGCTCCACGCGCCCGGCCGGCGAGGGCCTGTCGGATGCCGAAGCGGTCACCGAAGTCGCGGCCGGCACCGATCCCAACCTGCTCGCCGAGACCGCGTATGAGACCGAGGGCGCCGACGTGCCGTCAGCACAGGACATCGATCGGGACCAGTCGTGAACACCGACCCGCGTGACGTGCTGCTCTATCCGGTCATCTCGGAGAAGAGCTACGGCCTGCTGGACGAGAACAAGTACACCTTCCTGGTCCGACCGGACGCGAACAAGACGCAGATCCGGATCGCCGTCGAGGAGGTCTTCGGGGTCAAGGTGGTCGGGGTCAACACGGCCAACCGCCCGGGGAAGCGCAAGCGTTCCCGGACCGGATTCGGGCGTCGCAAGGACACCAAGCGCGCCATCGTCAGCCTCGCCGAGGGTGACCGGATCGAGATCTTCGGCGGCCCGGTCACCTGACCGGGGCGCCGTACACCACAGGGATTGGAAGCGAGCCGGATACATGGGCATCCGCAGGTACAAGCCAACGACGCCGGGGCGTCGCGGCTCCTCGGTGGCTGACTTCGTCGAGGTCACCCGCTCCGAGCCGGAGAAGTCCCTGGTGCGCCCGGTGCACTCCAAGGGCGGGCGCAATGCCTCCGGCCGGATCACCGTTCGGCACCAGGGCGGTGGCCACAAGCGGGCGTACCGGCTCATCGACTTCCGCCGGCACGACAAGGACGGGGTACCGGCGAAGGTCGCGCACATCGAGTACGACCCCAACCGGACCGCCCGGATCGCGTTGCTGCACTACGCCGACGGTGAGAAGCGCTACATCCTCGCCCCGGCCAGGTTGCGTCAGGGCGACCGGATCGAGAACGGGCCGGGGGCCGACATCAAGCCGGGCAACAACCTGCCGCTGCGCAACATCCCGGTCGGCACCGTGGTGCACGCCGTCGAACTACGCCCCGGCGGTGCCGCGAAGATCGCCCGGTCGGCCGGTGCCAGCGTCCAGCTCATCGCCAAGGAAGGCAGCTACGCCTCGCTGCGGATGCCCTCCGGCGAGGTGCGCATGGTCGACATCCGCTGCCGGGCGACCGTCGGGGAGGTCGGCAACGCCGAGCAGGCGACCATCAACTGGGGCAAGGCCGGCCGGATGCGGTGGAAGGGCAGGCGCCCGACCGTCCGTGGGGTCGCCATGAACCCGGTGGACCATCCCCTCGGTGGTGGTGAGGGCAAGACCTCCGGCGGCCGCCACCCGGTCAGTCCGTGGGGCCAGCCGGAAGGCCGTACCCGTACCCGCAAGGACAGCGACCGTCTCATCGTCCGTCGGCGCAAGACCGGTCGGAAGCGCTAGGAGCCGTAGATCCCATGCCGAGAAGTCTCAAGAAGGGTCCCTTCGTCGATGGCCACCTGCAGAAGAAGGTGGACGTCCAGAACGAGCGGGGCACCAAGAACGTCATCAAGACCTGGTCGCGACGCTCGATGATCGTGCCGTCCATGCTGGGCCACACCATCGCCGTGCACGACGGCCGCAAGCATGTGCCGGTGTTCGTCACCGAGGCGATGGTCGGTCACAAGCTCGGCGAATTTGCGCTGACCCGGACCTTCCGGGGTCACGTCAAGGACGAGCGGAGGTCACGCCGTGGTTAGCCGCCTCGCCGAGGACTTCGCCGGCGCCCAGGCGACGGCCCGGCACGTGCACGTCGCGCCGCGCAAGGCGCGGCGGGTGGTCGACATGATCCGTGGCCTGCCCGCCGAGCATGCCCTGGCCACGCTGCGCCTGGGCGCGCAGGCGGCGACGGAGCCGGTGGCCAAGACCCTGGCCAGCGCGATCGCTAACGCCGAACACAACAACTCACTCGACCCGCGGACACTCTTCGTGGCCGCGGCCTACGTCGATGAAGGTCCGACCATGAAGCGGTTCCGGCCGCGGGCGCAGGGCCGGGCCTACCGCATCCGCAAGCGCACCAGCCACATCACCGTGGTCGTGGAGTCTCGCCCCGGCGAGGTCGCCCCCACTCGGGCGAGGCGGACAACGAGCACCAGGAGGGCTGGCTAGTGGGCCAGAAGGTCAATCCGCACGGCTTCCGCCTTGGGATCACCACCGAGTGGAAGTCCCGTTGGTACGCCGGCAGCACCACTGCCGGGCAGCGCTATAGGGACTACGTCGCCGAAGACGTCGCCATCCGCCGCCTGATGGGCAAGGGGATGGAACGGGCCGGCATCAGCCGGGTCGACATCGAGCGCACCCGGGACCGGGTACGGGTGGACATCCACACCGCCCGGCCGGGAATCGTCATCGGCCGCAAGGGGGCCGAGGCCGACCGAATTCGCGGCGACCTGGAGAAGCTGACCAAGAAGCAGGTGCAGCTGAACATCCTCGAGGTCAAGAGCCCGGAGATCGACGCCCAGTTGGTGGCCCAAGGTGTGGCCGAGCAGCTCTCCAGCCGGGTCAGCTTCCGGCGCGCTATGCGCAAGGCCATGCAGTCGGCGATGAAGGGCGGCGCCAAGGGCATCCGGGTGCAGTGTTCCGGTCGCCTCGGAGGCGCCGAAATGAGCCGTTCGGAGTTCTACCGCGAAGGGCGGGTGCCGCTGCACACGCTGCGGGCCAACATCGACTACGGCATGTACGAGGCCAAGACGACCTTCGGGCGGATCGGCGTCAAGGTGTGGATCTACAAGGGCGACATCGTGCAAAGCCTGGCCGAGCGCGAGGCCGCCCAGGCATTGCGCCCGGGTCGCGCCCGTCCGGCTCGCCCGCGGCGGGACCGCCCGGCCGACCGTCCGGACCGGGGCGGCACCCGCGACGGCGTGGCGCCGCCGGTGCCGGCAAGCGATCCGGTCCTCGAGGTCGGCACCGCCCCGGCACCGCCCGTCGAGGCTCCGCCGGCCCAGGCGTTGCCGGCCGAAGCTGTGCCGGCCGAAGCTGGGGTCTCGGACGCCTCGCCGACCTCGGACAGCGCACCGGCTGCCGACCTCGGTGGCAACGCGGCCGCGGGGGAGGAAGCCTAGTCATGTTGATTCCGCGCAGGGTCAAGCATCGTAAGCAGCACCATCCGAACCGCTCCGGCATGGCGAAGGGGGGCACCCGGGTGTCCTTCGGCGAGTACGGCATCCAGGCGATGGAGTCCTCCTACGTCACCAACCGGCAGATCGAGTCCGCGCGGATCGCGATGACCCGACACATCCGCCGCGGCGGCAAGGTCTGGATCAACATCTTCCCCGACCGTCCGATCACCAAGAAGCCGGCCGAAACCCGGATGGGCTCCGGTAAGGGCTCCCCGGAATGGTGGGTTGCGAATGTCAAGCCGGGTCGGGTGCTCTTCGAGTTGTCCGGCGTGCCGGAGCCGGTGGCCCAGGAGGCCATGCGGCGGGCGATGCACAAGCTACCGATGAAGTGCCGGTTCGTCCGGCGCGAAGTGGGTGAGGCGTAATGGCGACCGACACCGCGGACAGCACCGGGGCAGCGACCCAGCTCCGCATCTTGCCCGACGACGAGCTGGGCACCCGGCTGCGAGAGGCCAAGGAGGAGCTGTTCAACCTGCGCTTCCAGTCGGCCACCGGCCAGTTGGACAACAACCGTCGGCTGCAGGTCGTGCGCCGGGACATCGCCCGGATTTACACCGTGATGCGCGAGCGGGAGCTCGGCATCTATCCGGCCGCCGAACCGGCCAGTACAGGGAGCACACCGTGACCGAAAGCGCTGCAGCAGGCGCTGCCACCGAACCCGTCTCCACTTCCGCAACCGCCGAGCCGACCGCCGAGGCGGTGGCCGTGCCGCCGGCCGGACCGGGCCGCAACGTCCGCAAGGCGCGGGAAGGCCTGGTGGTCAGCGACAAGATGCAGGCCACCGTCGTCGTCGAGGTCGAAGACCGCGTTCAGCACCCGCTGTACGGCAAGACGATCCGCCGGACCAACAAGCTCAAGGCGCACGACACTTCCGGCGCCGGCGTCGGTGACCGGGTGCTGCTCATGGAGACCAGGCCGCTGTCGAGGACGAAGCGCTGGCGGGTTGTGGAGATTCTGGAGAAGGCCAAGTGATCCAGCAGGAATCGCGCCTGCGGGTGGCGGACAACACCGGCGCCAAGGAGTTGCTCTGCATCCGGGTACTCGGTGGGTCCGGGCGGCGGTACGCCGGGATCGGCGACATCATCGTCGGCACCGTCAAGGACGCTCTGCCCGGCGCCGGAGTGAAGAAGGGTGACGTGGTCAGGGCGGTCATCGTGCGGACCGCGAAGGAGCGCCGCCGGCCCGACGGCTCCTACATCAAGTTCGACGAGAACGCGGCCGTACTCATCCGGGACGGCGGTGACCCGCGCGGCACCCGCATCTTCGGTCCGGTCGGCCGGGAACTGCGGGAGAAGCGATTCATGAAGATTATTTCGTTGGCGCCGGAGGTGCTGTGAGCATGCCGACCGATATCGGCAAGGCCGCACCGAAAGGCCTGACCGTCAAGAAGGGCGACACCGTCCAGGTGATCACCGGAAAGGACCGCGGAGCCAAGGGCAAGGTGATCGCGACCTACCCCCGGCTGGAACGGGTACTGGTCGAGGGGGTCAACCGGATCCGCAAGCACACCAAAGTGACCACGACCGCCCGCGGGGCGCAGTCCGGCGGCATCGTGGTGCAGGAAGCTCCGGTGCACCGCAGCAACGTCATGGTGGTCTGCCCGCACTGCAACAAGCGGACCCGGGTCGCCCACCGGCGCGACGAGAACGGCAACGTGCGGATCTGCAAGCGGTGCGGGGGTGTGCTGTGACTACCACCGGGACTACCACCGGGACTACCACCGCTGGGTCCGAGACCTCATCGCCGGCCCGGCCGTCGCCCCGGCTCAAGCAGCGCTACCGCGCCGAGATCGTCGCTGCGCTGCGCGAGCAGTTCGGCTACGCCAGCCTCATGCAGGTCCCCGGCCTGACCAAGATCGTGGTCAACATGGGGGTCGGCGAGGCGGCCCGGGACGCCAAGCTGATGGACGGCGCCGTCAAGGACCTGACGGCGATCACCGGTCAGAAGCCGGCCATCGCCAAGGCCCGGACCTCCATCGCGCAATTCAAGCTGCGCGAGGGGATGCCGATCGGGGCGCATGTGACCTTGCGCGGTGACCGGATGTGGGAGTTCCTGGACCGGCTGCTCACCATCGCGCTGCCGCGCATCCGCGACTTCCGCGGCCTGTCGCCCCGGCAGTTCGACGGCCGTGGGAACTACACCTTCGGACTCAACGAGCAGTCGATGTTCCACGAGATCAACCAGGACGCGGTGGACCGGGTCCGCGGCATGGACATCACGGTGGTCACCACCGCCGGCAATGACGACGAAGGGCGGGCGCTGCTGCGCCTGCTCGGCTTCCCCTTCAAGGAGTCATGACATGTATTCCAACCGCGATCTCACCAGCGAGCGCTCCCGTGGCTAAGACCGGCCTGAAGGTGAAGGCGGCCCGCACGCCGAAATTCAAGGTGCGCGGGTACACCCGGTGCCAGCGCTGCGGTCGGCCCCGGGCGGTGTACCGGGCGTTCGGCCTGTGCCGGATCTGCATGCGGCAGATGGCCCATGCCGGGGAACTGCCCGGCGTCACCAAGAGCTCCTGGTAACCCGTCCCGACCACCCCTCCTTCGCTGCAGGCCCGTGCCACCCGGGCGGGAACCGCGGCGAGAAAGGCTCCGGCCAACCATGACCAGATGTGCCCCATGACCATGACCGACCCGATCGCGGACATGCTGACCCGGCTGCGCAATGCCAACCGGGCCTACCACGACGCGGTACCCATGCCGTACTCGAAGATCAAGACCCACATCGCCGAGATCCTTCAGCAGGAGGGCTACATCGCCGGTTGGCGGATCGCCGAGCCGGCCGAAGGTTTGGTCGGACGTTCGCTGGTCATCGACCTGAAGTACGGCCCGAACCGGGAGCGGACCATCGCCGGCGTGCGACGGATATCCAAGCCGGGCCTGCGGGTCTACGCCAAGGCGAGCGGGCTGCCGCGGGTGCTCGGCGGCCTCGGCGTGGCGATCATTTCCACATCCGGTGGCTTGCTGACCGATCGGCAGTGCCAGAAGCGTGGCGTGGGCGGGGAAGTCCTCGCCTACGTCTGGTGAGAAGGGCTACCAATGTCTCGAATCGGCAGAATGCCCATTCCGATACCGGCCGGCGTCGAAGTGGACATCGAACGAAACGCCGCGAACGCGACGGTGACGGTGAGCGGACCCAGGGGCACCCTGAGCTCCACCATCGCCGAACCGATCACCGTGGACCAGGAGGACGGCACCCTTGTGGTGCGCCGCCCGGACGATGAGAACCGGTCCCGGGCGCTGCACGGCCTGTCCCGCACCCTGGTCGCGAACATGGTGACCGGGGTCACCGCCGGGTACGCTAAGACCCTGGAGATCGTCGGCACCGGCTACCGGGTGCAGGCCCGCGGTGCCGACCTGGAGTTCGCGCTCGGGTACTCGCACCCGATCTCGGTGGCGGCTCCCGACGGGATCACCTTCGAGGTTCAGGCGCCGACCCGGTTCGTGGTGCACGGCATCGACAAGCAGCAGGTAGGCGAGGTCGCGGCCAACATCCGCAAGCTGCGCAAGCCGGAGCCCTACAAGGGCAAGGGCGTCCGGTACCAGGGCGAGGTTGTCCGCCGCAAGGTCGGAAAGGCTGGTAAGTGATGGCTGGGCTGGTCCACGGTTCGACGCGGAGCGGCGCCGCGGCCCGTCGGCGGGTGCACCGCGCCCGGCGGCACTTCCGGGTTCGCAAGCGGATCTCCGGCACGCCCGGCCGCCCCCGGCTGGTCATCACCCGTTCCGCCCGGCACATCTACGCCCAGGTGGTCGACGACTCACGCGGCCACACCCTCGTTTCGGCGTCGACCCTGGATACGTCGGTGCGCGGGGCGGAGGGGGACAAGAAGGCCCGGGCACGGGCTGTCGGGGCGCTGGTCGCGGAGCGCGCAAAGGCGACCGGTATTGACGCCGTGGTCTTCGACCGCGGTGGAAACCGTTACTCCGGACGGGTGGCGGCCCTGGCCGACGGCGCCCGCGAGGGCGGATTGAACTTCTGATGATCGTAAGGAGCTTCTGATGGCAGGACCCCAGCGCCGTGGCGCCGGCGGTGGCGACCGGCAAGGCCGGCGTGACGGGCGCGGGGCCGGTGGTGCGGAGAAGACGGCGTACCTCGAACGCGTGGTGGCGATCAACCGGGTCGCCAAGGTCGTGAAGGGTGGCCGGCGGTTCAGCTTCACCGCGCTGGTCGTCGTCGGCGACGGGGACGGCCAGGTCGGGGTGGGCTACGGCAAGGCCAAGGAGGTCCCGGCGGCCATCGCCAAGGGCGTGGAGGAGGCCAAGAAGCACTTCTTTCGGGTACCGCGGATCGGTGCCACCATCCCGCACCCGATCACCGGCGAGGCCGCGGCCGGCGTCGTACTGCTCAAGCCGGCCTCCCCCGGTACCGGGGTCATCGCCGGCGGCCCGGTACGCGCCGTGCTGGAGTGCGCCGGCATCTCCGACGTGCTCTCGAAGTCCCTCGGCTCCTCCAACCCGATCAACATCGTGCACGCCACCGTGACGGCCTTGCAGGGGCTGGTGCGCCCGGAGGAGGTGGCCGCCCGCCGCGGGCTGCCGATCGAGGACGTGGCTCCGGCGGCGATGCTGCGGGCCCGCGTGGCCGGGGCGTGAGGCGGCCATGACGAACCAACTCAGGGTCACTCAGATCCGCTCGCCGATCGGCGGGACCCTGCGGCAGCGGGCGACGCTGCGGGCCCTCGGGCTCAAGCGCATCCGTGACGTCGTGGTGGTCGCGGACCGCCCGGAGCTGCGCGGGATGGTGGTTGCGGTGGCCCATCTGGTCGCCGTCGAAGAGGTAGCCGGCGGGGAGGGAGTCAG
The DNA here is from genome assembly GCA_963814355.1 of uncultured Actinomycetota bacterium. Lineage (GTDB taxonomy): Bacteria > Actinomycetota > Actinomycetes > JADGOV01 > JADGOV01 > JADGOV01. Next base: position 968,303 of record CAWFCZ010000018.1, on the reverse strand, counting down.
CTCATGACGCTCAAGGTTCATCACCTCCGGCCGGCGCCGGGCGCGAAGACCGCGAAGAGCCGGGTCGGCCGCGGCGAGGGTTCGAAGGGGAAGACCGCCGGTCGAGGCACCAAAGGCACCGGCGCCCGCAAGAACACTCCACCGAACTTCGAGGGCGGCCAGATGCCGCTCCACATGCGGGTGCCCAAGCTCAAGGGCTTCACGAACCGCTTCCGGGTGGAATACCAGGTGCTCAACCTGGATCGACTCGTCGGGTTGTACCCGCAGGGCGGGGTGGTCGGGGTGGACGATCTCGTCGCCAGCGGGGCGGTGCGGCGGAACTCCCCGGTCAAGGTCCTGGGTACCGGCGAGGTGTCGGTACCCCTGCAGGTCACCGCCCACGCCTTCTCGGCCAGCGCCCGGGAGAAGATCACGGCTGCCGGCGGCTCGGCCACGGAGGTCTAGGTCGGCCCCACTGTTAGAGTTGCCGAGGCGGCGCGTGGCGTTGTCCATCCTCGGCTGATCGGCCCGGGGAGAAGCGCGCTTCGGCGGCCCGGAAGGAGGAGACGTGCTCACCGCCTTTGGCCGGGCCTTTCGGACTCCTGACCTGCGCCGCAAGATGCTCTTCGTGCTCGGCATCATCGCGCTCTACCGGCTGGGCTCGGTGGTGCCCTCCCCGGGGGTGGACTACCAGGCGATCCACGCCTGCATCAAGCAGACCGAGAACAACGGGCTCTACACCCTGGTCAACCTCTTCAGCGGCGGAGCCCTGCTGCAGCTGTCGGTCTTCGCCCTGGGGATCATGCCCTACATCACGGCGAGCATCATCATCCAGCTGCTCGTCGTGGTCATCCCTCGCCTGGAGCGACTGAAGAAGGAGGGTTCGGCCGGGCAGAACAAGATGACCCAGTACACCCGGTACCTCACCATCGGGCTGGCCATCCTGCAGTCGACCGGCATCGCCGCCCTGGCCCGCAGCGGCAACCTTTTCCAGGGCTGCAATCAGCAGATTCTGCCGGACACGTCGGTGTTCCGGATCTCCACGCTGGTGATCACTATGACCGCCGGCACGGCGGTCATCATGTGGCTCGGCGAGCTGATCACCGACCGCGGCATCGGCAACGGCATGTCGATCCTGATCTTCACCTCGATAGCCGCCCGGCTGCCGAGCGAAGGGAACAACATCCTGCGGGTCAGCGGGGGGTTCGCCTTCACACTCGTGATGGTCATCGGAGTGGTGATCGTGGCCTGCATCGTCTTTATGGAGCAGGGTCAGCGCCGGATTCCGGTGCAATACGCCAAGCGGATGATCGGCCGGCGGATGTACGGCGGTACGTCCACCTACCTCCCGATGAAGGTCAACCAAGCCGGCGTCATCCCGGTGATCTTCGCATCGTCGCTGCTCTACCTCCCTCAGCTGCTGTCCAACGTGTGGACCAACGAGACGTTCAAGACCTTCGTCAGCAAGTACCTGGTGCGCAGCGACAGCCCGGTCTACCTGCTCACCTACTTCGCTCTGATCATCGGCTTTGCTTTCTTCTACGTGGCGATCACCTTCAACCCAGAAGAAGTCGCGGACAACATGAAAAAGTACGGCGGTTTCGTGCCCGGCATCCGCCCCGGCCGGCCGACAGCCGAGTACCTCAAGTACGTCCTCGACCGGATCACGCTGCCCGGTGCGCTCTACCTGGGCATCATCGCGATCATCCCCTACCTGGCCCTTGCCCTGCTGCCGGGCAGCAACGCCAACCAGTTCCCGTTCGGCGGCACCGCCGTACTGATCCTGGTCGGGGTCGGGCTGGACACCGTGAAACAGATCGAGAGCCAGCTGATGCTGCGTAACTACGAGGGCTTCCTCCGCTAGTGCGCCTCGTCCTCGTCGGGCCGCCCGGGGCGGGCAAAGGCACCCAAGCTCAGTACGTGGCCCACTTTCTGTCGGTCCCCAAGATCTCCACCGGCGACATCTTCCGGGCCAACGTGAGTTCCGGTACGCCGCTGGGCAAGCAGGCCAAGGCCTACATGAATGCCGGCGACTTGGTACCGGACGAGATCACGATCTCCATGGTCCGGGACCGCCTCGCCGAGGACGACGCCGTCAAAGGCTTCCTGCTCGACGGCTTCCCGCGCAACGTGCCTCAAGCCCGCGTGCTGGACGGCATGCTGATGGACCTCGGCGGCGCCCTGGACGCCGTGCTGGAGATGGTCGTCGACGACGACGAAGTGGTCCGCCGGCTCTCCGGGCGCCGAACCTGCCGATCGTGCAGCCACGTCTGGCACCTGGACTTCGACCCGCCCACCGACCCGGAACTGTGCGACGAGTGCGGCGGGGAACTGTTCCAGCGCGAGGACGACAAGGAGGAGACCATTCGGCACCGCCTGGAGGTCTATGCCGAACAGACCGCGCCGCTGGTGTCGTACTACGCCGAGAAGGGAATCCTGGTCGGTATCGACGCGACCGGGCCGGTCGACGATGTCACCGAGCGGGCGATTGCCGCCCTCCGACGGTATGCGCGGTGACTCGTGCGGCGACCGGGACGGCGTAGGCCGATGATCCAGATCAAGACCGAGGCCGAGATCGCCGTGATGCGCCGGGCCGGGCTGGTCGTGGCCCGCACCCTCGATGCGCTGCGGGCGGCGATCGCACCTGGGATGTCCACCGCCGACCTGGACGCGATCGCCGCCGAATCGCTGGCCGCCGAGGGGGCCACGTCGTCGTTCCTCGGCTACCACGGATTCCCGGCCGTGCTGTGCACGTCGGTGAACTCCGAGATCGTGCACGGCATCCCCAACCCCGCCAAGAAGCTCCGCAGCGGGGACGTCGTTTCGGTCGACTTCGGCGCGATCATCGACGGCTACCACGGTGACGCGGCGATCACCGTGCCGGTCGGCGAGGTGGCACCGGAAGTGGGGGAGCTGCTGCGGGTCTGCGAAGAGTCGCTGTGGCACGGCTTCGCCGCGGCCCGCCTCGGCGGCCGGCTGAGCGATATCTCCCATGCGATCGAGAGCTACGTCCGCTCCCAGCCACACCCGCTCGGCGGCTCGTGGGGGATTGTGGAGGAGTACGTCGGGCACGGCATCGGCACCGAGATGCACCAGGACCCGCAGGTCTACAACTACGCGCCGAAGGGGCCGGGCCGGGGCCCGAAGCTGGTCCGGGGCCTGGCCCTGGCGGTGGAGCCGATGGTGAACCTCGGCACCAAGGCGACCCGGGTGCTGGCCGATCACTGGACCGTGGTGACCGCCGACTCGGCGCCCTCGGCTCACTTCGAGCACACCTTCACCCTCACCGAGGACGGCCCGTGGGTACTGACCGCACTGGACGGCGGGGCGTCTCGGCTGGGCTCGCTGCTCGCCGCCACCAGATAGGGCGAGACTGGGATGGTGGAGCGCAACGTACGGGCCGGCGACGGTGACCGGGATCGGACGGCAGCGGCGCTGCGCCGGCACTTCGCCGAAGGCCGGCTGAGTCCGGAGGAGTTCGACGAGCGACTCGGCTCGGCGCTGAGCGCCCGAACCATGGGAGACCTGGCCGACCTGGTGGCCGACCTCCCGCACGACCCCGACGGCTACGCGCTGCCGGTGCCGGTCGCCGAGCCCGGCAGCGCCCGGGTGGCCAGCCGCCCGGCGGCGCGGTCGCCGGCCCTGGTCTGGCGCGCGCAGCTCGGCTCGTACGTCACCACCTCGCTGATCTGCGTGCTCATCTGGCTGGCCACGGGCCACCCAAGCGGCTTCTGGCCGATCTGGGTGATCGGGCCGTGGGGGATCGTCCTGATCGGGCAGGCCATCCGGGGCGGCCCACCGGACCGGGGGCGCGACCGGCATCGCGACCGGCATCGCGACCGGCATCGCGACCGGCACCGCCGCTGAGTGCCGAGGTTGGCCTGGCTGGTTGGCCTTTCCGACCCGGTTGGACGTACACTCTGAAGCTGACACGCATAATCCGGCTGCCTCCGTCTATGCGGGGGCGGCCTTGGCTCGTCCGCGAGCCGTCCGTTGTGGGATATCCGAAGCAGGAGGATTGTGGCAAAAAAGGAAGGGGCCATCGAGATCGAGGGCCGCGTCGTCGAGCCGCTGCCCAACGCGATGTTCCGGGTCGAACTCGCAAATGGCCACCGGGTGCTCGCGCACATCAGTGGCAAGATGCGCCAGCACTACATCCGTATCCTCCCCGAAGACCGCGTGGTCGTGGAACTCAGCCCGTACGATCTGTCCCGCGGCCGGATCGTCTACCGGTACAAGTGAGAGATCAGTGAAGGTCAAGCCGAGCGTTAAGAAGATCTGCGACAAGTGCAAGGTGATCCGTCGTCACGGCCGGGTCATGGTGATCTGCGACAACCTGCGGCACAAGCAGCGGCAGGGCTAGCGGACCGACAGCGCCGCACCATCGCCGCCCGGAGCCCCGGTGCGGCGTCACCCCCGGTCGGAGGCCGGGGCCACGCCTGGGCGGGTGTGGACGGTGCGCGGAACACCTCCGAGCAGCGAAGGGAAACAACGTCCCATGGCCCGACTCGTCGGCGTCGACCTGCCACGCGACAAGCGCATGGAGGTCGCGCTCACCTACATCTACGGCATCGGCCGGACCCGGGCCGCGGCCACCCTGGCGGGGACCGGGGTCAGCCCGGAACTTCGTTCCAAGGACCTCACGGACGACGACGTGCTCAAACTCCGGGACTGGATCGAGAACAACTACCGGGTCGAGGGTGACCTCCGGCGCGAGGTCGCCTCCGACATCCGGCGCAAGATCGAAATCGGGTGCTATGAGGGCATCCGGCACCGCCGCGGGCTGCCGGTACGAGGCCAGCGCACGCATACCAACGCCCGCACCCGCAAGGGACCCCGCCGGGCGATCGCCGGCAAGAAGAAGGTCGGCAAGAAGTAGCCCGCCGGGGGGCTGCCCCCGTCGTACCTCCCAGCCCAAGTCAGAGTCACAGACGCCAAAGGAATTAGATGCCTCCGAAGACCCGTACCGGCGCGAAGAAGGTGCGCCGCAAGGAGCGGAAGAACATTGCCCACGGGCACGCTCACATCAAGAGCACCTTCAACAACACGATCGTGTCGATCACCGACCCCGGCGGCAATGTGATCGCCTGGGCCAGCGCCGGCCACGTGGGTTTCAAGGGCTCCCGGAAGTCGACACCGTACGCCGCCCAGATGGCCGCCGAGGCGGCCGCCCGCAAGGCGCAGGAACACGGCATGCGCAAGATCGACGTTTTCGTCAAGGGACCTGGCTCCGGCCGGGAGACGGCCATCCGGTCCTTGCAGGCGACCGGCTTGGAAGTGGGCGCCATCGCCGACGTCACGCCGTCGCCGCACAACGGCTGCCGGCCGCCCAAGCGACGGAGGGTCTGAGAATGGGGAGGTACACCGGCCCGGACTGCAAGCGCTGCCGCCGGGAGAAGATGAAGCTGTTCCTCAAGGGTTCCAAGTGCGAATCGCCCAAGTGTCCCATCGAGATCCGGCCGTACCCGCCCGGTGAGCACGGCCGGGGGCGGACGAAGGACTCCGAGTACCTGCTACAGAAGCGCGAGAAGCAGAAGTGCGCTCGGATCTACGGGGTGTACGAGAAGCAGTTCCGCAGCTACTACGAAGAAGCCAACCGGCGGACCGGCAAGACCGGTGAGAACCTCCTGCAGCTCTTGGAGCGGCGGTTGGACAACGTGATCTACCGGGCCGGCTGGGCGCACAGCCGCGACCAGGCCCGCCAGCTCGTCAGCCACGGACACATCGTGGTCAACGGCCGGAAGGTCGACATCCCGTCGTTTCTGGTCAGCGAGACCGACATCATCGAGGTGCGGCCGTCCTCGGTGGAACTCGACCCGTTCGTCATCGCCCGCGCCGAGGCCGGCAGCCGCACGGTACCTGCCTGGCTGGAGGTCATCGCGAACCGGATGCGCATTCTGGTGCACGCCATGCCGAACCGCCAGGTGATCGACACTCCGGTTCAAGAGCAGCTCATCGTCGAGCTGTACTCCAAGTAGACGCAGAAGCCATACCGCAGTAGCCATACCGCAGTACCCACGGACCTCAAATAGCGGGGGTCCCGACAAAGGAGTTACGCAATGCTCATCGCCCAGCGCCCATCCCTCGTCGAGGAGCCGGTAGAGGAGTTCCGGTCCCGCTTCGTCATCGAGCCGCTCGAGCCCGGCTTCGGCTACACCCTTGGCAACTCCGTACGCCGCACGCTGCTCTCCTCCATCCCGGGGGCGGCGGTCACCAAGATCAAAGTCGGCGGGGCCTTGCACGAGTTCCAGACCCTGGAAGGGGTCAAGGAGGATGTCACCGAGATCATCCTCAACGTCAAGGAACTCGTCGTCTCCAGCGAGCAGGACGAGCCGGTCGTGATGTACCTGCGCAAGCAGGGCCCTGGCGAGGTCACCGCAGCCGACATCGCCCCCCCGGCGGGCGTGGAGGTGCACAACCCGGACCTGCACCTGGCCACCCTCAACGCGAGCGCCAAGCTGGAGGTCGAGCTCACCGTCGAGCGTGGCCGGGGGTACGTCTCCGCCGCGCAGAACAAGCAGACCGGACAGCCGATCGGTGAGATCCCGATCGACTCGATCTACTCCCCGGTGCTCAAGGTGACCTACAAGGTGGAGGCCACCCGGGTCGAGCAGCGCACCGACTTCGACCGGCTGATCATCGACGTCGAGACCAAGAAGTCCATGCTGCCCCGCGATGCGATCGCCAGCGCCGGCAAGACCCTGGTCGGACTGTTCGGCCTGGCCGCCGAGCTCAACGCGGCGATCGACTCCATCGAGATCGGCCCGTCGCCCGACCAGGCAGCGCTGGCGGCCGACCTGGCGCTGCCGATCGAGGATCTGGACCTGACGGTGCGGTCCTACAACTGCCTCAAGCGGGAAGGCATCCACTCCGTCGGCGAGTTGGTCTCCCGCAGCGAGGCCGACCTGCTGGACATCCGCAACTTCGGCGCCAAGTCCATCGACGAGGTGAAGCTGAAGCTGGTCGGGATGGGCCTGGCGCTCAAGGACTCCCCGCCCGGGTTCGACCCCAGCAACGTCGTCGACACCTTCAGCCCGGACGACTACGACACGGCGTACGCCGAGGACGAGCGGCTGTAGCCGCCCGCCGACCGCCTCCGAACCCGCCGAGCGGCCCCGCCTCGGCCCGAAGGGAATCCCGACATGCCCACGCCCACCAAGGGCCCGCGCCTCGGCGGCTCTCCGGCGCACCAGCGCCTGCTGCTGTCCAACCTGGCGACCGCGCTGTTCACCCACGGTTCGATCACCACGACCCATGCCAAGGCCAAGCGGCTGCGGCCGCTGGCGGAACGTCTGATCACCTTCGCCAAGCGCGGCGACCTGCACGCCCGCCGGCATGTGCTGACGGTGGTCCGGGACAAGAGCGTGGTGCACACCCTGTTCGCCGAGATCGGGCCGCGGTTCGCCACCCGGCCCGGCGGCTACACCCGGATCACGAAGATCGGGCCGCGGAAGGGGGACAGCGCCCCGATGGCGGTCATCGAACTGGTGGAGGACCTCACGGTCGCCCAGCAGGCGGTCGGCGAGGCCGAACGGGCCAGGGGCAGCCGCTTCCGCCGGGACGCCGGCCGACCGGCCGGCAGCGGGTCACCGGCCGGATCCACCGCGACGCCGACCGCCGCGGCCACGGCCATGCCGCCCGCCGGCGCCGGACCCACCGCCGTGCCGACCGAGGGCGACACGGAGGTATCCCCGGGAGCGGAGGCCGACCGGCCGTCACAGGTTGCCGTGCCCAGCGCCGGTGGTGATACTGACGTCGTGACCGAAACCCCGAGCGCTGAGCCAACCGCCGCCGACCCGGCGCTCGAGCCGTCGAGTGACGACACCGCGGGCGGCCCCGGCGAGGAGCCGACCTCGGCCCAGACCGAGACCGCCGGGGATACCCCGCCGGCCGAGGCCTGACCTCCACCGGCGAGGATTCCGCCGAGTCCGCCGTACCGAGCCGTGAGCCCGTCGCCCCCACCGGGGGCGGTGGGCTGGTTCGGTTCCGCCTCGACGTCGGCTACGACGGCGGCGGCTTCTCCGGCTGGGCGGCCCAACCCGCTCGGCGTACCGTCCAGGCGGAGCTTGAAGGGGCCCTGGCCCGCATCCTGCGACTCGACCCGGTGCCGCGGCTGACCGTCGCCGGCCGTACCGACGCCGGGGTGCACGCGGTCGGCCAGGTGGCTCATGCGGACCTACCGGCGAACGACCCGCTGGCGCTCACCCGCCGGCTGAACCGGCTGCTCCCCGCCGACGTCCGGATCTATGCGGTGACGAGGGCGCCGCCCGGCTTCGACGCCCGGTTCTCGGCGCTGTCCCGCTGCTACCGCTACCGGATCGGTGACGCGCCGTACGGGGTGAGCCCGCTGCGCCGGCACGACACCGTCGGCTCCGATCGGCCGCTGGATGTCGCGGCGATGGGGGCGGCGGCCGGGGGGCTGCTCGGCGAGCACGACTTCGCCGCGTACTGCCGTCGACGGGAAGGCGCGTCCACGATCCGCCGGGTGCTGCGCCTGGAGGTTTCGCGGGAGGAGGAGTTCCTGGTGACGGTGTTGGCCGAGGCGGACGCGTTCTGCCATTCCATGGTGCGTGCCCTCCTCGGCGCGCTGCTCGCCGTCGGCACCGGCCGGCGTCCGGCGGGCTGGCCGGCCGCGGTACTGGCGGCCGGGCGCCGGGATCCGGCGGTGCGGGTCGCGCCGGCGCGCGGGCTCACCCTGGAAGCCGTGCGGTACCCACCGGACGATGCGCTGGCCGCTCGGGCGGTCCTGACCCGTCGGCTACGGGCGGCCGGTACGCCGCGGTGACCCGACCGTTCCAGCCTCCTCCAGTCCTGCCCGGTACCCGCGCCCTTGGGCCGGCATCCCTCAGCCGCTCTGCCGGCGAAGTCTCGCCCGGCGCGCCGCGGTGATCCGCACCTGCTGATCGCCGGCGGCATCCCAGGTGTCGCCGTAGCGACGCCGGAACTCCAGGCTGGCCCAGCCCGCCAGCTCGGCGGCGGAGAACCGCACCCCCTCCATGCCCATGCCCAGCGGGGCCGACGCCCGCTCCTGGACCTCCGTCCACCCGTCATGGCCGAAGTGCACGGTGAACGGCTGCCCATCCTCGATGACGAGTGCCCGCCCGGGCAGCAGCTCCGGCACGGGCACCGCACCGCGCCAGTACGCGGTCGAGGGGTCGGGGATCACCCCGCCGTACCGGGCGGTGACCGCCGAGACGTGCTCGATCGGCCGCCCGGTCGCGCGGATCGCCGCCAGCTTGATCAGTTCGCTGTGCGCCCAGACCAGCGGCATCGCGCTCAGCGTCCGGCAACCGGTGTAGAGCGGCAGGCTGGGCACCCCGTCGCGGACCAGCAGGGGCGGTTCGTCCCACACCTGCTCGGGGAGCAGGCCGGTGCCGGACCGCATGGCCAGCATGGCCAGGAGGTGGGCTTGGCCACTCTCTCCACTGAGCACCCCGAAGTGCCCACGCTCGCCGGCGAGCAGTGGCCACACCCGGCCGATCCCAGTGCCGGTGAAGTTCGCGCCGTCGCGCTGCTCCCCGTAGCCGTCGAAGTTGTAGCGGTAGTAGGCGCTGCCGGTCCCCACGTTGCGGGCCAGCATGGCGTCCACCAGCCTCACCGTGTCGAGCTGGCGCTGGTCCGCCGGGTCGCGCAGGCCCAGCCGTGGCAGGTACAGGAACTCGAGGCCGAGGACCCCGGAGCTGGGCACGGCGAAGTTCGGATCGGGCGTGTTGGCGATCCTCGCGAGGCCGGTGCTCGGGTCCGGCCCGACCCGGACGTAGTGCCCGTCGAGGCCGTAGATCCGGTCGAGCCATGTTCCCTCGACGTAGCACCACTCCTCGATGCGCTCGTTCCAATCATCGGCGAGGGACAGTACGTAGTCCTGCTCCCCGGCCGGCAGGTAGGTCGCTCCGGCCACCAGCGCGGCTACCGTGACGCCGAGGGTGAAGGGGCTGCCACCCCGGTCCTCCTCCCATCGGTCCTGCTCGGTCAGCGGCCCGTTGCGAACCAGGTAGCCGACGGCTTTGCCGATCATCGCCTCGGCCGCTTCGGACAGCGGGGCCCCGGACTCGGCGAGCTTGGCCGCGAGCAGGACCGGAAGCGCCGTCTCGTCGAGTTGGATGCCGGACCAGAACGGCGTGCCGTCGGGGAAGAAGTTCTGCAGCCAGTGGCCGTCGGTGCGCTGCTGGCTCGCGAGGTAGTCCAGGACGCGGCCGGCGTCCTGCGTCCGGCCGAGCGCGAGATAGCCAAGGGCGGCCTCGACGGCGTCCCGCGGCCAGACCAGGTGGTAGCCGCCGGGGCTGTTCGATGTGTCTCCCCACGGGGTGGCCAGCGACGCCACGACGGCGCCGGCGGCGGCTCGATCTTCGTGCACCCGCAGCACGGTCAGTGAATGCCGCAGCGCGTCGGGCAGCGCGGCGGGATCGCCCTCGGCCGGTCCCGGCAGGGTCGTCGCCTCGGCCCACTGCCGCCACGAGGAGGTGAGCGCGTCCTTCGCGGCGAGGGCCCCGGACGACAGGCTCTCCCCGGCGATCTGCTGCGCTGTCGCGGCATCCGCGGCGAAAGACAGCGCAAGCAGCCCGGCGGAGGCCGCGCACTCGGCGCCGAGCACGACGAATCCGGGACCGGCGTCGGTGTACGTCCAGGTCATCGCACCGTGCGCGGCAAAGTCCTGCCACAGGTCCGAGTCGCCGAAGTAGCCGACGCCCCGCCTGGTGAAACCCGAATCGGCGGCCAGGCACAGGTAGCGTCCGGCTCCGGTGGCGAACAGTTCACCCGACTCGCCGACCCAGGCATAGTTGTCCCCGCCACCGCCCCCGTCGCCGTCCGCCCCGGGCTGCCGCTGCAGATGGCTGGCGAGCAGCGGGTAGACCGACGCGTCGGTACCGGTGAGCGCGTAGCCCACCAGAAGCACATCGCGATCCGGATCGGGCACCACCTCAAGCGCCAGCGTGTACGGGTGCTCCGGCGGGCCGTGGTGCACGACGGTGGCGAGCGGCACGGCCGGGTCGGGTGCTGACACGTCGTAGTCCAGGCGCCCTTTCACCTCGACCCACCAGCCGTCCGTGGCGACGAGGAACCCGAGATCGCGAATTTGCGGCTCGGCGACGGTGGGCCAGTAGACCTCGGTGATGATGCCCTGACCGACGGTGGCCCACAGCGGAGCACCGCCGAGTGCCGTCGTGACGGCATCTTTCGGTGCCGCGGCCAGGTACGGCCCAGCGGGTTGGCGGGGATGAGGAGCGCTCGTCACGACGGCCGTCACCTCCACAGGCTGTGGCTCGGCACGGTAACGCAGCGGCCGCCGGAGCCGGTTAACCGGGTGACAGCAGCAGCATCCGGCCGGGAGACTCGACGTCCGTGGGCTCCGTCGATCTGTCGCACCTGCGCTTCGTGCTGCCCGATGGCCGGGTGTTGTTCGACGACGTGTCATTCCGGGTCGGGGACGGCACCAAGACCGCCCTGATCGGCGCGAACGGCACCGGCAAGACCACCCTGCTGCGGCTGGTGGCCGGCGATGTGGCGCCCGCTGGCGGCACGGTCAGCCGCAGCGGCGGGCTCGGGGTCATGCGCCAGTTCATCGGTTCGGTGCGCGATGAATCCTCGGTCCGTGATCTGCTGCTCTCGGTCTCCCCGCCGCGGATCCGGGCTGCGGCCGCCGACCTGGATCACGCGGAGTTGGCCATGATGGAGGCCGAGGACGAACCGACCCAGATGCGGTACGCCGCCGCGCTGGCGGAGTGGGCCGACGCCGGTGGCTACCAGGCCGAGGTGCAGTGGGACATGTGCACCACCACCGCGCTCGGGCAGCCCTACGAGCGCACCCAGTGGCGGGAGGTCCGGACGCTGTCCGGTGGCGAGCAGAAGCGGCTCGTCCTCGAGGCCCTGCTGCGCGGCCCGGACGAGGTGCTGGCGCTCGACGAGCCGGACAACTACCTCGACGTGCCGGGGAAACGCTGGCTGGAAGAGGCGCTGACGGCGAGTGGGAAGACCGTGCTCTTCGTCTCCCACGACCGCGAGCTGCTGGCCCGTACCGCCGACCGGGTGGTTACCTTGGAGGCCGGCTCCGCCTGGACCCACGGCGGCGGCTTCGCCTCCTACGCCGACGCCCGACGGGCCCGGCTGGAGCGGCTGGACGAGCTGCACCGGCGGTGGGATGAGGAGCACGACCGGCTGCGGGAGCTGGTCCGAACCCTGCAGCAGCAGGCCAAGATCTCCGAGGCGATGGCCGGAAAGTACGCGGCGATGCAGACCCGGCTGGCCAAGTTCGAGGCCGCCGGCCCCCCGCCGGAGCGCCCGGTGCTCCAGCGCGTCCGGATGCGCCTCGGTGGAGGGCGGACCGGTGTGCGGGCCCTGACGTGCGCCCGGCTGGAGTTGACCGGGCTGGTGGCGCCGTTCGACCTCGAGGTCTTCTACGGCGAGCGGGTCGCCGTGCTCGGTGCCAACGGATCCGGCAAGTCGCACTTCCTGCGGCTGCTCTCCGGCGCGGCGGTGCGCCATGGCGGGTCGTGGCGGCTCGGCGCCCGGGTGGTACCGGGGCACTTCGCCCAGACCCACGCCCATCCGGAGCTGTCGGACCGCACGCTGGTCGACATCCTCTGGCACGAGGCGCACGACCGCGGCCGGGCGATGAGTGCGCTGCGTCGCTACGAGCTGCACGGGCAGGCGGACCAGAGCTTCGGCACGCTCTCCGGCGGGCAGCAAGCCCGCTTCCAGATCCTGCTGCTGGAGATCGGCGGCACCACGCTGCTGCTGCTCGACGAGCCGACGGACAACCTCGACCTGGCCAGCGCCGAAGCGCTGGAGGAGGGCCTGGCGGCCTACGACGGCACCGTCCTCGCGGTCACCCACGACCGCTGGTTCGCCCGCGGCTTCGACCGGTACCTGGTCTTCGGCGCCGGCGGGGAGGTGTACGAGGCATCCGAACCGGTATGGGACGCGCGACGGCCCGTGCGCTGACCGCCGGCTTCTTTGACCCCGCCCTCGCCGGCCGGTTATCCTGACGTGTCGCCGCCTGGCCACCGCGCGCCCGGCCGACCGCCGCTTCACCGTCGCGCACCGCGATGAGGACGCGATCCGGGCCCACTTCGACCGAAGGTAGTTCCGTGCGTACCTACAGCCCGAAACCGGCGGACGTGCAGCGCCAGTGGCACGTCATCGACGCGACTGACGTCGTGCTGGGCAGGCTGGCTTCCCAGACGGCGATCCTGCTCCGCGGCAAGCACAAGCCGATCTTCGCCCCGCACGTGGACACCGGCGACTTCGTGATCATCGTCAACGCCGCCAAGGTGGCGTTGAGCGGTTCCAAGCGGGACCAGAAGATGGCCTACCGGCACTCCGGCTACCCCGGCGGCCTCAAGGCGGTGCCCTACGGCGAGATGCTGGCCAAGCGGCCGGCCCGGGTGGTGGAGAAGGCGGTCAAGGGGATGCTGCCGCACACCACGCTCGGTCGCCGGATGGGGTCCAAACTCAAGGTCTATCCCGGACCAAACCATCCGCACCAGGCGCAGCGGCCGGTGCCTTACCAGATCACACAGGTTGCCCAGTGACGTCAGATTCGACAGGTGCGCCGACCACGGCGGACGCCGCCGACCTCCCGACCCCGGACACCGAGATCGCCGCCGGCGTGGTGATCACCGACGAGGCTCCCGCGCCTCGGACCGTGACCACCGGCAATGCCGGCGCGACCGGGCGGCGCAAGGAGGCCATCGCCCGGGTACGGCTGCTGCCGGGTTCGGGGCGGTGGCTGGTCAACGGTAAGTCCCTGGAGGAGTACTTCCCAAACAAGGTCCACCAACAGTTGGTCCGGGATCCCTTCACCACCCTGGAGATAGGCGACGCCTTCGACGTCATCGCGCGGCTTACCGGCGGCGGGGTGTCCGGACAGGCGGGCGCGTTGCGGTTAGGCATCTCGCGTGCCCTGACCGCGATCGACCTGGACAACCGGCCGGCGCTGAAGAAGGCCGGGTTCCTGACCAGAGACGCCCGGGTCAAGGAGCGTCGCAAGTACGGTCTGAAGAAGGCCCGTAAGGCTCCGCAGTACTCCAAGCGATAGGAGCCGCGCCCATGGTGCCCGAGGGTCGCCGGCTCTTCGGCACCGACGGCGTACGCGGCGTCGCGAACGTCGATCTCACCGCCGAGTTGGCGCTGGACGTCGCCGTCTCCGCGGCGCATGTCCTGATCGATCACCGGCACACCGGCACGACGCGGCCGACCGCCCTGGTCGGGCGGGATCCGCGGGCCTCCGGGGAGTTCCTGGAAGCCGCCGTGGTGGCCGGGTTGGCCAGCGCCGGGGTGGATGTGGTGTGCCTCGGCGTGCTGCCGACGCCGGCGGTCGCCCATCTCACTGCCAGCTCCGGCGCCGACCTGGGCGTGATGCTGTCTGCCAGTCACAACCCGATGCCGGACAACGGAATCAAGCTGTTCGACTCCCGCGGTTTCAAGCTGCCGGACGCGGTCGAGGCCGAGATCGAGTTCCGGCTGGGGGAGCCGTGGCGCCGCCCGGTCGGGGCCGGTGTCGGCCGGGTACGGACCGACCCCGACGCCGTCCGGCGCTATCAGGACCACCTGCTGGCCACCCTGCCGCACCGACTCGACGGGCTGCGGGTGGTGGTAGACGCCGCCCACGGCGCCGCCGCCGCGGTGGCCCCGGAGGTGCTCCGGCGGGCCGGGGCCGAGGTTGTCGCGATTGGCGCCGATCCCGATGGGGTGAACATCAACGACGGCTACGGGTCGACCTATCCGGAACGCCTCTGCGCTGCGGTACTCGCCGCTGGCGCCGATGCCGGGATCGCCCACGACGGGGACGCCGACCGCTGCCTGGCGGTGGACGAAACCGGCGAGCTCGTCGACGGCGACGCGATCCTGGCGATCTGCGCGTTGGCCAACCGGGACGCCGGCCGGCTGCGCGGTGACGCGGTGGTGACCACGGTGATGACCAACCTCGGCTTCAAGCTCGCCATGGCGGCCGAAGGTATCCGGGTGGTGCAGACCCCGGTCGGGGACCGCTACGTCCTGGACGCGATGCGGGAACAGGGCCTTACCCTAGGCGGTGAGCAGTCCGGGCATCTGGTCTTCCTCGACCACGCCACCACCGGCGACGGCCTGCTGACCGCGCTGCAGCTCCTGGGGCACCTGCGGGCCTCGGGCCGTTCGATCCGTGACCTGGCCGCGGTGATGACCCGGCTACCTCAGGTGCTGGTCAACGTGCGGGTGAGCGACCAGACCGCCGCGATGAAGGATCCCGCGGTGCTGGCGGCGGTGGCCGCCGTGCAGAGCGATCTCGACGGCGACGGGCGGGTACTGGTGCGCCCCAGCGGCACCGAGCCGCTGGTCCGGGTGATGGTCGAGGCGTCCAGCGGCGAACAGGCCCGGGCCGCGGCCGACCGGATCGCCACCCTGCTGCGCTGAGCCGGGCACCGTGAGTTGGACTCAAGGCTCGAAACGGTACCCCATTCCCGGTTCAGTGAGCAGGTGGCGCGGAGCCGACGGGTTTCGCTCCAGCTTGCGGCGCAGTTGAGCCATGTACACCCGAAGGTAATTCGTCTCGGTGCTGTAGGCAGGTCCCCATACCTCCTGCAGCAGGTGCCGTTGGCTGACCAGCTTGCCCGGATGGCGGATCAGCACTTCCAGCAGGTGCCATTCGGTCGGTGTGAGCCGGACATCGCCAGCCGCTGTGGTCACCCGGCGGGCGGCGAGGTCGACGGTGAAATCGTCGGTGGCCACCACCGGCAGGTCACCAACCGCGGCCCCCCGCCGCAGGGCGGCACGGAGCCGGGCCAGCAGCTCGTCCATCCCGAACGGCTTGGTGATGTAGTCATCGGCGCCCGCGTCGAGCGCCCCGACCTTGTCGGGCTGGCCGTCCCGGGCGGAAAGCACCAGGATCGGCACGCTGGACCAGCCGCGAAGCCCTCGGACCACCGTCACGCCGTCGGTGTCCGGCAAGCCGAGGTCGAGCACCACGGCATCCGGCGGCTGCCGGCTGGCCGCGGCCAACGCGGCGGCGCCGTCGTGGGCGGTGACCACCTCGTACCGGCGGGCCCGAAGATTGATCGCCAGCGCGCGGACCAGCGCTGCGTCGTCGTCCACGAGGAGGATCCGGGTCACGGCGCGACCGGCAGGGTGATGGTCATGGTGAGCCCGCCGCCGGGAGTCGTCGAGGGTTGGAGCGTCCCACCCATCGCCTCGGTGAACCCGCGGGCAATCGCCAGGCCGAGCCCTACCCCGCCGGGTGTGCGGTCACCTAGCCGCTGGAACGGCGTGAACATTCGGGACCGGGCCTCGGTGGGGACGCCCGAGCCATGGTCGATGATCTCCAGGCGGACGGCTGAGCCGGCCGCGGTCGCCACGACGGACACCGGTTCGTGCCGCGGGGAGTACCGCAGCGCGTTCGCCACCAGGTTGGCGACGGCCCGCTCGAGAAGCCCTGGGTCGGCCAGCACGAGCGGCAGCGTGTCGGCCAGCTCAAGCCGGACCTGCCCAGCCGGCACAGTCAGCAGCGCCGCCGGGACCACCTCCTCGAGGGCTACCGGCCGGACGTCGACGGACAGTGCCCCGGCTTGCAGGCGGCTCATGTCGAGCAGGTTGGCCACCACCGCGGCGAGGCGGTCCGCCGACTCCTCCACGGTCGCCAGCAGCTCCTCGGCCTCTGCCGCCGACCAGGTGACGTCGCGCTGACGCAGACTGGATACCGCCGCCTTGAGGCCGGTCAGCGGGGTCCGCAGGTCATGTCCCACGGCCGCCAGTAAAGTGGCTCGAAGTTGGTCGACGAGCGCGAGTTCCCGAGCCTTGGCGGCCTCCTCCGACAGCCGCTGCGTCTGCATGGCTCGGGCCGCCGTGGCCGCATAGGCGGCCAGCACTCGCCGGTCCTCGGCGAAGACCGCCTGGCCGGAGGCAACCAGCCGCAACCCGGAGTCGATCTCCGAGACGATCTCACCGCGGCCGTTCGACCAATCCCGGGCTGCCCCCACCGTGGCGATCGGCGCCCAGCCGCCGCCGGCCGGGTGAAGCAGCGCCACCGAGGTCATGCCGAAGGTGTCGCGGACCGCTTCGAGCACCCCGGGCAGGGACTGTTCGGCAAGCGGGCTGGCCACCAGCCTGGACATGGTGTCCGCTTCCGCGCCGCTCCTGGCAGCCTCAACCCGGCGCCGGGCGGCGACCTCGACGGTGATGCTCACCGTCACCGCAACGGCTACGAACACGGCAAGCGCCAGCAGGTGATCCCGCGCGTCGATCGTCAACGTGTGGTACGGCGGCGTGAACCAGTAGTTCAGCAGCAGGCTGGCGGCAATGGCGGCGACCACCGCCGGCAGTACGCCGCCGACCACCGCAATGAGTACCACCGTCAGCATGAAGAGCAGCAGGTCGCTCGGCAGCGACAGGGTCGGGCGAAGCGGCACAAGGACGGCGGCGAGCAGCGGCAGCCCGGCCACCAGGAGCGCCCAGCCGGCAGCCTGGCGGCCTGGAGCGAGCCCGATAACCTGCTTCGTCCGACTGCGGCTGGTCGGGACCACCAAGCTGGTCCTCGGCGCAGCCGGGCTGCTCGTCACCAGGTTACTGTCGCACCAGCTCCGACGGTGCGACCGCGGGGTCGGCGGCGCCGCCGCGGGCGGGACCTTCCGCCAGCGGGGGTGCGGCGTCCTTCGCTCCGGTTCGCGCCCGCCCGTTGCTGGATGCGGTCAGCTGTGGCTCCGGCAGCCACAGCTGGTACGGGACGCTGGTCACCATCACGCCGGGCTGGAACAGCAGGCGGGCCTTCAGTCGCAGGGCGCTCTGATTGTGCAGCAGGTGCTCCCACCAGCGGGCGACGACGTACTCCGGGATGAAGACACAGACCACGTCACGAGGACTCTCCCGGCGGATGGCAGCGACGTAGTCGAGCACCGGCTTGGTCACGTCACGGAACGGTGAGGCAATCGCGGTCAAAGGCACCGGCACATCCCGGCTCGTCCACTCCCGTTGCAGGGCGGCGGTCTCGGAGACATTGGTCTGCACGGTCACCGCGGTCAGTGTGGATGGACGGGTGGCCCGGGCGAAGGCCAACGCCCTCATGGTCGGCGTGTGCAGCCGAGAAACCAGGACGACGGCGTGCACCCGGCTCGGCAGCGTCACGCCACCGGCCGGAAGGCGGAGTTGGGTAGCCACCCGACCGTAATGCCGGGCCACGCCGCGCATCATGAAGAACAGCACCGGCATGGCGATCGTGACGATCCAGGCGCCATGGACGAATTTGGTCACCAGGACGATGACCAGCACGGCAGCGGTGGCCGCGGTCCCGGTTGCGTTGATTGCCCTGGACCGCCTCATAGCCCGTCGAGCTCCCTTGTCGACGGAGTCGGCCAGCTTTCGGTTCCAATGCCGCACCATGCCCAACTGGCTCAGCGTGAAGGACACGAAAACGCCGATGATGTAGAGCTGGATCAGCTTGGTGACGCTCGCGTCAAACAGCACGATGAGCGCGGCGGCGAAGACGGCCAGCACGATGATGCCGTTGCTGAACACCAGCCGATCACCCCGCCGGGCCAGCTGGCGGGGCAGGTAGCCGTCCTGGCTGAGGATCGAGGCCAACACCGGAAAGCCGTTGAAGGCGGTGTTGGCGGCCAGGATCAGGATGGCGGCGGTGCAGACCTGGACCGCGTAGAAGGCGGGGGAGCGGCCGAACACCGCAGCCGCGAGCTGAGCCAGCGCCGTCTTCTGCTCGGTCCCGGCGGGCAGTCCGATGAGCTTCGTCGGGTCTTCGGCCATGTGCACCCTGGCGCTGATGGCGAGCGCGGTGATGCCGCCGAACATGCCGATGGCCAGGACTCCCATCCAGGTCAGCGTGGCGGCCGCGTTGCGGCTCTTCGGCGGCCGAAAGCTGGGTACGCCGTTGCTGATCGCTTCCACCCCGGTGAGCGCGGTGCACCCCGAGGCAAAGGCGCGCAGCGCCAGAAACACCGCCAGCAGCCCGGTGGTGTGCTGCGTCGCGATCACCGTGTAGGAGGCACTCGCGGCGCGTACCTGGTGACCGGTGGCCATCTTGAGGGCGGCCACCGCCAGCAAGCCGAGGATGCACACCACGAAGCCATAGGTGGGCAGCGCGAACAACCGTCCCGACTCCTTGATGCCGCGCAGGTTCACCACGGTGAGGAGCGCGACGAAACAGATCGACAGCGGCACGGCGCGGGGAGCCATCGACGGAACGGCCGAAGTGATCGCGGCCACGCCGGCCACCACCGACACTGCGACGGTCAGTACGTAGTCCACGAACAGCGCGCTGGCCGCGACCAGAGCGACGTTCGGCCCGAGGTTGTCCCGGCTGACGGCGTACGCTCCGCCACCGTTCGGGTAGGCGTGGCAGGTCTGCCGGTAAGAGGCGACCACGATGACCAGCAGGGCCGCCACCGCGGTTGCCAGCCAGCCGGTGAGATGCAGCAGTGCAGCGCCGCCGAGACCGAGCACCAGCACGATCTGCTCGGTGGCGTAGGCAACGGAGGACAGTGGGTCGCTGCAGAACACCGGCAACGCGAGATGTTTGGGCAGCAGGGTGTCCCCCACCCGCTCACTGCGCAACGGCTGGCCGACGAAGAGGCGCTTTCCGACGTCGAGCACCGGACTCCTACGGTCGCTGGAATGGGCCGCCGCCCAGTGCAGGCTCCCGATCCGGGTGAGACCGGCTGTCTTGACGCTTCCCTAACGACTCGTCGGTGCATCCTGACGCCGCGTTGATGAGAAGCGCGACCAGGAAGGAGAACTCGTCCGGATGCCAGATGAAGGAGGTGAGCCGCGTGGTAGCGGTGAGCATGCGGTCATCGATCGCCCAGACGGCGCGCGTCGCTGAATCAACCCTGGGGGATGGACCGGCGTCGAAACCCGGCGAAGGAACCGACGGTCAGGGCGAGGGACACCAACCCGAGAACGGCCAGTGTCGCGGCGTCGACGGGTGCCTGTGGCGGGTTGCCGACCAGGTGGAACGGGGACAGCACGAGTATTCCCTGCGGCAGGTTGAGCGGGTCGCCGAGGTAGGCGATGACGGCGGCCAAGGCGTAGGTGAGCCAGGCCACCGGCTGGCTTCTCGGGGCGACCCCGAACAGGACCAGTGCCAGCGCGCCCAGCAGGCAGACGGCCGGCAGGTAGTCGGCGACGGCCCGGGCTACCGGGCCGGCCACGCCGTCCCCGGTGGACCACCACGTTGTCAGAGCGAGCGCGGTCCCGCCGGCTGCTGACACCACCGCTACACCCAGCGCGACGACCAGGAGGTGCGTCCCGAGCCAGGCCCACCGCGGTCGCGGTCCGGAGAGCCGGGCCTCGAGCCGTCCCGAGGTCTCCTCGACGCGCAGCAGGCCGATCGCCTGGACGACGTACCCGCCGACGATCAGGGCGAGCAGGAGCGCGCACATGGTGAGCACGGCGTCCAGTCCGGCTCCGCCCGCGGCCCCCATCGCGTCGGCCAGTGACGCGTTGCCGGCAATGGCGTCGACCAGCGGCTGGGCGAGGGCACCGAATGTCCCCGAGATCACGACGGCGACCGCGGTCCAGCCGGCGACGGAGCCGCGGTGCAGTCGTAGCGCGACGCCGAGCGGTGTGCACAGGAACGGGGAGGCGGTCGCGGACGATGCGCCGCGGCGGATCCACGCGCTGCCGAGATCCCGCCGGCCGGATTCGGCGGTGGCGCCGCCGGCCAGCGCGAGCGACGCGAGGACCGGGATGAGCAGCGGCCACCATCGGGCGTCGCCAAAGGCGCGGGTTTCCTCCTGCCACCCAAGCGGGGAGAGCCAGGTCACCGGATTGCTCATGACGTCGCCCACTCCGCGCAGCAGGTATGCCGCCACGATGGCGGCGAGACCGGTGGCGTAGACCCCGCGGGGGTGCCCGACCAGCTGGGCCACCAACGCCGCGGCCGCGGCGAAGAACTGGCCCAGCGCGGCCATCGAGGCGGCATAGAGCAGGGAGTCGACAGCGGGGACGCCGACGGCGACCAGGCCCAGGAACAGGGCCGCTCCGGTCAGCAGGAGCGCGCCCATGGCGACGAGGATCGCGGCGAGTACGGGGGCGCTGCGGCCGACCCGGCCGGCGAGCAGGGTTTCCAGGCGCCCCTGTTCCTCGTCCTTGCGGGTCATCCGCGCGACCAGGCTGATGCCCATCAGCGGGATGGCGAAGGAGGCCAGGAAGCCGAACTCGTTCGCGATCACCCCACCCAGCGAGTCGATTCCCGCGACCCGGCCGTTGATGGCCAGCAGGGCGTCGCCGGCGCCGACGGACGCGGCATAGGAGTGGATCTTCGCGGGGGTGTCGTAGAGCCGGCTGATCGCGGTCGTGGTCGCGAGCATCGAGGCGCCGATCGCCACGACCCAGGTCGCCAGCGCCTTCCAACCGGTCCTGAGCTGGATCGCGACCAACGTCGGGAGGGCGGCGGGGCTCACCGGTCGCCCCCCTGGTCCGCGTACGCGTCGAGGAACAGCTCATCGAGGCTGGGCGGGGCGACCGTCAGCGTGCGCAGGTCGGCGGCGTGCAGGCGGCCGACGACTTCTCCGACGTCGTCGGCCGGCACGGAAACACGAAGCTCGTACCCCTGGCCCTGCCGCTCCTGGCCGGGGTCGACCACCCCGGCGACGCCGGCGAGGTCGGGCCGGTGCCGGGTGAAGGCATGGACGTTGGTCCTGGTGTGCCGGCGCAGGTCGGCGAGCGTGCCTGAGGTGACGGTGCGGCCCCGGCGGATGATGGTGACCCGGTCGGCCAGCGCCTCGACCTCCGCCAGGATGTGGCTGGAAAGCAGCACGGTGACGCCTTCGGCCCGACGCTCCCGGATGGTCTGCTGGAAGGCCTTCTCCATGAGCGGGTCGAGGCCGGACGTGGGCTCGTCGAGGATGAGTAGATCGACGTCTGCCGCGAGCGCGGCGATCAGCGAGATCTTCTGACGGTTGCCCTTGGAGTAGTCGCGCGTGCGGCGGGTCGGGTCCAGGTCGAAGCGTTCGATGAGGGTTGCCCGCACACGGTCGCGGAGGCCGCCGTGCGCCTGGGCCAGCACGTCGAGGCACTGCCCGCCGCTCAGCCCCGGCCACAGCGTGACGTCCCCGGGCACGTAGGCCAGCCTTCGATGCAGCCGAGGGGCGCATCGCCACGGGTCCTCGCCGAAGAGGTGCACGCCGCCGCCGCCCTTGTGGATGAGGCCGAGCAGGATGCGGATCGTCGTCGACTTCCCCGCCCCGTTGGGGCCCAGGAATCCGTGCACCTCGCCGCGCGTGACGTCGAGCTCAAGGCCGTCGAGGGCGCGCACGTTGCCGAAATTCTTGGTCAGCTCATGGGCCTCGATGACCTGGTCGGTGCCTGTCGCCTGATCGAGGTCAGATCCTCCAGTCGCGGTCTGGGTGTGCATGTCACTCCTGTTCTGGCTCTCGTGTCCCGTTCGTGGCGGTGCCGGGATCCGCCCGCCCGGGAGGGATGAAGATGCCCTCGCGGGAAATCGCGGAGACCTCCCGCGCCCAGCGGGTGAGCCCGTCGCGCGACAGGGGATCGAAGCCGAGGACCGTGGTCAGCGGGTCGCGCAGCAGGAGGAGCGCGACGTCTGCGGCGAGCAGGAAGGCGGCCCGGACGTCAGGATCCTCGGTGGGTCTGGCCAATCCCCCCGCCACCATGTCGTCGACGATCTGGCGGGAGGCTTCGAACCACTTTCCGAAGAGCGCCACCCCGGACGGGTCACCGGACATCAACAGTCGCCGCACATACGCCGGCAGCGGTGAGTCGGGTGGGAACACCTGGGCGAACAATTCGGCGACCGATGCCGCGTTGCCGCCCGCGATCACGGCGGCCATGTCTTCGCTCTGCTCCCTGACGTCATCGATCAGATGTGCGGCGTACCGATCTACCGCCTCGCGCAGGCCGGCCTTGCTGCCGAAGTGGTGTAGCACCAGGGCCGGGGAGACGCCCGCCTCGGCGCCGACCCGACGCACGCTCACCGCATCGTGGCCATGGTCGGCGAAGAGCCGCAGAGCAGCGTTGCGGATGCAGGCGCGGGCCGTGAGGTCCCCCTCTCCTGATCGCATGTTTAAGAGACTAAACAAACGTTCAGCACGTGTCCAGCGGATTCCATCGAACGCGACGTCTCCAGAGAAATCGGCGACAGCCGGGGCACGGTTGGTCCGTCATGATGGTGTCGTGTCCAGCGAGACAACGAGGCAGTTGGGCTCGGCCGGTGCAGCCATGGCTGCCGGAGCGTGGTCGGACGCGCGAGTGAAGTACGAGGAGGTGCTGCGGGCGGGCACGTCTGCGGAGGCACTCTTTGGGCTGGGTACCGCGCTCTGGTGGCTGGGGGAGACCGATGAGTCGATCCGCTTTCAGGAACGCGCGTTCGTCGCGTTCCGCACGCGTGGCGACATGGTCGAGGCGGCGTTGACCGCGGTGAGCTTGTGCTTGCTCTACCGGGCCAGCCTCGGCAACTACGCTGCTTCACGGGGCTGGCTGGCACGACTGGCCAGGCTGGTTCAGGACAGCGAGCTCGATCAGCTGACCGGGTGGGTGGCGTTGTGTCGTGCGGTGGCCGCGAACGACGCCAACGCTCCGACGGAGGCCGAGGCCTCCGCGCATCGTGCGGCGTCGGTGGCGCGCGCCGCCCTGGACGTCGACCTGGAGTTCTGCGCGTTGGCTGAACTGGGCACCGCGCTGGTTCAGGACGGGAGAACTGAGGACGGGACGGCGTTCCTGGACGAGGCGATGGCGGGCGCGCTGGGCGGTGAGGCGGTGCGCCCGGAGACCGTGGTGTTCACTGCGTGCCGGACCATCACCAGCTGTAGCCGGGTTGGCGACGTGCAGCGGGTGGGTCAGTGGATCCGCGCGGCGGACGACTTCACCCGGCGGTACGGCGGTCTGCACCTCTACACCACCTGCCGGGTTCAGCACGCTGCCGTCCTGTTCGGGGCGGGCCGGTGGGCCGAGGCCGAACAGGAACTGCGTAAGGCCCTGCGCGCCGGGCACAGCGCCGAGCGGGCGTTGTACGGCGAAGCCCTCGCCACGCTCGCCGAGCTGAGGTTGGCCCAGGGCCGCCTCGACGAGGCGGCCGGTCTGCTGTCCGGCTTCGAGGATCATGTCGCGGCCACCGGGGTGCTCGCAGCGGTGCGACGGCGTACCGCACCGGAGGAGGCCGCCGCGATCCTGCGGCACCGCCTGGACACGTTCGGCCAACCGTGCCTGGAGAGCTTTCGCTTGGAGGAGTTGCTGTCCGAGGTGGAGCTCGAGGTAGGTGAGACCGGCGAGGCTATGACCAGGGCCCGGCAATTGGCCGAGCGCGGAGCGAGCACCGACTGCGAGCTGGTGGCCGCCCGCGGGCAGCGAGCCCTCGGGCGGGCGCTCGCAGCCAGTCACGACACACTGGAAGCGCGCGGTCACCTGCAGCGCGCACTGGATGGGTTCCTCCGGCTCGAGATGCCGTTCGAAGCGGCGCGCACACACCTGCTGCTGGCGGGAGCGATGGGTCAGGAGCGAGCCTCCGCCATCGTGCATGCCCGCGCTGCCCTGGCGTGCTTCGACCAGCTGGGCGCGGCCCATGACGTCGATCATGCGCTCGCCGTGCTGCGCTCGCTCGGGGTAACCACGGCGCGTCGCGGCGCTCGGTCTGCGGGTCCGCTATCCAAACGCGAAGAAGAGGTTCTCGAGCTGGTTGCCGAGGGTCTGTCCAACCAGCAGATCGCCGATCGGGTCTTTCTGAGCCGCAAGACCGTGGAACACCACGTTCACAGCGTGCTCACCAAGCTGGGCCTCAACAGCCGTGCAGCGGCTGCGGCGTATGTCGCGAGACATCAGCGACACGGATCCGCCACGGATTGAGGGTTTTCATCGATGTCTGGGTTCCTTGTGGCTGTCACCGTGGTCGACAACCGCGGCGACAAACGAGGTGGCATACACCATCCCCAGATCTGCGCCCGAAGGAGAGCGACCGATGACGACGACCCAGACCCAGGCACCGCGGCCGGCAGTCGACATGTCTGCGGTGGAGAAGTTCGTCGGCCGGGCAGTGAGCGATGCCGCGGCCGCGATCAGCGTGCTGTTGACCCATCTGGGCGACCGGCTGGGGTTGTACGCCGCGATGGCCGACGGCGCGCCGGTGACGGCGCAGGAGCTGGCCGCCCGGACCGGCAGCCACGAACGGTTGGTGCAGGAGTGGCTGAACAACCAGGCGGTGGGCGGCTACGTCGACCACCAGGACGGACGCTTCTCGTTGCCGCCGGCGCACGCCATGGTGCTGGCCGAGGAGTCCAGCCCGGCCATGCTGCAAGGACTGTTCGACCTGGTGGCGGCCGTCTACCAGAGCATCGACAAGGAGGCCGAGGTCTTTCGCACCGGCAAGGGCCTGGCCTGGGGCGACCACGATGCCCGGCTCTTCGCAGCGACGGAGCGCTCGTTCCGGCCCGGGTATCAGGCTCACCTGGTCCAGGAGTGGATCCCGGCTGTGCCAGGGTTGCACGAGAAGCTGACGGCCGGGGCCCGGGTTGCCGACGTGGGGTGTGGCTACGGCACCTCGACCGTCGTACTCGCCACTGCGTACCCCGGCTCCACCTTCGTCGGCTACGACTACCACGCGCCCTCGATCGAGGCCGCCCGCCAGGCCGCCGAGCGCGCGAAGGTGAGCGAGCGCACCGAGTTCATCGTGGCCGATGCCAAAGAGATCTCGGGTCCGTTTGATCTGATCGCGTTCTTCGACTGCTGGCACGACACCGCAGATCCGCTGGGCGTCGCCCGGGCCGCCCGCGGCGCGCTGGCCTCGGAGGGTTGCGTGCTTGCGGTGGAGCCGCTGGCTCAGGACAAGCTCGAGGACAGCACGACCCCGCTGGACCGGTTCGGCTACGCCATCTCGACGCTGATGTGTGCTCCGTGCTCCATCAGCGACGGCGGCCCAGGGCTGGGCGCCATGGCCGGGGAGGCCCGGACCCGGGCACTGTTCGACGAGGCCGGGTTCAGCACGTTCCGCCGCGCGGCCGAGACGCCCATGAACGTCGTCTACGAGGCCCGCCGGTAGGTCCACGTTCGGCCGTCAGGAACCGGTGGCCGGCATGGACCAGCGCGGCGCCAGTGCGTTCCAGGTCGGGAGCGCGCGCGCTATGGCGCGGTCGCCGCTGACGGTGATCCGCTGCGCCCGCAGGGCGCGTGACCAGGGCAGTAGCCCGCGATGCCAGTCCAGGAACGCACGGGTCTGCGCCTCGACGTACACATCTGGCTCGCCGCCGGGATCGGTGTAGCAGACCTGCGCGTCGCCGTTCTCGACCAGCAGCCAGTAGCGCCGATCTCCCGGCGGCTGGTCCACGAACGTGAACGCGACGACCACGCGGCCGGCCGGGAGCGCGTCACGGTTGAGCTGAGCCGTGCACCACGCCCACAGCGCGAAGCCCGGGTCGGTGTGCTCCGGCCCGACCTGGACCCAGCGCTCCCCCCACCCTGCCATCGTCTCCAGCACCCCAGCCAGATCTCGGCCGGCTTCGGTGAGGAGATAGCGCCCCCCGGTCCCACCCTGCCTCGGCTCGCGGGTCACGATGCCCGCCCGTTCCAGCTCTCTGAGACGGGTTACCAGCATGGACCGCGACATGGACGGTACGCCGCGGGAGATGGCCGAGAACGTGTCCGCACCGAACATCAGGTTGCGGACCACGAGCGGGGTCCACCGTTCGGCGAGGATCTCCGCGGTGCGCGCGATCGGACAGTACTGGTGGTAGTTCCGCACCCAACCATGCTCTCTCGGATTGACGTCCTGGTGAAGTGCTAAATCAGGTCTTGAGCCCGCATGTGCCCCGGTCGACGATGTGGGCATGAGCGATGCAACGACCGGACAGGTGAGCACCGAGGCCGCCGAGCTCTACGAAAAGTTCTTCGTGCCGGCACTGTTCGACCAGTGGCCGGACAGGCTGATGCGGTTGGCCGGCGTGGCCGAGGGGGACAGGGTTCTCGACGTCGGATTTGGCAGCGGGGTGGTGGCGCGCGCCGCGTACCGGGTTGTCGGACCGGGGGGCGAAGTGACAGGCGTCGACCCCAACGACGGGATGCTCGCGGTGGCTTCCCGAGCCGAGCCGGGGGTGAGGTGGATGAGAGGTGTGGCGGAGGACCTGCCGATCGGCTCGGCGACCATGGACCGGGTGATCTGCCAGTTCGCACTGATGTTCTTCGCCGACCGCGCCCGTGCGGTCGCGGAGCTCGCTCGGGTCACCCGCCCGGACGGCTCGGTGGTCGTCGCCACCTGGGCCGGGCTGGACACGACTCCGGGTTACGCGGCCATGGTTGACCTGCTCCGGGAGGTGGCGGGGGACGAACCGGCCGACGCGCTGGGCGCGCCGTTCACCGTCGGCACCGAGTCCGCGCTGCGCGACGTGATGGTCGAGACCTTTCCCGGGGTCGAGGTACGGCGGTGGGACGGCACCGCGAAGTTCCCGTCCGTCCTGGACTGGCTGGAGACCGACATCAAGGCCTGGACCCTGGCGCCCCTCATTTCCGACGACGCGTACCGTGAGCTGAGGGATCGGGCACCCAAGGAACTCGATCGATTCTGCGAGCCGGACGGGTCGGTGCGTTTCCCCGCGCCCGCTGTGGTGGCCAAGGCGGTGGTTCCCAACCAGCCGAGCTCCTCGGCCGTCGACTCCGGTTGAGGCAGATGCCTCATGCGCGAGACGGATCGGGCACTGAGTCTGGGTGCATGACCACGTCAAAGGAGCCCCGTAACACCGCGACCGCGACCATCGACCACCCGGAGCTCCCGCCGGGGGACGACGAGCGCTTCGCCGGGTACGGCGTGATGGGACTGCCGTTCGCAAGCGGCCACTATCTCGCATTGCGCCACATCCCGGCTACGTCGTTCGCACCCGGGTACCGGGCCGTCTGGCACCGCGACCCCGAAGGCGGGTGGACGTTCTACTCGACTGCTCCCGGACAGCTCAGTTGTGCCCGCTACTTCGGTGCCGCGACAACGCAGAGCCCGGTGCGCTGCGACATCGACGTGAGCTGGCAGGACGACTGGACGGTCGTGGCCCGGGTCGATGACGTGCTCGACTGGCGACTCGAACTCGGACGCACGGCGGCGACCCGATTGATGTCCTCGATGGGGGCACTCCTGCCGGTCGGCATGTGGACCAACCGGGCGGCTCTGGGGATGATGGGCCGCGCGGCCGGACCGATGCTGGGGGTTGGGCGGGTGCGCCTGCGCGGTGTGGTCCCGAACGGGCAGTCGTTCTGCACCGCGCCGGTCAACGTCTGGTCGGTGAAGAGAAGCCGTGCCGTGCTCTTGGGACGCGATCTCGGCGAACCGGGCCGCCTGACCAAGCAGGCCAGGCTTGGAGACTTCTGGCTCCCACAGAAGGGCATCTTCGCCGCCGGCCACGGGCACTTCGACGTTCTCGACCCGGCTCGACACCACCTGGTCACTGAACCCGGACCGACCGCTGCCCGGACCGGGGCCCGGTAGGGGCCGCGGAGTTGGTTTCCATCCGCCCTGGACGGTGATGGTCCTGGCGTCGCGGCCGGCGCGGTGGGCGCAGGGCGGCTGGTTTTCGGCGTCGGCGAACCGTAACGTGAGGGCGCCTGGATCGCTGACCCGCCCGGCCGCGACCCGGCCGCGCGACGTTCAGCAGCGGCAGATGCGCCTGATCGACGCGCTCTATGCAACGCCAGGCCGTCGCGTCGGAGGCCACCGCGGCGAACAACTTGTCCTGATCACGCAGCGTCGCCAAATGCGCCAACGCGTCGCCGCCGTCAGCGATCACCACCGCCAGATCGGCGAGCACCCGACCAGGCTCGTGCACCGCAGGACCAGCCTTATAGGCATCCAGCAGCACCCCGGTCCAGCCGTCCGCGAGCCCGGTCTCCTCACTCAACTCCCGCAACGGCAAAGTCCCCGCCCGCGACACCAACCCCCCGCCATCAGGCGTGACCTTGACACGTCTCCTGCGCCGGTTACGCTTCACCCACGGAGTGCCTTCCTGCACGGGACATCTCGGCTGTCGCAAGCACGAGTTTCCCCTACAGGACAGGCACTTCCGTGCTATCCAGACCGTGTCGCCGATTCAGGCGTGAAAGGCCGAGGCTAGGCTCCCATCGAGACGGCCCAGATGCGTGAGCCGGTCGGCGCTGCCTTCACCTAGCCCGTCCATGAGCGCCGTTGTTGCCCGTCGTTTGCTGGAGCGGTGTCGGCCCGCAGAGGCGGTTGGCCCGGCCTCCGTCCCGCACGATGACAGGTTCTCCTTCGTGAAGGTCTCCACGGCGTTGACGCGTGGCCGTCGCTTCGATGAGCCGCCCACAACACGGGGTTGCAGTCGGGAAGGTGAGCACGCCGTACCTGGGGCTCGAAGCGCCGCGGTGCAGCACGGCCACCGGCTTTCCGGCCGGCCTGGTGTCGCAGATCGGCGCAAGGGCGGGCAGCGGTCAGGCAGTGTTCAACGTCGACGAACCCGATAGGGCATGAGATCGATGGGCGCCGTGCTGCCACGCTTCTGGGGTCCGGGTCGATGCACGCTGACGTTCAACTACCGCGCTCTCGACCACGCGAGGAGCAGCGAAGGCGACCACGCGCTCGGCCAGCCGGTCAGGGGCAAGCAGGTGAGCGAGGTGCTCCTGACCGTCCAAGACTTCGACCTGGACATCGGGCAATGCCGCAGCGACGTCCTGGTAGCCGGCCGTGATCGATCGGGGAGTGTTCGCGCCCACGAGCATCAACACCGGGACCGTGATCCGTGCCGCTTCAGTCGCGTCCAGCCGGTACGCACTGAAGGCCCGGACCTCACGTGCGACGGTGTGCGCGGCCGCGACCCGCACACCCCACGTTGCCCCACGCCGCAGTGACTCCAGGTCGTGTTCCGACACGCCCGCGACCTCGCGCAAGAAGAGGCCGAGCGCCTCGTCTCGGCGCCCCTCCAAGACGAGCGTCTCGACACGATCGGTGATGTTCGCCGGCGCCGAGAAGGCTTCGGACGTCGGCGGAGGCCATCCCTCGTACAGGATCAGGGTGGCGACGCCGGACGTGCGTGACATGGCACCCCAGGCACACGCCCCGCCATGTGAGTGCCCGAACAGAGTGACCGCGGAACCGCTCTCGGCCGCGACCGCGTCGACCACCGCGGCCACGTCGTCGCACTCGAAGGCGAGATCGTAGGTGGACCCGTCACCGCTGGCCCCGCGACCGCGCCGGTCCATCGCATGCACGGTGACGTGCGGCTCCAGGTGCGATCGCAGCAAGTCCCACGTGGAGTGGACCGACGTCGTGCCGTGCACCAGCACCAGCGGCGGTCCGGTGCCGCTCGTCCAGTAGGCGATCCGGGTACCGTCCCGCGAGACCACGGTGTTCATCGCTGCCTCGTCGATACGCGTCATGTCGACCTCCTCCGCCAACTACGGGTGAGCTCAGCCTCGACCCGAGGCGGTCGTGCGCGCATCGGTAGGTCTACCTATCCGGCCCCGCGAGCAACTGGTGCTGAATCGCGAACAGGGTTGCGGCAGCGCGGCTGGATACGCCGATCTTGGTGTAGACGTGCTGCACATGGTGCTCAGCCGTTCGCCGGGAGATGACCAGGTCCTTCGCGATCTCCGCGTTGCTGCGACCGGCGGCGACCAGGCCGAGCACCTCGACCTCGCGATCGGACAGTCCTGCCGGTGGCCGGCGTCGGCCGGCCGTGTGCTGGTGACCGGCAGTGCCAAGCACCCCGCTCACCGCGTCCGGGTCGAGGAGCCCGCGACGGGCGTCTTCGAGCAGGCGTCGCTCGACGTTCTCGCGCGAGTACGCAGAGCGATGCGGCCTGTCCTCGGTCATCGTCTGGTAGGTGTCGGCGACGGCCAGCACCCGGGCTGACATCGGGAGGTCGTCGGCGCGGGAGCCGCGGTGGTACCCGCTGCCGTCGAGACGCTCGTGGTGTCGCCCCACCAGAGGTGCGAGCCGCGCCAGCTGTTCGGATCCGAGCAGGATCCGTTCGGAATGATAGGGGTGCAGCCGGACTTGCTCCCAGTCGTCCCCGCTGAGCTGATCGGGCCGTTCCCACACCGACGCGGAGATGGCCACCCGGCCGACGTCGTGCAACAGCCCGGCGAGTTCGAGGTCGTCGACGCAGTCCGGCGACAACCTCAGGTGCTCGCCGGCGCCGCGAGCGAGGTGGGCCACGCCGCGCGAGTGCCCATGGAAGTGTGGTGACTTCAGATCGACGAGGTCGGCGAACACCACGGCTACCGCGACCGGCGAGCCCGCTGGAGCTGCGACTACCGGCTGGGGTTCCGCCTCGAGGATGAGCGAGCGCGGGTCGCCGGCGTTGACCTTGCCGAGTAGCTCGTCGGCGCGATCGACGAACCGCTCGACCATCGACGGGTCCAGCATGCCGCCGCTACGTTGGCGGACGGCCCGGACGGCCGCGCGAACCCCGCCGATCCGGTCGAACAGCGCAGCGACACCGGTCAGCCGCGCCACCCGTGACCCGACCGGAATGTCGTCGCCGGCGAGCCCGGACGGTGCGCCGCCACCCATCCAGAGCTCGTAGACATGGAAGATGCCGCGCTGCACCTCCTCAGGCAGGTCCAGCCGGCGCGCCGCGTCACGCCCGACTTCGCATGCGGCGGTGGTGAACGCCTCGCCCCAGGTGCGTCCACGCCGGAGTGCGGTGAGCGTGAGCCGGGCCCGT
This sequence comes from uncultured Actinomycetota bacterium, assembly GCA_963814355.1. Taxonomy (GTDB): domain Bacteria; phylum Actinomycetota; class Actinomycetes; order JADGOV01; family JADGOV01; genus JADGOV01. The sequence continues at coordinate 936,738 of CAWFCZ010000018.1, read as the reverse complement.
GCGCCAAGGGGCTGGCCTTCGGTCAGGGTGGGCACGAAGGTCGAGAGGACGTCTCGGGGGCTGGCCACGTCGGTCCGGGCTGCCGCCGCATTCGCCCGCAGCTCGTCGCCGAAGAGGACTGCTGTCTCGTGGGCGTACCCGGTACACCCGACATGGTGCAAAAGCGCGGTGTAGAACGCGGCCCGGACGTCTCGATCAGGCAAGTCGAGCGCCCGGGCGAGTCCGCAGGCGAGCGCGCACGAGCGCAGGGATTCACCCGGGTGGAGCCCGAAACCCAGGTCAGCGAAGCGCGACAACCCAGCCAACGGCTCCGCCAGCCTCACGGGACATCACCTGCCTCGTTCCCGCTGAGCGTACTCGGTGTTGACCCGAGCCTGGTGCAGCATGGTCTGGCCGACGCTGCGCACATGGTGCAGCGTGCGGCAACTTTAAGGACCACCGGGGGCGGGCACTACATCCGCGCCGAGGAACTGTGCCACGCCAACACCGAGGCCACCGCCGCGATTGGCCGGACCGCCCGCTACGCGAGCGTGGCCGACAACCGTCGAGGCACGGGAGGTTGCCGTGGCGCCCGGCGGGAACCGCGACGCCGGCGCCGGTGCCCGGGCGCAGCGGCTCGTGGTCTGCCACACCGGCGGACAAGCCCGGCCGCGACGCTGCGGCGCCGGACCGGAGGTCGCCCATCTGGCGGATTTGCCAGTAGGTTGCGGTGGCTTGGCCTCTACATCACCCTATGTAATAGGTATGTCGCAAGCATTCGGGAAGGCACGCGATGACCCGCGCAGCAACAGAGGGACAGCACGCACCGGACACCCGATCACGGGTACCCGACGTGGCCGAACGGCTCGTGCGGGTGCCCGGCCTCATCGGCCGCAGCCACGTCCAGGTCACGGCGAAGCTGGGTGCTACCAAGGCGGCCGTGCACGACCACAACACCGGCAAGACCGAGATGGGTTGCGCGCTGATCGAACGGTACGCCGCCCCGCGGTTCACGCCCGAGCCGAGACTAGGCACCTTGACCAACGAGAGCCCGGTGTCCGAGGCCGCCACCACGCCCGGGCGCGTGCCGTGAGCCGCGCGGAAGAGACCTCAGGCCCCAGGGTGGACGACCGCGATGTCGTGCACTGGTTGTCGGCGTACGGAAGCGCCTGGGAGGCTCACGACGGTGCCCGCGCCGCGGCGCTGTTCACCGACGACGGCGCCTACTGCTGGGGCCCGTTCGAGGCGCCGCTCGTCGGGCCGGCGGCGATCCGCGACCGCTGGGACGATGCCACAGCCCAACACGGGCAGGTTCGGTTCAGCGCCACGCCACTCGGTGTCGCCGGAGCGCGGGCGTTCGCTCGATGGCAGGTCGAACTGCACCCGCCCGGTCAGCCTGGGGGGTCCACCTGGACGGTGTGTTCGTCCTTGACTTCGCGCCCGACGGCCGCTGCGGGCGTCTGCAGGAGTGGTGGATGACCGCACCGTGAACGCGTTCGACCTGGCCGGCTACCGCGACGCGAGCGTCGCCCTGGACGCCGAGCGCTGGCTGTCCTACTACGCTGCCGACGCTCAATGGAGTGAATACCGGCATGCCAACCCGCCGCGTTCGCCCCACGTCATGCGCGGGCACCGGGAGATCGGTGAGTTCTTGTCGGCGGTGACCAACGAACCACTCACCTTGTCATTCGACAACGAGGTGCTCGACCAGCGGCGCGCGGCGTTTACTCTCACCGTCACCCTCGGCGATGGGCGTCGCATCATCGAAAACGTCATCATCGAGCACCGCGAGGGCAAGATCGTCAAACAGATCGACGTCGAAGCCTGGGACTAGCTTGAGCACGGGGGCGTCGAGGGCTTGTTACAGCCTCGTACTACGCCCGGATCGTGATGCGACACGTTCCGATACGACAGCTGTATCAACACACGGCTGTTGTGTTGGCGCGGGTCGAGGCCGGCGAGCGGGTGGCGATCACTCGAAAGGGCATTCGGGTGGCCATCCGCGCGCCCGGCGGTAGCACGATGGCCCGTTCAGCCCACTGGTCGAAGCCAGCGCACCTCCCCCTGCTCGCGGCCCGGTCGCCGCCGGTCGCGAGGATGACCGCCGCCAGTTGACACCGTGATCTACCTCGGTACCTCCGCGGCGATGGATCTCCTTCGACGGGAGTTGCACCGCGTGGCCCTCTCCCGGTGGTTCGACGAGAGCGACGCGTCAGCGGTGCTGTCCTCGGTGCTCACCGAGGTCGAACGGATGCGCACAGCTGCCACCGCCGACGCCTATGAGCGCACGCGCTGAAGTCTGAGGCGGTTTCCGCTGACGGCCGGAAGACAGAGGCTTGCCCGACGGGCAAGAGTGGCCCGCTGGGGCGATGCCCTACTGATGGAGGCACGCAGGGGCGGGGTTATTGACACGAGGCCGTTGCGCCAGGATCTCGAGGCGAACGAAGGTCTGGTCATACGAGCCATCATCGCGGCGCAGCTGATCCACCCGATCCACTGCCGCTTGGACCAGCCCGCCGGCCGGTCCGGCGGGCAGATGCCGGGTGATCACCAGGGTTCCTTGTGTCCGCAGCAGGCCGATCGCCTGGTCCCGGGTGAAGTGGCGCCGCTGCGCGACGGTCCGTATGCCTTCTTCCGGCAACTGGAAACCGGCTGCTTCGAGCGCTTCGAACACCAAGCCGGTGTCCGGGAATCCAGGCGTCTTCGGCAGACCGTACTCAGTCGCGAGCGAGTCGAGGAGGGCGGCCAGCCGCGGGACGTTACCTGCCCCGCCGGCTTCTGCGTGGAACCAACCGCCCGGGCGCAACACACGCAACACCGCGCCGAATAGCTGTGGGTATGACTCGAAGGGCAGCCAGTGCAGCATCGCCCGGCTCACGACCAGATCAACCGACCCGGCCTCGACGACGCCGTCCACCTGCTGCGCCGGTGCGTGCACGAAGCTCACGTTGCGTGCTGCGCGGTGCCGCGCGTGCTCGAGCATCGACTGGTCTTGGTCGACGCCGATCACCTGGCCGTGTGGCGCCAACTCGCCTAGCCTGCCGGTGAACTCACCGCTGCCGCAGCCCAGGTCGACGACCACGTCGGCCTCAGCCACCGGATGTCGCTGTAGGAACCAGTCGTCCCACGCCCGGTGGTGCCCAGACGCCTGTGAGTACTCCGCGCCCTGCCAGCGCGCGGGCGGACCCGAGGTGGCCGTGCCGGGCTCCCTGCCGCTCATGGCCGGGCGGCGTACACGGCGTGCAGCGGGGTGGTCGCGACCCGGTCCACTCGGGCCAGGCCGGCGTCTCGCAGGACGTCGGCGATCACCTGGCCGCCGGCTTGGGCGCCGAGCGCGGCCTGACCTGGCTCCGACAGCGCGTGCGGCACGCACAGCACGGTCGACGCCGTGTAGTGCAGGACCGCAGGCGCGTTGCCGGCGATGTTGTCGGCCATGCTGTCCAGCGCGAACGGTTCGATCAGCGCCACGGTGCCACCTTCGGCGAGTCTGCTGCAGGCGTGTGCGGCCGCCGACCGGGGATCGCCGAGGTCGTGCAGCACGTCGAAGAACCAGATCACGTCGTACGGCCCACCGCCGAAGCCGGTGACATCGGCGATCTCGAACTGGATGCGGTCCGCGACAGCCGCCTCGGCGGCCCGTTGGCGGGCCGCGTCGAGGGACGGGCCGTGGGCGTCGAAGCCGATGAAGCGGGAGTGCGGGTAGGCGGCGGCCAACAGCACTGTGCTCACCCCTTGCCCGCAGCCGACGTCGGCAACCAGCGCGCCCCGGCGAAGCACGTCATCCAGGCCGAGGGCCGCCACCCACTCCTCAACCAGATGCGTGCGGTAGGCCGTGCCGAAGAAGCGAGCCACCCCGTCGTGCAGCTCTCGGTCGTGCTCGGACCAGCCGATCCCGTCGGCATTCTGGAAGTCGGCCGCCAGCCGATCCAGATCGAGCGACCAGCCGGCTAGCGCCTCGAACATGCCGCCGAACGCCGCGGGGGCTCCCTCGTCGGCGAGCACCGCGGCGTGCTCGGGCGGCAGCGAGAACCGCCCGCTGGCCGAGTCATGGGTGGTGAAGCCGGCCGCGGCCTGCTGGGCCAGCCACTCGCGCAGGTATCGTTCGGCGCACCCGGTCCGGCTACCGAGTTCGGCTGGCGTGGCTGGGCCCTGCTCGGCCAGGGCACGGTACAGGCCCAGCCGGTCGCCGAGGTAGGCCATCTGCACGGTGGCGGCGCCGCCCAGACTGCCCAGCACGTGTTGGACGAAGTCATCTACCCGCGCTGGATCCATCTCGGCCACGGGTGCGGCAGCGTCGTTCGTCATGACCGTCCTCCTCCTATCCCTATCCGCGGCCCGGCGCGGTTCCGGCTCACCGAACACCCGGCCCAAGCTCCATGCTGGACTCTTGGGCGGGGGCGGGCATCCGTTCCAGCACCCAATCGGTGAGGGGACGGTGGCGGCATCACGCCAAGCTCGGTCAGCCTTCGGATTCCACCCGAGTGAAGAACGCGGCGGCGGCGGCGCGTGCCGACTTGCCGGTCACCCCGAGCTTCGCATACGTGCTGGACAGATGCCGCTCGACAGTTCGTGGACTGAGGTGCAGTCGCGCCGCGATCCGATCGTTCGGCAGACCCGCCGCGACCAGCCGAAGCACCTCCATCTCCCGCGCACTGAGCTTGGATCTTGCGGCGACAGGTGGCGCCGGGCTCACGCCCAGGAACGAGCACAGTTCGGTGATGAACTCCAGCCAGGCCGGCTCGGTCTCCAGCAGCACATGGTTGTGGCTTTCCAGCGGCAGGAACCTGGCGCCGGGGATGCGGGTCGCCACCAGGCGCCCCTCGTTGAAGGGCACCATGCGGTCGCCACGAGCATGCGCGACCAAGGTTGGCACGGACACCTGACCGAGAAGACCGGTGACGTCGGCGTACGCGGTCACCGCGCGCAACCGTCCCGCCATCTCCGGGGCCGTCGAGATCCGCATCAGCTCGTCGAACCAGTCCATCTGCTCGGCGTTCGCCTCTGGCACGAACCGGGTCGTGAACACGTGACGGAACACCGGATCGTCCTGCCCCCAGCCGACGCGAACAATGGACTCCAGCAGATCGAGTTCCGCCTGCGCGTCCGGCGACACATCGCGGACCCGCCGGCCTCGCGCATACCCACCGCACAAGACGAGGTGACTCACCCGCTCCGGATGCCGGACGGCGTAACTGATCCCGACCGGGCCGCCCTGGGAGATGCCAAGCAGCGCGAACCGATCCAGCCCGGCGGCATCCACCACGGTCTCCAGATCGCCGACGAACGCGTCCAAGGTGAGCTCGCCCGGATCGCGGTCCGACAGACCGCAGCCGCGCTCGTCATAGCGCAAGACCCGATGGTCACGGCCGAGCTCGGCCCACCAGTGCCGCCATAGCGGGCTGCGCCAGTCGAATTCCACATGCGTGACCCAGTTCGCGACCTTGACGATTGCCGGCCCACGTCCAAACGTGGCGTAGGCGAGCCGGACGCCGTCGGTGGCTCTGCAGAACCGGATCTGCTGCTCCACGCGATCACCGTAATGCCGCGAGACCCAGCGGCTCTCGCCAGTCCGGCGTTGGCCGGGCGTTGGCGTCGCATGCGCTGAACTGAGCCGTTCCCCGCGCCTGGTCACTGTCCCGGCCGACGCGGTGGCTCATCGGAGTCGCGGTTGGGGAGTTGGTCCGGGGCCTGGAATACACGTGGCCGGGGCCCGCGCCGAGGCTCTGGCACCCCGCGCCGGGACGACGTAGCCGCGCAGAGCGATGGAACACGCATCACTCGGCGAGGAGCGGGTCCGGGCCGCAGCGGACCGAGTGCGAGGCGCAGGTCGTCGGCCTGCTCGCCCCGGGGGTTGCAGACGAAGCAGATCGGGCGGGCGCTCGGGATCTCGGCCAAGACTGCAGACCGCCACGTCCAGAACGCCTACGGGAAGATCGGCGTCTCGACCAGGGCGGCAGCGGCGCTGTTCGCGATGGAGCACGGACTCCTCGCCTGGGGAGAATTCCCGATTCCCGACGGTCCGATTCGCTCGTAGCCTCCGAATGGGCCGAGCGATCCGCCGGCAGCTGAAGGAGGACCCGATGGCCGCCGACACGACCGACGAGTTTCAGCGGGAGATCTACGAGATCGCGGAGGCTATCGCACCGAGCTGGGAGCGTCGCCGGGCGGAGATCGAGGAGTACTCGGCCCCGGTGCGCGACTGCTGGTGCGTGCGCTCGCGCCGCGCGCGGGAGACACGGTGCTCGAACTTGCAGCGGGCACGGGCGACACGGGCTTCGAGGTGGCGGCGCTCGTCGGCAAAGGGGGCCTGGTGATTACCACCGACCTGTCTCCGACGATGCTCGCCGGGGCTCGTCGCCGCGGTTGCGAGCTCGGCGTCGTGAACGTCGAGTACCGAGTGGTCGACGCCCAGCGGATCGAGCTGGAAGGCAACTCGGTCGACGGTGTGCTCTGTCGATTCGGGTACATGCTGATGCCCGATCCAGCCGCGGCGCTCAAGGAGACGCGCCGGGTGCTACGCGCGGGTGGGCGGCTGGCGCTCGCGGTCTGGGGGGCTGCGGAGCGCAACCCCCTCTTCAAGGTTATCGCGGCGAGCCTTGCCCGACGCGGCCACATCCCCCCGCCGGAGCGCCCACCGGCCTCGGCGATTTTCGGCATGGCCAGTCCCGAGCGCACGACGGAGCTGCTCGAAAGTTGCGGCTTCCACCAGGTGCGTACCGAGGAGGTGCCGCTGCGGATGTCGCTGGCGGACGCGGAGGAGTATCTCGGGTTGATCGCGGATACCGCCGGTCCAATCGGGCTAGGCGCTCCAGCGCCTAGCCGACCCTGAGCGCGCCGAGATCCGAGCCGAGGTTGCGGCCTCGCTCAACCGGTCGCCAGCTGAGCCAAGGCAGGTCCACCGAGCCGGGCCAACCGTCCCACCCCGAGCCGACGCGCTGTGCCGGTACAGCGTCACGTGCCGGTTGTGGCGCGGACGGCGGCCGGGGCTTTCCCGGCGCCGGGATGCCGTGCCGGGCAACTCGGTACGGCACGGAGTTTGGGTGCCCACCGCCCGAGGCGTATGAGGCGCGGCCTGCGCTCCCCCGTCCGGACACCACGCTCCGGCCGGCCGGTCGTCGGCTCTTTCGAGTCAGCTACCTGCCAGTCAGCCACCTGCGTCGTCTGGGCGCATCGCCGGCCCGAGGTGGTTCTGCGCTGCTGCCAGGGCGCCACCCGCGCGGTCGGCCAGCTGGTCGCGGCTGAGCGCGCCGGCCACCGTCCAGATCTTGTCGAAAAGGTGTCCCCCGAGCCGCTCCTTCAGGTGCTCACGCAGCCTGGCGTAACGGGGTTCGTCCATGCCGCGTGCGGGCGGTGAACCCGGGAGTGCTCCGGCCGCGGCCAGCAGCAGCACCGCTTCCCGGGGATGGTCGGTCGCCGCTGCCAGCTCGGCCACGATGCGCCCGATGGTGCACAGTTGGGGCCACATCGCCGCCCGGCGCACGTCGGCCAGCACTGGAACGCCTGCAGCCCCAGCAGCGCCGTACTGCCCGGTGCGCACCAGGGCGGCGAGCAGGGCGATGCGTGCCAGGACAGCGATGTGGACGCAGCCGGTCGCCGTCGCCTGTTCGACTGCCCGACGCAGCAACGCGATCCCCTGATCGGGTCGGGCCACCGCCGCCTCGCCGGCTGCGTACGCCGCGAACGCCTGCACCGGCGCTGACCCGGAGGCGTCCGCGGACAGCACCGCCAAACGGCCCTGTTCCGCGGCAAGGTCGAGGTCGCCGGCAAAGCGGGCCAGCAGCGCCAACGCCGTGTGTCCTTCCGTCCTCAGCGCCACCGGCAGCCCCGCCAGATCGGCTATCGCCTGCCAGTGGCGCCCGGACTCCTCGTGCTCGCCGGCGTAGAGCGACGCCACGCCCAGGGCAAGGTGTGCCAGGTACATCTCGGCCGGACTCGACGCAGCCCGGAGCGCGGCATGACCGAGCACGGTGCTGCGTTCGAGATTCCCACGGCTCGCCAAGGCCACCCCGGCCGCAGCGATCCCCGCTGCCGAGTGGGGACTTCCACCGCGCAGACTTCGTTCCCCGGTCTCGATGATCAGGTCGTCCAAGCTCGGTTGCGGCAACCAGTGCGGGCACCCCTGCACGGCGCCCGCGATGGCCGCCGCGAGGTCCAGCTCGCCGTGGTGCAGCGCCCAGCGCAAGGCGGTCGCGATGTCCGCCCGCCGACGGCGGAGCCGGAGCAGCGCCGCGCTGGCCCCCGGCCCGGTGCAATCAGCGGCGGCCTGACCGGTGAACACCCTCACCCACCGCGCATGGGCGCGTCTGGCTAGCTCAGCACGCCCCGACTCCACGAGCCGGCGGCCGGCCTCGGCACGTACGACCGTGAGCAACCGACAGCTCAGGCCGTCGTCGAGCTCGCGGGCTGACACCAGCGAGGATTCGATGAGCTCCGCCAGCCGCGGGTGTACCTCGGCGTCCGCGCCCTCCGGGCCCATCTCGCTGACCAGGCAGTTGACCGCTTCGAGGCCGAACTCGCCTGGGAACACCGACAGTGCCGCGAACAGGTCCTGTTCCGCAGCGCTCAGCAGGTCACAGGACCAGTCCACGAGGGCCCGCAGCGGCTGCCCAGTCCAGCCCACCCGGTCCAGGACACCGGGGTCGCGGGCGAGCGCGGCCCGGACGCCGTCGAGTCCGAGCTGGTGGACGCGGGAGGCGGCCAGCTCCAGGGCGAGCGGTAGGCCGTCGAGGCGACGGCAGATCTCACCGACCGTGGGCACGTTGCGTTCGGTCACCTCGAACGTGGGTCGGGTCCGCCGGATCCGGTCGACCAGCAGTGCCTCGGCAGGCGACAGCCCCCCTGACTTCGACGAGGCGCCGGACGACGGGCCGGATAGCGGGGCGAGGGGCAGCACCAATTCGGTGGGAAGCCCGAGCCGATGCCGACTGGTCAGCACCACCCGGATGTCCGGGCACCGGCGCGTCACCAGGTCCACGAGCGCCGCCGCCTCGACCAGCAGGTGCTCGCAGTTGTCCACGACCAGGATCGAGGGATCAGCGCGTAGCCGTGCCACCAGCTCGGCCCGGTCCGCCAGGCCGGAGCCTCCGGTCACGGCAGCCGAGACCGCGCCGGCCACCTGACCCCGCTCCACGGCAGCCAGTTCGACGACAGCGACCGGGAGAGCGAGCCGGTCCGCCAGCTCGGGGGTGGCCTCGGCGACGAGGCGGGTCTTCCCGACCCCGCCGGGCCCGATGACGCTGACCACCCGGCTGGCGGCGCACGCCGAGACGAGGGCGTCAAGGTCGCGTTCGCGGCCCACGAACGCCGTGGACGTGTCCAGCCAGGCGGGCACACCCGGAACCGGCGGCGTGCCGCGGTGCGCCCCACCTGCGAGCAGTCGTGCGTGGAGTGCCTGCACGACCGGAGCGGGATCCAGACCCAGGTCCTCGGCCAATCGACGTCGGTGCTCCTGGTAGCAATCGAGCGCGGTCGCGGTGCGCCCGCATCGCTGCAGGGCAGTCATCAGCAGGGCAACCGCATGTTCCCGGAACGGCTGCTCGGCCAGGAGCCCCTCCAGGCGTCGGACGGCTCCGGCCGGGTCATCGAGCTCCAGGGCGGTCCGGGCGCGCTCCTCGCAGGCATCGAGCCGCAGCAGTTCGAGTCGCTGGGCCTCGACCTCGGCGAAGGCGCGGTCGGCGAATTCGACGTACGCGCTCCCGCGCCACAGCGACAGGGCTTCATCGAGGAGCCGGGCCGCCTGCTCCGGTCCCGTAGCGCCGGCTCGACGGCACAGGTCTTCGAACCTTCGGGCGTCAAACCCGGCCGGGGCGACCTCGATGCGGTACCCGGACGGATCCGAGCCGATCGAGCCCTCGCCCAGGAGACTGCGCAGCCGCGAGATCACCGTGTACAGCGCTGCCCGCGGGTCTGCCGGGAGTTCCGCACCCCACGCCGCCTCGAGCAGCGCGTCCGCGTCGACGGCCCGTCCGGCATGAACCAGCAGCGCCGCGAGCACGCTGGCCCGGCGCCCGCCGGGCACTACCAGCCGGCTGCCGTCGCGCCACACTTCGAGCGGGCCCAGTACCCCGAATCGCAGGTTGGACACCCCCTCATCCTTGCCGCTGCGCCGGTGAATGTCGCCTGAAGGTCAGCGCGCGACGCTGGTCACCCGCGTGGGCCTCCGCCGAGTCCACCGGCGCTGCTTTCACCGTGTCGGAGGAGACGGACCCGATCGACGTACCGCTGCACATCCATCGTGACCGGGACGAGCTGTTCTACGTCCTTACGCGGGCGCGAGCACTACGACGCGTTCGTGATCGGCTCGCGGCCGCTACCGGGTGCGGTGGATGTTGGCGCAGCGCCTGAAAGGTCGATGAAAGCTCTGCGGAGCACCGTTTCGGACTAGCCAAGGAACCCGGACAGGAGGTCGCTACCATGACGCGGTTCGAGTGCGCCACCACCATCGCCCGGCCGCCGGACGAGGTGTTCAAGGACGTGGTGGACCTGGAGAATTCCCGCTACTTCGACCCCGGGGTCGAGTCGGTGCGCCGCACAACACCGGGCCACATCGGAGCGGGCACGCGGTACCAGTTCCGCGAGCCGATCCCGCCCCGGGGCCACATCGGGTCGGCGAGCGCCACCTACACCGCGATCGAGCCTGGCAAGCGGGCCGTGTTCGACTTCGAGGTCGGTACGCTCCGCGGCGAGGGGTCCTTCGACTTCGCGGGGGCCGGCTCCGGCACGCGCGTCATGTTCAGGGGCAGCTTGCGGCCGCCCTGGCCGATGCGGGTGCTCGCCCCGGTGATGGCCCGGCAGGGGCGGCGGACCTGGGACGTCCGCCTGCGGTGCATCAAAAACTGGATCGAGGCGGGCGCCCCACGCGACGGATCGTGGGCCGCGGTGGCGCCGGGGAGTGATCCCCGATGAACCGGTACGACGCCATCGTGATCGGCGCCCGGTGTGCCGGCTCGTCCACCGCGATGCTGCTCGCCCAGAAGGGGCACCGAGTGCTGCTTGTCGACCGAGCCCACTTCCCCTCCGACACCATCTCCACGCACCTGGTCCACGCCCCCGGTGTCGCGGCCCTGAAGCGCCGGGGTCTGCTGGACGGGCTCCGGGCCACCGGCTGCCCAGCCATCACGACGTACTCCTTCGATTTCGGGCCGTTCGTCCTGCGCGGCACACCGCCTCCCTCCGATGGCGCCGAGGTCGCGCTGTGCCCGCGGCGGACCGTCCTGGACAAGCTGCTTCTCGACGCAGCCGCCGCGGCAGGCGCCGAGGTTCGCGAGGGCTACCCCGTGCACGACCTGCTCATCGAGGACGACCGCGTGGTCGGCATCCGAGGGGGTGACACGCTCTCGCCTTCGGCCCAACGAGCCACCGTCGTGGTCGGCGCCGACGGGGCCCACTCGCGGGTAGCCAAGGTCGCGGGCGCGCCCAGCTATCGCGACGCACCCGTGCTCAGCGTGGGCTACTACGCGTACTGGAGCGGCTTCCCCGTCCAGGACGCCGGCTGGGTGCTCCGCCCTGGACACGGCTATGGCGCTTTCCCCACCCACGACGGGCTCACCCTGGTGCTGGCCGCCTGGCCGGCTGCGGAGTTCGCAGCGGTCAAGCAGGACGTCCAGGGCAACTACCTGCAGGCGGTCCGGGAGGTCTATGGCGAGCGGCTCGCGGACGCGCGCCGCGAGGAGCGGGTCGTCGGGAGCGGCGTGGCGAACCACTTCCGGAAGCCTTACGGACCTGGCTGGGCCCTGGTCGGCGACGCAGGCTACCTGCTCGATCCAGTGACCGCGCAGGGCATCACCGACGCCTTCCTCGACGCCGAGCTGTGCGCCGACGCAATCCACGCCTGCCTGGCGGGTGTCCGCGGCTACGACGAGGCGATGGCCGACTACCAGCGCTGTCGGGATGCCCGGGTGTCCCCGCTGTACGACTTCACCGCGCAGCTTGCCTCCATGGAGCCGCCTCCGCCACAGTTCCAGCAGCTCATCGCCGGGATGGCGGGTCAACAGGAGGCAATGGACGCGCTGGCCGGCGTGTTCGCCGGGACGGTCCCGCCCTCGGTTGTCTTCTCAGGGGGATTCCGATAGCGAGCTGTCCGTGGCGGACACCTCCAGCGCGCCGGAGCGGTGCAGGCCCAGCCCACGAAGGTCTTCGAGCAGCCCAGCGGTGACCTCGCGGGCCACGTCGCACAGCAGGAGGTCTCCGGTCGGGCTCCCGGGCAACTCGGGTAGGACCGCGCTGTTGGTCACCCCGCGCTGTCCCGCGGGACGGCGAACGTCGCCTCGGCCATCCGGGTGAGGACGGTCACCCGGATGGTGCAGCATGCCCGTCTTTCCGCTCTGTGGTGACTACCCTCGCAGGTATGTGCGGCATCGTCGGTTACGTAGGCGGCAACCAGGCGCGCGACGTCGTGATCGAGGGGCTGCGCCGCCTGGAGTACCGCGGGTACGACAGCGCCGGGCTCGCGGTCCTGGACGGATCGCTGCACGTGGTCAAGAAGGCCGGCAAGTTGGCAAACTTGGAGAAGGAGCTCCAGGACGTACCGATGTCCGGTACGACCGGCATGGGCCACACCCGGTGGGCCACCCACGGCGGCCCCAACGACGCCAACGCCCACCCGCACGTCTCCTGCGACGGCGCGGTGGCGGTGATCCATAACGGGATCATCGAGAACTTCGTCGAACTGCGCGACGCCTTGGAGCGCCGGGGTCACCGGATGGCCAGCGAAACCGACACCGAGGTGGTCGCCCACCTGCTCGAGGAGCGCTACACCGGCGACCTGGCGGCCGCGCTGCGCGGCGTCTGCGCCGAACTGGAGGGGGCTTCTACCCTGGTCGCGCTGCACCGCGACGCTCCCGGTGTGGTGGTCGGTGCCCGGCGCAACTCCCCGCTGGTGGTCGGCGTCGGTGTGGGCGAGAACTTCCTGGCCAGCGATGTGGCGGCCTTTATCTCCTACACCCGGGAAGCGGTGGAGATCGGCCAGGACGAGGTGGTCGAGTTGCGGGCGGACGGCTACACGCTGACCGACTTCGCCGGCGCCCCGGTGGAAGGCCGGGCCTACCACGTCGACTGGGACCTGTCGGCGGCGGAGAAGGGCGGCTATCCGTACTTCATGCTCAAGGAGATCGCCGAACAGCCGACGGCCGTCGCCGACACGCTACGCGGCCGGCTGTCCGAGGACGGTGAGATCCTGCTCGACGAGGTCCGGCTGTCCGAGCAGGATCTCCGCGACGTGGACAAGGTTTTCATCATCGCCTGCGGCTCCGCGTTTTACGCCGGGCTGATCGCAAAGTACGCCATCGAGCACTGGACCCGGATCCCGTGCGAGGTGGACATCTCCTCGGAGTTCCGCTACCGCGACCCGGTGCTGGACAGGCGCACGCTGGTCGTGGCGATCAGTCAGAGCGGGGAGACGCTGGACACCCTGATGGCGGTCAAGCACGCCCGCGAGCAGGGTGCCAGGGTGCTGGCGATCTCCAACACGAACGGCTCGACGATTCCGCGGGAGTCCGACGCGGTGCTCTACACCCGGGCCGGCCCTGAGGTGGGGGTGGCCGCCACCAAGACGTTCCTGACTCAGATCACGGCCACCTACCTGGTCGCCCTGGCGCTGTCCCAGGCCCGCGGGCTGAAGTGGGGTGACGAGGTGGCCGACGTCGTCGCCCAGTTGGAGGCCATGCCGCCGCTCATCGAGCGCATGTTGACCACCGTGGAGCCGGTGCGGGCGCTGGCCCGCGAACTTGCCGACGCCCGGGTGGTGCTCTTCCTCGGCCGCCACGTCGGGTACCCGGTGGCCCTGGAGGGTGCGCTGAAGCTCAAGGAGCTGGCGTACATGCACGCCGAGGGCTTCCCCGCCGGTGAGCTCAAGCACGGGCCGATCGCCCTGGTCGAGCCCGGTGTCCCAGTGGTGGTCGTGGTGCCGGCCCGCGGCCGGGGATCGCTGCACGACAAGGTGCTGTCCAACATCCAGGAGGTCCGGGCCCGCGGCGCCCGGACCATCGTTATCGCCGAGGAGGACGACGACTCGGTCCGGCCGTACGCCGACGTGCTCGTCCCGGTACCGGCCACGCCCACGCTGCTGGCACCGCTGGTGACCGTGGTACCGCTGCAGGTCTTCGCCTGCGAGCTGGCCCAAGCCCGCGGCCTGGACGTCGACCAGCCGCGCAACCTGGCGAAGTCGGTCACCGTCGAGTGAGCCTCGCTCGCCTGCGGCGGCCATGCGCAATGTGACCCGCTCTGGGCGGCCCGACGCTGGGCAACCCGGCCGGCCGGCGTGATCGTCGGGATCGGGGTGGACCTGGTGGATCTCCGACGGTTCGACGCCGCCCGCGTCCGAACCCCGGGGTTGGTGCAGCGGTGCTTCACCGCCGCCGAACGGGCCGGGTCGGTGCGCCAGCTCGCCGGGGCCTTCGCCGCCAAGGAGGCGGTGTTCAAGGCCCTCGGCGCACCGGCGGGACTGTGCTGGCAGGATGCCGAGGTGGTCCATCCCCGCGATGGCCGGCCGGAGTTGGTGCTCCGCGCCTCGGTGGCCGCCGCCGCCGCGGCGGCTGGAGTGTCGCGCTGGCACCTGTCGCTGAGCCACGACGGCGGCGTGGTGGTGGCCACGGTGGTCGCCGAATCGTGAGAGCCAGATCGTGAGGGCCAGAGCGTGAGAGCCCTGCACCGGGTGGCCGAGGTCCGGGCCGCCGAGGCGGCGCTGATGGCCGGGCTGCCGCCGGGAGCGCTGATGGCCCGGGCCGCCGCCGGCCTGGCCCGCCGCTGCGCGCAGCTGCTGGGTCGGGTGTACGGCGCGCAGGTCGTGCTGCTTGTCGGCAGCGGGGACAACGGCGGCGACGCGCTGTACGCCGGCGCCCGACTGGCCCGGCGCGGCGCCCGGGTACATGCCCTGCTGGCCGGCGAGCGGGCGCATCCCGGTGCGCTGGCCGCGCTGCGCGCCGCCGGGGGCCGCGCCGGTGGCGACCCCGGACTGGTGCTGGCCGCGGCCGACCTGGTGGTGGACGGCGTGCTCGGGATCGGCGGCCGCGGTGGGTTGCGGGAGCCGGCGGCGAGTTGGGCGGCCGCGGCGGCTGCCGGACGGGCTCGGGTCGTCGCCGTGGATGTGCCCAGCGGGGTGGACGCGGACAGCGGGCGGGTCGAGGGGGCCGCGGTACGAGCCGATGTGACCGTCACCTTCGGTACCCGCAAGCCCGGATTGGTGGTCTCCCCGGGCGCGTCGTACGCCGGGCTGGTGGAGTGCGTCGACATCGGCCTGGACCTGCCGCCGGCCGAACTGGAGATGCTCGACGCCGACGACGTGGCCGGCCGGCTGCCGCGGGCCGGAGCGGAATCGGACAAGTACAGCCGCGGCGTCCTCGGCGTCGTCGCCGGCAGCGAGGCCTACACCGGGGCCGCCGTGCTGGCCACCGGCGGGGCGATCCGGGCCGGTGCCGGGATGGTGCGCTACGTCGGCCCGCCGCACCCGGCGGAAGCGGTCCGGCAGAGCTGGCCGGAGGCGGTGGTCACCGTGGTCGCCGAAGGGTCGGACCCGACAGGTGCCGGGCGGGTGCAGGCTTGGGTGGTCGGGCCTGGCCTGGGTACCGGCGAGGCGGCCGAGCGGGTGCTGGCCGCGGTGCTGGCCGCCGACGTGCCGGTGTTGGTCGACGCCGACGGTCTCACCGTGGTGAGCAGGCATCCGGACTGGCTGACCGCACGGGCGGCGCCCACCCTGCTGACACCGCATGCCGGTGAGTTCGCCCGGTTGATGGACACCGAGCGGGTCGACGTGGAGGCCGACCGGCTGGCCTGGGTGGGCCGGGCGGTCGCCGAGCTGGGAGTCACCGTCCTGCTCAAGGGAACCACCACGGTGGTGGCCGACCCGTCCGGGCGGGTCCGGGTCAACCCGACCGGGACGCCGTACCTGGCCACCGCCGGCAGTGGCGACGTGCTCTCCGGCGGCACCGGCGCGCTGCTCGCCGGCGGCCTGGAGCCGTTGGAGGCCGGGTCCTGCGGGGCCTTCCTGCACGGACTCGCCGGCCGGCTCGCCGCCGGCAGCCCGGCCGCGCCGATCGTGGCGGCCGACGTGGTGGCGCGGTGGCCGGCGGCGGTGTCGGCCGTCGAGTCCTGATCTGTGTTGGGCACCAAGTGACGGTCCTGACAGACTGGGGATCATGCTGAGCGCCTGCCGGATCGACCTGGACGCGATCCGGGACAACGTCGCGACCCTGACCGCCCGGGCGCCGAACGCGGCGCTGATGGCCGTGGTGAAGGCGAACGGGTACGGCCACGGCATGGTGCCGGCGGCCCGGGCCGCGCTGGATGGCGGCGCGACCTGGCTGGGGGTGGCCGTGCTCGACGAGGCGTTCGGGCTGCGAGCCGCCGGGATCACCGCGCCGGTACTGGCCTGGCTGCTCGGCCCGGGGGAGGCGGTGGCCGACGCCATCCGCCGACACATCGACATCGGCGTTTACGGCGAGCCGGGACTACGCCAGGCCGAGGCCGCGGCAGCGGAAGTCGGCGCCCCGGCCCGGGTTCATCTCAAGGTCGACACCGGGCTTTCCCGCGGCGGGGCCACGGCCGCGGACTGGCCGGCGCTCGTCGGGGCCGCGGCGAAGGCGGCGGCCGAGGGGACCGTCGAGGTGGTCGGCATCTGGTCACACTTCGCCTACGCCGACGCGCCCGGGCACCCCACCATCGGCCGCCAGGTCGCCCGGTTCCGCGACGCCGCGGAGGTCGCGCGGCACGTCGGGGTACGGCCGCAGCTGCGCCACCTGGCCAACTCCGCGGCCACTCTGACGCTGCCGGACGCGCACTTCGACCTGGTCCGGCCGGGGATCGCGATCTACGGCATCTCGCCCGGCACCGATCTGGGTACGCCCGCGGAGCTGGGGCTGCGCCCGGCGATGACGCTGACCGGGCGGGTGGCCCTGGTCAAGCGGGTGGCCGCCGGGGAGGGGGTTTCCTACGGGCACCGCTACACCACCTGGCGGGACACCCGGCTGGCACTGGTCCCCCTCGGCTACGCCGACGGTATTCCGCGGGCGGCGTCGAACACCGGCGAGGCGCTGCTCGGCGGGCGGCGCCGGCGGATCGCCGGTGCGGTCTGCATGGACCAGGTGGTCTTCGACGTCGGCGAGGACCCGGTAGTCGCCGGGGAGGAGGCGGTCTTCTTCGGCCCAGGTGAGGCTGGGGAACCGACCGCGCAGGACTGGGCGGCGGCGCTGGGCACCATCGGGTACGAGATCGTCACCCGGATCGGGCCTCGGGTGCCGCGGATCTACGCCGCCGGCGCCGGGTGAGCCCGGTGCGGCCCCCGTTCGGACACCCGCCACGCCCCGGGTGGCGGGCGACCGCGGCCGCGGCCGTCGCCGGGCTGGCGGCCGCCGGGACCGGGGTGGCCGTCCGGCGGCGGACCGCACCGCCCCGCCCGCTGCCGCCAGAAGCCGTCGACCTGCTGGTCGACCTGTCCGGCGAGCGCACCTCCGTGCGGGCGGATGACGGCTGCCCGTTGGACGTGCTGAGCACCGGGCGCGGACCGGTCACCGTGGTCCTCGTGCACGGGTACTGCGTCGACCGGCGGTGCTGGCACTACCAGTGGCGCGCCCTCGCCGACTGGCGATCCGGCGGTGCCCGGCTGGTCGCCTACGACCAGCGCAGCCACGGCCGGTCCGGACGCAGCCGCCCGGACCGGTGCACGATCGACCAACTCGGCGCCGACCTGCGGACGGTGCTCGACTCGGTCGCGCCGAGTAGCCCGGTGGTCCTGATCGGCCACTCTATGGGCGGTATGACGATCATGGCGCTGGCGGATGCGAACCCGGAGCTGTTCGGCGACCGGATCGTCGGCGTCGGCCTGCTCAGTACATCAGCCGGCAAGATGAGCGAGGTGACCTACGGCCTGCCGGCCGGGCTGGCCTTGATCGGGCATCGGCTTTCGCCCCTGGTCCTGCCGCGGCTCACCCGCCGGGCGCACCTGGTCGACTCCGGTCGCCGGGCGAACTCGGTGATCGGGACCTGGCTCACCAAGCGGTACTCTTTTGCCTCCGCGGTACCGCCCGAGCGGATGACGCTGATGACCACCCTGATCGAGGCCACTCCGTTTGCGGTGATGGCCGAGTTCTTCCCGGCCTTCGCCAACCACGACAAGCTGCAGGCCCTCGGTGTGCTGGCAACGGTGCCCACGCTGGTGCTGGTCGGCGACCGGGACCTGCAGACACCGCCGGACCATAGCCGCTCGATGGCGGCGGGGATGCCCACGGCGAACCTGGTGGTCGTGCCGAACGCCGGGCACATGGTGATGCTGGAGCATCCCGAGGCCGTGGATGCCGCGCTGGTCGGGCTGCTGGACCGGGCGTGCCCGCCCTGAGCGACCCGGGCGGGGACTATCCGGCGCTGGTCGCCCGCATCGCGTCCTGCACGGCGTGCCCGCTGGCCGCCGGCCGGCACCGCGTGGTGGTCGGTTCCGGGCCGGTACCGGCCCGGCTGCTGCTGGTCGGCGAGGCGCCCGGTGCCCAGGAAGACGCCGCCGGCCGGCCGTTCGTCGGCCGGGCCGGTCGGCTGCTGGACCGGCTGCTCGGCGAGGTCGGCCTGGACCGGGGCACAGTGGCGGTCACCAACGTGGTCAAGTGCCGGCCGCCGGGCAACCGGGCGCCGACCCGGGCCGAGGCGGCCACCTGCCGGGACTGGCTGGACGCCCAGCTCACTGCCCTCGATCCCCGGATCGTCGTCTCACTCGGGGGCACCGCGACCGCGGCGTTCCTCGGCCACGGGCTGCGGCTGGCCGACGTCCGCGGCCGCCCCCACGACGTCGACGGCCGGGCGGTGCTGCCGACCTACCACCCGTCCGCCGCGCTGCGCTTCGGCCCGGCCGGGGAGCCGATGGCGCTCCTCCGGGCGGATCTGGCGCTGGCGGCCCGGCTCGCCGGGTGAACGGCCCGGCATGGTGACGGTGGCCACGGCGACCGCGATGCGCGCCTTTGGGTCGGCGCTCGCCGAGCGGCTGCGGCCGGGTGACCTGGTCCTGCTCATCGGGGAACTCGGCGCCGGCAAGACCACCCTCGCCCAGGGTGTCGGAACCGGTCTCGGCGTGCCTCGGCCGGTTCGCTCGCCGACTTTCGTCCTGACCCGGGTACACCGGGGCGGGCGGGTGCCGCTGGTCCATGTCGACGCCTACCGGCTCGGTTCGGTCGCCGAACTCGACGACCTCGACCTGGACGCCGCCCTCGAGGAGTCGGTCACGCTGGTGGAGTGGGGCGAAGGCCTGGCCGAGGGCCTGGCGGCGCACCGTCTGGAGGTACGGATCTCCCGGTCGGCCAACCCGGTGCAGGGCGGCCGCGAGGTGCGGGTCACCGGGTACGGGGCGCGCTGGGCCGGCGTGGCGCTGCCGGGCTGAGGCCCGCCCAAGCCGCCAGGGCGGCGGCCGTACCGGGGCGGTCGATGTCGGCCGGCTGCTGACGCGAGCGCTGCCCCTACCCTGGTGCCCGATGCTCCTCCTCGCCCTGGACACCGCCACCCCGGCCGTCACCGTCGCGTTGCTGGCCGACGGCGTCGTGGTGGGTGAGCGCTGCGAGGTCGGGGTCAACCGGCACGGTGAGCTACTCGCTCCGCTGATCGCCGAACTGCTGGCAGCCACCGGCACGCCCCGGGCCGCGATCGGCGCCATCGCGGTGGGCACCGGACCCGGCCCGTTCACCGGATTGCGGGTCGGGCTGGTCACCGCCGCCGGGCTGGGCGACGCGCTGGGCGTACCGGCCTACGGCGAGTGCTCGCTCGATGTGCTGGCCCACAACCGCGGCGCGGTGGTGGTGGCCACCGATGCCCGCCGCCGCGAGGTGTACTGGGCGGCCTACGACGCCGGCGGCGCGCGAGTGGCCGGTCCGGCGGTCGCCCGCCCGGCGGAGGTACCCCTCGGCGGCCGACCGGTCATCGGCCCGGTGACCGCCCTGTACCCGGACCTGCTGCCCGGCGAGGCGGCCTGGCCGCGGGCGGCCGACCTGGCCGCGCTGGTCGCCACGAGGGCGGCGCGCGGCGCGCCGCCGGACCCGCTGACGCCGCTCTACCTGCGCCGCCCGGACGCGGTACCGCCGGGTGCCCCGAAGCCGGTCAGCCGGTGACCCTGCGCCCGCTGCGCTGGTGGGACCTGGCCGCCGCCGCCGAGATCGAAGCCGAGCACTTCGGCGCCGATGGCTGGAGCGAGCCGGCGTTCTGGTCGGAGCTGGCGCAGCACGACACCCGGCACTACCTTGCCGTCCAGCCCCCCCGGGAGGAGCGGATCGTCGGCTACGGCGGGATGGCCGCCGCCGGCGGCGAGGGGTTCATCCAGACCCTCGCCGTAGCCCGGGCGCAGTGGGGCCGGGGGATGGGTGGCGCGCTGCTCGCCGAGCTGCTGGCCGAGGCCGAGCGGCGGGGGGCGGGGCGGGTGCTGCTGGAGGTACGGGTGGACAACGACCGTGCCCAGGCGCTCTATCGCCGGTTCGGTTTCACCGACATCGGCCGGCGTCGGCGGTACTACCAGCCCAGCGGCACCGACGCGCTCGTGATGCGCCGTGGCTGAGGGCCGGCGACCCGGCGGCCCGCTGGTGCTGGGCATCGAGACCTCGTGCGACGAGACCGGCGTGGGCATCGTCCGCGGCGGGACGCTGCTCGCCGACGAGGTCGCCTCCAGCGTGGCCGAGCACGCCCGCTTCGGCGGGGTGGTGCCCGAGGTGGCCAGCCGGGCGCACCTGGAGGCGCTGGTGCCGACGGTGCGCCGGGCACTGGCCGCCGCCCGCGTCCGGCCATCGCAACTGGACGCGATCGCGGTCACGGCGGGTCCCGGCCTGGCTGGCGCGCTGCTCGTCGGGGTGGCGGGTGCCAAGGCGTACGCGCTGGGGCTGGACAGGCCGCTGTACGGCGTCAACCACCTCGCCGCCCACGTCGCGGTGGACACCGTCGAGCACGGCCCGCTGCCGAGCCCCTGCGTCGCGCTCCTGGTCTCCGGCGGGCACTCCTCGTTGCTGGCGGTCCGCGACGTCACCGCGCCGGTGACCACCCTCGGGGAGACGCTGGACGACGCCGCTGGCGAGGCCTTCGACAAGGTGGCCCGGGTGCTCGGGCTGCCCTTTCCCGGCGGCCCGCCGATCGACCGGGAGGCCGCCGCCGGGGACGCCTGCGCGATCGACTTCCCGCGCGGGCTCACCGGCCCGCGGGATGCCGCGTACGACTTTTCCTTCTCCGGGCTGAAGACCGCGGTGGCTCGGTGGGTGGAGGCCACCCGATCGGCCGGGCGGCCGGTGCCACTGGCCGACGTGGCGGCGTCGTTCCAGGAGGCGGTCGCCGACGTACTCACCGGCAAGGCGGTCCGGGCCTGCCGCGACCTCGGCATCGGCGACCTGCTGCTCGGCGGGGGGGTGGCGGCGAACTCCCGGCTGCGCGCCCTGGCGCAGACCCGCGCCGCCGCCGCCGGGATCCGGCTGCGGGTGCCCCGCCCGGCGCTGTGTACCGACAACGGGGCGATGGTCGCCGTTCTCGGGTCGCTGCTGGTCTCCGCCGGGGTCCCGCCGGACCCGCTCGACCTGCCCGCCGACCCGGGGATGGAGCTGACATGAGGGTCCGGATGTGGGAGGCCCGGGCCGCCGGCGATGACGAGGCAGCCGCGCTGGTGGCCTGGTTGTTCGACGTGGGCATCCCGGCGTTGGCCGCCGAGGCCGGGTTCGACCATGCCGAGGTCTTCACCGGCGCCGAGGACCGGGTGGTGGTGCTGACCTGGTGGGCCGGGGATTCCGTCGAGCTGCCCGGGCCGCCGCCGGCGTGGCTGGCCCGCCCGGCGCACGCCTGGGACTTCGTCTCCGTCGGCGTGCGGTAGCCCGTCGTGCGCCTCCCGTACACCCCGGCCCTGCCGGTGCACACCCGGCGGTTACGGCTGCGGGCCTGCCGCCCCGACGACTTCGAGGCGCTGCTGGCGTACCACTCCTTGCCGGAGGTGGTCCGGTTCGTACCGTTCGAGCCTCGTACCCGCGAGGACATGGCGGTCGCGCTGGACCGGAAGCTGGCTGGAACCGCGCTGCACCGCGACGGGGACCATCTGGACCTGGCAGTCACCCTGGCCGGGAATGGCGAGTTGATCGGTGACCTCGTCCTTGCCCTGCACTCCGCTGAGCATCAGACGGTCGAGGTGGGCTACATATTCACCCCGGCGTGCGCCGGCCGGGGGTACGCCACCGAAGCCGTACGGGCCTTACTGGACCTCGCCTTTACAGGCCTCGGAGCACACCGCGCGCTGGCCCGGGTGGATTCTCGGAATGGGGCCTCCGGTGCGCTGTGCCAACGGGTGGGGATGCGCCTGGAAGCGCATCTGATCGACAACGAGTGGTTCAAGGGAGCGTGGTCGAGCGAGATCGACTACGCGATCCTGGACCGGGAGTGGCCGGCCTCGTCCTGACGCTGGCCCCGCCTTCGCACCCAGCTAACCGATCAAGCACCTCAGGGTTAGCGTCGGGTCAGCGGCCCTGAGGCCGACGCCTACGCCGAGGTTCCTGATCGACTCCGGGTGGCGCAACCGTGTGGTCGCCAGGTCAGGTGGCGGCCGGCTCCATTTCCCGGGGTGGTGGCGCAGGCTCGGATGCTGGAGCCTCGGCCAGCCCGAGCCGGGCGTGCAGCCGGCGCAGCGGGCCCGGCGCCCACCAGTTCGCGCCGCCGGCGAGGCGCATGAAAGCCGGTACCAGGACGCCGCGAATCAGGGTGGCGTCGATGAGGATCGCGATCCCGGTACCGATCCCGAAGAGCTTGATGAACGAGACACTCGAGGTGCCGAAGGCGAAGAACGTCACCGCCAGCAGCGCGGCCGCCGTGCTGACGATCCGCCCGGTCCGGGCCAGGCCGCCGGCGACCGCGGTCCGGGTGTCCGCGCCGGCGCGGTGTAGCTCGGCGATCCGGGACAGCAGGAAGACCTCGTAGTCCATCGACAGGCCGAACGCGATGCAGAACAGCAGCACCGGCATGGAGGTGTTGATCGGCCCGGGGGTGAAGCCGAGCAGCCCGGACAGGTGACCCTGCTGGAAGATCCAGACCATCGCACCGAACACCGCGGACAGGCTCAGCACGTTGAGCACCAGCGCCTTGATCGGCAGTACCACGCTCCCGGTGAACAGGAACAGCACCAGCAGGGTGGTCAGCGCGACGATGCCCAGGGCGAGCGGCAGCCGGTCGCGGATAGCGGACTTCTGGTCGACCAGGCTGGCCGACGTACCGCCGACGAGCACCGACGCACCGGGCGCGGGTGTCGAGCGGATCGTGCGTACCAGCCGTTCGGCTGCCGGGGTCTGCGGGTCCACGGCGGGAATGACGCTGAGGAGCACGGTCGAGCCGGTCGCGTACCGGGCCGTCGCCGCGGAGCCGGGGACGGTGGGGGACCCGGCGGCGTAGGTGCCGGTCGCGGTCTGCACTCGGGCGACGTCGGGCAGCCCGGCGAGCCGGCGGGCGTAGGGGACCAGCGCGGCCGGGGAGCTGCCGGCGACCAGCACGGACAGCGCGGCGGCGTCGTCGCTGGGGAACTCGCCGCGCAGCGCGTCTCCCACCTGCCGGGTGCTTGCGCTGGTCGGCAGGGCCCGATCGTCCGGGGTCCCGAAACGGATCGAGGCGAACGGGGTTCCCAGCGCGACCAGCAGAACGACCACCGGCAGCGCGTACAGCACCGGCCGCCGGAGCACGCCGTCCGCGATCCGGCGCCAGAACCGGCTTTCCCCGGAGGGGATGCTCCAGCGCCGCAGACCGGGCAACCGCCCGGCGTTGACCCTGGTGCCCAGGACCGCGAGCAGCGCCGGCAGCACGAGCACGGCGGCCGCCACCGCGATGGCCACGACGGCGATCCCGGCGTAGGCGAAGGAGCGCAGGAAGTACAGCGGAAAGACCAGCATGGCCGACAGGGCGACCGCGACGGTGACCCCGCTGAAGATGATGGTGCGCCCGGCGGTGGCCATCGTGGTGACCACGGCCTGCTCCGGCCCAGACCCGCGCTGCAACTCCTCCCGGTACCGGTTGACCATCAGCAGGGCGTAGTCGATCCCTAGCCCGAGACCGAGCGCGGTGGTGAGGTTGAGCGCGAAGACTGATACGTCGGTCACGCTGGCCAGCACCGCGAGCACCGCCAAGGTACCGAAGATCGCGATCCCGCTGATCACCAGTGGCAGCAGCGCTGCGACGATACTGCCGAAGGCGAGGACCAGCAGCAGCAGCGTCAGCGGTACCGCGACCGACTCGGCCCGGGCCAGATCGGTGGCCACCTGGCCGCCGATCTGGTTGCCGATCGCGGCGCCACCGCCGACCGTCACCGTAGCCCCGCCGGGTGCCGGCCCCGCAAAGGCGTCGGTGAGCTGCCGAGTCCGGTCGGCGGCGGCCTGCTCGTCGCCGGCGACGTGGGCGAGCACCAGCCCGGCCCGGCCGTCGCGGCCCCGCAGGCTCGGCGCGCCGGAGGTCCAGTACGAGGTGACCCCCGCCACGCCGGCTTCGGCGGCCAGGCGATCGGTCACCGCCCGCCCGGCGGCGGCTCCGGCCGGGCCGTCGACCGAGCCGGGTGTACGGACCAGCAGCACGAGGTCGGGTTCGCCGCCGAACTGGGTGGCGAGCACCGCGCGAGCCCGGACCGCGCCGGAGTCGGGGGCCTCGAAACCGGCCGTCTTGAGCTTGGCGAACGCCCCCATACCCACCACGCCTGCGCCGAGGAGCGCGATGAGGGCCACCGCCAGCACCAGACGGGCGTGACGAACCAGCAACCGGGCCAGGGTCGTGAGCATCGGGTCTCCGCTCTGCGTGCGGCGTAGCGCTGAGTGCGCGTCGCTCGCTGGTGAGAACAGTGTCAACCAGGGACCAACGCTGTCAAGAGCGTCGTTCGCAGAAGTTGACGGAGTTCACTGCACTGAGCATGATGGGGCCATGGCGTCCGCGACGGTGGGAAAGCTGCCCCGGCGCCAGCGGCTACGGCAGGCGACCATCGAGGAGATCAAGGAGACCGCCCGCCGGCAGCTCGCCGTCGAGGGAGCCGCCGCTTTGTCGCTGCGCGGAGTGGCCCGGGAGATGGGGCTGACCGCCAGCGCGCTCTATCGCTACTTCCCCAGCCGCGACGACCTCCTTACCGATCTTGTGGTCGACGCCTTCACCAGCCTCGCCGAGCACCTGGAAACCGCTCGGGACGCCTCCATCGGCAGTGGCGGGCAGCTGTGGGTGGACGTGGCTGGCGCCTACCGACGCTGGGCGCTGGACCATCCGTCGGACTACACGCTGATCTTCGGCACGCCGGTGCCCGGGTACGAGGCACCGGAGGACCGTACGAAGCCGGCCATGTTCCGCGGGGTCGACGTCCTTTTGGCGGTGATGCGGCACTGCGTCGAGTCCGGCGCGATGGACCAGGAGCGGCTGGAGGCCTTGGTAAGCCCGGCGCTGCGCCCGCAGTTGGAAGCCTGGCGGGCGAGCGGTCCGGCGGCGCTGCCGCCCGGGGCGCTGTGCGCGGCGTTGACCTGCTGGGCCACGCTGCACGGGCTGATCACCCTGGAGCTGTTCCACCACCTCCCGCCGATGCTGGATCCCGCCGCCCTGTTCGACCAGCAGATGGTGGTACTCCTGGACCGGATCGGCTACCTCGGCCCCCGGCCCACCGTGCCCTTAGCCGCCCGGTAGGTCGCCGTGGGGTCCTCCACCTCACCTCGATAGTCCCCGCGCGGGCCCCGAATCTGCCCTGGGGGATTGGCGGATTGCCCGTCGGGTCGCCCGGTGGATCGGGAAACGGTAACGTCATGGCCACACGTTCATGCCGGACGGCGTGCAAGCGGCTCCGCCGGGCATCGCCCTCTTCATTCGTCTCCGTTCTTCAGCACTGGAGTTCGCGTGCGCCGAGTTGCCCTGCTGGTGTCCTGCCTGATGCTGGCGTTCACGGTCGGTTGCGGTAGCAGCGATACCGCCACGAAGACCACCGCCCAGTCCCCGGGCACCACATCCAGCGACGAGGTGAGCGCCGCGAGCCCGACGTCTGCGGCGTGCGCCAGCGCCGGCACGAGGAAGTTGGCGAAGACCCGCTTTCTGGTGAACGCCGGAATCGCCTACGGCGCCTTCAACCGGTACATCCTCAAGCCCTACCGGGCCGGAGCGTTCGCCAAGGGCACCCCGGGCCGGGTCGCTGCACTGACCAAGGCAGGCGCCTCCGGGCTGGTGGTCGCCGACCAACTGCGCCGGGCAAAGAACAACGCCGCCGCCGACCCCCAGTTGTGCAAGCTGACCGCCCCGCTGGAGAGGGCGGCGGTCGCCTTGACCGGCCTGGCCACCGGGCTGAAGTCCGGTTCGTTCAACCCGGGCGACCTGCTCGGGGCGGACTCTCTGCTCAAGCAGATCGGTAAGGACTCAGCCGCCGCGGGGGCGACGATCAAGGAGAAGTAGTCACCCGTTGTACCGGGGGGAGGCTGCCGAGTGGGCGGTTGCAACTCCCGGTGCTTTCCCGGCTCCCGGTTGACGGCGCCGTGCCGATCGTTCTAGATTGGCACTCGGCACCCGAGAGTGCCAATCGGCGACACGGCACCTGATCCCCGCGACGGCAGGCGTCCAACTCGCACCAGACATGTGCGCATTTTTAGCGATAAGGGAGGTAGGTCGTGGCGACCGCCACCGATTCATCCACCAAGGTAGCCATCAAGCCGCTTGAGGACCGCATTGTGGTGCAGCCCTCCGACGCGGAGCAGACCACGGCGTCCGGGATCGTGATTCCGGACACCGCCAAGGAGAAGCCTCAGGAGGGCACCGTTTTGGCGGTCGGCCCCGGCCGGTTCGAAGACGGCAACCGGGTGCCGCTCGACGTCAGTGTCGGTGACACCGTCATCTACTCCAAGTACGGCGGCACCGAGGTCAAGTACAACAACGAGGAATACCTCGTGCTGTCCGCCCGCGACGTTCTCGCGGTCATCGAGAAGTAACCAGCCAGATACGCCCCGGGAGCCCTACGCGCCCGGGGCGTTTCGGCTCGGAAAGGGAAGCACATGACGAAAATTCTGGAATTCTCCACCGATGCACGACGCTCGCTCGAACGCGGCGTCGACGCGCTGGCCAACGCGGTCAAGGTCACCCTCGGGCCTAAGGGCCGCAACGTCGTGCTGGACAAGAAGTTCGGCGCGCCGACCATCACCAACGACGGCGTGACCATCGCCCGCGAGGTCGAACTGACCGACCCGTACGAGAACATGGGCGCCCAGCTCGCCAAGGAAGTAGCCACCAAGACCAACGACGTGGCCGGTGACGGGACGACCACGGCCACCGTGCTCGCCCAGGCGATGGTGCACTTCGGCTTGCGCAACGTCGCCGCCGGGGCCAACCCCCTGTCGCTGAAGAAGGGCATCGAGGTGGCGGTCGAGAAGGTATCGGCCACCCTGCTGGAGCGAGCCCACGAGATCACTACGCACGACGAGATCGCCCACGTCGCCAGCATCTCGGCGCAGGACACCAAGATCGGCGAACTGATCGCCGAGGCGATGGACAAGGTCGGCAAGGACGGCGTCATCACCGTGGACGAGTCCCAGACCATGGGTCTGGAGCTGGAGTTCACCGAGGGCATGCAGTTCGACAAGGGCTACATCTCGCCGTACTTCGTGACCGACACCGAGCGGATGGAGGCCGTCCTCGACGACCCGTACCTGCTGCTCCACCAGGGCAAGATTTCCGCAGTGGCCGAGCTTCTCCCGTTGCTGGAGAAGGTGGTGCAGGGCGGTAAGTCGCTGCTCATCGTGGCCGAGGACGTCGACGGCGAGGCGCTGTCCACGCTGGTGGTCAACAAGATCCGCGGCACGTTCACCGCGGTCGCGGTGAAGGCCCCCGGTTTCGGCGACCGCCGCAAGGCGATGCTGGAGGACATGGCGGTACTCACCGGTGCCCAGGTGGTGGCCCCGGAGATCGGCCTCAAACTCGACCAGGTGGGGCTTGAGGTGCTCGGCCGGGCGCAGCGCGTGCTGGTCACCAAGGACGACACCACGCTGATCGACGGTGCCGGCGAGGGTGCCGCGATCGAGGGCCGGATCCGCCAGATCCGGGCCGAGATCGAGGCGAGTGACTCGGACTGGGATCGCGAGAAGCTGCAGGAGCGCCTCGCCAAGCTGGCCGGCGGGGTGTGCGTGATCCGGGTCGGCGCGGCCACCGAGGTCGAGCTCAAGGAGAAGAAGCACCGGCTGGAGGACGCCATTTCGGCCACCCGGGCGGCGGTCGAGGAGGGCATCGTGGCCGGCGGCGGTTCCGCGCTGGTGCATGCCGCCGAGGTGCTCGCCGACGGCGTCGGGCTTACCGGCGACGAGGCGACCGGTGTGGCGGTCGTCCGGCGCGCGCTGGACGAACCGCTGCGGTGGATCGCCGAGAACGCCGGGATGGAGGGCTACGTCGCGGTCCACAAGGTGCGGTCGCTGCCGATCGGCTCGGGGCTCAACGCGGCTACCGGGCAGTACGTCGACCTGGTCAAGGACGGCGTGGTCGACCCGGTCAAGGTGACCCGCTCCGCGGTAGCCAACGCGGCGTCAATCGCGGCCATGCTGCTCACCACCGAGACACTCGTGGCCGACAAGCCGGAGGAAGCCGAGGACAACGGCGCCGGCCACGGACACGGGCACTCGCACTAGGCGCAGCCGCACCACGCACCACCAGCCTGGGTCCACGGGGCCGCCTCCGGAGTTGGGAGGCGGCCCCGAACTGGCGCCGTCGGCGACCTTACCTCCATCGCGGTACCTGCCGATGAGTGAGAGAGCCGTCGGCAATTGCCGTGGCGCAGGTACACCGAAAGAGGGCCGGAGGTGCGGTGGCTTTGACCACCGTGTTGATCTGCGACGACTCGCAACCCGTACGCGACGGCCTGCGCGCCTACGTCGCGGGCATCCCCGGCGTGAGCCGGGTGGAGATCGCCACCCGAGGCGAGGAGGCCATCACGCGGTATTCGGCAACCCGCCCCCATCTTGTCCTGATGGACATCAACATGCCCGGCATCGGCGGCGTGGAGGCAACACGGCAACTCGTGCGTTCCCATCCGGACGCGAACGTGGTGGTACTCACGGTCGCCGCCGACCGGGATGCGGTGGCCGCCGCGGTGGCCGCCGGCGCGCGCGGGTTCCTCAGCAAGGATGTCGGTACCGAGGAACTCTGCGCCGCGGTCGCCCACACCGTAGCCACCACCGAACAGCTGGCCCAGCGGCACAACGACCGCCGAACGCCGGCGCAGCCGGACACGCCCGCCCCGTCGCTGACCGAGCGAGAGCTGCAGGTGTTGCGCGGGATGAGCCAGGGCAAGAGCAACGGCACCATAGGCCGGGAGCTCTACCTGTCCGAGGACACCATCAAGACGCACGCCCGCCGGTTGTTCCGCAAGATGGGAGTCCACGACCGCGCCCAGGCGGTGGCGCTCGGCTTCCGGTGGGGGCTGGTGCGCTGATCGGCGCTACGCTCGCGGGATGACCGTCGCGACGCAACGGGGGTACTACGTCGCGTCCGACCTTGTGACGATGCCCAACGATGGGCAGCGTTACGAGATCATCGACGGGAGTCTGTCGGTGACGCCGATGGCCGGGGGGAATCGCCAGCGCGTCGTGGGCGAGCTTTTCAGGCAGCTTGCCGCGCAGTGTCCGGCCGGTCGCCTGGTGCTGCCCGGGGCGCAGATCGACGCCGGTCCCGATGCGCCGATACCGGACCTCTTGATCGTCGCGGACATGACGGACCTACCTGCCGCGTTTGCTCCGGCGGCGGTGTGGCTGGTCCTCGAGGTGACCAGCCCCAGGCAGGAGGCCCGCGACTGGGTCACCAAGCGGGCGCTGTACGCCCGCCTCGGGATCCAGCGCTACGTGATCGCCGAGCCGGGTTCTCGGTTGAGCGTGCTGCAGTTGGCGGGTGACGGTTACGAGATCCTCGCTGCCGGCCGGACGGTCGCGGTACCAGGCCTCGGCACCCTGGCGTTGGCCTGAGCGGGCCGGCGCCGGTCAGCTGTCGTCGGCACCTAGCACCCCGTCGGCGAACCCCCTGGCATAGTCCCAGCTGACATAGTCCGCCGGGTCCGGGTTGAAGGCCGGCTCGTGCATCCGGGTCTGGCCGATGTCGAGCAGGTGCCGCAGGTTCCCGGCGAGCAGATCCCAGCTGAAGAAGTGCGGCTCGTCGCAGTCCGCGCAGTCCACCACCAGCCCGCGGACCCGCCGCGGTTCGAGCAGGGTACGGAACATCTCCAGGTCCTCGAGGTCGCCGAGCACCTCCTCGCGCTCCTCCGGCGAGAGCGGCTCGTTGAGCTCGTCGCTGCCCAGCACCTTGGCCGGATCGGCGGGGTCGCCGGAGAACGGGTCGAGCGGGGAGTCAGGGTGCACGGCTTCCACGGTACAGAGCGCGTCGAAATGCGCCCGCATCCGACCGGGTGATCCGGCTTGGCACGCGGTGGTCGCGGCCGGCCGATCTCCGGACCGCCACCGCTGGGCCACCGGCGAGGATGTGCGAGCCTCGCCGCCGTCCGTATCGTTTGCTATGCTAACGATATGGCCACCCCGACAGCGACGACTGCTCGGGCTGCCGCGGTGGCGGGGGAAGCCGACGCATTGGCCCAGGACGTGCGCATCGCCGTGCTGCGCCTGGCCCGGCGGCTTCGGGCCGAAGGTTCCGACAGCCGGCTGACGCTCACCCAGATCGCCGCGCTGGCCTCCTTGGAGCGGCACGGCCCGATGACCGCCGGCGCGCTGGCCGGGCACGAGCGGGTCCAGCCCCCGTCGATGACCCGGGTGATCGCGGCGCTCGCGGCCGCCGGACTGGCCACCCGGAGCGCCCATCCCACCGACGGCCGGCAATGCCTGGTGGCTATTTCCCCGGCCGGGATCGCCTGGCTGGCGGCCAACCGGCGACGCCGCGAGGCCTGGCTCGCCCAGCAGCTGCGGGCCCTTCCGGCGGCGGACCGGGCCGCGCTGCGCTCCGCCCTGCCCGTCTGCGAAGCGCTGGCCAAGGCGTGACCGGCACGCTCTTCAGGTCCCTGCGGGTACGCAACTACCGGATCTTCGCCACCGGCCAGGTCGTCTCCCTCACTGGTACCTGGATGCAGCGGCTGGCCCAGGACTGGCTCGTGCTGCGGCTGTCGCACGGCAGCGGTACCGCGGTGGGCATCACCACCGGGTTGCAGTTCCTGCCCACGCTGCTCCTCGGTCTCTACGGCGGGGTGCTCGCCGACCGCTATCCCAAGCGGACCCTGCTGTTGGCGGCGCAGACCGGCATGGGACTGGCCGCGCTGACCCTCGGGCTGCTGGACGTGACCGGCCTGGTGACCCTGTCCCAGGTGTACGCCCTGGCCTTCATTCTCGGATTGGCCAGCGTGCTGGACGCCCCGGTCCGCCAGGCGTTCGTCTCCGAACTCGTCGGGGCCGATCTGGTGCCCAACGCGGTGAGCCTCAACTCGGCGACCTTCAACTCGGCCCGCATTGTCGGCCCGGCGGTCGCCGGTCTGGTGATCGCCCGCTGGGGGACCGGCCCGGCCTTCCTGGCCAACGCGGCCTCCTATCTCGCGGTCATCGTCGGGCTGCTGCTACTGCGTACCGCCGAGCTCCACCCGGCCCGGCCGGCGCTACGCGAACCCGGCCAACTACGGGCCGGACTGCGCTACGTGCGGGCGCGCCCGGACCTGATGGTGCTGATCGCACTGATCGGTGTGGTCGGGACCTTCGGGCTGAACTTCCAGATCACCATGGCGCTGATTGCCACCCAGGTCTTCGGCCGGGGCGCCGGCGCGTACGGGCTGCTCTCCACCGGCCTGGCCATCGGCTCGCTGATCGGGGCCCTGCTGGCCGCCGGGCGGCGCACCGTCCGGCTACGGCTGGTGCTCGGCGCCGCGCTCGCCTTCGGCCTGCTCGAAGTGCTCACCGGCCTGATGCCGACGTACTGGACGTTCTTCGTGCTCCTGATCCCGACCGGGGCGGCCGCGCTCACCATGACCACCGCGGCGAACGCCGCATTGCAGGCCAGGACCGTACCGGAGATGCGTGGTCGGGTGATGGCGCTCTACATCCTCGTCTTCCTCGGCGGAACCCCATTCGGCGCCCCGGTGATCGGCTGGCTGGCCACCGAAGCCGGCCCTCGCTCCAGCCTGCTGATCGGCGGAGTGCTCTCCGCGCTGGGCGCGGCCCTCGCCACGCTGGTGCTGCTGCGCGCTCGGCGGGTAACCCTCACCGCGCACCTGATCCGCCGGCATCCGCACGTGCACGTCCGTCCGGTGGCCGAGCCCACGCCGGCCGGATACTCCGACGGCGCGGCCCGCGCCCGGGCCTTCTAACCCTGACGTGCGGCTGTTCGTCGCGGTGTACCCGTCACCTGCGGCGCTGGAGTCGCTGGCTGCGGCGTTGCCGGCGCTGCCCGAGCCGTGGCGGCTCGTGCCGGTGGCGCGCCAGCATCTCACCCTGACGTTCCTCGGCGACGTGCCGGCCGCGCGGATCGCCGAGCTGGAGCAGCGGATGGGCCGGGCCGCGGCCCGCTCGGGTCCGCTGGCGATCGGCCTGGCCGGTGCTGGCGCCTTTCCGTCCGCCCGCCGGGCACGGGTGGTGTGGACCGGCGTGGCCGGCGACCGGGACGCTCTGATCCGGCTCGCCGAACGGACGAGCGCGGCCTGCCGGCGCACCGGGGTTTCGATCGAGGACCGCCGCTACCGGCCACACCTGACCCTGGCCAGAGCCCGGCCCCCGGGCGGCACCGACGCCGGGGCGATCATTGCGCACCTACGGCACTACGCCGGTCCGGTGGAGCCGGTCCCGGAGGTCGTGCTGGTGCGCAGCACGCTTGGCGCCGTGGTACGTCACGAGCAGATCGCGGCCTGGGACTTGCCCATCTGAGAATCGACTCCTGGAAGCCGAACTACCACGCGTAGTCCTCCGGCGCGCTCCGGTGGCCAGGGAAGATCTCGTCGAGCCGGGTCAACTCCTTCTCGCCAAGTGGGATCTCCAGCGCCCGCAGCGACCCGTCGAGCTGCTCATCGGTCCGCGGACCGATGATCGGAGCGGTGACGACTGGCTGGTGCAGCAGCCACGCCAGGCCCACGTTTGCCGGCTCCTCGCCCGCGTCGGCGCAGAAGGCCTCGTAGGCCTCGACGGCTTCCCGGTGGGCCTCCAGCCGGTCCCGGGCTCGACCCTCGCTACGCCGCCCGGCGGTGCGCTCCTTGCCCAGGACGCCGCCCAGCAGGCCGCCGCCGAGCGGGCTCCACGGGATGAGCCCGAGCCCGTAGTGCTCACAGGCCGGAATGACCTCGAGCTCGACGTTGCGGGTGAGCAGGTTGTAGATGCTCTGCTCGCTGGTCAGGCCGACGATATGCCGTCGGTTGGCCGCCTCCTGGGCCGCCGCGATGTGCCACCCGGCGAAGTTGCTGCTGCCGGTGTAGACGATCTTGCCTTGCTGGCGCAGGACGCTCATCGCCTCCCAGATCTCCTCCCACGGCGTCGAGCGGTCGACGTGGTGCATCTGGTAAAGGTCGAGGTAGTCGGTCTGCAGCCGCTTCAGCGACGCCTCGCACGCCCGGCGGATGTTCAGCGCAGACAGGAACGTGTCGTTCGGCCAGTCGCTCATGCTGCCGTACAGCTTGGTGGCGATCACCGTGCGCTCGCGGCGACCGCCACCGGAGGCGAACCAGCGCCCAATGATCTGCTCGGTCACCCCTTCGCCGGCCTTCCAGCCGTAGACGTTGGCCGTATCGAAGAAGTTGATGCCGTGCTCGTGCGCCCGATCCATGATCGCGTGTGAGTCGGACTCAGGGGTCTGCGGGCCGAAGTTCATCGTGCCCAGGCAGAGCCGGCTGACGGACAGGCCGCTGCGGCCGAGGTGGGTGTACTCCATGGCGCGACGCTACCCCCGCCGCGCGGCTGATCGGCGGCGTCGAATGAGCACTTCAGCACACAGTGGGTCCGGTTTCGGCCGGTGCAGAGATCGTCGCGAGCGTGCGGATCATCGCGCCACGTGAGCACTGTGTGCTCACGTGCTCGGCGACCTCTTCAGAGCCGCTCGACGGCGTAGTCGATGCAGGCGGTGAGCGCCTCCACGTCGTCCGGTTCGACCGCCGGGAACATGCCGATCCGCAGTTGGTTGCGGCCCAGCTTCCGGTACGGCTCGGTGTCCACGATCCCGTTGGCCCGCAGCACCTTCGCCAGCGCGGCGGCATCGACCTCGGCGGTGAAGTCGATGGTGCCGACCACCGTCGAGCGGCGGGCCGGGTCGGAGACGAAAGGCGTGGCGTACGGCGACTTCTCCGCCCAGGTGTAGAGCCGCTCGGCCGAATCCGCCGTCCGGGCGACCGCCCAGGACAGCCCGCCGCGGTCCAGTAGCCACTCGACCTGGTCGGCGAGCAGCCACAGCGTCGCCAGCGCCGGAGTGTTGTAGGTCTGGTCCAGCCGGGACTGTTCGATGGCGATCCGCAGGTCGAGGAACGCCGGTGTCCAGCGCGAACCCAGGTCCTCGGCCCGGGCCAGGGCCGCCGGGGAGAGCAGGGCCAGCCACAGCCCGCCGTCGCTGCCGAAGCTCTTCTGCGGTGCGAAGTAGTAGGCGTCCGCCGAGGTGACGTCCACCGGCAGGCCGCCGGCCCCGCTGGTCGCGTCGATCAGCACCAGGGCACCGTCGTTGGCGCCGTTCGGGCGACGCACCGGCGCCATCACCCCGGTGGACGTCTCGTTGTGCGGCCAGCAGTACGCATCCACCCCGGCCGTGGCGACCGGGTCCGGCGCAGTGCCAGGGTCACTGCGCACGACTGAAGGCTCAGCGAGATGCGGGGCAGCGGCGGCGGCCGCGGCGAACTTCGCGGAAAACTCACCGAAGACCAGGTGCGCGGAGCGTTCCCCGATCAGGCAGAACGTGGCGATGTCCCAGAACGCCGTGGAACCGCCGTTGCCCAGCACGACCTCGTAGCCCTCGGGGAGCCCGAACAGGTCGGCGAGACCGGCCCGAATCCGGCGGACGACGGACTTCACCGTGGCCTGGCGGTGCGACGTGCCGAGCAGGGTGGTGCCGGTCGCCGCCAGCCCGGCGAGGGCCTCAGGCCGTACCTTCGACGGCCCGCAGCCGAACCGGCCGTCGGCCGGGAGCAGCCCGGGTGGGATGACGAGTTCGGTCATGCGGTCCTCGGTGCTTGGTGATTGATCTTCTCAAAGCCTCCCACATCCTCCACCGGCCGTGGACCCGGTCCGACGTATCGCGCGCTGGGCCGGATCAACCGGCCGGTGCCCTTCTGTTCCAGGATGTGCGCGCTCCAGCCGGCGGTCCGGGCGCAGGTGAACATCGAGGTGAACATGTGCGGCGGAACCTCGGCGAAGTCCAGCAGGACAGCGCTCCAGAACTCCACGTTGGTGGCGATCACCCGGTCCGGGGAGCGCTCGCGCAGTTCGGCCAGCGCCGCTTCCTCCAGGGCGTCGGCGACCTCGCACCGCTTCGCTCCGAGTTCCTTCGCGGTCCGGCGCAGGACCCGGGCCCGCGGGTCCTCCGCCCGGTAGATCCGGTGGCCGAAACCCATCAGGCGCTCGCGTCGGTCCAACAGCCGTTTGACGTAGGACCGGGCGTCGCCTTCCTCTTCGACTTCCTGCAGCATCTTGAGTACCCGGGACGGGGCGCCGCCGTGCAGCGGGCCGGACAGCGCGCCGATGGCTGAGGAGATGCAGGCGGCCACGTCCGCTCCGGTGGAGGCCACCACCCTGGCGGTGAAGGTGGAGGCGTTCATGCCGTGCTCGGCCGCGCTGACGAAGTAGGCATCGACCGCCTTGACGTGCTCGGGGTCGGGTTCACCTCGCCAGCGGATCATGAAGCGTTCGACGATCGTCTGGGCCTGATCGATCCGCCGCTGCGGTACCACCGGGTGGCCGAGGCCGCGGGCCGCCTGGGCGACAAAGGACATTGCGGTGACCGAGATCCGGGCCAGGTCGTCTCGGGCCTGTGCCTCATCGATGTCGATCAGCTGTTCCAGCCCCCAGGTCGGTGCCATCATCGCGATGGCGCTCTGCACGTCGACTCGGATGTCGCCGGAGTGCACCGGGACCGGGAACGGTTCGGCCGGCGGTAACCCCGGTGCGAACCGGCCGTCGACGAGCAGCCCCCAGACGTTGCCGAAGGACAACCGGCCGACGAGGTCTTCGATGTCGACGCCGCGGTAGCGGAGCGCGCCGCCCGCCCGGTCCGGTTCGGCGATGTCGGTCTCGAAGGCGATGACGCCTTCCAGGCCGGGCTTGAACACCGTCGTGCTGTCCGCCTCCGCGGTGTTCCGCTGGCCGTCAGCTCTTGCCAAAGCCTGGTCAGTCTTGTCGTCAGCCATGGGCTCATATTGACACTAGTCGCCGAGTGCTAGGAAAGCGGTGTGACCAACGATGCGGCGGCGGCGATGCGGCGGGCGTACCTGGCAGGCGGCCTCTCCGAGCAGGACGCCGATCCCGACCCGCTGGCGCAGTTCGACCGCTGGTTCGCCGCCGCGGTGGCCGCCGGCCTGCGGGAACCCAATGCGATGGTGCTGGCCACCGCGGACGGTGCCCCGAGTGCCCGAATGGTGCTGCTGAAGGGCTACGACCAGGGCGGATTCGTGTTTTACACCCACTACGACTCCCGCAAATCAGCCGAGCTGGCGGCCAACCCGCGGGCGGCGCTGCTCTTCCCCTGGCACGAGCTGGAACGTCAGGTGCGGGTGGAAGGCAGCGTGACGCGTACCACCACGGCCGAGAGCGAGGCGTACTTCGCCGAACGCCCGCGGGGATCACGGCTCGGGGCCTGGGCTTCGCCGCAGTCGGCGGTGCTCACCTCGCGTGCCGAACTGTTGGCCCGCCTCGCCGAGGTGACCGACCGTTTCGGTGCCGACGACGACGACGACCCGGCGGTGCCGCTGCCGCCGTTCTGGGGAGGCTTTCGGGTGGCTCCCGACTCACTGGAGTTCTGGCAGGGTCGCGACGACCGGTTGCACGACCGGCTGCGCTACCGCCGAGGCACCGACAGCTGGGTCCTGGAACGGCTCGGGCCCTGATCGGGAGGTCGGCGAGCTGGACACCTTCCCCGCCGCCCTGGATGGCCGTACCGTTTGGGCTAGGAACCGAGCCGGAGGATGATCATGGGCGGTAAGAACAAGGGTGGCCGCGAGGCCCGTAAACCCAAGCAGGACAAGAAGCCGAAGGCGGTGACCCCGGCCAACGCCATCGTCCCACCAGCCACCCGGCCCAAGGAGTCGGGCAAGTAGTCCTCAGTCCCGGCTGCTCGGTTCGGGCGGCCGCAGGGCGCGGACGGCGTCGAGGGCCAGGGCTGCGGCCGCCTCGTACCGCCGGCGCCCGGACATCTGGTTCGCCGGCGTGAGGTCCACCGGCGGGCCGACCACCACGCTCGCCCGCCGGCGGTGCCAGCAGCGCGCCGCGCCGCGCTCCAGGCCCCAGGTTCGTATCGGGATGACCGGCACCCCGCTGGTCAGCGCGAGCAGGCCGGCTCCACCCCGGGCCGCCCGCTGTTCGGTGCCGCTGGCGATCGTGCCCTCCGGGTAGATCAGCACCACCTCCCCGCGGTGCAGCGCGGCCCGGGCCCGGCGGATCGCCACCATCCGATCAGCCGGATCCGCGCCGACCGGGATGTGTCGTCCGGCGCGCAGGAAAAACCCGCTGCCGGGCCGCTCGAACGCTTCCTGCACGCTGAGCACCCGTACCCGCCGGCCCGCCCGGTGGCCGACCACGATCAGCACAACCGGGTCGAGGTAAGAGACGTGATTGGCGACCAGCAGGGCCGCGCCGGAGCGGGGCAGGTGCTCCAGCCCGGTGATACGCAGCCGCAACGCGGCCCGTACGTAGCCGTCCAGGACCTGGATGCCCACCAGCCAGACCGGCTCGAAGTCGTGCCCGGGCCTCACCGGGCCTGTCCTCGGCACCGGACCTGCCCCCGGTGCCGGACCCGCCATCACCGGAACAGCATGGCGTAGAACGCCACGTGGCTGACTGCGCCCCCGACCACCCACAGGTGGGCGCACTCGTGGTAGCCGAATGTGGCCGGCCAGGGATTGGGCCGGCGCAATTTCAGGCAGTACGCCGACAAGCCGTAGCAGAGCAGCCCGCCCAGCAGCAGCGCCAGCTCCGCCCCGGTCAGCCGGTGGACGAACGCTGGCAGCAGCAGGATCGCCGAGCCGCCGACGACGGCGTACAGGGCGTCGGCCGGCCCGCCGAGGCGGTCCAGCGTACGGACCTTGACCACGGCGCCGACCAGGGCGCCCACCCACAGCGCGCCCAGCCAGGTCGCGGCCGCGGGTTCGGACAGCCGCAGCACCCCGAGCGGACCGTAGGAGCCAGCCATGTAGCAGAAGATCGTCACGTGGTCGGCGGCCTTGGCGCGGCGCCGGGCGGCGCCGTTCCAGCGACCAAGGTGGTACAACGCGCTGACGGCGAACAGTGCCGTGGCCGTGACGGCGTAGACCACGGCGGCCAGCCGACTGGCGGCTGAGGGTGCTCGGCCGACCAACCACACTCCGGCGGGTACCGCGGCCACCGCAGCCAGGGCATGGGAGGCGCCGCGCAGCCGCGGGCGCGCCGACACCTCGACGCTCACCGCTGGCCGCTCAGGGCGTCGTCCGGCCCGGCAGGAACTCGGCCACCACGGTGAGGTCGGCGACCAGGCCGGCGTAGGCCTGCTCGCGGTCGGAGGCCCGCAACACCGCGGACGGGTGGATGGTCGCCAGCGCGTACGGGGACTGAACCCCGTCCTCCTCCTGTGCCGGCCAAGGCAGCAGCACACCCCGGGACTTGGTCACCCGAAACGACGACCCGAAGATCGCCTGCGCCGCGGTGGCGCCGAGGCAGAGCACCACCTCCGGGTCCAGCAGCCCGAGTTCGGCGTGCAACCACGGCCGGCAGGCGTTGACCTCCCAGGCGTCCGGCTTGGCGTGGATCCGGCGCTTGCCGCCGCTGTCCATGGTGAACTTGAAGTGCTTGACGGCGTTCGTGACGTACGCGGCATCCCGGTCCAGGCCGCCGTCGGCGAGCGCGCGATCCAGCAGCGCACCGGCCGGGCCGACGAACGGCCGCCCGCGCCGGTCCTCGACATCACCCGGCTGCTCGCCGATCAGCACGACGCGCGCGGTCGCCGGGCCTTCCCCGAAGACGGTCTGGGTGGCGTTGCTGTACAGATGGCAGCCGCGACAGTCCGCGGCGGCGGCCGCCAGGCCCGCCAGGTCGGTGCCTGCCGGGACGAAAGGCTCCGCGGTGGGGGTCTCGGTCGGCACCGGGAAACGCTATCCCGAGCCGGGGCCGGGCCGGGCCGAGGGCTCGATGTCCGCCGGCGACTGCCGCGCACCGCGCCGGATCAAACGGGGTGTGCCATCAGACCTACCGAAACCCACCCAGTTTCGCTAGGTTATTCCGCCAGACAGGTGACGGATGATCGATGTGCGCGTACGGTTGGCCCGTTTGAGCCCCGAGATCCCCAGGAGCGAAGCGTGCAGCTGCCGCTCAGCTCTCGAGCGCGCACCCTGACCGGAGGTGTGCTCCTCGCCGCCCTGACGGCGACCACCGTGCCCTCGTCAACGGCCGCGGTCGCGGATCAGGTCTCCGACGCCAGAGCGAAGGCGGCGGCGGCCGCCGCGGCCGCCACCAGCGCCCGAGCCCGCGTCGCCGCGGAGCGGACGCACATCGCCTCCGTGCAGCGCCAACTGGACGCCCTGAACGTGCGGGCGGAGATCGCCGCCGAGGCCTACGACGGCGCGGTGGAGCAGCTGGCCTGGGCCAATCGGATCGCCGGGGCGGCCCGCGCCCGGTTGGCGAGGGCAACCGCGGAGCTGGCTCGGCTGCGATCCCGGGCCGGCGCGGTCGCCGTCGAGGCCTACCAAAGCGGCGGGCTGTCGCAGTTCGAACTGCTCACCGACGCGGCCGGACCCGCCACCTTGCTGGACCGGGCGGTCACCCTGGACGCCGTGGCCCGGGTCCAGCAGGACAGTCTGTCGCAGCTCGCAGTCGCCAAGCACGAGCAGGCGTTCGCCAAGCTCGCGGCCGACATCGCTGTGACCCGGCAGCGGCAGCTCACCGCGGACAAGCGGCGGCAGCGCGACGCCGTGCTCACCG
The DNA here is from genome assembly GCA_963814355.1 of uncultured Actinomycetota bacterium. GTDB lineage: Bacteria > Actinomycetota > Actinomycetes > JADGOV01 > JADGOV01 > JADGOV01. Next base: position 896,767 of record CAWFCZ010000018.1, on the reverse strand, counting down.
CCGCCGCCCGCGAGCAGCAACTTCTCGGCCAACTGCAGGATGCCCAGGCCCAGCTGGTGGCCCAGGCCCAGGCGGCTCTCGCCTCGGCGAGCGCCGCCAGGCACGCGGTGGACGTGGCCGTGGCCGCCAAGGCGCTGGCGGCGGCGAAGGCGCGGGCGGCCGCCCTGGCCACCGAACGGGCGGCGCAGGCGCACGCCGCGTCGGCGTTCCGGTCCGCGTCCACCGCAGCCCGGACCAGCGCGAATCGGCCGAACTCGGCCGGCACCCCGGCCGCGACGTTCACCACCCCTCGGCTGGGGTCGGGCGGTGCCGCGGTGGCGGTGGCCTGGGCGTACCGGGAGATCGGCAAGCCCTACGTCTGGGCGGCCGCCGGACCCGATGCCTTCGACTGCTCGGGCCTCACCCAATACGTGTGGGCCAAGGCTGGGGTCTATCTGGGGCACTACACCGGTACCCAGATCAACCAGGGTCGCCCGGTGAGCCGCTCGGAGCTGATCTCCGGCGATCTGGTCTTCTTCGGCAGCCCGATCCACCATGTGGGCATCTACGTCGGGTCGGGCATGATGATCGATGCACCCCACACCGGCGCGTTGGTCCGCGAGGAACCGGTGTGGTGGCCGCAATACGCCGGAGCGGTACGGCCCTCCGGGTGAGTCCGCGAGCCCGGGGAGGCGGTCGTCCTGTCCGGCCTCACCAGGCTCCGCAGCCCCGACCTCCGCAGCCCTGACGGCTGGCTGCCCCTGCTGGTCGCCTGGGTGGCCACCCGGGCGCTGTTGGTGGCCGCGCCCGGCTGGTCCGGGTACCCGCACCACGCCGGGATCACCGGAGACGTCCGGCTGTACGCGGGGTGGGCGTCAACCCTGGTTTCCGGCCACTTCCCCCTGGGTGATCCGACCTGGCAGTACCCGCCCGGCGCGGCCGGTGTGTTGGCCCTGCCCGGCCTGAGCCCGCTGCGCTACTACCCGTCCTTCGTCGCCCTCGCACTGATCGGCGACGCGCTGGTGCTGGCCGTGCTGGCGCGCCGGGCCGCTGCCGGCGGCAGCCCGGCCGGCGCCTGGGTGTGGATCCTCGGCACGACCGCGTTGGGTCCGATCGTGGAAAACCGCTTCGACACCGCGCCGACGCTGCTCGCGGTGGCCGCCCTGGCGGTAGCCACCAGGCCGGCATCCGGACCGGCTGCCGGGAGCGTGTCGGGCTCGCGGTCCGGGCTGGCCGGCGCGCTCCTCGGTCTCGGCGCGGCGGTCAAGGTGTGGCCGGTGTTGCTGTTCCCGCTGATCGCCCGGCGGCGTCGGGCCGCCGCGGGGGCGCTCGCCGTGGGCGGGGTCATCGTCGTCGGGCTGGCGGCCGGGGGGCGGCTCGGCGAGGGTCTGGACTTCCGGCACAACCAGGAGGCTCGGGGCCTGCAGACCGAGACGCTGGCCGCCACCCCGTACGTGCTTGCCCGGGCGTTCGGTGCGTCGGGGATCCGGGTGGTGCGCGAGTACGGGGCTTACCAGGTGCACGGACCGGGCGTGTCGGTCGTGGTCGCCCTCACCACGGTGGCCAGCGCCGTGGTGGTGCTTGCCGTCCTCGGGCTGGCCTGGCGGCGGCCCGGCAATCTCGACCTCGGCCTGGCCGGGCTGCTCGCCGTGCTGCTGGTCGCCCGGGTGCTCAGCCCGCAATACCTGGTCTGGGCGCTCGGCCTGGCCGCGCTTGCGGTGAGCAACCCGGCCAGCCGGCAACGGCGGACGGCCGGTCTGCTGGTGCTGGCCTGCGGGCTCACCCAGTGGCTGTACCCGATCTGGTACGTCGGGCTGATCCACGGTGCGGTCGGCTCCGCCCTGCTGCTCGCGGTCCGCAACGCAGTGCTGGTGGTCGCCGGCGGGCTGGCGGTGCGAGCGGCCCTGGCGTCCCCGATGCCGGCACTTGCCCCACCGGGGGTCACACCTCGGTCCGGTAGCGCCGCGCCGGCGCCGGCCGCGGTCAGGGAATGATCCGGCCCATCGACACGAAATAGCTCATGACCACGGTCAGCCCGGCGCAACTCCCCAGCAGCCACCGGTACTGCACCCGGGACAGGCGTTCGGCGCAGGCCATGAACAGCGGTACGGCCACCAGCACCATCCGAGGCCGGGGGCCGACGTGGCTGGAGATGAAACACAACGCCAGCACGGCCGCGGTGTAGGCGACCAGCACTCCCGGCGGTCGCCAGCGGCGCAGGCAGAGTACGGAGATCACGACGAAGATCAGCCCGGCCACGATGGAGAAGTAGTTCCAGTCGGTCCGGGCCGCATGCTTGACGATCTCCGCCGGGCTGAGCAGCCGCAGCAGTTGGGCGGAGAAGTCGATGTTCTGGTGCCACGCTCGGGCCTCGACCTCGTGCCAGGCCCGCCAGTCCCCGACGTGAACCTGCAGGTACGCGAGATAGCCCAGGGCGCCGAGCGGAGCGAGCAGCGGCGCCAGCAGGGAGCGCCATTCCCGGCGCTGTCGTAGAGCTTCGGCGCAGGCCCAGGCGCAGGCGGCGAGCAGAGCCAGCGCGTTGGGCCTGGTGGCGGTGGCCAGCGCGGCGCACAGCCCGGCGCTCAGCCAGCGCCGGTGCAGCAGTGCGAGCAGGCAGCCGACCACGGCGACCAGCGCGACGCCCTCGGTATAGGCCAGGGAGAGCGCGATGGCGCCCGGAAAGCAGGCGAACAGGGCCACCGCCGCCAGCGCGCTGCGCTGCGCGCCGACCGCGTCCCGACCCGCGCGCAGCCCCACCGTCCGGGCCAGGAACGCCACGGCGATGGTGGCGGCCAGCCCGAACGCGGTGCCCAATGCGGTCGCCGCCAGGATCGCGTTGGACCCCAGGCCGCCGACGGGGGAGATCAGCAGCGGGAACAGCGGGAAAAAAGCCAGCCGGAGCTCGGCTTGACCGGGCAGTGGCGCAGTGCTGGTCGGGTACCCGTGCTGGGCGACCGCGAGGTACCAGTGGGCATCCCACTTCACCACGATCATGCGGATGCTGAGTCCCGAAACCCAGTGCGCGAGCAGAATGCCGGCGCTGGTGAGGAGCCGGCTCGCCAGGAAGATCGCCGTGGCGGAGAGGGCCAGCGAGCCGGGCCGGCCGGCGGAGCGCGCGGTGTCCGAGTCCGGGGCGCGCGACAGCGTCAGGACGTTCTCGCCCTCCAAGTCCTCACCTCCGACCGGATAGGGACAACCCTACGGACGCTCGGCGCGAGGGCCGGTAGGGGAGGACCTGGGGTTCCGGCGGGTCGCGGCGTAGCGTGGCTGCGTCCGGGCCTCGACCGGCGGGCGTCGGCCACCCCGACCGGCCCGCTACCCGCCTACCGACGATGCGAAGCGGAGGAACGCCATGGCGATCGTGGAAACGCCGCCGACCGCGGGCCGCCCGGCGGTGGTGCGCCGCGGGGACCCGTGGCGGGCCACCATTCTGGACGGTATTGGCAATACGCCGCTGGTCCGGGTCGACGACATCTGGGTGAAGTTGGAGTTCCTCAACCCGTCCGGCTCGATCAAGGCACGGATCGCGAGCTACATGATCACGAAGGCGGAGCGGGAAGGGCTGCTCCATCCCGGAGACACCATCGTGGAGGCCTCCAGTGGTAACACCGGGAACGCCATGTCCATGGTCGCCGCCGTGAAGGGATACCGGATGCTGGTCGTGATGCCCAACGGCATGAGCCCGGAGCGGGCCGCGATCTCCCGGGCGTTCGGGGCAGAGGTGATGACCCTCGGCGACTTCCATGTCAACGACGCGCTGCGCAAGGCCCGGGAACTCGGGGAGCAGCCCGGTTACTTCGCGCCGCAGCAGTTCGACAACGAGTGGAACGTCGAGGAGAACTGCAGCTGGCTCGGCCCGGAGGTGCTCGATCAACTGCCAGACGGGGTGGTCCCCGACGCGGTGGTCGGCGGGGTCGGTACCGGAGGCACGATCGTGGGCGTCGGGATGGCCTTCCGCAGGGTGAACCCGGCCTGCCGGGTGGTTGCCGTGGAGCCCAACGAGTCGTGCACCCTGATGTGCGGGGAGATCGGCAAGCATCTCATCGAGGGCATCGCCGACGGCTTCGTACCGGGCATCATCGCCCGGCACCGCACCGACGTGGACGAGTTCGTGCCGGTGGACAGCGACGAGGCCATCGCCGAAATGCGCCGGCTGGCGAGGAATTACGGGCTGTTCGTCGGCCCCAGCTCGGGAGCGCATCTGATCGCCGCCCGGGCGCTGCGGGCCGAGTACGAGCACGTGGTCACCTTCTTCTGCGACGAGGGCGAGAAGTACATCAACGACTACTGGCTCGACTGACATGGCCGGACCGGCATGACGGCGCAGATCCTCGACGGCAAGGCCACCGCGGCCCGGATCCGGGCCGAGCTGACCGGGCGGGTGGCCGCGCTGCGGGCGGCCTGCGGCCGAGTCCCCGGGCTCGGCACCGTGCTGGTCGGGGACGATCCGGGCAGCGCGTCCTACGTCGCCGGCAAACACCGGGACTGCGCCGAGGTCGGCATCACCTCGATTCGCCGGGACCTGCCGGCGACGGCTGGCCAGGCCGAGGTCGAGGCGGCGGTCAGCGATGTGAATGCCGACCCGACGTGCACCGGGTACATCGTCCAACTGCCGCTCCCGGCCGGTCTGGACCCCAACGCCGTGCTGGAGCTGATGGACCCGGCGAAGGACGCCGACGGGCTGCATCCGGTCAATCTGGGCCGCCTGGTCCTGGGCCGCCCGGCGCCGTTGCCCTGTACTCCGCGTGGCATCGTCGCGCTGCTGCGGGAATACGACGTGCCGATCGCCGGTGCCGAGGTCTGTGTGATCGGCCGGGGGATCACGGTCGGCCGTCCGCTCGGGTTGGTGCTCACCAGACGGACCGAGAATGCCACGGTCACGCTGTGCCACACCGGCACCCGAGACTTGGCCGATCACATCGGCCGAGCCGACATCGTGGTGGCGGCGGCCGGAGTACCGCACCTGGTCAAGCCGGATCTCATCCGGCCGGGAGCCGCCGTGCTCGACGTCGGCATTACCCGCACCGACGCCGGTTTGGTGGGAGACGTCCACCCCGACGTCCGTGAGGTGGCCGGATATCTGGCGCCGATGCCCGGCGGGGTCGGTCCAATGACCCGGGCGATGCTGCTGTCCAACGTGGTCGACGCTGCCGAGCGGTCCTGGGGCTGATCCCAGCGCCCCGTCAGCCGGTCAGGCCGGGGATCGCCGAGGCGTCCACGTCGGAGGCCTTGGTCCGGATCGCCACCACGGACAGGAGCAGCGCGATTCCGGCGAAGACCACGGCCATCTGGAACGCGGTCGAGATGCCGTGCGCCAGGGCCGCCTCCCTGACGCCGGTCGCCGGCTTGCCGGACGCGGCCGCCTTGGCCAGCAGGGTGTTCTGCTCGTTTCGACTCGCCGTGCCGAAGACGGTGACCAGAATCGACAGTCCGAGTGAGCCGCCGACCTGCTGCATGACGTTGAGCAGGCCGGAGGCGGCCCCGGACTCGGCGGTGGCCACGCCGTTGACTGCGGTGATGGTCAGGGGTACGAACAGGAAGCCCATACCGGCCGAGAACGCCAGCATCGGCAGCAAGATCCCGTTGACGTAGGTGCTGTCCACCGACAGCAGTGACAGCCAACCCAACCCCGCGGTGGCCAGCACGGCGCCGGCCACCATGAACGGCTTGGGGCCGACGGTCAGCAGCCTGCGCGAGGCGAACTGGGCGGTTACCACAATCATGGCGCTGACCGGCAGGAAGGCGAAGCCGGCGCGCAGCGGGCTGTAACCCAAGATGTCCTGCACGAACAGGGTGAGGAAGAAGAACATGCTGAACAGGGCCGCGGCGAGCGCCAGCATGATGCCGTAGCTGCCGGCCCGGTTCCGATTGCGGAACAGGTGCAGCGGCATGATCGGCGAGGTGATCGTCGTCTCGATCCGAACGAACGCGGCGAGCAGCACGACGGCCAGCCCGAAGGAACAGATGGTGTACGGGTCCGCCCAGCCGTCCTGGGCGGCTCGGATGAAGCCGTACACCAGGGCGGTCATCCCCGCGGTGGAGGAGAGCGCGCCGCCGAGGTCGAAACGGCCCGGGTGCCGCTCGGACTCGTTGACGAACATCGGGGCCAGGGCCGCCAGCAGCAGGCCGATCGGCACGTTGACGAAGAGCACCCAGCGCCAGGACAGCCACGAGGTGAGCATGCCGCCGGCCAGCAACCCCACGGCGGCGCCGGAGCCGGAGACCGCCGCGAAGACCCCGAAGGCCCGGTTGCGCTCGGCGCCCTCGGCGAAGTTGGTGGTGATCAGCGACAGCGCGGTGGGCGAGGCGATCGCCCCGCCGACGCCCTGCAGGGCCCGGGCCGCCAGCAGCCACGCCGAGGAGGTCGCCAAGCCGCCGAGGAAGGAGGCCAGGGTAAACAGCAGGATGCCGAAGACGAACGTCCGGCGCCGGCCGAGGATGTCACCGGCCCGCCCGCCGAGCAGCAGCAGACCGCCGAAGGTGAGCGTGTACGCGTTGAGTACCCAGGACAGGTTGGTGGTGGAGAAGTGCAGCGCGCTCGCCATCTTCGGCAGCGCGATGTTGACGATGGTGGCATCGAGCACCACCATCAATTGCGAGCCGGCGATGATCGCCAGAGCGAGGCCGGGGTGATGACCGCGGCTGGCGGCACCGCCAGCGGGGATCGTGGGGGCTGTGAGGGAACTCATACGTCCTCGAGTCAGGCGGGCGGCGGGCAGTTGCGGTCGAACGAGTTTTCGACGACCGGGCGGGGACCTACAAGTCCCGAATCGGTAACGACCCCGGCGCGTGGATTATGCCGGGCGAGGGTCGCCACGCCCGCGGCGACCGAAGGGTGCGCCGCCGGCGGGCGGGCTTCGTACTATGAAGGAATAACCGGCCGTCTCGGTCGGGACCCGTATGAGGAGAGATCCGAACCGGATGACCAGCTCACAGCGCATCCGCCCCAACGCCCGGGCCAAGGCCGCCGCCTTACGGGAGAAGGAGCGCCGCCGGGAGGCTCGGCGGCGGATGGTGCTGGCCGGGGTCGCGGTGATCGCGGTGCTGGCCGTGATCGGTGCCCTCGTGGCGATCAAGCTGGCCGGTGGCAAGAAGAGTACGAGCAGCGTGGCGTCGGTCACGCTGGACCCGGCGACCGCGGCCAAGGTGACCACCCTTCCGGCCGCCACCCTGGACACGATCGGCGCCGGCAGCCTCAAGAAGGCCGCGTTCCCGAAGCCGGTGAGCGGCTCCCCGCTGACCAAGGACGGCAAGCCGAAGGTGGTCTATGTCGGCGCCGAATACTGCCCGTACTGCGCGGCGGAACGCTGGCCAGTGGTCGTCGCGCTGTCCCGGTTCGGCACCTGGCACAACCTGGGGGCGACCACGTCCGGCGCCAAGCCGGAGGTCTACCCCAACACCCCGACGTTCAGCTTTCACGGCGCCAGCTACACCAGCTCCTACCTCGCCTTCGAGGGTGTGGAGACCGAGTCCAACAAGCTGGCTGCCAGCGGCAACGGGTACGAGCCGCTGGACAAGATCACCGCGGAGCAGCAGAAGCTGGTCGACACCTACAAGCCGGGCGGCATCCCGTTCATCGACTTCGGCAACCGGTTCACGATCAGCGGTGCCTCCTACGACCCCGGAGTTCTCAGCGGGATGTCGATGGCGCAGATCGCCGATGACCTGACCAAGCCACAGACCGCTGTCGCCAAGGGCATCGGCGGAACCGCGAACGCCATCACCGCGGCGATCTGCACGCTGACCAAGAATCAGCCCAGCACGGTCTGTGACTCCTCCGCCATCACCGCGCTGCGGGGCCAACTCGGTGGGAGCTGAGCGAGTCCCGCCGCGCTGGGCGTCGCCGGTCACGCTGTTGCTGTCGGTCGCCGGGGTGGCCGTCTCCGGTTATCTGACCTATGAGCACTACACCACCTCGACGACGCTGGCCTGCCCCAACACCGGCGTCCTGAACTGCCTCAAGGTCACCACGAGCGCGGAGTCGAAACTTCTCGGGGCCCCCGTCGCCGTCCTCGGGCTGCTGTACTTCCTGGGCATGCTGGTCCTGTGCCTGCCCGGTATGTGGCGGGCCGCCTCGACGCCGGTTGCCTGGGCCCGGCTGGGCGCTGGTTTGGTCGGGGTCGCCATGGTGGTGTACCTGATCTACGTCGAGCTTTTCGTACTGGACGCCATCTGCATCTGGTGCACCGCGGCGCACGCAGTCGCGTTGGCGCTGTTCACCGCGACCGCGCTTGCGACGGCCGCCACGGATATCCGGGTCTTCTCAGTCTCAGGCGCGCGGTAGGAACCGGAATCCCAGGTGATGCTGGCTGGGGTGTAGGGCGCCGTGGCGTCGCGGGACGTCGCCGAGCCGTCCACCGCCAGCGTGACGCTGTCCACGCCGGTGTCGTCGGTCACGTCGGCGGTCACGGTCAGGGTTCCGGTCACCGTCGCTCCGGCCACCGGCGCTCGCAGGCTGACCGTCGGCGGGGCCGTGTCCGCCGGCGGGGCGGTGGTGCCGGTGGCCCGGCCGTACGCGGCATAGGCGGCGGTGCCTGGACCGATGCGGGTGTTGAGCGGGCCGGGGGAGGACAACGGCGAAAAGTAGATCAGGAAGGGGCTCTCGGCCCAGCCGTCGTGCCAGGTGGCCCACCGGTCGACGCACGTGGCGCGCTGATCGTCCGTCATCTTATTGGCGCTGACGCCCCACTCCGGCAGCGCCAGCCGAAGCCCGCGGGCCTGGGCGAACGCCTCCGCCGCGGCGATCCGGGCGGGCTGGCAGGCGGCGTCGCCGCTGTCCAGCGGGCCATACATGTAGAGGTCGAGGTCGATGCCGGCGGCGTCGAGATGGACTCCGGTGATGAAGTCGGCGGCCGAGCCGTCGGTGTAGGCGGGGGCGAGCAGCGCCGAGGACCACTTGATGTTGGTGACGCCGAGATCGTCGGCGATGCCCTGGATAGTGCGGAAGGCGCAGGCGTAGGCCGCTGCGGTGGCGGCGCCGCTCGGATCGTTCTTGACGATCACGTCGGGTTCGTGGTCGAAGGTGAACCAGAGCGGATACCCCCTGACGACCGCACGCCTGACGCGTGTCCTCGGCCGTCTACAGCGCGAATCGTACCTTCAACGGGTGGTATCCGCTGCGGTGACGTGTTCTGAGTTTCCCGACCGGTCGCGCGCTGAGCGGTCCACTGCCAGGCAATGGTGGGGGTTTACACCACCCGGCCGAGGTGATGGGATCGGGGCTCATGAGCATCCGGACATCACGCTGGCCAGCCGGCGTGCCGTGCTGGGTGGACCTGACCACGACCGACGTCGCGGCCGCGCGGGAGTTCTACCGCGCCGTCCTCGGGTGGTCCTTCCAGGACACCGAGCAGGAGTACGGGGGATACGTCATCGGCGAGGCCGGCGGCGGCGCCGCTGCCGGCATCGGCCCCATCCAGGGCGAGGGGCAGCCACCAGCCTGGACGCTCTACTTCGCGAGCGACGACGCGGACAAGACCGGGGCCGCGGTCACCGAGAACGGCGGCACCGTACTGTTGCCACCCGGCGACGTGGGACCTCTCGGCCGGATGCTCATCGCGAGCGACCCGTCCGGCGCTGTCTTCGGCGTCTGGCAGGCCGGTACCCACATCGGTGCCTCGCTCGTCAATGCCCCTGGCGGGCTGTCCTGGGAGGACCTGCGCTCGACCGACCCGGCGGCGGCCCGAGCCTTTTACGGCCAGGTGTTCGGCTTCGACTTCCGACCCCTGCCGGAGGCCGGGCCGGACTACACCACGTTCCACCTCGGCGGCGAGGAAGCCCCGCTCGGCGGCCTGGGCGGGATGTTCGGCGCACCGGAGGGAACCCCGTCGCACTGGCTGGTGTACTTCGGTGTAGCCGACGCCGACGCCGCGGTCAGCGCCGCCGAGAACCACGGCGGCCGGGTACTGGCGCCGCCGTTCGACACGCCGTACGGACGGATGGGAGCCCTCGCCGACCCGGCCGGCGCCGTGTTCTGGCTGGGCCAGAACAACCCCGACCAGCACATGCCGGACCGCTCCGGCTAGTCACGCCAGCCCCATGGACTGGTCGGCCGGTCAGGGCGCTCGGGTCGAGGGACCGATCGAGGCACTTCTCCTGGTGCTGACCGGACGCACCACCGCATCCGTCGACCGGCTCCGCGGACCAGGGGTGGCCCGGCTGAACCGTGTCCGCACGTCGTGATGGACGGTCTTGAGGGGCGCGGCTCCGCACTTGGGCGGGTCAGCCCGTCATCGCCGGTCGCGGCACGTGGGCCAACGGCGAGAGCTTGAGCTAGCTGGTCACCGCCCGGCGCGCGTGCGGCTCGCCCGCCATGCTCAGCTCCCCGGAGCGCTGCGCGTCGCGCCAACTCCAATCACCGCGCCAGAGTCTTATCATCGCCCGTAACGAGGCTTCGATGGTGACCCGGACGTCGAAGCCGGGATCCACGTCGCAGACGTCCACCTCGTCAGGGTTGACCACGATCCACCAATGACGGGTGGCCGGCGGGCAGTCGTCCTCCTTGCCCAGCTCGGGCATCCAGCGAACCCCCCAACTGCCCACGGCCGCGACGATCGGCTCAAGCTCTCGTCCGGCCGGTGTGAGCTGGTAGACGATCCGCCCACCATCGTCCCAGCGGTCGACCACCCCGGCCCGAACAAGCGTGTTCAGGCGCTTGGACAGCAGGGTGGGGGACATCCTGGGCACGCCGCGCCGCAGCTCGTTGAAGTGCCGGCTGCCGAGGGTGAGCTCCCGAGGAGCCATACGCCCCGCCCCCCCCCGCCCGGCGCCGAGCCGCCGCCGCTGTGGGGCCGGGAGTCCCACGTCAGTGACTGCTCTGCGACCGGGTGAGCGACGTCCGAGCCCGTCGCCAGACGCTGCGGGTGGACCACTTCCGCGACGGGGCCGCATTCCGGGACTACTTCAAGGCGAGCTACGGCCCGACCATCAGCACCTACCGGAGCCTCGCCGGCGACCCGGAACGGACCGCAGCCCTGGACCGCGACCTGCTCGAGTTGGCGGCCGGCATGACCTGGGCGGCGGGGCGATGGACTGGGAGTACCTGTTGCTGACCGCCCGCAAGCGCGGAGACGGTCAGGCATTGGGGTCGATGCCCGGGTCGCCGCCTGCCAGGCGAACGGCGAGACGGCCGAGGTACATCTCCCAGCCGGCGGTGTGGTGCTGACGCTGTTCGTCGTCGGGGAGGTCGTGGTGGCGCAGCACGACGCGGGTGCCGCCGGCCTCCGGTTCGAGGGTGACGACCACGCGGGTGCTGCCGGGAGGGACCGGCGGGCCCTCGGTCCAGCCCCAGGTGAACACGAGCCGGCGCGGCGGGTCGACCTCGAGGAACCGCCCGACGGTTTCGACCCCGTCGCGCATCCGCACCCGATACGTGCCGCCCGGAACGGGCTCGAGATCGGCGTCGCGGCCCATCCACTGCACGTAGCGGGCCGGGTCGGTGAAGTACGGGAACACCGTCTCGGGGTGGGCGGCGATGTGCACGCTGACCTCTAGCACGGCGGGGTCGGTCATGTCCGGTCCCGGTCCCGCTGTTCGGCCTCGGCGAGTTCCTGGACGCGTCCCAGGCCGGCCCGCCAGTGCTGCTCGACGACCGCGCGCAGCGGGCCGAGCGCCGCCTGGTCGGCGCGGTAGAGGCGGCTGTTGCCCTCGCGGCGCTCGAGCAGGAACCCGGCGGAGCGCAGCACGGTCAGGTGCTGGCTGATCGCCGACCAGGAGACGTCGAACTGGGTTGCGATGTCACCGGCGGACCGCTCGCGGTCCCAGACGAGCTCGAGGATCCGTAGCCGCCGGGGGGCCGCGATCACCTGCAAGGGCTCCACGACGACCCGCCCTCACTTCCGGTTGCGCTCCCGGGACAAGTGTGGACGCATCGGCCGGCGCGACTTGACCTAGGCTCTATTTTAGGTAAGCCTAAAGTAGGTCGCTGCTCACCACCAGGAGGAACAATGTCCCGCACCACCTTGGCCGTCGACGTGGCCGCCGACGTCGACCACGTCTTCGAGGTCCTGTCCACCACTGAGGGACAGCGCGGTTTCTGGACCGCGGACTGCGACGTGTCCGCCGACCGCGCCCGGTTCGGGTTCGCCCAGGCCCCTGTCGACCTGGAGGTCACCGTGAGCACCGAGCCCGGCAAGCTCATCCGCATGCAGGTTAGCTCCGGGTTCCCGTTCTGGGAGGGCTCGACGTGGGAGTGGGAGCTCGGCCCGGCCAGCCGAGCCGAGTCCGGCACCGGCATCCTGTTCCGCCACTACGGGTTCGCCGAGGACTATCCGGAAACCGACCTCGGCCATACCGCGCAGACCTGGGCGATGGTCATGGACCGGCTCGCCACGTTCGCCGACACCGGGACGCCGCAGCCGTTGTTCACCGAGACCAGCTAGCGGGCTACTCGACACCAACGGGAAGGAGCGCGCGTGGCTGTCGACGTTCGGCCGGCCGTGCTTGTCCGCCGGCCTCGGCCCGAGGTGGCGGCTTTCATGTTCGACCCGGCCAACGACCTGCGGTGGACCGGCGGCATCACCTCCAGCCGCCCGGACCAGCCCGGTCGCCTCCGTGAGGGTTCGACAGTGGTGCGCACCGCGAGGTTCCTCGGCCGCACCTTCGACTACCGCTACGTCGTCACCCGGGACGAGCCAGACCGGCTCGTCGAGCTGCGAGTCGACCGGCCGTTTCCCATGCACGTCACCTACGAGCTCGAGGACGCCCCGGGGGGCACGTCGGTCGCCATCCGAGCCGCCGGTAGCCCTGGCCGGTTCTTCGGCTGGGCCACCCCGCTGATGACCCGTCAGGTGCGGCGCAGCATCACCGCCGACCTCGAACGGCTGCGGGCCTCCCTCGAGACCTGACGCTGCCCCAGGTTCCGGGTCCGTAGCCGGTGCCGGTGTCGGGGGGTCAAGCCGGGTGCCAGGGTCAAGACCGGGGCTGCTCCGGAACGAGGCAGCAACATGGCCTCCAACGCGACGCTGGGCCCGTCGCCTTCGCGAGGTGCTCGCCGACGCCCGGACATGACCCAGCATGATGCTTTCGATGGGTGGCCAGACCTTGCGGAACCGCCGCGGGTGTCGCGTGGCTCCGGTTGGGGTGAGTGGCGGGCTGGACGCCGTGGTCGATCACGGTTGAGTCTGTCAGTGTGGCGACATCGAGGGAGCGGGTGCTCGAGCTGTGCGGCCGCCAGGTGGTGATCACCAACCCGGACAAGGTGGTGTTTCCCGCCGCCGGGTACACCAAGCTGGACCTGGTCCGCTACTACTTGTCGGTCGCCGAGGGGGCGCTGCGCGGGGTGGCCGGCCGGCCGATGATCCTCAAGCGGTTCGTCAAGGGCATCGGCGAGGAGGCGGTGTTCCAGAAGCGGGCCCCGGCGACGCGGCCGGAGTGGTTGGGGGTCGCTGAGCTGCATTACGCGTCGGGGACCTCGGCGGCCGAGATCGTGGTGCGCGACGCGGCTGGGCTGGCCTATGTGGTCAACCTCGGCTGCGTGGACCTCAACCCGCACCCGGTGTTGGCTGAGGACCTCGAGCACCCCGTCGAGCTGCGTATCGACCTGGATCCGGTGCCGGGCGTGGAGTGGCGGCAGATCATCGACGTCGCGCTCGTCGTCCGGGAGGTCCTTACCGACGTGGGACTGTCGGCGTGGCCGAAGACGTCCGGCTCCCGGGGCTTCCACATCTACGCCCGCCTCGACCCGGTCTGGACCTTTCCCGAGGTGCGGTCGGCGGCGGAGGCCGTGGCCCGTGAGGTGGAGCACCGCGCGCCCGGGCTGGCGACGAGCCGGTGGTGGAAGGAGGAACGTCAGGGGGTGTTCGTCGACTTCAACCAGAACGCCAAGGACCGCACGGTGGCCTCGGCGTACTCGGTGCGGGCCACGCCGGACGCGCGGGTGTCCACGCCGCTGCGCTGGGACGAGGTGCGCCAGGTCCGCCCGCCGGACCACACGCTCGCCACCGCGCCCGCCCGGTTCGCCGAGATCGGCGACCCGTGGGCCGGGTTCGACGCCGAACCGGGGTCGCTGGAGGCACTGCTGGCGCTGGCCGAGCGGCTCGGCCCGGTGGAGAAGCCCCCGAAGGGGACCGGGCGGCGAACGCCCCGCATGCCGCTCGTCGAGGTGGCTCGAGCCCGTACGAAACCGGAGGCGCTCGCCGGCCTCGAGTCCTGGCAGGCGAAACACCCCGATCTGGTGCCGCTGCTGGAGGACTCCGACGTGCTCGTCGACGGCATGCGCGGCAGCAGCTCAGTGTGGTATCGCGTGCGGATCAACCTCCAGCACGTCCCGGAGGAGCAACGTCCCGAGCAGGCCGAACTCGAGGTCGACTACGACCCATGGGCGGGCTACCGCGGCTCCCAGCGACGGCGCTGATCGACCCCGCCCAGCCCCGCGCCTGGTTACCCAACCGGGACTTCTTCACCCGCCGCCGTCGCCTTGTTCGGGTTCCCTCAGGGCGCGACCGGTACGGCGACGCCGGATACAACGCCACCGGGAGCCGAGGGCCGCTATCCTGGCCGCTTATGTGTGATGGCGGCCGCACTCCCGCAAATGTTGCGACGGTTCCTGCGGAGATCGGCGCGTTCCGCGGCGAGCGGGTGCCGCTGGTTCCGGTACGCCGGGTGCACGTCACGACGCTGGTGGACAACGTGCTGGACGTACTGGCTGCCGATGCCGGCCCGGCCAAACGGTACCCGCTGGTCGGCTGGCCCCGGCTGCCCGCCGCCGCGCACCAGGACGACCCGGTGGTCAGCGGGCCGGTCGGCGAGCATGGGTTCTCTGCGCTTGTCGAAGTTGAGCTGACCGACGGTCGGGTTCACCGGCTGCTGTTCGACACCGGGGTCAGCCCGGACGGCATGGTGGCCAACATGCGCCGGTTGGACCTCGCCCCGGACTCGGTGTCGGCTGTGGTGTGCTCACACGGCCATTTCGACCACACCACCGGACTGGACGGGCTCGCCCGGGCGCTCGGCGGACCGGCCAAGCTGCCGGTCGTGCTGCACCCGCAATTCTGGTCGCGGCGGCGACTCGCGCTGCCCGGCCGCGATCCGTGGGAACTGCCCGCCACCAGCCGCGCCGGGCTCGAGGGGCTCGGATTCCAGATCGTCGAACGACCGGAGCCGTCGTTCCTGTTCGACGGCAGCGTGCTGATCACCGGCGAGGTGGCCCGCACGACCGACTTCGAGCGCGGCTTCGCCAACCACCAGGCGCTGCGCGATGGGAGGTGGGAGCCCGACCCGCTGATCCTCGACGACCAGGCGCTGATCGTGCACGTCGAGGGCCGCGGCCTGCTGGTGATCACCGGCTGCGGGCACGCCGGCGTGGTCAACATCGTCCGCTACGCCCGCGCCCTGACCGGGGTCGAGCACGTGCACGCCCTCGTCGGTGGCTTCCACCTCACCGGTGCGCTGTTCGAGCCGCTCATCGCACCCACCGTCGAGGCGCTCGGCGCGCTCGCTCCCGACCTGGTGCTACCCGCGCACTGCACCGGGTGCGCGCGCCATGCATGAGCTGGCCAACCGGCTGCCCGAGGCGTTCATCGCCAACACCGTCGGCACGCGCCTGGAACTGGCGGCGACCTGATCGAGATGCGACCGCGCAACCGGGGCGCCGCCCCCGGTACGGGCAGCGGTGCCGGCCGCCGAGGCCGCCCGTGCTGCGACTGGCGGTGTTGGGTAAGGCGGTGCAGCCGGGTGCTTGCCGCGGCCGAGTTGCTGCGGGACAGTCAGCACCAACGAAAGGGGCGGCATGACTGTCACGGCGGCCTTCTTCGACCTTGACCGGACGCTGATCCGGGGCTCGGCCACCTTCCCGCTGGCGGTGGCCGCGTTCCGCGCTGGCTACATCCCGCCGCGCGACCTCCTGTGGGACGCGGTGGCGGCGGTGTCATTCGTGCTGCGTGGTGCGACCGATGCGGGTTCCGCGGCCCTGCGCGAGCGGATCCTGCGGGTGGTGGCCGGGCATCCGGCGGCCGACTTCACCGCGTTGAGCGAGGGCTTCGTCCCCAAACTTGTCGCGTCAGTGCTGCCAGAGGCTCGGGCGTTGCTGGCCGAGCACGGCTCGGCGGGCCACGACCGCTTCGTGGTGTCGGCCTCACCGGTGGAGATCGTCCGGCCGCTGGCCGACCAGCTCGGGCTCGAGGGCGCGGTCGGTACCCGGTCGCAAATCGACGAGGGGGGCCGCTACACCGGCGTGCTGGCCGGGCCGTTCTGCTACCAGGAGGGCAAAGCCGAGGAGATCCGGCTCCTCGCCGCGGACCGCGGCTACAACCTGGCCGACTGCTACGCCTACAGCGACTCGATCAGCGACCTACCATTCCTGGAAGCAGTCGGTCACCCGGTCGCGGTCAACCCCGACCGGGAGCTGCGCGAGAAAGCCCAACGATCCGGCTGGCCGATAGTAGCGGTCGCTCCGGCGAAGCGGTACGCCGTCTTCGCGCTTCCCCGACGGCTGCTCAACCTGGTGCGGCCCGGTGGAGGCGGCCGGGATTGACTTCGACCGGAACCTGATTGTGCCGGCGCGGTCGGCGCCGGCGCCGGTCGTGAGGCTTTGGAGCAGGTGGCGGCGGCTCTCCGCGGTGCTGGCGTGCCGCGGACCCGGTGCGCCCCACCGCCGATACCCTCAGCAGATGACGCACGCCACCGAGACGCCGGCCGCCGACGCGGCTGGGCATGACCGCGTCCTGGTGGTGGACTTCGGCGCCCAGTACGCCCAGCTCATCGCCCGCCGGATCCGGGAGTGCCACGTCTACTCCGAAATCGTGCCCTGGTCGATGGCCCTGCCGGAGATGCTGGCCAAGCACCCGAAGGCGATCGTGCTCTCCGGGGGACCGTCGTCGGTGTACGCCCCCGACGCCCCGGCCGTACCGGCCGCGCTGTTCGCCACCGGGGTACCGACGCTCGGGATCTGCTACGGCTTCCAGGCCATGGCCCAGGCCCTCGGCGCCGAGGTGGCCCGGACCGGCACCGCGGAGTACGGCGCCACCGCGTTGTCGGTCCGCGATCCGGGCACGCTGTTCGCCGGCCTGCCGCCGGCCGCGTCGGTCTGGATGTCCCACCGTGACTCGGTGCGCTCGGCCCCGGACGGGTTCCGGGTCACTGCGGCCACCGAGGCGACCCCGGTAGCGGCGTTCGAGCATCCCGCGCGCGGGCTGTACGGCGTCCAGTTCCACCCGGAGGTGCTGCACACCGACCGCGGGTCGGACATGCTGCGGCACTTCTTGCTCGACGCTGCCGGCTGTCGCCCGACCTGGACGATGCTCAACATCGTCACCGACTCCATCGAGGCGATCCGGGCGCAGGTCGGCGGCAAGCGGGTGATCTGCGGGCTGTCCGGCGGAGTGGACTCGGCGGTGGCAGCCGCGCTGGTCCAGCGGGCGATCGGCGACCAGTTGGAGTGCGTCTTCGTCGACCACGGCCTGCTGCGGGCCGGCGAAGCCGAGCAGGTCGAGCGGGATTTCGTGGCCGCCACCGGTGTCCGGCTGCACGTGGCGGACGCAGTACCGGCCTTCATGGCGGCGCTGGCCGGGATTCGCGACCCGGAGGAGAAGCGCAAGGCGATCGGGCGGGAGTTCATCCGGGCCTTCGAGCAAGCCGCCCGGGGGCTGGAGGAGACCGAACCGGTCGAGTTTCTCGTCCAGGGGACCCTCTATCCGGACGTCGTCGAGTCGGGCGGCTCAGGCGGCTCAAGTACGGCCACGATCAAGTCGCACCACAATGTCGGCGGGCTGCCCGACGATCTCACCTTCGCCCTCGTCGAGCCGCTTCGGCTGTTGTTCAAGGACGAGGTGCGGCGGGTCGGTGAGGAGTTGGGGCTGCCACCGGAGATTGTCTGGCGCCAGCCGTTCCCTGGGCCGGGCCTCGGGATCCGGATCGTCGGCGAAGTGACCGTGCAACGGCTGGAGATGCTCAGGGCGGCGGACGCCATCGTTCGCGAGGAGTTGACCCGGGCCGGGCTGGACCGGGAGATCTGGCAGTGCCCGGTGGTACTCCTCGCCGAGGTACGTTCCGTCGGCGTCCAAGGCGACGGTCGCACCTACGGCCATCCGGTCGTGCTGCGACCGGTCACCTCGGCCGACGCGATGACTGCGGACTGGGCTCGGCTGCCCTATGACGTGCTGGGCACAATCTCCGGGCGCATTCCCAACGAAGTGCCCGGGGTCAACCGGGTGGTGCTGGACGTCACCAGCAAGCCGCCGGGCACCATCGAATGGGAATAGCAAGCAGGATCGCCGGTTTTGTCGGTGGTCAACCGTAGGGTTTTCTCGTGGCGAACGATCTTCTGAAACGTGCTGAGGCGCTCAGGGTCTTGACGCTCGCAAGCCTGGACGAGAGGCAGCAGGCGCGCCTCGGCCAGTTCTTCACTCCTGAACGTGCGGCGGCCCTGATGGCACACATGCCGCGCCTGCCGGACGGGGACGGACCCATGCGCGTCTTGGACCCGGGTGCTGGGTCGGGCATGTTGCTGGCCGCGCTTGTGCAGCGCATGGTGGCGGACAAGCCGAGAACGACAATAGCCGTCACGGCGGTGGAGGTGGACCCGGCCCTCCTTCCGGCACTGGAGGCGACGGCCGCGCTGTGCGTCGAGTGGGCGCGTAAACGGGGTGTAACCGTGACGGTCGACGTCCGGTGCGAGGACCTGCTCTATGCGGGCACCGGGATGGGCACCGCACACGAGTACGACGCATACGACTTGGTGATCATGAATCCACCGTACGGCAAGTTGGCGACTAACTCGGCCACCGACGCTCGCCGCTATGGGGGTCGACGCCCCGACCCTCTATGCCGCCTTCGTGACCGTGGGGGTGCTGTCGCTTCGTCCCGGCGGACAACTCGTCGCGATCACCCCTCGGTCGTTCGCCAACGGTCCGTACGTCAAACGTTTCCGCATGTTCCTCCTCGCAACGCCGTGGTCGTCGACCGCCTGCACACCTTCGCCTCACGCTCGACGGTCCTGGAGTCCCTGGGTTTCGATGCCGAGAGGTCGAACGAGCGCTCGGCGCTGGTCCTCCTCTACTTCGTCCCTGGCGGGCAGGTGCCGTGGTACGACGCCCGGGACTTCAACGCGGCTGCCGTGAGCCCCCGTGGCTTGCGTGAGCCGAGATGCGGTGAGAGCCGCAAGTCCGGTGCGAAGCTTTCGGGTGCGGGGAAACGATCATTATGCGGCGTCGAGTTCGCACCTACGACGGCAGGATGGAAGCCGTCAACAGGAGATGCGTTCGAACCGGTGTACTCCGGTCCCACGAGGCTTGACCGGCTCGGTCGGGATGCGCTGGTGGGATCGCCGGTGTTGCGCGGAACGCATGTAGCTGGTGAAGTCCCGCCGGCTATCCCACCAGGACACCATAAGGTACGTCCCTCGGCTTGCGGTGTCTCGCCAGACCTCAAGGCGTTGGAAGCCGGGGAAACTGTCCACTTCGCCGAGGCGCGCCGTGAACGCCGCCTCCAGTCCCTCGGCGGCACTTTCGGGGATAGTGACCTCACTGGTCACGACGAATGCCGGTGCTGTCACCGCACCTCCATAGGTAACGAGTCGCGGGTGGTGGCCAGGATCGCCGGGGCCAGCGGCAACTCGCGGGGAAGCGCCGCGGCCAGGGCGCGCAGGCTGATCTGCAGCACCGCTGGCGGTAGATGGCGGGAGGACAGTAGCAGCCGAAGCCAATCGACGAACTCGCCGAAGAGACGCGGATCATCGGTGGCCACAGCGGCCCCGAGGAAGTCGACGATATGGCCGAAGTCCTCGCTGGTCCGGGACATCTGAGTGTCGGAGAACGCGGACATCGCCGGCCACAGCCGGCCGAGTTCGTTGACAGCCCCGGCGACGATCTCCGTACGCCGCAGGAGTAGCTGCGAGTGCTCCTCCAGCCGTTCGGCCAGTTCTCGTTGGGCGGTGGCAGGTGTTGGAGCCGCTAGGGCAGCCGCCAGGCACTTGAGGTCCGCCGCCCATCGCACGCCGAGCGCGGCCGCGCGCCTACCGTCCGGGCCCATGCCACGTCCGCCGACGACGACCGGAACGCCGACTTCGGCCCCCGCCATCGCGGTGGCCACGACGCTGCGGGCAGTTGTCGGCATCGAGCAGGACACCACCAGGACGTCCGGTCGGGCGTCGATCAACCACTGGGAAAGATCCGCTGGCGGGAGCGAACCGCCGAGGAACAGGACGTCCCAGCCGTCGAGGCGCAGCAACTCCGCCGCCATTCGTGACGGCAGGACATGCCAGTCGCCGACGGCGCAGGCGACGGCCGCGGTTCCCCGGATCTCCCGAGGCCGGATACCGTCAGATGTGACGCCGTACAGCGCGGCGTCGGTCACCGCTGTCGCCTGATGCTCATCCGCGGCCGTCCACAGTGCGCGGTGCCAACGTCGCCCAACCTCCACCTGCACAGGCACCAGCAGGTCGGAGATGACCTGGTCAGGTCGATATCCGTGCTGAAGCTGCGCGACGGCGAGAGCAGCCGCGGCCACGGGAGCGCGCTGCCGGATGAGGTCCAGGAATTGAGCCACCACAGCATGAAGGGGCCGTGTAGCCGTCACGCCGAAGCCATCTCTATTCGGTTTCGCCCCCGCTGTTTGGCCACGTAGAGCGCCTGGTCGGCAACCTGCAAAGCCCGGGCGCCGGTAGTGGTCACGACGCTCACCCCGGCCGAGAACGACACCGAGAACGGCCGGACGGTTTCCCACGCCCGCCGGATCTCGGTCAGCCGGGCCAGCAGCGTCGCAGGAGCCGCCCCGCGGAGGGCAACGACGAATTCTTCACCGCCGTACCGGCCAGCGATGTCGCCGCTGGGGACATGCTGACGGACAACCCGACCGAAAGCGACGAGTACGGCGTCGCCGGCGGCGTGTCCTTCGGTGTCGTTGAGCTGCTTGAAGAAGTCCAAATCCAGGATCGCGACTGGATCCCCGACTCGCAGCTGGCTCAGCCGTCGGTCAAGCGTCCGCCGGTTGAGCAACCCGGTCAGATGGTCCCGAGTCGCCTCATTCTGCAGCGAGCTCTTACCGCGCAACTCCATCACCGATCGACGGGCGTCTTCGAGGAAGGCAGGCAGCAACGTCTCGAGATGCATCCGCGCCACGCTGGCCCGCGGGGCAGCCGGGAGCAGGGGGTCGGTCGAGCCGAAGGAAAGGTCCAGGGGCAGCACATCCGCACCGGCCCGGGCGGCCGGCACCACGCTGCCACCGAGTTCGTTGACCAGGTCCGTCGCGGCCTCCACCACATCCGCTGGTTCCACCGCGTCGAGCAGCCGGCGGGTGGCTTCGTGCAGCGCCAGGACGACCGCCGGGTCGAGACCCTTCGGCGTACGCGGCCGCGGCAACCGACGCCGCCGGTCGTCGAGCCGAGCGAATCGCCCCTGGTCGTCGCTCATGACCCCTCCTCAGCGGCGACATCGCCCCAATGGCAGAACATATCCGGCTCGCCGACCGTAGCCACTCGCTGCATCGTCCCCCGCAGCCAGCGGCTTGACAGCTTCCGTTCAGTCACTCCGGGGTTGAGTGCGGGGACGGCCGGCCGGCGTGGCGGGATTCGCCCATAGCTTGCCGGTGCCTCGCTGACGCAGCAACGCGGTGACCGCGTCGGCGGCGAGGGGGCGGCCGAACAGGTAGCCCTGCACGTTGTCGCAGCCGTGGAGGCGTAGGAACGGCAGCTGGTCGGTCGTTTCGACACCTTCGGCCACGGTCTGCAACCCGAGGCTGTGCGCCATGGAGATGGTGGCGGCGACCAGAGGCGCCGGGCCGCCGCCGGCGAGGGCGTCGATGAACGACTTGTCGATCTTGACCACGTCGACCGGCAGTGCGTGCAGGCGGCTGAGCGAGGAGTAGCCGGTGCCGAAGTCGTCGATGGCGAGATGGACACCGGTGGCGTGCAGGCGGTGGAGGATCGCGACGATATCCCCGCGTCGACCGACGACGCTTTCAGTGATTTCCAGCTGTAGCTGCCCGGCCGGCAGGCCGGTGTCGCTCAGCGCGGCGGCGACGATGTCGAGGATCGCCGGGTCTTGCAGCTGGCGGACGGAGAGGTTCACCGAGATGGTGAGGTCCTGGGCGTCGGGAAGGATCTGGCGCCATGCGCGGGCTTGGCGGCACGCCTCGCGCAGCACCCCTCGTCCGATCGGCACGATGAGTCCGGTGGCCTCCGCCCGCGGGATGAAGGCCGATGGCGACGTGACTCCGTGGTCGGGGTGGTTCCACCGGAGTAGTGCTTCGAGGCCTTGGAGGTGGCCGGTGATCAGCGACACGATCGGCTGGTAGGCGAGGGTGAACTGGCGTTTGTCGACGGCTTCGCGGAGTTCGGCATCGAGGGTCAACCGGTCCACGACTGTCTCGTGCATGGAGGCGTGGAAGACCTGGATGTTGCCCTTTCCGTGGTCCTTCGCCGCGTACATCGCCAGGTCGGCGTTGCGCAGCAGCGTCTCCGGGTCGTCGGCTCCGATGCTGGTCGTGATGCCGACCGAGGCGTCTGAGGTGATCGATCGACCTTGGATGGAGATGGGATGGCGTATGACTGCCAGGATTTGGGCCGCGATGGAGGTGGCCTGGGCCTCTGAAGTGTTCTCCAGGACGACGGCGAACTCGTCGCCGCCCAGCCGGGCGATGGTGTCGTCCGGGCGCAGCGAGGCGCGTAGGCGTCCGGCGAGGGTGATGAGGACCTCGTCGCCGGCCTGGTGGCCGAGGCTGTCGTTGACGATTTTGAAGCCGTCCAGGTCCAGCAGCAGCAGCGCCAGGGGGTGCGGCTGACGGGCTTGGCGGGCGATCGCGTGCTCGAGCCGGTCGCGCAGCAGCGCCCGGTTGGGCAGGTCGGTGAGCGGGTCGTGCAACGCCTGCCGCCTCAGGGCGGCCTCCGCCTTCCGGCGCTGGGTGATGTCCTGCGTGACCACGACCGCGCCGAGCGGGGCGCCGTCGCCGCCGCTGATGGCGTGCCCATTGGCGACCACCGTCCGTGGGTCGCCGCCTTTTCGCGCGATGACCATTTCGACGTCGACGACGAGCTCGCCGCTCAATGCCCGGAACAGGGGGATCTCCCGCGTGGGCAGCGGGGTGATTCCGTCGGCCCGGTAGAAGCCATAATGTTCGGCCCAGAACTCTGGATTGAGCGACGGCACGAGTGGGCCGAATTGTTCGCGGCTGGCCCGGTTGTACACGGTCGGGCGGCCTTCGGCGTCGCAGCCGATCACGCCGGAGTCGAGGTTTTCCAGGACCGCGTCGAGGAAGACGGCCTCGTTGGCCTTGGTGCGCGCCGCCGAGGACCGGCGTTCGGTGATGTCCTGGATCTGGGCGAGGAAGAACTTCGGGGCACCGGCCGCGTCTCGGGTGAGCAACAGGCTGACCTCCCCCCACACCCCGCTGCCGTCGGCGTGCCGGTAGCGCTTCTCGAACTGCGGGATTCGGGATTCGCTCGAAGCACCCCGAGACATGCGAAGTTCGCTGGCAGCCACGTCCGCTGGAAAGGTGATGTCCCCGATCCGGGTTCCGACCAGCTCGTCTCGGCTGCGGCCCACCATCCGGCAGAAGGCGGGGTTCACCTGCACGAACGTCCCGGCCAGGTCGGCCCATACCATACCGATTGGTGCATTGTCGAAGGCATCCTGAAGGTCTTCCCGGGCACTGAGCAACTCGGCGGTGCGTCGTGCCACCCTGTGCTCGAGGTCGTCGGTCAGGGCGACCCTCTCCACCGTGATCAAAAACTGACGGATACCGACCAGGACAAGGAGTAGTGCGCCGACGCCGAGCAGGACGGGGTCACTGAAGACCCGCTCGTAGGCGGCGACGATCAGCGCGATGGCCACCGGAACGTAGGGGAGGAACTCCTGGCCAACCGCGATACGCCGCACCCGGCCGGGTGCCGTCAGCCGATGGGGCGCCACCGTCGCGACAGCGACCAGCAGAAAGGCAGCGACCCAGCCGGCGCTCAGCGCAGTGCCGGTCAGACCGATCCGACCGCTCAAGGTCAGCGACACGTAGATGCTGTCGGTCACCGTCAGCGCCAGCAGGCCGCAGCCCACCAGCGCCCAAGGCAGCCGCGCGCCATGGACCTGGCGCATTGCCAGAACGAGGACCAGCGAGGCGATCGCCGCATCGACAAGCGGATAGGCAAGCCCCGTAGCCCGGGCCGACCAACCCGCGCTAGCAGAGTAGTACTGCGGGCCGAGCACGAAGGCCCATCCCGTGAAGAGGATCGCGGTGCCGACGACAAGGCCGTCGAGCACCCCCGGCACCCGCGATACTGCGCGGACCGCACGCCGCCGGAAGGCCAACAGGGCGACCACGGCAGGCGCCGAATAGCCGAGAAATCCGATGTCGGCGGCCGACGGGAAGGAGTGGACATGGTGCCGGGTAAAGCCGTACACCGCCCAAGTCAGAGCCCCCGCCGCCCAGACCCCGACCGCTAGGGCCAGCAACGCCCACTCCCGAGCATCCGGCCCGGACCTGCGGGCGGCGCGCGCACAGGCAAGCACCGCCACCACGGCGGCCAGCAAGCTGGCCACATCGCCGACTCCCTGCGCCAACCCCGCGTCAGCACCAGCGCTGAGGACAACCGCGACGCCGCCGACCGCAGCCGTCGACGCGACTACCGCCGCGGCGAAGCCCGTCACCGATCCACCCGCCCCCCGGCGGGCGGCAGGCGCCGGATGGCCGGCAACACCGCCCGGCTCCGTGATCGCGTCCGGGGAAGGTTCACCTCTCCCTGGTCGGTACCGCAGGCCCCGATCTTGAGTGACGGGGCTGCGGCCGACGATGCGCCCGATGAGGCACAACATGGGCTCGCCCATCGGGGGGTAACTCGCGCATTCCTCGGCTCGGATGCGGGTCTCTCGGCCGGAAGTACCACTCGGCGGTCCAGGCGAGCACGTCGTCGGGCACGCCGCAGGACTCGGCCATCGCGGTCAGGCCCATGTTGGCGGCCCCGGCGACGATCACGTAGATCAGGTTGCGTGTCAACTCGGCCGGCCGGGTGACCTTCCCGCCGGCGTGGACCAGGTGGTCGCAGAATCCGGTGCGGGCATCGACCTCCACCAGCGCGCACGCGAACGGCACCCGGGGCAGCATGGCGGTTCGCCCCTGGTTGGGCCTGGTGGGGTGGTCTACCGGTCGAGGAGCAGCGTGAGGTTGGGTGCTGCGTGGCGGCGGAGGGGTCGGGCTGGGCTGGTGAGCAGGCGGGTGATGTCGTCCCGGGGCATGGGTTGGGCGTAGAGGAAGCCTTGGGCGTGGTCGCAGCCGATCCTGGTGACCGTGTCGTGTTGTCGTTGGGTTTCGACGCCTTCGGCGGTGACGGTGAGCCCGAGGGTGTGGGCGAGGGTGGTGACGGCGGTGATGATCGCGACGCCGGCGGGGTTGCGGCCGATGTCGGCGATGAAGCCTCGGTCGATTTTGACTATGTCGACGGGGAACTGCCGTAGGTAGCCGAGGGAGCTGTAGCCGGTGCCGAAGTCGTCGAGCGCGAGTGCCACGCCGAGGGTTTTCAGGTCGGTGAGTACGTTCAGCCCGCGGTCAGCGTTGTCGATGAAGATGCCTTCGGTGAGTTCCAGGGTGAGGGCGGCGGGGTCCATCCCGGTGGTGTCCAACGCGGCGGCGACGGCGGCGGCGTAGCCGGCGCCGAGCAGTTGGCGGGCGGAGACGTTCACCGAGAGGCCGAGTGCCCGGGTGGGGTGCGCCGCGAGCCAGGACATCCGGTCCCGGCAGCTGCGTTCCAGTACCCAGGCGCCGATCTGGGTGATCAGCCCGTTCTGCTCGGCGACGCTGACGGCGGCCAGCGCGGGTATCGGGCCGTGGTCGGGGTGCGCCCAGCGCAGCAGCGCTTCCACGCTGCTGACGCAACGGTCGGCGGTGCGGACGATCGGCTGGTAGGCCAGGTCGAGCTGGGCCCGGGTCAGCGCGGCGTATAGGTCCTGGTCGAGGTGGTTGCGGGCGTGGCCGATCTGGGCGTCGCGCAGGTCGATCACCTGGTGGGCGGCGCCGCCGCGGCGTTTCGCCTGGTACATGGCGATGTCCGCGTCGATTACCAGCTGGTTGGTGACGGCCTCACCGGCGCCGGCGTAGGCGATGCCGACGCTGGCGGTCACGAACAGCTCGAGGCCGCCCAGCCCGAACGGGGTACTGAACGCCTCTGCGATCCGGGCGGCGAGGAGTTCGGCGTCGCCGGCGTCGGCGAGGTCCTCACACAGCACGACGAACTCATCTCCGGAGACCCGGGCCAGGGTGTCCCCGGGGCGGAGCACCCCGGCCAGCCGCTGCGCCACGGCGACCAGCAGCTCATCGCCGACGGCGTGGCCGTAGCTGTCGTTGACGTGTTTGAACCGGTCGAGGTCGGCGAACAGCACCGCCACTGTGGCGTGGGAGCGTTGGGAGCGTTCGGCGGCGTGGGTCAGCCGCTGTTGGAGCAGGACCCGGTTCGGCAGCCCGGTCAGCGCGTCGTGCAGCGCGCTGTCCCGGAACCGGTCGGAGATCTCCAGCGCCTGGTCCCGGGCCTGGGCGTTGAGCAGGTAGGCCGAGGTGACGTCGGCGAGGGTCTGCGCGGCGGCCAGGTCAGCCGGGCTTAGCGGGCCCGAGGTCACCCGGTAGAGGCCCAACGCTCCGAGGCAGCCGCCGCCGTGGCGCAGCGGGAAGGTGAACACCGCCGCCATCCCCGCCTCCACCGCCGCCAGCCCGAACGCCGGGAAGCGCACGTCGACGGCCAGATCCGCCACCACAATCGTCGCGCCCGTCTCGTAGGCGGCCAGGCACGGTCCCTGCCCTAACTCGGTCTGCAGCCGCTCCAACGCCAACGCGAGCTCATCCGAGGCCGCGACGTACTGCGGGGCCATCCCCGGGGAGATCAAGGTCACCCCGGCGCCGGTCACCGGCAGCACCTCGACGATGCGCTGCACCAGATGATCCAGAATGCCCTGGATGGGGAAGTCGGTGACCAGGGTGCGGGCGAACTCGCTCAACACCCCGGACAGCACATCCCCCACCACCATATTGCCCACTGTACGCGAGTTGTCACACAGTGGCGCGGTTCCGCTGTATTTGCCGGGCGCTCCGTGCCGTGCCCGTAGCGGCTCGCCGGGACGACGGGCCGTTTCGCGGACCACGAACGGTGCGAGCAGCAGCGGCGGAACCTAAGCCCAGAGTCGATGTGCAAGACCGTAGTGTCTTCGAGGCCGCCGGAGCGATGCGGTTGACGAAACCGGGATCACGAACGCCGGTACCGAAGCCCAAACCAACCGCACCGTGAGGAGCACCGCCCGCACCGCCCGCGGCTTCCGCCCGGGTACCCGGCGGCGATGGTGTCGCGGCCAAACTTCGAAAGGCCCAGAGAAGGAAGCTTATGAGCTTGCAGGACAAGGTGAGCAACAAGCTCCAGTGGGTCACGGGAAAGGTTAAGGAAGTGGCCGACACGGCGCCACTGGTAACAGCAGCGGGCAGGCCAAACGGCATCGGGATCAGACCTCATAGCCGCTGGCGAGAAGGTCAAGGATGCGTTCAAGAAGCACCCGCGGCGCCCATGACGTTCGTTCGGACGTATCCCACCACGCGTTTGGTGACCGTGAGCATCGGCGCCAACGATTTCTTCCTATGCCTAGAGGCAGCGACCTCGCACGGGCCGGTCGACGCCAAGCGACACCGCGAGTTGGCTGCACTCTTCGGCGGATCCTCTTCAGGCCTGGTCTACGTCTCCTGCTTTCCCAGCCGGGCCGTCATGCGGAAATACGTGGCGCAGATCGCGTGGGAAACGGAAGTCTGGTGCGCCGACAATCCCACGCACCTGATCCACTTCAACGGCGAGCGGTTCCTGGGGCCTTATGGCTGAGTGGCACCTGACCGCGCCCGGAGCCGGTCGGAGCCAAGGCCCCAGCCCGGCGGCCCACCTAATCGAACGGGTCAACGTGGGCGGATCGCGCAGCCTCGACCGCCGTCAAGGGTGGAGGTGACATGGTTGTGATACGTATGACCTCGATTGGGTGTGGACGCACGCGCGCCTGCGCGGATGGACATCCGCGAGGTGGTCCGCCAGCTCACCAGCCGCCTCGGTCCCCACGCTCGTCTCCGCCTCGGCCGGGACCC
Source organism: uncultured Actinomycetota bacterium (assembly GCA_963814355.1). Lineage (GTDB taxonomy): Bacteria > Actinomycetota > Actinomycetes > JADGOV01 > JADGOV01 > JADGOV01. Next base: position 868,768 of record CAWFCZ010000018.1, on the reverse strand, counting down.
GCGATCGCAGGTTGCCGATTCGATGCGCGAAGCCTGACGGCCGACTTCGGGCCCGACTATCAACGGAGGCTGCAAGCCGCGCACCGGTTGTGGACATTGGTCGCCGGAGCGGAGCGATCACGTCGCCGGCACTTGGTTCATCGCGGCCGATCCGGCGTGCATATGCCGACGTGCTCGCTACGGCCGGCGGCGGCTGGGCGACCGAGACTGGCTGACCAGCGACGCGGCGTTCTTACGCCTCGACCCCGACAAGCTTTCCGGCGCCGTAGGGGAGGAGCCGTCGTCCCGGTTCCGGCCGGAACGCCTGACTCTTACCCAGTCCTCCCGGGCGCGCCGGACTTCTGCCGGAGGTCCGGCTTGTGGGTGGGCCATCGGCGTGAACCCTTGCTGCTGGATCGGTCCGGCGGCACGTCAGCTGCCTACAGTTGCGAAACCGACTCCGCCGAGTCGGTGTCCGCCGGCCAGAGGACCGCCCACCATGAACGCAACCCGTCGACTCGTCGGTCTCGCGATCACGGTGTGCGTGCTCTGGGCTCCGCTGGGAACCGGAGTCGCCGACGCCGCCTTTCCGGGGGCCGACGGGCGGATCGCCTTCGTTCGCAGCGGCGTGATCTACACCATGACCCCGGCCGGGGCTAACCTACGGCGGGTGACCGTGGGCACGAAGCCGCGTTGGTCCCCGGACGGCGGCCGCCTGGCCATGCTGCGTGGCGGGAACGTGTGGGTGATGAACGCCGACGGCAGGCGGCAGAGGCAGCTAACCCGAACCGGTGGCCTGGGCGCACCTGCCTGGTCACCGGACGGCACCTCGCTGGCCGCCGTGTACACCACACCCGTCGGTGGCCCCAGCGTCGTGGTGCGGATCAGCTCCACGGAACCGTTCGGCATCGCGGCGACGGTGACCGACCAGTACGTGGAGAACCGACCGATCGCCTGGTCACCCGACGGCCGAAGCATCGCCTTCAATGGCGGAGCCTTCGGTGGTACCTATCCCTGTGTCGACGACGGGCTGAAGTGCATCTCGCGGGTGGACGTCGCCACCGGCGCCGTCGATGTCATGACCTGGACCGGCGGCAGCGTGCACTCCGCGGACGACATGTATGACGCGAATTGGAACCCGGACGGGTCGGGCATCCTGTTCTCCTTTGTGCAGACCGCGCGTGACTTCTCCGGTGATGACAGCCCACTCCATGTCAGCGTGCTGCAACCGTCCCGGAGCTACACAACCGACGGCGGCGTGTACTCCCCGAGCGGGGACAAGGTCGCCTTCACGAAGCACACCGGCAACACCAGGCAGATCTACACCGCGGCGGCCGACGGAACCGGCTGGCGACGCCTCGCTGCCGGTCAGGACCCGGACTGGCAGCCGGTCCGCTGACCGGGCGCCGAGGCGGCCGGTCAGCCGACCGGGCGCCGAGGCTGCTTCCATCGGGCGCTGCGCCGCACGGTAACGATCAGAGGGTGGCGGCGAACTCCTCCACGAGGATGGTCTGCCCGGACACGATCAGTAGGTCCCGGTGGGCCACCAAGGTCTCCGGCTGGGCATGGGTGAAGTCCTGGCCCGGGCTCTTGACCCCGACGATCGTGACGCCGTACTTGGTGCGCAGCCCGGACTGGGCGAGGGTCTGCCCGGTTACGTGATGAGGGGCTTTGAGCTTCGCGATCGCGAACCCGTCGTCGAACTCGATGAAGTCCAGGATCCGGCCGGAGATGAGGTGTGCGACCCGTTGGCCCATCGCGCGTTCCGGATAGACCACGTGCTGGACGCCGATGCGCTCGAGGATGCGACCGTGGGGGGTGGTGATCGCCTTGGCCCAGATCTGCGGCACTCCGAGGTCCACCAGCGCGCCGGCGCTGAGCAGGCTGGCCTCGATGCCGGTGCCGATGGCCACGATGGCCGTCTTGAAATCCCGGGCGCCAATCTGGCGCAGGGCCGCCGCGCTGGTCGCGTCGGCTTCCACCGCGTGCGTGATTTCCCCGGAGTACTCCTGGACGAGGGCGTGACTGGCGTCGACGGCCAGCACTTCGTGGCCCAGCCGTTCCAGCATCAGGGCCAGGGCGCCGCCGAATCGACCGAGCCCGATCACCAGGACCGCGTCTTCCCCTAGTCGCCTAGCCAATGATGGGTCGCTCCTCCGGTAGTTGGTACAGCCGCCGCCGTTGCCGCAGGGCCAGCGCGGAGGCTAGGGTGACTGTCCCCACCCGGCCGCTGAACATCAACCCCACCAGCAGGTACTGAGCGGCCGCCGGCAAGGTGGGGGTGATGCCGGTGGACAGGCCGACCGTGGCGAAGGCCGACACCACTTCGAACAGGACCTGGTCAAGCCCGAGCCCGGTGATCTCCAGCATGGCGAGCGTCCCGGCGACCACCATCGCGACGCCGAGCAGGGCCACCGACAGGGCCTGGCGCAAGGCCGCGGGCGGCACCCGGCGTCCGAAGGACTCGACGGCCTCGTCGCCGCGGGCCTCAGCCAGGATCGCGAACAGCAAAACGGTGAACGTGGTCACCTTGATACCACCGGCGGTGCTGGCGCTCCCGCCGCCGATGAACATCAGGACGTCGGTCACCAGCAAGGACTCCTTGCCCATTTGGCCGTAGTCCAGGCTGTTAAAGCCCGCGGTCCTCGGCATCACGCTCTGAAAGAAGCCGGCCAGCACTTTGCCGGGCGCGTGCAGCGGCCCCAGCGTCGCCGGGTTGGTCCATTCCAGGGCCAGCAGGACGACCATGCCGCTGGCGAGCAGCACGATCGTCGCTAGCAAAGTGATCTTGGTGTGTACGGACCATCGTCGGGGCGAGCGAAGCTCGCGGCGGAGCTCGAACAGCACCGGGAAGCCGAGACCACCGACGATCGTGGCGGCCGCGATCGGCAGGCAGAACCAGGGGTCGCTGACGTAACGCACCAGGCTGTCGCTCCACAGCGCGAAGCCCGCGTTGTTGAACGCCGACACCGAATGGAAGACCCCGAGGTAGATCGCCCGGCCCAGGCCGACGCCGCCGCCGGCCACCAGCCGAACCGTCAGCAGCATGGCCACCAGCGCCTCGATGGACAGGCTGGTCAGCGCCACTCCCCGCAGCACCCGGCTGACGTCACCGAGGGCCAGCGAGTTGGTCTCGGTCTGGGCCACCAGCCGGGTACGCAGCCCGAGCCGCCGGGAGACGAGCAGGCCGAGCAAGGACGCGGAGGTCATGATGCCGAAGCCGCCGGTCTGGATGCCGGCCAGGATCACCACCTGCCCGAAGGCCGACCAGTGCGTGGCGGTGTCGACCACCGTGAGCCCGGTGACGCACAGCGCGGAGGTGGAGGTGAACAGCGCCACCCGGAAGGTGCTGGCGCCGCCGTCGGCCGAGGACGCGGGCAGCATGAGCAGCACCGTGCCCACCGCCACCGCGATCGCGAAGGCGTAGATGACGGCCTGCGCCGGGTGGTGCAGCCGCAGTGCATGGCTCAGCCGCGACCGCCGCGTCACCGGGCGTCGTTGCGGCACGGCGAAACCGTATCCCGTCCGGCGGCCGGCCGCCCGCGCTCAGAGGTTGCCGCGCAGCCCCTGTTCGCGCTCGATGGCCTCGAACAGTGCCTTGAAGTTCCCCTTGCCGAAGCCGAGGGAGCCGTGGCGTTCGATCAGCTCGAAGAACACCGTGGGCCGGTCCTGTACCGGCTTGGTGAAGATCTGCAGCAGGTAGCCGTCCTCGTCACGGTCGGCGAGGATGTGCAGCTCGCGCAGGGTCTGCAACGGGACCCGGGTGTCGCCGACCCATTCCCCCAGGGTGTCGTAGTACGACGACGGCGTCGCCAGGAAGTCCATCCCGGCGGCTCGCATGCCGCGGACCGCGGCGACGATGTCGTTGGTGGCCAGCGCGACGTGCTGGGCGCCCGGGCCGCCGTAGAACTCCAGGTACTCATCGATCTGTGACTTCCGCTTGCCCACCGCCGGCTCGTTCAGCGGGAACTTGACCTTGCGCTTGCCGTCGGCCACCACCTTCGACATCAGCGCCGAGTACTCGGTGGCGATGTCCGCGCCGACGAACTCCTTCATGTTCGTGAAGCCCATGACGGTGTTGTAGAAGGCGACCCACTCATCCATCCGGCCGAGTTCCACGTTGCCGACGACGTGATCGACGGCCTGGAAAAAGCGCTTGGCGGGCGGCGCGAGCAACGGCTCGCGGGCCGTGAACCCGGGTAAGTAAGGGCCGGAGTACGCCGAGCGCTCCACCAGGGAGTGCCGGGTCTCGCCGTAGGTGGCGATCGCCGCCCGAACCACCTTGCCGGTCTCGTCTTCCAGCAGCGTCGGCTCCTCCAACCCGCGGGCGCCGCGGGCCACCGCCAGCTCATAGGCCCGGGCGGCGTCCGGTACCCGCAACGCGATGTCCACCACCCCGTCACCGTGGCGGGCGACGTGCTCCCCGAGCGGGGTGCCGGCGCGCACCGGCCCGCGGACCACGAACCGGGCGCCACCGGAGTCCAGGACGTAACTGGCCTCGTCGCGGGATCCGGTCTCAGGCCCGGCGTAGGCGGTGAGCCGCATGCCGAACACCGAGGAGTAGAAGTGGGCCGCCTGGCGGGCGTTGCCCACGGCGAACACGATGGCGTCCACCCCTTCCAGCGGGAAGGGGTCCGGCGCGGGCTGCTGCTCCGTCATTCCCGACTCCTTTGTCGGTTCGCGCTGCGTGTCAGTTCGTGCTGTTCTCGTGCCGGTGGATCTCGGTGGTGCGGGCTAGCCGGAGTAGGACTTGACGTCGAGTAGTTGGACGGACATCTGCTTGCCGCTAGGCAGTGCGTACGACGCGCGCTGACCGGCCCGCAGCCCGGTCAGCGCCCGGCCCAGCGGGGACTGTGCGGAGTAGACCTCGATGTCGTCTCGGGCGGCGCTGTCCTCCCGGGAGCCAATGAGGAAGGTCTCCTGGTCACCGTCGCCGAAGGCCACGGTCACGACCGTGCCGGGTCCGGCGACCCCCTTCTCGGTCGGTGTCTCACCCACCTTCGCGGTGCGGAGCAGTTGCTCGAGCTGCCGGATCCGGGCCTCCTGCTTGCCCTGCTCCTCCTTCGCGGCGTGGTAGCCGCCGTTCTCTTTGAGGTCACCCTCCTCGCGCGCTGCCTCGATCTTGGCCGAGATGTCCTTCCGTCCCTCGACAAGGGCGTCGTGCTCGCGCGTGAGGCGGTCGAAAGCCTCCTGGGTGAGCCACGTGATATTGGCCACATCGGCGGACGTCATCCTTCGAGGCTAGCCGGTGAGCCGGCAGTCGTTGACTTCCCCGGTCACCGGGCGGCCACTGGTGGTCAGGGTTTCGGTACGGACCACGGTGCCCCGACGCTCGGATCCGACGACCGTAACGTGCCGGCGGCCCACCTCGGCACCGGCGCGGTCCCGGGCGCGGAGCAGGCAGGTAGCGGTCGCGCCGGCCGGGAGACGGACCTCGAAAGTGATCTGCACCGAATGCTCCGCGGTGCTGAAGGCGCGTACCCCGTAGGTCACTTTCGGCGTGCCGGCGTCGCGGCCCAGCACGACGATGACCACCGTCAGCACGACGAGCAGCGCCCCGCCGACCGCGTAGAAGACGCGGGGCGGCCGGGCGACACCGTAGCGGCCGGCTGGCGCTCGCCGGGTGGGCGCTCGTGGATCCATCGGTAAGAATCATCCCGTGCTTGTCGAACAACTGCGACTGCTGGCCGTCCATGCCCACCCCGACGACGAGTCGAGCAAGGGGGCCGCGACCATGGCCCGGTACGCGGCCGAGGGGGTCGACGTGTTGGTCGCCACGCTCACCGGCGGCGAGCGCGGCTCCATTCTCAACCCGGCGATGGACCGACCCGAGATCGTGGCCGACCTGCCGAGCGTGCGACGACGGGAGATGGAGCGGGCTCGGGAGATCCTCGGCGTCCGGCAGGTCTGGCTGGGTTTCGTCGACTCCGGGCTTCCGGAGGGCGATCCGCTGCCGCCGCTGCCGGTGGGCAGCTTCGCCACCGTGGACGTGGCCGACGCCGGCCGGCCGCTGGTCGAGCTGCTGCGTCGGGAGCGGCCGCACGTGGTCCTGACCTATGACGAGAACGGCGGGTATCCGCATCCGGACCACATCATGTGTCACCGCGTGAGCGTGTTCGCCTTCGAGCGCGCCGGTGATCCCGGCTACGCACCGGAGCTGGGCGAGCCGTGGCGACCGCTGAAGCTCTATTACCACATGACCTTCCACAAGGCCCGGTTCGAGGCGCTGCACACCGAGATGGTGTCGATGGGGCTGGAGTCGCCCTATGTCGAGCGGCTGGCGGACTGGGTAGACAAGCCGGAGGACCGCGAAAGGGTGACCACTCGGGTGCGGTGCGCGGACTACTTCGAGGCCCGGGACAAGGCCCTGCTCGCGCACGCCACCCAGGTGGATCCGAAGAGCTTCTGGTTTGCCTGCCCGCTGGAGGTGCAGCGGGCCGCCTGGCCGACCGAGGACTACCAGCTGGCCCAGTCCAGGGTGGCGAGCGGGCTGCCCGAAGACGACTTGTTCGCCGGGATCCGGCCGGACCGGCGGGTGACCACCGCCGGCGGGCCCGGCGGCGCCCGGCGCTCCGTCCGGTGACAGACTGAACCGTGACTTCCACCGTGCAGCTCGCGGTCACCGTCGGTGCCGGCCAGTCCGGCCCGATCGGGCTGCTGGTCATCGTCGTCCTGTGCCTGCTGTGCGTTTTCCTCTTCCGGTCGATGACCAAGCAGCTCAAGCGGGTGCCGCGCCGCTTCGACCCGCCGCCGCCCACCGCGGCGCCGAAGGTCACTCCTCCGGACGACCGCGCAGACGCTTGATCCCTGCCCGGTGCGCCTTGGCCGCCAGGCGGCGCTCCCGGGCCCGCCGACTCGGCCGAGTCGGCCGCCTCGGCTGGGCCGGCGGGCGGACCGCGTCGCGGAGCAGCCCGGCGAGGCGGGCCGCCGCCGCCTGCCGGTTACGCAGCTGGGAACGGTGCTCCGAGGCGGTCACGGTGAGCACCCCGTCGACCAGCCGGGTGCCGAGGCGTTGGAGCGCCCGCTCCCGCAGCTCCGGTGGCAGCGACGCCGCGCCGGCCACGTCGAAGGAGAGCTCGACGCGACTGTCGGTGGTGTTCACCGACTGACCGCCCGGGCCGGAGGAACGGGAGAACCGCCAGGACAGTTCATAGTCCGGCACCTGCCAGCCCGGCGTCACCTGCACTGGTGGTCTCCTGTCGCACCGAGGCGTGCCGGGCAGGACTACTGTGCCCGGTGCTCCAGGATGAGGGCATGGGTGCCGGTCTGATCGACGTACCCGCCGACTGCCCAGGCCCCGCCGCCGCCCCACGCCGCCGTGCCGAGCAAGGCGGCAGCCTCGCCGAACGTCGTGATCGGGGCAGTCCGGAAGGTGCGCCCGTCCCAACCGTAGGCCGCCGGCTGCTGCGGTCCCGGATCGTAATAGTCTCCGGTCGCGGTGTAGCCCACCAGCCACGCCCCGGAGGCAACGCCGGCGAACTGCTCCGCGGTGAAGCCGGCGAAGGTGCGGCTCGCCGCCGGCGCGTTCGGGGCCACCAGGAACGACGTGCGGAAGCCGCCCCGGAAGTCACCGACCGCACCGGCCACCCGCACCCCGAGGCCCGGGATCACCGAGACGTCGTTCACTTCCTGATCGATGAAGCCCGAGGCCGGTGGGCCCAGCGGCGAGCGCTCCCAGTGGCTCCCGGTCCAGTGCACCGCGGTGGTCGCGACACCGTCCTGGCGTTCGACGTACCGTGACCCGGCGGTCCACACATTGCCGGGTGCGTCGAGGGCCACATCCGAGGCGACCGTCACGCCCGGCGGGTTCGGCAGCCGCGACCATCCGGTCCCGGTCCAGCGGGTGACGAGCGGGCCGCTGTCGGCTCCGCTGACCCACACCTGGCCAGCAGCCACGGTGACACCGCTCAAGCCGCCGGAGCTGGCCGGCGGTGGCAGAACCCGCCACGTGCGGCCGGTGCCGTGCAGCACCAGCGGTCGGGCGGCCCCCCTCCGGTCGAAGGTGGCCCCGACCGCCCACACGTCGGTACCGGCGACGTCGACGGCCAGCAACTGACTGTCGGCGGGCAGGGGCACCGGTACCACCTGCCAGCGCGACCCGGTGTAGTGCTCGACGAGGCCGCGGACGACTCTGTCCACGTCGCGACTGACCCCGACCGCCCAGGCCGATTTCGAGGTGGACCCGGCGACATCGAACAGCTGTGCCTCCCCGGAGATGGGCGGCGCATCTGCCGTCTGCCAGCACAGCTGGCAGACGGCGATCTCGCACTGCACCGCGGTGTCCGCGGCGCCGGTACCCCCCAGACACACGTCACGGTCGGCACCGCCGGACAGCGTGTCATCCCCGGGGCCGCCGACCAGCCGGTCGTTCCCGGCGCCACCCGTGAGCGCGTCGCGCCCCGGACCGCCGTCGAGGGTGTCCGCCCCCGGGCCGCCGTCGAGGGTGTCCGCCCCCGGGCCGCCAGTGAGGAGGTCCGCCCCGTCGTCACCGCGGAGCACATCCCGGCCGGCCCCGCCGGTCAGCCGGTCCGCCCCCGGGCCGCCGCAGATGACGTCGTTCCCGCCCAGGCCGTCAATGACGTCGTTCCCGCCTCGGCCGTCGATCACGTCGTCGCCGTTGGTGCCGGTCAACCGGTCCGGGCCGTCGGTACCCGTGATGGTCACCGGTACGCCGGCGCAGGTCCGGATCGTCGTCGGGAGCAGCTGCAACCGCATCAGGAAGCCTGTGTCGCCGTCGAAGGGGAGTGGATGAACTATCGGGACGACGCCGGGGTCGGCGTACCCCCCGAGGTACACCTGCCCGAAGGGGTCGGCCTTGATCACGGACACGTTCGCGTTGCCGTCCACCGACGTGCCGAGCAGCGTGGAGCGCCGGATCCGGCCGTCGGCCCCGATTGCGGCCACGAACAGAGGCCCGGCCTGGTCGGGCAGGGGTTGCAGCGTCGGAAAGCCCTCGGACGCGTAGCCGGCGAGGTACGCCGTGCCGTCCGGGCCGAGGGTGACACCGTCGGCCTCCTCGAAACCCCGGCCCCCAAGGTATGTCGAGGTCAGGAGGGTTCGCCCGCCCAGGCCGTACCGGGTAAGGAAGGCGTCCTCGTATCCGGCGGGTCGGCTCTGAGCGGCCCGGCGGATGGGGAAGTCTGTGGAGTACGTTCCACCGGCGACCACCACATCGGTACCACCAACGGACACACCGGTCGGGGTGTCGCTGTCCGAGCCACCGAGATAGGTCCCGGTGACCACGGTGCCGAGCCGGTCGACCGCGACCAGGAATCCATCGGAGTCACCGCCGCTGTCCGGTTGTACGGCGCCGCGCACCGGGAAGTCCGTGGAGTCCGTGGATCCGACCACGTAGCTGGTGCCGTCGGCACCGACCGCCAGTGCCGCCGGGAGTTCCTGAAGGGAGCCGCCGAGGTAGCCACCGAAGGCCACCCGCCCGGCGTGCACGTCGAGCGCGGTGAGGTAGCCGTCGTCAGAGCCGCGGTAGGGTCGCGCGTTCCGTCCGACCAGCGGCAGCCCGGCGGTGTGCGCGGTGAGCAGCACCATCGCTCGGTGGGCCGGCCCGGCGGCGACGTCGACGGCGTAGCTGGTGCCGGTCCCGACGTAGGAGGCGAAGCTCACGGCGGTGCCACCGCTGTTCAGGGCGGCCACGAACGAGCCGGCCGGCCGTGATCGCGTCGGTCGGCGGAGCGGAAAGTCCGTCGAGGAGGTGTACCCGGTGACGAGGGTCCCGCCCTCGGGGTCGACCGCCAGAGCCGTCGCCGAATCGTATGAGGAACCGCCGAGGTAGGTGATCCACTCCAGCACGCTGCCGGTGCGGTCCACCTTCGCCACTACCGCGTCGTTGCCGTCCGTGGGGCCCAGCCGGCGCACCGGGGCGCCCGCGGAGATGGCCGTCGAGGCGAGGTAGACCGCCCCGGTGCGGTCCACCGCGAGATCCTCCACGGATCCGGGGAACGGGGTCGAATAGACGATAGTCGGGTCGATGACCAGGGCCCGGGTGCGGTCGTAGCGACCCAGCGCAATCGTGACGTCATGGCCGGCGACCCGGAAGGTGGACGGGACGGCTGCCTGCCCGGGCTGGGCGGCCGGCAGCGCCACCGGCTTGGTCGGATCCGATGGCCGGGCGAACGGCCGGCTCGGCTGGTACGTGGTCGGCCGGTGCAGTCGCAGCGGCGGTCCTTGCCCGATCCTGACGACGAGGTCGCCGGAGTGTTCCGAGGCGATGGTGGCACCGGCCGGGAAGCGCAGCCGCAGCCGGGACGGGTCCGCTCCGGGCGCGACCAGCACGTCGAAGCGCAGGCCGTTGTCGGCCCCGGCGGAGTACCGCACGTCGATGCCGGGATACACGTTGGTGAACCGCAGCCCCGACCAGGCGGGCACCCCGGTGTGCCAGCCGGCCGGGTCCCGTCCGATGAGGTAGTTGCTCACACCGGGTGCTCTGCCGACCGGGACCGCGCGTGCCGTCGGCGCCGCCCCGACAAAGGACAGCCGGATCGGAGCGGCTGCGGCCGGCCTGGGTGTGGCGGCCTTGGCGGATGTGGGCGGCCGCCGGCCGTGGTCGCTGGGCCTGGCCGCTACGGCGACGGAGACCCCGGTCGGGTCGAGCCAGGCGGTCTGCGCCGGGCCACGTGCCAGGTACCGGACCGACGCCGGCGCCTGGCCGACGTTCGGCTCGAAACGCAGCGCGGCGCTGGCGGTGGGCGAGATGGCGACCGCCGGGGAGGTGCTGGCCGGGGCCGGTGCGGGCGCGCCCTTCCCGGCTGGTTGGCCGGCAACGGCGCCCCCCGCCGGAGCGACCGCCAGCGCGGTCGCCACGCTGAGCGCGCCAACCATGGTTGTCCGCAAACCCGAAACCCGCACCGAGACCTCCGCCGCCCGCGTGTGCACCCCGTTGGCGTCTGGCCCCGGGCTGTTCGCTACGTGTACTCCATTGCGCGGGGTTTTGCACCGGGCTCGGCTCATGAATGGCCGTTCGGGGGAGAGAGTCTCAGTCAACTGGCGCCCCGGCGACTCCTCCTGCCCGGCCGTAGCCTCCCAGACGGAGGCTTCCTCGCGTGGTATCTCTGAGCCATGCCGGCCCTGAACCGTGATTCCACCGCACAGCGCGCGGGGAGTGCGGCCGCCGGGCCGGCCAATGCGCAGCCGACGACCCGCTGTGCGCAGCCACGGCGCACGAGGGTGCGGGTGGCCGCGCTGCGAGCCGACGCGGCACCCGCCATGGCCCTCCCGGCGCTCCCGACGGTAGACGGAGGGTTCACCACGGTGCTGGCTGACCCCGCCTGGCGGTTCCAGAACCGGACCGGCAAGGTGGCGCCCGAGCATCGCCGGCTCGACCGCTACGACACGATGGCCACCGACGCGATCGCGGCCCTGCCGGTCGCCGACGTCCTGGCCGACAGCGCTCACCTGTACCTGTGGGTGCCCAACGCACTGCTGCCCGAGGGGCTGCGCGTGCTGAACGCTTGGGGCTTCCGCTACGTCAGCAATCTGGTGTGGGCCAAGCGGCGCAAGGACGGCGGCCCGGACGGGCGCGGCGTCGGCTTCTACTTCCGCAACGTCACCGAGTTGGTGCTCTTCGGCGTGCGGGGCAGCCTGCGCACCCTCGACCCGGCCCGACGGCAGGTCAACATCATCGAGACCCGCAAGCGCGAGCATTCCCGGAAACCCGACGAGCAGTACGAGATCATCGAGGCTTGCTCCCCGAGACCGTACCTCGAACTGTTCGCGCGCTATCCGCGCGCGGGCTGGTCGGCGTGGGGGATGGAGGCGGTGGGCGGCGTCCCGCCACGCGGGCGCAAGCACCTGGGCTACAGCTGGGATGAGCAGTAGCGATCCCGATCCGGTTGTGGCACTCTGCCGCCATGGACAAGCTTCCCCGGCTGGACCGCGGCCGCCGGATGGCCGAGGCGGATCGCACGGCGGCTGGGGCCGAGCTGCTCAAGGAATATCAGGGCGGCATGAGCGTGCGCCAGCTCTGCGCCGAGACCGGCTACAGCATCGGCCGAGTGCGACGCTTGTTGATCGAGGCTGGCGTGACCTTCCGGTCTCGAGGCGGCGCCGCCCGGCGGGTGGCCGCGAAGTAGGCATCGTGAGGTGACTCGGCTGGCGGCCTCCACGAGCCCGTGCCCGCTGCAGCACAAGCACCCGCGAGATTTCTTATGTCGGGCCAGGCACGTGACGGCGGGGACCGGTTGGTGTGACAGTGCTGACCCGGGGGCCGGGCCGGGAAGCTACGGAGAGTGACGCGCCTGCGGCTGTTTTCGTCACGGACCGGTGGAAGGCACGACGGGCAGTGTGAGCCTTACCAGCCCAGCTGGCGAGAAGGTCATCGTCAGCCCAACGAGATCGCCTTCGCGCAGCGTGCGGGTCGGCTTCATGAGCATGAGGTGAGCGTGTCCGGGAGTGAAGCTGGCTGTGCTGTGGGGCGCGATCGAGAGGGCGGTCATGTTCGCCATGTGTCCGACGCCGTTGCTGCTGATCTCTGTCATGGGCATGACGGAAGCCGCCGCGTCGGTTCTGAGACCGGTTAGGTGGACGGTTCGAGGGCCGTTGTTGGTGATGGAGAGGTACGCAGCCGCCACATCGGGTGAGGCGGGCTGGGGGACGTAGCCGCCGCTGACGCTCAGGGTGCCGGTTTCCGCGTGGGCAAGCGTTGTCTTTGGCGTTCGGGCGGTGGCAGCGGCGGCCGTATGTCCTGGCTGCCGGTTGGCACACGCCGCGGTGAGCACCAGAGCCAGTGCCAGCCCCGCCGCGGCGGCGATGTGACGCGGTGATCGGATGCGGAGGATGGTCATGCGCGATCTCACTTCGGTCGGAGGGGGAGGCGCGGCGGCTCTCGCGGTGTGAAGGCCGACAGGTCGCCGATACCGAGTTGTTGCTCGACGCCGGAGACCCGGTCGACGACCTGCCGGAGGGCGTGCTCGCCGTACCTGGCGTTCTCGAGGTCGTGGAAGCGTTCGGCGAGCTGGGTGAGCGTGCGGCCGGGGGTGGTGGTCCGGAGCGCGGGGTAGACGACCGTGTCCTCCCACGCCTCGTGGGGCTCATACATACGCACGAAGCTGGAGAGGAGCCCGGCCAGCGAGCGCCGCTGCGCGGTCGTCCTCGGGTCGCCTGCAACGGCGTTCAGGATCTGGGCGGTGAGATGACGTCCTCGGTCGTGCTGGAGTAGCAGGGTCCGGACAAGATCGGGCTGGAGGGCGCGTACCCGGGGGAAGACGTAGGCCTCCTCGAGTCCTTCATGGAAGCTCTCCACGTAGTCGCTGACGATCTGGGCGGCGTCGGTGATCGCGCCGATGGGTGGAGCCGCACCGCCGACCAGCGCCTCGGCCGCCGCACGATAGGCGAGGAGCACCCGTTTGAGGACACCGTGTTCGGTCATCAGCTCCTCGCCGGCCGACGCCAGGTGCGGACCGGGACCTCGCAGCGCCCGGTCCGCTGCGCCGGTGGCTGCAGCACCGGCCGCCAGGCCGGCGCCGCCGGCCAGCACGGTCCGTCGGGTCAGGGAGCGGACGGCGGTAGCTGGTGCGTCACCGCTGCGGGCGGGCCGGTTCGCGGTCATGGTCGGGCGGTTCAAGCGCCCGATGCCGGGTCGGAGGTGACGGGCTGACCCGACGGGTCGACCGCGTACCAGGGACCACCGTTGAGGAAAAGTCCTTGGCCGTGGGCCGTGCCGGGACCGACGTCGCCGGCATAGCGGTAGAGCGGGAACCCGTTGTAGGTGACGATCCGCCCGCCCGTGTTGGGGTCGCTCAACGTCCCGAGGTCGGCCTTGTGCACCCCGCCGGTGATCTGTGGCGTGTGGCCCGGGGCGATGACGAACGGTGCCCACGTTCCGGCGCAGGCGCCGGTGCAGGACACTTTGCCGCCGGCGTCCGGCGGGAACATGTACAGCGTCTGGCCGCCGCCGTCGGTGAGGACCGGCCCGAGTCCGGCTACCGGAGCCGAGCGAAGCGTCACCGCGGTGGGTACCCGGATCTCGAGCAGCGGATCGTGCGCTGGTCGACCCCCGGCGCAGGCCGTGAGGACCCCTCCCATCCCGAGCAGCAGGCAGAGCGCTGTCCTGCTCACGCCGGGACCTTGCGGACGAGTTCGCCGATGTCGTGGCCGTAGTCCGCAGGGCTCGTCGCAGCGGTCCACAACAGCGAAGCCTTGCCGGCGACGAAGGCGAGCGTCTGCGCGCCGTGATCCACGGTGATCGTGCCGTTCGGCGCCTTCGACGGAGGCGACAGGGGTACCCCGACCTCGGTCGCCACCGCGTCGATCTGCCTGATCGACGCGGTCAGTCCGACGAAGTGGTGCACGAGACTCGCGTCGAAGTTCCCGAGCCACGCCTTCATCACCGGCACGGTATCGCGAGCTGGGTCGGAGGTGACGAACACGACCTGGATCCGGTTCTGGACGTCCGGGTGCATCTTCCGCAGCGCCTGCGCGAGGTCGGCCATGGTGGTGGGGCAGACATCCGGGCAGTGCGTGTAGCCGAAGTAGAGGAGCATCAAGTGGCCCCGCTGGAGGTCGCCGAGGGTTGCCGTGCCTCCCGCCGTGCTGCGGAAGAGGGCAGACGTCGTCGGTAGGTTGATCGGCGGATCGAGAGGGTCACCGCGGTAGGCCGCGTCGTCCCCGGCCGCGGAACCGCCTGAGCCGCATGCGGCCAGCGCGGCGAGGAGGGTGGCAGCGCACAACGCCCCAAGAGCCCGTGCCACCCCGACCCGGCGGGGCCGACAGGGCTTGAGCGGGGAACGGTCGATCGACAAAGAGACCTCCAAAAGGTGGCGGACACGTCGGACAGCGCTGCGCGCGTCGGCGCGTGGCGGTTCGAGACAGGAGCATGCCGGGGCCACGTCCTGGACAAATCTGGGGGGTGCGGGCGCCAGACCCTCACGACCGGGCCGTGAGGGGTTCTGGCACGTCCTCGTCGGGCGCGACGAGGACGTGCCGTTCCATAGGCTCGACCGTGCACCTCCGAGGTGCCGGAGAAGCCCGTCCAGAGATCCATGGCCTCGGACAAGGTCCTGCCGAGCCCGGCTTACGCGGCTGCGGATCGTCCGACCGGGCACGCGAGCACTCCACCATCCCCACCCAGTCTCGGTCCACGCCACGCGATGCTAGAACCGAACGAGCCCAATGGGGCCACGTCAACCTGTCAGCCCGGAACCCGCCGCCGCAAACCGCCACCCCGACGACGGTACCGATCGTGACGGGTCGCCCGCGCCCAGGAGCGACAGCTGCGTCGACGTCAACCTGCTGCCGGCCACGGTCGGTCGGGGTCTGCTGCCGGGATTTCGAGAGCATCGTGGGGCGGCCGCCGCCGGGGCTCCTGTCGCCCCCGCCGACTACCAGATCAGCGGGCGCACGCTGGCCGCCGCGGTCGCTGACATCGTTCTCGCCGCCGCGTCGACCCCCGCCGAGCGCCGGATCCGGGCCGACCCTGAGGACGCGAGAGATCGGCACGGCGGAGGCCACTGCGTCACGGGCACGTCGCCGATCGTTGGCAGGATGTGGGCGTTGAGCCGGGACTCGCTTTGCTGCGTGGTCCGGGGCTGCTTGCCACGCTGAACGAGAAGCCCCGAGATCTGCTTCGTGTATCACTCTCGTGTACCACTTGGACGGAAACGATACATGTGCCACTCGTCAGGAGTCATGGGAATGGCCAACCGCCTCTCCTCGGCAACGAGCCCCTATCTGCTCCAACACGCGCAGAACCCAGTCGATTGGTGGGAGTGGGGACCAGAAGCGTTCGCGGAAGCGAAGCGCCGTGATACCCCAATCCTGCTCAGCGTCGGGTACTCGGCCTGCCACTGGTGCCACGTGATGGCCCATGAGTCGTTCGAAGACCCGGCCATTGCCGAGCTGATGAACTCCTCGTTCGTCAACATCAAGGTGGACCGCGAGGAACGACCCGACGTCGACGCGGTGTACATGGAGGCGGTTCAGGCGATGACCGGGCACGGCGGCTGGCCGATGACCGCCATGCTCACCCCGGACGGGGAGCCGTTCTTCTGCGGCACGTACTTCCCACCGGAAGCCCGGCACGGCATGCCGGGGTTCCCCCAGGTGCTCCGTGCGGTGTCGGCGGCCTGGCGGGACCGCCGGCAGGAGGTGCGGGCCGCCGGCGCCGATGTGGTGCGGCGCCTCGCCGCGCGCGGTGTCCCACAGGTGGCTGAGATCAGCGCGCCGCTGCTCGATCGGGCCGCCGAAACCTTGGCCGGCCAGTACGATCACCGGCTCGGCGGTTTCGGCGGCGCGCCGAAGTTCCCGCCGTCGATGTGCCTGGAGTTCCTGCTCCGCCAGGCCGCCCGGACCGGATCGGCCGCTTCGCTGGAGATGGTGCGCCACACCTGCGAGCGGATGGCCCGCGGCGGGATGTACGACCAGCTCGGCGGGGGTTTCGCCCGGTACTCCGTCGATGCCGGCTGGGTGGTGCCGCACTTCGAGAAGATGCTCTACGACAACGCCTTGCTGCTCCGGGTGTACCTGCACCTGTGGCGACAGACCGGAGACGAGCTCGCCGAGCGGGTGGTCCGGGAAACCGCGGAGTTCCTGCTCCGGGAGCTGCGGACTGCCGAGGGCGGCTTCGCTTCCGCGCTGGACGCCGACAGCGACGGGCGGGAAGGCACCTTCTACGTCTGGACCCCAGAACAGGTCGGACCGTACGGCGCCGAGCTGTTCGCCGTGACCGTCGAGGGCACCTTCGAGCACGGTACGTCGGTGCTGCAGCTGCTCGCCGAACCGGCCGACCGCGGGCGCTGGCGGGCCGAACGGGCTCGGCTCTTCGAGCTTCGGGAGCAGCGGGTCCGGCCGGGCCGCGACGACAAGGTGGTCGCGGCCTGGAACGGGCTGGCCGTCGCCGCTCTCGCCGAGGCCGGGGCGCTGCTCGAGATGCCGGCGTGGGTGGCGGCGGCGGAGCGAGCCGCCGAACTGCTGGTCCGCGTGCACCTGGTGGGCGGCCGGCTGCGTCGCACCTCCCGGGACGGCACGCCCGGCGCCAGTGCCGGGGTGCTGGAGGACTACGCCGACGTCGCGGAGGGGCTGGTGGCGTTGGCCTCGGTCACCGGATCCGGGCGGTGGATCGACCTGGCCGGCGGCCTGCTGGACACCGTGCTCGACGCGTTCGGCGACGGCGCTGGCGGCTTCTACGACACCGCCGCCGATGCAGAGCGGCTGGTCCGGCGCCCTCAGGACCCCACCGACAACGCCACCCCGGCCGGCTCGTCGGCGGCGGCCGGCGCCTTTCTCAGCTACGCCGCGTTGACCGGATCGGCAGGCCATCGGTCGGCGGCCTCGGGCGCGCTGGCCGCCTCGGCTGCCCTCCTCCCGGACCACGCCCGTTTCGCCGGCTGGGCGGCGGCGGTCGGGGAGGCGATGCTGGCCGGGCCGGCGGAGGTCGCGGTGGTCGGCCCGCCCGGGCCGGAACGGGACGCGCTGGCGACCACTGCCCGGCGCGCCGCCGCGCCCGGGGCCGTGCTGGCGGTCGGTGACCCGGCCGACCCGCCGTGGACGCCGCTGCTGGCCGGCCGTCCGGCGTTCGACGGGGGGCCGGCGGCGTACGTCTGCCGTGGCTTCGTCTGCTCGAAGCCGGTGCGCACGCCTGAGGAGCTGACCACGGCCTTGGCTGGTGTCGCCGGCGGCGAAGGGCCTTGACTACGCAACGATGTAAGTATGTAATAGCTGCATGACACACACCGAAGTGCAAGCCTGGTTGGTCGGTCGGTTGCCCGGCGAGTGGTTCGAGGGCCCCCCCGAGGTCACCATCGACCGCGAAGAAATTCTGATCGTGGGCCGACTGGCCCGCCCCAGCGTGTCCGGTGAGGACCCGCCGGCGCTGCGGGCCGCCGAAGCTGGGCGGATCAAGCGCTTCCGGGAGGAGACCCGAGAGCAACGCATCGGGATTGCCCGGGAGGCGGAACACACCTACCGGCGCAAGGTGGCCTGGGCCGCCGAGTGCGGCGAGACCCGGCAGGTGTTCACCAGCCTCTCGATCCCGGTGATGACCCGACTCCGCCAGCCCGAGCGGCTGGTGCTGGACACTCTGGTCGACGCCGGCGTCGCCCGGTCGCGCTCCGACGCGCTGGCCTGGTGCGTGCGGCTGGTCGGGCAGCATCAAGAGGAATGGATCACCTCGCTGCGCGAGGCGCTGGTGGCCGTTGCGGAAGCCCGCGCCGGGGGTCCGACGGTCTGACCCTGGCCGCCGCGGTGGAGCGTCGGGCCGGTACCCGACGGGCCGAGCGCTCCACCGCCCGGCCGGTTCGCATCTAACGTGGGAATCATGGACGAAAACCGCGCCCGCGAGGTGGTGGACGCGCTCCGGCAGCGGGGCGTCGAGGCGTCGCTGGCCAAGCCGGGGGTGTACCAGTTCGGCATCCGGGTGCTACTGCCCGACGGGCGGGAAGCGATTTGGGACTCCGACGGTGCCGCTGGACTGGAGGCCCAAGTCCTGCGCAACGGCATGCTGGTGGGCTTCATGCCGGTGATCGACGGCTCAGAGAGCTTCGACGAGGCGCAGGTGGTGGAGGCCATCGCCCGTACCGACTACGACCGGCCGGTGGCTCGCGCTCGGTCCACCGCGCCCCCGGCGGGCGACCCGCTGCCGGTGGCCGGCGGGGTGTTCCGCCGGTTCTTCGACGGCTTCCGCTACCGGTAGCCAGCCACGTCAGACCGCCGCTTCGGTGTCGTGCGGGCCGCGGGCTTCTGACGCCAGTGGCCGCTTGTCCTCGAAGGCGTACCGGAATCCGAAGCCGGCCAGCGCGGCGCCGACCAGCGGCGCCAACCAGAACAGCCACAGCTGTGAGAGTGCCCAGCCGTGTACGAAGATCGCGGGTCCGGTGGAGCGCGCCGGGTTCACCGAGGTGTTGGTGACCGGGATGCTGATCAGGTGGATCAGGGTGAGGGCGAGGCCGATGGCCAGTGGCCCGAAGCCGGCCGGTGCGCCGCGGCCGGTGACCGCGAGAATAACGACCAGGAATGCAGCGGTCATCACGATTTCGGTGAGCAGCCCGGACGCCAACGAATAATGCCCGGGGGAGTGGGCGCCGTAGCCGTTCGCGGCCAGCCCGTTCTTGCCGAGGGAGTACCCCGGCTTGCCCTCGGCGATGGCGAGCAGGACGGCGGCGGCGGCGACGCCGGCGACCACCTGCGTGACGATGTACGGCAACACGTCCTTGGCGTCGAACCGGCCGCCGAGCCAGAGGCCCACCGTGACGGCTGGATTGAAGTGACCGCCGGAGACGTGTCCGAAGGCGTACGCCATGGTCAGCACGGTGAGCCCGAAGGCCAACGCGACGCCCAGCAGCCCGATCCCGACGGCCGGAAAGGCGGCCGAGAGCACGGCACTGCCGCAGCCGCCGAGGACCAGCCAGAACGTGCCGAGGAACTCCGCACCTAACCGCCGACCCATCGCGTTCACCGGACCGCCTTTGCTGCTCGGATTGACCCGGCCCCCCGGGTGGCTCGCCGAAGTCTTGCAACACTGTGGCCGAAGAGCAAGCCGCCGGAGGTCGGCGCGTACGCGTGTCCACCCGGCAGGCACTGCGTTCACTTCCCGGCACGCGGCGGGGCGGCTCGTTACGCTGGCCCTAGCTGCGAGGAGGTGGCGTCGGGCGTGGGGCTTCGCGATCTCGCGTACGCGGTCTACGAGCGCCGGCTGGTCCGGTCGCTCTCCGGCTCCGAGTTGCCCCGGCATGTCGGCGTCATCCTGGACGGCAACCGCCGCTGGGCCCGGGCGGTCGGTGCCGAGGACCCGGCGACCGGCCACCGGCGCGGAGCCGCGAAGATCACCGACCTGCTGGCCTGGTGCGAGGAGGCCGGCGTCGAAGTGGTGACGCTGTGGCTGCTCTCCACCGACAACCTCGCCCGGCCGCCGGAACAGCTCGCCCCGCTGCTGCGGATCATCGAGAACACCGTCGTGGAGTTGTCCGATCCCAAGCACCGCTGGGACGTGCATCCGGTCGGGTCGCTCGACCTGCTCCCGGACCAGACCGCCCGGGTGCTCAAGGAGGCCGCCGAGCGGACCGTCGCCCGCCCCAAGCTGCTGGTCAACGTGGCCGTCGGCTACGGCGGCCGGCGAGAGATCGCCGATGCGGTCCGCTCCCTGCTCACCGAACACGTCGCCCGGGGTACGTCGTTGGAGGAACTCGCGGCGGTGCTCGACGTCGAGCACATCGCCGACCACCTCTACACCCGTGGTCAGCCCGACCCGGACCTGGTGATCCGTACCTCCGGGGAGCAGCGGCTGTCCGGTTTCCTGATGTGGCAGAGCGCGCACTCGGAGTTCTACTTCTGTGAGGCGTTCTGGCCGGACTTCCGGCGCGTCGACTTTCTGCGCGCGCTGCGGGCGTACGCCGAGCGTTCCCGGCGGTTCGGGGCCTGAGCTGCGCCGCGTGTCGAGGCCGCCGGGGCGGGGTCCCGGCGTAGCGTCGGGGCAACGGGCCGGACAGCCGGTTCCGCTCGGGAGGACCGCCTTGTCGGATCGGCGCACGTACGTCCTGGACACCTCAGTGCTGCTGGCCGACCCGGCCGCGATGACTCGTTTCGCGGAGCACGACGTCGTTCTGCCGCTGGTGGTGATCGGTGAGTTGGAGGCCAAGCGGGACCATCCGGAGCTGGGCTGGTTCGCCCGCCAGGCGCTGCGGCGGCTGGACGACCTGCGCGCCCGGCACGGCCGCCTCGACGCCCCGGTGGCCGTCGGCTCCGACGATGGCACGCTGCGGGTGGAGCTCAACCACGTCGACCCGGCAGCCTCGGACAACGACGGGCGGATCCTCTCGGTCGCCCGGGCGCTGGCGGCGGACGGCGCCGAGGTCGTCCTGGTCTCCAAGGACCTGCCGCTGCGGGTCAAGGCCGGCTCCGTCGGGTTGGCCGCCCAGGAGTACCGGGCCGAGCTCGCGGTGGACACCGGGTGGACCGGGACGGCGGAGCTGACGGTCACCCCCGACGTGATCGACGCGCTCTACGCCGCCGGCCGGGTGGACCTCCCCGAGGCCCGAGAGCTGCCCTGCCACACCGGACTGGCGTTGGCCGCGGCGCGGGGGCGGGCGTTGGGCCGCCGTACTCCCGACGGGGGCGTGCGACTGGTGCGCGGCGACGCCGACGCGTTCGGCCTCCACGGCCGCAGCTTCGAACAGCGGGTGGCGATCGACCTGCTCACCGATCCGGACATCGGCATCGTGTCCCTCGGCGGGCGGGCCGGCACCGGGAAGTCGGCCCTGGCGCTGTGTGCCGGGCTGGAGGCGGTCCTCGAGCGGCGCCAGCACAAGAAGGTGATCGTCTTCCGGCCGCTCTACGCGGTCGGCGGCCAGGAACTCGGCTACCTGCCCGGCAGCGAGGTGGAGAAGATGGGGCCCTGGGCACAGGCCGTCTTCGACACCCTCGGCGCGGTGGTCGCCGAGCCGGTGATCGCCGAGGTCGTGCAGCGCGGGCTGCTCGAGGTCCTGCCGCTCACCCACATCCGGGGCCGGTCGCTGCACGACGCGTTTGTCATCGTCGACGAAGCGCAGTCGCTGGAGCGCGGGGTGCTGCTCACGGTGCTCTCCCGGATCGGCGCCGGCTCGCGGGTCGTACTCACCCACGATGTCGCCCAGCGCGACAACCTGCGGGTCGGGCGGCACGACGGGGTCGCTGCCGTGATCGAGGCGCTCAAAGGCCATCCGCTGTTCGCCCACGTCACCCTGACCCGCTCGGAACGCTCCCCAGTGGCCGCGCTGGTCACCGACATGCTCGAGAACCTGTCGGTGTAGCCGAGGCACACTGACTGGGTGGTCCTCCCTCTCCACGACGACAACCCGGTCCGGCGTACCCCGGTCGTGACCTACTTGCTGATCCTGGCCAACGTCGTCGTCTTCCTGCTCTCGCCGATCGCCCGCGACCCGGTGCTGACAGGACGCCAGACGGTGGCCTCGGTGTGCGCCCAGAACACCTTCTTCGACCGGTACGCGGCCATCCCGAAGGAGTTGCTCACCAACCACCAGCTGCCCCCGCGCCGGATCGGCGTGCAGACCGACCGGGGCGTCGTGGCCTGTCCGGTGCAGCGGTACGACAAGATCCCGGTGCTCAGCGTGCTGTACGCGATGTTCCTGCATGGCGGCTGGCTGCACCTGCTGGGCAACATGCTGTTCCTGTTCATCTTCGGCAACAACGTCGAGGACCGGCTCGGCCGGCTCCGATTCCTCGGCTTCTACCTGCTCTGCGGCTACGCGGCGACCTACGGTTTCGCGCTCAGCGACCCGACGTCGACCACCACGCTGGTCGGCGCTTCCGGGGCGATTGCCGGCGTCCTCGGTGCCTACCTGCTGCTCTACCCGCGAGCCCGGGTCACCAGCATCGTCCCGCCGCTGTTCTTCCTGCCGTTCCGCCTTCCGGCCTGGGTGGTGCTGGGCTTCTGGTTCCTCCTGCAGTACTGGTACTCCGCCGGCGCGGCCGTCGGCTCCGGCGCCGGGGTCGCGTACCTGGCCCACGTCGTCGGTTTCCTGCTCGGCGCGGCGCTGGTCCTGCCACTGCGCCGGGGCCGCCGCCCACCCCCGCCGGTCAGCCCGCACGTCTGGCGCGCCGGGTACTGATCGCTTGGTATGTGACGCAGCTAACGTCGACTGCGTGATTCATGCATGTTACGGTGAGGTCTCGTTAGCGCATCTTTTCAGCGTTGACCGTCCGATTTGCTGGGGATCGAGAGAGGTCCCACGGATCGCCGCGGCGCTTGGGGCACTGCCTCCGCCCGGACCGTGATCCGACCGCGACACTGCTGGTTCGTGGTCGGGCGCCAGCATGCCGCCGATCGAAAGGGCTCCCTCCGTGCGTCCGCCCAGGCTTTTCCCGCTTGCCCGACATACCGCTCTCGCTGGGGCCGTGGCCGTCACGGCGCTCACCGGCGGCCTGTCCGTCCGGGCGCTCGCCGCCCCCGACGCGGGGGTCGGGACACCGGCGTCTTCAGCGGCCGGAACGGTCAGCGATGACCGGGAGCGCACCCCCGGCACGAAGGACCAGCGTGCTGTCGCGCAGGCCGCGTTGCGGGCCGCGGCGGCCGCCCCGGCTCGACCGACGGCACCGGCTCGGCGCGCGGTCCCCGCTCGGGCGAGTCGTAGCCTGTCGAGGGCCCCGCTGGCCCCGCGGGAGATCGCCAAGGTGCTGCTGGCCCGGCGCGGCTGGAGCGGCCAGTACAGCTGCCTGGACTCATTGTGGACCAAGGAGAGCAACTGGCAGGTGAGCGCGAAGAACGCCAGCTCCAGCGCGTACGGCATCCCGCAGGCGCTGCCCGGTGAGAAGATGGGCAGCGCCGGATCCGACTGGCGAACGAACCCGGCGACCCAGATCACCTGGGGACTCGGGTACATCGCCGGCCGGTACGGCACCCCGTGCGCAGCCTGGAGCCATTCGCGGGCCTACAACTGGTACTGAGCGCCCCGAGCGGCGGTGGGCCAGCCGGGTGAATGTCCCCGTCGGGGCCGAGTGTCGAGCGCCTGCTTGCTAAGGTGACGGCTCGACGACCGGGGGTGACATCATGCGGAATCGGCTGACAATCGCGGTCATGTCGGCGCTGCTGACCCTTTCGGTAGTCGGGCTCGCGCCCGCGTCAGCTGCTGTTCGGTTGCCCGCAAACGGGCTGGTCGCGCTATCGCGGGCAGACTTCGCCCATGGCGGGTACGGCCTGTGGCTGGTCAATCCCGATGGCAGCAATCGACGGCAGTTCACCGCAGGCTTCGTGGACCACAACCCGAGCTGGTCACCGAGCGGGCGTGAGCTGGCCTTCGACCGCGACGGCAGTCTGGTGGTCAGCACGCTCCGTGGTCCGGTCCACCGGATCACGGCCGACGGTACCGACCCGACCTGGTCCCCGGACGGTCGCCAGCTCGCCTTCAGCCGAGCCGGCGCGATCTTCCGCATAGGGCGTACCGGCGGCGCGGCGACGCCGTTGACATCCCCGCCCCAAGGCTGCACGGATGGTCACCCGGCCTGGTCGCCCACCGGGGTCCGCCTGCTGTTCAGTCGCACCTGCGCCGGCAACCGCAGTGTGAGCCTGCTGAATATTTCGTCCGGTCAGGTGCACGTCTTGACTGCCGACGGCGCACTCGATCGGCGAGACGTCATCGACAGCTTCGACTGGATGCCTGACGGCCGCCATATCGCCCTCACCGCGCGCTGCGTCGCCCATGGGCGGTGCCTTCCCGGACACTTGGCGGACGTGATGATCGTGGCAACCGGTTCGCCGAACGCCCGGCGGCCGGTCACCGACGCCCGCGCGGTGGCCACCCGGCATGAGCCGTCGTGCTCACCCGAGCAGCTCTGCTGGAGTGGCTACTGGGGCGTCGTGACCAGCCCCGACGGTCGCGCCTTCCTGGTGCACAACAGCATGGGCAATGTGGGATGCCTGGACACCACGCTTCCGCCGGAGGGACTCTGTCGACTCGCTAGCGATTTGGTCGGCTGGATGGAAGCTGCGTGGCAGCCGCTTCCAACCCGGTCGTGAACCGGACGCTAAGTGGTATGGGATGTAGCCGGAACTCGCGGGCCGGGCTCTCGCTCCCGGGGGAACGGACATCGAGTCTGCCCGGCCCGCGCGGGGTCGCGGCGCGGGCGGCATTGGCCGCTGTCCCGCCCGCCGAGCAACTCACCGCGCCGGGGCACTTCGCGATCGAGGTCATGTCCGGTCTCGGTGCCGCCGCGAACCGGCCGCACCATCCGTTGCAGCCGGCCGACCTGGCACCGGCCCTCCAGGCGGCAGAGGCCCTCGAGATCGCCGTCGAGGCGACACCGTGGCCCGACGTGCACCGAGCGTGGGCCCTGGCGCGAGGGTCGCTGCGGTACGCCGACGCGTTCTACATCGCCGCCGCCGAACGGCACGGGACCGCGCTGCTCACTGCTGAGGGCAACATCGAACCATCCGGCGCCATCATCAGATGCAACGTCGTGACGGTTCGGCACACACCAGAGGCTTGATCCCCTAGCTGGGACGCCGGGTCATGGCCAATACGTCCAGTGCCTCGTCGAGCTGGTTCTCGGTCAGGGTGCCGTCGGCGACATAGCCGAGTTCGATCACCACTTCACGGATGGTCTTGCGCTCGGCGAGTGACTTCTTCGCGATCTTCGCCGCCGCCTCGTACCCCACATAGGAGTTGAGCGGGGTGACGATCGACGGCGAGGACTCCGCGAAGGTGCGGCAACGCTCCACGTCGGCGGTGATGCCGTCGACGCAGCGGTCGGCGAGCAGCCGGCTGATGTTCGCCAGCAGCCGGATGGATTCCAGCAGGTTGCGGGCCAGCACCGGCAGCATGACGTTGAGTTCCAGGTTGCCGGCCGCCCCGCCGAAGGCCACCGCCGCGTCGTTGCCGATCACCTGGGCGACCACCTGGCAAACCGCCTCCGGGATCACCGGGTTCACCTTGCCCGGCATGATCGAGGAACCGGGTTGCAGGTCCGGCAGGTGGATCTCGCCGAGCCCGGCCCGGGGCCCGGAGGACATCCAGCGCAGGTCGTTGGCGATCTTGTACAGCGAGGCGGCGATCACCCGGAGCATGCCGCTCGCCTCGATGAGCGCGTCCCGGGCACCCTGCGCCTCGAAGTGGTCGCGGGCCTCGGTCAGCGGCAGTCCGGTGGTGGCCCGCAGCTCGGCGATCACCTTGGCGGCGAACCCGGGCGGGGTGTTGATTCCAGTACCCACCGCGGTGCCGCCCAACGGAAGTTCACCCAGCCGGGGCAGGCAAGCCGCCAGGCGCTCGGTGCCGAGCCGGATCTGGGCGGCGTACCCACCGAACTCCTGACCGAGGGTGACCGGGGTGGCATCCATCAGGTGGGTGCGGCCGCTCTTGACCACTTCGGCGAACTCGCTCGCCTTCGCCGCCAGGGATTCCTCCAGCCTGGCCAGGGCCGGCTGTAGCGCGTTGACCACGGCGTCGGTGGCCGCGAGGTGGATCGCGGAGGGGAACACGTCGTTGGAGGACTGGGAGGCGTTGACGTGGTCGTTGGGGTGCACCGGCGCGCCGAGCCGGTCGGCGGCCAGGCTGGCCAGCACCTCGTTGGCGTTCATGTTGCTGGACGTGCCGGAGCCGGTCTGGAAGACGTCGATCGGGAACTCGCCGTCGTAGCGGCCGCCGGCCACCTCCTCGGCCGCGCCGGCGATCGCCTTGGCCAAGTCGTCGGGGATCACGCCCAGCTCGGCATTGGTCTTCGCCGCAGCGCCCTTGATCCGGGCCAGCGCGGCGATCAGCGCCGGGTCGATCCGCAAGCCGGAAACCGGGAAGTTTTCCACCGCCCGCTGGGTTTGGGCCCGCCACCGGGCCGCGGCCGGTACCTGCACCTCGCCCATCGAGTCGTGCTCGATCCGGAACTCCTGCGGCGCTGCCTCGGTCGTCATCCTTGACCCTCCTTCGCGGTGGAACTCACCGTACCGACCGGTGCGGATCGGCTAGCGCAGGTGCCGGTCGAAGTCGATCGAGGAGTACGCCCGCAGCTTGGTCAACGAGTGCTCGCTCAGCACCTCCCGGATGGTGCCGCTCTTGGAACGCATGACCAGCGAGTGGGTGGACGCCCCGCCACTGCGGTACCGGACGCCTTGCAGCAACTCGCCGTCGGTGATGCCGGTGGCCACGAAGAAGACGTTGTCGGAGCGAACCAGGTCATCGGTGGATAGAACCTCGGACAGGTCGTGCCCGGCGTCCAGCGCCCGCTGGCGCTCGGAATCGTCGCGTGGCCAGAGCCGGGCCTGAATCACCCCGCCGAGGCACTTCACCGCGCAGGCCGTGATGATGCCCTCCGGTGTGCCGCCGATGCCGAGCAGCAGGTCAACGCCGGTGCCCTCTCGCATGGCCATGATCGCGCCGGCCACGTCGCCGTCGCTGATGAATTTGATCCGCGCGCCGGCCTCGCGTACCTCATGCACGAGGTCGGCGTGCCGCGGCCGGTCCAGGATCACCACCGTGACGTCCTCGGTGCTGCCGCCTTTTGCTTTGGCAACCGCGGCGACGTTGTCGGCGATCGGGGCGGCGATGTCCACTACGTCCGCCGCGGCGCCGCCGGTGACCAGTTTCTCCATGTAGAACACCGCGGACGGGTCATACATCGTGCCGCGCTCGCTGACCGCCAGCACGGACACCGCGTTGTTCATCCCCTTGCCGGTCAGGGTAGTGCCGTCGATCGGGTCCACCGCGACGTCGCATTCCGGCCCGTGGCCGTCGCCCACCTCCTCGCCGTTGAACAGCATCGGCGCCTCGTCCTTCTCGCCCTCGCCGATGACCACCACGCCGCGCATGGACACCGTGCCGATCAGCCGGCGCATGGCGTCCACCGCAGCCTGGTCGGCGCCGATCTTGTCTCCCCGACCCACCCACCGTCCGGCGGCCATCGCGGCCGCCTCGGTTACCCGGACCAGTTCCAGAGCCAGGTTGCGGTCCGGTGCCTCGCCTCGGACGGCCAAGGTAGGGGTCCTTGCTTCGCGGTCGGACGGGTTGGAATCTGTCACGGCAGCCTCCTGGGTATGTGGGCTGAGCCTAGCGATCGGCTACGCGCCGGGCTCGGGACGCCCGCACCCGCATCGACGCCTGTACCTGCGTCCTCGCCGGGCGCGGCGTCACCGTGGAGCGCGGGTCCTGCGGCAGCACATCGACGTCGTTAGTGGAGCGGCTGCCAGCCTGGGTCTTGACCAGCGGTGATCCGGTGCCAGTTGGTTCCGGTCGCGGAAGCCACATAGATCTCCTTGACGCTGCCGGTTTGCTTGGTGAAGCAACCTTGGTTTCCCTCGGCGCGTACGGTCCCCCAAATGTGTTGTAATTGGGCGAAGGCCGAAACAGGCTCAGCGTGAATGGGTAGCTCGTGCCGGGCCAGCAGTCAGCGGGATCCCCGTAGCAATAACGAGAATGAGTGTAGATGAATATCTGACGAGTCAGGCTTCCAGCCTGGACTAGCCATCAAGTTGTTACTGTGCAGACTACCGCCAAAAAATGCTAGCACGTGCACTTCTCTAGTTTCGTGCATATTTACCGCAGATATACAATCTTCAGCGCCAGCATCATTGCAGGATTGGTGCTCAGTCCACTCGCCACCTCCATCATAGGCAATCTTTGTGCCATCCGGAGACCAGGCGACACGGTCTTTCTGCACGTTAAAATTGGTGATGTTAACCGGGCTGCCGTATGGCGCCGTGGACAGGATCATGAAGAGTGCGTTGGCGTTGAACGCTGGGCTGTAGTCAACCGCAGCCAGCCACCTTCCGTCCGGAGTCCAGGTCGGTGCCCCCACACCACCCAGATGAGTGACCCTCTCCTGGCCGGTGCCATCGAAGTTCCTCACCCAGGTGTCGCCAGCCCGCAGGAAGGCGATCCGCTTGCCGTTCGGTGACCAGCGGGGCTTGATGCCCTTGTTCGTCGTCAATCGCTTCAGTCCAGTACCGGCAGGCGTGATCGCGTGATCGTGTAGATCTGCTGGGCCTTGACGAAGGCGATCCGCCCGGCCCGGCCCGGGTAGGCCGCCTGAGCAACCGACGTGAGCATTACTGGAAGCAGGGCAGCAGTGGCCACCGCCGCCCCTAAACGAAGTCCCCGGATCATCAGGTCATCCCCTCTTCAGCGACGCCAGGCTACGACATATACGGACGCAGGCATTGACCTAAGCCCTCAAATCCGTGGAAGCTTTGGCGGATTGGTGATGTCTGCGTTGCGTGGTGACGTGAAAAGTGGCTACCGGGCCGGAAAAATCGGGATGTCTGACGTCGCCATCCTTCCCGGCGCGGGAGGCACCTTCAGTGAAACCTATTCCACATCTGGTCGCGGGCAACGGCCAACTTCGACGACGGCGGGTTGGTGGTGCTGGCCGGGCTGGCGCCAGGAACAACGGGCAGACCCCTCGGCATCGACGAGGCGCTGAGGCACTACGGATGCTGCTACCCGGCCCCAGACGCCCCCGGGAGGTTTCTGCGCCTCTGACCTACCCTGAGAAGCCTGGCCGGCGGCGGCGGGAGAGGTTGTGCACGAGGAGTTGGTGGACGCCCGCGCGGACTACCCGATCCTGGCGCGTACGACGTACCTGATCAACAATTCGCTCGGGGCCATGCACCGGGAGAGCCGGGAGCGGCTCGCCCGCTACGCCGATGAGTGGGACGCCTCGGGCGTGACCGCGTGGCTGGACTGGATCCCGGAGCTGATCCGGGTGGCCGACCTGGTGGGAGAGATCATCGGCGCCCCGGCCGGTACCACGGTGCTGCGAGCCAGCGTGGCCGACCTGCTGCCCACCGTCGCGTCCAGCCTGGACTTCTCCGGTGAGCGCAACCGGATCGTGTACTCAGACCTGGAGTGGCCGGGCAGCCACTACTTCTGGACCGAGCAGCGTCGCTACGGGGCCGAGCCGGTTGTCGTGCCGATCTCCGACGACGGGGTGAACGTCGACATCGGCCGGCTGGTGGAGGCGATCGACGAGCGCACCGCGCTGGTGCCCATCAGCCACGTCCTGTTCCGCACCTCGACCTTGATCGACATCGCGCCGGTGGTCGCCCGGGCCCACGAGGTGGGTGCGCTGGTCCTGCTCGACGCCTACCAATCGGCCGGATCGATGCCGATCGAGGTGACCGCGCTCGGGGTCGACTTCTGCCTGGGCGGGTCGGTGAAGTACCTCAGCGGCGGTCCTGGTACCGGCTGGATGTACGTCCGACCCGAGCTGGTTGCCCAGCTGCGCCCGGCGGCCGTCGGCTGGTTCGGCCACGCCGACACCTTTGACTTCGAGTTCGCGCCGGTGCGCTACGCACCGGGTGTCCGGCGCTTCACCGGTGGCACCCCCAATGTGCCGGCGGCCTACGCCGCGGAGCCGGGGTATCGCGGCCTGCTGGCGGCCGGGTTGCGGAGGATCCGGGAACGCTCCGTCTCGCTCACCCAGCCGCTCGTCGAGGACGCGCTGGCCCGCGGCTTCACCGTCCGCTCACCGTTGGATCCCGACCACCGCGGCGGGCACGTGACGATCGACCCGGGCGACGGCCAGCGCTACCACGACCTGCTTCGGGAGCGCGGCTTTGCGGTGGACTACCGGCCAGGGGCCGGATTGCGGATCGCGCCGCACTTCTACAACACCGCCGCCGAGGTCGCCGAGGTCGTCGATGAGATCGCCCGGGTCCGCAAGGAAGGCGGCTGATGGCTCCCCGGACCAAGGCGAAGCGGGGCAATGAGGCCACCTCGGACATGGTGCGCTCGATGTTCGTCGTCGGCGCTGTCACCTTGGTCGTGCTGCTGGCCGGCGCGTCCCGGGAGCTGCTCTTTCCCGGCGGCCAGGTCGCTCAACGGGTCCGGGTGGTGAACTACTCCGACGAGGTGGCCGCCGCCCGGAAGCTCGGCGGCGGGGACGTACTCACCCCCGCCGGCTTGCCGTGGCGCTGGCGGGCGACCAGCGCCCGGCTGAATCCGCATGGCAGCGCGGTGGACCTGCACATCGGGTTCGTCACCCCGGCCGAGAAGTACGCGGAGCTGGAGGAATCGACCGGTGAGCCGCAGCAGTTCATCCAGGACACCCTGGACAAGGGCTCCCGAGCGCTGTCGCCAACCAGCATCTCCGGTGTGCGGTGGGAACAGCGCCGTACCGCCAAGGGCGAGCTGGCGCTATTGCGGACCTCCGGCCGGGCGACCATCATCGTGACCGGCAACGCGGCTTCCGGCGAGCTGGGGACATTGGCCTCGTCCCTTCGGTAGGCCCGCAGACCCGGGGCCCGTTCGGCAACGGTCTCAGCCCGCTCCTCCGTCCGGACTGGCCGCTTCGGGGGTTGCCGGCGGCTCAACGGCCGCTAGTCTTGCCCGGGCGCCGTCCAGCCAGCGTTCGCACATCTCGGCGAGGGTTTCCCCTCGCTCCCACAGCGCCAGCGACTCCTCCAGGGAGACCCCGCCCGCCTCCAGGGTGCGCACGACCTCGGCCAGTTCCTCCCTGGCCTGCTCGTAGGACTGCGGCTCGCTCACCGCGCCGAGGTTACCTGGGCGAGCAGCTCGCCTTCGGAGAGCCGGATCCTGATCAGGTCGCCGACCGACACCTGCCGGGGTGCCCGAACGACCGCGCCGTCGGCCCGTTGCACCACCGCGTAGCCGCGGGCCAGGGTCGCTGCGGGGGAGAGTGCCGCGACCCGGGCGCGGGTGTGCGCGAGGTCGTTCTCGGACCGATGCAGCACGCCGAGGAGGCAGCGCCGAGCCCGATCGCGACTCGCCGCCACGTCGGCGGCCCGCCGTTCCACGGCTTCCAACGGTGCGGCCAGCACGGGCCGGGAGCGCAGGCCGCCTAGCGCGGCCACCTCCCGCTCGAGGCGGGTGTACAGGGCTCGGCGGGCGCGGTGACGGAGGTGTTCGATTCCGGTCAACTGCTCGGCGACGTCCGGCACGACGAGCTTGCCGGCGTCGGTCGGCGTCGAGGCCCTGCGGTCGGCCACCAGATCGAGCAGCGGGGTGTCCGGCTCGTGACCGATGGCGCTGACCACCGGCGTACGGGTCGCGGCTACCGCCCGGCAGAGTGCCTCGTCGGAGAACGGCAGCAGGTCCTCGACCGACCCGCCGCCGCGGGTGATCACGATGACCTCGACGCGGCGGTCGGTGTCCAACCGGGCGAGTGCGGAGATCACCTCGGTGACCGCGTACGGTCCCTGGACCGCGACCTCTTCGACCCGGAAGCGCACCGCCGGCCACCGCCGGGCGGCGGTTTCGAGTACGTCACGCTCGGCGGCCGAGGCCCGCCCGCAGATCACGCCGACGGTTTCCGGCAGAAACGGCAGGGGGCGCTTGCGTTCGGGGGCGAACAGGCCCTCGGTGGCGAGCATCGCCCGCAGCCGTTCCAGGCGGGCCAGCATCTCACCGATCCCGACCGGGCGGATGTCCAGGGCTGCCAGGGTCAGCGAGCCCCGGTTGAAGTAGTACGACGGCTTGGCCCAGACCACGACCCGGGCACCTTCGGCCAGTCCGGCGCACGTCTCGCGGCTGGCGGTGACCGTGATGGAGACATCGGCCACCGGATCTCGCAGGGTCAAGAAGACGGTCGACATCCCTGGACGCGGCCTAAGGCCGGTGACCTGGCCCTCGACCCATACCCGGCCCAACCGATCGATCCAGTTCCCGATCAATCGGGCCACGGTCCGGACCGGAACCGGCTGCTCCGCGCTGGACTCCAGAGGCATCCGGGCAGCTTACGGCGGGCCGCCGGTTCAGCCAGGGAGCTAGGCGGTGGCCGCCGCCTCCAGCTTGGCGATCCGGTTCTCCAGCAGGGTGAGGATCGGCAGCCGGTGGCCGTGTTCCTGCTCGTACGTTCGCAGGGTGCGCAACTCGGGTAGCTCAAGGCGGCGGAGCCGGCCACGCAACGATCCCGCCGTGACGTGGTCGAAGTCCTCGATGGGCAACTCCTCCCGGTCGACGAGGGGCAGACTCTCGTCCGCGGCCGCCTCCGCGGCCGCCACCGCCGCTCGGGTGACGATGTCTTCTGGCTCGGAGTCCACTGGCTCGACATCGGCGACCACGGTTTCGATATCCGCCGCGGCCTGCAGGTCGGCGACCGCGGCCTCCAGATCCTCGGCGACGAACTCAGCGTCGACGACCTCCGCGGTGATCTCCGCCTCGGCACCGATCGGATCGAGGTCGGCACTGAAGTCGGTACCCAACTCGGCGATCAGATCTGCGTCGGCGTCGGCCAACATGGCAGGGTCAGCCGCACCGGCCGCTCCGCCGTCGCTCACGGCGAACTCGGGACTGAACTCGGCGTACTCCCCGTCTCGGGATTCGGCCTCGGTGAGGTATCCTGCCGCGCTCAACCCCTCATCCTCATCGGTGCCGTTGCGCAGGCCTAGAAGACCGAGGCCGCGTTCGGCGAGTCCGAGATAGTTACGCCGGACCAAGTCGGTCGCCGAGCAGATGTGCGTCAGGCCGTACAGCGGCAGCTTCAGCATCAGGGACAGAGGTGCCTTGACCGCGCCTCGGGCGCTGGACGCCAGCAACTCCAGGGCAACGCCCGAGATACCCCCCCGTGGGCTTGAGGCCTGGCTGTCCGTGGTCAGATCCGGCATCGAGGCTCCTTGAGTGCACCACTGGTTCCCCTCCAGCATGCCTGAGGCGCTGCCGGAGCCGACTCGAAGGTGGCCGATCCCACGTACCCTGAAGCCATGACCTCCTCCGTCGCGCCACCATCGGGTAAGCGCGTTCTGCTCGCGCGACCCCGTGGTTACTGCGCCGGTGTCGACCGGGCGGTGCAGACGGTGGAACGGGCGCTGGAGCGGTACGGCGCACCGATCTATGTCCGCAAGCAGATAGTGCACAACGCGCACGTGGTGCGAACCTTGGAAGCCCAGGGCGCGGTGTTCGTCGATGAAACCGCTGAAGTCCCGGAAGGGGAGATCGTCGTCTTCTCCGCGCACGGGGTCGCTCCCGTCGTGCATGACGAGGCGAAACAACGGCGACTGCGCTCCGTCGACGCGACCTGCCCGCTGGTCACTAAGGTGCACATGGAGGCCCGCCGGTTCGCCGCCGCGGACTACGACATATTGCTGATCGGGCACGAAGGACACGAGGAAGTCGTCGGCACCACCGGCGAGGCGCCGGCGAACATCCGCCTGGTGGAAGGGCCCGCCGCGGCGGCCACCGTGTCGGTGCGCGACCCGCGGAAAGTGGCGTTTCTGTCCCAGACCACCCTGTCGGTGGACGAGACCAATGCCACCGTGGATGCCCTGCGCCAGCGGTTTCCGGAGCTCGCCTCGCCGCCGAGCGATGATATCTGCTACGCCACCCAGAACCGTCAGGTCGCGGTCAAGGCGATCGCCAGCGAGTCCGAACTCGTCCTCGTGGTCGGCTCGCCGAACTCCTCCAACTCCGTTCGGCTGGTGGAGGTCGCCCGCGACGCCGGTGCCCGGGCGGCCTATCTGGTCGACGCCGCGGAACAGGCCGACCCCGCCTGGCTGGACGGGGTCGCGACGGTCGGGGTGACCAGCGGTGCCTCGGTGCCCGACGCACTCGTTGCCGATTTGTTGCGGTGGCTGGCCGACCGCGGCTACGGCGAGGTCACCGAGGTGGAGTCCGCTACCGAAAGCCTGCTCTTCGCGTTGCCGCAGGAGTTGCGGCGGGACCTTCGCGCACCGGCCTGACCCACACCAATCTTGCGGTAACGGGGCCACGGGGCTGCACCCTCGGGGAGCCCGGCGGTGCGGGGCACAGCCGGATCAAGACAAGGGCAGTCGCACCATGGGTGGAGTGCGCCGCCGCAACAGTACGCGCAGCAAGGCCACCCCGACGGCGCCCACGGTAGCTGCGATCAAGACGGGGGCACCGGTGATCAAAGCCGTCAACAGCTCGAAGATTTGTCGCATCAGCCAGGATGTTGAGCTGCTGTCGCTTTGGAACGCCGCCGCCGCCAAGGCGAGTGCGACGTAGGCCAGCGGTGGGGTCACCACCGCCGTCAGCAGGCTCTCCCGGCGGACCAGAGCCGCGGCGAGCAGGCACCCGAGCACGAAAGCGACCGCGAAGGTGGCCCGTAGGCCCGATCCGGTGAGCACGTCGATCGACCCACCGCCGATCCCGGCACCCAGGGCGATGGCGATGGCGCCGGATGCCGGCAGCCCGCGGCCGGGGGGGCTCGAAGTGCCGGGCGCCGGGTTCCGGCCCGCGATGCGGCTCGATCCGGAACGCCGCGCCACTCGTGGTTCCGGGCGCTGAAGCGCCACGTCGTCGGTCCCGGAGAGCGCGGTGCCGAAGCGGCCTCGCTCCGGTTGTCCGCCCACCGCCGCCTCCTGATCCTCGCCGCCGGCCGATCCCGGTCGTACCGGCTGGCGCTGCGTTCCCAGCCTCCCTCATCACGCTAACGAGATCGTGGCGAGAATGTGTTCAGGACGCCCCGATAACCTCGTTTCCGCCTCCGTCCGGTCTCGCGGTGGTCGGGCGGACGAGGGTCACCTCGCACTCCGGGTCCGGCAGTAGCTCCGGAGCGCTGATTCGACGGACCGGCTCGGTGAGCGGGAGGACCTGCCGGACGGGGTCTCCGGTGACGCCGAGATCGTGCAGCCTTCGACCGGCCGCCAACACGTTGCGCTCCAGGGAACCGACGGCGGCGTTGTAGTGACCTACCGCTGAACCCAGCGTTCGGCCCAATCGATCAACGTGACCGGCGTAGGTGGACAAGCGCTGGTACAGCTCGCGACCCGCCTCGTGGACGGCGCGTGCGTTGTCGGTGAGCGTCACTTGTTGCCACTCGAAGGCAATGGTCCGTAACGCACTGATCAACGTTGCCGGGGTGAGCGGGTGCACCCGTCGGCGGAAGGCGTACTCCAGCAGGGCTGCGTCCGCCTCCAGCGCGGCGGACAGAAAGGCGTCGCCGGGGATGAACAGCACGATAAACTCGGGGCTCTGCCGAAACGCCGACCAGTACTCCTTCGCGGCCAGCGCATCCACGTGGGCGCGCAGGTGCCTGGCGTGGCTGGCCATCCGCTGGGCGCGAGTCTCCTCGTCGGTGGCCTCCGTGGCGGAAAGGTAAGCGGACAGCGACACCTTGGCGTCCACCACGATGTTCCGCCCACCGGCGAGGCGCACCACGAGGTCGGGCCGGACCGGACCGGACGGTGTGCCGGCCGAAACCTGGACGTCGAAGTCGCAGCGCTCCACCATGCCGGCGATCTCTACGACCCGTCGCAGTTGCATCTCACCCCACCGGCCGCCTCCCTGCGGCGTTCGAAGCGTGTTGATCAGCGCGCTGGTCTGGTCGCGCAGGTGTTCTGAGCTCGTGCGGATCAGCTCCATCTCCCGAATCAGCGCGGCCGCGGCCGCTGCCCCGCGGCGGTCGTTGTCCTCGAGCTGGCTGGCCACCTTGCCGAGGCTGTCGCGCAGCGGGAGGACGACCTGGTCCAGCGTGTCGCTGCCGGCGGCGAGCTTCCCCTCGAGGCGGTGCTCCGCCAGGTCGAGGAATTGAGTGGCGGACTGGCGCAGCGCCTCGGCCGAGAGCACGCCGAACCGTTCCTCGAGCCGGCCAGTGGTGCCGGTCGCGGCGGCGAGCCGTTCCGCGCCTAGTGTGCGCTCGGTGTCCACCGCGGCGGCCAGCCGGGCCCGCTCGCTTGCCCAGTCCGCGCGCGCCCGGAGCCTGCCCAGCGGGGCGCCGAGGAGGACGCCGAGCACGACGCCGAGCAGCAGCGCCACTGCGGCGGCGGTCACGATCGCGGGGTCCATGGCCGGAGCGTGCCCGACGGGTCTGACAGTTTCGCGGTGGTCGACCGTCAGACGGCGAAGCGGATGTTCATCACGTCGCCTTCGGCGACGAGGTACTCCTTGCCTTCCACCCGCAGCTGGCCGGCGGCCCGGGCGCCGTCCCAGCTCCCGGCGGCGATCAGTTCGTCATAGGCCACCACCTCGGCCCGGATGAATCCACGCTGCAGATCGGAGTGGATCGCGCCGGCCGCCTCCGGGGCGGTGGCCCCCCGGCGCAGCTCCCAGGCTCGCGACTCGTCCTCGCCGGTGGTCAGGAAGGTCAACAACCCGAGTAGGCGGTACGCGGTGGCGATCACCGACGGTAGCGCGCCCACCGTGACCCCGAACTCGGCCAGCAACTCGGCAGACTCCTCGGGCGCCATCCCGGCCACCTCGGCCTCCAGCCTGGCCGGTACGGCCAGGCCCTCACCGTCGGCACCTCCCCCCGCGCCCAGGCTGCCGGCCAAATTCCGAGCCAGATCCGCAGCGTCCGGGGCCGCCTCGTCCTCGGTGTTGAGTACCACCACAGCGGGTTTGAGAGTCAGTGGGGCATAGTTGCGGAACACCGCCAGCTCGGCCGGCTCCCAGCTCGATGAGCGCAGCGGTTGGCCCCGCTCGAGCAGTGCGGTGGCCCGCTGGAGTATCTCCGCATCGGACCGGGCCGCCTTGTCCCCGATGCGGCCCTTCTTCTGGGCCCGGTCCGCCGCCCCGGACAGCGTCTGGAGATCGGCCAGCGCCAGTTCCAGCGCGACGTCGGCCAACTCAGCCGCCGGGTCGGCATCCGGGCCGTAGGCCCGCACCACGATGGCCAGCGCGTCGACTTCGCGCAGCGCACCGAGGATGGACGCCGACAGCCCGGCCCCCTTGGCCAGCCCGGCGACGTCGAGAAACTTGAGCTGGGTGTACACCGACTTCTTCGAGCTGTGCAACTCGCTCAGCCGGTCGACCCGCGGATCGGGTACCGGTACGACGGCCACGTTGGCCTTGGCCCCGCCGGAGGTGGCGCCGGCCGAGGTCAAAGCGTTGAAAAAGGTCGTCTTCCCGGAATAGGGCGCGCCGGTGATGCCGACCTGCTTCACGTCCGGTCGCCCGGGCCGCCTTCATCCGCTGGCAGCTCGACGTTCTGTCCGGCCGGCGGCGTGCCCTGGCCCTCTGGGCGTCCTATTCCGGGCTGCGGCTCGGCCGGCACTCCGGCGAGATTCTCACCGAGTGCGGCGGTTTCCGACGCGTCGGCAGGCACGTCGACGTCCGACCCGGAGGACCCCCCGGCCCGGTGGCCGGTCCCCACGTGACTGTCGCCGCCGCCGCTGCTGCCTTCGGCGGTGGGCGCGCCGACGATGGTGCCGCCGCCCGTACCGGTGACCTTGCTGATCAGGTCGTCGATCCGGGAGGCCAGCGCGATGTCGTACTCGGTGACGCCGCCGGCGGAGTGTGTGCTCAGCCCGAAGACGACCGCCTCGCCGGAGCGCTCCACGTCAGGGTGGTGGTCCATCGCGTCGGCGGTTACGGCAACCTCGGCGAGGAGTGTTTCCGCCGCGGCCCCGCTGATCGACACGGTACGGACAATCCGCTTGGCGTCTCCGGCCCACCTGGTCAGCGCGGTGAGTGCGTCGGCAACGAGCCGGTCGTCCAGCAGGGTCGGCATGGCTTCCTCCGTGCGCTGCGCATCCGACCCGGTCGGGTCGTCATGGTCGCGACCAGTGTGCCCGACAACGTGCGAAGACGGTGATCTCGCCTCGGAACAAGCAATGCGCGAGGCTCGGTGAGCAAAAGGACACACAATGGTCCAGTCTCGTCAAGATCGCCACGCTCAGCTCTACGATCGACTTGGCCTTCTTGGCGGCCATTGTGTGTCCAAGTGCTCAGCCAGTGGGAGGCACATGCCGCAGATCGTGGTCGGTGCTGCGTTGGTGGAGGGCCGCGGCCCCGGGGCCCGGGTCCTGGTGGGTCGGCGTCGCCGGCCGCCGGCGCTCGCCGGCCGCTGGGAGTTCCCCGGCGGCAAGGTGGAGCCGGGAGAGCAGGACACCGACGCGTTGCGGCGGGAGTGCCGCGAGGAGCTGGCGAGCTGGCGGTCGATATCGACCTGGGTCAGCGGCTCGGCGCTGACCTGCCGCTGGCCGGCGGCGCGGTCCTCCGGGTCTGGATCGGGTCGTTGCCGCCGGACTGCCGCCCAGCGGCACGCGTCCACGCGGAACTGCGCTGGGTCACCGCCCAGGACCTCAGCCGGCTGGACTGGATACCGGCCGACCGGCCGCTGGTCACCGAGCTGGTGGCGGTGCTGGCCGGCTGATCGTCGCCCCGGCGGCCGGTGCGCGGGCGACCTAGACTGGGGGCCCGTGTCTACTCGCCGCGACCTTCGCAATGTCGCCATCATCGCCCACGTCGACCACGGCAAGACCACGCTCGTGGACGCGATGCTGTGGCAGTCCGGCGCCTTCACCGCGCACCAGGCCGAGAACGCCTCGGTCCGCGAGCGGGTGATGGACTCGATGGATCTGGAACGCGAAAAGGGCATAACCATCCTCGCGAAGAACACCGCCGTCCGCTACGGCGACGTCACGATCAACATCGTCGACACGCCCGGGCACGCCGATTTCGGCGGCGAGGTGGAGCGTGCGCTGGCCATGGTGGACGCGGTCGTGCTCCTGGTCGACGCCAGCGAGGGACCGCTCCCGCAGACCCGGTTCGTGTTGCGCAAGGCGCTGGCCGCCAAGCTGCCGGTGGTGCTGGTGGTCAACAAGGTGGACCGCAAGGACGCCCGGGTCGGGGAGGTACTCGACGAGACGTACGAGTTGTTCCTGGACCTGGACGCCGACGAGGCCCAGATCGAGTTCCCTGTGGTGTACTGCAACGCCCGCGCCGGGCATGCTTCACTGGCCCCGCCGGATGACGACGGCGGCCTGGACAGCACCTCCCTCAAGCCGCTGATGGACGTCCTGATCGACGCCGTGCCGGCACCTAGCTTCACCCCGGGCGCGCCGCTGCAGGCGCTGGTCACCAACCTGGACGCCTCCCCGTACCTGGGTCGGCTCGCGCTGTGCCGGGTGCACAACGGCACCATCCGCCGCGGGCAGAGCGTGGCCTGGTGCCGCCGTGACGGCAGCGTGGAACGCGTCAAGTTGGCTGAGCTGTTCCTCACCGAGGCACTCGACCGGGTACCCGCGGAGGAGGCCGGGCCGGGAGACATCATCGCGGTGGCGGGGATCTCGGAGATCACCATCGGCGAAACCCTTGCCGACCCGGAGAGCCCCGTCGCGCTCCCGCTGATCACGGTCGACGAGCCGGCGATCAGCATGACGCTGGGGATCAACACCGCGCCGTTGGCCGGTCAGGAGGGCAGCAAGGTCACCGCCCGGCTGCTACGCAACCGGCTCGACGCCGAACTGGTCGGCAACGTGTCGCTGCGGGTGCTGCCCACGGAGCGGCCGGACACCTGGGAGGTGCAGGGCCGAGGTGAACTCGCGCTTGCGATCCTGGTCGAGGTCATGCGCCGGGAGGGTTTCGAGCTCACCGTCGGCAAGCCGCAGGTGGTGACCAGGGAGATCGACGGCAAGGTGCACGAGCCGGTCGAGCGGCTCACCATCGACGTACCCGAGGACTACCTCGGCGTCGTCACCCAGCTCATCGCGCTGCGCAAGGGCCGGCTGGAGGCGATGGTCAACCACGGCACCGGCTGGGTGCGGATGGACTACCTGGTCCCGGCTCGCGGGCTGATCGGCTTCCGTACTGAATTCCTCACCGAGACCCGCGGCACCGGCATCGCGCACGGTGTGTTCGAGCGCTACGAGCCCTGGTACGGCGAACTGCGCACCCGCCCGACCGGATCGCTGGTCGCTGACCGGCGCGGCGTGGTGACCGCCTTCGCGCTGACCAACCTGCAGGAGCGCGGCTCGATGTTCGTCGCCCCCGGAACGGAGGTCTACGAGGGCATGATCGTTGGGGAGAACTCCAGGGCCGATGACATGGACGTCAACGCCACCAAGGAGAAGAAGCTCACCAACATGCGCTCCTCCACATCCGACGAGCTGGAGCGCCTGGTGCCGCCCCGGACGTTGTCGCTGGAGCAGGCGCTGGAGTTCTGCCGGGCGGATGAGTGCGTCGAGGTGACGCCCCGCAGCGTCCGGATTCGCAAGGTTGCGCTGGCGGCGGCGGACCGGGAGAAGTTGCGCGGGCGCCGCTCCCGGGCCGGGCTCGCCTGAGCGTCAGGTGATCAAGCTCGCGGGCACCACCCGCACTGCGACCGGCCCCAGCCGCCGTGATCCAGGCCCCGCCGGCCACACCCGGGTGGGGCTGGCGGGGCCTGGATCACGGTAAGCCGGCCGGCGCCAGAGCACTGTCCACGGCACGTAGGGTGCGACGTCATGACCACGATGGAGCCAGTGGGGCCGGAACCCGGTGAGCGGCTGGACCCCAGCGCGGCCGAAGCGGTGCTGGCGGCGGCCGCCCGAGCGGTCGAGCCGCTGGGGGAGACCGTGGCGATGGACGCCCTGGACACCCCCAAGCGGATCCTGCTGGTGCACGCCCACCCCGACGACGAGACGATCGTCACCGGCGCGACGATGGCCAAGTACGCCGCCGAAGGCGCGCTCGTCACACTGGTGACCTGCACGTTGGGGGAGGAGGGTGAGGTACTGGTCCCCGAACTCGCCCACCTGGCGGCCAGCGCCGATGACGGTCTGGGCCGGCATCGGATCGAGGAGCTGGCGGTGGCCTGCGAGGCACTCGGCGTCGGCGACCACCGGTTCCTCGGCGGGCCCGGACGGTGGCGGGACTCCGGGATGATGGGGCTGTCGACCAACGAGGCACCGGGGACGTTCTGGCAAGCCGACCTGGACGAGGCCGCCGGCGAGTTGGTCGCGATCCTCCGGGAGGTGCGCCCGCAGGTCGTCATCACGTACAACGAGAACGGCGATTACGGCCACCCCGATCACATTCAGGCGAACCGGGTAGCGGTTGCCGCCTATGACGCGGCCGCGGATCCGGCCCGGTTCCCCGATGCCGGGGTGCCATGGCAGCCTTCGAAGCTCTACTACGTGGCGACGCCCTATTCGGCTCTGCAGGACATGATTGACAGACTGCGCGACCACTCGGACGCGGCGCAGTTCTGGGGGCCGGAGGTCACCTCCGCGGCCGAACTTGGGGTTGGCGTACCGGACGAGGTAGTCACCACCCGGATCGATGCCCGGGAGCACTTTGACGCCAAGATGGCGGCGATGCGCGCCCACAAGACCCAGATTGCCGTGGACGGGCCGTTCTTCGCCCTCGCCGACGGCATCGGCAAGGCGGCCTGGGGTGTCGAGCACTTCCAACTCGTCCGCGGCCGGCGAGGCCCCGGTGACGGTGCGCACGGCTGGGAAGCCGACCTGTTCGCCGGGATGTGAGGCAGGAGCTGCTGGACGCGCGGTGCCGTAGTTCCCTGAGGTGGTATCGCCGAGCCGGCCGCCGGGTCCAGGTGCTGAGCCCGGCACGTCACTCGAGGCACCGATCGGGTGCCGACCGGCCGGCTGGATAGCCCGGGCGGGTGAATGCCGCCGCAATGGAGCCGACATTCCCTCACAGTGCGTGACACTGGGGACATACCGCTGTGCCAGCCCGAGGAGTCCCGTGCCCGCCTCCGCGCTTCGCGACCTTTCGCACCACGAGGTGCTGGCCTTGCCGGGTAGCGATGTCGGCCTGCGCCGGGAGCGACTGCGGCGCTACCGGCTAGGGAAGTTCGCCGTACTGGTCTGGCTCATCGTGGCGCTGGCCTGGTTTCGAGCCGTGACCGGCGGCGCACGGCCGTTTGCGCCGCCGACGATCGACTGGCTGGCGGTGACCCCGATCCTGTTCTTCGTCCTGCTCGCCTTCGTCCTGGTGGGCAGCCAGGTGTTCACCGGTCGGTCCCCACACGTGGCGTACCGGCCGGAGCAGATCGACGTACGGCTGGCCGATATCGTCGGGATCGACGCGGTGAAGCAGGAGGTCGTGCGCTCGCTCAACCTCTTCCTGGCCGCGGACACCTTCGCCCGTGACATGGGTGGCCGGCCGCGCCGCGGGCTGTTGTTCGAGGGGCCGCCAGGTACGGGGAAGACGTACACCGCCAAGGCGCTGGCTGCCGAGGCCGGCGTTCCGTTCCTGTTCGCCTCGGCGTCGTCCTTCCAGTCCTCCTACTACGGCGCCACGGCCCGCAAGGTGCGGTCCTACTTCCGCGCGCTGCGCACCGCGGCCCGCCGCGAGGGGGGTGCGATCGGATTCATCGACGAGTTCGACGCGATCGCCGGCACCAGGCAGGGCCTGGAGATGACTCCGGCACCGGCGGCGATCCTCGGCTGCGGCGGGCTGACCGGATTGCCGGCCGGGTATGCGGCCGCATCGGCCGGGTCCGGGCAGGTGCGTCACTCTTTCGGTACCTCCGACCTGGCCGGACCGGTGGTCAACGAGCTGCTGGTCCAGCTGCAGTCCTTCGACGAGCCGGCCCGCCGGGACAAAGTCATCGGCGGCCTGCTCGACCGGGTCAACCTGCTGCTGCCGGCGCACCGCCAGCTGCGCAAGCCGGTCACACCGCCAGCCAACATCCTGCTGGTCGCCTCCACCAACCGGGCCGATGGGCTGGATCCGGCGCTGCTCCGGCCGGGCCGGCTGGACCGGCGGCTCACCTTCGACCCACCGGGACGGGACGGGCGCCGGGCATTGCTCGACCACTACCTCGCCAAGAAGGCGCACGTCGAGGCCCTGGACGGCGAACAAGAGCGGGCCGCGCTCGCCGCGGTCACCACCGGCTACACGCCGGCCATGATCGAAGGACTCCTGGACGAGGCACTGGTGAACGCGGTCCGCCGCAACGCCCCGGCGATGGACCGCGCCGACGTCACCGACGCCCGGCTCACGCTGGAGCTCGGGGTCGCCAACCCCACCGCGTACACCGACCATGAGCGGCGGCTGGTCGCCACCCATGAGGCCGGGCACGCTGTCATCGCTTACCTCGCCGCCCCGCACCGGCGGTTGGAGTTGCTCTCCATCGTCAAGCGTCAGACCTCGCTCGGGCTCCTGGCCCACGGCGACGCCGACGACGTCTACACCCGCTCCGGGAGAGAGTTGCGAACCCTGATCCGGATCGCGTTCGGCGGCCAGTGCGCCGAAGCGCTCTGCTTCGGCGATGTGACCACCGGGCCGGGTGGCGATCTGCTCTACGCCACCAACGTGGCGGCCGAGATGGTCGGTGCCTGCGGAATGCTGGACACCCTGGTGTCGTTCGCGGCGGTGCGCTCCGGCGCCTTCAGCGACACCAACGTCGCTGGTCGGGTACTGGCCGACGGCGAGGGCCGGAGCCAGGTCGAGACACTGCTTCGAGGGGAGCAGGCGGCCGCTGCGGCGATCTTGGCCACCAACCGGGACCTGCTCGAGGCGCTGCGGGACGCCTTGCTCGGACGAAGCGAACTGGTCGGCGGCGAGATTTCGGCGGTGTTGGCCGGCGCCTTGGAACGCCGCGGATCGGGCGCGCCCGATCTTTCGGCCTCCGATCTGACCGGGACCGATCTCGCGACGACGTAGGCTTCGGATGGTGAACGCCTCTCGCGGCGAGCCGCCGACGCCGGCCGCGGACTCCTCCGTGACCGCGATCGACGGCACCGACCCGGGGGTCGCCGCCCGGTCGCCGCGGCCGCCGTTCGCCCAGCGTTTTGCCGGCCTCCGCAGCCGTCGGGCCACCTACCTCGTGCTCGGATTCATCGGTGTCGAGCTCGGGCTGATCGGCGCCTTTCTCGCCCTCGAGGTGCTGCACCTGTCCGCCGTCGCCGTACCGGTCGGCCCGGTGGTGGCCGTGATCGGGAACGTGGCCACCGGGTTGTGGGCGGTTCGGATCACCGGTAACCGGACAGCGGCGGCGGCCCCCGCCTTGGGCTGGCTGATCAGCGTCCTGCTGCTCAGCAGTAGTCGCGGAGAAGGTGACGTGGTGATCACTAACAGTGGCCGCGGTGTCGCCTTCCTGCTGCTCGGCGCCGCGGCCTGGGTGGCGGCCGCGGTTGGCGGGCGACTGGTGGCCTGACTCCGGATCACCACCGTAGGAGGCCGACGTCTACTGCGGCGTGCCCCACTGGGTACCGGCTCAGCGCACCCGACGGGCGAAGACCACGACGTTGTCGAGGTAGTGCCGCGTTGCATAGTCGAAGGATCCGCCGCAGGTCACCAGCCGCAACTCGGCGAACGGGGTGGCGCCGAAGACCTGGTCGGTGGGGAACGCTGCCTTCGCGAAGCGCTCTACGCCGGTGACGGCGAAGCGCACGTCTCGCCCGCCTGCCTGGCGAACAACCACGGCGTCCCCCACCCGGGCCTCCCGCAGCCGGTAGAACACTCCCGGGCCGGTGCGTGAGTCGACGTGCCCGGCCAGCACGGCGGGGCCGGTCTGTCCCGGCGCCGGCCCGCCGATGTACCACCCGGCCGTGGCCGCCGAGGGAGGCACGGCCATGGTGCCGTCGGCTTGCAGGCCGAGGCGCACCAAGCCGGTGCCGATCCCCAGTCGCGGAACCCGCAGGCTCACCGGAGCCGTCGCGGCCGGCACGGACGCCGAACTTGCCGGCAACGGCGCGTCCGGGCGGAGGTTCTTCG
This sequence comes from uncultured Actinomycetota bacterium, assembly GCA_963814355.1. Classification (GTDB taxonomy): domain Bacteria; phylum Actinomycetota; class Actinomycetes; order JADGOV01; family JADGOV01; genus JADGOV01. Next base: position 824,063 of record CAWFCZ010000018.1, on the reverse strand, counting down.
TGGTGGTCTCGGTAAGCCGGCCCTCGGGTTGAACCGGGGTGGTAGCGACCGCGGAGCCGGCCGGCGCCGATGCCGTACCGGCAGCCAGCGTCGACGACCGCTCGGGATGCGCCCCGCAACCGGAGGTGGATACAACAAGCGCCGCCGCGCAGATCGGGACCATCGCGAGCGGCCGCGGACCACGGGCGCGGCGACGCCAGGTCACCGGGTCGCCGCCGGGGTCACGCGTTGGGCCTCAGGCCCGACGGCGGTAACTCAGCCACATCACGCCGGCCGCCATGACGGTCAGCCCGCCGACCAGGCCGGGCCAGACCGGCGCCGCCGGTTGCGTGGGGGCGGTGCCACCCAGGCCGGTGTTCATCCCGCCGGCCGGGGCGGCGGAGGCCGCGGCCGCGTCGTTGCTGCGGATGAGCTGCAACGCCTTGCCACCGCCGCCGACCGCCCAGATCGAGGCGATGGTTCCCGGCGCCACGGCGATGCCCTTGGCGGCCAGCAGGACATCGGAGGTACCCGCCCGCCGCATGGTGACCGAGTAGGACCCGGCCGGGACGGCGCGGTAGCCGGGGTCCTGGGCGAAAGCAATGTCGGAGAAGAGCACCGCGCCGGTCTGGGCGACGACGTCGGCCGGCGGCACGCCCTGGGCGGCATGGACGACGCGGACCTTGCCCTGTCCGGCGGCGGGAGCCTGCAACTGGTCGTCGAAGGCCTTGGCCAGCGACTTGGCCGCGACGCCCATGGCGGCCACGGTGTGCGCGCTCCCGGCCGCGAAGTCGGACCGCGAGGTGACGTTGACCGTTCCTCCGGTCAACTGCACGCTGTGAGATCCGGCCGGTACCCGTAGGTATCCGGAGAGGTGGGTGAACTCCAGCGGGGCGGTCAGCACCCGACCGTCCAGCCGCGCCTGCAGCGCCGGCGCCCCGGGGGAGAGATGCGCCACCCGGAGCAGCGCGGTGGCCGGCGCCGCCGTCGCCGTGGCGACCGGCAGGGCAGGCAGCGCGATGGCGGCCCCGAGGGCGATGGTGCCCAGACCGCACGCCCGCGACGAACCGATACTCGACCACCGCATAGGGAACCCCCGTGGTATGGAGACCGCGACGAAGCGGGCAAAGCCACACTATCCGGTCGCGCACTCGGTTGAGTTCGTTACGGCATCAACTGTCAGAAATTGACCATACTGGTGATGTGGAACCGTCCGACGGCCCGCGGGGCAGCGACCAAACAGCGGCCGATTCGACGGCATCTGGCCCAACCAGTTCGGCGCCCGACGACATCCCGCCGGCCCCCGCCGAGCCTGGAATGAGCCGGCGCCAGGGCATCGCGCTCGGCGTGGCCACCGCGCTGACCCTCGCCGGCGCCGGCTACTCCCTGTCGACCTTGGATAGCCGCCAGGCACTCGCCACTCGATCCGCGTCGAGCCCGGCGTCATCGCCGCCCACGTCCCGAGCGACCTCCTCGCCCAGCCCATCCGGAGCCGGTCGAACGAGCAGCCCCATCACGACCCGGTCCACCACCGCAGCCCGGCCGAGCGCCGGTCCCAACGGCCTGTTGGCGCCGCCGACGCCGTGGCAGCGCCTCTCCGATGCCGAAGCCAAAACCGGCCCGGTGGACCTGGCGCGCGCGGTGGCGATCGACGGCCACGGCGCCTTGTCGCGGACCGGTCTGCAGCAGTTGGGCTTCGTGTCCGGGGTCAGCCGCGCCTGGGGGGCCGGCGAGGCGGGGTTGCTCATCCTGGAGTACACCTTCCGCGAGGGCAAGGGGGCGGCCGGCTTCGTCAGCTACGGCCGGCGGGCGCGCGACGCCGACGCCGGCTTCAAGCGACAGCCGGTGACCGGCATCCCCGGTGCGGTGGCCTACCGGACGACCGGTACCGGGCCCGGCACCCGGGTGGTGCTTTTCTCCCGGGGCCGGTCCGCGTTCATCGTGGGCGTGCAGAGCACCCCCCCGGCCGGGGCGGCCGGTGACGTCGGCGTGCTGGCCCGCCAGCAGTACGCCGTTGCCGGCGGCTGACCCGTCCCGTGCCGGCGCCCGCTCTGCTCATCACCCAGTACCTCGAGGAGGCGGACGAACTGGCCGATGAGATCGTCGTGATCGATCAGGGGTAGGTCATCACCGCGGGGCACGGTCGAGCAGCTCAAGGACCGCCTACCACCAGCCGGTCACCGTCGTGATCGACACCATGCGGTCCCTCGCGCTCGGCGGCCCGGTGGCCACCGGCGTCTGGCAAAGCTGCGCCTGGCTGGCGGCCATCATCGCGGTTTTCGTCCCGCTCGCGGTCCGGGCGTACCGCCGGGCCTGCGGCCCTCAGCCGACCGGACTCCACTGCTGACCGTCCGGGGTGTCGGTGACCGCGATCCCGAGGCCGGCCAACTCCTCCCGGAGCCGGTCGGAGGTGGCGAAGTCCTTGGCCGTCCGGGCCGCCGCCCGGGCGGCCAGCGCCTCCCGGGCCCCGGAGGGCAGCGGCACCTCGGCCGGTGGCCTGCCGACCTCGGCAACCAGGTCCAGGCCCAGCACCCGGTCGGCGGCGGCGAAGGTCTCGAACTTTGCCCCGGGCGCCACGTCGGGGTCGCGTTCCAAGCCCCGCAACGCCACCAGGGCCGCCGGCGTGTCCAGGTCGTCGTTCAGCGCCGCCTCGACCCGCGCCCGATAGGCGACGGCGATCGGCTGCGACGGCGATTCGGCCCAGCCCGCCATCCGGGTGCGCCACCGGCGCAGTGTCCGGTCGGCGGCGGCGAGGGCGTCCCAAGTGAGGTTGAGCTGCTGGCGGTACCGGCCCTGGAGGAAGAACAGCCGCAGCGCCAGCGGGTCGTACCCGGCCCCGGCCACGTCGGGCAGCAGCACCACGTTGCCCGCCGACTTGGCCATCTTGCGGCCCTCGAAGAGCAGGTGCTCGCCGTGCACCCAGTGCCGGACCACTTCGCGGCCGGCGGCGCAGTTGGATTGGGCACGCTCGTCCTCGTGGTGCGGGAACCGCAGGTCGATGCCGCCGGTGTGCACGTCGATGGTGGCGCCCAGGTATTCCAGGGACATCGCCGAGCACTCCACGTGCCAGCCGGGAAAGCCCGGCCCCCACGGCGAGTCGTAGACCAGCGTCCCGGAGCTGCCGGCTCGCTTCCACAGTGCCCAGTCGGCGTGGAACCGCTTCCCGGTCGCGGTGGACTGGCCGCTGGCGCCGTGGCCGGGGCGGAGCTCCGCCACCCGGTTCCCGGACAGCTCGCCGTAGGACGGGAAGGAAAGGGCGTCGAAGAACACCGAGCCGTCCTCGCCGAGGTAGGCATGGCCCTGGGCGACCAGCGTCTCGATCAGCCGCAGCATGATCGGAATGCACTCCGAGGCCCGCGGGTAGGCATCGGCCGGTTTCACGTTCAGCGCCGCCAGGTCCCGGTGGAAGGCGGCCTCGTAGGTCCGGGCCAGATCCAACGGGCTGCGCCCCTCCCGCCGGGCGGCGGCCAGCATCTTGTCCTCGCCGCTGTCCAGGGTGTCGTCCTGCAGATGCCCCACGTCGGTGATGTTCTGCACGACCTGTACCTGCCAGCCGTGCAGCACCTCGCCGACCCGGGCGATGAGGTCCCGCAGCAGGAAGCTGCGCAGGTTGCCGACGTGTGCGTCGCGGTACACCGTGGGCCCGCAGGCGTACATCCGGAACCGGCCCGGCGTGGCCGGGATGATCTCCTGCGGCCCGCGCGCCCGGGTGTCGTAGAGCCGCAGCGGCGGTCGAGTCGCTCTTTCAGGTACGGGCTGCACGCTTGCCGAGCCTACGGCCGGGGCGCACACTGCGGACATGGCACGACGTGCACCAGCAGTGTCCGGGCGCCGGCGTACCGTTCTCCCGCGGCGCGTGCGCGGCGCGGCCCGATCGGTGGCGATCGCGCTCACCGCGCCGGTGCGCTGGGTCGTCTCCCGGCTGCGCCGCGCCCGAGCCCAACCACCCGGGCCTCGGCGCGGTCCGGGCGGCCCGCCGCCGGCCGGTGTACGCGAGCCCCGCCGGCCCCGGCCGCCGGTGACCTCCGGCGCCGCCGCCCGCCCCTGGCCGCCCACCGAGGACTGACTCCGCCCTGGCGGGTGCGGGTGCTGGTGCTGTCCGCAGCCCGGCTCGACGGCACCGATGAGGTCCCGGACCGCTGGACTAGGGTCCACCCCGTGACCGCTTCGCACGGCGACTCGCCGACCGCCTCCGTCATCGACATCGCCGCCACGCCGGAGTGGGCTGCCGTCTCGGCGCACGCCGACGCGCTGCGCGATACCCACCTCCGGGACCTCTTCGCCGCCGACCCCGAGCGGGGCACCCGGCTGACCGCCGAGGCCGCCGGGATACTGCTGGACTACTCCAAGCACCGCGTCGACGACGAGGCCCTCAGGTTGCTCGTCGCCCTGGCCCGGGCGGCCGGTGTGGAGTCCCGACGCGACGCCATGCTGCGAGGCGAGAAGATCAACACTACCGAGGGCCGCGCGGTGCTGCACGTCGCGCTGCGGGCCCCGCGGGACACCGTGATCGAGGTAGACGGCAAGGACGTCGTACCCGAGGTGCACGACGTGCTGGACCGGATGTCCGCCTTTGCCGAGCGGGTCCGCTCCGGTGGGTGGGTGGGCCACACCGGCGAGCGGATTCGAACCGTGGTCAACATCGGCATCGGCGGCTCCGATCTCGGCCCGCGGATGAGCTACGAGGCGCTGCTGCCGTTCAAGACCCCGGAGCTGACCTGCCGCTTCGTGTCCAACGTCGACGGCGACGACCTCTACGCGAACACCGCGGACCTGGATGCGGCTCAGACGCTGTTCGTGGTCTCGTCGAAGACCTTCACCACCCTGGAAACGATGACCAACGCGCGCTCCGCGCGGCGCTGGCTGCTGGACCGGCTCGGCGATGACGCCGACGTCGCCAAGCACTTCGTCGCGGTGTCCACCAACGCCGAGGGAGTCGCTGAGTTCGGGATCGACACCGAGAACATGTTCGGCTTCTGGGACTGGGTCGGCGGTCGGTACTCCTTTGACTCCGCGATCGGGCTGTCGCTGATGGTGGCCATCGGGCCGGACGGTTTCCGCGAGCTGCTGGCCGGCTTGCGGGCGGTGGACGAGCACTTCGCCGCCACCCCGCTGGAGGGCAACGTTCCGGTGCTCATGGCGCTGCTCGGCATCTGGTACGACGACTTCTTCGACGCCCAGACCCACGCCGTGCTGCCGTACGCGCACTACCTGTCCCGATTCGCCGACTACCTGCAGCAGTTGGACATGGAATCCAACGGCAAGCGGGTCCGCCGGGACGGCGCCGAGGTCGACTACCAGACCGGACCGATCGTCTGGGGGACCCCGGGCACCAACGGCCAGCACGCCTACTACCAGCTCATCCACCAGGGCACGAAGCTCATCCCGGCCGACTTCCTGGCCTTCCTGCACCCGGCGCACGACGTCGGTGAGCACCACGACCTGCTACTGGCCAACGTGTTCGCTCAGGCCGAGGCGCTCGCCTTCGGCAAGACGGCTCGGGAGTTGGCGGACGAGGGGATGGCGGCCGACCTGGTGCCGCACCGCACGTTCCCGGGCAACCGCCCGACCTCGACGTTGGTGGTCGAGAAGCTGACGCCGTTCACGCTCGGCGCGCTGGTCGCCCTGTACGAGCACAAGGTCTTCGTCCAGGGCGCGATCTGGCAGATCAACTCCTTCGACCAGTGGGGCGTCGAGCTCGGCAAGGCGCTGGCCCAGAAGATCATTCCGGAACTCCAGTCCGAGACCGAGCCGGAACTCGGGCACGACTCCTCCACCAACGCGTTGATCCGGAGATACCGGTCGGCGCGCTGAGCCGATCGCGAAGACCCGCTGGCCCCCGCGGGGCCTCAAGCGCCGAGCGACGCCAGGTACCCGTCCGGCTGCCACGAGACGAGGCGCCTCAACACAACGGGACTCCTACCCGGTCCCGAACACACCCTGCGGGTTCGACCTGCACACCGGGGCATGGACCATGCGGGGGCGGCACGGCCACGACGTGCCGCACGCCAGCCTTCCCGGCTACAGGTTGGCGCTCACCGTGCAGTCCACTAAGCCGGCCGTGCTGCACGGCACCAACGGCGTGATCAACTACGGTCCCTTCGGCACGTCGAAGTACTACTCGTGGACCGCGCTACTCGCCGGTGGCACGGTCGTGGATCACGGCATGGCTTCGGTTTGGCGTCCGCCACCTTTTTCGAGCGCGCCACCGGCAGGTGGCGCAGCGTCGCGACCGGCATTACCTATTCCTCCGGCTGGCGCCTGAGGGTGCCGCATGGTGAGTTCGTCATCACTCCACGCCTGAAGAACCAGGAGCTGGATCTTCGGCAGATCCAGGGCGTTGCCTACTGGGAGGGAGCCGTCTCCGTTCGTGGGACGATCAACCACCGGGCCGTGAGCGGCGTCGGCTACACCGAGATCAATCCCCCGAATCAAGCCTGACCGCCGGGATCATTCGACCCGGAGAGGGTAGGACGTGGGGCCGGTCCGTCCGTCGCGGCCTAACCCCGTCAGCGGGGAATGCCGAGTCGGACGCAGCGGATCTCGGCGACCGGACCGCCCAGGTCCAAGGTCAGCCGGCTGCCGTCGGGCGCGAAGCCGTGGGTGGCGTAGAACCGCAGCGCTGCGGCGTTGTCCGCCAGCACCCACACCGACACCTCGGTGAGCCCGTCGGCGGCCAGCTCGCCGAGGCCGCGGCGCAGCAACCGGCCGCCCAGGCCGTACCCGGTCCAATGCTGGGCCACGTAGCAGGCGTACACCTCTCCGGCGGACCGCGCGTCCCGGTCGGGGTCGCGGGCCGGCCCGAACCCCGCCCAGCCCACCACGGCGCCTCCGGCGTCGGCCACCAGCTGCCGAACGCCGGGTACGGTGTCGGCCAGCAGCCACCGCCGGCGCGCGACGCCGGCCGCGAGGCTGCCCGGGAGCGCGTCCAGGTAGGTGTCCGGGATCATGCCCCGGTAGGCCGACCCCCAGCAGCCGATCCGCAGCGTCTCGATCGCCTCGGCGTCCGCCAGTCGGGCGGGACGGATCCGCACCGGCCCGGGTGGCACGCGCTTCGCCGCCCGTACCGCCGCCATGCCGATCCGGACCTCCGCACCGTCGGCCCGGCGCACCACCAGGGCGCCACCGCGGGCGGAAACCAGCTCGCCGAGCACGTCGGTGGCCAGGCCGGAGGGCAACTGGTGGCGGACCACCACTCGCGAGCCGACGTCGGCCGGGCCGAGGCTTTCCGAGCCGAAGCTGTGCGGGCGCATGGATTGCAGACCGATCCCTGAATCGACAGGCCCGGCCAAGCCGGGCGATACTGAAGGCGAACCGGATTCCCGCCTGGAGGATTTCCCCCGTGACCTACGTCATTGCCGAGCCCTGCGTGGACCTCCTCGACAAGGCGTGCATCGAAGAGTGTCCCGTGGACTGCATCTACGAGGGCAACCGGATGCTCTACATCCACCCCGACGAGTGCGTCGACTGTGGTGCCTGCGAACCGGTGTGCCCGGTGGAGGCGATCTTCTACGAAGACGACACGCCGGAGCAGTGGAAGGACTACTACAAGGCGAACGTCGAGTTCTTCGACGACCTCGGTTCGCCGGGTGGCGCCTCGAAAGTCGGCAAGATCGACAAGGATCACCCGTTGATCGAGGCGTTGCCGCCGATGGGCGAGGCTTCCTGACCGCCGTACCGACCGGCACATCGCCGGGAGGCGGCCAACCTCGGCTGCCGGACTTCCCCTGGGATCGGCTCAGCGGTGCTGCGGACGTCGCCCGGAGCCATCCTGACGGCATCGTCGACCTGTCGGTCGGCACCCCGGTGGACCCGACCCCGGCGCTGGTGCGGGCCGCGTTGGCCGCGGCCGCCGACGCCCCGGGCTACCCGCTCACCGCCGGCACCGCAGCACTGCGCGAGGCGGCCGCCGGTTGGCTGGACCGCAGGCTCGGCGTACGCGTCGACCCCGCGGCGATCCTGCCGACCATCGGTTCGAAAGAACTCGTGGCTGCGCTGCCCACCCAGCTGGGGATCACCGGGGCGGTCAGCTACCCGGCGCTGGCCTATCCGACGTACGAGGTCGGCGCGCGCCTCGCCGGCTGCGAGGGCATCCCGGCGGACTCCCTCACCGCGCTGGGACCGCGCCGGGTCGGTCTGGTGTGGGTGAACTCGCCGGCCAATCCGACCGGCCGGGTGCTGCCGGTCGATCATCTGCGCAAGGTGGTGGCCTGGGCTCGCCAGCGCGGCGCGGTGGTCGCCAGCGACGAGTGCTACATCGAACTCGGCTGGGACGCCGAGCCGGTCTCGATCCTGCATCCGGAGGTCTGCGAGGCCGACCACACCGGCCTGCTGGCGGTGCACTCGCTGTCCAAGCGGTCGAACCTGGCCGGCTACCGGGCCGCGTTCGTGGCCGGGGATGCGGCGCTGGTGGGTTCGCTGCTCGCGCTGCGCCGGCACGCCGGCCTGATGATGCCCGGGCCGGTACAGGTGGCCATGACCGCCGCGCTGAACGACGACGAGCACGTCGCGGAGCAGTGGGAGCGCTACCGGGCACGCCGCCAGCGGCTGCGCAGCGCGCTGGCGTACGCCGGTTTCCGGGTCGAGCACTCCGAGGCTGGGCTGTACCTGTGGGCCACCGCCGGGGACCCCTGCTGGGAAACCGTCCGCGACCTCGCCGGACTCGGCATCCTGGTCGCCCCCGGTGACTTCTACGGTCCGGGCGGCGCGCGCCACATCCGGGTGGCGCTCACCGCGACGGACGAGCGGGTGGCGGCCGCGGTCTCCCGGCTTCGGTCGCCATGATCCGCACTTGTTGCGGGTAGCGTGCGCCAGGGCGCGCGTTCCGACCTACAAGTCGGAGTCCGGCGCGTCGCCTAAGGTCGCTGGTATGCCCACTTCAGCACTGGCCGTGACGATCGATGAACTGTGGGAAAGGCGCAGCGGGCTGAGCCCGGGCGACGACGATGCCCGGACGGCGGTCACGGCCGCCGTCGACCTGCTCGATCGGGGCCAGGCGCGGGTGGCGACCATCGCCGAGGACGGCGCGGTGTCGGTCGACGAGCGGGCCAAGCGGGCCATCCTGCTGGCCTTCTCCGTACTCCCGATGACCGCCTCGACCGCCGGGGACTTCCACTACGCCGACCGGGTGCCGCTGAAGACCAGCTTCGACGGGGTACGGGTCGTACCGGGAGCGATCGCCCGCTGGGGTTCCTACATCGCGTCCGGGGCGGTACTGATGCCGAGCTACGTCAACATCGGCGCCTGGGTAGGCGCCGGCACCCTGGTGGACACCTGGGCGACGGTCGGGTCCTGCGCCCAGGTGGGGGAGCGGGTGCACCTTTCCGGCGGCGTCGGAATCGGCGGTGTGCTGGAACCACCGCAGGCCGCCCCGGTGGTCGTCGAGGACGACGCGTTCGTCGGCTCGCGCTGCATGGTGGTCGAAGGGGCCAGGGTCCGCCGCGGCGCCAAGCTGGGCGCCGGGGCGATCCTCACCGCCAGCACCCGAGTCTTCGACGCCGATACCGGCGACGAACTGCCGCGCGGCGAGGTGCCGGAGCGTGCGGTGGCGGTCGGATCGACTCGGGTCAAGACCTTCCACGGCGGGGACTTCGGGCTGCCCTGCCTGCTGGTGCTGCGTACCCTGGCGGAGAACGAGATCCACGACAAGCTCGCGCTGAACGAGGTGCTCCGCGAGCACGGCGTGGCGCCCTGATGGGCCGCCGGTTAGAGGAGCTGCCGGCGGATGCGATGACCGCCGTGCTGGTCGACCTGCCCTCGGTGTCCGGCGACGAGGGCCGGATCGCCGACCTGGTGTACGGCTTCCTGCACGACTTCGGCCATCTCACCGTGGACCGCGACGGCGATGCCGTGGTGGCCCGGACGAACCTCGGCCGGCGTTCCAGGGTGGTGCTGGCCGGGCATCTGGACACCGTCCCGATCGCCGACAACCTGCCCTCGCGCCGGGACGGCGACCGGCTCTACGGCTGCGGCACCAGCGACATGAAGAGCGGCATTGCGGTGATGATGCGCCTCGCCGCACACCTGGCCAACCCCAGCCGCGACGTGACCTACGTCTTCTACGACCAGGAGGAGGTGGACAGCGAGCGCAACGGACTGGGCCGGCTCGTCCGCCACCACCGGGAATGGTTGGCCGGGGACCTCGCGGTCTTGATGGAACCGACCTCCGGGCGGGTCGAGGCCGGCTGCCAGGGCACGTTACGGGCGCTGGTGGTGGTCACCGGGCGCCGGGCGCACAGCGCGCGGGCCTGGCTCGGGGACAATGCCATCCACCGCGCCGGAGCGGTGCTCGCCCGGCTCGCGGCCTACGACCCGCGGGTCGCGAGGATCGACGGGCTGAGCTACCGGGAAGGCCTCAGCGCGGTCCGGATCGAGGGCGGCGTCGCCGGCAACGTGGTCCCGGATCGCTGCACGGTCACCGTCAACTTCCGCTTCGCACCGGATCGATCGCCCGCCGAGGCGCTCACGCACCTCACCGAGGTGCTCTCGCCGTACGAGTGCATCGTCACCGACAGCGCCCCGGGCGCGATGCCCGGCCTCGACGATCCGGAGTTGATCGAGTTCCTCCGGTCGGTCGGGCACCCGGCCACGGCGAAGTACGGCTGGACCGACGTGGCCCGGTTCAGCTACCTCGGCATGCCCGCGGTCAACTACGGCCCGGGCAATCCGGACCTGGCACATTCCGCCGACGAGCACGTCGAGGTCCGGCGGATCCCGGAGTGTGAGGCGCTGCTGCGCCGGTACCTGACGGCCGACCCGGGCCGCGATGCGACCGCCGGTGCCACTAGCGACGCCTAACCTGATCGAGTGCCCGACAGGACCCCCAACTCGCTCCCCGTGCCCGGCGCCGACTCGGCTGGAGTCGAGCCGCGAACCAACGACACGCGGCCACAGGAGAAGCACCGCGGGCCGATTACGCTCCGCCGCCGGCAAGTGCAGGTCACCACGACCGACCAGCGATTGCTGGACAGCCGCGGCGGCTCGGATTGGGTGCATACCGACCCATGGCGGGTGCTGCGGATCCAGTCGGAATTCGTCGAGGGCTTCGGTCTGCTCAGCGAGCTCACCGAAGCGGTCAGCGTCTTCGGATCCTCCCGGACCGGCGCCGACGACCCGGACTACGCCGCCGCCGAGGCCCTCGGCGCGGCACTGGCCCGCTCCGGTCTCGCGGTGATCACCGGCGGGGGTCCGGGAATCATGGAAGCCGCGAACAAGGGTGCCTCGCAGGCCGGCGGGGTCTCGGTCGGGCTCGGCATCGAGTTGCCGTTCGAGCAGCGACTCAACGACTGGGTGGACATCGGTCTGCTGTTCCGGTACTTCTTCGCCCGCAAGACCATGTTCGTGAAGTACTCCCAGGCCTTCGTGGTCTTCCCCGGCGGATTCGGCACCCTCGATGAGCTCTTCGAGGCCCTCACCCTGGTGCAGACCCGCAAGGTGACGTCGTTCCCGGTCGTGCTCTACCGATCGTCATACTGGGCGGGCCTGCTGGACTGGATGCGTGACAATATGGCCGCCGGCGGAAAGATCGCGTCCAGGGACCTGGCTTTGGTCCGGGTCAGCGACGACATCGACGAAATCGTGGCCATCATCCAGGACGCCGAGGCCACGCGGGTAGCGCGCGGCCTCGGCTGAGGATCAACCCGAGGTCGAGCCCTGCGGAGCGGGGGCGGTGCTCGCCGCCGCCTTCGCCCGCAGTCCGGCGACCCGGGTGGCCGTGTACGTGGTGCCGGTCTTGGTCGACCGGATCATGGCCTGCTCACCGGCCTTCAGTGCGCCGACCGCCACGGTCGTGCCCTTGGACCGTACCTTGGTGTCGGCATTGACGACGTAAGAGCGTACGTAGCCGTCCTGGCTCGCCACCGTGATGGAGGTGGCGCTCACCGCGGTGATCCGCCCGCGCTGCACGGCGATCGTGGTGAAGCCACCCTTTTGGCGTACGACGAACTCGCCGTGGGCGACGCGGCGCATGAGCCCCTTGGTGGGGTGCGGTCCCGCCTTGGCCGGGGATGCCGACGGCTCGGGAGATGTGGTGGGTGCCGGGGCCGCCGCCGAGGCAACTCCGAGGGCGCCGGCGCCGAGGGCGGCGGCCAGGACCCCGGTGGTGAGCAGAACGGGTAAGCGGGACATTGCTGCTTGATCCTCTCCAGGTGGGTTGGTCCCATCATCACCTTTCCCCGTGCGCAACGGCGTAGCTGCCGTGTTCGGTTCCGGTAAGGATGCGGCCCTGGCTGCGGGGCCTCATGGCACCATCGAGGCCGTGGGTGTCATCGAAGTACTGCTGATCGTGCTCGTCGGGGCGGTAGCCGTGGTCGTGGGCTTGGGCTGGGGGGACCGGATGGTGTCGGTACCGGTCGATAGGGCTCCGGCCGGCCTGGACCCCGACGTGCCCGTCAGCGCCGCGGACATCGGCGACGTGCGGTTCAACCTGGCCGCGCGCGGCTACCGGATGGCCGAGGTCGATCGGGTGCTCGCCCAACTCGCCGGCGTCCTCGCGGCCAAGGACAGCCGGATCGCGGAACTGGAGTCTGCCGCCGCTCCAGCGGGCACACTGGGCGGCGTGCATGCCGCCACGATCTCCTCACCAGGGTCGGGGACAGCCACCCTGCCGGCGCCCGGGCCGGATCCGGCGCCGCCTCCCCGGCCCCTGGAACCACCCGGCCCGGCCCAACCACCGATGCTCACCGAACCGGAGCCGGCGGCTGCCGATACCCACTCGGCGCCCATCCGCTGATGGCCGAAGTGGTCCGGTCGGTCGACATCGATGCCGGCCCGGAAGCGGTCTGGGAGGCGGTGACCGACTGGGAGCAGCACGGCCGCTGGATGCTGTTCACCACGGTGCAACGCCTGGAGGGCGGCGGGACGGGCGTCGGCGGCCGAATCCGGGCGGTCACCGGCTTCGGAACGGTCGGTGTCGCCGACCCGATGACGATCACGGTGTGGCGCCCCCCGTACCGCTGCGAGAACCGCCACGAAGGCCGCCTGGTCAGGGGTGTCGGCGCCTTCGACGTGGAGCCGCTGCCGGCGGGCCGCAGCCGGTTCACCTGGTCGGAGTGGATGGACCTGCCGTTCGGAGCCGTCGGCGAGATCGGGTTCGTCGTGGTCCGGCCGCTGTTCGGGGCCTTTCTGGCGCTCTGCCTGCGCCGGCTTGCCCGGTGGGCGCCAACCCGGTGACCGCCGGTGACTCGTCGACCGGCCCTGCCGCGAGGCGCCGCTGCCCCTGGGCCGAGGCCACCGCCGACTACCGGGACTACCACGACACCGAGTGGGGCCGCCCGGTCCGAGACGACGCCGGGATATACGAGCGGCTGGTGCTGGAAGGCTTCCAGTCCGGCCTGTCCTGGCTCACGATTCTGCGCAAGCGGCCGGCCTTCCGCGCCGCATTCGCTGGCTTCGACCCGACTGCCGTGGCTGCCTTCGACGCCGGCGACCGCGCCCGGCTACTCGCCGACCCCGGGATCGTACGCAACGGAGCCAAGATTGACGCCGCCATCGCCAACGCCCGGGCCGTCCTGGCGCTGCCGTCCGGACTGGCGGCGCTGGTCTGGTCCTTCGCCCCCGTTGTGCCTGCCCCGCCACCGGCGACGGTCGCCGACGTCCCGGCGACGACGCCGGAGTCCTTCGCGCTGGCCGCGGGCCTGAAGCGGGCCGGGTTCCGATTCGTCGGCCCGACCACCGCCTACGCCCTGATGCAGGCCAGCGGCCTGGTCAACGACCATCTCGCCGGGTGTGCCTGGCGCAGTGCCGCGTCGAGCTGACGGCCTACCCGGCAGGTCAGGTGCGCAGTGTCTCTCGGGCGGCGATCGCCGCGCCGCGGGCGCCGGCCATGTCGCGGTCCGGCACCAGCGCGAAACTGGCCACCTCCGCCTGCTCCTCCCGCAGCAGGGTGTGTTCCCGGATGGCGGCCAGGAACCACTCGCGGAACTCCGGCTCGGTCTCCACCACACCGCCCCCGACGAAGTAGGCGTCCGGGTCGGTGAAGTTGGCCGCGATCGTGAAGATTCGACCGATCGCCATCGCCTGCTGGGTGAAGATCTGCCGGGCCATCGGGTCGCCGCGCTCGCCGTAGCCGCGGACCGCCTTGGCGGCCGCCGAGAGCTCCATCCCGGCCAGCGGATGGTCCGGATACCGGGTCAGCCAGTACGGCAGCAGGCTCTTGGCGATTCCGGTGAGCGACGCCACGCTCTCGCCGTCGCCGACGAAGCCGCAGTTGCACTTCGGCAAGGGTTGGTCCGGCGCGAGCAGCCCGGTCATCGGGATGTGGATGTGTCCGAACTCGCCTGCCATGCCGGCCGCCCCCCGGACCACCTGCCCGGACTCGATCACCCCGCCGCCGAGCCCGGTACCGACGATCGCGGAAACCGAGGAGCGTTGGGCGGACGCCGGGCCGTAGCGCTGATAGTGCGCGTAGAGCGCGGCCGCGTTGCCGTCGTTGTTGTAGATCACCGGCAACCCCAACCGGGCCTCCAGAGCCCCGCGGAAGTCGAAGCCGCGCCACGCCGGCTGGGAGAAGTTCGTCGCGCCTCGAGAGGAGATCACACCATGCGCGCTGGCTGGCCCGGGGGTGTCCAGGCCAACCGCTCGCACCGCGGACCGGGGGACACCGGTGAGCTCCACGATGTTGTCCAGGGCCTTGGCCAGCGCCTCGACGGCGACATTCGGACCGTCGAGGACGTGGCTGGGGGTCTCCACCAGGCGATCCACCAGGAAGCGACCGCCGGGATCGGTACCGGCGGTGTCCAGGACACCGGCTTCTATCCCGCCGGCGTCGAGCACTGTCGCGTTGATGCTGGTTCCCCCGTTGTCCAATCCGACCACGACTCGGGATGGGCTGCTCATGGCGATCTCCTCACGCTGGCGACTGGAAACGAGCCGGGCGGGATGGGCGGTTCAACGGCCGGTGAACACCGGCTGTTGCTTGGCGAGGAAGGCGGTGGTGGCACTGTGGTGATCGGCCGTTGCGCCGCAGCGGGCCTGCAACTCGGCCTCGCGTTCCAGGGCGGCGGGCAGGTCGGACGTGGCGGCGAAGCTCAGCGCCTCCTTGACGGCGGCGTAGGCCGCGGTCGGGCCGGCGGCCAGCCGAGTGGCCAACTCGGCGACGTTGACCAGCAGTGCGTGCCCCGGTACGACCGCGTTGATCAACCCCATCTCCAGCGCCTGCGGCGCGCTGAACGGGTCGGAGAGCATCAATAGAGCGGTGGCCCGGCCGTAGCCGACGAGGCGCTGCAGCGTCCAGGAGGTTCCGGTGTCCGGGGCCAGACCGAGCTGGGAGAAAGCGAGGGTGAAGGCGGCATCGTCGGCCGCGAACCGGAAGTCCGCGGCGAAGGCCAAGGCCGCCCCGGCTCCGGCCGCGACGCCGTTGACCGCGGCGATGACCGGCTTCGGCATGGAGGCTACCGTCAGCGCCAGCGGGCTGAAGTAGTCCCGGACGGCGGTTCCCAGCGACGGATCCTGCGAGGTCAGCAGCGCGGCGTGCTCCCGAAGGTCCTGCCCGACGCAGAAGGCCCGCCCGGACCCGGTCAGGATGACGGCCCGTACCCCGTCGTCGGCACCCGCGGCGATCAGCGCGTCCAGCAGCGCCTCCTTCATGGCTACATTCAGCGCGTTCAACACCTCCGGCCGCGACAGCGTGATGGTCGCGACCGCGCCGTCGACGTCGTAGCGAACCGTCGAGGAACTCGGCCCGGTGTCAGGCGTCTGGGAGGAAGTCATCGCACCTGAGGTCCCTTCGGTGGCGGGTGCTGGGGCGGGCACCACGATCGCGGACGGCTGACGGGTGGGCTGACAGCGTAGGAGGTGGCTCGGGGGCAGGGTAGTGCGCAGCGTCGCCGTGCGCACCAGCCTGACCGTCGCCGACATCGGTCGGCGGGCGGTCCGGCCGGTCGGGTCGGCCCGGCGTGCCCCATTTCCGGTTCGTCGCCTTCAGCAGGGATAATCGAACGGACCGGGGCTACCGTCCGTTTTCCCGGACCGGCAGCGCGAGGAAATGTGGAAGGGGAGTCTCATGGCGGCCATGAAGCCGCGGACGGGCGACGGTCCGATGGAGGTCACCAAGGAGGGCCGCGGCATCGTGATGCGGGTTCCGCTCGAAGGCGGCGGACGGTTGGTGGTCGAGCTTTCACCCGACGAGGCGACGACGTTGAGCGACGCCCTGGCAAGCGCGGGGGGCTGAGGGCTGGCGCCCCGGAAGCCTGCTCGGTCTCGCACCAGGTCCACGGGGGTGCGTGGCGTCGCTGTCGTGCTGCGTGGGCTGGAGGACGCCAGCTCGGCGCTGGACGCCCTGGTCCTGCCACTGCGTGCCGGTGAAGCCGGCGCGTCGGCCACCTTCGCCCGACGGCTCGGCGTCGCTCTCGACGTCGAGGAGCTGGTCTCGCGGCAGGAATTCTCGGCTGATGTCGGAGACATCCTGGCCGCCCCCCTGCCGGCGGCGAGTCCTCGGCTCCTGGTCCTGGCCGGAGTCGGCGAGGGCGACCCGGCGGCCTGGCGCAAAGCCGGCGCCGCGATCGCCCGCCGGGTCGGGACCTGTCCGGTAGTGGGCCTGATGGCCGACGCGGTGGGGACCGACGCAGCCCTGACCGGCCTCATCGAGGGCCTCGCCTTGGCGTCCTACCGCTTCCGGGCCGCCGGGGCCGAACCCAAGGGCCCGAAGGTGGAGCGCTTCGAACTGATCACAACCGACCCGCCGACCCGCCAGGCCGTGGTGGGCGAGGCGCTCGTGGGGGTCCGAGCGACCGTGCGGGCCAGGGACCTGACCAACACACCGTCGATGACCAAGACCCCGCAGTGGCTGGCGGATCAAGCGCTCGAGCTGGCCGACGCGGCTGGGCTGGAGGTACGGATCCGCGACGAGTCGGCGCTGGCCAAGGAGGGCTTCGGCGGCATCGGCGCTGTCGGCGGCGGCTCGACCCGCCCGCCGCGGCTGATCGAGTTGCGCTACACACCGCAGGGGGCCACTCGGCACGTGGTGCTCGTCGGCAAGGGCATCACGTTTGACTCCGGCGGGCTGTCCCTCAAGCCGAACGACAGCATGGTGTCCATGAAGACGGACATGGCCGGCGGAGCGGTGGTGCTAGCTGTGCTGGCCGAACTGGCCGGCAGCGGCGTGACGGTACAGGTCACTGGCCTTGTGCCGGCCGCGGAGAACATGCCCTCCGGAACGGCGGACCGGCCTGGGGACGTGATCCGGCACTACGGCGGCCGGAGCTCTGAGGTGCTGAACACCGACGCGGAAGGCCGCCTGGTGCTCGCCGACGCACTGGCCTATGCCGACGCCCGGCTGGATCCGGACGTGGTGGTGGACATCGCCACGCTCACCGGCGCCGCGTCGCTCGGTCTCGGTCGCCGGCACGCCGCGCTGTACGCCAGCACCGACGGGCTGGCCGCCGAGTTGACCGCTGCCGCCGCGTTCTCCGGCGAGCGGGTGTGGCGAATGCCGCTGGTCTCGGACTACCGCTTCGCCATCGACTCGCGGATCGCCGACGTGGCGAACACGGCCACCGCCCATGGCATCTCCGGCGGTTCCATCCTGGCCGCGTTGTTTTTGCGGGAGTTCATCGGTGACCGGGAGTGGGCCCACCTCGACGTCGCCGGGCCGGCGCGGGCGGAGGCCGACGAGGACGAGGTGACGAAGGGTGCTACCGGTTTCGGCGCCCGACTGCTGCTCCGCTGGCTACGGGAGATGACATGAGCCGGTACGGCCTCACCGTGCGTTGGTCGCTGCACGGCACGACCAGCGGCGTCTCGGAGCAGTTGCGCGATCATGTGGCGCGGGCGGTGACCGCCAATGAGGCGGAGTTGCCGGATGTCGAGGAGACGTTGTGGACGCTGCGCGAAGGGGGCTCCTTCGGGGTGACCCACGTCTTCCGCTCGGCGGCGGCCCGGGCGGAGGCCGTCCGGCGGATCCGTTCGCAGGGCAGCCCGATCACCACCATCCTCGGGCACTCCGCCGATGCCCTGGAGGAGTTCGAGGTGCTGGCGATCGTCCGGAGTGGCGGGCGCTAACCCGCCACGGACCGGTACAGCTCCATCGTCCGGGAGGCGATCGCCGGCCAGCTGAAGTGCTCCACCGCGCGCTGGCGTCCGGCCAGCCCGAGCGCGGCGGCCCGGGCCGGATCGGCCAGTACCGCGTTGACCGCCTCGGCGATATCGGCGACGAACCGCTCCGGGTCGCTCGGCGCACCGGTGCCGTCGGTGCTCTGCTCGATCGGCACCAGCAGGCCGGTCTCGGCGTCGGCCACGACCTCCGGTATGCCGCCGGTGGCCGTGGCCACCACCGCGGTCTCACACGCCATCGCCTCCAGGTTGACGATGCCCATTGGCTCATAGATCGATGGGCAGACGAAGACCGTCGCCGCGGTGAGGAACTGGATCACCGCTGGCTTGGGCAGCATCTGCTCCACCCAAATCACCCCGCTGCGGACCGCTCGAAGCTCCGCCACCAGCCCGCTGACCTCGGCCGCTATCTCCGGAGTGTCCGGTGCCCCGGCGAGCAGCACGAGCTGGGCTTCGGGGGCGAATGTGCGGGCGGCGCGCAGCAGGTACGGCACACCCTTCTGCCGGGTGATCCGGCCGACGAAGAGGACCGACGGCCGATCCGGGTCGACGCCGGCGGCCCGCAGCGCGTCGGTCTGCTCGGTCGGGGCGTACTCGGCGGTGTCGATCCCGTTGTGCACCACCCGCACCCGATCCGGATCGACCTCCGGGTAGCAGGCGAGCACGTCGTGGCGCATCCCCTCGGACACCGCGACCACCGCGTCCGCGGCCAGCAGCGCGGTCCGCTCGCACCACGACGACAGGGCGTACCCGCCGCCGAGCTGCTCGGCCTTCCACGGCCGCAGCGGTTCCAGGCTGTGGGTGGTGACCACGTGCGGCACGCCGTGCAGCAGCTTGGCCACATGCCCGCCGAGGTTGGCGTACCAGGTGTGGGAGTGCACCAGATCGGTGCCGGCGCAGGCCGCGGCCATGGCCAGGTCGATCCCCATGGTCTGCAGCGCCGGGTTGGCCCCGAAGAGGGTCTCCGGCGCCCGGTGCGCGCTTACCGTCGGGTCCTGGCGCGGCGCCCCCCAGCAGTGCACGCGCACGTCGGCGGCGCGGCGGAGCTCCTTCGCGAGATACTCCACATGCACGCCGGCACCGCCGTACACCTCCGGCGGGTACTCCCGGGTCAACACATCAATGCGCATGCGGGGAGAGTAGGCCCATGGCGAAGACACGACATGAACCGAAGGTCCTATCGATCGTGTTGGCCGGCGGCGAGGGCAAGCGGCTGATGCCGTTGACCGCCGACCGGGCCAAGCCCGGAGTGCCGTTCGGCGGCGTCTACCGGCTGGTCGACTTCGTGCTGTCCAACCTAGTCAACGGCGGTTACCTGCGGATCGTGGTCCTCACCCAGTACAAGAGCCACAGCCTGGACCGGCACGTCACTACCACCTGGCGGATGTCCACCCAGCTCGGCAACTACGTCACCCCGGTACCGGCCCAGCAGCGGCTCGGTCCGCGCTGGTTCGCGGGCTCCGCCGACGCCATCTACCAGAGCCTGAACCTCATCGACGACGACCGGCCGGACCATGTGATCGTTTTCGGCGCCGACCACGTTTACCGGATGGATCCCCGGCAGATGGTCTCCCAACACATCGAATCCGGCGCCGGGGTCACGGTGGCCGCGATCCGCCAGCCGATCGAACTCGCCGATCAGTTCGGGGTGATCTCGGCGGAGCCCGACAGCCACCGGATCGCCGCGTTCCTGGAGAAGCCGAAGAACGTGACCGGGCTGCCGGACGCGCCGGACCAGGTGTACGCGTCTATGGGCAACTACGTCTTCACCACCGAAGCGCTGGTCGAGGCGGTCAGCTCCGACGCTGCCGACCCGGACAGCCGGCACGACCTGGGCGGGGACATCATCCCGTCGATGGTGACCCGCGGCGACGCCGAAGTGTACGACTTCAAGGACAACAACGTGCCCGGGGCCGAGGAGCGCGATCGCGGGTACTGGCGCGACGTCGGCACGCTGGACGCCTTCTACGACGCGCACATGGACCTGGTGTCCGTGCACCCGGTCTTCAACCTGTACAACCTGGAGTGGCCGATCTACACCTACCACGCGCCGCTGCCGCCGGCGAAGTTCGTGCATTCCGAACCGCACCGGATGGGTCACGCGCTGGACTCGATCTGCGCGCCGGGGGTGGTGGTCTCCGGCGCGTCGGCGCACCGTTCGATCCTCGGGCCGCGGGTGGTGCTGAACTCGTGGGCGCAGGTCACCGGCTCGGTGCTCTTCGACAACGTCAACGTCGGGCGCAACGCCGTGGTGCGCAACGCGATCATCGACAAGAACGTGATCATTCCGGAGGGCGTCCAGATCGGCGTCGACCCGGAGCGGGACCGGGAGCGCTTCACCGTCTCCGAGGGCGGCGTGGTGGTGATCGGAAAGGGCGCCAAGGTCGATCCATGACGCGCTGTCTGTGCTACAAATAGCACATGGATTCGGTCGGCATTCGGGAGCTTCGGCAGCGTGCGAGTGAATTGATCCGTCGGGTGGAGACCGGCGAGACGATCGAGGTAACGGATCGCGGCCTGCCGGTGGCCGTGTTGGCGCCGATTGCTCACAGGAGTCCGTTGGAACGCATGCGGGCCGCGGGCGACATCGTGGCCCCCTCCGAAAGTCTCGCGGGCCTGCCTGACCCGCTTGCTCTTACCGGCATGCCCCCGTCCGAGGTCATCGCGCAGATGCGTGCTGAGGAGCGGTGAGCGGCGCCGTCTACCTCGATTCCTCCGCCCTGGTGAAACTGGCGGTGCTCGAGCCCGAGTCGGCGGCGTTGCGCCGGTACCTGCTCCCCCGTTCGCCGCTGGTCAGCAGTGCGCTCGCCCGTACCGAGGTCTCCCGGGCGCTGCTGCCGTACGGTCGTTCCGCGCTCGAGCGCGGACTCCAGGTCCTCCGCGGTATCGAACTGATCCGGCTCAGCGATCGGCTGCTGGCTGCAGCCGGAAGGATGCTGCCCGCCTCGGTGCGTTCACTCGACGCTATCCACCTCGCCACAGCCGCCGCCCTCGGCGAGGACCTTTCGCAGCTGTGTACCTACGACGTGCGAATAGCCGGTGCCGGGGCAGCAGCCGGCATGACTGTCGTCGCACCGGAGTAGCCGAACCGCATCGCCCAGCACACCCGACGCCCTCAGGCCTCCCGGCTCACCTCAAGACGGGCGGCCGGGGCACTCCCCGGCCACGGCTGACCACCGACCTCGAGCTCACCGACTTTGAGCTCACCGACCTTGAGCAAACGGATCTCCACCTCGCCGGCGCGCAGTCGCCGCACCACCGCATTAGCGATGGCCAGGCGGCCGATCGCGACCGCTCCCATGGCGGCGGCGGCCACGGCGAGCGGAGCCAGCGCTGTTGGTGCCATGGCCCGCGGTCCCACGAGTTGGGGGCCGACGATCTGGGGGCCGACGATGTGGGGGCCGACGGCTCGGGCTGGGAGGCGCCCGGTGGCGGAGTCGGTGGGCTGGCGGTGACGCCTGGTCAGTGCCATGACGGTTCCTTCCGTTCGATCCCGTGGAGTTCTGCGCATGCGTGTGCGGAACTCCCATCAGGTCGTCTACAAAACCTTAGATACCATAACGTTAGATATCAAGTGATCGCCAGAGTAAGCTTGAGGTATGCCTTCCCGACCGCCGGCGGCTCCGCCGATCGGTTTGCGGCTGGCACAGACAGCGCGCGCCGTGACGCAGGCGTTCGAACGGGCCATGACCGAAGCCGGCGGGTCGGCGGCAACCTGGCAGATCCTGGTGCTCGTTCGCTCCCAGAACTGGGGCAGTCAGTCTCAGCTGGCTGAAGCGATGGGCGTTACCAGCGCAACCCTCACCCATCACCTCAACGCCGCCGAACGGCACGGGCTGGTGCGTCGCTGGCGTGATGTGGGCAACCGCCGCGTGCAACGCGTCGAGTTGACGCCGAACGGCGTGGCCCTGTTCGATCGCCTGCGCGAGGTCGCCATGAGCCACGACCGGAGGCTCCGCTCCTCGTTCGGCGGAAGCGAACTCGACCAGCTCGCCGACCTGCTCGACCGGCTCCGGACAGCCGTCGAGGTGCCTACGAGAGGACCTTGACCTGCGCACATTCTCCGCACACCCTTGACTGCCGGGCGCTGGTGGCCAATCCCTTGGATCTCGGTACGGATAGGATTTGGATCATCACCGGGGCGCGGTCGGCGATCCGAGCGTGTCGGCACCCTGCGTCCCCGGCCGATTACCCGGGGGGCCTGACCCGATGGAGCCGGGCGATGACGCCGGCCCCGGCGCACCCGCATGCGGTGGTCAATGCAGGTACGAGCAGGAGCAGCATCATGGCGGTACCGAGGTTGTCGCTGACGGCGTAGGTCGCGAGGTTCGGCAGCCCGCTGGTGGGAAAGTCGCGGATCTGGCCGGCGTCGTATGGGCCGCCGGCGGTGAGCAGGGTGTCGGTTGCCAGCACGAGGAAGACCACGAGCCCGGCGACGATGGCGGACAGCAGAACCACCTGTTGCCGGACGACCGCCGTGTGGCTTCGGGCGGCTGCAGCGACTCCCACAGCGAGTGATCCCATCGGGATGAACAGCAGTACGAGCGAGTAGGCCGGGTGCGACGGATGGGACACGGCGGCGATCCCGGTGATGATCCAAACGGCGGCGAGGCCGATCCCGCTGGCCAGGCCGGAACGGGCGACGGGGCCGCGGCGGACCAGGGCGCCCGCGATCACGGTGTACCCGGCGAGCACGGCTAGGAAGGTCACCAGCACGGGCCAGGTTCCACCGTGGGTGAGCACGCCGGGGTACCGGATGAGCCCATAGGCGACCAGACCCGCACAGGTCAGCGCCGTCGCGGCTACGAGCTTGGCGGCGAGACCGGCGGACTCCGCACGTGACGGTAGGAACAGTGCGGCTGTGGCGCAGCCGACCGCGAAGCGCCAGCGCTGCGGCTGGCTTTCCAGTTGCTGCAGCTCGCCGAACATCGCCTTCCCCCAGGGCGCGCGATCCGCGGGCAGACGGCTGACGGCCCGGGCGAGCAACCTGGACGGCATATCGTGGGCCGTCGTATCGGCTGCCACCCGGGCACCCCGACGACGACCGGCGCGCACCACCCAGATGAGCGACGCGGTGATGAACAGACCTGCGATCAGGGCAGCCATCACGCCTCGCCCGGCTGCGGGCGGGGCAACCGTGCAGGCTGCCGGCTCGTGTCCACGGCCAGCCTGGCCGCCTGGCGCAGCCCGGCTGGGGTCAGGCGGTACATGTGCCGGGGCGGTTTCCCCTCCGGACCCGGCTGCCACACCGCTTCCAACAGGTCACGGTCGGCCAGTCGCACCAGAATCGGATACAACGAGCCGGATTTCAGGCCCAGCTGGATTCCGAGGTCGTAGCCGTATCGCCACCGAGTTGGCTCCTCGGCCAGCGCGTGCAGGAGGCTGATGGTCTGCGCGGATGGGGCACGGAAGCGCGGCACCAGATAACTCTACCTATATAGCGGTACGAGCGCAAGGCATCACGTGGGCCAGCCGACGCCCTTCTCGACGGCGCGCGGATTCCGGGGGCCCGACTAGCGCGGGTTGACCACCAGGGCGCTGCCGCCGCCCAGCCGGCTGCGTTCGGCAACGGCCTGCACCACCCCGCCACCGAAGAAGTCCAGTCCGGTGGCGTTGCCGATCCATTGGTTGAGCGGGGCCACGCCGGTCATCGAGGTGTCGGTGAACGTCTCGCCGTAACGCTGCTCCAGTTGCCGGCGCAGCGCGCTGCGGTAGAACGCCGGCTCCGCCAGCGTGGTCTCGGTGTTGCGTTGGGTGGCCCGCGGCGCCCAGATCGCGGCCGGTAGCGACATGCCAAAGTCCACGTGGTTGACGATGGTCTGCAGCACAGTCGTGATGATCGTGGACCCGCCGGGGGAGCCGGCCGCGAAGGCCGGTACCCCGCCGCGCAGCACGATGGTCGGGCTCATCGAGGACCGCGGGCGCTTCCCCGGTGCCGGCAGGTTCGGGTCATAGGCTCCCGGCGTCGCCGGGGCGAAGGTGAAGTCGGTCATCTCGTTGTTGAGCAGGAAGCCGTAGCCCGGCACGGTCATCCCGCTCCCGGCGAGCTGCTCGATGGTGTTGGTGTAGCTCACCACGTTGCCCCACCGGTCGGCGGTCACCAGGTGGTTCGTTTCCGCGCCCTCCCGCGGGGTGGGGGCGGCGGCCCCGGTCGAGCCGCAGCCGGTGTACGGCGGGTACGGGTCACCGGGCGCCACCGGGCTGGTCAGCGCCGTGTCACCGACCAGGCAGCGCCGGGTGGCGGCGAAAGCCGGGGACAGCAGCCCGCGCAGCGGGACGTTCACATAGGACGTGTCGCCGACATAGGCGTTGCGGTCGGCGAAGGCGAGCCGGGAGGCTTCCAGGTAGTGGAATAGCGCCCGGGAGCGCGGTTCGGCGCCGAGGTTCCAGCCGGACAGGATGTTCAGCGCCTCACCGACCGTGGAGCCGCCGGAGGACGGCGGGGCCATCCCGTACACGTCCAGGCCGCGGTAGCGCACGTGCGTGGGGGCGCGCTCGGGAGCGCGGTAGGCCCGCACGTCGCTCATTGTCATCCGGCCCGGCATCACGCTCAGCGGGGTGCCGGAGAATACCGGCGGCCGGCGCACGGTGTCCACCACGGCCCGGCCGATCGGGCCGTTGTAGAGGTAGCCGGCGCCGTAGCGGGCCAGCAGCGCGTATGTCCGGGCCAGGTCGGGATTGCGCAGCCGGTAGCCGATCGGCAGCGGCTGGCCGGACGGGGTGAGAAAGATCCGACGGCTGCTGGTGAACGCCGCCAGGTCGGGCAGCGCGGCGAGGGTCTGGTTCCGGAAGTTCGCGTCGATGAGGAAACCGCGGCGCGCGGTGGCTATCGCCGGCGCCAGGTTGGCGCCCAGGCTGCGGGTTCCGTAGGACCGTACCGCCTTGTCCCAGGTGGCCACCATGCCGGGCACCCCGACGGAGATGCCGGAGTGCCGGGCGTACTCGAAGGTGTACGGCTGCCCGGTCCGCGGGTTGAGGAACAACTTCGGGGTGCAGGCCCGCGGGCAGGTCTCCCGGCCGTCGAGGGTCACCACCTTCCCGGTACGGGCCAGGTAGATCGTCATGAACCCGCCGCCGCCCGGTCCGGCCACGTAGGGCTCGGTGACCCCGAGGGTGGCGGCGACGGCCACCGCGGCGTCGACGGCGTTGCCGCCGGCCCGGAGCACCGCGATACCGGCCCGGGAGGCGTCGAGATCCGCCGACGACACGGCACCGCCGGTGCCGGTGGCCACCGGCATCTTGGGCTGCACCGCGGGCGCAGCGCCGACGGCAGGAAAGGCCGTCGGGGAACCGGACGCCGGCAGGGCGCCGAGCGGCAGCAGCAGTGCGGCGAAGGCGCCGAGGCCGATGGTGCGGATGGCACGCGGGGACATGGCGACTCCCTCGGGCGGCAGAAGGCCGGAGCGCCCACAATGCACCGGTTCGACCGTCGCGGCAATACCCCTCACGGGGCGTTCACTCGGTCACCAGGGGCGGATCACCTGGCGATGGTAGCCGCGTTCGGGTCCCGCACTGCCAGGAGATCGCCGCTACCGTAAAGGCTTTGGAACGGACGCCAGCCTGCGGCCTACCGGCTCGCTCGATTCCCGACGCCTGCGTGAGAACGGGGCCTCGGGGAAGAAGGGAAGGATGAGGCGCGTGCCCAGCAGCTGGTACGGGCGGCCCTCGGGTCGGCCCGGCCGGAGGTACGCGTCTCGGCGCCGTCGGTGACCGCCGCGACCCCGGGAGCGAGTAGCCCAGCCAGGCTGGAAGCCGAGGGCGCGTCCGCCACGAACCGCGGCGGGCCTCCCCGGCCGGAGCCTGACCCGCCACCGGACGGTCCGGCCGTCCCGACGCGTGCCCTCGGGGGGTCTGCCGCCGCCGAGGAGCCCGGCGGACCCACGCCGCCGGCCAGAACGCGCAACGCAGACCAGGATGTCCGGTTCGGCCTGCGGGTGGCCGCCGGTTACGCTTGGCGGCTCATCGTCGTGGCCATCGCGGTGTACGGGATCTTCGTACTGCTCGGCCGGGTGCAGTTCGTCGGGGTGGCTCTCTTCGTCGGGCTCGTGATCACCGCGTTGCTCCGGCCGGTCGCCGACCGGCTGAATCGCCTGCTACCCCGAGGCCTCTCCGTCGCGCTGGCGCTGCTTCTCGGCCTCGCGCTGGTCGCCGGCGTGGTCACGTTCATCGTCCGGTCGGTGGCCGGTCAGTCGGCGACGCTCAGCGCGCAGTTCAGCGACGGCGTGACCGAGATCGAGCGTTGGCTGCGGAACGGGCCGTTCCACATGAGTTCCGCGCAACTCAGCGGTGGCATCGACCAGGCCAGGAACTGGCTGACAGACCATCAGGGCACGTTGGTCGGCCAGGCCCTGGGCCAGGCGAGCGTGGCCTTCGAGGTGCTGACCGGGCTGGCTCTGGCCATCTTCTGCTCGATCTTCTTCATCTCCGGTGGGGACCGGATGTGGACCTGGTTCCTCCATCAGGTGCCGCGTACCGTCCGGGACGACCTGGATCGGGCCGGCCGGGCCGGCTGGGGGACTTTCGCCGGGTACACCCGGGGCATCGTCATCGTGGCCGCCACCAACGCCACCCTGGTCTGTGTCGCGCTGCTGGTCCTGCGGGTCCCGCTGGCCCTTCCGCTGTCC
Source organism: uncultured Actinomycetota bacterium (assembly GCA_963814355.1). Taxonomy (GTDB): domain Bacteria; phylum Actinomycetota; class Actinomycetes; order JADGOV01; family JADGOV01; genus JADGOV01. Next base: position 797,412 of record CAWFCZ010000018.1, on the reverse strand, counting down.
CTGCTGGTCTTCTTCGCGACGTTCATCCCGATCGTCGGCGCACCGCTGGCCCTCGCGGTGGCGACCGTGGTCGCCCTGGCCGGCCGCGGTCCCCTGATCGCGCTGTTCGTCCTCGTCCTGATCGTCGTCATCGGCCAGTTCGAGGGTCACGTCCTCCAACCGCTCGTCATGAGCCGGGCGGTCGCCATCCACCCCGTGGTCGTCGTGGTGTCCGTGGCCTCCGGCACGGTGCTGGCCGGGGTGATCGGCGCCATCATCGCGGTGCCGCTGGTCTCCGTCGCCTGGTCGGTACGTCGAACGCTGCGGGTCGAGGACGGTTGACCGCGTCGCTCCGGTCAGTGAGCGGTCCCGGTCAGGCGCCGGACGCGGGCTGCGGGACGGTGCAGAACGCGCAGCGGCTGGCGGCCACCGGAATCTTCGACAGGCACTCCGGGCAGGCCTTCACGGCCTCGGCGGGTTCCGGCTCGGTCTTGTACCGGTCCATCAGCCGCTGGACCGGGATGAGAACGAGGAAGTACACCACCGCGGCGATGATGAGGAAGCTGAGCAGCGCCTGCACGAACTGCCCGTAGGGAAAGCGTGTCCCGCTGATCGTGAACGACTTGGCGCTGAAGTCGCCGGCCGCGCCGGTCGCCAACCCGACCAGGGGAGCGATGAAGGCCGCCACGAAAGCGGTGACGATTGCGCCGAACGCGGCGCCGATGACCACGGCGACCGCGAGGTCGACGACGTTGCCACGTAGCAGGAACCTCTTGAAACCGTCCACGGGAATCCCATCGCTTGGTTGCCGGCGGCTGTCGCCGATGATGCCCCAGGCGGGCGACATAATCCGCCTCCGGGACGCGGCGACGCCCGGCGGCGACCCGCATAGGGTGCCGGTGTGGCTGGTCGCGTAGTGATCGTCGGCGCTGGTCCGGCCGGGCTTGCGGTGGCCGCGACACTCGGCCGACGTGGAGTGCCCTACGCCGTGGTGGAGCGGGCGCCTTCGGTGGGCGCGGCCTGGCGGACCCGGTATGACGGCCTTCGGCTGCACACCGTCCGGTGGCTGTCCGGGCTGCCCGGGGCGCGGATCCCGCGCCGGTACGGCCGGTGGGTGCGCCGCGACGACCTGATCGCCTATCTGGAGGAGTACGCCCACCGCTTCGGGGTCCGACCGGAGCACGGGGTGGAGGTCACCCGGGTCGATCGGGCCGGCACCGGCTGGCTGCTGGAAACCTCCGCCGGTGCTCGCGAGGCGGCTGCCGTGGTGCTGGCCACCGGATACAGCCGTACCCCATACCTGCCGGACTGGCCGGGTCGCGACACCTTCCCCGGCCCGCTGATCCATTCGGCGCAGTATCGGCGGCCGGCCGGCTTCTCAGGCCGCCGGGTGCTCGTGGTGGGTGCCGGCAACTCGGCGGCCGAGATCGCCCTGGAGCTGAGCCGGTTCGGGACCGCCGGGATCGCGCCGGCCGGTCGCAAGGATCCGCCGCCCACTCGGGTGATCCAGGCCTCGCCAACTCCCGCCGGTTGGGGTCAGCCGGCCCTGGATCACGGGTCGAGGCGGAGTACCGGCGGTGAGGGCGGTCATGATTCGCGTATCGCCGAGGTGCACCTGTCGGTACGGACACCGCCGAACATCGTGCGCCGCGACGTATTCGGTGTGCCGAGTCAGCTGATGGGTGTCGCTCTCAGGCGGGTTCCGGCCCGGTTCATGAACCCCGCAAGCGCTGGGCTGCGGCGCCTGACGGTGCCAGACCTGAGCGAGTACGGGTTGCCGGCACCCGGCGGCGACGGCTTCACCCAGTTCCTGCAGACGCGTACCGTCCCCATTCTCGACCACGGCTTCGTAGCTGCGGTCCGCACCGGTCAGATCACCGTGGTGGCGCCCGTCGAGGGGTTCGACGCTTCGGTTGTCCGCTTCGAGGGCGGCACCGCACGGCCGTTCGATGCGGTCATCGCCGCAACCGGCTACCGTCCGGACCTGGAACCGATGGTCAGCCACCTCGGCGTCCTGGACGAGACCGGGCTGCCGTTGGTGCACGGCGCCCGAACTGTTGCCCACGCGCCCGGGCTCCACTTCGTCGGCATCAGCGTCGAGTTGGCCGGGTTACTTCGCGAGATCGGCCGGGAGGCGCGGGCGGTCGGTCGGGCGATCGCTGCCAGCCTCGCGACCTAGCCCGGCGGCGGCCAGCCCTTATCCAGCAGCGACGGGCTGACGCAGGATCGTCTTGAGCCTGGCTGCATCGACCCTGCGCGCGTCGCTCAAATAGATCTCGTGGTGCTTGCCGACCATCTTGAGACCTTGGCCGGGGATGAACTCTCGGTGCATCCGCTCAAGCAGATCGGCTTCGTCGTCATATGCGCCGATGTGAAGGGCCTGGACGCAGAGGCCTTCGCTAAGGGTCTCCAGCCGCACGTCGGCGGGGCGGGCGGCGCGGTCCTTCATCGCGACCTGTTCGACGGCCGCGGCGAACATGTCCTTCGTGATCCAGTCCGGCACCATGATCATAAGAGTCCAGTCCCACTGCGCCTTGTCGCGAGCGTCGGTGAAGGACTCCATATGGTCGGCCCACCACAGCCCCTCCAGTGGCATGACAACGTAGTCGCGGTCGAGGGCCTTCTTGCTGGCGAACTTGAGCGTGTAGGCGACGGGGTAAAGCGTCGCGGCCGCCTCAGCGAACGCCGAGGTGTTCGGGTCGCCGTGACCGTCGATCATTAGGTACTGGAGGTCGGGCACCGTTACGACCTGCGGCGTGTCGCGCCTGGCCTTGTAGCACTCTAGGTCGCGCCTGTAGTCGATCTTCGGGGTCACCGGTCACCTCGGTGTCGTCGGACGTCCCTGGCCGGGCGCTTTTGCCGTGGACGGAAGACGGCCTTTTCCTTCCACCGGCCCTGGACGTGGCTTGGGTCCTCGCGCATGACGGTACGAGGATCTTCCTCAGGCGTTTGGCGCGCCAGGCGGGGCATCGAGAACTCTGGGGACGTACTCGAGCATCTGCAACCTGCCGTCAAAGGTGCGGTGGTCCACGAGCTCGAGGCCGACATCGGGGTACGCGTCGAAGATGCGGTCACGGCCGGTGGCGCCAGTGATGACGGGGAAGACGACGACCCGGTAGCGATCCACCAGGCCGGCCTGGAGAAGCCACCGGCTGAGCGCGAGGCTGCCGATCGTGCGCATCGGGCGGCTGGCCTTCACCTTCATCGACCGCACGGTCTCCACCGCGTCACCGTGAACCAACTCTGTGTTGGCCCACGACAGTGGCGCCTCCAGAGTTGAGGAGAACACCACCTTCGGCATCGCGGTCAGTCCCGCCATGCTCGGCTCCTCGGGCAGCTGCGCGGCGAACCCGGACATCAGCCGGTAGGTCGTCGCTCCCATGAGGGCCGTGTGCTCCTCCTGCTCATCGAGCCATCCCAGGTACTCGGGCCCTTCCATGCCCCAGTAGCCGGGCCAGCCCTCGGCGGCCCCGTAGCCATCGAGGGACATGATGAAGTCCACCATCACGTTCTGCATCGATTTTCCTTTGTCGGGTAGGCCGCGCTGGTCAATACGCGGCGCACAACGTTGGTAGTGGCGCTGCGCTGCGTCGCTCGGGCGGCATTTGTCGACCTGGGTGGATGGTTCAGGTCGCTATGAGCAGGTCGTCGATCTGGCCCATTGCCTGGTTCATGCCCTCCACCATGCCCATCTGGACGAGCCGGTCCATCTGCTCGGCCGTGGCGAACCGAGACGTGACCGTCATTCGGGTGCCCGTAGCGGTTGCCTCGAGGCCGACCCAAGCGTGGATCGTCGGCATCTGTGAGTCCGGTACGCCCGACTCGTCAGAGAAGCCGTCTTCGAATTCGAGAGCGTGGGGTTCCTCCACCGCGAGGAAGCGCCACCAGCCACGCGCCTTCTCCCCGGCGGGGCCGGTCATGTAGTAACGGGCTTCACCGCCGGGCGCGATCTCGTGCTGCTCGAACGTGGCGGGCCACGTGGGCGGGCCCCACCAGCGCTCCAGTTGCCGGGGGTCGGCCCAGACCTGCCACACCCGTGACGGCGGTGCGGCGAACTCTGCCACGACCACGAACGTCAGGGTGGCACGGTCCTGCGTGCTGCTCACTACCGGCATTGCTCGTCTCCTTCTGCTGGTTGGGCGAGGAGGCCATCGAGGCGACCGATGCGATCGCGCCAGATGTCCTCGTACTGCTCGAACAGCCGGGCGGCCGCCCGCGTGGTGTCGACATCGCCTCGCACGAGCCGCTCGCGGCCGCGGCGCTCCTTGCCGACCAACCCGGCTCGCTCGAGTACGGCGACATGGCGCTGCACCGCGGCGAAGGACATCGGGTAGTTCTCGGCAAGGACCGAGACCGATGCTTCCTGTCGTAGGACCCGCTCGAGAATGTCGCGTCGGGTAGCGTCGGCGAGGGCGGCAAAGATCCGGTCCGCGTCGGCCCCTCCCAATGAACGTACAACCACGTTGTTGTACGTTAGCCGACACTGGAGCAGTCCGCAAGCGCTCGCTGCCGGGACTCACACGCAAGGGCTGAGGCGGCGGTGAGACCTGACTCATGGACCTCGACCCGGTGCGTGGCACGTGCGCCCTTCGGGTCTGCGCCCTAGCCCAGCAGCTGGTGAACGAGCTGGTCCCCCAGCCAGGCTTCGTACTCTGCCGGGGTCCAGCCGCGCTCGAGCACGAGCGACCGGTAGACCTCGGGCAGCACGAGGGTGAGGTAGATGTCCAGCGCGCGGGCGGCGTCCATTCCTGGCCGCAGGAGCGCTGCGATGGACTCCAGGTATGCCCCGAAGCCGCGTTCGCGGTTGGCGAGGATGCCGGCGGTGATCCTCGCGATGTCCGCGTCGACGCGGGCGCCCTCGACGTGGGTCATCACCACGTCGTACATCTGCTCGTACTGGCGCCGCTGCAGGCCGGCGCTGATCCGCAACCCCTCCTCGGGAGTTCCGGCGCGCGCCTGCTCCCACGTTTCGGTCACGGCGAGCGGCTCGGTCGCCAGGCGAGTGACCTCCTGCAGGATGCGCGCCTTGCTGCCCAGCGCGGAGTAGACGGTCTGGAGCGGGATGTCGGCCCGCTCTGAGATCGCCGCGATGGTTGTGGCCACGTAGCCGCGTTCGGCGAACACCTGCCTGGCGGCCGCGGCGATCTGACGGCGGGTCGCGGCCGCTTGGCGCTGCCGATGCGTGGGGCCGGTCTTGACAGCCACACGCCAGAGTAGCACTCTCATAGCCATAGCTTCACTATGATTGAGGTGGCTGGCCATGAACCCCTTGCCCGCGACGACACCCGTCCTCATCGTGGGCGGCGGCCCCGCCGGCCTCACCCTCTCCCTGCTGCTTGCCGGACACGGGATCGCGTCAGTGCTGGTCGACAAGCGGACGAGTCCCTCGACGCTGCCGCGGGCCCGCGGTGTCCATGCCCGGGCGATGGAGATCGCCCGAAGCTGCGGCGTGGAGGACGCCCTGCGGGCCGTCGGGCTGCCGATCACGCCGGGCGTACGGTGGCACTCCGTGTTGAGCGCCCTACCAGCGCGCAGTGAGCGGATCAGCGCGGCCGTCGATGACGACGTCAGCCCCTGCGAAGGGCTCGCCGTAGCACAGGACGTCTTCGAGGAGCAGTTGCGCGCTCACGCCGCCGGCCGGCCGGGCGCGATCGTGCGGCAGGGCATGGCGCTTACGGGGTTGCAGGCGCACCCCGACCTGGTCGTCGCCACCCTTCTCGACGCGGACGGCGGGCGCGAGGAGACTTTCGCGGGCCGGCCGCAGGCGCGGCCCTCGCGCTCGATGCGTCAGATCGACATGGGCTACCGGTACGTGTCGGGCGCCATCGTGAACGATGACCCGACCGGTCCCGACCCCGACGCCCCCGGCTCGGACTACACCCCGCGCGCCTCCCCGGGCTGCCGCGCCCCGCACCTGTGGCTGGACGCCGGGCGGCGCCGATCCACGCTCGACCTGTTCGGCCACGATTTCGTCCTGCTCTCCGACACGGGCGCCGGCTGGGCGGACGCGGCGCGTATGGTCGGCGCCGACCCCGCCACCCCATTGCGCTTCCACCGAATCGAGGCGCCCGGCTGGGCCGAGCTCTACGGCGTCCGGGCTGGCAGCGCTGTCCTGGTCCGACCGGACGGGCACGTCGCCTGGCGCCGTTCCCGCTGCTTCGCCGACGCGCCCGGCGAGGCGGCGGTGGCGCTCAAGGCGGCGATGCGTACCGCCCTTTGCGCCGAGCCCGCGCCGTCGACCGTCTAAGTCTGAACAAGCCCACGAGGCGCGTCCAGGACCGCGCCGAGCACCGCGAGACGTCGCAGGCGGTGGGTGGCGGCGTGGCGGTCTATCCGGGCCGGCCGCGTTGCGCAGCAGCGGCGCGATCCGGCGAGGTGGGAGGAGCTGTAGCAGCACGAAGTCCGGCGGCGTGGTCGCGTTCGCCGGGACTCAGTCGAGACAGAACTCGTTGCCCTCGATGTCCTGCATCACCAGGCACGACTCGTCTTGGTCATCGGCAGGCAGTAGTCGCACGCGAACCGCGCCGCGCGCGACCAGTCGTGCACATTCGGCCTCAAGGGCGGCCAGGCGCTCTTCACCCACGAGCCCGGTGCCGACGCGCACGTCAAGATGCAGCCGATTCTTCACGACCTTGCCTTCGGGAACGCGCTGGAAGAACAGTCGCGGGCCCACGCCCGAGGGGTCAACGCACGCGAATGCTGAACCCTGATGCTCAGGCGGCAGCGCGCGATCGAAATCGTCCCACGTAGCAAACCCCTCCGGCGGCGGCGGTACGACGTACCCCAAGACCTCGCACCAGAAAAGAGCGACGCGCTCAGGTTCTGCGCAGTCGAAGGTGACTTGGATCTGCTTGGCCGACGCCACCAGCCCACCATAGAGGCGCGACCCAGCACAGGGCCGCGCGCGGGTCGCGGTCTCGCTTGACGTGGGTTGGTGACCCGCTCGGGGCCGCGTTCCCGGAGGGCTGCGGACAACCACGAGACCTGCGCGGCCGCGACCATGTGGAGAGCACGGAGATGTCCCCCGCCGTCCCGCCCTCGCCTTCCTGGGACGTCGGCGCCGTCCTGACCGCTGAGGAGCCACCCGATCCGGGTCGTATGCGCGACATCTACGCCGCCAATGAGAGCCGCCTGCTGCCCTGGCGCGCCGCCCGCAGCCGGCCCGGGGAGGCGTCACAGTAAGATCTGGTGCGAGCACCGTGCGGCAGCTGAGGGCGCGTCGGCAGCTTCGGTGGCCGACCTCGACCGTCAGCATCGCCTTGAGGTGGAGAGGCAGAACACCCGAGTTGCCGCCATGCCAGCCGCTTGTTACCGCCGAGAAGGGTGTGATTGCGGGCCAGCGAGTGCAACAGGGCGGCAGCCTTCTCCGGCAACGAGGGATAGGCGTCGTGGCCGAAGACGCTGCTGTGTGGCCGGCCAGCCGCGGCGGCAAGCAGGCCGGCGTCTCGAACGACCACCTGTGTCTCACACATACGGAACCAGCCAGTCCCTGGGTTCAGGGAGCATCCTGTCCCTATGCCTCGTGAGCGCGAGTACAAGATCTCCCTGCAGGAGTTGGAGCACGACGCACGGGTCCCACCAGAGGAGCAGGTCGAGGTGGTCGACTCAGCTGAAGTGCCGATGGCTGATCCTCGCGGTACGCAGCCTGACCGCGACTGGTTCGCTGCGGGAGGGTAGCTGCGGTCGGGATCCGTGAAGCAGATATCCGAATTGCCGCGAGTGAGCGGTAATGCCAGTTACACAGGGTGACTCATCTGCTGCCGTGGGGGCTCGCAGCCCCGTGGGGTTAGCTGACGCGGCGATAGCGGATGTGGGTGACCAGCGGTGAGTGAAGCACCTCGGTGGGTTGGAAGCCGAAAGATTCAACCCCGTCGAAGATGCGTTCGCCCGAACCGAGCAGGACGGGTGCGATGTCGAGGGTGAGCTCGTCGATCACTTCGGCGCTCAGTGCCTGTCGGACGGTCGAGGCTCCGCCGGCGATGTCCACGCCGTTGTCCCCGGCGGCCTGGCAGGCTGCGGAGTAGGCCGCGTCGAAGCCCTCGGTGACGAAGTAGAAGGTCGTCCCGCCGTCCATTGGGATTGCGTCATGTCCGTGATGGGTCAACACGAAGACAGGCGCGTGATACGGCGGTTCGGAGCCCCACCACCCGGTCCATACTTCGTCCCAGTCTCCGCGGATCGGGCCGAACATGTTCCGACCCATCACATACGCGCCCCGTGGGCGCATGAGCCACTCGTTCGCGATCTTGTCGGCATCGTTGGCTCGCGGATCATCGATGTGCCATCCGTGCAGCTCCCGCCCGCGCTTGCCCAGGGGGTCCTCGCGGCTCTGGTCCGGCCCGGCGACGAAGCCGTCCAGAGAGATCGACATGTGGCACGTTGTGTCCGGCACCGCGAACCTCCCGAGTGATTGCGCTGTGCAAAGTCTCGAACTGGACGGGTCCACCTATCCCTACGACGTCGGGTGTCCATCGAACTCATCTTGGTAGAGCTCAGCTCTTGCGTAGCGCGGCGACCAGCAAGCCGTCGCCGACCGGCAGCAGACTGGGGACCAGGGCCTCGTCCTCGCGGACCAGGCGGGCCACCTCCCGTACGCCGCGGGTGTCCGGGTCGTCGTGGCTGAGATCAGCGGCCCGGTCGTGCCACAGCGCGTTGTCGAAGGCGACCACACCGCCCGGCCGCAACAGACGCAGCGCCTCGCCAAGGTAGTCCGGATATTCCGACTTCACGGCGTCGCAGAACACCAGGTCGTACCCGCCGTCGGTGAGCCGGGGCAGCACGTCTAGCGCCCGACCGGTGATCAGACGTACCCGACTCGTCGGGAACCCCGCCTCGGTGAAGCTCCGGCGGGCGAGGCGGTGGTGCTCCGGCTCGACGTCGATGCTGGTCAGTACGCCGTCGGCGGCCATCCCGCGCAGCAACCAGATTCCTGAGACGCCGCAGCCAGTGCCGAGTTCCACCACTGCCCGGGCGTCCAGCGCGGCGGCCAGGACGCGCAGCACCGCCCCACCGGAGGCATCGATCGGCGGTGCGGTGACCTCGGTCGATCGGCCGCGCGCCCGAGTCAGCACATCGTCTTCAACGAGATAGTTGGCCGCATACTCCGAGGTCGCCGCATTCACAACCGGAACCCTATCGTCGCACCGCCTGGCCGTATCCTCGACGCGATGAGCGACGAGCGGCCTACCGAGCCGGTACCGGCCACGGCCTGGTGGTCCCATCCCGCCGGCGACGTTTGGGCGCCGCCCGGGACCCAGGTCGGCCGCGGGACGGGGTTCGGTGGCTCGGAAGCCGCCAGCGCCGGCTCGGGCCTCACCGGCTCTGGCGCGAGCGGCGCCGGGTGGCCGCAACCGGCCGAGGTACCGCCGCACGACACGTTCGGTGCCGTCGCCCCGCCCCGAGCACGGGGCTTGAGTCGCGGGCGACTGTTCGCCTTGCTGCTCACCGTCGCGCTCCTGGCCGGCGTGGTCGGAGGCGTGGTCGGGTCAGCCCTCACCGGTAACGGCGCGGAAAACCCGCACCGAACCGTGGACCTCGGTCAGACGGTGAACCCGCAGCCGGTCGCCCGCGCTGCCGGCTCGGTGTCGGCGATCGCCGTCAAGGTGCTGCCCAGCGTGGTGTCCATCGACGTGCGCAACGGCGGTTCCGGTGACACCGGGTCCGGGGTGATCCTGACCTCCGACGGCTACATCCTGACCAACAATCATGTGGTCTCGGCGGCTACCGGCGGCGGGAGCATCACCGTCGTCTTCTACGCGAAGGAGTCGGTTCGAGCGACGGTGGTCGGGACCGACCCGCAGTCCGATCTGGCCGTGATCAAGGCGCAGGGCGTCAAGGGGCTGCGCAAGGCGGACCTCGGCAGTTCCGCCGGCCTGCAGGTCGGCGATCTGGTGGTGGCCATCGGTAGCCCGCTCGGCCTCACCGGCACCGTCACCTCCGGCATCGTCAGCGCGAAGGACCGCCCGGTGCCGACGAGTGGTGCGGGGAGCGCCCAGCAGGTGGTCATCGACGCCATCCAGACCGACGCGGCGATCAATCCGGGCAACTCCGGCGGCCCGCTGGTCGACGGCGCCGGCGCGGTCGTCGGCATCAATTCGGCAATCGCCACCCTCGGGGGCTCCACCCTCGGCGGTCAGGGCGGCAACATCGGGGTGGGCTTCGCGATCCCGATCGACCAGGCGCGGTCCATCGCCGGGGAACTCATCTCCACCGGGCACGCCACCCACCCGGTAATCGGCGTGTCCGCGCAGAGCGTCGACACCGAGCGGGCCAAGGGGATCCCGGGCGGGCGGCCGGGGGCGCTGGTGATTGCGGTCACGTCGGGAGGCGGCGCGGAAAAGGCCGGGATCAGGAAGAACGACATCATCACGGCCGTCGACTCGGAACCGATCGCCAGCGTGGATGAGTTGATCGTCCTGGTACGCAAGCATCGGGTCGGCGAATCGGCGAAGGTCACCTACGTCCGTGGCGGCAAGGAAGCGACGGTTCCCGTTCTGCTCGGCCGGGACAGCCGCTGAGCCGTACGCTGAAGCCGGAGCCGAGCGGGGAGAGCAGGCGAGCGTGTTCAACAATCTGGGCTGGGGTGAGATCGCCTTCCTCATCGTGCTCGCACTGTTCGTCTTCGGCCCCGAGCGGCTGCCGAAGGCGGCTGCGGACGCCGGCAAGATGCTGCGCAAGATCCGCGCCATGGCCCAGAGCGCGACCGCGGACATGAAGGCCGAACTCGGCCCCGAGATGGCCGATCTCGACCTGACCGACCTATCCCCGCGCCGGTTCGTGGAGAAGCATCTGCTCTCCGACGACGGTTCCGACGACGGCGCGGTCGAATCCCGATCGGCCGCACGGGCGCTGCGGCCGGGGGAGATCCCGCCCTACGACCCGGACGCCACCTGAGCGCGGCCGGGCCACTGGCCGGGCCGACGGATCAGCCGGTCGGCCTGGTCCGGAGGCCGTAGCCGTACCGGAACAGCGGGTTGTAGTTGGCCTGTCCCACGTTGAGCGGCTCGTCGAACATAGTCGCCATGTCCGCGCCGGACAGGTTCATGCTCTCCGCCGGCCGCGACACGCCGTTATCGACATGTCACCCTTGTCACCCACTGGTCCGTGGATCAGCAGGTGGCCGACGAGCAGCCCCGGCGGCCGATGGCGTCGAGGAACACCTGGTTGATCGCCCTGGCGTCCGGCGCGAGGTAGAGCCGGCCACCGGTCGCCGTGCTGATCGCACGTAGTGCCGCGGCGTCGCTGCCCGCTCCGTAGGCGATCGTGATGACCGGCACGGGACGGTCACCAGAGTTCTCCCGCCGCAGCGTGCGCAGCAGCTCGGAAAGGCCGATGCCGGAGCTGTCGTCGTTCTTGCCGTCGGTGAGCAGCACCACGGAGTTGGCCCGGTCCGGATCCCAGCCTCGACGGACCTCCCGTACTGCGGCCAGCGTGGTGTCGTACAGCCCGGTGTCTCCGGACGTGCGTCGGACCGCGCCGAGCCCCTGCACCAGCCGTTCCCGGCCGGTAACCCCGTCCGGTCGGGTGCCGAGCGGACCGATCGGTACCACCTCGCGGTAGTCGGTCGTCGGTGTCAGGTCGGTGGCGAAGACCCACAACCCGATGTCAGCCTCATCCGGGTACAAGGAGAGCCCTCGGGTGGCGGCCGCGCTGACCAGGTCGAGCCGGGTCGCACCTCCGGCGCCCGGCACCGGGGTGCCCATGGATCCGGACACGTCGATGACCGCCAGCAGGCGGGAGTCCAGGTCTATAAGGCGAAGTGTGCGTACGGCTTGGGTGACAGTTGTCGCGTTCGGCACCGCAACGGCTGGCGTCGCCATGGGGTCGACGCCGACTTCGGCGCGCAGCATCGGACCGTGGCCGGCAGAGACCCGGAAACCCGAGGCCACCAGCCGGTCATGACCGACGCCGTGTTGCAGCGATGCCAACAAGGAGGCGGCCAGGCTTCGCGTGCCCGCCGCGGGGGTCAGCACCACGAAGGGGTAGTCGAGACTCATGCCGTCCCCCGGGAGGTAGCCGGCCACCACCCGGGTCGCGCCAGCAGCGGTGTTGGTCGACCACACGGCTTGTTCGCTGGTCGTGACCGCGATCGGGGTAGTCCCGGCGAGCGTCGCGAGTGAGCGGGTGGGGTCCGTCGGCAGGCCGGTCAGTGCCCGCCGGAAGGCGCTCGCGAGGGCGGCAGGCCCCCGGGACCGAAGGGCGGCTTGCAGCCCGAGAACGGCTCCCACCGAGGCAGCGGACTCCGTCGGCTTGGCGAGGCCCAGCCGCACCGCGTCGGCGAGTTCAGCCAGGCGCAGTGGTTCGGCGGGCCAGCCGTGGTGGCGGGCCACCGACGCGGAAACGGCGACCACGACCGGCGAGGAGGCGATGGAAGGGGCGCCCGTGGCACGGTCCAGACCGGCGGCCCGCGGGATCCAGATGGACGAGTCCGGGATCCACACATCCGGCCGAACCGGTCGGGTCCCGCGCAGCCCCGCGAGCACGGTCGAGGGCGACGCGGCGGTCACAACGATCCGTTGGCAGCGCTCGCCGGCCGCCTGATCACGTACCCGGGCGGCCGCGGTCACCGCCGGGGCGATTTCGGGAGCGACACTGACCCGCAGGTTCCCCTCGCCCGGGCAGACCTTGCCTGCGCCGGTCTTGCCGGCACCGGTGTTGCCCTGCGCACCTCCGCTGCCGGTCGCGACCAGCACCGCGACGATGACGCCGGCGAGGCCGGTACCGGCGGTCGCTGACAGCACGAGGCCGCGCCGTCGCGGTGGGCGCTGGCGCCGATGGCGGCTCGGCGAAGGTGGCTCGGGCGGCGGAAAGAGTCTCACGGGGGGCTCCTTAAGCAGGACACCTGCACGAGCGCGGCGCCGGTGCCCTGATACGTCAAGCCGCCGGAGACGGCGATCGCCCCGGAGCCGCGACGGCGGTGGTATCAGCCGCAGCCCGACCCCTTCAGTACGGCAGAGGCACAGCGGAGAACCACTCGAAGCCGTGCCGGGCCCAACTCGGGCCAGGTGTCCCACCGGACCGAAAACAGGAGTATGCGATGAGCCCAGCGCACAGCAGGTATCAGGGATTGCAGGTGGTTACCGGCGAGACCGGGGACCGCCCGGCGGAAACCCTCGAGGTTTCCGTGCTCGGCCCACTCGACGTGTCGATGTCGGGCTGCTCGATCGTACCCACGGCGCGCAAGACCCGCCGGCTCCTTGCGCTGCTCGCCCTCAACGTGGACTCCGTCGTCACCACGGCGCGGATCAGCGAGGAGTTGTGGGACGACGACCCGCCACGAAGCGCGTCGACCACGCTGCAGACCTACGTGATGCAGCTGCGCAACGCGATCGCCGGTACACCGGCCGGGGGTGGCGACGCGGCGATGGCGAAGCGGGTTCTGCGCCGTTGCGGTACCGGTTACCTGCTCACCGCCGGCCAGCTGCGCAGTGATGTCGCAGACTTCGACCGCCTGATCTGCGCCGGAAGCGCCAAGGCGAAGGGCGGCGAGCTGTCCGAGGCCGCCGAGCTGCTCCAGCAGGCGCTCGACCTGTGGCGCGGCGATGCGCTGATCGATGTGTCGCAGGGGCCGGTGCTGGAAGCCGAGGTGCTGCGGCTGGAGCAGCTGCGCCGCTCGGCCCTGGAACGGCGCATCTCCATCGACCTGGCCGTCGGCCGCCATCACGCCGCGGCCGAGGAGTTGTCCGGGCTGGCGCTCAGCGACCTGACCAACGAAAGCGTGCATGGGCACCTCATGCTGGCCCTGCACCGGTGTGGCCGCCGGGCCGAGGCCCTGCACGCCTTCCGCCGGCTGCGCACGGCGATGCTGGAGGAAATCGGCCTGGAGCCGTCACCGTGGCTGCACCGCCTGCAGCGAGCCATCCTCGCCGCCGACGCCAGCCTCGATGTCGGTGACCAGTGGGACTGCGCCGGGCTCACCGATACCCGGGTTCGCGCCGTGGCCGGGTAGGCGTGCCGGCGCACTCGGTTACTGCGCCGAGGGACCCCACACCGCTCTAGCGTGATGCTGGGCGGCCCGGTCCATCCGCAGCGCGGCGTGCGAGGTCGCGCAGTGGACGTCGCGCCAGATTCGGGACAGGATGTTTTCCGACTGCTGCGCCGCCGCCCCCCCGGCCTGGAACAGCCGGTCGACGGCGCCGACCAGCAGCTGCGCGCCGTAGCCGGCGTCCCGGGCGTTGCGGGCGGCCAGCGCGGCGGTGACCCGCCCGCCGTCGGCGCCGTCCAGCGCCCGACGCAGCAGCAGGTCGACGGCGTCGATCTCGGTAGCGGTGTGGGCGAGGACCTGTGCGTCGTACGCCGTGGCCGGCGCCTTCCGGGCCGCCACAGCCTCGGTCCAGGCCGCCAGGGCACCGCGTGCGGCGCCAAGGGTCGGGGTGAGGAACAGCGGCGGCGCGACGGCCAGCAGCGGTGCGCGGTGGCAGTCGGCCAGCTCGGGATCGGTCGAGCCGTGCAGCAGCGTGGCCTGCCGGAACATCCGGGATGTGGGGACGAAGGCCGCCGAGACCACCACGGAATTGCTGCCGGTGCCCCGCATCCCGACCGTGTCCCAGGTGTCGGCGACCTCGACGTCGACACGGGGCACCGCGAAGAAGGACAGCTGGCCAGGGTCGCCGCCGGCTACCGGCGCGCACAGCAGCACCCATTCGGCGAAGGCGACGCCACTGACCGGTCGCCAGGTGCCGCTCAGCAGCCAGCCGCCCGCCGCCTCGGTGGCCACCCCGCCCGGCACCAGGCCGGCGGCGATCGCCACGTCGGGGGAGTCCGACCAGACCGCGGCCTGCCCGGCGGGCGGCAGCAGCGCAGCCATCCGCGCGGACGTGGCATAGATGAGGCCGCACCAGGCGGCGGACAGGCAGCTCTCACCGACGGTGGCGATCGCCTGTCCCGCTTCGGCGAAGCCGCCGGCGCGCCCACCCCAACGGGTCGGAACGAAGTGCCGGGCGAACCCGGCTTCGGTGAGCGCCCCGACAACGTCGGCGTGCAGCTGCCGGCCGCGTTCCGCCCGGGTGGCGTGCGAAGCGGCGACGTTGCCGGCGGCCGGTGCGGCGGTGGAAAGTGCTGGGCGTTCGACGTCGAGAACTGTCATAGCGGCGACGCTCCTTCGTAGCGGTACGGCGGGTTCGGGTCGGTCAATCGAGGCTGCGCAGCACCACCGCGGAGTTGAACCCGCCGATCCCGCGGGCCAGGACCAGCGCGGTCCGGACCGGCAGTACGCGGGCATCGCCGCGGACCAGGTCGAGGGCGTAGTCCGGCGGTACGTCTTCGGTGTGAAAGGTCGGCGGGATGACGCCGTCGCGCATCGCCAGCAGCGCGGCCACCACGTCGCAGGGCGCGCCGCCGGCGCACAATCGCCCGAGAAGGCTCTTCGGTGCGGTGACCGGAACGGCGTGCGGTCCGAACACCTGGCAGATCGCCGCGGCCTCCAGCCGGTCCGATTCGGCGTCGCCGGCGGCGTCGGCGAAGACCACGTCGACCTGTTCCGGCGCGATGCCGGCATCGGCGAGCGCCAGCCGGGCGGCCCGGGCCATGCCGGGTGGGCGGTCCACGGTCGGCGCCGGGTCGAACGTGGCGGCGTAGCCGGCGACCTCGCCGTACCGCCTCGGCGCGCCCCGGCGGCGGGCGGACTCCTCGTCTTCCAGGATGACGATGGCACCGCCCTCGCCGGGCACTGAGCCGGCCGCGGCCTTGTCGAAGGGCCGGAAGGCCTGCGCCGCGTCCGCGGTCCGGTTGACCCGTCCACTGGCCAGGTGGCAGACCCAACCCCACGGGTCCAGCGAGGACTCGAACCCACCGGTGACCGAGAGCTGAGCGCCACCGCGGACGGTACGGCGGGCCTGGCCGATCGCGTCCAGGCCGCCGGCCTGTCCGGACACCAGCACCCCGCTGGCACCCCGCATGCCGTGCCGGATCGAGATCTGGCCGGTGTTCACCGCATAGAACCAGGCGAAGGACTCGTACACGCTCACATGCTTCGGGCCCTGCCGCCACAGTTTCGAGATTTCGGTGTGGGTGAACTCGAAGCCGCCGGTGGCGGTCGAGGTCACCACCCCCATCCCGTACTCCGGCAGCTCCGACGGGGTGAGCCCGGCGTCGGCGAGCGCCTCGTCGGTGGCCGCCAGGGCCAGCCGGGTGACCCGGTCGGTCTGCGGCAACAGCCGTCCAGGTATGGCCTGCGCGTCGTCGAAGCCGCGGACCTGACCCGCCAGCGAGGCCGGATAGCCGGCGGCGTCGAAGCGCTCTAGCCGGCCGATGCCGCTGCGCCCGGCCAGCGTGGCTGCCCAGAACTCTGGTGTCGACAGGCCGTTGGGGGCCATCGTGCCCAGGCCGGTGACCACCGTACGGCCGGTCACGGCCGGACGCCTTCGACCCGGCGTAGCACCATGGCGCTCTGGAACCCGCCGAACCCGCTGCCGACGCTGAGCACGGCGTCGCTGCGGTGCCGGCGTGCCGTGATCGGCACGTAGTCCAGGTCGCACTCGGGGTCGCTGTGGTGCAGGTTGGCCGTTGGCGGGACGACGCCGTGCTCGATGGCCAGTGCGCAGGCCGCGATCTCGATCGAGCCGATCGCGCCGAGGGAATGGCCGACCATGGACTTGATCGAGCTCACCGGCACCTCATAGGCCCGGCTACCCAGCGCCCGCTTGAAGGCCGCGGTCTCGTGCCGGTCGTTCTGTTTGGTACCGGAGCCGTGCGCGTTGATGTAGTCGATGTGCTCCGGGTGAAGGCGTGACTGGTCGAGCGCGGCGCGGATCGCCTCGGCCATCTCCCGGCCGTCGGGCTTCAGGCCGGTCATGTGGAAGGCGTTGCACCGGGTCGCGTACCCGGTGATCTCCGCGTAGACGTGCGCGCCGCGCCGCCGGGCGTGGTCGTAGTTCTCCAGCGTCAGCATGGCGGCCCCCTCGGCGAGGACGAACCCGCTGCGGGTTCGGTCGAAGGGCCGCGAGGCCCCGGCCGGGTCATCGTTCTCCGGCGTGGTTGCCTTGATAGCGTCGAAACAGGCCACCGCGATCGGGGAGATCGGTGCGTCCGTGGCACCGGCGACCACCACGTCCGCGCTCCCTTCGACGATCAGCGAGTGCGCGTAGCCCACCGAGTCCAGCCCCGAGGTGCAGCCCGAGGAGACGATGCCGGTCGGGCCCTCGGCGCCGACCGCCCAGGCCACCTCGGCCGCGATGCTGCCCGGGGTGAAGTAGTCGTACAGGTGCGGTGATGCGTAGGCCGGATCGACCAGCCACTCCCGCCCGGTGTCGGAGAGCACGAGGTACTCCCGCTCCAGGCTGGTGGTCGCGCCCACCGCACTGCCGACGCTGACCGCGACCCGGGCCGGATCGAGCTCGGCGAAGGGCAAGCCGCTGTCCGCGAGGCATTCCCGGGCGGCGAGCACGGCGAGCATGCTCGCCCGGTCCATTCGGCGGATCTCGCGCGGGGTGAAGCCGGCGGCCATCGGATCCAGGTCGCATTCCGCGGCCACCTGGGACCTGAAGGGCGCGGCGTCGAAGAAGGTGATCCGGCGAGTCGCGCTCCGCCCGGAGGTCAGCAGGTCCCAGAAGTTCTTCGTACCTATGCCGCCGGGGGCGACCACTCCCAGCCCGGTAATGGCAACCCGCGGGGGCGGGGACGTTCGTGCGGCGACGTGTGCGTGGTTGGCTGTCACGTTGCCCAGCGTCGGGGCGGGCGCTGGAATCCGGCTCGAAGGTCGGTACGGCGGGGATTCGGCGCCGGATGCCATCCCCGGCCAGCACGCCCCGAGCCGATCTCGAGTGTCGGTCGAGTGCGACCGACCACCGTGACCGCATTCGCCGCTCGAGGAGTCCTACGGGAAGGGGCATGCCATGGGTGTGCCGTCCGCCGCGGCCGACGGCCCGGATCGGGTCCTGCTGCTCCTCGCCGGTCAGGGCGCGCAGCATCCCGGCATGGCCGCTGGCCTGTACGACATCGAGCCGGTCTTCACCGCCGCGATGGACGAAGTGTTCACCGCGATGGGCGCCGAGGGTCGCCGGGTCCGGGCGGATTGGCTCGACCCGCACCCTCGGGTGTCGCTCGACGACGCCTCGCGCGCCCAGCCGCTGCTCTTCGCCGTCGACTACGCGCTGGCCGAGACGCTACGCAGCGCGGGTGTTCCGCTGTCCCGCCTGCTCGGGCACAGCATCGGGGAACTCGCCGCCGCCGCGCTGGCCGACGTCTTCGACCTGCCGGCCGCCGGTGAGATGCTGCTCGCCAGGTCGGCCGCGATGGCAAAGACACCACCGGGCGGGATGCTGGCGGTGGCGGCGACCGTCGCCGAGGTGGCTGGTCTGCTGGCCACCTGGGGGGCGGGGGGTCTGGTTGCTGTCGCTGCGGTCAACGCGCCCCGGCAGACCATCGTCGCCGGCCCGACCGACGCGCTGGCGGTAACCGCTGTCCGGCTCGCGGCGGCCGGGCTGGCCGCCCGCCCGGTGCGCGCCCGGCAGGCGTTTCACAGCCCGGTGGCCGCCACGGCGGTACCGGCGCTGCGCCGGGCCTTCACAGGGTTGACGCTGCGGGGGCCAACGACGCCGATCTTCTCCAGCCGAACGGGGCGGCTGGTCAGCCCGGGGGAGGCAACCTCACCAGCCTTCTGGGCCGACCAGATCGTCACGCCGGTGCTGTTCTGGCCCGCGTTGAGCGCCGCCCTCGACGGGCCGCCGTGCACGGTGATCGGGGTCGGTCCGGGCCGGGAGCTGGCGGTGCTGGCCCGCCGTCATCCGGCGGCCCGTGGCGGCCGGGTTCGGGTGGTCGAGTTGGCCGCGCCCGGGCCGGGGGAGTCGGCGCTGCCCTGGCTGGCTGCGGTAGCCGACATTGGTGACACGTGCCAGCTGGCTGCCTGAGGCGGCCTCGGGGACGACTGGCGCTCCTATCCGTGTGCGGCTGCCCTCTTTGCGCTGCGACGGGCCGTCGATCGGCGGTCCTGTGAGGGAAGTGCAGGTGATAGATAGACATCGCCGTCGGGTCGAGTCGATGCGGCGCAGCCCGGCCGGCTGCGCCGCATCGTTCACGCCGCTACTGAGGTATTGGAGGTTCGTTGCTTGTGGCTACCTGCTGTTGCGGAGCACCCACTGGCGGGCCTCGACCCTCCGCTGGCAGTCCATGCACAGGGGTGCGGCTGGGAGGATCTCCAGCCTTTCCAACGCGATCGCGGCAGCGCACTGCTGGCATCGGCCGTAGTCGCCCGTGTCCATCCGGCGGAGGGCTTTGCCGATGTCGACCAGTGCGGCGGTGGCACCGGCGTGGAGCGCGAGCGCCACCTCGTCGTGTGCGTCCATTGCGGCGCCGGTCTCCGGGACCTCGCCGATCAGGTCGAGCTGCTCGAGACGGAATCGGCGCTGCTCTTCGAGGGCATCGCGAAGCTCGGGAAGGTGGGGTGCGAGCTCGTTGCGGGGGCGGCTTGGCACGCTCTGATAGGCACGGGTTGAGGTAGGTACTCCGAGCGGAAAGGGCCGCGATGGCATGGATGGTCCTCCTAACAGAAGAGGGCGCGGTGGTACGTGGACCGCGCGCCTTGCGGGTGGGGGTGGGCTGCGTCGCCTGCCGATAGCGCTCGCCGACCACCGGCGGCCACAGCTCTAGGCGGTGACGGTGCCTGAACCTCCATGGTTGGTGGTGGACTTCACTGGGCTGGGGCCGGTGGAGCGTCTGACCGATGTCTCTACCCTGCCTTGCCGGTGATCGGCGTGGTAGGGCATTGACCGGTGAACTTGCCCGCCGTATCTTTGCTGACCACCGGCAAGAAGACCGTGTTGTGGCCCTACTCAACCGTTCGAGTCGCAGGAGAGGGCTCCGCGATGATCACACCCACCCCGAAGCGCCGTCCACAAAGCAGGTCCGCGAAAGCGGAGGGGGACGGGTGGCTCTCGGCTGTGGCTGAGGCGGCGGCAGCGGCCTCCGGGGCTCCGGTCGAGCTGTTGGGGGAGTACCTCACCATGCTCGCCGACGCTGCTGTGTCTGGGCGGCGCCCGCAGAGGGGGCAACTAGCTGCCGTCCGAGAACTTGGCCGCAGTGCCGCCGAGGCAGGTGTGGGTGCGGGCCAAGCGGTGGACCTGTACTTGTCCGCGGCGTGGCGGCTGTGGCGGGAACTGCCTGTCGTCGTGCGGTCCCGCGATCGTGACAGAGTGCGCGATGCGGCGGAGGCGGTGTTGCGCGTCCTCAACGATGCCATCGAGGCTCTGGTCGACGGACACCAGGCCGCGCGCCGGCAGATGATCCGGCAAGAGGAATCGCTGCGGCGCGAGTTCATCGACGATCTGCTTCGTGGTGACGCCGACGTCTCCCGAATGGTGCAGCGTGCGGAGCCGTTTGGCCTGGACCTATCCCGGCCGCACCATGTTGCGCTGGCTGCACCAGATGGCGACGTTACCGAGGTGGACCGGGCCGCGGTCCTGCTGGAGCGCCTCATCGTCGACCGGGTCGGCGACCGCGACGTGCTCGTCGCCACCAAAGAAGGCCGGCTGGTAGTGCTGGTCCCCGGCGCGGCATCGGAGGCCGATGCTTACGGCGGTGCCGAGGGGATCACAACGTTGCTGCGGGCCGAACTTGGCCGGCTGGGGAAGGGGAGTAAGTGGCGGGTCGCAGCCGGGCGTTCCTTCCCCGGTGTGTACGGGATCGCCCGGTCCTACGAGGAGGCACGAGAAGCCCTCACTTTCGCCGAGCGTCTCCATCTCGACACCGACCTGATCCACGCCCGAGACCTGCTGGTCTACCGGGTGCTGAGCCGTGACCAGACCGCGATCGCCGACCTGGTCCACGCCGTGCTCCACCCGCTGACCACGGCCCGCGGTGGCGCCGAGCCGCTCCTGCAGACCCTGCAGACCTACTTCGCCACCGGCGAGGTCGCCACCGAGACCGCGCGCCGACTGCACATGTCCGTTCGGACCGTGACTTATCGGCTGGCCAAGGTCAAGACGCTGAGTGGATACGACCCGGCCGTTCCGGCACAGCGGTTCTCCCTCCACGCCGCGGTAATCGGTGCTCGGCTGCTCGACTGGCCAGCATCCGCCCTACAGGTCACCAGTTGAAGCGCTCCAGTTGCCCGCGTGCGGCCGGCCCGCACCTTCGGTGGTGGCGTGCTTCGATCCGCGCCGGCGGCCGGATTCGACCCTGCACAGGACTAGGCGCCGGCTCGGACTTCGAGGAAGTGTGGTGTTGCCGGTGTCCGGCAACTTCGCGCGGGCAACATGACCGGCATGCGGCATCGCGGCAACCGCGGGATCCCGGAGAGAATGGAGGCGACGGCGACGTAGTACGGGCTTGACTGGACGGGGGATGGCATGGGCGCGTGGGAATTGGCCCGCGGGGTGTCGTGCAGGATGCTGCTGTCCGTACTCGGGACGAAGACGGGCGCGGCTGTTGGGTGAGGGGCGCCACCAGCCGGAGGTTCCGTTGGCACGCTCGACATTGACCCGGGCGCTGCTGGCACTCGGCATACTTGCCACCGCCTCCTTCCTGGTCATCACCCGCCCGGCGAAGCTGGGTTTGGACTTGCGTGGTGGCACGCAGATCGTGCTGCAAGCCAAGGACAGCGCCACCGTGAAAGTCAGCAAGGAGGTCACCGACCGGACGCTGGAGGTGCTGCGTCGCCGGGTGGATCAGCTCGGCGTCAGCGAACCGGCCCTGATCCGGTCCGGCAACAACCGGATCATCATTGAGCTGCCGGGGGTGAGCGACCCGAAGGAAGCCCTGGACGTGATCGGGCGCACCGCCCAACTCACCTTCCATCCTGTCCTCACCGCTCCCGCGCCCCAGCCGCCGGCGAGCTCCGGTGCCACCCCCGCCCCGGCGCCGGGGACGGTTTCGGACGAGAACGGCCAGCCGGTGCGGATCGGGCCGACGGAGCTCACCGGCAACGACGTGTCCAACGCCTCGGCCACCGTGGACACCCAAACCGGCGGTGGCTGGCAGGTGAGCGTCGAGTTTCGCGGCGGTGGTGACCGATGGGCCTCTCTCACCGGCGCGGCCGCCTGCAACCCGCCCGGCGATCCGACGCGGCGGGTGGCCATCGTGCTGGACAACAAGGTGATCTCTTCCCCCCAGGTCGCCCCCGATGTCGCCTGCCGGGTCGGCATCGCCGGCGGCGCCACCACGATCACCGGGCAGTTCACCGAGTCCGAGTCGAAAGACCTAGCCTTGCTGATCCGGGCCGGTGCGTTGCCGGTACCGGTGGAGGTCATCGAGCAGCGCACCGTCGGCCCGACCCTGGGGGCCTACGCCATCCGGGCCAGCGTGGCCGCAGCCGCTCTCGGTGCCGCGCTGACGGTCCTGTTTATCGCCAGTGTGTACCGCCTCGCCGGCGTTATCGCCGCGGTCGCGTTGCTCGGCTACGGCCTGATCAGTTATGCCGCCCTGCTGGCCCTCGGCGCAACCCTCACCCTGCCCGGCATCGCCGGTTTCGTGCTGGCCATCGGGATGGCCGTGGACGCCAACGTGCTGGTCTTCGAGCGGGCTCGGGAAGAGTACGCCGGCAGCAACGGCAACCTGCGCCGGGCGGTGTCCCGGGGTTTCCGCAACGCCCTGTCGGCGGTCGTCGACTCCAACGTCACCACGGTGCTTGCCGCTGTGCTGCTGTTCTTTCTCGCCTCCGGCCCGGTCCGCGGATTCGGGGTCACGCTCACCGTGGGCGTGCTCGCCTCGATGTTCACCACGATGGTGCTCACTCGGGTGCTGCTGGAAGCGGCTGCCAATCTCCACTGGTTGCGTAGCAGGCCACGCGTGTCCGGTCTCGCCGGGAACGGTCGGGTCCGGCTGGCGCTGCTGGCCCGGCGGCCGAACCTGATGCGGTACCGGCGCCGCTTCCTCGTCGTCTCGGCGGGAGCCGTGCTGATCGCGCTGGCCGGGATCGGGGTCCGCGGGCTCAACTTTGGAGTGGAGTTCACCGGCGGTCGGCTGGTGGAGTACGCGACGACCCAGCAGGTGGATCCGGACGACGCCCGACGGGCAGTCTCCGAGATCGGCCTGAGCCAGACCATCGTCCAACGGTCCGACGCCGGGATCAGCGTTCGCGGCTCCGGAATCAGCGAGGACGGCAAGGCCGCCGTCCAGCGGGCGCTCAGCGGGCTCGGCGGCGGGCAGGCCCAGCTGGTCCGCGACGAGCTGATCGGCCCCAGCCTCGGCGACGAGCTGCGCCGCAAGGCAGTGCTCGCGCTCGGCATCGCGCTGCTGGCGCAGATGACCTACCTGGCGTTCCGCTTCCAGTGGACCTTCGGCGTTGCGGCGGTGCTTGCCATGGCGCATGACGTGGCGATCCTGCTCGGCGTCTTCGCCTGGCTCGGCAAGCCGATCGACGGCGTGTTCCTGGCTGCCCTGCTCACGGTGATCGGCTACTCGGTGAACGACTCGGTCGTCGTCTTCGACCGGATCCGTGAATTGCTGCGGGTCCGCCGGCGTGAGTCGTTCGCCACCGTGGCGAACGACGCCTGCCTGCAGACCCTCCCACGCACGGTGAACACAGGCATGGGCGCGCTGTTCATCCTGGCCGCACTGGCGTTGCTCGGCGGGGATACCCTCACCGACTTCGCCATCGCCCTGCTGATCGGCGTCGGTATCGGTACCTACTCCTCGGTGTTCACCGCCGCCCCGCTCGCCATCGCCTTGGACGGGCGGGTCGTCCCCCGCGGCGGAGCCCCACGCATCGGCAGAGCGGACCGGGCGCTGGGCACCCCGACTCGTGCGCCGGCGTCCCGGCCACCTATGGGTCGGGCGCCGCGGGACAGCGGAGCGCGGATCTGACGGCGGTCATTGCGCGATCGATCAGCCGCCGATCCCGGTGGGGACCGCAGGTGCGGGGCAACCGACGTGGCGGATCAAGAGCGGTCCATCGGTTCTCCGGACTGCTGGTCCGGCTCGCGATCGTGGTGATGCGCCAGTTCTGGATAGTGCAGGTCGAATGCTGGGCGTTCGGAGCGGATGCGCGGGAGGGAGAGGAAGTTGTGCCGCGGCGGTGGGCAGGACGTCGCCCACTCCAGGGAGTTGCCGTACCCCCACGGGTCATCCCCGACGACGATCGGCCCGCGCCGGGCGGTCTTCCACACGTTGTATAGGAAGAACACCGTGGACGCACCGAGGATGAACGAGCCGATCGTGGAAACCTCGTTGAGCACGGTAAAGCCCGCACTGGCCGGATAGTCGGCGTACCGCCGCGGCATGCCCTCGATGCCGAGCCAATGCTGGACGAGGAACGTCAGGTGGAAGCCGATGAACAACGTCCAGAAGTGAATCTTCCCGAGGGTTTCGTCCAGCATCCGCCCGGTCATCTTCGGCCACCAGAAGTAGAAGCCGGAGAACATTGAGAACACCACGGTGCCGAACACGACGTAGTGGAAGTGGGCGACCACGAAGTAGGAGTCGGTGACGTGGAAGTCGATCGGTGGTGAGGCGAGCAGGACGCCGCTCAGCCCGCCGAGCAGGAAGGTCAGCAGGAAGCCGAGGGCGAACATCATCGGTGTCTCGAAGGTGAGTTGCCCGCGCCACATCGTGCCGATCCAGTTGAAGAACTTCACCCCCGTCGGCACCGCGATCAGGAAGGACAGAAAGGAGAAGAACGGCAGCAGGACGGCGCCGGTGGCGAACATGTGGTGCGCCCACACCGCCATGGACAGCGCGGCGATCGAGATGGTGGCGAAGACCAGGCCCTTGTACCCGAAGATCGGCTTGCGGGAGAAGACCGGCAGCACCTCGGAGACGATGCCGAAGAATGGGATGGCGATGATGTAGACCTCGGGATGGCCGAAGAACCAGAACAGGTGCTGCCACAGGATCGGCCCGCCGTTCGCCGGGTCGTAGACGTGCGCCCCGAACTTGCGGTCGGCCAGCAGGGCCAACGCGGCGGCCGCGAGCACCGGGAAAACCAGGATCACGAGCAGCGAGGTGACGAGCACGTTCCACGTGAAGATCGGCAAGCGGAACATCGTCATGCCGGGGGCCCGCAGGGTGAACACCGTGGTGATGAAGTTCACCGAACCGAGGATCGTGCCGAATCCGCTCAGTGTCACCCCGATGATCCACAGGTCCGCCCCGGCCCCGGGGGAGTGCACCACATCGGACAGCGGGGTGTAGGCGAACCAGCCGAAGTCGGCCGCGCCGCCCGGGGTGAGGAAGCCGCTTATCAGGATGAGCCCACCGAAAAGGTACAGCCAGTAGGACAGCGCGTTGAGCCGGGGAAACGCCACGTCCGGCGCGCCGATCTGCAGCGGCATGATGAAGTTGGTGAAACCGGCGAACAACGGCGTGGCGAAGAACAGCAGCATGATCGTGCCGTGCATGGTGAACAGCTGGTTGTACTGCTCGTCGGAGAAAAACTGCAGACCCGGCCGGGCGAGTTCGGCCCGCATCAGCATGGCCATCAGACCGGCGGCCAGGAAAAAGCCGAACGAGGTGATCAGGTAGAGGTAGCCGATCACCTTGTGGTCGGTGGTGGTGATCCAGCGCCAGATCCGGCTACCCGGCTCGACAGCACCGCGCCGTTCCGTGGCGATCAGCGGCGGCTGGAGAACTTGAGTCACGGCACACTCTCGGCGACATCAAGGGGGTCTGGTGGCGTTCGACGCGGGCTCCTGCTCATGGGGCGAGGCCGACTTGGACGGTACCGGAGACGACCCGCGTTGGATAGACGGGTACGCGTCGGGTTGCGGGCGGCCCGGTGGGGGCGCCGGTGGTCAGCTCGAAGCGGGAACCGTGCAACCAGCATTCGATGAAGCCGTCGTCCACCTCCCCGTCGGAGAGCGCGACCTGACCGTGGCTGCACTCATCGAGCAGGGCGTGGACAAGGCCCTGACTGCTGGCCAGGCAGATCCGATGGCCATCGGCGTCGACATGCCGCGCCGTTTCCGTTCCAAGCTCCTCAAGGCGGCATACCGTCCACCACCGCAGCTGCCCTGGCGGCGGTGCCGGTCTCTCGGTGCTCGTCCATCGTCGACGTCTCATGCCGATTCCCATGTGTTGATACCGAGTGTGCTGATTCTGACCGTGCTATCACCGAGGGGACCCTCTCGGGCCGGTCCCACGGGCGGCCTACGCCGACGTTGGGCTCGGACGTTTGCCGGACATCGCTCCTCTAAACTAGCGGGCGGGGGGGTCTACGTCTAGCCGGGCATGTCGCCTCGTTCCCCCCTTGTGCGGTGCAGGAAGGCGGTTCGGAGCCCGTGCCAGTTGCGGACCGACTCGGGGGTACTGTAAGAATGATGACGGTCCTTTCAAATGAGGAAGCAAAGGTGCCATGACGTACGTCATCGCGGAGCCGTGCATCGACATCGTCGACCGGGCCTGCGTGGAGGAGTGCCCGGTCGACTGCATCTATGAGGGTGACCGGGCCCTGTACATCCACCCCGACGAGTGCGTCGACTGCGGAGCCTGCGAGCCGGTGTGCCCGGTGGAGGCGATCTTCTACGAGGACGACGTGCCCGCCCCCTGGTCGGAGTTCACCGCCGACAACGCCACGTTCTTCACGATGGCTCACCCATCGCATGGTGTCCTCGACTCCCCGGGCGGCGCGGCTAAGCTCGGTCCTACCGGTTCCGACACCCCACTCGTCGCTTCCTATCCGCTGCGGAGTTAGTCCCCCCCTTGTCGCCGTCGCACCGCCGGCTGTCCCGGCACGAGGCACTGGCGGTGCGCAGTCGCCGCGAGATGATCGAGCTACTGCAACGGCGCGGAGCGATGGACGCCGGCAACCTTGCCCACGCCCTTGATCTGCACGTCACTACGGTGCGGTTCCACCTCTCGGTGCTCGCAACCGCCGGCCTGGTGGTCTCGAGCCCGGATGCTGTCGGGCGACCCGGCCGGCCTCGCCTGCTGTACCGCGCGTCCGCACCGTCCTCCGATGAGGGCACCGCCTATCAGACCCTGGCGGGCATCCTGGCCGCCCACCTGGCGGAGGACGAGAGCGAGCGGAGTACCCGAGCAGAGGCGGCCGGACACGCGTGGGCGCTCGAGCACCCCGGCCAAGGCGACGAGAGCAGCGGCGCACGCGTGGGGCTGGAGGCAGCCGCTTCGCGAGTCGTCGACCGGTTCGCGGCGATGGGGTTCGCTCCCGCGTACGGCGCGCGGCACGACGTCCATCGCATCGAGATGCGATCGTGTCCCTATCGCGCCCTGGCCGAGCAGCACCCCGAGGTGACGTGCACGCTGCACCGTGGCCTGCTGCGCGGACTGCTCGACACCGTCGCAGCGGGCCAGCCGGCCGCGGAGCTGATCCCGTTCGCCAGCCCCGACTACTGCCTCGCCTTGATCGCGCCGGACTCCGCGGAGCTCAGCGCCTCCCTCAACTAGCCGGTCACGGTGGATCGGGCCGAAGTCGGATCGGGTGGGGTCTGCGAGAACCTCGACGCGGTGAGCGGCCCTCGAGGCAACGCCGTGGGCTGTTCGGCGAGGCACCGCTCGCCGCGCCGGCAACCAGCCCCGAGCTAAGCAGTCGGTGTGCCGCGCCGGTCCCTCGCGCCTGCTTTGGCGATGAGCTCCTGGAGATAAGCGGCGAGGACGACGGCGCTGTTGTGGTCCCGGTCGCGGGCCGCGTAGAGGAGCACGACGTCGCCTTGCGACGCCGCGTCCAGCAGCGGCGCCAGCGCGTCGGCGGCGTCGGCAAGTTCGGCCAGGTATCGGCGTTGAAACTCCTCCCACCGCTCCGGGCGGTGGCCGAACCAGCGGCGAAGGTCTGTAGACGGCGCGACATCGCGGAGCCAACCGTCCAGATGCAGTTCCTGCCGGCTGCAACCCCGTGGCCATAGCCGCTCGACCAAGAACCGTGTGCCGGCCGGCCGCGAATGGTCGTAGACCCGGGCGAGGTGAATCGACCCGCGCGTTGCCATACGCCTCCTTCGAACACTGGGAAAGCCGGCTGGCCGTGTGGACCTGGAGTGCTGGACCACCACTCATGACGGCAGGGCTTGTTTTGCCCATCACGATTGCAACAATCAACCCCGGTCGCGGTCAACTGCCGCGCGCCGGCGGCAGTTGCCGGAGACCGGCAGTCTCGGGTAGAAAACGTGACCGGTGAGGGGTATCGCCCCGGGGCCGCCCCGGTGGGAAAATGTGAGTAGCAGCGGATGAAGCCGCTGTAGATCGAGACCGGAGAAGGACAATGCAGTTCAGCCACCAGTGCCCCAAGTGCCCATTGCGGTTCTCCTTCGCGACGGAGCTGGCATGGCACCTCCGCGAGGAGCACAGGTCGTTCCATCGGGAACCCACGGGCGTTGCTCGACCCGATCCCGCACCGACGGGACCGCCCGAGCCCGCGGCGGGGACATCGGAAGGGACCGCCGCTGCGTACTTCCTCGTGGTGGCGAATCAGACACTCGGGGGCGACGCCCTGAGCGCGAAGCTGGCCGAACTAAGCGCAAACGTATCGTGCACAGTTCGCTTGCTCGTGCCGGTGACCGACATAGAAGGGTCACACCAATGGGACTATCCCTCGATCGACCGCTTCATTCCGGACCGGCACACCATTGCCCGGCAACTCGCAGAGGGGCGGCTGGAACACGAGATGGAGCGGCTACGCTCGCTCGGCGTCAAGGTGACCGGTGAGGTCGTCGATGCCGACCCGGTCGACCGGGTGAGCGAGGTGATCAGGGATGAGCAACCGGATGGAATCGTGGTGAGTACATTGCCGCACCGGTTGTCCCGCTGGCTGGTAAGGGATCTGCCACACCGCATCGGCCGGCTCTCCACCATTCCGGTGACCCATGTCGCGGGTCCGGCGGGCCCGTCGATCTGAGCTTCATGGGGGACACCATGCGACGCCGGTACCCCTGAGACGGCAGCTGCAGCCACCCGCGTCACGTGGCCACCTCACCGTCGGGCTTCCCCCGTTGGGTGATCGCCGGCCTGATCCAGCCCTGCGGGGCGATTGCTCCGGCCATCCGGCACACCCGGTCCCGCGTCGACAACGGGGCCGGGTCGGACTCAATAACGGCGGCGGCCACGGAGGGACTCGAAGGAGCGGACGGTGAGCCGCTCGGCCCGATGCGCGGGCTGAGTACGGATCCGGAACCGCCTGGCTCGGGCACGCGCTCGGCTACGAGCGCATGCCCGAGCCAGGTCAGCACATCGGCACCCGCGAGCGTTCGACCATCGCCGGTGAGAACAGGCCACGCATCGTTGCCAGCGCGCTGCCACTGATCCCGCCATTCCAGAATTCGGTGATACGCCGCGGTTGTGATCGGCCCACCGGCAAGGCTGACTGCGTAGCCGGCCTCGCGCAACGGCCAGGAGGTGGACTGGCCCACGCGGATCGGGTCAACGAGCATAGTCCGCAGCACCTCGGGATTCCCGATGTCGGCACCGCCGAGCCAATGGCCGTCGAACAGCAGCCGGCGCACTGTCTGGGCGACGCCGATCCCGTACGCCTCGGCGTAGCCGGCGACCGCGGGTCGGGTGTTCGGCACGAAGGACGGGGTCCGGACGTGGAAGTCCTCTCCGGGCACGAGGTGCCGGCGAACCTCCTCGAGCTGCTTCTGCAGCCGCTCGAGACCCGCAGCATCGAGGCGTCGCGCCGTGACCGGCAGGCTCGGTTCGGGGGCGAGCATGCGCCAGTCCACCACCAGCGAGGTGTGTGCGAGCCGGTCGGTCCGCAGGCTGGCGAGGTAGCAGTAGGGGCAGCTGAACGCCCCGTAAACGGTGACGGTGCGAATGCCGTCGGACGGTCGGGCCCGGCGGCTGGAGTGAAGAGCCGAACCCTCAGCCGGCACCGATCCGGGGGCAACCCTGGAGTGGGCGTCGGGCATGGCTAGCTCGGCGCTTCCCGGTTCCCCGGCGGGACGGCGGCGTTGGCCGGGACCGACAACGCCACGCTGAGCAGGACGACGGCGTCGCCATCGGTGTGCAGGCTGTGCCGGTGGGGTGGGATGGCGATGTATTGGTGCGTGCCGAGACTGACGATGTCATCGTCGGAGACCAGGCGGACGCTGCCCCGCAGGACGAGCAGCGCGGCCGGCCCCGGGCTGTTGTGCTCAGCCAGGGAGGCCCCGTCGCGCAGCGCGATCACGGTCTGGCGAAGCCCTTCGACGGGGTGCGGCAGGGTGCGAGCGGCTCGCTTGGAGTGCTCACCGGCGGCCTTCGCCAGGAGCTCATCGGCCAGCGTCGGCAGGTCGATGCCGACGTTGGGAGCGGGGTCCCCGGTCATGCGGCTACCTCCATACGTGAGTAGTCGACGGGTGCGGGCTTCGAAGGCGTCGGCAATTCTTCCTCCAGGCGGGTCACGCCGACCAGCGTTGGCAAGTTGAACGTATCACGATCCTCTAAACTGTGCCTGTGCGTCAATATCCTCACCGGCATCGCCGTGATCGGACTTGCGAGCCCGCTGGCCGAACGCCGGTGAACTGATCACGTTCATCCTTGCCGGCGGGCTGTGCGTCGTCGCGGGCGGCCTGGTCGCTGCCGCGACGGCCCCGGCCCCCACCGAAGGCGGTACGTGGGCAGCCGCGTACCTGGTGCTGGTCGGTGGTGTCGCCCAAGCCCGCGGTGTCCGTCTCGCCGGAGTACGGCCAGTGGTCGGCGCGACCAGATGGTGCCTGCTGGGCTGCCGGCTGCTGGTCCTTATCCTCCTGCTCAGCATTCCGATCGGGCTGGTACTCGCTCGCGTGCGTGGCGGTACCTGAGGCTGCGCCGCCGGAGCGGCCCCCCGGCCAGCTCCGGGGCTCTAGAGTAGGTGATACGGCGCAGCCCTGGCGGCGGCGCCGTATCACCCGGAGATTGGCATTGGCAGTGACGTGGAACCGGCGGTCATCCCTACCGGCGATACAGCCTCTGACTTGCCTCCGCGGCGTGCTGGCACGCCATGCACAGCGGCGCGGCCGGGAGAATCTCCAGCCTTTCGATAGGAATCGCCGCGGCGCAACGCTGGCACCGCCCGTAGTCGCCGGTGCTCATCCGGGACAGCGCGGTCTCGATATCGGCCAACGCCGCGGTGGCACTTGCATGCAAGGCTACTGTGACCTCGTCATGTGGGTCGAGGGCTGTCGCTGTGGTGTGGTGAGCCACCTCGCCGATCAACTCTGCGAGCTGGTCGCACCGGAACTGGCGCTGCTGAATGAGGGCGGCGCGGAGTTCCGGCAGGTGCGGGGTGAGATCGGTGCGGGTGCCGTTCGGCGTGCGCAGCGAGGTACGAGGCATAGCCGTTGCTCCTTAGAAGAGGCGTGCACGATGGCGAGGGTTATGCCGTCGGGTGGCCCGCGCCCGCCGGGGATTGCCGCACGGGGCCGACCGAAACGACCGCGGCCGGCGCAGCGGCGAGCGACGCTGATGTCGATCGGAGTCCGGCGCAGAAGTACCACCGATAGCAGCGCTGTCGGACTCGCGGGCGCTTTGGCACGGCTGCCGGTCGGGGGATGCGCTCTCCGGGGTGGGACTGCGCCGGAGGGGCTGACCCGCCGGCGGTCGTGAGCCGCGCGCTGCCGCTGCCCGGCCCGTGCGGCGTGGCCGGCGGCCGTGCCCAGAACCGCCGCGCAACGTCCCACCCCGGCGAACACGACTCCGACTGCGGGGATCTGGTGTCTCACGGCAGACCGCAGGGAGCATCGTGATTGCCTACCGCGGTTCGGGCCGCGGCCCGGAATGCGGGCCGCGGCGAGTCCATGGCCGCGGCGGCCGACGTCAACCGCGTGGACCACGTCGTGAAGCGGACGGTTCATGCGCTTCGCTCCTGTGGTCGGTGCTCACCTGGCTGGCCGGTGATTGAGCGGGTAGATGCACTCCTCACAGTGCCGTGCCGGCGCGGTTCCCGGTAGCGGGCTGGCCGGTGAACTGGCTTGGGTCCCCTTGCCGACCGTCGGCAAAGTGAGGCACTGGTGGGGGAGCCACTTCCTGGCGGGGATTGCCGCAGACGTTGGGTTATGAGGCTGCGGGCACTGTCGGCGAGATCGGCGACGATGTCTCCGGTGTCGCGGTTGGTGACCGCGTCTTCGGTGCCTCCCCGTACGGAGCCGCGCAGGCGGAGCTGGCCGTGCTCTCCTACTGGGGCCCACACCCGGACGGGCTCGACTATGCGAGGTGTGCAGCGATCCCCCGCGGCAGCCGAGACCGCACCACGATACGCGCTGGCCCAGGTTGCTCGAATGGCCGGAGCTGGGCGGTGCGCTATCGAGGTCGCCCGGACCTTCCCCTTCGCCGAGGTGGCCCAAGCGCACCGCGTCGGCGAAGCTGGGGCTGTGTGCGGCAAACTCGTGCTGCTCGTGGACTCACCCGCCCTGAGTGGCGGGTCGCACAAGCGCGGGGTCGGCGCATCGGTGACCCGGTCCGCGACCGGGCTTGGTCCGGCGCGGTCGGCGATGCTGTCGACCGCCGCCGACAGGGCTTCCGGCTAGAAAGCTGTGGTCACCATGGCTGTTCCGGCGATCCGCTCTTCGGCATCTGCCGCGTGCTCGTCCACGATCGCCACGACCCGGGTCCAGCCGGCCCCCGCGCCGGCCAGCGACACCGGGAAGCAGCAGACCGTGAAGTCGGTTGGCCGGGGCAGCCGGCCGAGGTTCGCGAGCTTCTCCAGCTGCAGGTACTCCCGGGTCCGGCCGTAGAGGTGCGCCGGCCAGAGCACCTCCCGGTCGCCGGTGCGCCGGTACTCGGCAATCATCGTGGCTGCCGGCCGGTCCAGTCCCCAGGCGTCGATGCCGATGGTCCGGACACCGTGCTCGACGAGGAATGCGGTGCCTTTCCCGGTCAGCCCGGGAAAGGTCGTCAGGTACTCGGCCGAGCCCCACAACCGGTCGGCTCCGGTCCAGAGCAAGACGATGTCGCCGGGCCGCAGGATGCAGCGCGCCTCGTCGGTGGCGGCCAGCAGATGGTCCACGGTGATGCCGTCGCCCGGGGGGACATGGCGCAGGTCGAGGCGCACGCCCCGGCCGAGGCACCACTCCAGCGGGACCTGGTCGATGCTCTTGGCCGGCTGCCCGCCGCTGGTCGGGCCGTAGTGCAGCGGGGCGTCCATGTGGGTGCCGGTGTGCGTGGTGAGGGTCACCGTCTCGTTCGAGATGGCCATGCCGTCCGGGAAGTCCTCCGGCGTCAGGCCCAGGACCGTGGCCCCGGTGCGATGGTCGAGCAGATCCACGCTCACCGGCGTTGCCTCGCTGGCGGTTTGCCGAGTGGCCACGCTGAGATCGACCAGGGTTCTCACGAGACGCCGACCAGCTCGGCGCGGACCCGCCGCTCGGCTTCGGACCTGACCGCCTCGAGGTCGGCGACGCTGTTGCGTTCCACCGCGGCCCGCAGCAGCCTTTCCGCCTCTGTCGGGGCGTACCGGCCGGCGACCAGCCCGTTGACCGGGGCCCGTACCTCGTAGTCGTGGGTCAAGACGAGCTGGGTGCGGTCGCCGGTCAGGACGAATGCGCGCCATTCGCCGCCCATCCGCCCGACGATCGGCGCGGTTTCGAGCTGCCGGTAGGCGATGACGTGACGTTCCGCGTCAATGTCGCGGCGGGATGTCCAGGAGTTCAACTCACCGTTGACCTCGACGAACAGCCGGGCGATCTGGTAGCCGTCCCCGACCTCTTCCAGCTCGACCCGCTGCGTCGGGGGGAAGATGTCCGCGTATCCCTCGACGTCGAGCAGGATCTGCCAGACCGCCTCGATCGGCGCGGCAACTGTGACGGTGTGTTCTTCGTGACGCATGGGAGTCCTTTCGCAGGGGTGATCGGTGCCCGTCAGACGGCGACGGCGAGCAGGTCGAGCTGCTCGTGATTGGCGTAGGCCGCGGTGAAGTTCAGCCGCGACTTCCAGTCGGTGACGAAGTCGAACACGGCGGGCAGCTGGGAGAATCGGTCGAGCGCGGCGAGGTCGGCGCAGGTGAACTGCACGATCCACTGCGCCGTCATGCCGCGGGCCCCCCGGTCGGCGCCGAGCAACAGGTGCGGGCGCAGGTCGAAGGAGTCGATGATGCCGGTGCCCAGCACCAGTTCCCGCATCTCGGTGAAGAACTCGGTGACGTCGGCGTCGGACGTGACGTCGGGGAACCGGTAGAGCAGGGTGTGCACGATCACGGTGATTCCGCCTCTCGGGAGGGTGCCGGGCATGGGTCCGGCCGGCTGGACACGGTTATGGTCCGACGCCGGGCTTGAACCCGGCTGGAGTGTCGTTGGAGTCGGATGCCTGGCCGCAGATGTGACCGCCCTCACCGATCACTACGGCGACAGCGGTGCCTCGATCGTGGCTCAGTGACAGGTGCCAGGTGACGATGCCCAGGTCGCCGGCCCGTCGGGCGAGCGGGCCACCCACGCGCAGCCCCGGACGCCCGCTGCTCGTGGCGTCGACCTCGATGTCGGTGAGCCGCCAGCCCGGCTCGGCGTACTCCAGTACCTTGGCCACCGCCTCCTTGGCGGCGAACCGGGCCGCCAAGGAGGCGGCGGAACGGGGCCGTCCGGCCGGGGTGCGCAATTCGGTGGCGGTGAACAGTCGATGTGCGAGGGCGGGGGTACGCCGCAGCGCGGCCGCCAGCCGGTCGATGTCGGCCACGTCCACGCCGACGCCACGGACGCTCACGCCGACCGACCCAGCCGCCGGAGGTCGGCGTGCGGATGAGGGGAAGCGGGGTCGAACTGGCCGTAGGCGCGGTCGGAGTAGACGATCGGCCGGCCGGGGGCGGTTCGCAGCCGGTACACCGCCCCCAGCAAGATGACGTGGTCACCGGCGTCGACGCGGCCCGCGGTGTCGCACTCGACGACAGCCAGCGCGTCGCGTACTGCCGGGAGCCCGTCCGGTGTCGCGGTGAGCCCGCCACCCCCGAACTTGTCGGCGTGCTTCGTCCCGAAGCGTTCTGCCACCTCGCGGTGGTGGTCGGCCAGGATGCTGACCACGAAGCGCCGGCAGGCGAGGAAGGCGTCGAAGGCCAGCGCGGAACGGCCGATGCACACCAGGATCAGTGGCGGCTCCATCGACACCGGACAAAAGGAGCTGGCGGTGAAGCCGTACGGATGACCCAGGTCGTCGCGGGTGGTGACGACCGTCACGCCGGAGGCGAATCGGGCCATAGCGTCGCGGTAGCCCGCCGGCGTTACCGCCTCTCGCTCCGCCGAGTTCACCGCGCACCCGCCGGTACGCCCGTGGCGGGTTGGCGGGCCAGCGGCGCGGGCGGCAACAGGACCACCTGGCCGGCGTAGTTCAGCCCGGCACCGAAGCCGACGAGCAGGGCCGCGCCTCCTGGTGGCGCCGTGCCGCTGACGAGCAGCTGTTCCATGGCCAGCGGGATCGAGGCGGCCGAGGTGTTCCCGGAGTAGATGACGTCCCGTGCGACGGCGACGTGACCTGGAAGCGCGAGCCGTCCCAGCAACACCTCGATGATCCGCAGGTTCGCTTGGTGCGGGATGAAGGCGGCCAACTCCTCGGCGCGTACCCCGGCCCGCTCCAGGGCGACCTCCGCTGCCCGCGCCGCTGCGGTGAGGCTCCAGCGGAACACCCGCCGCCCGTCCATCTTCATCACCGGCGGGGGGCGGGTGGGATCGGCCCGGTACTGCGCCCAGGTAGCACTCATCCGCAAGGCGTCGGCGCTGTCCATCTCGGCGCCACGGGCCACCGGACCGATGCCGGGTACGGCGCTTGCGCCGACCACCACCGCGCCGGCCCCGTCGGCGAACATGAAGGCTACGTTGCGGTCGGTTCGGTCCACGATGTCGGTCATCCGCTCCACGCCGATGACCAGGACGTGGGACGCGCCGCCGGTGCACACCGTGTCGCTGGCCACGGCCAGCGCATGACAAAAGCCGGCGCAGGCCGCGGAGAGGTCGAAACCCGCGGAGTTGACCGCGCCGAGCGCGCTCGCCACCCCGATGGCCAGCGGGGGCGTCTGCCGGAGATTCGACATGCTGGCGACCAGAACGCAGTCCAGGCGATCGGCAGGTATGCCGGCGTTGGCCAGCGCGAGGCGCCCGGCGTTCACCGCCATCGTCAGCAGCGTTTCGTCCTCCCCGGCGACGTGCCGGCACCTGATGCCAGACCGGGTCTCGATCCATTCCGGTGTGGAGGCCAGCCATTGGCAGACCTCGGCGTTGGACACGACACGTCGCGGCCGGTATCCGCCGACACCCAGGATTCGACTGTGCCCACGCGCGGCGCTGCTGATCTGCACGCCCACAACGGTCGCCTCCCAACGCCTCTCGCCGATATCGCCCAGCGATGATGCCGCGGCCGGTCTGGAATGCGACTCGACGGTAACTGGATAGCCCGTGCCGGGCTCGTGATACCCGAAGGCCGAGGGGCCGCCCGCCCGGCGCCGTCAGCGGACTCCAGGCGCTTTCCAGCGGTCCTCCATCCCGCGTTTCCACACTGGCTGCCAGCGCCGTCCCGGCCACTGACATCGCACCGGAGGAGACCCGATGACCGAGCTCACGCTGAGCGAACTACAGCGGATCGTGCAGTCCTGCGTAGGCCCGGGTGGCGCCCTGAGGTTGGACGCCGACTCGATCGACGTCAGCTTCCCCGAGCTGGAGGTCGACTCGCTCGCGCTCTACGAGATCACCACGCAGCTGGAGGACCAGCTGCACGTGGTCATCTCCGATGACGACATCGACACCTTGGCAACTCCGCGCCACCTGCTGGACCTGGTCAACCGCCGACTGACCGGAGCGGCAGACGTTCCCGCCGGCGCTGCGTGAGGCGGCAGTCCGCTGACGTCACTCGCAAATCCCACGTGCGCCGGAAGGGAGTACGGATGAACAGCCAGGTGGTTATCGCCGGAGCCGGGCCGACCGGTCTGATGCTGGCGGCCGAACTCGGGCTGGCCGGCGTCCCGGCCACCGTGCTGGAGGCCCTGCCGGTATCGACCGGTGAATCCCGCGCGTTGGGTGTCAACCCGCGTGCGGTGGAACTGTGGGAGCAGCGTGGGGTCACCGATCGCTTCGCCGAGGGGCGGTTCATCCCGCACCTGCACTACGGCGCCCTGCCGGTGTTCCTGGAACTGGGCCGGCTCGACTCGCCGTACGGCGTGATGATGATCCCACAGCGCCGGACCGAGGAGATCCTCGGCGAGTGGGCAGTGGAACTGGGCGCGGAGATTCGCCGTGGGCACCGGGTGGTCGGCCTGCGGCACGACCCTGATGCCGTCACCGTCACGGTGCAGACCTCGGATGGCCGCTACGAGCTCCCGGCGCAGTACCTGGTCGGATGCGACGGCTCGCGCAGCGCCGTGCGTCACCATGCCGGCATCGACGTCACGGGTACCACCTCCACCGTCGACGCGGTCATGGTCGACGTCAGTGGTCTGCCGCTGGGACTGAAGTTCTTCGAGCGCAACGACATGGGCCTGTGGGCGGTCTTCCCGATCGGGAACGGCGTATTTCGCGTAGTCATCTACGCCTTTGACCGGCCGCCGGTGCGACATGCGCCGAAGCCGACCTTCGCCGAGGTATGCGAGGTCGCCCTGCGGGTGGCCGGCCTGGACCTGAGCGCCGGTACGCCGCATTGGCTCAGCCGGCACGGTAACGTGACGCGGCTCGCATCCCGCTACCGGTCCGGCCGGGTGTTCCTGGCCGGGGACGCCGCGCACACCCAGCCACCCGCCGGCGGCCAGGGACTGACCTCCGGGCTGCACGACGCGGCGAATCTCGGGTGGAAGCTGGCCGCCGCGCTGTCCGGCTGGGCGCCGGCAGCCTTGCTCGACAGCTACCACGAGGAGCGCTACCCGGTTGGGCAGCGGGTGATGGCGAACGCCCGGGTGCAGAACCTCCTGATGTCCGGCGGCCTGGAGTCCGAGGCGCTGCGGACGGTGTTCACCGAGCTGGTGGCCCTCGACCCGGTCAACCGCCACCTCGCCGGTGACCTCGCCCAACTCGACGTGCGCTACGACCTGGGGGACGACCACGACCTGCTGGGTCGACGGATCCCACCGGCGGCGCTGACCACGCAGGCCGGTGAAACCTCCACCCTGCGCCTGCTGAGTGCCGGTCGCGGCGTGCTGCTGCGGCTGGTCGACGAACCCGTCCTCGACACCCTGGTGGGGCCATGGCGTGACCGCGTCGACGTGGTGCCGGCGTCGAATGCGGCGGCCGGTCTGGACGACCTGGCCGCCGTGCTGGTGCGGCCCGACGGCCACGTGGCCTGGGTCGCATCGTTGGGAAGCGAACTGGACAAGGACGGGTTGGTGTCGAGCCTGCACCGCTGGTTCGGACACCCGGGGCTGGCATGAGCGACGTCGCGTACTGGTCGGCAACAGCGCTCACCGGCGCGCTACGGGCCGGCACCATCTCCAGCCGGGAGCTCCTCGAGGTTTACCTGGATCGGATCGAGCGGCTGGATCCGGCGATCAACGCCGTCGTCACCATCGACCGGGAGCGGGCCCGGCGTGCGGCCGATCGGGCCGACCGGGTTTCGCGCCGGGGCGGTCACCGCGGGCCGCTGCACGGGCTGCCGATGACGGTGAAAGACACCCTGGAGACAGCCGGCATGCGCACCACCTCCGGTGCGCCGGAACTTGCCGAGCACATTCCGACCCGCGACGCCGAAGCGGTGCGCCGGCTGCGGGCCGCCGGCGCCGTCATCTTCGGGAAGACCAACACGGCCACCTACGCCGGTGACGCCCAGACGTTCAACCCGGTTTTCGGGCTCACGACCAACCCCTGGGCGGCGGACCGCTCGCCGGGTGGATCGTCCGGCGGAGCGGCGGCCGCGGTCGCCGCCGGTCTGACCGGCCTGGAGCTGGGCGGGGAGCTGTCCGGGTCGGCCCGGCTGCCGGCACACTACTGCGGGGTCTATGCCCTGAGACCGACCCATGGGCTGGTGCCTGCTAGGGGTAACATTCCGCGGGCGCCCGGGTCGTTGACCAGCAACGACATGGTGACGCTCGCGCCGATCGCCCGCAGCGCCGAGGACTTACCCCTAGCCCTGGGGGTCCTCGCCGGACCGATGGCCGGTGAAGCGGTGGGGTGGCGACTCCAGCTTCCTCCGCCACGCGCACGGAGTGTCGCCGACTACCGGATCGGCGTGTGGCTCGACGATCCGGCATGTCCGGTCGACGACGCGGTCGGTGCCGTGCTCGCCAATGTGGCCGAGGCGTTGCGCCGCGCCGGTGCGTCGATCACGCCGGTGCGACCGCTGGACCTGGCGGCGGCCAACCGGCTCTACGGACGGTTGCTGCACGCGGCGATCAGTCTCGGCGTACCGCAACAGGCCTTCGACCGCAGCTGTGCCGCCGCCGATTCCCTGGCCGCTGATGACGCATCCCCGCTCGCCGAGATGCTGCGCGGGAGTACCCAGCGCCACCGCGACTGGTTGCTCGCCGACGAGGAACGCGCCGCACTCCGGGAGCGGTGGCGGCACTTCTTCAGCTCCTACGACATCCTGCTGTGCCCGGTGTCGCCGGTTGCCGCGATCGCCCACGACGCCAACCCCGACATCGCCGCCCGGCGGGTGCAGGTCAACGGGGAGTCGCGCCCGTACTGGGACCAGATCGGCTGGACCGCGCTGGCCACCGCCGGGGCCCTACCGGCTGCCTCGGTGCCCGCGGGCCAGACCCCGGACGGCTTGCCGGTCGGCGTCCAGGTCATCGGCCCGCATCTGGAGGACCGGACCGTGTGTGAGCTGGCTCGGCACCTGACCCACCTCCTCGGCGGCTACCGGATGCCGCCGGTCCCGGCGCGCTCGGCCGCCGGCAGCGGCGACACCCGGCACACGCCGGACACCCGCATTACCCCGCAACCGATCGGAGTTCGTCATGTCCCGTAGTTCGATGTCGTATGAGTTCGATGTCGTCGTGGTCGGCGGTGGGCCGGTAGGCCTGGCGTTGGCGTGCGAGCTGCGCCGCGCCAGCGTGTCGGTACTGGTGCTGGAGCAGCGCCTGGCGCCGGACACCCTGGCCCGCGCCGGCTCGATGGGGCCGCTGGCGTTCGAGGCCCTCGAGCGGCTGGGCCTGCGCGAGGAGCTGCTGGCGGCCGAGCAGGAAACGTTGGCGAGCTACGCGCGAATGTTCAACGCCTGGTCGGCCGCGTCGGCTGACGCTGGCAGCGCCGGCGAACCGTCCCGGAAGGCGCCCAAGGAACACTTCGGCGGGATCGAAAAGATCGACCCCAACCGGCGGACCGACCCCGGGCGACGCCGGGTGCGGGTCGAGCAGCCCACGCTCGAAGGGATCCTGGAACGCCACGCCGCGCGCTGCGGGGTGGCGCTGCGCCGCGGGCACCAGGTGCGCGGTCTGGACCAGGACGAGGAAGGGGTTTCCCTCGACGTCCGGGCCGCCCATGGCGACTACGCGCTGCGGACGCAGTACGTGGTCGGCTGCGACGGCGCCGACAGCACGATCCGCCGGTTGGCCGGCTTCAGTTTCGCCGGCACCGATCCGAGCGTCACCGGAAGGATGGCGGTCGTGGAGATGGCAGATCCGGAGAAGCTGACACCGGGGTTCCACTTCACCGCCACCGGCCTCTACGTCCATGGACTCGGAGTCAACCGGCTGTCCACCGTCGAGTTCGACGGGCCGCCCCGCGACGGTGATCAGCTGAGTCGGGCGGAACTGCAGGACAGCGTTCGGCGGGTGAGCGGGACCGACGTCACCATCACCGGGATGTCGGAGGGCACCCGCTGGATCGACACCGCCAGGCAAGCGGACGCCTACCGTCGCGGCCGCGTCCTGCTGGCTGGTGACTCCGCCCACGTCTACGCCCCGGTGGGCGGTCAAGGTCTCAACGTCGGCCTGGTCGACGCGGCGAATCTCGGGTGGAAGCTGGCGGCCCAGATCAACCGGTGGGCGCCGTACCTGCTGCTCGACAGCTACCACGCCGAACGCGCCCCGGTGGCCGCCAGGCTGCTCCAGAACACCAGAGCCCAGATCGCCCTGATGCGCCCGGACCCGCAGAGCACCGCGCTGCGTGAGCTCATGGATGAGCTGATGGACATCGACGAGGTGCACCGGCACATCGCGGACATGATGGCCGGAATGGACGTGCGCTACGACCTCGGTAGTGACGATCCGCTGGTCGGCACGCTGTGCGGCGACATGAAGCTGGACGCCGGCGACCGCCAGGCACAGCAGCCGACCCGCCTGGCCGAGGTGTTGGAAGCCGGCGACGGCGTACTGCTCGACCTCGCCGACCGGGCCGACGTGCGAGCTGCGGCGGCGGGGTGGCCGCGGGTACGCCCGTACACCTGCCGGGCCGAACGCGAGGACCTCGACGCGTTGCTGCTCCGGCCGGACGGCTGCGTGGCCTGGGTGCTCCGGGCCGGCGCGGCAGTCGAACCGGAGTCCCTGCGGCATGCGTTGCGTACCTGGTTCGGCAAGCCGGCCGTCGCCCGTTCGGCCGCGTAACCGAGCCGACTACCACCCGACGCGATCAGGAGTCCCGATGAGAGTGCACCCTGGCAGTGAACCCGGCTCGCCGCAGGCACCGCTGCCCCGATTGGCCGGCGAGGCGTCGACCGATGCCACCGAACTCCCGGACCTGCCCACCGGTACGGCCCTGCCTACCGATACGACGGTGCCTACCGATACGACGGTGCTCATCGTCGGCGCCGGGCCGACCGGGCTCGCGCTGGCCGCTCGGTTGGCGAGCCGCGGCGTGCCTTTCGTGATGTGTGACAAGCGGACGGAGCCATCGAGCGCGTCGCGGGGGGCGGTCATCCATGCCCGTACGGTGGCGGTGCTGGACAACCTCGGGCTGGCGGATCCCCTCCTGGAGCGGGGGGTCATCGCGCCTCGGTTCACCATGCGCCAACCAGACCGGCCGATGGTGTCCGTCTCCTTCGCCCACCTTCCTGGCCCGCACGGGTATTCGGTGATCGTGCCGCAGAACGTCACCGAGCGACTCTTCCGGGATCACCTGGTGAGAGCAGGGCATCCGGTGTACGGCGGCTTCGAGGCCGTCGACATGCTCCGGACCGGTGCTGGCGGAGCGGTGGTCGTCATGGAACGGGCTGGCCGCCGCAGCCAGATAGCCGCGAAGTTCGTCGTCGGGTGCGACGGGCGGCACAGCCGGATACGCGAGCTGACCGGCATTCCCTTCTCCGGCACCAGGTACGAACAGCGCTTCGATATGGCCGACGTCACCATGGACTGGCCGCTGAACCGGGACGGGGTCGACCTGTTTTTGGCCAAGGACGGCCTCATGGTGGTCTTCCCTTTGCCCGAGGACCGGTTCCGGATTATCGCCACCGCCGGTCCGGGCACCACGGACGGCAGCAACGGTGCCGGCAACGGGTCCGCTCACCAGCCCGCCGGCATCGACGTGCAACGGTTGCTCGATCATCGGGGGCCCCGCCTCCGGGGCCGGGGGGACGAACCGGCGCTCGACGCGCACGGGCGAGCCTGCGCGAGGTGCACTGGAGCTCAAGGTTTTCCATCGAGAACCGGCTGGCCGACTCTTACCGGTCCGGCGCGGTCTTTCTGGCCGGTGATGCGGCCCACGTGTACAGCCCGGCCGGTGGACAGGGCATGAATCTCGGTATCCGTGACGCGGCCGAGTTGGGCAGCGTGCTCGCCGATGTTGTGGACGGGCGTCGTGGGCCGGAGCACCTGGACAGCTACGAAATCCGACGCCGGCCGTTGGCGCAGCAGGTAGTGGCGCTCACGGATCGGATGACCAAGGCGGTAACAACCGTCAATCCGGTGAAACGCACCGTCCGCAATTCGGCATTGACCGTCGCCGGCCGCATACCGGCGGTTCCGCGGGCCGCGGCGCTCACCTTGTCCGGATACCGCGAACCAACCTACGATTAGCGGCCAGACGGCGTTGCCGGAAAGCGCGCGACCGGTCGCCGAATCAGCCTTTATGCTTTGGAGTGGACAATGAACCAGATTGATGGGTTACCGGCGCATGTTCTGCTGGTTCACGCGGTGGTCGTTCTGGTACCGGTGACCGCACTGCTTGCGCTATCCTACGCCTTCTGGCCGGGCGGCCGGTCCCGACTTCGCTGGCCGCTGCTCGGATGTGCCGCCGTCAGCGTCGGTTTCAACGTGCTGGCCATGCAGGCCGGGGAGTGGTTGCAGCAACGGGTGCCGGCCACACCACTGGTGCGGGCGCACACCAGATTGGGCGATGGTCTGCTCCCCTGGACGTTCGGTCTGCTGGTGTTCAGCGCCGTGGTCGGGGCCGTTGCGCTGCGGGCCAGGCGCTCGCCCACGCCACGATGGGCTCGGCCCGCCCGGTCGAAGAGGCTCGGACTCGTAGTCCGTTACGGTGTGCCTGCGGTGGCCGTGGTCTTGGCGTCCGGGGCGCTCGTGCAGACCTATCGCATCGGGGAAACCGGTGCGAAGGCCGTCTGGCACGGCCGGGTCAGCGTCCAACCCCTACCGGTACGTTGACCGGTCACGCAGGTATGTTCCACGCGCTTTCCAGCCGCCTTCTAGTGGCTTTTTCCATACTGGCCGGAAGCGATCGGGTAGCCCGGTCGATAACAAGGAATGGGAGTGCTACCAGCCATGACCGTCGATGACCTGCGCCGGATTCTCGCCGATTGTGCCGGCGAAGAGGAAGGCTTCAGCCTGTCCGGGGACATTCGCCACGCCAGCTTCGGTGATCTGGGATACGACTCCCTCGCGCTGATGGAAATCGCCGCGCGCATCGATCACGAGTACGCGGTCTCGCTTGGCGAGGAGGAGATCAACGAGCGTACGACGGCTCAAGAGCTTCTTGAGAAGGTGAATGGCTTACGGCAGGCGGCCTGAGCTATCGGCCTCCAGCCGTCGTGCCCGCGGTCAGGATTTGAGCCGATCGCACGTACGAAGCCGGGCAAGGCTCACCGGGCGGCCTCAGCTGATGGCGCGGTGCAGTCCGAGCAGGTACTCCAGCAGGAGTCCCTTCTCTCCGGTCGCGGCAGCCCACTCGGCGAGTGCCGCCGACAGGCACAGGGCCAGCGCCCGGGCTCGCAGCTCCGTGTCGGCGTCGATCACTCCATACGCGTCCAGAAGGGCCGCACGCGCTCGCCCCTCGAAGGCCGACCACGCCAGTGACAGGTCGACCGACGGATGCGCGAAGCACGTGTCGCCCCAATCGATGACGCCGGTGCTCCGCCCGGCGCGGTCCACGAGCAGATGCCGCGGGTGCAGGTCTCCGTGCGCCAGCACGGTGGAGCCGACGGGCGCGCCGATCGGTGAGTCGAGCAGCTCGTCCGACGCCCTGGACGGCTGCCACAGTCCCCGGGCCTGCAGTGACGACAGCCACTTCCGGCTCACGCCCGCGCGTTGTGCCGGAGCCGCGCGCCCCATTGGATCGACCGGGAGGTCGACATCGATGCTGAGGTCGTGCAGCGACCGCAGGAACGCTCCCGCCGCCTGAGCCGTCGGCTCTCGCGGGGCGTCGACCAGGGCCAACTCGTCACCAGGGATCATCGGTGCCCCCCAGAACGGCCACGGATAGTCCAGGTCCGGCTCGGCGACGTGCGTGGGCACCGGCACCGCGAGCGGGACGTGTGGCGCGACGCGTGGCAACACCGCCAGCTCCCGGCGCTGCAGCGCCACGGCGACCTCGCGGCGCGGGAAGCGGAACAGCACGTCGCCGACGAGGAGCACGGAGTTGTCCCATCCGGTCGCGATCGGTCGCACCGGGGCATCGCGCAGCGCCGGGAACTGCCGAGCGACGAGCCGCGCTGCACGCCCCTTGTCGACGTGCTGCGAAGACTCCCACGGGGCCGTCACGGGAGCGCGACGCCCAGCGCCGCCGGCACGCCCCCGTGGAGCCGTCGCCCCGAACCGGCGACCGGCCTGCTGTCGGGATCGTGCGCGTGGGTCGGATGCGGATCGTGCATAAGCACTCCGCGCCTCCCAACGTCGACCGCGTGCGCCGCCAGAGCCGCGATCCTGGCAGGCGGATCCCAGTCGTCGCAAGGCCGGCGCAGGTCACGCTGGTACCACGTCGGGCGAGGCGCGATGCGGCTTACGTCGTTGTGCTGGAAGTCGCCATCGTCCTTCGT
Source organism: uncultured Actinomycetota bacterium (assembly GCA_963814355.1). GTDB lineage: Bacteria > Actinomycetota > Actinomycetes > JADGOV01 > JADGOV01 > JADGOV01. The sequence goes on along the minus strand of CAWFCZ010000018.1, from coordinate 752,622 downwards.
GGAGGAGGCGGTGGTGATGCCTGCACAGCAGGGTGAGGTTCGCCAGCGACGTCGACCCGCCATCGGCCCAGTGCTCGATGTGGTGCACGTCACACCAGGGTGGTGGCCGGTCGCATCCGGCGTAGGCGCAGCCGCCGTCGCGGAGGACCACGGCCTTGCGCAGCGCCGGCGGCACGGTTCGGGTCCGCCGGCCGACGTCAAGGATCTCGCTGGGGCCGTCGGTGATGATGCGCGTGACGCCGGCGTCACACGCGAGCCGACGAGCCGTCTCACCGGGAATCGGCCCGGCCCAGTCCACCTCCGCCGCTGCAGCCGGAGCCCGGGCCTCCAGCGTGGCCAGGTCGATGGTGACCGCGATGTGCGGCCGTTCCCCGCCCACCTCCGGCAGCCTGCCGCCGTCGAGCGCTCTGCGGGCCAGCTCGACCAAGGCGTCGGCCCGGCGCTGCCCGGCGGTCCGTTCATCCCCGGGCGACGGCACCGATAGAGCGTTCAGGGCGGCGAGGACGGTGGCGCCGTCGTCCGCGCCGAGCAGCCCGTCGAGCGCCACGGTGCCGCCCAGCGTCGTACTGATGGACAGGTAGCGCCGCTCATGCGTGGCCTGCGCGTCGTGCAGAGACATCTCGGCGTCCACCACGTGCCGCCAGTGCACCGCGACGCGGCGCAGGTCGTGCGGATGCATCCGCCTGGCCGCGTCAACCAGGGTCGCCTCCGCCTCGGCTACCAGACCTGACTCGACATCCGCGGTCGTCCGGGACAGTACAGCGGCATGTCGGTATGAGATCTCCCCCGCGGCGAGCGCGCGAGCCGTGCCCGGCAACGCGTCAGCGAGCCGCCGGGCACACGACACCCGTTCACTCGACTCCCCCGGGGAAATCCGGCAGTGGTGCCGCAGCCAGGCCGCCGTGGACCCGGCACCGTCCGTCGCGGCGCCGCCGGACCGATCGAAACGCTCCAGACGCCGCAGCCACTCCCCTTCAAGCCGGGCGAGCTGCCGGCCAAGGTCCACAAGTTCCGCGCCGAGCGTCACCGTCGAGCTGCTGCTCGTGTCGGCCCCGGCCAGGGCGTCGAGCGCCTCAGCGAGCCCGCCGCCGCCCTTGGAGCCACTCGAACACATGTTCGAATCGTACCAGATTGCCGGCATTGTTGGGAAAATGTCCCCGTGGCACTCGGCTCGGTCAGCGACCCGCCGGGCTGAGGGCGTGGTGGGCGTCAGAGTCCCCGAGGCGCTCCGGCGGTTCGCCTCCTCCGCCGGCACCGTCAGCACCTCCAGGCCGGTTCTGCTGGGCCCCATGTCGAGCCCGTCGGCCAGCCGAGCGGATGTCGTAGCGGAGCCGCTGGCGGGGTTCCCGCGGCGCCCGGTGCCGGCCGATGCTGCGGACGAGGGCAAGCGTCAGGGCTCCGGCGAGCAAAGCCCCGAGGCCGCTGAGCAGGAAGACCTGCCCGAGGCCATGGGCGAAGGCGGATCGGATGGCATCCTCGGCGCCGGCCCGCGCCGCCGCCGGCATGCCGGCCACCAGCGCGGGAGACCGGCCGCTCGACAACGCGGATGCGGCGGCCGCCGGCGAGCGAAACAGCCCAAGATCCGCGGTTGCCCGGGTCACGAAGACCGTCCCCAAAGCTGCAATGCCCAATGCGTACCCGAGTTGCCGGAACGTGTTCATCGCCCCGCCTGCCATGCCGGCTCGCTCGCGGGGCGCCGCGGCCAAAACGGCATCGGCCAGCGCGGGGTTGACCATGCCGACGCCGAGGCCGGTGACCAGCAGGCCGGGTACCAGAGTCGTCCAGGTCGAGCCGGCACCGATCCGCAGCTGCAACAGGACGCCGGTACCGATCAAGAGCATACCGATGCCCACCGGCAACTTCGGCGCGACGCCGTGCAGCTTCTTGCCCGTGATCCCGGCGACGACCAGGGCCGCAAGGGACAGCGGCATGAACACCAGACCGGTACGTACCGGGTCCAGGCCCTGGACGGACTGCAGCCAGACCGACACGAACGCCAGGTTGGCAAAGGCGCAGCCGTTCAACATCAGCGCCGCGAACATCAGGGCGGCGAACGACGGTTGGCGGATCAGATCCAAATCCAGCATGGCGTGCGGCCGACCGCGTTCGATGACGAGGAAAAGGAGAATGCCGACCGCAGCCATGCCGAGGGCGGCCAGGGTGCCAGGGTTGGACCAGCCCTGGTCACTTCCGCGAATGACCCCGAAGACGAGCCCGCCGATGGCGACGGTGAAGACTGCGGTGCCGGCCAGGTCGACCTGTGTGGCCGACGGATTGCGGGACTCCGCGAGGCCCACGGCGCTGACGAACAGGGCGAGGGCGGCGACCGGAAGGTTGACCAGGAAGATGGCCCGCCAGCCGATGTGTTCGGTCAGTAGGCCGCCGAGCAGCGGCCCGGAAGCCGCTGCCGCGCCGTTGACCGCGCCCCACACCCCGAACGCGACTCCTCGTTCCCGGCCGCTGTAGGTGGCCGCGATCAGCGCGGTCGTCGTGGCGAACATGGCGCCCGCGCCGACGCCTTGGACCGCGCGCGCGGCGATCAGTGCGCCAATGTTCGGCGCCAGACCGCAGGCCAGCGAAGCGATCGCGAAGATCACGAGGCCCGCGATGTACACCCTGCGGCGGCCCACGATGTCCGAGCCTGCGCCGGCCGCCATCACCAGCGCGGCCAACAACAGTGCGTAGACGTCGAGGATCCACCGTAGCGAGGCAAACGAGGCATCCATCGACGTGGAGATGGCCGGCAGGGCGACTGTCACGATCGTCACGTCGACCAGCAGCATGAACGTGCCGAGACAGATCGCCGTCAGCGGTACCCACTTGCGCATGCTGTCGCTCCGGTCATCCGTCGGGGTATATCCGAACGCTGGCAGTCTAGCCGAACGCCGTTTGGAAAGCTACACTATGTTCATGGTGATGGTGGCCGAAGGCAACGCGATGCCCGAGCCGCCGTGGTCGTCGGTAAGTGACCGACGATCGCGAGCGAAGCGCCGGGCGCTGACCCGAGCGGTGATCGCTGAGGCCGCGATGCGCCTGGTCGATGCCGACGGCCTGGCAGCGTTGACCATGCGCCGGCTGGCTCACGACCTGGACGTCGTACCGGCGTCCCTGTACGGCCACGTGTCCGGGCGGGACGAGGTGCTGCACCTGCTGCTCGACCAGGTCGCCGCCGAGACAAGTCCGCCACGGCCGGACCGGCGGCGATGGCGGGCGCAGTGCAAGGACCTGCTTCGGGACCTGCGGCGGGCCTTCCTGGGCCACCGGGACCTCGCCGGTGCGGCCATCGGCAACATCCCCACCGGCCCGTACTGGATGCGCATGCTCGACGGCCTGCTCGGCCTACTGCTGGCCGGCCGGATTCCGGCGGCGACCGCGGCCTACGCCTCCGACCTGCTGCTGGAAATCGTCATCAGCGACTCGTACGAGCAGGCCATGTTCGCTCAACGGCTGCGCGCTGATCCCGGGTACTTCGACGCGTTGGGAGCCTATGTGCGCGAACTGCCGACCGACCAATTCCCGCACGTGGCGGCGCTTGCCTCCCATCTGACGACGGGCGGCCACGAAAGCTCGGACGACCGTTTCGAATACGCGCTGGACGTGGTGATGACGTCATTGGCGCGGCCGACGTCAGGCTGATCCGGCGAATCCCGTCCTCATGGGGCCGCTAGGGCGACGGAATGGCCACGCCGTGGTCGTAGGCGAAGATGACCGCCTGGACCCGATCGCGAAGCCCCAGCTTGGCAAGGATATGGCCGACGTGGGTCTTGACGGTGGCCTCGGAGAGCACCAGCTTGGCGGCGATCTCGGCGTTGGACAAGCCGGCGGCGATCTCGGCGAAGACCCCGCGTTCCCGCTCCGTGAGTACCGCGAGCAAGTCGGCGGATCGGGGAGCGGGCGGCTCGCCGCCGATCGGCAAGTGGCGCGCGTAGGTGTCCAGCAGGCGACGCGTGGTGCTGGGCGCGATGACCGCCTCTCCGCTGGCCACGACCCGGATGCCGGTGAGAAGGTCGGCCGGCAGCACGTCCTTGAGCAGGAAACCGCTAGCTCCAGCGCGTAACCCGGAAAAGGCGTACTCGTCCAGGTCGAACGTCGTGAGGATGATCACCCGGGACTGCGGGGTGCGGGCCACGATCTGGCGGGTGGCCTCGATGCCGTCGGTGTGCGGCATCCGAACGTCCATGAGTACGACGTCGGGGTGCAGGGTCGCCGTCAGCGCAATCGCCTCGTCGCCGTCCCCGGCCTCGCCGACCACATCCATGTCCGGCTCGGCACCGAGGATCATCCGGAAGCCTTTGCGCAGCAGCGGCTGGTCGTCGACCAGCAGGATCGCGATCGTCATGGCGGGTCCCGTTCGTCGAGATGCAGGCGGGTACTCACCAGCCAGCCACCATCCGGCCGGCGGCCGGCGTTGACCACCCCGCCGTACACGGCGGCGCGTTCCCGCATGCCGGTCAGGCCGTGGCCGGGGTCGCCGACGCCGGGCAGCGGTGCCCGGTCGTCGTTGCCGACGTCGACATCGATGCCGGACGGCTCGTAGCGCAGGGTCACGACGGCCCGGGTAGCGCCCGGGGCGTGCTTGAGAACGTTGGTAAGGCTCTCCTGAACGATCCGGTAAACGGCCAGTTGGGCGCCCGCCGGCGAGTGATGGGGCTCGCCGGTGACCACCAGCTCGACCGCGAGCCCGGCCGAGCGGATTCGGCCGATCAGGTCCTCGAGCTGCCCGTCGTCCGGCTGGGGCGTCAGGTCGGCCTCGGCGTCGGAGCGCAGCACGCCGAGCATCCGGCGCATCTCGGCCAGCGCCTGGCGGCCGACGGAGGACGCCTGACCCATGGCCTGCCGGGCCTCCTCGGGGGCGCTCGGTGTGCTGGCGGCGGCCCCCTCGGTCAAGGCGATCATCACCGAGAGGCTGTGCGCGACCACGTCGTGCATCTCCCGTGCGATCCTGGCCCGTTCGGCGGCCACGGCGATCCTTCCCTGCTGATCCCGGTCGCGTTCGGCCGTCGCCGCCCGGTCCAGGAGCGAGCCCAGGTAGGCCCGCCGGGTGCGCACGTAGGCACCGATGACCCACGCCGCGGTCACCGTGCCGGTGAGCAGGACGAACCCGTTCAGTCGCTGGCCTGGAGGTGCCCAGCGAGCGACCGCCAGCAGCACGCCGATCTCCGCGATTCCGGCGGCGACCCCGACGAACCAGCGCCGCCGCTCGTAGGCGCCCACGCCGTAGAGCGCGATAAGCACCGCGAGATCGCCTCGGACCAGGCTGCCGGTGCCCCACTGGAGCAGGGCGATCGCCGAAATCAGCAGGAAGACCTCGGCGGCCCATCGCCGTCGCACCAGTAACGGCAGCGCGAGGGCGAGGTCGAAAGCCCAGCCGTGGACCGGGGTGGCGTGCTCGGGACCGAAGACGTCGGCACCCACGCTGAGCGCGGCCAACGCCACGACGACCACAACGTCCCAGATGCCGACGGGACGGATCAGATCGACGACCCGGTTTCCCGTGCCGGTGCGGTGGTCAGCAGACATCGCTTCCAGGTACCGCTGGTGGCGCCGAGTCAGGAGTGCCGGCCCACGCCCTGCAGACCCGGCCGTTGGTGGCCGGGTCGGCGGGAGTCCTGCGCGCAGGACCACGGCGTCAGGCGTCACGCCGGCGCAGCTGCGCCGCGGCGGCTACCAGAGCGAGAAGGACCCAGGCGACCAGCACGGCCAGGCCGGCCCACGGCGTCAGGGTGTTCTCGACTCTGATGCTGGAGATGAACGACTCGCCGGCGACACCCGGCAGGTACTGGCCGATGGTCTTGCCCCAACTGCCCAGCAACCCCTGGAAGAGGACCGGTACCACGAGCAGCAGGCCCAGCAGCGCGGAGAGTCCGGCCGCCGTGCTGCGCAGCAGCCACCCAAGCGCGCTGCCCAGCAGCCCGATCAGCGTCAGGTAGACCGCGGTACCGATCACCACCCGTAGGGCGGTCGGGTCGGAAAGGGAATAGCCGTGGCCGGAGGACGCCAAGATGGCCTCGGCTCCGAGGAAGGTCGCCACCGAGGTGACCAGCATCGGCAATCCGACGACGGCGGCGAGGACGCCCGCCTTGGCAAAGACGACCGGAACGCGGGCGGGTACCGCCGCCAGCGTCGAGCGAATCATGCCGGTGCCGTACTCACCGGAGACGTAGAGGACGCCGAGCACGGCGATGAGGAGCTGGGAGAGCAGGAAGCCCTGCAGCACGGCCGAAGGCACTGCGTCCTCGGCCGCGACGCCGACCGAGGTCCTGGTGAGGTAGGCAATGACCACACCGAGGACGACGAAGGCGACGACGGCCGCGCCGAGGCCGTACCAACTCGACCGGAGCGTCCGGAACTTGATCCATTCGGCGGCGAAAACGCCCGAGATGGTGACCTTTCCCGGCGTCTCGCCGCTCGCCGGCGCGGGCGGGGCCGCGTGCTTGGGCGAGGGTGCCATGGTGGCAGTAGTCATGCCGCAATCCTGTCGCTCGAAGGAACAGTTGGGTAGTCGACGCCGGAGCCGCCGCGGTATTCCACGGCGTTCCGGGTGATCGCCATGTAGGCATCTTCCAGCGACGCCGACACCGGCGAGAGTTCGAAAAGGGTCAGCGAGTGGGCTCGGGCGCGGGCGCCGATCTCGTCGCTGGACAGCCCGCGGACCTCCAGGCTGCCCGGTTCGACGCTGGATACGGTGACGTCCGGCCCCAGCAGGACATCGCGTAGCTCGCTGGCCTGTGGCGAGCGAACCCGGACCCAGTTGGTGGCCGCGTCGGCGATGAACTGGGCTACCGACACGTCCCGCAGCAACCGCCCCCGACCCACCACGATCAGGTGATCGGCGGTCAGTGCCATCTCGCTCATCAGGTGAGAGGACAGGAAGACCGTACGGCCCTCGTTGGCCAATTCCTTCAACAGGTTGCGGACCCACACGATGCCGTCCGGGTCCAGGCCGTTGACCGGCTCGTCGAGCATCAGGGTCGCCGGATCCCCGAGCAGCGCGGAGGCGATGCCGAGGCGCTGGCCCATCCCGAGGGAGAACGCGCCGGCCCGCTTGTCGGCGACCTCGCGGAGCCCGACGAGGTCGATGACCTCCTCGACCCGATGACGTCCGATGCCGGTGGTGGCCGCCATGGCGCGCAGGTGACCGGTGGCGGTCCGACCGGTGTGCACCGCCCGGGCCTCCAGCAATGCGCCAACCTCGCGCAGCGGCGCGGCGTGCTCGGCGTAGCGGCGGCCGTTGACCGTCACGGTGCCGGCGGTCGGCGCGTCCAGGCCGAGGACCATGCGCATCGTGGTGGACTTCCCGGCCCCGTTGGGACCGAGGAAGCCGGTGACAATACCCGGTCGTACGGTAAAGCTCAGATCGTCCACGGCGGTCTTCCCGCCGTAGCGCTTGGTAAGTCCGTGGGCCTCGATCATCCGAAGGCATCCTTTCCGTGTGGGCTCGCCGTGGGCTCGCCGTGTACTTGCCGGCGCAGTGCTGAGTGCCGAGTGCCGAGTGCCGAGTGCAACGCTAGGAAAGTCCGGCCGGCACGTCATCGGGCCACGGGATGAAGTTGCCGACCTCGCTGGATTCCGCCGGACGGAGGAGCCGGCTACCTCGATGTGTGTACTGCTCCGGGTCGGTGTCCGGGTGAGCGCCGCCGGGTGGGGAGACTCGCTCGCCCGGTCGGCTGCCGGTGGTGGTGGCGAAATCGGTTCGGCACCTCGGGGCTCGCGGGTTCGGTATTCGATACGACGCCGCGACGGAGATAGGCCGATTGTGCGGCCTGCGCAATGCCCTCCGGGAGGTCACGGATGTCCAATGCGGCCGCCAATTCGTCCAGCATCCGGCGGTCATCCCACCGTTTACTCCCCACGTCAGCGACTCCTGATCCCGACCTGCGACGGCCGGCCGTCGACTCGCTCGGGGTCCTCATCATCCTCGCTCAGCAGGGCGGCGACCGCACCGACGGAGCGAATTCGTTCGATGCACCTCGCCCGGGTCGGCCCGATGCTGCCGACCGGAATGCCGAGGCGCCGGCTGATTTCCAGGTACCCGATCGGCGGGTCGCACAGCAGGAGGACCATCAGGTCCCGCCAGGAGGGCGGGAGAACGGCCAGCGCCTCATGCACCGCGATGCGCCGCTCGGCGGCCAGCATGTCGGCGTCGAGGTCTTCATTGGATGCGGTGAGGTTGTTCGGCTCGTCGAGGAAGGTCTGCCGGGCAGACAGTTCCACGACGCGCAGGCATTCGCGCTTGGCGGTAGTAATCAGCCACCCGGGTAGCGCCTTTGGTTCGCGCAGGGCTGGCAGGTGCTCGACCAGGCGAAGCCACACCGTCTGGCTGACGTCGTACAGGTCGGCCTCGCCCAGGCGGAACCGTCGGCATACGGCCACGACGAGGGAGGCGTAGCGATCGACGATCTGCTCCCACGCGGCCGGCTCGCCGAGTGAGGCGGAGCGGACCAACTCTTCGATGGACGGCTTGTCGTCCATGGGAAATCCACCCTCCTCAGTCTTGGCTCGTCGTCGCCGGGTACTTCCGGTGCTCGGGCGCGGTAGTGAGAGACGACCGGGTAGCGGGAGATACCCTCGCCGGTCCGCCGAAGTATTCGCTGGAGACCGCGGCGCTCTCTACCGGTGAAAGGCGGCCGCTACCCGTCGCGACGCCCCTGCCGGAGGAGTGCTATGTCCGTGGAATCCGCCGACGTCCGCGCGGTCGAATTTCGGTTGGCCCGCCGGGGCTACGACGAGCAGCAGGTCGACGACTTCCTGGACCAGGTGGTGACCGCCCTGGATGAGCGGGACGCCGCGCTGGCCGACCTCCGCCGCCAACTGGCGGCGCAGCCGCCGCCAGTATCCGCGCCTCAAGCCCGCCGTGATGACTCCGAGGAGGCCCCGCATTCGGCGGTGGACCTGCTCGCCCTGGCCGACCGTACCGCCCAGGAACACGTCGCGGCCGCACAGGCCGCCGCGGCCGAAGTGCTGGCCGCCGCCCGCGCGCAGGCCACGGAGATCACCGCCGCCGCCGAGGAGGAATCCGCGCGCCTGCGGGCGGAGGTGGACGCGCAGCACAAGGACGCGCTGGGCACCCTCCACCTCGAACGCCGCCGTCTGGAAGACACTGTGAGCGAGTTGAACCGCCTGAGCGAACAAAGTCGCGCTGAGCTCGAGGCCTATCTGACCGGCGTTCTCGGTGCCGTGCGAGAGCGCGAGGGAAACTGGGGACCGCGTTCGCTGCCGGCGATCTCGGCCTGAGACCGCCATGACTGAGCCAGTCACAGTGGATCCGGCTGACCACGATGAGGCCGCCCCGCAGTCTCGGACGACGCGGCGTAGCCGGTCGGACCTGCACCTCGCGCCGCCCGTCGAGCGAGTACGGCCGGTGCAGCCCAGGCCGCCTGTATCCATCGCCGAGGCGAGTGAGCGGCTGGCGGCGCGCAAGCGCCAGGCCGTGAACGGCCACCCGCGAGCGGCCACCCAGCGGCAGCACGAACTCGGGAAGCTCACCGCCCGGCAGCGGATCGACGTTCTCCTCGATGAGGGCAGCTTCGTCGAGCTCGGGCCGCTGGTGCGGCACCGGGCAACCGGATTCGGCATGGAAGACCGCCGGGTGGACGGCGACGGCGTGGTGGCCGGATGGGGAACTGTCGACGGCAGGACGGTGTACGTCTTCGCGCACGACTTCCGCGTCTTCGGCGGCGCCCTCGGCGAAGTGTTCGCCGCCAAGGTGCACAAACTGATGGACCTGGCGGAAAGCACCGGCGCTCCCGTCGTCGGGTTGAACGACGGCGGGGGAGCCCGCATCCAGGAAGGTATCGACGCGCTGGCCGGCTTCGGCGGGTTGTTCCTGCGCAACGTCCGCTCATCCGGCGTGGTGCCGCAGATATCGGTCATCCTGGGACCGTGCGCCGGCGGCGCGGTGTACTCCCCGGCGCTTACCGACTTCACCTTCGTGGTTTCCGGGATGTCGAACATGTTCATCACCGGACCGGATGTCGTGGCCGCCGTAACGGGGGAGGTCATCGACCGGGAAGCCCTCGGCGGCGCGCTGGTCCATGCCACGCGTACCGGAGTTGCCTCCTTCCTGGCCGACGACGAAGCCGCCTGCCTCGACGACGTCCGGTATCTGCTGTCCTTCCTGCCCGACAACAACCAGGAGGACCCGCCCCGCCGATCGTGCACGGATCCGGCCGACCGGTACTGCGACGGCCTGGAGCGGATCGTTCCGGCTGAGCCGAACAAGTCCTACGACGTCCGCGACGTCATCGCCGAGGTGGTGGATGACGGCGAATACCTCGAGGTGGCGGAGCACTGGGCACGCAACGTGGTGTGTGCTCTGACCCGGCTCGACGGTTCCGTCGTGGGCATCGTCGCCAACCAACCGCTGGTCCTCGCCGGTGCGCTCGACATCGACGCCGCGGAAAAGGCAGCCCGCTTCGTACGGACCTGCGACGCGTTCAACATTCCGCTCGTCACCCTGGTCGATGTCCCCGGCTTCCTGCCCGGTTCAGAGCAGGAATACGCCGGCATCGTGCGGCGCGGGGCGAAGCTGTTGTACGCCTACTGCGAAGCCACCGTGCCGCGTGTCTCGGTGATTCTTCGCAAGGCCTACGGCGGGGCTTACATCGTCATGGATTCCAAGTCCATCGGCTCGGACCTGGCATTCGCCTGGCCGACCAACGAGGTGGCCGTGATGGGAACCGAGGGCGCCGCCAACATTATCTTCCGACGAGAGCTGGCGGCCGCGTCCGACCCGGCGCAGCGTCGGGCGGAGTTGATGGCGGAATACGCCGAGCGGCTCATGACGCCGTGGGTGGCCGCCGAGCGCGGGTTAGTGGACGACGTCATCGACCCCGGTTGCACCCGCGCGGTGCTCATTCGTTCCCTGGCGGCGCTTCGGTCGAAGCGGCACGCGGTGCCGCTGCGCAAGCACGGGAACATGCCGCTATGAGCCTGCTCGACGGCCAGGAGCCGGCCTTCCGAGTGCTGGCCGGTTCGCCGACCACGGTGGAGCTGGCCGCCTTGACCGCCGTCCTGGCCGCCTTGCCCGCTGCCCGTCGCGCCGCGGCCGATGCCGCGAGCGGCCGGCTCGCTGCTCCGGCGGGGAAGGCATGGACCGGCTGGCGGGCGTCGCTGGCTCCGGCAGCGTCCCGTTGGCGCGGGCCGGCGGCCTGGTCGGCCGCGCCGGGACAACGCTATGCGCCATCCGTCGCGCGACCCTGCCGGGCGCAGCCGAGCACCCGAGCCGCCTGAGCGGGCGACCGGCCTGGCGAGCCCAGTCTGGGCTGGGGATGGTTGGCGGGGTCTTGGTACCGGTAGGTTTCCCCGACAGCCGACCTCCGACCCCCGACCCTCGACTTCCGGGACGGGGGGTGAGCTGGTCGGGGCGCGAGCTTCTAAATCCGGGTCCACGCGGTGGCGACCGGACCGGTCGCGGTCTGAAAGCGCATCCGCACCAGCCCGGCCGGCACGTCGTCGGCGATGAACCGGCCGAGGGCGTCGACCTCGGTGGTGTTCGTCGATGTCGGGGTGTCAATGGCCAGGTAGCCGGCGTCGGGCGCGACCTGTCCGATCAGCCGCCGCCGGTTACCGTTCGACGTCACTTCGACGTCCACGCTCACCTGAGGTGTCTGGTACGCCAGCACCCGTACCTGGGTGGCGGAGCCACGGACGGCTCCGGCGCTGTCGAGGGAGTCCTCGACCAGCTCTGCCAACTCGGCGTCCAAGGCCCGCAGGCCGAACATCGCCTTCGCCGAATCGATCACCAGCCGCGGCGGCGGGTCGTCACGTGCCGCCGTGGACAGCCAGCCGAGAAGGTCGCCGTCGGAGTCGGTCATTGCGACTCTCCTCTCTCTTCTGATTGAGCAGAGCGACTCCCGGCGCCGGTGATACTTTCCGACGTCAGCAGGTTGCGGAGCCGACCGAGGCACCGCCCCCGGGTGGGGCCGATACTGCCGGGCGGAATATCCAGGGCCGCACTGATCTCGGCGTACGTCGGCGGCGGATCGGTCATGAGCAAGCGCATCATTCGGCGGCACATCTCGGGCAGGCCATCGAGCGCGCGACGAACCTGCGCGTCGCGCTCCGCCCCGAGCAGCCGGGTGTCGACGGGCGGCGCGGTGAGGTCGACGGTGTCCTCCTCCGCCATGGGGGAGGGCCGCTCACGGCCAGCGTGCCCGAGCTTGCGCAGGCATTCACGGCGCACCGTGGTGGCCAGCCAGGCCCCCACCGCGTCCGCGTCGGCGACGCGCGGCAGATTCTCCAGCAACCGGAGCCAGCCGACGGCTACCGCGTCGGCGGCGTCGGCGGGCTGCAGCCGAAAGCCGCGGGCCACCGACCACATCAGCGGCGTGAAGCGGTCGACGAGGACGTTCCAGCTGTTCTCGTCACCGCCGGTCGCGGCGCGGACGAGGTCGGCGGTCCTCGCTGAGTGCATCCAGGAAGCAAACCATGCCGGGCACTACCTGCGGTAACCGCCGGGCGTCACTCCCCGTCCGGGCAACCGTCACCCGGCTCCAGGATCCAGCCGACCCGCGGCCGTGCCTTGCCGGCCGCCACGCGCAGCAGCGCGTCGGCCGCCACCCGACCGCTTTCCCCGGTCACCGACATCCGAGCGGCGATCAGCCCGGCAACCAGCGGGGTGGAAAACGATGTGCCGCTCCAACTCGCCAACCCGTCGAAAACGTGACTGCCCGGGGCATTGGGCGGCTCGACGTAGGTGTAGGTGCCAGCCGGATAGGCGTTGACGATGTCCACGCCTCGGGCGTAGACGTCCACCCAGCTGCCGAAATTAGTGAACGTCGCTCGGTTCCCGGCGGTATCCAACGCCCCTACCGAGACAGCCCATGGGTAGGTGGCCGGCCAGAACGGCCCGCGGTTGCCGTCGTTGCCGGCGGCGGCGACTAGGACGGTCCCCTTGTAGTGCCGCAGCCGGCTTTCGTAGAAGACCTCGAAGCTCATCAGGTTGAGATTGCCCCGGGTGGTGCAGCCGGCTGAGAGGCTGATGATGTCCGGCATGTCATTCATCGCGTCGTCCAGCTTGGCGACGATGGCAGATTCGTACACCGCGCCGCCGGTGGGCAGAAAACCCCGGACGATCACCTCGGCCTCCGGAGCCATCATCCGCACCACGCCGGCGATGAACGTGCCGTGCCCGGTGTAGTGGCCCAGCGCGTTGGGGTTGACCATCTCCGGATCGCCGGTGACCCCCTTCAGCCAGGGCTGACGAGCGACCAGGTCAAGATCGAGTCCAGTGTCCACCACGCAGACCCGGACCCCGGCACCGGTGCAGTTCGGGTCGCGATTCGGTCCCGGGTCGGGTTCGTCCGAGCCGGGCGGAAGCGGTTCGGTGGCCGGGCAGCACCCCGCCGGCGTCACCCACAGCACGTGGTCCGGCGTGGCCACGCCCACTCCGAGAGAGGCGTCGAGAACGGCCAGCGCCCGCTGCACGTTGCCGCCCGGCGGGTGGTACGCGGTGATGCCGTCGATGACGGCGTCGGCGACTGAGTCATTGCGGTCGCCGAGGGTTTCGCGTACTCGGGGGAGGTCGCGGTCGCGGACCAGCAGCACTCCTCCGCGGTAGAGGTACCGCAGGTCTGCCGAGTCGCCGGTGTCGCTGTAGATCTCCACATCCGGCAGCGCCTGACGGATGACGTCCACCTGGACCCGCAGGCGCGCCCGGCGCACCGCCTGGTCGGTCAGATCGCCGGCGACCGGCTGGAACTGCTCTCCGTCGGGCTTCGTCGCCATGGGAACCCCCTATCGTCGGTGACGCACGGTTGCGGCATTGTCTAGCATCCCTACGTGCGGATGGAAGAGGTTTACGGTCCGCCCGAACCGGCAGCGCTCAGACCGCCGGTGGAAGACCTGCTGCCGCTGGCCCTGTCCCGCCCGGCCGAGGCGCTCGCCGAAGCCCGAGCCGTCCTGGCGGCGGACCCGGATCCGAACACCGCTTCGATCGCCCACCAGGCGGCCGCCATCGTGCTCCGGGACGGCGGGGACGTCCCCGCCGCGCTGAGGGCGCTGCGGGTGTCGCTGGCGAACGCCCGGCAGGCCCGTTCGGTGCCGCGGGAAGCCGACGTGCGGGCCACGCTTGGCGCGACCCTGGTGATGGCCGGTGCCACCGGGCGGGGACTGGCCGAATTCGCGGCCGCGGCCGAGCGCGCCGACGGGCTGCTGTTGGCCACCGTCCGGCTGCGCTGGGGTCACGCGCTCTACGTGCTGGGTCGCCACGATGACGCGTTGCGCCACCTCCGGGCCGCCGTCTCGGCGTTCCGGCGCGGGGCGGACCTGCGGTGGGAGGCCCGCGCCCTGCAGAACCGCTGCATGGTCTACCTTGCCCTCGGATCGACGGACCGGGCGGAGGCGGACGCCGTCCGGGCCGGGACGCTGTTCCGCCTCGTCGGGCAGGACCTGGAGTCCGCCCACGCCCTGCACAACCAAGGGCTAGCGGCCCACCAGCGCGGGAACCTGCCGCTGGCGCTGCGCCGGCTAGAGGAGGCGGCGGAACGCTACGATGCGATCGGCGCCAGCTTCCCGGATCTGGCCATCGACGAGGCCGCCGTGCGGCTCACCGCGGGGCTGGCGGCCGACGCGGTCACCGGGCTCACCGCCGCCCTGGCGCGGGAGCAGCTGCAGCCGGTCAAGCACGCCGAACTGCTGCTGGCCACGGCCACCGCGACGCTGGCCGCGGAGCCCGACCCGGATGCCGGGGCGGCTGGCGAGCTGGCCGCCGAGGCAGCGGCGGAGTTCCGGCGCCAGCGCCGGTCGTGGTGGGCGGATCGGGCCGGCGTGATCGGCATCCAGGCCCGGTACGCCGCCGGCGACCGGAGCGCGGAACTGCTGCGGTCGGCGGCCGCCCTCGCCGACTCCCTCGGTCCTGAGCACCCCGACCTGGCCCCGCTGGCTCATCTACTCGCTGGCCGACTGGCCGCGCACCGGCGGGCGACCGGGCGCGCCGCCCGGCATCTGGCGGTCGCCGCCCAGCGCCGCCGTGGCGGTCCGGCGCTGGTCCGGGCCACCGGCTGGCTGGCCGAGGCCCTGCGCTGCTCCGCCCTCGGGCAACCGGCCGGCGTGCTGCTCAGCTGCGGGCGCGGGCTGGATGCGCTGGCCGAGCACCGCCTCACCCTCGGTGACACCGAACTGCGGGCGCTGGCCACCGGCCACGGCCGGGAGCTCGCCGAGCTGGCGCTCGCCGAAGCCGCGCGACGGGGGCCCCGCGCCCTGTTGCGGTGGACCGAACGGTGGCGGGCCACCGCGCTGAGCGGGCCACCGGTCGGCGTCACCGACCCGGCGCTGGCCACCGAACTCGCCGCACTGCGCGACGCGGCCCGCCGCCGGGACGCCGCTCGGGCCAGCGGGGCAGCAGTGCGCCCGCTCGACCGGGAGCTGGAACGCCACGAGGCCCGGGTCCGGCGCCGCCAGCGCCGGCTGCCCGGCGGCGGCGTGCTCACCCCGCGCCCGGACATCCCGGCACTGCTGGCGGCGCTGGAGACCGGGGCGCGGGACGGTCCGGACGCCACCCTGGTGGAGTTGGTGAGCATCGGCGGCGAGTTGCACGTACTCCTCGCCCACGCCGGTCGGATCCGGCGGGTGGTCGTGGGAGCCACCGAGGTGGCCGAGCGGGAAGTCGACTTCGCCCGGGCCGCGCTGCGCCGGGCCGCGTACGGCCGGCCGGCGAACCTCGACGCCCTCGGATTCCGCCTTGCAGGAGGCCCTGCTCGGCTCGGCGGTGAAAGCCCTGCCGGACGGCGCCTCGCCGGTCGTGGTGGTGCCGCCCGGGCCGCTGCACGCAGCGCCGTGGGCGCTGCTGCCGGCGCTGGCTGGCCGGCCGGTCTCCGTGCTCCCCTCGGCGGGGCACTGGCTGCGCGCTCGAGGACGGCCGGTACCCGGGGATCGGCGGGTCGCGCTGGTTGTGGGCCCGCACCTGGGCAGCGGCGGCGCGGAGATACCGGCCCTTGCGCAGCGGCATCCCGACGCCACCGTGCTCGGTTCCGGCACGGCGAGCGCCGAGGCGGTTCTGGGGGCCATGGACGGCGCCTGGCTGGCCCACGTCGCTGCTCACGGCGTGTTCCGGGCCGACAGCCCGCTGTTCTCCTGCCTGCAGCTCGACGACGGCCCGCTGCTGGTACACGACCTGGGCCGGTTGCGCCGGGCGCCGTACCGGCTACTGCTCTCCGCCTGCGACACGGCGGTCGCCGCTCCGGTTGGCGCCGGTGAGCTCCTCGGCCTGGTCACCAGCCTGCTCGCCCTGGGTACCGCCGGGATCGTGGCCAGCGTGACGCCGGTCAATGATCAAGCCACCGTGCCGCTGATGGTGGCCCTGCACGCCGCGCTCGACGCCGGCGCCGGGTTACCGAGCGCGCTGCTGGCCGCCCGCCATGCCGTGGCAGGCGAACCGGTGGCCGCGGCCACCGGGGCCTCCTTCCTCGCCCTCGGCGTCTGACGGCGCGCCGGAGCCCTGGGTATCAGCCCGCCGGGGGCGTGGCTCCGCTTGAATGTGCCGACCCTCCCGGGACGGCGTGAGGCGAAGGGAAGCGTCATGGCCGGTGTCGACCCACAACGGGTACGCAGCGCCGCCGGGGCCCGGCTGGCGGTCGTCCGGGAGGCGGCCGAGATGGTGAGCGCGGTGGTCATCCGCCCGCCGGCAGGCTCCCGGTCCAAGCCGGCCCCGGTCGTGGTCCTGCCCAGGCCCGCCGCGCCGGACCCGGACCGGCCCTGCGACCGTACGCCGGTGGTGCTGGTTCCCGGCTACGGCGGTGGCCGAAGCAGCTGGCGGCCGCTGCAGGATGCGCTGCGGCAGGCCGGGTTCGCCCACGTCTCGCCCACCTCCTACGACGCGCTCACGGACGGCGTGCCGGGCATCGCCGCCCGCCTCGTCGAGTACTGCGCCGCGGCGATGGCCGACTCGGGTGCCGACCGTGTGCACCTCATCGGCCACAGCCTGGGCGGCGTCGTGGTCCGCTACGCCGTGTCCCACCTCGGGCTGTCGCCCTGGACCGGCTGCGCGGTGACCATCGCCGCGCCACACCGGGGCACCGCCCTCGCCCGGCTCGGTCGCGGTCCGGCGGCGGCCGCCGTCCGGCGTGGGTCGACCCTGCTGGCCCAGCTGTCGGCCGCACCGCCGCCGGACCCGGTGCGTTGGGTGGCGTACTACTCCAACCTCGACGTGGTCGTACCGGCCCGATCGGCGCGGCTGGACGACCCGGCCCTGCGAGCCCGTAACATCCGGATACCCGATGAAGGTCACGTGTCGATCCTGCGCGCACCGGCGCTGCTCGGCTCCGTGGTGGGCGAACTGACGGCCTGCCGGACCCCAGCCGCGGGCAGCTCCGCAGTGCTCCAGCTGGCGGGCTGAGTCGGCCCCGAGGGGGCTACCGGCCGACCGGAGTCAGGCTCAACGGTCGGCCCACCAGGCCCCGGGAGCGGGTTCCGAGGCGCTCGGCCACACCGCGCAGCGCCTGGGCGGCCGGTGAATCCGGCGCTGAAATCACGATCGGGCGGCCGTTGTCGCCGCCTTCGCGCAGGCGCAGGTCGATCGGAATCGAAGCCAGCAGCGGCACTGGCACGCCCATGGTCTGTTCCAGGGCACGCGCGGTGGCCGCACCGCCGCCGGAGCCGAAGACCTCGACCAGCTCACCGCAGTGCGGGCACGGCAGCCCGGCCATGTTCTCGATCACCCCGGCGACGTTCTGGCGTAGCTGGATGGCGACCGCTCCGGCCCGCTCGGCCACTTCGCTGGCCGCCAGCTGCGGGGTGGTCACCACCAGCAGCTCGGCGGACGGGATCAGCTGGCCGAGGGAGATCGCGATGTCCCCGGTACCCGGCGGCAGGTCGAGCAGCAGGACGTCGAGGTCGCCCCAGTAGAAGTCGGTGAGGAACTGCTGCAGCGCCCGGTGCAGCATCGGCCCGCGCCAGGTCACCGGCTTGCCGCCGGAGAACATCCCGATCGAGACGACCTTCACGTCGTACGCCGACGGAGGGATGATCATGTCCTCGACCTTGGTCGGCCCGTTGGTCACCCGGAGCATCCGCGGAATCGAGTGGCCGTAGATGTCCGCGTCGACGATGCCGACCGACAGGCCGTTGCCGGCCATCGCCACCGCCAGGTTGACCGTCACCGAGGACTTGCCGACGCCGCCCTTCCCGCTGGCGATGCCGAACACCCGGGTCAGCGAGTCCGGCTTGCCGAACGGCACCTCGCGGACCGGCTCCCCGCCCCGCAACTGGGTCTGCAGGGCCTTGCGCTGCTCGTCGCTCATCACGTCGAGGACCACCCGGACGTCGCTCACGCCGGGTACGGCCAGTACCGCGCGGGTGACGTCGGTGGTGATCCGGTCGCGCATCGGGCAGCCCGCGACGGTGAGGTACACCGCGACCTCGACCTGGCCGTCCGGTGTCACGTCCACCGACTTGACCATCTTGAGTTCGGTGATCGGTCGGTGGATTTCCGGGTCCGAGACGGTGGCCAACGCGCGGGTGATCGCCTCGACGGCGGGCTGTGTGGTCATCTCGTCGCCATTCTACGGCCGCACGGGGGGACGCCGCCCCCGACGGCCGGCTGGGCTACGGCCGGGCGGCCGCCTGGTTCCCGTACAGTCCGGCCAGCAGGCTGGTCAAGACCGCTGGATCGGTGTCGCGGGCGGCGTAGGTGGCGGCGCCGCCGCGGGCTTCGAACTGCGACGGAGTGCCGGTCGCCAGGAGGACCGGCAGCGCCTCGATCCGTCCGGCGGTGCGCAGCATGCCGGCCAGTTGCAGGGCCGGGGTGCCGGGCAGTTCGTCGTCGACGACCAGCCCGGTGTAGTTCACGGTGGCCGCCTGCTCGAGGGCCTCGTCGTCGCTGGACGCGATGTCCACCTCCGCCGCGTCGCCCACCGCGGCGATGACCGCGGCGGACACCGCCGCATCCGCGGAAACCACCAGGAGCCGTTGGCCGGTCCCGGCGCGGCGAGGTTGCGGCAAGGTCACGGACTCCACGGCCGCCCGGCACCAGGGACAGCGCCGCCAGGCCGGGTCCAGGGCTCGGTTGCACTCCGCGCAGTGTCCCTTGCCGACCGGGGTATCGCACCACGGGCAGCAGACCATGTCGGCGGACAGCCCGCTGTGGCACGAGGGGCAGCGCACGCCGTCCCCCTCGGCCGCCGTGGTCACCCGCAGGACCTCTTCGAAGGTGGTGTCACCGCGCCGGGCGGCGTCAAGGCCCGACCCGCGCAGCGTCGTCATCCCGGCCGAGCGGGCGGCGCCGGCTACGGCCGCCTCGGTCGGCGTGGCCAGCAGCACCGCCCGGATCCCCGGGCTGACCGACAGCACCTCGAACAGGCCCATTCGGCCTCGGTAGCCGGTGCCGCCGCAATCCGGGCAGCCGCCGCCGCGCCGGGGCGTGGCGTCGGTCAGGTCAGCGGCGGTCAGGCCGAGGGCCTGCAGCACCTTGGCCGGGGGAGCGTAGGGCTCGGCGCAGGAATCGCACGGCCGCCGGGCCAGCCGCTGCCCGGCCACCAGGGTGAGCGAGGAGGCCACCAGGAACGGCTCGACCCCCATGTCCACCAGCCGGGACAGCGCCGCCGGCGCGTTGTTGGTATGCAGGGTGCTCAGCACCAGGTGGCCGGTCATCGCCGCCTCGAAGGCCAGGTTCGCGGTCTCGGTGTCCCGGATCTCACCCACCAGTACGATGTCCGGGTCCTGCCGCAGCACCGAGCGAAGGCCCCGGGCGAAGGTCAGGCCGGCCCGCACGTTGACCTGCACCTGGGTGACTCCGGGGACCTGGATTTCGACCGGGTCCTCCAGGGTGATGATGTTCAGTTCGGGGGTCTGGATCCGGTTGATCGCGGAGTAGAGGGTGTTGGTCTTCCCGGAGCCGGTCGGACCGGTGATCAGGACCAGCCCCTGCGGCATGCCCATCGCGACGAGCATCTCCTGCAGCTGCGTGGTGTCCAGGCCGATGTCCGCGATGTCCGGTACGGCCTCGGCCCGGCTGAGCAGCCGGATGACGACCTTCTCGCCGTGCAGGCCGGGCAGCGTGCTCACCCGGCTGTCATGGGGGGTGCCGTCCACGATCAGCCGGGACCGGCCGTCCTGGGGCAGCCGCCGCTCGGCGATGTCCAACCCGGAGATGATCTTGATCCGGCTGACCAGCCCGGAACCGGCGGACCGCGGCACGGACATCACGTCCCGGAGTACGCCGTCGACCCGGTAGCGCACCCGCACGGTGGCGGCCTCCGGCTGGATGTGTACGTCGCTGGCTCTGGCCCGGACCGCGTCGGCGAGCACCTGATTGATCAGCCGGACGATGGGGGCGTCGTCCGTACCGCCGGTCATCACCGTCGCCGAGGTTTCCTCGACGAGCGCGTTGGCCCGCATCTCATCGAGGTAGGAGGTGACCTCGGCACCCCCGCTGGACAGCGACCAGGCTCGGTTGAGCAGGTCACGGACTTCGGTCTCGGTGGCGACCTGCACCACCAGCTCGCCGGCCGCCAGATGCAGCCGGATGTCATCGAGCGCCAGCACGTTCGTCGGGTCGGCGGTGGCCAGCCGGACTCGCGGACCGGTACGGCCCAGGATGACTGCCCCGCAGCGCTGGGCGACCCCGCGCGGCAGGCTGCGTACGGTGTCCATGTCGGGCGGGTGATTGCGCAGGTCGGCGATGTCCAGCCCCATCGCCGTCGCCAGCGCCGCGGCTACCTGCCGCTCGGTGGCGAAGGCGCATTCCACCACGACCGCCCCGAGACGCTTGCGCGGTTGGTCCGGTGCGGTGGCGTTCTGCACCGCCAGGGCTTCCGCGAGCTGCTCGGCGGTGATCGTCCCCTGCTTGACGAGCGCGTCGCCGATCCGCAGCCGCCGACCGGCGCGTAGCCGCGGCGCGGCAGCGCTGGCCGGGTCACTGCTCACTGGATTACCTTCGGCCGTCTAGGCCATCGGGTTGATCCTCGAATGCCCTCGAATCGCCGGCCGATGGCTCGGGCGCCCAGCTATGCCGGCCGGCCGCGGTCCTCCACCGGGTCCCGGGCCGGTGCTTCGCGTACCTCCTCCAGCAACCGCTGCAGTTCCGAACGCAGGAAGTCTCTGGTGGCCACCTCGCCGAGCGCGATCCGCAGCGCGGCCACCTCGCGGGTGAGGAACTCGGTATCGGCGATCGTCCGGTCGTTGCGGGCCCGGTCGTCCTCGTACTGGACCCGGTCCCGGTCGGCCTGCCGATTCTGGGCCAGCAGGATGAGCGGGGCGGCGTAGGAGGCCTGTAAGGACAGCAGCAGCGTCAGCAGGGTGAACTTGTTGCCGTAGGTGTCGAACCGCAACCGCCCCGGCACGACGATGTTCCACACGATCCAGGCCCCGATGCCCAAGGTCATGTAGCCGATGAACTTCCACGTGCCGAGAAACCTGGCGATCCGCTCGGAGACCCGCCCGGCCGCCTCCGGATCCATCCTGGGCCGGCGCAGCGCGTAGCCGGCCGCCTTCGGCTGGTCAAGACGCGGCCGCCGGGCCTCACCGCGGGCCACGAGCCAGGCCCTCCTCACCGGGCGCGCGGTCCCGCCAGTCCGGCGGCAGCAGGTGATCGAGGACGTCGTCCACCGTGACCGCCCCCAGCAGGTGGTCGTTGTCGTCCACGATGGGGACCGCCACCAGGTTGTAGGTGGCCAGATGGCTGGTGATCGCCGCCAGCGGAACGTCCGGCCCGAGCGGGTCGATGTCGGTGTCGACCACGCCGCTGACCAGCACCGAGGGTGGCTCACGGAGCAGCCGCTGGATGTGTGCGATGCCGAGGTAGCGCCCGGTCGGGGTAGCCGTCGGGGACCGGCAGATGAAGACCTGGCTGGCCAGGGCCGGGGTCAGCTCCGGGTTGCGCACCCTGGCCAGTGCCTCGGCGACTGTCGCGTCCGGCGGCAGGATGACCGGCTCGGTGGTCATCAGCCCGCCGGCGGTGTCCTCGGAGTAGCTGAGCAGCCGGCGTACCGGCCCGGCCTCGTCCGGTTGCATCAGCTCCAGCAGCCGCTCCTGCTCATCGGTCGGCAACTCGGCGAGCAGGTCGGCCGCGTCGTCGGGCGCCATCGCCTCCAGGAC
Organism: uncultured Actinomycetota bacterium; assembly: GCA_963814355.1. Lineage (GTDB taxonomy): Bacteria > Actinomycetota > Actinomycetes > JADGOV01 > JADGOV01 > JADGOV01. Next base: position 730,590 of record CAWFCZ010000018.1, on the reverse strand, counting down.
GTCGGCGGCCCGCTCCTTGGCCAACTTGCCGAGGATCTCGACCTGGTCGTCCTCCGGCAACTCCTCCAGGACGTCGGCGAGGCGCTCGTCGTCGAGGGCCGCCGCCACCTCCGACCGACGCTTGGCGGACAGGTCGTGCAGCACGTGGGCCAGGTCGGCGGCCCGGAGCTGGTCGAAGGCGGCCAGCATGTTCGCCGCGCCCTGCCCCTCCTCTGGTAGTGAGAACCCGGTGACCGCGTCCCAGTCCAGGACCGAGAGCTGCCCGCGGCGCCGCATGCCCCGGCCTGCGGTGCGCACGGCAACCTTGGTGACCAGCCAGTCTTTGGTGCGGGTCTGCTCGATGCCGACGTCGATCACGGTGACCGTGGTCTCATCCTCCAGCCGGGTGACCTTGCGGTCCAGCAGCTCGCCGATCGCCATCGTCTCGCCGGCTCGCTGGGTGAACCTGCGCAGGCTGACCGCACCGGTGATGATGACCTGATCGGCCTCGATGCCGCTGACCCGTCCCATCGGGACGAACACCCGCCGCCTGGGCTGGACTTCGACCACCAGGCCGAGCACCCTGGGAGCCTGGCGGCCGATCCGGAGCACGACGACGACATCGCGCACCCGGCCGACCTGATCACCGTAGGGGTCGAAGACGGCGACGCCGGCGAGGCGGGCGACAAAGACTCGCTGCGGCGGCCCGCTCACGGTGGCAGATTACCGGGGGTACGGTCCCCGATCGGGCCAACCCGTGCGTGGCGATCACAGATAGCCTACTAGCTGTGACGCTGTGTGCTCGACTCGGGCGGTTCTCGGCGTCGCGCCGGGGGTCGCTGGTGCGCGGCCCGCTGCGGGGCCGGCTGGCGGTGGTCGCACTGGCGGTTCCGGTACTCACCGGCTGCGCAGCGCACGGTCAGCCCGTCCGGCCGGCCGCGATCGCCCCCGCGTCCGCGCCCGGCGTGGGCCTCGCCGCGGTCGGGCCCCCGGCACGGTCGGCTTCGGCCATCCGCCGCCCGGCGTCCGGCTACTCGGCCGCGATCGCCGTGGTGGGCCGCCTGCCGGTGTTCCGCACGCCCGGCGGCTCACTGCGGTTGACCCTGTCGCGGCCCCGGCTGACCGGCGGGCCGCTGGTGATGCTGATCGCCCAGCGCGGACCCACCCCGGCGTGGCTGCGGGTGTACCTGCCGGTCCGGCCGAACGGGACGACCGGCTGGATCCGGTCGGCCGACGTCCGCGTCGTCGAGCTGCCGTACCGGTTGGACCTGCAACGACGAGCCCACCGGCTCCGGCTGCTCCGCTTCGGTGTCCCGGTCCGCAGCTATCCCGTCGGCCTCGGTCGATCGGGTGCCCCGACACCGGTTGGCACGTTCTACCTCACCGAGCGCATCCGCCTCGCCGACCCCACCGGACCGTACGGGCCGTACGCCTTCGGCCTGTCCGCCTTCTCCCCGACGCTGTTCTCCTTCGCCGGTGGCAACGGTGTGATCGGCCTGCACGGGACCAATTCCCCGGGCAGTGTCGGAGGCAGCGTCAGTCACGGCTGTATCCGGATGCGCAACGCGGACATCACCGCACTGGCCAAGCTGCTCCCGCTCGGGACGCCCGTTCGGGTGCTGGCCTGAACTCGGACTGACCTGAGTTCGGTGCCCTCACCGCAACCCGCCCGGACCCGGCTCAACCGGTGTGCTCGGGTCCGCGCGGCGCTCCAGCCACCAGATCGGTGATCCAGGCCCTGCCGACCACACCCCGCGGGGGCCACCGGGCCTTCGATCAACAGATCGTGTCTGTGCGCGGGCGTGCGACCGGGGCGAGGGTGGCCGTCAGCGCCGCGGGCGGCGGCGGCCCAGCCAGGACGGCAGGGGTACCTGCGTGGTGGCCGGGGTCTCAGGCGGTTCCGCTGCCCCGCTGCCGGTGTCCGGGTCCGTCCAGGACTCGAGGAGTGGCCCGGCCGGGACCAGCCGGTGCACCAGGCTCGTCCGGGCCCAGCGGTCCGGGGCCGCCGGCCCGTCGGCGGCGTTCAGCCGCTTCGCGGCGAGCAGCGGTACCACGACATCCCACTCGGGGCATCCCGGCAGTACCGCGGACACCGTCGCCGGCCAGACCAGCAGCCGCCCGCCGCTGTCCTTGCTCCGCACCGACACCGCGGCCGTGCCCGGCGCCGCCAATCCCGGCGCCGGCTGCTCGTCCCCGCCGTGCAGCACATAGGCCGCGCCGTCGTGCCACAGGTGCCAGACCGGCTGCGCCCGCTGCCCGCCGAGGCGCAGCCAGATCAGGCCGGACTTCTTCATCGCCTCGGCCACCACCGCCGCCTCGGTTGCGGCCTGCTGCTCGGTCATGTCGCCCAGCCTGCCAGCTGGTGCGGCGGGGCCGCCCCGGCCACGTCGACCCGAGAGGCGACGGATACTCGACGGATGTCCCCCGACCGCCTCGCCGCGCCGGCAGCGCGCCGTACCGCGGGAGCCGATGCCCGGCCGGACCGGCCGGCTGCGGCCGTGCACCGTCCGGCCGGTGCCGACGTCGGGGTGATCGCGGTCGCGCTCACCGCGGTATCCACCTCGGGCCCGCTGATGGCCGCCTGCGCTGCGCCGGCGCTGGCGATCGCGTTCTGGCGCAACGCGCTGGCCAGCGGCCTGCTGGTGCCGTGGGCCTGGGCGCGGTGCCGCATCGAGCTGGCTCGGATGGACCGCCGGGAATGGCGCCTCGCGCTGGTGGCCGGGGTGTTTCTGGCCGCCCACTTCGCCACCTGGGTGCCCAGCCTCACCTTCACCTCGGTGGCCTCGGCGACCGCCTTGGTCGCCACCCAGCCGATCTGGTCGGCATCGATCGCCTCGCTGCAGGGCGCGCACGTCGGGCGGCGGGCCTGGTGGGGCATCGCGCTGGCGGTGGCCGGCGCCGGGCTGCTCACCGGGGTGGACTTTTCCCTTTCCGGCCGGGCGCTCCTCGGCGACGGGCTGGCGCTGGCCGGCGGGATGTTCGCGGCCGGGTACACCGCCGCCGGCGGCGAGGCGCGGCGCAGCGTGAGTACGACGACGTACACCGCGATCTGCTATTCGACCGCGGCACTGTTCCTGCTGGCGGCCTGCGTGGTGGGCCGCCGATCGCTTCTCGGCTACTCGGCGCTGACCTGGACCCAGCTGGCGGCGCTCACCATCGGCGCCCAGCTGCTCGGGCACTCGCTGTTCAACCGGGTCCTGCGGACCACGAGTGCGACAGTGGTGTCGCTGTGCATCCTGCTGGAGGTCCCCGGCGCCGCCCTGCTGGCCGCGGTGTTCCTCGGCCAGCGCCCGCACCTGGCCGCGCTCCCGGCTGCCGGCTTGCTGGTCGCGGGCATCGCTCTGGTCCTCTGGTCGGTCCCCGGCTCGGCTGCGGCCGGCGAGGTGCTTGCGGAATGACCGGGCGGTCGCCGCCGGGCACCCCGTCGCTACGATCGGGACCATGCCTGTATCGCCCGCCCCGTCCGCCGCCGCACCTCCCGCCGCACAGCCTGCTGCCCAGACTTTTCGGCCCCGCCGGTCCTGCCTGGCGGTGCCGGGCAGCTCGGTGAAAATGCTGGACAAGGCGCAGGGCCTTCCGGCGGACCAGGTGTTCCTCGACCTGGAGGACGCCGTAGCCCCGGGTGCCAAAGAAGACGCCCGGAAGAACATCGTCGCCGCGCTCAACGAGGGGGACTGGGGCGGCAAGACCCGGGCGGTGCGGGTCAACGACCTGACCACCAAGTGGACGTACGGCGACATCATCGAGGTCGTCGAGGGGGCCGGCGCCAACCTGGACTGCATCATGCTGCCGAAGGTGCAGACCCCCGAGCAGGTGTACTGGGTGGACACCCTGCTCACCCAGATCGAGAAGACCAAAGGTCTCCAGGTCGGTCGGATCGGCATCGAGGCGCAGATCGAGAACGCCATCGGTCTGATCAACGTCAAGGACATCGCCTTCGCCAGCGACCGGATCGAAACGATCATTTTCGGGCCCGCGGACTTCCTGGCCTCCATCCAGATGCGGACCACGGTGGTCGGCGCGCTGATCCCGAGCTACCCCGCCGATCCCTACCACCACATTCTGATGTCCATCCTGATGGCGGCCCGGGCCAAGGGCGTGCAGGCCATCGACGGGCCTTTCCTGCAGATCCGCGACCTCGACGCCTACCGCGAGGTGGCCGGCCGCTCGGCCGCGCTCGGCTTCGACGGGAAGTGGGTGCTGCACCCCGGCCAGGTCGACGCGGCAAACGAGATCTACTCACCCGGCCAGGCGGAGTACGACTGGTCCGAGCTGGTGCTCGACGCCTACGCGCACTACACCTCACCGGAGGGCGGGCTGCTCGGCGCGGTCATGCTCGGGGACGAGATGATCGACGAGGCGTCGCGCAAGATGGCGCTGGTGATCTCGGCCAAGGGCAGGGCGGCCGGGATGTCCCGTACGAAGCATTTCGAGCCGCCGGCCGGCTGAGTGGGTACCTGGCCTTGTCCGGCTGCGGTATCCCAATCACCGCTCAGCGCAAACGTGGAGCCCGTTCCCGGCCCGCCGCTCGCCCGCGACGCCACCCACCGCCGGGTCCACCCCGGCGTGCGCCCGGTGCCGGCCCCGCGAGATACTTGCCGGTAGGAAGCGCGGGCCGTCCGGCCGCACGGACCCCGCGTTCGCCGCCTATCTCGAGGAGGCGCCGGTATGGGCCGGCTAGCGCAGACCGAAGGCTTGACCGACATCCAGCAGGAGATCGTCTCCACCGTCCGCGACTTCGTGGACAAGGAGATCGTGCCCTACGCCACCGACCTGGAGCACAAGGACGAGTTCCCGGACGCGGTCGTGGAGGGCATGAAGGAGATGGGGCTGTTCGGCCTCATGATCCCTGAGGAGTACGGCGGGCTCGGCGAGTCGCTACTCACCTATGCGCTGTGCGTGGAGGAGCTGGCTCGCGGCTGGATGAGCGTGAGCGGCATTATCAACACCCACTTCATCGTGGCGTACATGATCCAGCAGCACGGTACCGAGGAGCAGAAGCAGCACTTCCTGCCCCGGATGGCGACCGGGGAGATCCGCGGCGCGTTCTCGATGAGCGAGCCGGGCTGCGGCTCCGACGTCTCGGCGATCAAGACCCGTGCGGTGCCCGACGGCGACGACTACGTGATCAACGGTCAGAAGATGTGGCTGACCAACGGCGCCCGCTCCTCCGTGGTGGCCGTATTGGTGAAGACCGACACCGGAGCCGACTCGGTGTACCGCAACATGACCACGTTCTTGGTGGAGAAGACCCCCGGCTTCGGCGACGCGGGCAACGGCATCACCGTCCCGCCGAAGATCGAGAAGATGGGGTACAAGGGCGTGGAGAGCACCGAGATGGTGTTCGAAGGCACCCGGGTGCCGGCATCGAGCGCGCTCGGCGGGGTCGACGGCATCGGGCAGGGCTTCTACCAGATGATGGACGGCGTCGAAGTCGGCCGGGTCAACGTCGCCGCCCGCGGCTGCGGGGTCGCCCAGCGGGCCTTCGAACTCGGCATCGCCTACGCCCAGCAGCGGGAGACCTTCGGCAAGCAGATCGCCCAGCACCAGGCGGTCCAGTTCCGCCTCGCCGAGATGGCCACCAAGGTGGAGGCCGCGCACGCCATGATGGTGATGGCCGCCCGGAAGAAGGACTCCGGCGAGCGCAACGACGTCGAGGCCGGGATGGCCAAGCTGCTGGCCTCGGAGTACTGCAAGGAGGTTGTCGAGGACTCCTTCCGGATCCACGGCGGCTACGGGTACTCCAAGGAGTACGAGATCGAGCGGCTCTACCGGGAGGCGCCGATGCTGCTCATCGGGGAAGGCACTGCGGACATCCAGAAGATGATTATCGGGCGGCGGCTGCTGGAGGAGTACAAGCTCCGGGGCTGACTTCGGCGCGACGGCGGCGGCACCGACGGGACGAGAGGCAGGGCACGTGCAGTTCGGCAGGTACTACGAGGAGTTCGAGGTCGGCGCGGTCTACAAGCACTGGCCGGGCAAGACGGTGACCGAGTACGACGACCACCTGTTCTGCCTGATCACCATGAACCACCACCCGCTGCACCTGGACCTGAACTACGCGGAGAAGACCACCGACTTCAAGCGCAACGTGGTCGTCGGGAACTACATCTACTCCCTGCTGCTCGGCATGTCCGTCCCCGACGTCTCCGGAAAGGCGATCGCCAACCTGGAGGTCGAGTCGCTGCGCCACGTCGCGCCCACCTTCCACGGCGACACGATCTACGGCGAGACCACGGTGTTGGACAAGACCGAGTCGAAGTCCAAGGACGACCGGGGCGTGGTCTACGTGGAGACCCGCGGGTACAACCAGGACGGCACCGTGGTCTGCGTCTTCCGGCGCAAGGTGATGGTGCCCAAGCGTTCCTACGGCGACGACCGTGGCGGGGAGCAGCCCGGACGTCCGGAGCCGGTCACCCGCTGAGACCCGGTCGCGCTCAGACCGGCACACCCATCCGGCGCAGTTCGGTCACCAACCCCGGGGTGGTCGGCATCTCGGCCACGTCAGCGACCGAGCACCAGCGGGCGTCGGACGCGTCGTCCCCGGGCGTCAAGACGCCGCCGGTGACGGTGGCCGCGTAGTCGTGCACCTGGTACGTCCCGGCGATCTCCACCACGCCCAGCAGCGCCTCGATCGACACGGTGAGCCCGGTCTCTTCGACGACTTCCCGGGCCGCGGCGGCCGGGAGGGTCTCGCCAGGCTCGACCCGGCCGCCCGGTACCGACCAACATCCGGCCGACGGCGGGTTGGCCCGCTGTACCAGCAGCAGCCGGCCGTCAGCGTCGAAGATCACCGCGCCGACGCATCGGATCAGGTCGGCCATGGCTCCACGGTAGGAGTGACGTGCGCTATCGGGCGGAATCGGCCCGTCGCTGTCCCGCCGATCGGGGAGGCCCGGCCTTGACGCGGTGCCGCTCCTACCAGCACCGTGATCGTATGAAGCCGGAGCCGAGGTGCCCCCGTTGCGCCGGAGCACTGCGGCCCCCGGGACTCTGGTCCAGCTCCTGGCAGTGCGAGTGGCACGGCGCGGTACCGCCGTTCACGGTGCTGCCCCGGTCCTGCGCCGAGGCGCTGCACCAGGTGGCCGAACACGCCGCCGTGCCGCTCTGGCTGCCTTCCCCGCTGCCCGTCGACTGGCTGGTCACCGGGGTCGGATCGGCCGGTGACGAGCGGACCGGCTCGGTGGCCACGGTGCTGGCAATGAGCGGCCCGGCGCCGCTTGGCGGGCCGGCAGAGTTCCTGCTGGTGGCCGAAGAACCGGGGGTCGGCCTCGGTGCCGCGTACGCCGGCCTGCCCGGCCCGGACCCGGGCGAGACGGTCGACATCGACGCTCAGCATGCCCGGATGGAAGCGGCCGGTCACGACACCGCGCTGTGGTCGCTGCCCACCGGCAACGGGTGCGCCGCCTACGTCGGTGAAGGCAAGGGGCTGTGGCTGTGGGCTGTCCTCTGGCCGGTCGAGGCGGGATTGATGATGCTCGAGGACTTCCACCTTGACGACCTGCGGGAGTGGCCGTCCGTGATCGACGCCCTGCCCTACGGCGCGCTCTCGCCTCGGCTGGTGCCCTCCCCACCGCGGCCCTGAGACGACCCGATCGGGAGGTACCGCGAGCACCTCCGCCGTAGCATGAACCGTCCGCCTCCGGCCGCCTGGGGTTCTCGCTGCGTATCGACCTACACGCGCATAGCACCGCCTCGGACGGCACCGACCTGCCGTCCGAGCTGGTCCGGCTGGCCGCCGCCGCGAGGCTGGACGTCATCGCGCTGACCGATCACGAAACCGACGCCGGCATCGCCGAGGCGGCCGCGGCGCTCCCGGCCGGGATGACGCTAATCCCGGCGGCGGAGATCTCCTGCGCCCGGCACGTCCACCTGCTGGCCTACCTCTACGACCCGACCGAGCCGGTGCTGGCCGCCGAGCTCTCCCGGCTGCGAGCGGCCCGGGACGGCCGTGGCCGGGCGATGGTCACCCGGTTGCGGTCCATGGGGGTGCCGTTGCGGTGGGAGGCCGTCGCGGCGTTGGCTGACGGCGCCCCGGTCGGCCGGCCGCACGTCGCGCACGCCCTGGCCGATACCGGAGCGGCGAGCTATGCGGAGGCGTTCACCGACGACTGGCTGGGCCACGGCGGCCCGGCCTATGTCGGGAAGGTGGCGCTGGACCCGGCGCACCTGGTGCGCCTGGTCCGGGACGCCGGTGGCGTGCCGGTCTGCGCCCATCCGGGCGGCCGCAAGGGAGTCGGCGACGACACCCTGGCCGCGATGGCCGCGTCCGGCCTGGCCGGCCTCGAGGTCGACCATCCGGAACACGACCCGGCAACGCGGGCGCGGCTGCGGCGACTGGCTGGGGAGTTGGGGTTGGTCACCACCGGTGGCAGCGACTACCACGGCACCCGTAAGGCCAGCCGGCTCGGGTCGGAGACCACCGATCCGCATACCTACGCCGCCGTGCTCGCGGCGGCCACCGGCGCGGAGCCGATCTGCCGGTGAGCCGGGTCATCGACTGGCGGTTCTTCGGTGAGGTCTTCGTCACGCTCATCGTGATCATGGATCCGCCGGGGACGGTGCCGATCTTCCTCGGGCTGACCGCCGGACGCCCGCCAGCCGCCCGCCGCCGGCTGGCGTGGCAGGCGGTGCTGGTCTCCGGTGGGGTGATCGCCGTCTTCGCCGTCTTCGGCCAGCAGATCCTCAGCTACCTGCACATCTCCATCGCCGCTCTCCAGGGCGCCGGCGGCCTGCTGCTCATCCTGGTGGCCCTGGAGTTGCTCACCGGTGCCGCCGAGGACCCGACAGCCACCCGGGACGTCAACGTCGCTCTTGTGCCGCTCGGCACGCCGCTGATGGCCGGTCCGGGGGCGATTGTCGCCACCATCCTCTTCGTCCGCCGGGCGCACGGTGTGCCGGACGGCGTGGCCATCGCCGCCGGGCTGGCGGCGGTGCACGCGGTGCTGTACGGGTCGCTGCGGTACTCGGTGGGCATCCTTCGGTTGATCAAGGAGGGTGGAGTGTCGCTGTTCACCCGGATCGCCGGCCTGCTGCTGTCGGCGATCGCGGTGCAGCTCATCGCCGACTCGGTCACGTCGTTCGTCAAGGCCCGGTTCTGATCGGGGCCGCAGGGCAATCAGTCCTCGAGTGAATCAGTCCACCGGCCGGTGCCGGTTCCGCCGGGTCCCCAGCCGGGGGTAGTGCTGTCCGTCGCCGAGCTCGGCGTCGGACAGGGCGCCGCGCAGCAGCTGCAAGGCGCTGCGGATCAATACCTCGGCGTCGTCGGCCGGTAGGCGCAGGTCCGCGGCCACCGCGGCCACGTCCTCGCCGTACCCGAGCGCGGTGACCACCGCGGCCCGCTCCGGGGACGGCAGCCGGGCCAGCGCGTCGTCGAGGCGGTCCAGCAGTTCGGCCTCGGGCGTGCCGGCCACCCCGTCGTCGGCGGCCGAGGCGAGCACCTCGGGGGGCAGCGGCCGGCAGCGCGGCGGGCTCGGGTCGGTCACGGATCCTCTTCGTATCGGCAACATTCGTAGCGAGAGCGTCGGTACCGCCGGAGCTGCGCAGCCGGCGGCCCGCCGACGATCAGGGCAAAAGTTGAGACACCGGCCCGCCGGGTCGCCTCACGGCGAGACGTCGCTCGTAGCGACAAGGTTGGGACCGGGGGCCTGGATCGGGCCGGCGTCTCAGTGCTCAACGGTACGTCATGTCGCCGCATTCCGACCGCTAAGCACCTGCAACTGCCACCGGATGCCGCAACCGGGCGCGGCCCGGGAGGCGGGACGCGGCCGGCGGCGGTCAGCCGGCGAGGCCGAGCCGAGTGAGTGCGGCCCGCTTGTGCGGGCTCTCCCGCGCCTCGGCCGGCACCGCCAGGGCGGCGGTACGGAAGGCTCGAGCGGCCAACGTGGCGGCCAGGTCGGTGCTCGGCAGCCCGGGCAGGTAGTACATCCGCCGGACCCAGCGCGGGAGCAGGGCGGCGGACAGGCCGACCATGGCGGCCCAGGCCGGGCGGGCTGGGGTGAGCAAGGCCACCCGCCGGGGCATCGGCGGGGCGAAGCCGAGGGCGACGTTGCGCCAGCCGGTACCGGTGACTCGCAACAGCGGGCGGACCTCGCGGTAGTACTGCTCGACCTCCGAGACGCTGCCCGGCACCTCCTCGGGATGCAGGCCGACCAATTGGGCCGCCCGGCGCATCTCGCCGACGTAGCCATCGGCCTCGCGGTCGGTGAGCCGGCCGCCGCAGCGCCGGTAGACGCTGAGAAAGGATTCCACCTCGGTGACGTGGACCCACAGCAGCAGTTCGGGGGAGTCGATCCGGAACCTGGCTCCGGTGGCCGGGTCGACGCCCGGCGCCAGCCGTTTGTGGATGCCCCGCAGTGCAGCGCCGGCGGCCCGAGCCTCGGAGGTGGTGCCGAACGCGACGGTGGCGAGGTAGGCGCCGGTGCGCTGCAGGCGGCCCCACGGGTCCTGCTCCCAGGAAGAGTTGGCGGCGAAGCCGGCCATGGCGCGCGGATGGCAGGCCTGCAACAGCAGTGCCCGGAACCCCGCAAGGATCATCGATGGATCGCCCTGCACTCGCCAGGTGATGCTGTCCGGTCCGAAGAGGCCGGCGTCGGTCTTGTCCTCGACCCCGGTGAGCGCGCTCATCGGGCGACCCGACGGCCCCGGCGATATATCAAAAGTATGGCCAACGTCTGCACAACTACTGTCTACCCCGGAATGGCTGCGACCGACCGCCAGAACCTGAGCAATATGTCCGCGGTCGCGCTCGGGTTCTCCACCGCCGGCGAGTGGGCCGCGTCGGGGATCACTTCGTAGGCGGCTTGTAGGCGGCGGGCCATGTCCTGCTGCACCGCCGGCGGCCAGGCATCGTCGCTGATCCCGTGGGCGACCAGGACCGGTACCCCGCTCTGCCGCAACTCCGCCACCCGGTCCGGCTCCGCCAGCAGGCCGGCGGCCATCCCGCCCAGGCACTGCGCCGGCATCGCCAGGTAGCGGCGCCGCAAGAATGCGTCGACGGCTGGGGGCGGGGCGACGTAACCGGGCTCGGCCTCCTCCAGCGCCCGGGCGGCCGCCCAGACCGCAGGCACCCCGCCGGCGTCGAGCACCGGCCGTAGGGCTACCAGCCGGTCGGCGGCCGGCGGCGGAATCGCGGCCGGGCCTGATCCCAGCAGGGTGAGCGACCGGAGCGCCGCCGGCTCGGCCAGCGCCACGGCGCGGGCCACCAGACCACCGTAGGAGTGGCCCAGCAGGTGCGCCGGGCCGTCGAGGCCGGCGAGCACGTCGGCCAGGTCAGCGCCGAGCGCCGCGACGGAGTACGCCGCCTCGCCGTCCACCTCCCCCGGCCGTTCCACCCGGGCCGGCCCGGCCGAATCGAGTTGACCCCGCAGGTCCAGCGCGGTCACCTGATGCCCGGCCGCGCTGATCGGTGCCAGGATCGGCAGGAAGTCCTCCTTGCTGCCGGTGAAGCCTGGTACCAGCAACACAGCCGGCCCGGGCTCGGCGTCGACGGGCGGTTCGATCCGCAGGGCGGCGAGCGGTCCTCGCCGGGTCGGTACGGTCAGCGGGTAGCACTCCGGAGGGCGGCTCAGCGACCGGGGGATACTCATCGGTGCCCAGCCTAGGCGGCGGGTATCGGCCGGACCCGGACGCTCACGGCGGGTTGCGACAAATCACTATCAGCTCACCCCCTGGCGGCCCGGTTAATTCTGAAAGTCGAAGCCGGGGCGGCTGCTCATGCGGCCGGAAACCTGTTTGACTGGTGCTTCGCGCACACTGCTGGAGAACCGACCTGAGATGCGTCCCGACGCTACCGCCGCACCCGCTTCGCCGGACCCTTTACTCCCGTCACCGGACCATCGGTGGAATCCCTGCTTCCCGAGGTTGCCATGAGTCGCTCCACCGGCCGGGTCGTTGCCGTGGCCAACCAGAAGGGCGGCGTGGCCAAGACCACGACGGTGGCCTCCCTGGGCACCGCGCTGTCGGAGATGGGTCGGGCCGTCCTGCTGGTCGACCTGGACCCGCAGGCCTGCCTCACGTTCTCCCTCGGCGTGGACCCGGACACTCTGGACCTGTCGATGCACGACGTCATGCTCGGTCGGGTGCCGGCCGCCATGGCCCTGCACCCCACGGTCGACGGTCCGGATCTGCTGCCCGCAACGATTGACCTCGCCGGTTCCGAGGCTATGCTGCTGACCCGCACCGGCCGAGAGTTCGCGTTGCGGATGGCGTTGCAGGCCCTCGCCGGCCGCTACGACGACGTGCTGCTGGACTGCCCGCCGTCGCTGGGAGTGCTGACCATCAACGCGCTCACCGCCGCCGACTACGTCCTGGTGCCGCTGCAATGCGAGACGCTGTCGCACCGCGGCGTCGGGCAACTGTTGGACACGGTGCACGACGTGCAGCGGCTGACGAACCAGGGGCTGAAGGTGCTCGGCGTGCTCCCCACGATCTTCGACAGCCGGACCAACCACGCCCGGGAGGTGCTGGCCGACGTCAGCCAGCGGTACGCGCTGGACGTGCTGGAGCCACCAATCGCCAAGTCCGTCCGGTTCGCCGAAGCGCCGGCGGCCGGCCGGTCCATCCTGTGCACCGCGCGCCATAGTCCCGGCGCGGAGGCCTACCGGGTCATTGCCTCGCGGCTGGTGTCCACCGATGTCTTGCCGCCGGTGCAACGTCGGGAACCCCCGGCCGTGCTCGCCCCAGCCGGACAGCCCGGATGAGCGGTCTGGACCGGGTGCGCCCCCGTACCCCCCGGTTGCCCACCGGCTCGGAGGCGTCCACGGCCATCCGGGACGCCGAAGGCAAGCGAGCGCTGTTCAGCCGGATCGAGCCCGAGCCGGTCCGCGGGGCCATCACGGTGGCCTGCTCGCGGTGCCAGAACACCACCAGCCTCACGCCCCTGCAGGCCATGCGGGTCCTGCTGCCCAGCCTGTACCTGCCGATTGTGCGCCGGGATTATCCGGCCCTCATGCGCTGCCCGGCGTGTCACCAGGTCGGCTGGAGCCGGCTGTCGCTGCACGTCTGAACCCGCTGGTTAGGGCGCCAGCGTTGAGTGCCGAACCGGGCGCAGTGTCACCGTACGTAGCTGGCCGCCGGAGATCTCCGCAGTGAGGTAGGTGCCGACCGGCTGGCGACGCCGGTCGGTCGGCGATCCCGGGTTGAGCAGCCGAAGGCCGCCCGGGCGGCCATTGTCGGTCACGGTGTCCCACGGAATATGCGAGTGGCCGAAGATCACCACGTCCGCGTCCGGGAAGCGCTGCGCGCACCGGAGCTCCCGGCCGGCTGCTGGTCCGGTATCGTGCACCACGGACACCGCCAGACCATCCAGATCGGCGGAGGCGATCTCCGGCAGCCGGGACTCCAACAGCCGGCCGTCATTGTTGCCGTGCACCCCGATCATCCGGGCCGCGCGGGCGGTGACCCGGTCGAGCAGATCCGTGGAAATCCAGTCCCCGGCGTGGACGACCACGTCGGCCCGATCCACCTCGGCCCAGACCTGCGGGGGCAGGTCGCGGGCGCGGCGGGGGACGTGGGTGTCGGCCAGGATGAGCAGGCGCACGGCGCCTCAGGCGGAGGCGGCTTCCGGCGCTGCGGCCGACCCCGGTCCACGCCGCCGCCGGCGGCGGCGCGGACGCTCCGGACTGCTTGCGGCGCCCAACTCTGGTGCCGGGACGCCGGTCGGCGGCGCCGTCTCGACCGGCGCGTCGGCGGCGCCAATGCCTGCCGACCGCTCCGGTGCGCCGGCCGGTTCCCCCCGGCGGGCGCCGCGGGTCCGGCGCCGAACGTGGGGCGTGCGGGTCCGCGCGGTACGCGCCGGCCCGGCGTCGCCCGACCGGTCGGGGGTCCGCCGGCTGCGGGTACGTCCGGTCTCGCCGAGGTCCTCTAGCACCTCGGCGGACAGCCCGAGGCGGATCCGGGCGGAGCGGGGCAGCCGGCTACCGGCGGTGGTCGGGATGTCCAGCGTCTCGTACAACAACTCCGACGTGGAGTACGTCTCCGGCGGGTCCGGGAAAGGCAGCTCCAGCGCGTCGTTGATCATCTTCCACCGGCTGATGTCGTCCCAGTCGACGAAGGTCACCGCGGTGCCGGAGCCGCCCGCGCGGCCGGTCCGCCCGATCCGGTGCAGGTAGATCTTCTCGTCCTCCGGGCAGGTGTGGTTGATCACGTGGGTTACGCCGGTGACGTCAATGCCCCGGGCGGCGACGTCGGTGGCCACCAGGACATCGATCTTCCCGGCGCGGAAGGCCCGCAGCGCCCGCTCCCGCTGACCCTGGCCGAGGTCGCCGTGCACCGCCGCCGCCGCGAAGCCGCGGGAGGTCAGGTCGGCCGCGACCTTGTCGCACGACCGCTTCGTCCGGCAGAAGACGATGGCAAGTCCGCGGTCGGTGGCCTGCAGCACCCGGGCCAGCAGTTCGTCCTTGTCCATGGCATGGGTCCGCAGGATGTGCTGCGCGGTAGTGGGGACCGTGCGGTTCTCGGTCACCTCCTCGGCGCGGACGTGGGTGGGCTGCCGCAGATACTTCCGGGACAGCGCGACGACCGGGGCGGGCATGGTGGCCGAGAAGAGCATGGTTTGCCGGTCGGCCGCCAACAGGTCGAGGATTCGCTCGACGTCGGGCAGGAAGCCGAGATCGAGCATCTCGTCGGCCTCGTCGAGGACCAGGCGAACTACGCCGCCGAGGTCCAGCGTGCGCTGCCGGGCCAGGTCCAGCAGCCGCCCCGGCGTCCCCACCACGACGTCGACCCCGGCGCGGAGCGCGGCGACCTGCGGCTCGTAGGACCGGCCGCCGTAGACGGTGAGTACCCGGGCGCCGAGATGCCGGCCGGCGCGGGCAAGGTCGTTGCTGACCTGGATGGCGAGCTCCCGGGTGGGGGCGACGACCAGTGCCTGGGGGCGGCCGGTGCCGGGGAGGGTCAACCGCTGCAGCAGGGGCAGGCCGAAGGCCAACGTCTTGCCGGTGCCGGTGCGGGCTTGGCCAATCAGGTCGTGGCCGTCCATGGCGAGCGGTATGGCCAGGGCCTGGATGGGGAACGGGTCGGTGATGCCGAGCCCGGTCAGTGCTTCGGTGGTCTCGGGGGCTACACCGAGATCGGTGAACGTGGTCAGGACAGCTGCCTCTCCGTGGGCGGAACCGGCGTCCGTCCGGCCGAAATTCCGATCCGCACCCGCGAGCCGCATACTCGGCGGCGGGGGACTGGCGGCCTGCGGCGGGGAGGCTCCGCGGTGATATCGATCTCCATGCTACCCGCATCGGCACCGTAGCCGGCTTGGCTAAGGTGCCCCAATGGCGGACGTGTCGGAACCCGGGTCGGACCCCAGCACACCTACTCAGCAGGTCGAGCACCCGGACGAGGCGGTGGTCGACCTGCTTGCCGCGCTGGCCTACGGCGAACTCAGCGCCTTTGAGCGGCTGGCCGAAGACGCCACACTTGCCCCGTCGCTGTCGGACAAGGCGGCGATCGCCGGGATGGCCGCGGCCGAGTTCGGGCACTTCCAGCGGATCGCGGGCCGGCTGCTGGAGCTCGGCGTCGACCCCGATCGGGCGATGGAACCTTTCGTCGCCCCGCTGGACGCCTTCCACGCCGCCACCCAACCCACCGACTGGCTGACCGGTCTGATCAAGGCGTACGTCGGGGACGGCATCGCGGCCGACTTCTACCGGGAGGTGGCGGCCTACGTCGATGAGCCGACCCGGGACCTCGTTCTGGACGTGTTGCGGGACACCGGGCACGCCGCCTTCGCGGTCGAGCGGGTCCGGGCGGCGGTCGCCGGCGATCCGCACGTCGCGGGGCGACTCGCGCTGTGGGCCCGGCGCCTGGTCGGCGAGGCCATGGTGCAGGCGCAGCGGGTAGCGGTGGACCGGGAGGCGCTAGCCCGGCTGCTGGTCGGCGGCGCGGGGGATCTCGCCGAGTTCGGCCAGATGCTGGCCCGGATTACCGCCAAGCACTCGGTACGGATGACCGCCCTCGGGCTGTCCTCCTGAGTCGGATAGCCGGGAACCAGCGGCCTCCGGATGGCAGAGGGGGACAACCTGCTGGTCGTCCCCCTCCAACCGGATGGTCAGGCCCGGGTCACCCCTGATCGGCTGCGGCCACCGGTCCCCGCTACCAGCGCCACGAGGATGGCGGCGACCACGACGGACACAATGAAGGTGATGATGCCGTGGCCGTCGCCGATGATCGCCCGAGTGATCAGGCCGCCGACCACGGCACCGACAATCCCGAGTCCGACTGTGAGCGCCATCCCGATGCTTTGCCGACCCGGCAAGGCGAGTCGGGCCAAGACTCCGATGATGGCTCCGATGATGATGTAGCCGATGATGAGTCCGATCACGACCGTTCCTCTCTGCTGGGTAAGTAAGGTCGCGTGGATTGTGCCCCCGACTGGAGCGATTCAAGCGCCCCGCACGCCGGAGTGTTCTAAACCGTGATGTACCAAAAACTGTCCTCGAGGTCACATCGCCCCGAAGCCCACCCGCCGGCTCTCACTCTCGGCAATCTCCACGTACGCCAGCCGGTCGCTCGGCACGATCACCCGGCGCCCCTTCTCGTCCACCAAGGTCAGCACACCCTCGGAATCCGCCAGCGCGGCGGTCACGATCTTCTCCACGTCAGCTGGTGACTGCGCGCTTTCCAGGACGAGCTCCCGGCCGGCGTGCTGTACGCCGATCTTGACTTCCACGCCTGACCTCCGCGTTTGACTGACTGACCGCGCCTGTCCGCAGGCTATCCCGGACCGCTGCCTGCCGGCCCGAGCGCAGTGCCGCCGGCGAGCAGGCGGCCCAGTTAGCGGTAGTCCTCGTCGTCGTACCCGACGTCTGACTGCTGCTCGGCGTAGTCCGCCTCGTTGGCCTCCAGGCTGGCGTCCAGGGGTTCTCCCGGAGAACCGGACGCGCCGGAGGTCACCTCGGGGTCCGGTGGCGGAGCCAGTAGTTGCTCCTGCTCCACCGCGTCCTCGACCGGCAGTTCGACATGACTCTCCGGGTCGGGCACGGCCGCCTCCTCGTGTTCGTGCGATGCGTCCCTCAGCCGGCCAACGCGCGCAGTGGCGGCTCCAGCGCCTCACCGTACGACGGGAAGGCGTGCACGGTGTCAGCCAGTACCGTGAGCGGGACGTCGGCCCGGATGGCCAGCGTCACTTCCGCCAGCCACTCCGTCACCCCGGGGCCGAAGCCGGCAGCGCCGGTGAGCACGCCGCGGGCCGGGTCGGCGTACAACTCGACCCGACCCTGGCCGCCCGGCCCGTCCACGGCGGCCCGAGCGGTGTCGGCCAGATCCATTCCGGCGCACCGGACCCGGCCCTCGGACAGGTCGTCGACGGACGGGTTGTCGCCCACCGCGTACACCGACGGATTGGTGTACACCGCCCGCGGAATCGCCCGGTAGTCCGCCGTCCTGGGTCGGCCGAGCAGGTTGTCGACGACCACGGCGGCCTGGTAGTTCGCGGTGTGGGTGTACGGGGCGATGCCGGTGACGTCTCCGGCCGCCCAGACGTGGCGCTGGCCTCCCACCCGACAGTGCCCGTCCACCGGCACCGCGCCCGCGTCGTCGAGCTCAACGAGGTCGCTCAATCCGAGGTCGCCGGTCGCCGCCCGGCGACCGGTGGCGGCCAGGATCCGGTCGCCGGTCACGGGGCCGCGGGCCGCGAACTCCAGCCGGACGCCGCCGGCGCCGGCGACTGCCCGGGTCGCGGTCACGCCGGTGAGCACCTCGACGCCGCTGTCCCGCAGGGTCTCCGCGAGGTGCTCACCGAGGAACTCCACCTCGGTGGCCAGCAGCCGAGGCCCGGATTCGACCAGCGTGACCCGCGAGCCGTACCCGGCGTAGATCTGGGCCAGCTCGCAGCCGACCGCCCCGCCGCCGAGCACGATCAGCCGCCCCGGCAGCTCCGGGCTGGCCAGAGCCTGGTCGCTGGTCCAGGTCGGTACGTCGGCGAGCCCGTCCACCGGGGGCAACACCGGGGAGCTGCCGGTGGCCAGCACCAGGTCCGTCGAGTCGTACGCCGTCCCGGCCACCTCCAGCCGGCCGGGTCCGGTGACGCGGCCCCGACCCCGGACCAGTGTGACCCCGGCGTCGGTCAGCTCCCGGGTCGCGGCGCTGTCGTCGCGGTGTTCGGCGACCTCGTCCCGGCGGGCCACCGCCTCGGCCCAGGACCGGCCCCGGAGCAGGTCGCGGAGCAGGGTCTTGCTCGGCATGCAGGCGAAGTACGGGCATTCCCCGCCGACCAGGCCGGCCTCGACGACGAGCACCTTCCGGCCGGCCGCGCCCAGCCGTCCGGCCGCCACCTCGCCCGCGGAGCCGGCGCCGAGAATGGCGACGTCGTACGGTTGTGCCATCGGCTCAGTCCTGGCCGGCGGCGTGCCGGCTGCCGGCTCGGGTGCGCATCGGATCCGGTGCCGAGCGCTCCGGGAAGCGGCGGAGGTACTCGGCCTCCAGCGCGAGCATCCGCCGGGTGTGGGCCTCCAGGGCGTCCTCGGAGCCGTTGCGGAACGTGTCGTGCCGGTTCTCGTGCAGGTGGGTGACCTCGCGTTCGAGGTCGACGTCGGCCAGCTCCTGGGGCGGGACACCGGTGGTGTGCATGCTGTCTCCTTCTCGGCGGGTCGGGCTTGGTGGCGGGACGGGCGTGTCGGCGGAACGGGCGTGTCGGCGGAACGGAGTCGGCCGTTGCTCGTGCCTACCCCAAACGCCTCCCGCCGGATCATCCCCCACGTCGGCGATCTTTGAAGTCGATCAGGGAACTCGGAGTAGGCATCGGCCGTGGAGCCGCTTACCCGACGCCTGACCCGAGGTGCGTGATCGCCTTGTGGACGGCGCAAGCGATCACAACCCCGGTCGCTTCATAGTCGGGTCATGGTCCCGGCCCTGGTCACCTTCGCGGACGCTCAACACGGCGTCTTCTCCCGACGCCAGGCGTTGGGCGTGGGGTACCGACGGGGCGGGATCGACCGCCGGCTGCGGTCGGGTACCTGGTACCGGCTCGGCCCAGGGATCTACACGGCGCACTCCCTCGGGGGGCTACCGTCCGCGCGACGGCACGAGTTCGACGTCGCTGCCGGCCTCCTCGCGGTCGGCGACCCCGACGTGGTGGCCGGCGGGTACTCGGCGGCCCGGCTGCACCGGCTGGACTTCCTCGCCGAGCCGCCGGACGGCGTGGAGTTGGCTGGCCGGCTCACGACCCGCCGGCGGGATCTGGCCGGTCTGGTCCTCCGCCCCACGACGCTGCCCCCTGAGCAGGTCACCATCGTGGCCGGACTGCCGGGCGTGAGCATCGCCCGGGCGGCCCTCGACTGCGGGCGGCGCTGACTTTTCTGGATTCCGTCGTACTGGCGGACTCAGCGCTCCGCCGTGGCAGGCCACGGTGGTGGAGGCCGACGGACGCACGAAGTACGCCCGCCCGGAGGACCTCTGGCGGGAAAAGCTACGGGAGGAGCGGCTTGCAGACGCGGGCCTGGAGGTAGTCCGGCTGACGTGGGCCCAGGCGCTCGGCGACCCGGAAGCCTGCTGCCGGCGAATCCGGGCAGCATTCGCCCGGAGTGGATCACGTACCTCGGCGCAGGCGTCGGCGAAACGGCTGGGAACCCGACGTCTGGCCTGAGGTCCGTGATCGACTCAGGCGCCGGGGTGCGTACTCGACCGGGGCCGGGCAGCGTCAGGCCGGGAGGCGCTGGCCGCCCTCGGTCAGGGGGGCCAGCAGGTCCCCGTTGCGGGCCACCCGGGCCAGCGTGTCGTCGTAGGTGAACCGCAGTTCCTCCGGCGCCCGGCAGGCCTCCACCTCGGCCCAGCTCACCGGCGTGCTCACGGTGGGCTGCGGGCGGGCCCGCAGGGAGTACGCCGCGACGGTCGTCTTCGCCGGGTTGTTCTGGCTCCAGTCGATGAGCACCTTGCCGGTGCGCAGGGTCTTCTTCATGTTCTCCACCACCAGCTCCGGGCGTTCCCGCTCCAGCCGGGAGGCCACCGCCCGGGCGTAGGAGTGCACGTCCGACCATGGGTGCTCCGGCGCCAGCGGTACGTAGAGCTGCAGGCCCTTGGAGCCGGAGGTCTTCGGGTAGGCCACCAGGCCGTCGGAGGCGAGGACGTCCCGGACCAGCAGGGCCACCTCGCAGCACTCGAGGACGGTGGCCGGGGGACCCGGGTCGAGGTCGAAGACCAGCAGGTCCGGGGGCTGGACCCGGCCATCCAGGTCCACCTTCCACATCGGGACGTGGAACTCCAGGACCGCCAGGTTGGCCGCCCAGATCAGCGTGGGCAGGTCGTCGCAGATGGTGAAGTCGGTGGTTGTCCGGTCCTTGGTGGAGCCCGGGGTGGGCAGCGGCTGGTGGCGTACCCAGTTCGGCGCGTGGGACGGCCTGTTCTTCTCGAAGAACGACTTGCCGGCCACCCCGTCCGGGTACCGCTTGAAGGTCAGCGGCCGGCCCCGAAGGTGCGGCAACAGTGCGGGCGCGATTCGGGTGTAGTAGTCCAGCATCTGGCCCTTGGTGAAGCCGGCTTCCGGGTACAGCACCTTGTCCAGGTTGGAGAGCGTGAGTTCGCGCTCGCCGACGGTCACCCGGACCTTCTCAGGGCTCATGCCGCACCTGCTCCGGGCGCTTGTCCAGCCGCAGGCCGCGCCAGGTGGGATGGCGCAGCATGCGCTCGCGGGTCACCTCGGAGTAGCCGACCTCCCCGACGAGTTCCGGGCGGACCCAGCGCGCGCCCCGGGCGTGCTCCCGCGGCACTTCGGCGGCGAACGGGCTGTCCGGGGCCGCCAACGCGTCGAGCCGGTCCTGCACCTCGCGCAGCACCGCGTCGGAGAAGCCAGTGCCGACGTGGCCAACGTAATCCAGGCCGCCTTCAGTGGGCACGCCGAGCAGCAGCGACCCGAAGGTGCCCGCCCGCCGCCCGGCACCGAGCTTCCAGCCGCCGATCACCACCTCCTGGGTCCGCAGGTTCTTCACCTTCAGCCAGTACTCCGAGCGCCGTCCCGGCTGGTACGGCGAATCCAGCCGCTTGGCCACCACCCCCTCCATCCCGGCGCTGCGGCTGGCCTGAAGGACCGCGGCCCCGCCGCCGGGAAACGACGGCGCGGTGGCCCACGACGGCCCGGTGAGGTCCAGGGTCTCTAGCAGCTCCCGGCGCTGCGCGTAGGGCACGTCCAGGGTGGCCCGGCCGTCGAGGTGCAGCACGTCGAAGATCAGGTAGGTGGCCGGCACGGTCTGCGCCAGCCGGCGCACCTGGGCCGCCTTGGTGACGTGCATCCGCTCCTGCAGCCGGCCGAAACTCGGCCGTCCCGCGGCGTCCATGGCGACGATCTCGCCGTCCAGCACGAGCTGCCGGGCGCCCTGCGCTTCGGCGAGCGCCCGGAGCTCCGGATAGGACGCGGTGACGTCGCGGTCGTTGCGACTGAGCACCCGGGGCCGGCCGCCCTCGATGTAGACCAGAGCCCGTACGCCGTCCCACTTGAACTCGAAGGCCCACTTCTCGTCCGGCTCCGGCGGTGCGCCGGCCGCGGTGGCCAGCATGGGCCGGATGCGCCCCGGGAGCGGCCGCCAGTCCGGGTCCGGTGGGGGGTCCATCCGGTGCACCATCCAGTCGCGGCTGCCCGGGCCGCCGGTGCGGAACAACACGTACCGCCCGCTCACCCGCGAGCCGGCCAGCACGACCTTGACCTCGGTGTCGGACCACTTCTCACACGTGTACGTGCCGGCGTCCCAGGAGATCACCCGCCCGCCGCCGTACTCCCCGGCCGGGATCTCACCGGCGAAGCCGGCGTAGTCCAGCGGGTGGTCCTCGGTCTGCTTGGCGAGGTGGTTGGTGCGTGGGTCCAGGGGCAAGCCCTTGGGGACCGCCCAGGACACCAGGACGCCGCCGCGTTCCAGCCGGAAGTCCCAGTGCAGGGCCCGGGCGTGGTGCTCCTGGATGACGAAGGTGTCGTCGTTGCCGGCAGGCAGCGGGCCGGGGGGCGGTACCGGCTCGGGCGTACGCGCGGGGTCGCGCTTGCTCCGGTATGTCTCCAGCCCCACGACGACCACCTACCCTTCAGTCCCGGCGGTGAACTGGGCGCGATGTCCGGTTCCGCAGGGCGCGTCGGCCCCCGAGGCATTGTGCAATGTCCCATTTCTAGGCGATGATCGACTGTCCCGGGAGGCCCGCTCCCGCCCGACCCCCGGCAGGAACCTATGCGCAGCATCTGGAAGGGTGCGATCAGCTTCGGCCTGGTCACGATCCCGGTCAAGCTCTACTCCGCGACCGAGGAGAAGGACGTCTCCTTCCACCAGGTGCACCGCACCGACGGCGGCCGGGTCCGCTACAAGCGGGTCTGCTCCATCGACGGCCAGGAGGTCTCCTACGCGGAGATCGCCAAGGGGTACGAGATCGCCAGCGGCGAGGTGGTGGTTCTCACCGACGCGGACTTCGCGGACCTCCCGCTGGCCACCAGCCGGACGATCGACGTGCTGGAGTTCGTGCCGCTGGAGCAGGTGGACCCGATCTACTTCGCCAAGAGCTACTACCTGGAGCCTGAGGCCGCCGGTACCCGGCCGTACGTGCTGCTGCGGGATGCGCTCCTCGAGTCCGGCCAGGTGGCCCTGGTGAAGATCGCGCTGCGGCAGCGCGAGTCGCTGGCCACGCTACGCGTTCGAGACGGGGTCTTCGTCCTGGAGATGATGCTGTGGCCGGATGAGATCCGCACCCCGGATTTCGGCTTCCGCGAGGAGAAGGTGGAGGTGCGGCCGCAAGAGTTGCAGATGGCCCGGTCGCTGATCGAGACGCTGACCGGCGACTTCGCGCCGGAGCAGTACAGCGACAACTACCGCGAGGCGCTGCAAGCGGTCATCGAAGCCAAGATCGAAGGCCGCGAGGTGGTCGCCCCGGCGGAGCCGGCGGCCGAGAGCGGCACTGTGGTCGACCTGATGTCGGCGCTGCGGGCCAGTGTGGAGGCGGCGAAGAAGGGCCGGTCGGGGGAGGTGGAGGAGGCCAGGGGTGCTTCAGCGGCGTCCGGGACGGAGGCTGACCAGCCGGCGAAACCGGCCGCCCGGCGCTCTGCCCGGCGCAAGGCCCCGGCAAAGCCGACCGCTGCGGAGCAGGTGGCCGCCGAACCCACCGCCGAACCCAGGGCCGAGCCGAAGCCAGCGGAGAAGAAGCCCGCCGCCCGCGGCGGCCGTCGCAAGTCCGCCTGAGCCGGGCGTCTTACGGCCGTGTCCGGGACCATCTGCCTGCAGGGCGGCGCCGAGTTCGGCCCGGACTGCCGGGAGATGGACGCGGCTCTGCTGGCCGAGACCAGCGGGCCGGTGGTGGTCCTCGCCCTGGCATCTCGGCCAGGCCGGGAGTACGCCGCCGCGGCCACCAACGGCGTGCGGCACTTCACCGCGCTCGGCGCCGATGCGGTGGCCGCCAGGGACTACCGCAGCGATCCGGCGGCCGCGCTGGAGGCGGTCGCCCGGGCCGGGCTCCTCGTCCTGCCCGGCGGCTCGCCTTCCCGGCTGCGGGGCGCACTACTCGACACGGAGATGGGCGCGGCGGTAGCCGGCGTGCTGCGCAGCGGCGGCACCGTGTTGGGCGCCAGCGCCGGGGCGATGGTGCTGGGTGAGTGGATGTGGCTGCCGGACGGCGGCAACCGGGTGGTGCCCGGTCTGGGACACGTACCCGGCATCCTCGTCCTCCCGCACTACGACGGTCCGCCGGCACCGGTCACCGCGCCGGACGGGATCGAGGCGTTGGGGCTGCCGGAGTGCTCCGGCGTGGTGGTCCGGGCCGGGGCGACGAGGGCCGTGGGTGTACGAAGGGCGGTACGCATCGGCCCGGACGGACAGGAGCGACCGGTATGAGCTCAGTGGGCGATGTGCCCGGCGGACCCCGCGCATCCGGCGGCGTGGCGCAGGCCCGGCCGGAGCCCCGGCAGTTGCGCCCGCTGCCGGCGCTGACCGAGCCGCCGGTGCCGGTCTTCGGTGGCGAGATGGAGACGGCCGGCGGCTTCCGCCTCTTCGTGCGCCGGGGCGCCACGCTTGCCGGCGCCGAGCCGGCGGTGTACGTCCACGGCCTGGGCGGGGCGTCGACGAACTGGACCGACCTGATGTACCTGCTCGAGCCCTACCTGGCGGGTGTCGCGCCGGACCTGTCGGGCTTCGGCGCCTCCGATCCGCCCGCCGATCGGCGCTACCCGCTCACCCAGCACATCGCCGCGGTGCTGGCCCTCATCGAGGGGGAGAGCCGCGGCCCGGTGCACCTGTTCGGCAACTCCCTGGGTGGTGCGGTGGCCACCGGTATCGCCGCCCAGCGCCCGGATCTGGTCCGCACCCTCACATTGGTGTCACCGGCCCTGCCCACCTACCGACCCAAACGAAGCAACGTCCGACTTCCGTTGCTGCTGGTGCCGGGGATCGAGGCGTTGCTGTCCCGCCAGATCGCCAGGGCCTCGGTCGAAGCCCAGGTGCACGCCGTTATCGACCTGTGCTACGCCGACGCCTCGCTGGCCCACCCGGCCCGCCTGGCGGACAGCGCGGAGGAACTGCGTCGCCGGCAACGGCTCGGGCACGCGCAGGACGCGCTGATCGGTTCTCTTCGCGGCCTGCTGGCGTCGTACTTCCTGACCGGGTCGCGCAACCTGTGGCGCCAAGCGGCGACCGTCCAAGCGCCGACCCTATTGATCTTCGGCCGTCAGGACAAGCTGGTGGATGTCCGGATCGCCCCGCGCGCCGCGCGCACCTTTCCGCGGTCGCGGCTGCTGATCCTAGAAGACGCCGGCCACGTCGCCCAGTTGGAAAAGCCGCGCACGGTCGCCGAGGCGGTACTGGACCACCTCGACGCCGTACGCGGCTGAACCGCGACGTCTTCGAGTTCTACCTGAATGCGTCCTTGACCTTCTCGCCGGCCTGCTTCAGGTTGCCTTCGGTCTGGTCGGCCTGGCCTTCGGCCTGCAGGTCCTTGTTGTCGGTCGCGTCGCCGATCTTCTCCTTCACCTGGCCGGCCATCTCCTGCGCCTTGTCCTTGAACTTGTCCATGGCACCCATCGCGTTCCTCTCGTGGACTCTTGGGGGATCCTGATGGCTGTCCTCTACCCCGTCAGCCGATCCGCACGCCACGGCGCGCCGCATCAACCTGGCGGGCCCGGATGCGTACCCTTCCACCTGTGCGCCTGACCAATCGCGGACGCGTCGCCTGCGGTGTGGTGGTGACCGCGGTTGCGCTGGCCGGGCAGTCGGCGTACTCCACCTTGTTCAACGGGCATGCTGCCGCCACGGCGACGCGGGTTGCGGCTCCGCGGGAACCCTCGCCGTCCGCCACACCAGTGAGTCCCACGCCGGCCGCGACCCCGTCACCCTCGCAGCCGGCTCCGACCGGCTCCGCACCGGTGGTGGTGATGGACCGCAGCCGCGACGACCTGCCGCCGGCCGTGGCCCCCTCGGCCAAGCCCAGCCCGACATCGACGGCGTCGACAACGACCCCGCCGACAACGCAGAAGCCGACTCCTGGGCCTGGCGCCGCCGAGGTCCCGCCCGGGAACGGCGCCCTGGCCACCGTCGCCGGGGTGGCCCCGGCGGGCGGGAAGGGTCCGCTGCGGCGGTACCGGGTGCAGGTCGAAGGGGGCATCGGCGAGAGCGGGTCCGCCTTCGCCGCCGCGGTGCAGCGGATGCTGAGCGACAAGCGCAGCTGGGGGGCGCGGAACTCCTTCCAGCGGGTCGACTCCGGACGTGTCGCGTTCACCGTCGTGCTGGCCTCGCCGACCTTGGCCGAGCGATTGTGCAAGCCGTTGGAGATCCAGTACACGGTGTCTTGTTTTTCTGGGGGCCGATCGGTGATCAACCTGGCCAGGTGGCGCTACGGCGTCGACGCGTACGCCGGCAAGCTGGCCGACTACCGGCGCTACGTGATCAACCACGAAGTCGGGCACGCCCTCGGTCACGGTCACGAGCAATGCGGCGGCGCCGGCCAGCTGGCCCCGGTGATGATGCAGCAGACCAAGGGCATCGGAGCCTGCCGGCCCAATCCCTGGCCCTATCCCGGCGCCTGAGCCGGCCTCCGCCCGCCGGGAATCGGCTGTCCGGTGTCGAGGTTGACCCGTTCAGTCCCGCGGAAATCCCGTACCGAGGAGTTCTACCCGTGTCGCTACCCCCGCTGGTCGAACCAGCCGCCGCGCTCACGCCGGAGGAGATCCGCCGGTACTCCCGGCATCTGATCATTCCGGACGTGGCCATGACCGGCCAGAAGCGGCTGAAGAATGCCAAGGTGCTTGCGGTCGGAGCCGGGGGGCTGGGTTCCCCAACTCTGATGTACCTGGCGGCGGCCGGCGTCGGCACCCTCGGCGTCATCGACTACGACACCGTGGACGAGTCCAACCTGCAGCGGCAGATCATCCACGGCCAGAGCGACATCGGCCGGAGCAAGGCGGAGTCGGCGCGGGACGCGATCGGTGAGATCAACCCGTTGATCGACGTCCGGCTGCACACCGACCGGCTCGAGTCGTCCAACGTGATGTCGATTTTCGCGGAGTACGACCTGATCGTCGACGGCACCGACAACTTCGCCACCCGGTATCTGGTCAACGACGCCTGCGTGCTGCTCGGCAAGCCCTACGTCTGGGGTTCGATCTACCGTTTCGACGGTCAGGCAAGCGTGTTCTGGGCCGAGTACGGGCCGTGTTACCGCTGCCTGTACCCGGAGCCGCCGCCGCCCGGCATGGTGCCGTCCTGCGCCGAGGGCGGGGTGCTCGGCGTGCTGTGCGCCTCGATCGGCTCGATTCAGACCACCGAGGCGATCAAGCTGCTGACTGGGATCGGCGACCCGCTGGTCGGCCGGTTGATGATCTACGACGCGTTGGAGATGACGTACCGCACGGTCAACGTGCGCAAGGACCCGGAGTGCCCGCTCTGCGGGAAGAATCCCACGATCACCGAGCTGATCGACTACGACGCGTTCTGCGGCGTGATCTCGGAGGAGGCCCAGCAGGCGGCCGCCGGCTCGACGATCACCGCCGGGGAGCTGGCCGAGATGGTGACCCGGGACGAGAAGTTCCTGCTCGTCGACGTTCGCGAGCCGGCCGAGTGGGAGATCGTCCGGATTCCAGGCGCGGTGCTGATCCCCAAGGGGGAGCTGCCCGGTCGGCTCTCCGAACTGCCGCAGCACTCCCCGGTCGTGCTGTACTGCAAGACCGGGGTCCGCTCGGCCGAGTCACTCGCGCTGCTCAAGGGCGCCGGGTTCGCCGACGCGGTGCACGTCCAGGGCGGGGTCACCGCCTGGGCGACTCAGGTGGACGAGTCGCTTCCGGTGTACTGAGCCGGCGTCGCCGTGACGCCGTACGCCCGCCGGGTGCTCGACGTGGTGGACGCCATCCCGCCGGGTCGCGTGCTGACCTACGGCGACGTCGCGGAGTTGCTGGGGTCCGGCGCGGCCCGCGCCGTGGGGGCGGTGCTGGCCCGACACGGCAGTGAGGTGCCGTGGCACCGGGTCGTCCTGGCCACCGGCGCACCGGCCCCGGGTCACGTGGACGAGGCGATCCGACTGCTACGCGCCGAGGCGGTACCGGTCCGTGGAACGCGGGTCGATCTGACCGCGGCTCGTTGGGACGGTCGTTGAGAGTGGTCGCGGATTTTCCAGCGGCCCAGCGCTCGGAAGGCACAACAGCTTGCGCTCGGCGTGATGGGGCAGCCGGTGTGAGCCTGTCTTATGCTTTGATCGCCGTGGTATAGCGGATCATCGGGCGCCAGGTCAACCCGCCGGACCCGGACCCGCCGGCCCGCTCGGCCGCCGAGATCGCCGCCGCCCGCGCCTGGGGTGCCCGCTCGCCCGGTACCCGTTCCCAGGCTTCCCGGGCGCCGGTCGACCACTGCCACTGCCACCAGTGCTCGCCGTCGCGGAAGTGGACCTCCTGCACCCGGTCGTCGGATCGCACATCACTGAAACCGGCCGAGGTCACCAGCTCACCGAGCCCCCCCGCGGTGGAGAACGGTCCGCGGCCCGATGCCGCGGGCCGAGTGGCCCCAGCCGTACCGGTGTGCTCGACAGCCACCCGTTCCACCTCCTCCCAGCCGGTGTCGGATGGGCCGAACGTCGTCAGCGCCAGCCGGCCGCCGGGCCGCAGGCTTGCCGCCCAAGCGGCGAGGGCGGCGGCCGGGTCCGGCAAGAAGAACAGCACCAGCCCGCCCAGCACCGCATCGAAGGTGTCCGGACCGAGGCCGGGTGACATCGCGTCGCGCACCTCGACGCTGACCTGCTCGAGGCCATGCTCGGCTGCCTCCGCGGCAGTCGCCGCCACCATGCCCGGCGCGATGTCGATGCCGAGCACCCGGCCGTTGCGGCCGACCATCCGGGCGGCCGGGAACAGGGCCGCGCCACGCCCACATCCCACATCGAGCACCCGGTCGCCGGGTCGCAGGGCGGCGGCGGCGACCAGCGCCCGCCCGACGGGGCCGAAGAACTCCACCCCGACGGCGTCGAAACTGGCCGAGGCCCGGTCGAACACGCCAGCCACGGCCGCGCGTTGGTCACCGGGTTGCGCCATGTCGCCGATTGTGTCGTAGCCGGATGGTCGAATGCCAGGCATGACCACCTTCGTCGACCCGCAGGTGCGGGGCGGGCCGAGGTACCGGCTGGTGCGGCAGCCGGTGCCCGCGGCCGAATCCCCGGTGCTCGACGCCGCCCAACGGCAGGTGGTCGGCCACACCGGTGGGCCACTGCTCGTCCTGGCCGGGCCGGGGACCGGAAAGACCACCACCATCGTCGAGTCCGTCGTCTCCCGGGTGCGGGACGCCGGGGTCGACCCGGAGCGGATTCTGGTCCTGACCTTCAGCCGCAAGGCCGCCGGTGAGCTGCGGGTGAGAATCGCGGGCCGGCTGGGTGGGACCACCCGGGAACCCTTGGCGTTGACCTTCCACTCCTACGCCTACGGCCTGGTGCGCCAGGAGGCACTGCGCGCCGGCCTGCCGGTGCCCCGCCTGCTGTCCGGACCGGAGCACGACCTGGAGATTCGCCGGTTGCTTGCCGGCGAGGCAGACGACGGCGGGCTCGCCTGGCCGGCCAAGCTACGGCCGGCGCTGCGCACCCGCGGCTTCGCCGAGGAGGTGCGGGACCTGCTGCTGAGGGCCACCGAGCGGGGCCTCGACGAGGACGGGCTGGTGGAGCTGGGCGAAGCCCACCGGCGGGCGGAGTGGGTGGCAGCCGCGCGCTTTCTACGGCGGTACGCGGAGCGCTTCGCCGTGGACAGCGGTGGTCCGGCGCTGGATTACGCCGCGTTGGTGCGTCGGGCGGCCGACCTGCTCAGCGACCCGGCGGTGGTTGCTGAGCAGCGTGCCGCCAGGCCGTATGTCTTCGTCGATGAGTACCAGGACACCGATCCGGCCCAGGAGCGACTGTTGCAAGCCCTGGCCGGCGGCGGGCGGGACCTCGTCGCGGTGGGCGACCCGGACCAGTCGATCTATGCCTTCCGCGGTGCAGATGTGCGCAACGTGCTGGACTTCCCTCATCGGTTCCGCACCGCTGCCGGCCGGCCGGCAGCGGTGGTCGCCTTGCGGACCTGCCGGCGCAGCGGTGCCACCCTGCTGGCCGCCTCCCGCCGGGTCGCCGCCCGGCTGCCCGCCGGTCGCGTTAGTCGGACCCATCGCGAGCTGGCGACGGTCGGCCGGCCCACCGGGACGGTGACCGTGCGGCTGGCCGCCAGCCGGACGGCCGAAGCGGCCCTGATCGCCCACGAACTGCGCCGGGCGCACTTGCTCGACGGCGTGCCGTGGGCCCGGATGGCCGTCCTCGTCCGCTCCGCCCCCGCCGCCCTGCCGGTGCTGCGGCGCGCCCTGGCGGCCGCAGGTGTGCCCACGGCCGTCGCCGGTGACGAGGCGCCCCTGGCCGGTGACCCGGCGGTCCGGCCGCTCTTGCTGGCGCTGCGGTGCGCGCTGAGGCCGGAAACTCTCACCGAGCCAGCCGCCGCCGAATTGCTCACCGGCCCGCTGGGTCGTCTCGACGCGGTCGGACTGCGACGGTTGCGGAGGACCCTGCCCGATCCTGCGTCCAGTGCGCCGGTCGTTGACGCCGGCCCATCCCCCGCCGGCCCGCCGCGCGGCGGTGGCCCACCCGGCGACGGACCGGTGCCGGCCCTCGGTACCGTCCGGGCGGAGCCCATGGCCGATCTGCTGCGCGACCCGGGAAAGCGCGCCGCGGTGCCGCTGGAGGTGCGCGGCGCGCTGGATCGGGTGGCGGGGCTGCTCGCCGCGGCTGCGGAGGCCGGGAGGTCGGGCGGGACCGCCGAGGACGTGCTCTGGGCGGTGTGGGCCGCCAGCCGGCTGGCGGCTCGTTGGGAGGCGGCCTCCGCCGCCGGTGGCGCACTCGGCGCGGCGGCCGATCGGGCGTTGGATGCCGTACTGGCCCTGTTCGATGCGGCGGCCAGGTTCACCGACCGGCTGCCGGGGGCCAGCGCGGTGCTGTTCCTCGAGGACGTGCTGCACCGGGAGATACCCGGGGACAGCCTGGCCGAGCAGGCGCCCAGCGGCGACGCGGTACGGCTGCTCACCGCGCACCGCTCCAAGGGGTTGGAGTGGGACGTCGTCGTGGTGGCCGGGGTACAGGACGGGAGCTGGCCGGACCTGCGCCCCCGCGGCTCCGTACTGGGCAGCGAGGACCTGGTCGCGGCCATCGCCGGGGGGGACCCGTCCGGTAGGGGCGCGCGCCAGGCGCTGCTGGTCGAGGAGCGGCGGTTGTTCTACGTCGCCGTCACCCGGGCCCGCACCCGGTTGATCGTGACCGCCGTCGGCGGGGTGGAGGACGTCGAGCAACGGCCCTCTCGCTTCCTCGACGAGTTGCTTCCCGGCTACGACGCGGCGCCCGCCGCGCCGCCCAGGCCGCTGAGTCTGCCCTCGCTGGTCGCCGAGTTGCGCGCCGTGCTGGTCGACGGCGCCCGTTCCGAGCCGTTGCGGGCGGCCGCCGCCAGACAGTTGGCTGAGTTGGCCGCCGCCGGGGTCGCCGGTGCCTCGCCGGCGCACTGGCATGCCCTCACGGCCCTGTCGAGCACCGAGCCGGTAACTGCGCCGGGGATGACGATGACCGTGTCGCCGTCTGCGGTCGAGGGCGTCAGCCGGTGCCCGCTGCGCTGGCTGCTGGAGCGGGCGGCCGGTGGCGGGGGACCGGGCGGGCCGCCGCAACAGGTGGGCAATGTCGTCCACGCGCTCGCCTCGTTGGCGGCCGACCCGCAGGTCGACGAACGGGCCTTGATCCGGGGTCTCGACGCGGTCTGGGCGCGGCTGGAGTTCGGCAGCCCCTGGTATGCCCGGGCGCAGCGCACGCTGGCGGTCGAGCAGTTGGGCAAGTTCCTGGCCTGGCATCGAGGCAACGACCGGCGTCTGCTCGCGGTGGAGGCACCGTTCGAGGTGCCGTCCGGGGATGCGGTGCTCCGGGGGCGGGTCGACCGGCTGGAGCGGGACGCCGACGGCCGCGCAGTGGTGGTGGACCTCAAGACAGGGAGCAGCAAACCGAAGGACGCCGAGCTCGCCCGGCATCCCCAGCTGGGCGTGTACCAGTTGGCCGTCGCGTTGGGTGCCTTCGCCGACCGCGGCCTGACCACGCCCGGCGGAGCGGAACTGGTTCAGCTGGGCAAGTGCTCCTACAAGCGGACCGCTGCCGGGCAGCGCCAGCCGCCACTCGCCGAAGACCCGGATCCGGGTTGGGTGTCCGATCTGCTCGAGGTGGTGACCGCGGAGATGGCCGGCCCACGCTTTCGAGCCAGCGTCAACGACCACTGCCGAAACTGTGCCGCCCGGACCAGCTGTCCGCTGCAGCCCGAAGGTGTCCGGGACAGCCGATGACGCCTATCCGGTACTCGCCGAGCGAGCTGGCCGACCGCCTCGGGGTGGAATGTCCGACGGCGGAGCAGGCCGCGGTGATCGCGGCGCCGCTGTCACCGGCTGGTGTGATCGCCGGCGCCGGTTCCGGCAAGACCTCGACGATGGCTTCCCGAGTCGTCTGGCTGGTGGCCAACGGCCTGGTCGCCCCTGAAGGCGTGCTCGGGCTGACATTCACCCGGAAGGCGGCCAGCGAGCTGTCCGTTCGGGTCCGCCGCCGGCTCGACGCCCTGCGGGTTCGCGGCCTGCTCGGGGCGGCGGACGGTGACCCCGACGGGCAGCCGGCTGTGTCGACGTATCACGCCTATGCCGGGCGGCTGGTCGCCGAGCATGCGCTTCGGGAGGCCGCCGAACCCGGCGCCCGACTGATCCCTCCGGCGGTGCAGTGGCAGTTGGCGGCCGGTGTCGTCGGTGCCTACGCCGGCCCGATGGACGACGTGCCCAACGGGCCGCCGTGGGTGACCGATGCGGTACTGGCACTCGCGGGTGAACTGGCCGAGCACCTGCGCACGCCTGGCGAGTTGCGCGCCGAGATCGAGCGCTGGGCCGCCCGAGTGGCCAGCTACGAGGGCAGGTCGCCGATGGTCACCAGGCTGGCGGCCACCACGGCGATCACGCGGGCGCTGCTGCCGTTGGTCGAGGGCTACCTGGCCGCCAAGGCCGCCCGCGGCGTCATCGACTACGGCGACCAGGTAGCCCTGGCCGCCAGGATCGCCCTCCGACACCCTGAGGTCGCCCGGATCGAGCGCTCGCGGTACCCGGTCGTCCTGCTCGATGAGTACCAGGACACCGGGCATGCCCAGCGAGAACTGCTTCGGGCGCTCTACGGCGATGGCCATCCCGTGACGGCGGTCGGTGATCCGTGCCAGTCGATCTACGGCTGGCGGGGGGCCGGTGCCGGCGGCCTG
This sequence comes from uncultured Actinomycetota bacterium, assembly GCA_963814355.1. GTDB lineage: Bacteria > Actinomycetota > Actinomycetes > JADGOV01 > JADGOV01 > JADGOV01. The sequence continues at coordinate 697,928 of CAWFCZ010000018.1, read as the reverse complement.
CGCCGGTTCCCGCAGCACTTCGCCGCTGCCGGGCGAGCGGTTCCGGTGCGCCACCTGGCGACCAGTTTCCGCAACGCCGAGGCAATCCTCGGCGTCGCCAACCGGCTGGCGCAACCACTGCGGGCCAGCGACCCCGACGTGCCGGCGCTTCGCCCGACCGAGAACGGGCGGGGTCGAGGTCGCGTCGAGTGCGCGCTGTTGGAGACCACCATGGCCGAGGCGGACTGGGTCGCGGACCGGATCGCCGGGCTCCTTGCCGCCTCGGTGCCGGCCGGCTCGGGGTCGGATGGCTCGGTGCCGGCCGAGGCTGCGCTCACTGCAGGTGATGTTGCAGTCCTCTGCCGGAAGCGGTCTCAGTTTCCCTTGCTGCGCCGCGCCCTGGAGTCTCGGCAGGTCCCGGTCGAGGTGGTCGGGCTGGGTGGGCTGCTCACTGTCCCCGACGTACTCGATGTGATCTCCGTCCTGCGAATTCTGGAGGACACCTCGGCCAACGACGCCGTGATCCGGCTGCTCACCGCTCCCCGGATGCGGGTCGGTGCCCGTGATCTGGTGGCGCTCGGCGATCGGGCTCGGTGGCTGGCTCGGGACGGGACCGCCGAAGACGAGTCGACGGCGCGCGCGGAAGGCAAAGCGGCTGGCGCCGACTCGGTAGCCGAGGTGGTCGCGGCGTCGGACGAGGGACGGCTGGGAAGCCTCGTCGAGGCAGTGGACGACCCTGGGCCGGACACGGCGTTCTCGGTCACGGCGTACGCCCGACTGCGGGCCTTCGGGGACGAGATCGCCGCACTGCGCCAGCGGGTGGATCAACCATTGCCGGATCTGGTGGCTGACGTGGAACGTACCCTCGGTCTTGATGTCGAGGTCGCCGCTCGGGGCGGCGCGGATGCGATCTCCGCCCGGGCCGATCTCGACGCGTTCTCCGATGCCACCGTCGAGTTCGCCGGCGAGGCGGAGGAGCCGTCGCTGCGGGCCTTCCTGGCCTACCTCAGGGCGGCGGAGGAGGAGGAATTCGGCCTCGAAACCGGGCGGGTCGGTTCTGGGGACAGCGTGAAGATTCTGACGGTGCACGCAGCGAAGGGCCTGGAGTGGCCGGTAGTAGCGGTTCCCGGGCTGGCGTCGGGCGGGTCCTCGGCGATCTTTCCGGCCCGCCCGAGAGTCAGTACGAAGTGGACGCACAACGCGAAGCTGCTGCCCTTTCCGCTGCGTGGCGATGCCGCCGACCTCCCTCATCTCGCCGGTCTCACCGCCGCCGATGCCGGCGCCTTCGACTCGGCCGTCGGCGAGCGGGAGGAGTTGGAGGAGCGACGACTGGCTTATGTGGCGCTGACCAGGGCATCGCGGGTCGTGCTGTGTTCCGGCTTCTGGTGGGGGGAGGGCAAGAGCCGGCTCGGCCCGTCGGTCTTCCTCACCGAGATCACGGCCGCGTCGCAGGCGGCCGGCGGCGCGGCCCCGACGCACTGGTGCCCGGAGCCGGCAGCCGACGCTTCCAATCCGCAGCACGCGAGCCCACCGACCGCGCAGTGGCCGGAACCGCCGGGCGGCCCGGCCTACGAGGCGCTGCGCGAGGCGGCCCGGGCCGTCGAGGCCGCCTCGCAATCGCCGCAGATCACCATGGGCGCGGCAGTCGACGACGGGCGCGGCGGCGAGTACCCGGGCGGTGCCGAGGACGCCCGCCTGGCCCAACGGTGGGCGGCGGAGGCTCGGCTGCTGCGTGCTGAACGTGACACGGCAGCCGAGGAGGCCGGCGCCGTCCGCGAGGTAGTGGTACCGGACCGCCTCAGCGTCACCCATTTGGTCCGGCTGGCTGATGACCCGGAGTCGCTGGCCCGGGCGTTGCGTCGCCCGCTGCCCCAACGCCCGACTCCGGCCGCCCGCCGGGGTACCGCCTTCCACGCCTGGCTGGAAACCTTCTACGGCCAGCTAAAACTGCTGGACCTCGATGAGCTTGCCGGTGCCGGCGACGAAGGCGCGGCTGCCGATGCCGAGTTGGCCGTGCTGCAGCACGCCTTCTCGCGCAGTGCTTGGTGGACCCGGACACCGGTCGAGGTGGAAGTGCCCTTCGACACCCGGATCGGCGGAGCCGCCGTCCGAGGCCGGATGGACGCGGTCTTCGCCGACGCGGACGGTGGCTGGACGGTGATCGACTGGAAGACCGGGGCGCAGCCGTCGACGGCCGGGGCGGGCGCGGCTGCGGTGCAACTGGCCGCCTACCGGCTGGCATGGGCACAGCTGAAGCGGGTTCGTCCAGATCGGGTGCGCGCGGGCTTCCACTATGTGCGGGACAACGTCACGGTCACACCCATCGACCTCCTCGACGAGACCGGGCTACGCCGGCTGGTCGAGGCGCTGCCCGTGTGCGCGGCGGCGCCTGCGGAGGAGCCAGGCGACGCCGGAGTGTCAGGCTCACCGAACGGGTCACGACGAGGGAACGGGTTGCAGTCCGGAACAGTCCCGTAGCCGCTGCCAGGCGCGCCCCGCGGCCGCCGCTGCGGCGCCGGTGAGCGGCACCGGCACTCCGCCGGATATTCGGGCCGGGTCGAAGCGGGCGGAGCGTACCGTCCGCCCGTCGAGGGTGAGCGTCAGCACGCCGGAGGAGAGGGTCGGCCCGCTACGGGCGTAGAAGACGAAGTTGCCCAGCCCGTAATCGACGTAGCTGGCGCCCAGCCGACCGCCACCGAGCAGTACATGGGCGTGCGAGCCGACGATGACGTCGGCGCCGGCGGCGGCCACGGCTTTCGCCAGGTTCTGCTGGGCGTCGGTCGGGCAGCTGTGCATCTCGGTGCCCCAATGCAGGTAGACCACCACGACATCCGCGCTGGCCCGGGCGGCACGGACCGCATCGAGCATTCGAGGGACGTCTTTCGCCGATGCCAGCCCCGGCTTGTCCGGTCCCGCCGTCCACGCCGAGACAAGATTGGCGTCCAGCACCTGGGTGGCACCGAGGACCGCGATCCGTTCCCCACGAATCGTCGTGGTCCACGGTGCGAAGGCTCCGCCGGCGTCCGTACCGATGCCGACCACCGGGAAGCCGGCCGCCTTGGCAGCGGCCAGCGAGTCGCGTAATCCGACCGGGCCGTAGTCCATGCCGTGGTTGTTGGCCTGGGTGACCACGTCGACCCCCGCCGCGCGCAGGGCCGCGAAGGCCGCCGGCGGAGCACGGAAAACGAATCGTTTCGCCGCCGGTGTGCCGCGCGTGGTGACCGCCGTCTCCAGATTCACCATCGCGAGGTCGGCCGCACGCAGCAGGGTGGCGACCGGACCGAACGCGGTGGCCGGGTTCGCCGCTAACCGGGCCCGGTCGGCGCCTTCGAAGTGCACGTCACCACCGAAGGCGAGTCGCACCGTGGTGTTGGGTCGGTCCGACCGCCTGTGGGACGGGTCAACCGGCAGGGTCGAGGGTTGGCTGCGCCCTGCGGCGGGAGTACCGACCGGCGAGGCGCGGGCGTCGGCGACGGTCGGGCGGTCCGATCCGGCCGCAGAACAGGACAGCAGTCCGGCGGCGAGCGCGCCGGCGAACACACCGGATCCCAACCTCACGGCGAGATCCGCGGGTTCGCGGCACCGCGGAGTGTGAGCGGCGCGACCGTGACGCACCGGCGGCTCCCCCCACGATTGACCTATCCCGGTTACCTTCCCATGCGCCGCTGAAAAGGCGAGGTCGACACGCGCCGGCCCGGAGTCGGCAACGGTGTGTCGATCAGCAGGGCGCGGTGATCGGACAGGGGAAGGCGTACCGCGTCCACCGTGGTCGGCGTCCAACCCGGCTCCCGGGCCAGCGCGTGGTCGAGCTGGACTCGCGGTTGCCACGCGGGATAGGTCGCCACCCGGGCTAGTTGCTGCCAGCCGGTGACCAGCCGGGGTACCGACCCGGGCAGATTAAGGTCGCCGAGCAGGACCAGCGGTTCGGGCAGGTCGGCAACCGCCGCAGTCAACTGTCGTAACTGGCGCACGTTCCAGCCGGGCACGAAGGACAGATGCGTACAGACCACGGTCAGCGGCCCCTCCGGTGTGTCGAGGACGGCGGCGAGCCCGGCCCGGGGCTCGTCGACCAGCAGCATCGGCCGGCCGGTGCCGGGCATCAGGACGGGGGCCCGGATCGGGGCGGGCGCAAATCGGATGCCCTGCCACTGGCGTACCGGATGGCGGGAAACCAGGCCGACGCCGTACGCCGCCTCCATCGGTTGCCTCGAGCCATAATCGCCCCCGCCAGGACCCAGCGGGCCATCCGCGCCGGGCGCACTGTCCGAACTGTGAGCCGCGCAGGCGTGCCGACCCGGTTTGCGCCAGGCGCCACCCGGTACGCCGACCAGGGTCGGCTCGAAGCGCCACGCCGGCGCATCCATCGCGTCCGCGACCACCTGGGTCAAGTCGTGGTGATGGGACCGGCTTTGCCGGAAGTCCACTTCCTGAAGGCACACAACGTCCGCGTCCAGCTGGTTCGCGGCAGCTCGAAGGCGATCCGGGTCGACGGTCTGGTCCTCGACGGATCGACCGTGCAGCAGGTTGAACGTGGCCAGGCGCACCCCCGAACGTTAGCCGCGTTTCTCGTCGCGGCCGAGTCATCGAGACCGGCGGCGCGCCCGGCGTGCTTGACGGCCGTGCCAGCGGGGATAGCCCGAAGATGGTCAGCACGGCCGCCCCGCCGCCGGATCCTCCGCCGGCGTTGGCCAGGCGCGGTGTCAACCGGGCGACACACCGGCGCACGGACGAGGCGTACCTGGCTCGCGCCTGGGGCGACTCGTCCACCCGGGCGTTCGTCATTGACGACGGGCGGGCGCTGGTCGACATTTCGGCAGATCCACCGAGTCTCGTGCTGGACGCTCCCGGACGGATGCCGCGCGGCGAGCGGCTGTACCTGGGGGAGGACGCGGGGACGGCATACTTCGCGGTGGCCGGGCCGCTGCCGGGTGCCCCGGCGGGCGCCGCCCGGCTCATGGGGTTGCGCGATGTCGGGGCACTCCTCGACGATCGCCACGCTGGCCTGCTCACCCACGCCGTGGCTGTGGCGAACTGGCATGCCACGATGCCGCACTGTCCGCGGTGTGGCGCACGGACGCAGAGTGCCGCCGGTGGGTCGGTCCGGCGCTGCCCGGCGGACGGCTCGGAATACTTTCCCCGGCTCGACCCGGCCGTGATCATGTTGGTGCATGACGGCGGGGACCGGGTGGTACTCGGTCGGGGTCAGTCCTGGCCGGCCGGCCGGTTCAGCATTCTGGCCGGCTTCGTCGAGGCCGGCGAGTCCCTGGAGCAGGCGGTGGCCCGGGAGGTGGCCGAGGAAGTGGGCCTCGAGGTCACGGAGATCCGCTACGCCGGTAGCCAGCCCTGGCCATTGCCGTCCAGCCTGATGCTCGGCTTCACCGCACGCGCCGACTACGCGCAGCTGCGGCCGGATCCTGCTGAACTGGCCGAGGCGTACTGGTTCCACCGCACGGAGATCCTCGACGGCAGCGCCGGCACCCCGTCAGCCGTGTCGATCGCGCACTGGCTGCTGCGGCGGTGGGTGGATAACGGCGACCGGGCGAGCGGGTCGGGCCGACCGGCAACGCTAGGACAGTCGGCGCGGCGCCAACTCGGGCGGCAACGGGATCCCGGCCCTCGAGGAGGAAGCCACGACTTCCCCGGCTAGGTGGTGCACCCGCCGCCCACGCGAGCGGGCCGCCCTGCGGAGTCGGTCGAAGGCCGCTCGCGGCGCCAGACGGTAGCGCTCGCAGAGCACTCCAATGGCCTGTTCGACCGCGACCCGAGCGGTCAGGGCGTGTTCCAACTGGTCGACCAGGATGCGAAGCCGCCCGACCTCGTCCAGTTCCGTCTCCGGGCGCCGCGGCGGGCTGGGCGGCACTTCGGCGGCCACCAGGTCGGCAAGCGTCAGAGCGGTGACCAAGTCGGACTCCGGCGCCGTTGCGCCGTCCGCCGCCTCGCCCGGGTTGCTTTCCACCTGCCAGCCGAGGCCGGTCCGGCGAATCACGACGCCGGGCGGCGGCACCGTGCGCAGGTGGACCGCAATCAGGTCTGCGAGATCGCGCAGAATGGCGACCGCCCCGTCGGTGACCGGGACCGAGGAGGAGTCGACCGCGCACAGCGTGCCCAGGACGCAACCCGTGGCGTCCCGGATCGGGACGCCAACGTAGGACCGCACCTCGCGGTGAGCTACTTGGGTCACCGAGGCATAGGCCGGCTCAGACCGAGCATCGGCGGTGGCGGTGGGGCCGCCGGCCAGCAGCCGGGCGCAGAACGAGTCGGCACGGGGGCGGGTGAGGCCTTCGGCGAGGCCCTCCCAGTGCCCGAGCACCCGCTGGAAGGTGAAGTCTTCCTCGGTGAGCCCACCGATGAAGACGACCTCCATCCCGGTGACCGTGGCGGTCGCGGTCAGCGCCGCCGTGACCACCGGAGAGTCCAACCCCGCCGCGATCGTCACGCCCGTCACCACCGGTTTACGAGGTGGGCCGCACGCCGGATCGGCGAGCAGCCATGGTTCATGACCGGCCGCGTTTGACGACCAGTCAGGGTCCAATGGTGGACCATAGAAGGAGTTTTCGCAGACCTTATGCGGGCTGGGCCATGGCCCGCTGAAGTTGGGCGAAACTGGGATTGGTCATCGTCGCGCCGTCCGGCAAATGCACCGTCGGTACCGTCTGGCTCCCCCCGTTCGCCTGCTCGACAAAGGCGGCAGCGGCCGGATCTTGCTCGATGTCGACGTTGCGGAAGGGGACGCCGGCCCGCTCCAGCTGTCGCTTCAAGCGGGTGCAGTAGCCGCACCAGACCGTGCTGTAGATCACAAGCTGTCGATCATGACTGCCCTGGTCCACACTGGCTCCAAGAGGCTGCGACGGTTTCGATGGCGGCATCACTGGCGTCAACCGGGCGAGCGGGGCTGAACTTCCCGGCTCGCGGATCCACCGCGCTGGCCGGTCCCCGCCCGGCTGAGAGGATGGTCGGGTGAGTGTGTGCGCCGACCTGTTGGCCGGCTTGGACGGCGAGCAGCGGGCCGTCGCCGAAGCCGTTCGCGGTCCGGTCTGCGTACTCGCCGGAGCTGGCACGGGCAAGACGCGGGCGATCACCGCGCGGATCGCCTACGCAGTGCACTCCGGGGCCGTGCCGGTATCGGAGATTCAGGCCGTGACCTTCACCACCAGGGCGGCGGCCGAAATGCGCACCAGGCTGCGGGCACTCGGCGTGCCGGGGGTGCAGGCCAGGACCTTCCACTCCGCCGCTCTGCGTCAGCTCGGCTACTTCTATCCCAAGGCGCTCGGCGTCGCCCTGCCGAGGGTGGTCGACAGCAAACTTCGGCTGGTGGCCCAGGCGGCGTCAACCACCCTGCACCGCCCGGTGGGCGGAACCGTGCTGCGTGACCTGACCGGGGAGCTCGAGTGGGCCAAGGCATCGCTCACCGCGCCCACGGCCTACTCCTCGGCCGCCGCTCGGGCCGGCCGTCAGCCGCCGCTACCACCCGATGAGGTGGCCGCCGTGGCGGCCGCGTACGAGGAGGTCAAGACCGCCGTAGGAGTGGTGGACTTCGAAGACCTGCTGCTGCTGGCGGCCGGGGTGATCTCGGACAACCGGCACGTCGCGGCCGAGGTCCGTGGCCGTTACCGGTACTTCGTAGTGGACGAGTACCAGGACGTCAACCCCTTGCAACAGCAGTTGCTCGACGCCTGGCTCGGCGACCGGGACGACCTCTGCGTGGTCGGCGACGCCGGCCAGACGATCTACACCTTCACCGGCGCCCGGTCGTCGTACCTGCTGGAGTTTCCGCGGCGCTTCCCGAACGCCACCGTGGTACGGCTCGTCAGGGACTACCGTTCGACCCCGGAGGTCGTTGCCCTCGCCAATGCGGTCCGCAACCGCGGGCCGGTCGGTGAGCGCCTGCCGCTGACCGCGCAGCGGCCCGCCGGCCCGCCGCCGACCTTTCGCGAGTATCCCGACGAGCCCGCCGAGGCGGCCGCCACCGCCGCCGCCTGCCAACGGTTGATCACTGGCGGGACGGCGGCCAGGGACATCGCCGTGCTGTACCGGATCAACGCCCAGTCTCAGGCCTACGAGCAGGCGTTTGCCGACGCCGGGGTGCCGTACCTGCTCCGCGGCGCGGAGCGGTTCTTCGAACGACCCGAGGTGCGCCGGGCAATGGTGTTGCTGCGGGCCGCCGGCCGGTTCGGAGAGGAGCCGGCCCCGAGCTCGGCAGGGGACGCCGGCGGGTCGAGCGGCCGGTTGGTCGCCGATGTCGAGGCGGTGCTGTCCTCGGCCGGCTGGTCCCGGACACCGCCGGCGAGCCCCGGAGCCGCGCGGGAGCGCTGGGAGTCGGTGGGCGCCATCGTGCGTCTCGCGGAAGACATGGCGGCTGCCGAGCCCGAGACCGACCTGCCCGCTTTCGCCGCCGAACTGGCCCAGCGGGCGGCGGCTCAGGACGCGCCACCGGTCGACGGGGTCGCGCTGGCATCCCTACACGCCGCAAAGGGTCTGGAGTGGGACGCCGTCTTCCTGGTCGGGCTGACCGAGGGCACGCTGCCGATCAGCTATGCCACCACCGACGCCCAGATCGCCGAAGAGCGGCGGCTGTTCTACGTGGGCATCACCCGGGCGCAGCGCCATCTCGCCCTGTCCTGGGCACTGTCCAGGGCCCCGGGTGGGCGGCGGGGGCGGTCGCCGAGCCGGTTCCTGGATGGCCTACGGCCGACCCCGCCCTCCCGGGGCCGGAATCGGGAAGGGCCCGGACACCGGCCGGCAGCCCCGGCGGACGGTGCGCTGTTCGAGCGGCTTCGGCGGTGGCGCCTGGAACAGGCGAGAGAGCGCAAGCAGCCGGCTTTCTGCGTATTCACCGACGCGACGCTGGGCGCCATCGCGCGGGTCAAGCCGGGAACCCTGGCCGAGCTGGCGGCCATCGGCGGCATCGGAGCGCGGAAGCTGCACGACTACGGCCCGGGCGTGCTGGCCGTGGTGGGCTCCGACGGGGTGGGCTCCGAGATGGTGGTAGCCGATGCCGGCCCCGCCGAGCGGAGCAGCTAGGCGGGATCGGTCCGGCGCTGAGAAAAATTCGTTTGCTCACAGGCGCTCGGACCCGTACCGTACTGCTCACATCACGGCGGCATCGGGCCGCCGCACGCCGCGCAGCATAGGGAGGTGCCTCGATGCGGAACATCATCGCGCCGAAGCGCGCCGGGCTGCGCGCGGACCTGATGGCCAACCGCGCCGCTGCCCGTAACCGAGTGACCGGCGGGTCGAACGTGCGGCTCTTGCCGACCGTGTTCGTCGGCCCGGCGCGGCCCGCTGCCTGGAGACCCTCCGGATAGTCCTCCTCCGAAGCTGCGCCTCCAGGCCGTGAAACCCAACCGGGATTCACGGCCTTTCGCTGTCTCAAATCCGCGATTCACCCCTCCAAGAACCGAGTCCACGAGGAGGTGGCACCCGATCATGAAACAGGTCCAGTCCGGCCCGAGCCAACGCAAGGGCGCAACCCTGCCCTGCAAGGGTGTTGATCCCGATTTGTTCTTCGCCGAATCACCCGCCGACGTCGAGCGCGCAAAGGCGGTCTGCGTCCCCTGCCCCGTCCAGTCCCAATGCCTGCTGACCGCGCTTGAACGCCAGGAGCCGTGGGGTGTCTGGGGCGGGGAGCTGATTCTGGCCGGCGCCGTGCACGCGCGCAAGCGCCCCCGGGGTCGGCCACGCAAAGAGGTTGCCGCGTGACCCATGCGGCTGTGTCCACGAACAATCAACCAGGCAGGAGTACCACGATGTCGCTGTTGCATGAAGACCTGGCCAGGGCCCGCCGGCGCGACGCCGAGCGCAGGGCGCTACTGGACAGTCGGTCGGCTCGCGTCGTCGCCGCTCGCCGATGGCAGCGGCGAGCGGAGAGCGCGTCCGGTCGGGCGCGCCTGGCGCTGGCCGCTGTGCACTGACCGGGGCGCCGAGGATGTATCCGCCGGAGGGCTCAGCACAGTGTCCTCCACCGGCGGTTCGACGATCGCGGTCTGCTCCGGCGTGGGAACGCGCCGGGGCGCCCGCGGCCGCTTCAGCTTCGGCTCGGCGACCGGGCTCGCGCGGAACCCGGGTAGCCAGCGTTCCATCTCGGCCCGAAAGGCTCCGGTGCTGCCCAGTTGGCACAGCACGCCCACGCCGCCCAGGGTGACCCGGTGAATGAGCAGGTAGGACGGCGGCAGGTTCAACTGGCGGCCCAACTGCGCGGCCGGTGACCGCGGGTCCGCCAGGCGTACCGCCTCGCCCCGCAGCCACTCGCGGGAAAACGTGAAGGTCTCCTGGGTGACCGGTGCGATGATCGGCCGCAGATAATCGAGGATCGGTTCCGGGTCGACGTGCACATCGGGGGAGACGAATCCTTCGCCGCGCAACCGGGTGAGCACGGCCTCGCTGTCGCCCACCATCACCAGCCGGGTGGCCTCGCCGATGAGCGGGGGCAGTCCGCCGGGCAGCCGGTTCACCGCACCGTAGTCGATCACCGCGAGCCGTCCGTCCGGCAACAACCGGAAGTTTCCCGGGTGCGGGTCGGCGTGCAGCATGCCGGCCCGGCTGGGGCCGGAGAACAGGAACCGGACCAGCAGCAGCCCGGCCCGGTCGCGCTCCCCCGTAGTCCCGTCCCGAATGATCGCGGACAGCGGCGTACCGTCGACCCATTCGGTGACGAGTATGCGGCGGGCGTTGGCGACCACTCGCGGCACGCGGAAATCCGGATCGTCCGCGTATGCCTCCGCGAACGCACGTTGTGCGGCGGCCTCGAGTGAGTAGTCCAGCTCCTCGGCGACCCGGGCCTTGAGTTCGGCGATGAGCGGCTTGACGTCGAGGCCGGGGGAGATGACGGCGAAGAGCCGGGCGATCCGGGCCAGCTGGTTGAGGTCGGAGAGCAGCGCCTTCCCGGCGCCGGGGTACTGAATTTTCACGGCCACCGTCGTTCCGTCGGCCCACACCGCGCGATGTACCTGGCCGATGGAAGCCGCAGCCGCCGGCCGGTCGTCGAACGCACGGAAGCGCCGGCGCCAGTTACCGCCGAGCTGTTCGGCCAGGACCCGGTGCACGCTCGCCGCGGGCAGCGGCGGCGCGGCCTCCTGGAGTTTGGTGAGGGCCTGCCGGTACGGCGCGGCGATGTCTTCGGGCAGCGCAGCTTCGAAAACGGACAGCGCCTGCCCGAACTTCATCGCTCCGCCCTTGAGCTCGCCCAGCACACGGAAGATCTGATCGGCGGTGCGTTGCTGCACCTCCGTCGCCACGATCTCGGCCGGGCGCCCGCCGAGGCGCTTGCCGACTCCCAGCGTCGCTCGCCCGGCGAACCCGAGGGGCAGGCTGGCCAGCTTCGCCGATCGCCCGATGGCCCACCGCGGAAGGTCGCTCACGGCTCCATTCTGCGTCCTGCCGGCCCACGTCGCCTCAGCCGGCGCAGCCGCAGTCCGGGTGCGGTGGCCAGGTACGGCGGCGAAGCCGCCAATCCGGCGGCCGTAGCTCCAGGGTGCCATCGAGCGTCGCCGGGACGGTACCGGTGTGCGGTTCGTCGAGGAAGGTCAGGGCTTGCATCGTGGCCAGCGCAGCGATGGCCACCGCCAGCGCGCTGCCGGCGGTCTCCGGCCGACCATCGCCCTCGGCGGCCACCCAGGTGGGATCCCGGTCCCGGCGGTGCGCCTCCAGGCAGCGTAGGCACGCCGATCGGCCCGGCAGCACCAGCGGACCGACGATGCCGGCGCCATCGACGGTGTCGACGGCGAGATGCGGCACGCCGTCGCGCCGCAGCCGTTCCGCCGTGGTGACGTCGTGGCTCGGTGGCGGCGCCAGGACGACGAGGGCGACATCGAGCGGGCTGCCGCTGCGTCGGCGAATCCGAGCCCGGCTCACCAGGTCCACAACGGCGTCCTGGCGGGGCCGGCCGACGTCTGTGCTCCGAAGACCGCCGGGCACGGCGTCTGCCGGGCCGGCCGGAACCGGGTCCCACACCTCGACGCTGCCCACCCCGCCCGCATCGAGCAGGGCCGCGATCGGCGCCCCGAGTCGACCCCCGCCGAGGACGAGGACCCGGGCGTGTCGCCGGGCGCTCAGCGCCCTGGAGGCAGCGCCCGGTTCGGCGCAGGACAGCGAGAGTTGAGCCAGTTCACACCGCAGCCGTTCGCGATCCGCCGCGGGCGTCAGCTGTAGCGAGACGGAGGAGCCCGCATCCTCCAACACGCCAGACCGGTGCAGGGTGCCCAGCAGATGGCGCGCGTCGCCGGGTGCGACTCCACAACCGGCGGCGGCCGCGACAATCTCGTCCTCAGTGCGGACGCCGTCGAGTAAGCCGAGGACGGCACGGTCACTCGGGCGCAGTCCGGTGAGCACGACCGCGACCGCTGGGTCCGTCCCGAACTGCAGGGTCTCCTCGTCACGCCAGCGGCGCCGCAGGGCCGTGGTGAAGACCGGACGCATGTGCACTCCAGGTGCCGGGGTTTGGCCCCGCCACCCTGGCAAAGTTGTCTCCGAGGTGCCGACGGTCATCCACAGGCACCGGTCCCCTGGCCGTCCGCTCCGGGCCTTCCGCGCCGGTGGTCCCGTTCGGTCAGGCCTTGCCGAGGATGCGATTCATCTTGGTCCCACAGACCGGACATGGCCCCTGGGCCATGCGACGTCCGGATTCGGTCTCGCGCACCTCACCCTCGAAGTCACGCTTCTCCTTGCATTTCACGCAATAACCGTTGTAGGTATCTGCCACGCTCAGCCTCCTCGACTCGGCGTCACCTTACCGGCAATCCCCTCCGGTGTCGGGCTTGCCGACCCGCCGGGCGACCGTCGGGCCGGTTGCGGCTACTCTCCGCCTACAGCCCGGGCGAGTGCGTTCATGGACCAGGAGGTGCCGGTGGCCGAGGGGTCTCCGCTGCGCGTACAGCACCTTGACGACGGCGTGGTCGTACTGACCCTGGCGCTGCCGGAGCGGCGCAACGCCATGACCGTCGAGCTGACCGCCGCGTGGGTCCAGGAAGTCGGCGCGCTGCAGGGGAACCGGAGCGTCCGGTGCGTCGTGGTCACCGGGGCACCTCCGGCGTTCTGCGCCGGCGGGGACCTGTCCTGGATCGTCGGCGAGCCGGATGCCTCGGTGGATGCCCAGCGCGATCGGATGTCGGCGTTCTACCGGGACTGGCTGTCGATCCGGGAACTGGAGGTTCCGGTCTTGGCTGCCGTGAACGGACCGGCGATCGGCGCCGGGCTGTGCCTCGCGCTGGCCTGCGACCTGCGTTACGGCGGCGAATCCGCGCATTTTGCGATGCCCTTTGCCACCTTGGGCATGCATCCCGGCATGGCCGCGACCTGGCTGCTGCCGATGGCAGTCGGCTTGCCGCGAGCCCGGGAGTTGTTCTTCACCGGTCGTCAGGTGGATGCCCAGGAGGCAGCGGCCATGGGGCTGCTCAACGGCGTCCGGCCCGATGACCGGCTGCTGTCCGAGGTGCTCGCCGTGGCCAGCAGTATCGCGGCGCAGGGTCCGGTCGCGATCCGGCTGACCAAGGTCGCGTTGGCGCGAGGGGGGCACGCCTCGGTGGCGGACGCCCTGGAGTGGGAGGCGCTGGCCCAGGCGGTCACGCTGACCACCGAAGACCTGCGGGAGGGGGTGGCAGCCGCGCGGCAGCACCGGCGGCCGACATTCTCCGGGCGCTGAGCCCACTATGACCCGACCCCTGGCACCCCGAAGCCCCCGGTACCTTCGCCCGTCCGCTCGCCTTCCCCTTGCGAACGTCGACCTCTGGATCCAGGGGCTTCGTCGCCAGCGACGCTAAGTGGGCTCGGTCCCCGCCGTCAACCGACCCGGCCCCCGACCTGTGGACAGCGCTGTGGAGGTCGTGGACAGCGAGCGCCCGGGGGTTGTGGACGGCGTCGACACCCGCTGTGGACGCAGCTGTGAATTGCGCCGAGCCGGTGCGCCCGACCTGCACTGACACACCCAACCGGCTGTGGACGACGAAAAGTGCGCCAGACGGCTCGGCTACCGTTCCGCGGGTGAGCCCAGAATCCAGCGAGCAGTCGTGGACACCGGAGCCTGCCGAGTCGCGGGTCGAAGTGATCCGCAGCCCCCGACGCCGGCGGACCGTATCGGCCTATCGCGATGGCGACCGCACGATAGTCCGGCTGCCGGCCGGGTTGTCCGCCGTGGAAGAGCAGCGCTGGGTGGAGTCCATGCTGTCCCGGCTGGCGGCCCGGGAGGACCGGCGGCGGCTCAGCGACGGGAGCCTGACCCGACGGACCGCAGAGTTGCGTGAGCGACATCTGGCCCAAGCACCGCCGCCGGCAAGCGTCCGGTGGGTCGGCAACCAGCACAGCCGGTGGGGGTCCTGCACGATCGGCGAGCGCACGATCAGGGTCTCCGACCGGCTGGCCGCTATGCCCGGCTGGGTCCTGGACTATGTCCTGGTGCACGAGCTGGCCCATTTGCTGATCGCTGAGCACGATGCACGCTTCTGGCGGTTGGTCGATCGCTACCCGCAGGCCGCCCGGGCGCGTGGCTACCTGGAGGGATACGCCACGGCCGTGGCGCGCGGGGCACGGGAGGAACCCCTGGCGCCCGACGCGGACTGATCCGAACCGAGCGCGATCAGGCTGGCGGCGTATTTGCCTCGGGTGGGACGTCCCCCTCGCCCGAGGGCGGCCCCTGTGCGGCGTCGGAGGGGCCGGCCTCGGTCGCAGCGGTAGTGTCCTCCAGAGCGCTCAGGTCCAGCCGGTCGGTGCCCGCCGCGTACCCGGCCGGGTCATCCAGATCTGCCGCCGCCGGCAGCAGGTCTGGATGCGCCCACACCGCGTCCCGGCCCTCCGGCCCGCGAGCGGTGCCTAGCGCTTCCCATAGCGCGGCGGCCTCCCGCAGCCGTCGGGGTCGCAACTCCAGCCCGACCAACGTGGCGAAGGTCTCCTCCGCCGGGCCGCCGCTGGCCCGCCGCCGCCGAACCGTCTCGCGCAGCGCGGCGGCGGCCGGCAAGTGGCCCTGCGCGGCGGCGGCCACCACCTCGTCGACCCAGCCCTCGACCAGGGCGAGCAGGGTCTCCAGCCGGGCGAGCGCTGCCTGCTGCTCCGGGCTCGTCTGAGGTTCGAACATCCCACCGGTCAACGCGTCCTGCAAGGCGGCCGGGTCAGTCGGATCCAGGTCGGCGACCGCCGCCTGGAGGGCATCCATGTCGACGTTGATGCCCCGGGCGTAGGCCTCGACCGCCCCGAGCAACCGGGCCCGCAGCCAGCCCACCGAGCTGAACAGCCTGTGGTGGGCCGCCTCGCGCAACGCCAGATAAATCCGCACCTCCTCCGCCGGCACCCCCAGGCCGGCCCCGAAGGCCGCCACATTGGTCGGCAGCAGGGCGGCTCGCCCGGCCGGCCCGAGCGGCAGGCCCACGTCGGTCGCCGACACCACCTCCGTCGCCAGGCTGCCCAGGGCCTGCCCGACCTGGGTGCCGAAGACGGCACCGCCCATCTGACGGAGCATGCCGAGCAACGGTCCGGTGATCTGGGACAGATCCGGCAGTGCGGCACCCGGCTCCGCCGACGGCAGCGCTCGGGCCAGCTCAGGCGGCAACTCGCCACCGGCCAGGCCACCCAACGCGGTACCGATCGAAGCCCCCAGCGCAGACCCCATCGCGTCGACCACCCGGGCGGCGATCGGGTCGACGAGTTCCCGCCACACCTCCAGAGTGGCCTCGACCCAGCGTCGCCGGCTCCACGCTTCGGTCCCGGTCACGCCGGCAGGCAACGCGGTGCTGCCATCCAGCCAGATGTCGGCGAGGCGGATCGCCTCGCCCACGGCGTCGGATTCTGCGGCCGTGGTGCCGGGGTCGGCTGCTCCCGCGGCGGCCAGCGCTGTCTGCTTGGCGAGGTCCCAGTTCACCGGCCCGCCCTGCCACGACATCAGGTCGGCGAAGTGGTGCAGGGCCGCCCCGAGGTCACCGGGGTTGCCGCCACCGAAGAGACCGCCGAAGGGATCGCCGCCGGGCGGCTGGTTGCCGCCGCTACCACTGCCCGGACCGAAGCCAAACGGCGTATTCGTCATCGCTCCACGCTAGCCGGGCCGAGGTCGGCCGGGTCGGGTCTACCCTCTCGGGACTAGGGTCGCCCGATGGATACCGAGGCGCCCGGTGACCTCAGCTCCCCGGTCGGCTCCCGCGTCGATCCCCCGGCCGACGGCGCTCTTGCGCTAATCGATATTCGCGACACCCCACTCTCGGTCGACGAGGCGCTTCGGGCGGTCGGCGTCCCGGCGGCCGGCGGTATCGCACTATTCATCGGCGTGGTGCGCGACCAGGACGGCGGGCGGTCGGTGTCCGCGCTGGGCTACTCCGCACATCCGGGAGCGATCTCGGCGCTGCGCGCGGTCTCCGAGCGGGTTCGTGCCGAATACCCGGTGCTGCGGCTCGCCGCGGTCCACCGGGTGGGTGAGCTGGCGGTCGGTGACCTGGCTGTCGTGGTGGCGGTGGCCGGCGCACACCGCGGGGCTGCGCTCGACGCCTGCCGGTCCTTGATCGACCGCTTGAAGGCCGAGGTCCCGATCTGGAAGCATCAGCAATTCGCCGACGGCGGCTCGGAGTGGGTCGGGAGCCCCTGACCTGGCCGTACGCTGGCTGAATGTCGTCTCGACCGGCCTTGCTCTCCGCCGGCCCGGTCGCGTTGATCCTGCTGCTGGTCGGACTGACCTTGCCCGTGCGGTACGTGGAGCTCGTGCCCGGTCCGGTGACCAACACTCTCGGCAAGCGTGCCGACGGCACGCCGATCATCACGGTGAAGGGCCGTGCGACCTATCCGACCAGCGGACACCTCGATCTCACGACGGTGGGGGTGCGCGGCGGCCCGTCCGACCAGTTGACGCTCGCCCAGGCCCTCGTCGGCTGGTTCGACCCGCACGCCGCGGTGCTTCCGCAGGACGTGATCTATCCGCCGGGGGAGAGCGAGCAGGTCGTCGAGCAGCAGAACACCCAGGAAATGGTCGACTCCCAGCAGGAGGCCATCACCGCGGCGCTGACCAATCTCAAGGTGCCGTTCCGCATCCAGGTCGTGGTGGCCCTGGTCTCCAAGGGAGCCCCGGCCGACGGCCGGTTGCGGGTCGGAGATGTGATCACCGGGGTGGGCGGCACAGTGGTCACCGATGCCGCCAGCCTGCGCACCTTGATCGGGCAACGTACGCCGGGGCACTCGGTGTCGTTGGACATCCGCCGAGCCGGGAAGGCCCAGCGTGTGGTGCTGGGCACCATCCCCGATCCGCAGGACCCGAAGCGGCCGATCATCGGGGTCTCGACCACCGAACGGCCCGATCCGCCGTTCACGGTGTCCATCAATCTCAAGGACGTGGGCGGGCCCAGCGCCGGGCTGATGTTCACCCTCGGCATCATCGACACCCTCACCCCGGGCGAACTCAACGGTGGGCGGCACATCGCCGGCACTGGCACGATCAACGAGGCCGGCAAGGTAGGTCCGATCGGCGGTGTGGCGCAAAAGGTCGTCGCCGCCCGGCACGTCGGCGCCACGGTCTTCCTGACCCCGGTGGAGAACTGCTCAGCGGCGAAGCGGAACCGGCCCCGCGGCCTCGAGTTGGTGCGGGTCGCCACCCTCTCCGAGGCCCTGGCCCGGCTCGCCGACCTGCGGGCCGGCCGTCCGGTGCCGACGTGTTGAGCTGGACGTGACGCCTCGATGGGCGGCTGCCCCCCGGGGCGTCCTTCGGGTCGGAGGTTGCGGCTCGGCCGCGATTCGCGCCCCGGTTGCGGACGGTGCGGCGCAGTTGCCGCTACGTTGGATCGACCATGTCCTTTCGTATGCCATCCGGCCAGCGCCTGCCGAGACCTCGGCTCGGACGCGGGCCCAAGTTGCTGGTCCCGATCGTCGTGGCCGGCATCGTGGTCCTCGTCCTGGGCAGCATCTTCACCTCCTTCTACACCGACCTGTTGTGGTTCCGATCAGTGAACTTCTCCAAGGTCTTCACCACCGAGTGGCGTACCCGTCTGCTGCTCTTCGCCGTCTTCGGCCTGATCACCGCGCTGCTGGTCGGGGCGAACATCGTCGTGGCCCACCGGCTCCGGCCCCCGTTCCGCCCGCTCTCACCGGAGCAGCAGGGACTCGAGCGCTACCGGGTCGGACTGGACCCATACCGCCGGTGGGTGTTGCTGGCTCTGCTCGGCCTCCTTGGGCTGATGGCCGGTTCCTCGGCCGCCTCGCGGTGGAGCACCTGGCTGCTGTGGCGTAACGCCGTCCCCTTCGGGCAGACCGATCCGCAATTTCACAAGGACATCTCCTACTTCACCTTCACCTACCCGTTTCAGCGGTTCGTGCTGGGCTTCGCGTTCTTCGTGGTGGTGCTCTGCCTGCTCGCCGCGGCCGCCACCCACTACCTCTACGGCGGGCTGCGGCTGCAATCCCCGGGCGACAAGCTGACCCCGGCGGCCCGGGCGCACCTATCGGTGCTGCTGGGCGTCTTCGTCCTGCTCAAGGCGGCGGCGTACTGGCTGGACCGCTACGGGCTGTCGTTCTCCCGCCGGGGCTTCGTCAATACCGGTGCCTCCTACACCGACATCAACGCCGTCCTGCCGGCAAAGACGATCCTGATGTTCGTGGCGCTGATCTGTGCCGGGCTGTTCTTCGCCAACGTCTTTTCCAAGGGCTGGGCGCTGCCGTCCATCGGGCTCGGGCTCCTGGCGCTGTGCGCGCTGCTCATCGGCGGGCTATATCCGGCGGTCATCCAGCAGTTCCAGGTCAAGCCGAGTGAGGTGGACAAGGAGCGGGTCTACATCCAGCGTCACATCGCCGCGACCCGGGCCGCCTACGGCATTCGGCCGGGTTCCGACGTGGTGTTCAAAGACTACGGCGGGACGCTGTCCGAGGATCTGCAGGCTTTGCGGGCCAACAAGCCCACGCTGACCAACGTCCGGCTGCTCGACCCGAACATCGTGCAGCAGACCTACCAGCAGCTGCAGGGCTTCAAGAACTATTACAAGTTCCCCGATGTGCTGGACATCGACCGGTACAACCTGGGCCGCACCAACCAGGAGGAGGTCGTCGCCGTCCGGGACATCAACGTCGACGGGTTGACGCCCAACCAGCAGAACTGGATCAACTCGCATCTGGTGTACACCCACGGGTACGGCATCGTGGCTGCGCCGAGTGACACGGTCGACACCGACGGTAAGCCGCAGTTCAACGAGAGCGATATCCCGGTCAAGGGCAAGCTGAACGTTACCCAGCCTGGGGTGTACTTCGGGGAGAACTCACCCACGTACTCGGTGGTCGGAGCACCCGGCAAGACAACCCCGCGCGAGCTGGATTACCCCACCAGCGACGCCAGCGGGCAGCGGAAAAGCACGTATGAGGGCAAGGGCGGGGTAGACATGGGATCGAAGCTGCGGCAGTTGCTGTACGCCTACCGGTTCCGGGAGAAGAACCTCGTCCTGTCCAGCGGGGTCAACTCCGATTCCAAGATTCTCTACATCCGTGAACCGCGGGCCCGGGTGCAGAAGGTCGCGCCCTGGCTCACCGTCGACGGCGACCCTTACCCGGCAGTCGTCGGTGGAAAGATTGTCTGGATCCTGGACGGTTACACCACGAGTGACGGCTATCCCTACTCCGAACGTCGGGTGCTCGGGGACATCACGGCAGATGCCCTGACCCGTACCTCGACCTCGGTGGCGGCCCAGGGGCGAAGCGAAGTCAACTACATCCGCAACTCGGTCAAGGCCGTCGTCGACGCCTACGACGGCACGGTAAGCCTCTACCGCTGGGGCCCCAGGGACCCGGTCCTGGAAACCTGGGCAAAGGCCTTCCCGGGGATCATCAAGGACACCTCGGCGATCTTGCCCGAGTTGCGGGCCCATTTCCGGTACCCCGAAGACCTCTTCAAGGTGCAGCGCGACCTGCTCACCAAGTTCCACGTCAGCGACCCGGCTTCGTTCTACACCGGCAGCGACTATTGGAAGGTGCCACCGGATCCCACCAAGCAGGCCGGCAGCGCGGACCAGCCGCCGTACTACCTGACCTTGGGGCTGCCCGGTGAGTCGGGGGCGTCCTTCCGCCTGACCTCCGCCCTGGTGGCCAATGCCCGGCCGAACATGGCGGCCTTCATCGCCGTCGACAGCGACCCGGCGGCGCCGACGTACGGGAAGATGATCGTCCTGCAGCTGCCGAGCAACACCCAGGCCGACGGTCCCGGGCAGGTGGCGAACAACTTCGAGTCCTTCACCCCGGCGGCGACCGAGCTGAGCCTGCTGCGGCGTGGCGGTTCCGACGTGGACCTCGGCAACCTGCTGACCCTGCCGCTCGGCGGAGGCTTGATCTACATCGAGCCGGTCTATGTGAAGTCCACCGGAGCGACCTCCTACCCGACCATGAAGCGGGTCCTGGTCGAGTTCAACGGAGTGATCTCCTACAAGCCGACGCTGGCTGCTGCGCTCGACGAGGTGTTCAAGACCACTACCGTGACGCCACCGCCGACCGGTGGCGGAGGGGGCCCGGTGACCGGCAACCTCAACGCGGCGGTCAAGACGGCGATCGCGACGGCGAACAAGGCGTACGCCGACGGCCAGGCGGCCCTCAAAGCGGGTGACTTCACCGCGTACGGCGCAGCCCAAACCCGGCTGCAGGCGGCGCTGCAGCGGCTTTCGGCGCTGACCAAAGCAACGGCAACCCCGTCGCCCGCGGCGCCCTCCCCGGCTGCGTCCGGCACCTCGCCGGCGGCGTCGCCCCCAACGTCGCCGGGCACGACGCCGAGCGGAACGACGTCCCCGGGCTGACTCCGGTTTGCCGGGGCGTTCCCGCGGACCTATGATGGGGGAGTCGACGCGGGGTGGAGCAGCTCGGTAGCTCGCTGGGCTCATAACCCAGAGGTCGCAGGTTCAAATCCTGCCCCCGCTACCACATAAGTGTAGGTCAGGGCCATGATTTCCGGATCATGGCCCTTCTGCTTTCCGGATTTTCTAGCGATTTACTAGTGATCATGGTGCACTGAGCGTGGGCCGTGGAGGGATCTACGTCTGGAGGAGGGGTTGAACGGGCCTGAGTGGAGGATTGGAGCCAGGCACATGAAGAAGCCCCCGCCATGATCGACGGGGGCTGAGGTTGGGCGCTCGCGGTTGGCGTGGACTTAGTCGTCGGTCGGTATGTGCGGGGCTCAACGTGCAGTTCGAGGATCCACTTCAAGGTCTCGGGACCTCGAATCTGGCCTGGTGCCAGGGGGGCTTCTGGGTCATCGACGCGCCATGCCGAGGTCGCCGAGGTGCCGTTCACCGCGTTCACCTCCAAACCAAAATCCCGGCTGGTCACGGGACGGCTGATCGTGCGGCGAGTCCGTGACCAGAACCCCGACCACGTCCAGGTGAACGCCCAAGGTGAGCTGTTCCGGGTCTGGCGCCACCACGCGGTGTTCACCGACTCCCGCTGCCGATGCTCCAGGCCGAACGTGATCACCGCCGTCACGCAATCATCGAGCAGGTCATCGCCGATCTGAAGAACGGGCCGCTCGCGCACCTGCCGTCGGGGCACTTCGCCGCCAACTCGGCCTGGCTCGTCCTGGCCGCGATGGCCTTCAACCTCACCCGCGCAGTCGGAACGCTGGCCTCGACCATTCATACGAAGGCGACGACAGCGACCATCCGCCGGCAGCTGATCAGCGTCGCAGCCCGACTCACCCGATCAGCCCGCCGATCAACCCTGCGGCTGCCCGCCGCCTGGCCCTGGGCCGAACCCTGGCAACGGCTCTTCACCGCCGCGACCGGACCACCCATCAGAGCCTGACCCGTCCACCGCCGACAGGCCCGACCGGAGACTCAAGTGGAAAGCCGAGCAGACCGGCAACTTCGCCACGCCCCCAACAACCAACCACCGAACGAAGATCAACTACACGCGCTCACCCAGCTGCGCGGTGCATCCGGGCTAAACACAACTAGCCGATGCCCCTTACACAGAAAATCTGACGAACCCGCCGCTTCCGAGGAGGAGCAGAGCTCGAACGCCGGCGGCTCCGGCGCTGCTCAGTGATCCGTGAGCCGGTCAGCGGAAGGAGAGACTTACGGCGTTGGGGCTCAGCAGCGCGAGATAGATCGGGCAGCGCTCCTCCCACGCACGACGCATCGCGGCGATGCGTTCGGGATCACTCGGCGAGCTGATCTGGATCGCCAGGCTCAGATCGGTCAGTGCGGGATCGTGGCCGCCCAGGGCCACGAGGCCCGCGAGATCCGCGCTACAGGTGGACTCGGCGCGCACGTCGTCGATCACGACCTCGAACTCCGGCGCGAGGGTGTCGTGGATGAACGTGACCGCGCATCCGGCTAGCGCGCCGAGTAGGTACGCGGTTGGACTGGGGGCATGGTTGGTGCCTCCGATGACCGATGGCAGGTCGGAATCCCAGTTGAACGGTCCCCCTGAGATGCGGGCGTGTCCGTTGGCGAGGACTGCCGAGACAACGGGACGTGTCTGGGCCGACGCGGGGTCGTTGGTGAACTTCTCGGTTGCGGCGAGGGTGGCGACCATGTGTCCTCCTGGTGCGAGTGACTTTGGTCGTCGATGGTAGAAGCGCGACTCACGTGTCGGCATCGGCAGCAACGCGCAAGTTGACGACTCTGTTGTCGGCGCTCTGGCGGTCAACGCGTAGCCTGCCTCTCGTCGCGGTGTCGCCCAGGAGTGCCGCGACAGCCGCTGCGCGTGCGGTCTTCCCGGACACGCCCAGCTTCAGGTAGGCGTTCTGAAGGTGGCGCTCGACCGTGCGACCGCTCAGGTGGAGGCGTGCAGCGATCTCGGCGTTGCCGTACCCGGAGGCTGCCTCGATGAGGATGTCGCGCTCCCGTGGCGAGAGAGTTGATGTGGGCTGGGCGGTTGGTCCGTCCCGACGGAGGAAGTCACGCACCTGGTCGCGGAAGACCTCCCACGCCGGTTCGCCCTCCAGCAGGATGTGATTGTCGGACTCGAGCGCCACCAGACGGGAATGCGCGATCCTGGCCGCGAGCTCTCGACCCCAACGGAACGGAGACGCGCGGTCTCCGCGAGCGTGAAGGATGAGCGTCTCCGCCGTGATCCGGGGTAGTTCGGCCGTCACATCGATCGCGCGCCGGGCCGCGCGTCCGGCGGCAGCGTTCTCGGTCGAGGTCGACACCCGCTGCAGCTCATCCATCCACACCATCTGTTCCTCGGTGGCATTCGGGATGAAGATGTTGGTGAACATGCGCCGGAAAAGGCTGTCGGGGCGTGCCCAGCCGGCTCGGATCATTGCCAGGAAGGCCTCTTCGGCCTCCTCGTCGCCCGTCTCGCCGAAGCAACCCACGACGGCCGAGCCATGCAACACGAGGCGAGTGACCCGTTCAGGGTGTGCCGCAGCGTAGGACACAGCCACGGGAGCGCCACCGGACATCCCCATCAGGGCGAAACGGTCAAGCCCGGCCGCGTCCACCACGCACTCCAGGTCGGCCAGCCGGGCGTCGAGGGAGAAGTCATCGATGTCCCAGTCCGACAAGCCGAACCCGCGCTCGTCGTAGCGCAGCACCGACGCAAAGGAACCGAGGTCGGACAAGTAGTGACGCCAGACCGGACTCTGCCAGTCGTACTCGAGATGGCTGAGCCAGCAGGAGTTGATCAGCAGAGGAGGACCACTGCCATGAGACGCATAGGCTAGGCGCACGCCATCGCGGCCGCGGCAGAATCGAACCTGCTGGGCTGTGTGGCTGTCGTCACGCGCCGAGCCCACACCGGGAGCCTAACCCCGACGACACATTCGCTGGAGATTGCACCTGATTTGACCGACGAGCTGTGCCCGTCCAGCGAGCCGAGTTTGTTGCGCCGGTTCAGAGCAACCGGTGCTCATAGGCGAATGCCGCCGCTGCGGTCCGGGAACCGACATCGAGCTTGGAGAAGATGTTGGAGAGGTGTCGCGACACGGTCTTCTCCGAGAGCACAAGCTCTGCGGCGATCTCCGAGTTGGCCCTGCCGGCGGCAACTAGCCGCAGCACCTCGAGCTCACGCGGGCTGAGCCCGCCGGGCGCGCTGTCCTCCCCGAGCAGGGCGGCGGTCTCCTGTTCGGCTGGACCGGCGCCGAGATCGGCGAAGGTCTTCCTGGCGGCGGTCAGGTCGGCGAGTGCTGACTCCTCGTCACCGAGGAGGCGCAGCGCCTGGCCGACTGCCCGCCGGCTCTGCGCTATCTCATAGGGAGCGGAGAGCTGTGACCAGCCCTCCACCGCTCGGCGTGCCGCCTGGAGTGCCGGCTCGGGTGCACCCTGGGCCAGCTCGGCGGTCGCGAGGGCGTACTCGCCCGCGGCCTGAAGGGCGGTGCAGCCGAACGTCTCCCCGATCATCCGGAGCTCCTCGCAGAGCTGAGCGGCGCCATCGGTGTCGCCGGTAGCCAACTGCACCTCCACAGCCGCCGCCAGGATCTGCGAGCGGCGCACGGGGTCTTTGAGCTCGGCGAGCAGCCGACGTACCGCCGCTGCCGCCGCATCAGGTCGCCCGCTGGCCAACCAGAGCAGCGCACGTCTCGGCTGGCAGGGATGACCGTGCTCGGCTGCACGACGGTATCCAGCGTCAGCGTCGTCGTACTCGCCGCGCAGTCGGTGGGTCTCGGCGAGCTCGTAGTGGGCGAGTCCGAGGGCGGGGTCGCCGCCGACGGCCAGATATCGGTCGACCGCCCGTTGGAGTTCCTCGACCCCCTCGGCGTACGCGCCGTGCAGGCGTAGCAGTTGGCCCCGATGGGTCGCACATTGCCCGGTGAAGGCGACCAGCCCCGGCTGGTTCTCGCACCACGTGGTCAGCGCGTGGGTCCACGCACCGGCGCGGCCGTAGTCGGAGACCTCCTGGCAGGCCTCGATCGTGGAGCAATAGACCCGTCCGGCCGTTACCGCGGTCACCCCGCCAGCCATGACGCCAGCCAGCGCCTCGTCCATCCGCTTCAGGCCATCGGCCACTGAGCCCGATAGAGCATCAGCCGACCCTCGGCGTGCAGTCCGAGCGCGAGCAGGTCCGGCTCGTCGTGGTGTCGACCGCAGTCGGTGATCTGTGGCGCCAGTGGGAACGCCTCACCGAACTCACCGGAGAGGATGTGCCCCATCATGTCCAGGTCGTGCAGGTAGCCACGCTCGGCCACATCGTTGTCGAGCTCGCTCAGGAGCCGCCCGGCCCGGGCCTGCCAGCCATTGCCGACGGCCAGCTCTCCCGCCTGCCACAAGGTGATGGTCATCAGGTACGCCGCGCGAACGCCCGCCTGCCGGTCCCCGGACCCCACGGCCGCCTGATACGCCCGCTGGAGAGCGCGTGCACACAGTCGTTGCGCCGACCGAGCAGGTAGGCGGTGGTGGCAGTGCCAGGAAGTCCTCGGCCTTCAGCTCCGTGTCGTCGAGGTCGGAGAGGGCTCGATACGCCGCCACCCAGTCGCGCCGCTCGTATGCCTCCCGCGCCCGTTGGAGATCCTGGACAACCTCCATCTCATCCACCTCCTCGTGCACCTCGAGCCTAGCCACATGGTGTCCTTCCTGCGGGCCTCGATGACGTCCGCCGTCGGCGAGGTGCGGCCTTGCGACCGGGCTTCGCACGCGGCCTCAGGCGGTCACTCGGGCTCGGGCCCCGGCACGCTGGTCGATCCTGCCGGCGACGTATGCCGCGTCCTGTCCGACCCCGGGAAGGACCATGGAGCTGAACGAGAACTGGAACGAGAGCCCGCAGAAGAACAGTCCAGGCACGTCCTCGACCAAGCCGCGGTACTCCCGTGGCCAGCCGTCGTCGCCGGTGATCGGCGCTTCGACCCAGCGGAAGTCCGGCCGGAAGCCGGTCGCCCAGACGACGTTGGCGACGTCGAGGACCCGCCCATCGCTGAGCACAGGCTTGCCGGAGGGGGACACGCCCGTGACCTTGTGCTCGATGCGTTCCACGCCCCGCTCGGCCAGGTGGTGCGGCTTCACGCGGGTGCTCGGCGCCCCCTGGTGCCGCACCTTCTGCATCTGCTTGCGACCCATCGGCGTACGCCTGGTGAGCACGTGCTTCCAGGCGAAGACAGCAACCGGCATGGCCAGCTTGAATCTGGCCGAGTCCCACTCCAACGGGATGTTGCCCCGGTCGGGTCCCACCAGTAGGGTCGACCGGTCCGCGGCCACCTCGTAGGCGATGTCGCAGCCGGAGTGCGAGGCGCCGACGACTAGGGTCGTCCCGGGCTTGAGCTCGGTCGGGTTCTTGTACTCCGCGGAGTGGAGCTGCCGGATCTCCGGCGAGAGCGACGCCGCGAGGTCGGGCACTCGAGGCGTGCGGCCGAAGGTGCCGGTGGCCACGACCAGGTTGTCGCACTCGACCCGGTCGGACCCCAGATGGGCGGTGAACCCGCCGCATTCGCGGGGGACCACGCGGTCCACTTGGGTCTGTAGCCGCACCGGCAGCTCCATGGTCACGGCGTACTCCTCGAGGAAGTCGGCGACCTCGTCCTTGCCCGGGAAGTGCCACGGGTCACCGGGGAACTCCATGCCCGGGAGTCCGTCGAACCTCGCCGGCGAGTAGAGCTTCAAGGAGTCGTAATGGCAGCGCCAGTTGTCGCCAATCCGATGGTAGCCGTCGACGATCAGCACCTCCCGGCCACGCCGGGTCAGGTGATAGCCGGTGGCCAGACCCGCCTGTCCGGCGCCGACGATGAGGGTCTCGATGTGTTGGCTGGTCATGGTCTCTTCTCCTTCGAGTCGTCAGCCAATGACGAGGTGGACGCTGAGCATCGTGATCCACAGCCAGTACGTGGCGATCAGCGCCCGTTGCACCAGGCCGGTATTGGCGGCGTCACGGCGATAGGAGGCGATCAGCCAGACGGTGGTGACCGAGCCGACGAGCGCGGTCGCGAGCGTGTAGATCACCCACAGACCTTCGAGCCGTCGGGCGACCGCGATGCAGGCCCCGAACAGGGCCAGGGTCATCAACGGACCACTGACCTCGTGAAGCTTGGCGTGCAGGGTCTCGGGCCTGGCTGTCCGGCTCGATCCGCCGGGCGGGTATCCGCGAACCGGGTCCGGCGGGAACATCGCGGCCATCACCAGGCCCAGGGCCGCAACGCCGAGCAGAACCGCCGGCGGTCGTCTGGAGGGTGCGCTGCACTCCAACCGCGACGGCGGCGAAACCCGAGCCCACAGGGAGGAAGTTCGCACGCTGGACCCAGCCGCCCGGTCCGAGCTCAAGCTCGCTCCCCGTGTGGTACGCCGCGACGTACCCGGGCCTCCGTACGCCCTCGAGCGTCATGACGACGACGAAGAGGACCACCGTGGCTGCGCCGAACACGAGCGGGCCGTCGGTGCTCATGACCCAGCCTTCAGGTGCTCGCGGGCTAGTTCGGCGACCTGGTCAGCAGGGTGGAACCAGAGAGTGTGGCCGCCGGGCGCCAGGCGCAGGTCGGAGCCCGAAATCAACTCGGCGGTCCGGCGACCGGCCTCGGGCTTTCCGAAGCGGTCCTGTTGCCCCCAGACCAGCGGCACCGGATGGCCGATCCTCCGCAGCTGGTCAGGCGTGCTCAGGATCTGCGATCGCGGTCGGGTCCAGTTCATCACCGCACACATCAGGGCCAGCAGGCTCGGGGTGCACGTCGGCGGCCGCTGCGCGGCGAGGAGAACGTCGCGGAGCTCGCCGAACCCCACCGGATCCTCTCCGACCGTCCGCATCGCCCGCTCGGGGTTGGCTGTCGACGGCCTCTGCGGGCCCATCAGCATCGACCCGAGGCCGGGAACGGAGGCCAGCCGGAACGGCAGCACCGCCAAGGTATCGAGGAAGAACACCGGGCAGCCAATCATCACCTGTGACGTCAGCGTCCCGGGCCGGTCGGCCGCCAGCCACGAAGTGCACAGGGAGCCCATCGACTGGGTCACGAAGCGAGTCGCTTCCAGGCCAAGGACGTCAAGGTCGCCGGCCAGATACTCGGCAGCGGTCCGCCGCAGCGTCGCAGGGAGGTACACGGCCGGATTCTGTGAGCCCGAACCCCGGCAGCTCGATCACGTAGAGCGAGCGGCCCGGTAGCCGGGCCATCGGCGGGATCCAGAACGCGGCCGGCACAGCACCGCCGATCACCATCACTAACGGCGGCCCCTGACCTACCACCAGCACCTGCGCCTGACCACCGGTCGTCGGCACCTCGACGTACCGACGATGCGCGGTGACCCGATAGAGGTCGAGGACCCGCTGCTCGGCATCGAGGAAGGCAGCGACCGGATCGCCAGAGTCGCGGGACCTCCTGGCTCTTCGGGTCATGACGTGCTCGGTGTCCATGACTCCGACGCTAGGAACCCACCGCCGAACCCGCATCGGATTGGATACCCAATCGTCTCCGCGGTCGATGAAAGTTCCTCACCATCGCAACGCGACAGTCGTGAGTCCCTGCGGCCTTGTCCATAAGCTGGTCGGTGACGATCGGTGGTGAGCGATCAGGCCGAGTTGCTCCGGCGGGCACGCGCGGCGCACTCCGCGCGTCGGGTTCGCCGAGCCGACGAGCCATGGTCACGTGCTCACCGGCTTTGCGAGCTCTCCGGCGATGACCTGGTCGCCTGGCAGGACTCGACGTGGTGGCTGGGTCAGGCCGACCGGGCGCTCGAGTTCGCCCCCGAGCGGTTGGTTGCCGAGGCAAGACTACCCGGGCTGCGTAGGCTGCCATCGGCCTTGTGTTCCTGTTGCCGCTGCGCGGCGACTCCGCAGCGGCGTCCGGCTGGATCCAGCACGCTCCTTGCTGGACTCTTCTCGGTCGCCGCGCCGACAAGGGGGGCGGATCGCACAGCTCCATGCGTCGACGCCCTCCGCTGAACGGTGGGGAGCAGCCCGTCCGAACCGGGACGAGAGAGAAGTGGACGTCGACAGTGCCAGGTGCGTCACCGACGCTACGCGGGTGAACGCTCATCGGCAGAGTCCCGCACCCAACGGCGTAACCAGGCGTTCCCCACGCCCGTGCGCAGGCCGCGGACGTCAGAGAAGGACCACTCTGACCATGGAGGACCAGCAGCACCTCGGACTCTTCAGAGTTCGGGCTGTCGGTAACGTGATACGCCGCGGCGAGGGTCTCTGCGAGTTTGCCTTCTCGCCAGTTCGTAACGCCTCGGGGGATTCCCAACCTATAAGCCGCCGAAGTGGTTGCTCCCCACGTAGTAGACGTGGTACTTCCGCACGAGGCCAAGGACGGCTCGGTAGCGTCAACTCGGTCCTGGAATCGATTCACTACCTCGTCGTGGCTGAGCTCTGTTCCGTACCGCACCAGTTCGATGATCACGGAACCACCTCGCCGCTCTCGCCTCGGGGTCTATCGACGCTAGGCCGCCTTCGCGCGAGCAGGCAAGAACTGCCTGCTGGTGCCCCGTTTCAAGCTCGCCCGGGACCCGTTGGCGTCATCGCGGCTCACTCAGCTTGGCGAGCTGGGCCAGTCCCGACCGGGTGTGTTTGGCCAAGCGTTCGCGTGCGTTGTCCAGGGCAGCCGATCCCGGATGTCCGGGTGGGATCCGTGCCGGGTTGATCGCGACCCGGTCAGACCACTCTTTGATGTCTGGCTCAGCCGAATACGCCTCGGCCGCCTTGGTGCCCAGGACATTCATCCTCGCCCACTGCGCCATCGAGTCGGGGTATGGCGTCGGTGGACAGAGTCGGTTCTTCTCGGTGTCCCCGACGCGGGTCCCCTCGACGTACCCGATGACTGCCGCGCCGAAGCACGGGAAGCCGGCCCGGATCGGCTGCAACGTGATCGCCTCGGGTCGCCAGACGGGAACCAACGGCGGATACTTCAGGCCCTCGGCCGCACAGTGTACGACCAGGGCATCGTCGGCGATGGCCACAGCTCCGTCACCGAAGCTGAGCCTGCCCCGGTCGACGCTATGGATGTGGCCGCGCCGTACCACGTTCTCAAGTGCCCGAAGGTGCTCGAGCTCCCACTTCGCCAGCGTCGGCGTCTTGGCCATCGTCGGCATCACCGTTTGATCGATGCGTAGCATCACGCCGGCATCCTCCAGCCGGAGGAACAAGTCCTCCAACGAGGTTGACGCCTCGGCTGCCTGCATGATGCGGCTGCGGTTCCCAAGAAGACCGCGGGATCTGGCTGGATGACGGCCCGGTTGAGCATCCACGGGTCGCGGGGCCGCACCCAACACACCGAATCAGGGTCCACACCGCGCGACAGCAGCCAGATGCACGCGTCGGTCGCGGTCTTGCCGGATCCGACGACGACGTACTGGCGCGGTGCCTCCTCAAGCCCCGCTAGCGCGTTGACCGGCACCACCCGGGCGCCCTCGGCGACGCCGAAGGGGGGTGGCACCTCGGCGGGAATGGTGGGCGCCAGGTAGCGGGCGTCGACGACCCGACACCGCTCCGGCGCTTCGAACCGTTCACCGGAGATCCGCGAGACGACCGTGCGGCCGCCCACATACTCGCTGTTGGGGTGGAACTCCACCCGGCCCGAGCCCAGCATCCGGTCGAGCGTCCGAGCGTAGTAGGCGCAAACCTCCGCCTGGGTGGCCGCTCCTGCAGGCCCTGCTCCGGTCCGTGCTCCTGCACCTGACCGTCGCCGAGGAGTATCGAAGCCACCCCGTAGAACGCCGACGCCTGGTGCAAACGGACGAACGGGTAGGCCTCGAGCCAGTGCCCACTGGCGCTGTGACGGCGGTCGACTAGCGCCACCCGAACGTCGGCGTGGTCGGTCAGGGCGTCGGTGAAGGCCATCCCCATGGCGCCCGCTCCCACCACCAGATAATCGGCCGCGATGGCGCGCGTCATCGTTCCATGGTGTCGCGGTCCCGCAGCCTGGTCCAGCGACGGTTGGCACACAAACAGGACCGTCCCTCCGCCGTAAACGCCGGCAGTCTTCCGATCACCAACATCAAGTGATCCTGCGCTCCCTAGTCATCCCCGGCTGGATGCGACCCAACCTGACTCTCACCCGATGACAGGCCCACGTGGAGCTCACCCCGGGACCCAGGCGCTCGTGGCAGCGGCCCCCTGGAGCCGAGGGTCACGTGGTGAGTCGGTGCAGCGGCCGATAGCGCGTGAGTCAGGACGCGTCTGGGCCGTCGGTAGGAAACACGAGTTGGCCCTCGCCCACGCGTGAGATAATGACTTCGCCGATCTCGAGCGCGTTGTTACCTTCGCGATGCACCGTGTTCTTGGGGACCTCGAAGTACTCGCCCTCACCGACGTCGACCTGCTGGCTCCCGCCCGGCCCGAACTCCAAGGTGATGCCCCCTTTGAGGACGTATCCCATCGTCACGTTGTCGCCGTGGTGGTGCCACCCGGACATGGTCGCGGGGGCCGCTGCCACGTGTCCGAACCAATGGCCGTCACCTTCAAACGCCATGCGCCGCATCAAGGCCGGC
The DNA here is from genome assembly GCA_963814355.1 of uncultured Actinomycetota bacterium. Taxonomy (GTDB): domain Bacteria; phylum Actinomycetota; class Actinomycetes; order JADGOV01; family JADGOV01; genus JADGOV01. Next base: position 666,687 of record CAWFCZ010000018.1, on the reverse strand, counting down.
GTCCCCTCGGCTTCCCGCAACTCACCGTCGGTTAACTTGCGTACCAGGCCACTCATTCTCGCTCCTTCCCGTCACACTCCTCCATTGAACTCCGCCGTCCACCCTCGTCAAGGGCGACCAGGGTCAGACCTGCTCGTCGTCGTCTCGAACTGCGCCGCCCCCTCCCTCTCGTTCCACCACGTAGCCCAGCCCGAGTCTGACGGCAACGTCGTCCTGGTCGAGGGAACCGACGTGTTCGAAGTCGCCGGACGTTGACCTGCGTAGTCCGACATCCACTCGGCCGGCGGCGGGTCCAACCACCTGACGTGGTCGGGTCCCGGCCGCTAGACGCGTCTTCGGGTCGTCGCATGCCGCCCGCTGGGCGCCGACATGCCGGGGACGACCGCTCGCTCAACGGGGCGAGTGCCATATGGCCCAGCTCGCGCTCACGGGTGTCGGGCCATCCGGTCCAGTCTGTGCTAGTACGCGAGTGCGCTCTGGACGTCCGGTCCAACGCGTTGCGACCGTCGTTCGTTGAACTGAATCCGCGAGCTGACTGCGTCCTGGAGCACCTGGACGACGACGCCTACTGCACCCAGGCCACATCGTTCTCCTTCGGTGGGACGACCACCCGAGGCGCTATCCGGCGACTTCGGCTGGGCCGTCGCCTTCGGATACGAGACAGCACACCGATCGAAACCACAGGATTCGGTGTCGTGTCACTTCTTACTTCTGTTGCAGTACCACATCGGGTTCGCATCGCACAACCTCAGGCGTCGACGCCCTCCGCGTTAACGATCAGGGAAGCGGCTCGTTCGAACCAGGAGTAGTGGGAGACGTAGGAGTCGACGGTGGCGAGCGCGTGACCGACGTTTCGCGGCCGAACGCGCATCGGCAAGAGTCGCGGCACCCCCAGGGAGGAGAAGGCCTTCCGCCACGCTCATGCGCCGGGGAACGCGGGTCAGAGCGAGTCGCTCTCACCGCGGAGGACCAGCATGACCTCGGCGCCTTCGGAGGTCGGGCCCTCGGTGACCTGATACGTCTCGGCGAGGGTGTCTGCGAGCTTGCCTTCTCGCCAGTTCTGCAGCGCTTCTTGGGATTCCCAGACGTACACGCCACCGAACTGGTTGCTCTCCGTGTAGTGGACGTAGTACTTCTGCAGGAGGCCAGGCACGGCGCGATAGCTGTCGACGCGCTCCTGGAATCGATTCAGCACCTCGTCGTAGCTGAGCTCTGATCTGTAGCGCACCAGCTGGATGATCACGGAACCACCTCGCTCTTCCCACCTCGCGTCCTATCCCACGCTAGGCCGCCTTCGCGCGGCCAGACAAGACTTCCTGGAGGTGGCCGTTCTCAGGCTCGCCAGCTGCCGGGTGACGTGATCGGATGGGCCATGCGATGTCCGGTCACCGCACATCGGGCGAGTGCGCCGGGCAGGGAAAGGCGTGCCCTGGTGTGGGTCAGGTAGGTCGGATGCCCAGCGCGGCGCGGTGCGACCGGGTGACCTTGCCGTCCGCCACGAGCTGGGCGGCGATGTCCTTGACGACGTTGCTGGAGATAGCGAAACCCGATGCTTGGCGCGGCCCCCCACCGAGCCGCTGATCGGTCGCCGCGAGCGTCGGGATCCTCATGACTTGGCCGGAGAGGTCGACCAGACGCCGCCGAGGGTGATTGCGGCGCTGGTCTGGATGGTGTCGGGGAGGGTGGCGCCGGGCGAGTCCGCGCTCGTCGCCTCGCTGACGGTCCGGCCGAGCGCGGAGATGATCCCGTTGGTCACGCTGCTGGCCAGGCCCAGAGGGTTGCCGCTGCCCAGGACGATGTCGCCGGACCTCGAGCTTGGAGGAGTTGGCGAAGTGGGCCGGGCGCAGCGTGCCGGCGCCGCTTACCCGGATGACGGCGAGGTCGTCCGGGGGATAGGTGCCGACGAGCGTTGCGGGGTGACTGGTGGAGCTCCCGGAGAGCGTCACCGGGATGGACGTTGCCGTGCCGACGACGTGGTCGTTGGTGACGATGTCGCCCTGGCTCGAGGACGACGCCCGAGCCCAGGTCCTTGCTGCTTTGGATCAGGACGACCGACGGGCGGACGTCCTTGATGGTCGCGAGGTACTGCTCCTGCAGCTGGTTGCCGCGGTCGAATCCCCGCTCGCAGTGCCGGTGCTCGGGGCGGGAGAAGGCCCGGAGTGGCTGCAGGAGGCTAGGAGGAGGACCACCAACAGCATCAAGCCAGGCAGGATCTCGCAGTACGGCAACGCGGGCAAGCTGCAACCGGTCGACCCGGCAGCCCAGCAGGAGGTCAAGGCCAACTTCTCGCCCGAGTGGGCCAAGCTCGCGACGGTGAACGGCAAGCTCTACGGCGTCCCGGTGGATGCGTCCGACAAGTCCACGGTCTGGTACAACGACAAGCTCTTCCTGGCCGCTGGGATCACGTCGCTACCCAAGACCTGGACCCAGTTCAGCTCCGACGCTCAGACGCTGCGCAACTCCGGCGTCACGGTCCCGATCGCCGTCGGCGGAGGAGACGGCTGAACCCTGACCGACTGGTTCGAGAACGTCTACCTGCGCACGGCAGGACTGAGCAAGTACGACCAGCTGACCCACCATCAGATCAAGTGGACGGATCCATCCGTCACTACCGCGCTGACCACGCTGAAGCAGATCTGGGGCGACAAGGCGATCATCGGCAGCCCGACCAATGCGCTGAAGGTCGGCTTCACCGGCTCCGTCGACAACGTGTTCAAGGCCAGCCCCTACTCCGCGATGGTTCTACGAGGCCTCGTTCGTCGCGACGACTATCACCGGTGACAAGGACCCGGCTCACGTCGGGGCGATGGCGAAGTTCTTCGCATTCCCCTCGATCGGCGGATCCGCCCCGGCTTGGAGGCCGCCGGCGACTTCGCCGTGGGCTTCACCTCGAACCCTGCGGTCCAGCCGTTCCTGGAGTTCCTCGCCTCCACCAAGGCCGCTCAGGTGCTGGTCGGAGCCTCCGGCAGCGGGGTCCTGTCGGCCAACAAGAACGTCCCTCCTCGGCGTACGCCGACCCGACCTCCGCCCAACTGGGCCAGCAGATCGTCTCCGTCGGCGACAACTTCCGCTTCGACATGTCCGACTAGGCGCCGGCCGACTTCGGCGGGACGCCCAACAAGGGCGAATGGGCCGTCCTGCAGACCTTCCTGCGCAACGGGAACGTCGCCCAAGCGCAGACCCAGTTGGAGAAGGACGCCAGCTCGGTGACCGGCTGGTAGGCGACTCGGCTGGTTACGCGACGGCGCGAAGGAGGGTCAGCCGTGGTGGCATCGCGGGCGGCCCTGGGCCGCGCGCAGTCGGTGGCCGAACCGGCGCCGCCGCCGGCGGCACCCGGGGCATTCCAGCGGCCGCCGGGTGAGCGTCGGTGGGTGGCGCTCGTCTTCCTGGCCCCGGCGCTGGTCCTGCTGGCGGCGATCCTGCTCTACCCCCTGGGCTACACAATCGTGCGGAGCCTGTTCGCCGACGGGCCGGCCGGAGCGGTCGGCCGGTTCGTCGGCCTGGGCAACTACCACCAGATCTTCACCGACACCTCGACGCTGCGCGCGGTGAAGAACAACGTGATCTGGGTCGTGGTCGCACCCACGGTCGTCACCATCCTCGGCCTGGTCTTCGCGGTCCTGTCCGAGCACGTGCGCTGGGCCACGGTGTTCAAGACCGTCCTCTTCATGCCCATGGCCATCTCGTTCCTGGCCTCGGGCATCACCTTCGAGCTCATCTACGCCGACCAGCCGAGCCGTGGCCTGGCCGATGCCGTGAGATCTTCGTCCGCGTCGTACTCCGCTGGGCTTGCCGGCCATCGCGTCGCTCGGGATCTTCCAGTTCCTGTGGGTCTGGAACGACCTCTTGGTGGCCCTGGTCTTCAGCAACCAGTCGACCGAGCCGGTCACGGTCGCCCTCGCAAGCCAGACCCGCCAATTCGGGAGCAGCATCGACATCCTCGCACCGGGCGCGTTCCCGTCTCTGGTGGTCCCCCTCGTGGTCTTCCTGACTTTCCAGCGGTTCTTCGTCCAGGGGGTCATGGCCGGATCGGTCAAGTAGCGCCAGCGCGTGGGCTCGGTGGGTCTGTGGTCGCCGGCGATGAGCCGGCGTAGTGTCGATGCCGGGGAAGGTCTGTCGGCCGGGTCGCCGCCGCGAAACCGGGGCAGTCAGGGAGGCGCCATGCCGATCTTCATGGTCGAGCGTCGCTTCGCGCAGGCGCTCGAGGGCGTCGCTGAGGTGGCTGACGGCATCAACCGGATCAACGATGAGCAAGGCGTGAGTTGGCTGTACTCGTTCCTGTCGGCGGACCGACGCAAGACCTAGTGTCTCTACGAGGCGTCGTCTCCGGAGGCGATCCGCATGGCGGCTGAGCGGGCCGACCTGCCGGCCGATGTGATCGTCGAGGTGACCGGGCGCGTCCTGCCCGACGGGACCTCGGCGCCGATTTGAGCCAGGGCGCCGACTTCAGCCAGGGGATGACCGCGACGTGACGTCGTGGCCCCTGCCGCCGTTGCCCGTCCGGCTGGCGTCCCCTACCAGCCGTTCGCCGACCTGCTCGACCAGCTGATGCAGGACAGCCCACCCGGCAGCCTGAGCCAGGTGCTCGACGATGAGAGCGCGCTGCTGCGACGGCTGTCCGTCAAGGTCGACCGGCACCGGCGCAGCGTCGAGGGACCTCCTGGGGCCGCGGACCAGCGGCGTGACCTGTTCAAGGCCGTGAGCGTTCTGTTCGCCCGCTTGGCGGAAACCCGCCCGCTCGTCCTGGTGCTCGAGGATCTACAGCGGGCGCAGCTCCCCTCGCTCGGCATGCTCCAGCACCTGGCGAGCGCGTCGACCGAGGCCCGCATCCTGCTGATCGCGACGTTCCGCACCACCCGGCCCGACCGGTCCGACGAGCTTTCCCTCTGGATGGCCGACATGCACCGGCTCGAGGGAGTCCGACGGCTCGACCTGGACGGCTTGGACACCGACGCCATCGCGCAGTTCGTGGCCTTGCGAACCGGACTCGCCCCGGACCAGGCTCGCGCAGCCGCCGCGCTCCTGCGCGACCGCACCGGCGGCAACCCGTTCTTCCTCCGGGAGATGTGGGCGGACCTGGAACGCCGTGGTGCGGTGTCTGACCTGCGGTCTTGGCACCGGGTGCCGGCCTCGATCAGCGACACTGTCGAAGGGCGGATCGCCGGCATGGGGGAGGCGGTCCGGAACATCCTGGAGCAGGCAGCGGTCCTGGGGACGAGTTCGAGCTGGCGGCTCTCATCGCAGCCGGCGGGACCGACCGTCGGCGCACGCTGGAGTTCGTCGACGCCGCCGTCGCCCCGGGCCTGATCGAGCCGGTCGATCAGCACGGAGCCCGCTTCGCCTTCGTCCACTCGTTGACCCGGCAGGCCGTAATCGACCGCACCCCGCCGTCGCGGCTCGCCCACCTCCACGCGTGCGCGGGCCAGGCCCTGGAACGGCTGCCTCGGCCGACCGCGCTGATCCCGCGCCTGGCTCACCATTTCCTTGCTGCGAGCGCGCTCGGCTTCCACGACCGGGCACTGGCGCACAGCCGTGACGCGGGTCGCCTGGCCGAGGAGAGCCTGGCGTTCGAGGAGGCGGCCGGCTGGTTCGAGCGCGCGGCTGCGCTGCCCGGCTGCGAAGAGCTGGAGCACTCGAGCCTCCTGCTGGCGGCTGCCTCCGACTACGTGCGGTCCTGCAACTTTCCCCGTGCCCGGGAGATCTACGAACAGCTGGCGCTCCTCGGCCGTCCGACCTGCGACTGGTCGCGGCGATGGGGTTCGAGGACGCCACCTGGCGCCCCGGCGTCCACGGAACCCGGGCGGCCGACCTGCTCTCGACCGCCCTGCCCGACAGTGGCCTGGACGCGCACGATGCCAGGTACGTACAGGTGCTCGGCAGCCTCGGCCGGGCCCTAGCTAGACGTCGTAGTAGTGACTGAAACATGGCGCTGAACTGTGCAAACGCTCTTCGGGTATGCCGTCTCACCACAGCGCCGCCTCGCACCAGGGAGACTCACTGGTCCGGTCCCGGAGGCCAGATACCCACAACGCACGTCCCCGGTGCGCTGCCGACCCGTGTCGGGATGCTCGGGGTCGAGAGCATGATGGCCGCAACCACCCAGGAAGGGGTGCGAGGCGATGGCAACCGTGCTCTCGGTCAACGTCGGGATGCCGAAGGACGTGCCGTGGCGAGGCCGCACCGTGCACACGGGTATCTGGAAGCGGCCGGTGTCTGGGCCACGCATGGTCCGCCGCCTGAACATCGAGGGTGACGGGCAAGGCGACCTGGCCGGGCACGGCGGCGAGCAGCGAGCCCTGCTCGTTTACCAGGTCGGGTCCTATCGGCACTGGCAGGAGTTCCTCGGCCGCGACGACCTCGAGCACGGCGCGTTCGGGGAGAACCTCACCGTCGAAGGGCTCGACGACGACGAGGTCTGCATCGGTGACCGCTACCGCATCGGCGAGGCGGAATTCGAGGTCACCCAGCCCCGCGTCACCTGCTTCCGGGTGGGGATGCGGATGGGAGAACCGCAGCTCCCCGCGCTGTTGGTCTCCCACCATCGTCCGGGCTTCTACCTGCGCGTCCTGACTGAGGGACACGTCGCCGCGGGCGACGAGATCGTGCGCACCCGACGAGTCCCCCGCGCGGTGAGCGTGGCCGACGTCGACGCGCTGCTGTACCTGCCGGGGCACGACGTGGAGCGGCTGAAGGCGGCCTTGGACATCGCGGCGTTGAGCCCGGGGTGGCGCGAGTCGTTCCGGAGCATGCTGGAGCACGGAGCGGAGGCCCCGGCCGGCGTACCAGCGGCAACACCGCCGGCCTGGGCCGGATTTCGGACGCTCACGGTCACCGACGTCGTTCCCGAGAGCGCGTCCGTGACGTCGTTCCGGCTCGACGGGGACGGCGCGCTCCCGGCGTACCGGCCCGGCCAGTTCCTCACCCTCCGCGTGCCCGGCGCAGGCGAGCCGACCCCGGTCCGGACCTACTCGCTGTCGGGTGACCCGGACGGCGGCCGCTACCGGATCAGCGTGAAGCGTGAGGCGCACGGGCTGGTCAGCTCGCATCTCGCCACGCACCTGCAGCGCGGAGACCGGCTCGAGGTCGCAGCGCCGCGCGGTAACTTCGTCCTGGAACAGGGCCCCGAACCCGTGCTGCTCATCTCCGCGGGCATCGGTCAGACGCCGCTGCTGGCGATGCTCCACCGGCTCGCGAGTGAGCACAGCCGGCGACATTTGTGGTGGATCCACACCACGCATGATGCGGGCAGCCATGCCTTCGCCGCCGAGGTCGGTGGCCTTCTCGGGCGACTGCCGTCGGCTCGCGCGCTGGTCTACTACACCAATCCGGGAGGGCCGCTCGCCCCCGAGTCCGGCCTGAGGGAGGGACGGCTCGACCGGGAGGTGATCGCGGGTCTCGGCCTCCCCGCTGACGCGAGTGTGTATGTCTGTGGGCCCGAGCGGTTCATGGACGACATCTCGGCCGCGCTCGCGGAGGTCGGCATCGACCGGACCCACATCCATACCGAACGATTCGGCTCGCGTTCGCCGATCAACCCCGGTATGGTCGGCGCCGACGGGGTGACGCCGCATCAGCCATCCGGGCCGCCCGGCACCGGTCCCGGGGTCACCTTCGCCCGGTCGGGACTCACCACGACCTGGTCGAACGCCTACGCCTCGGTGCTCGAGCTGGCCGAGGCTTGCGACCTACCGACGCAGTGGTCGTGTCGTACCGGCGTTTGCCACACCTGTGTCACCGCTGTGCTGTCCGGCGCTGCGTCGTACGAGACGCCACCGCTCGAACCTCCCGGCGACGACGAGCTCCTGATCTGCTCGGCGAAGCCGACCACCGAGCTCGTGCTGGACTTGTGACCCGACCCCTGAGGGCGGTCGACGGCACAGTGCCGGTCGCACGGCGGATGGTCAGGTCAGCGGCCCGCGATCTGGCCCCCGTCGATGTGCAGGATCTCTCCGGTGACGAACGGGGCTGACTCGAGGTAGAGGATGCCGTCGACCACGTCGCTGACTTGGCCGACTCGGCCGAGTGGGTGAAGTGCCGCGAGCCCAGCGTAGGTCTCCGGCGGGTGCTCCGGCGTCTGGATGACGCCCGGCGACACAGCGTTGACCCGGATGCCGCGGGTGGCGTACTCGATGGCCAGCGATCTGGTGGCTGAGGCGAGACCGCCTTTGGTCAGTGAGGTCAGGACAGCGGGTGTGGCGGAGCTGGCGTAGTCGGTGAGCGTGGCGGTGATGTTGACGATGTGGCCCTTGTGTCGCTCGAGCATCTCGGCGATGACGCGTTGCGTCAGCCAGAAGAATCCGGTGAGGTTGACACCCATGGCAAGCGCGTAGTCCTCGTCGCTGTAGTCGGCAAAGGGCTTTGCGATGAAGACGCCGGCGTTGTTGACGAGGGTGTCGATGCGTCCGAAACCTTCCAGTGCCGCCGTGACGACTCTGTCGGCGGTCACGGGATCAGCGATGTCTCCCTCGACGGTGAGCACCGCCGGATCCCCAGCAGGCTTGATGGTGCGGGAAGTGGCCACGACCGCCCAGCCTCGCCGACGGTAGGCCGACACGAGGCCTGCTCCGATGCCCCGCGAACCTCCAGTGACAACGACCACCTTCTGGTCCCGATAGGTCACGAACCGACCTCCCTGGTCGGGCGACTCGTGGTCGGCGGGTCGCTGGGGTGCGGGGCGAGTGGTGTCGTCTGCACCCGTAGCCACGCATTCATCGGCAGCGACGCGAGCAGGGCTTGCAGCTCGGCGGAGTCCCGGGCTCGCCACAGACCCAGTGCTCGACCCTCACCCGGGAGCCGCCACAGCCGCAGGAGGTAGCCCCGCTCGGCCAGGTGGTGTGCGCGCTCGGCCTCGTGCACGGTCGTGGCGTCGACAGTGTCGGTGGGGGTGCTCGCCGGGATGTCGAGGACCCACGTGGTCAGGAACTCGGTGCCCCCGCCCTCCGGTGCCGGTGACCCCGGCAGGCGACGTCGAGCTGGCGGGTCATTCGGGTGGGGCGTCAGCGGCGTCACCTCATCGGTCCGCCACACTCTCAGCGGCATCGAGGCGAGGTCCTTGTCGAGCGCGGCGTCGTCGTCAGCTGCGAACAGGCCGAGAGTGCGCCATTCGCCCGGCCGCACCGGCGGACGCCACAGACGCAGCAGGTGCCCCTGCGCAGCGAGTTCGCCCGATCGAGCGGCCTCGCGGATCCGGATGTCCCGAACCGATGCCTCCGAGGTGCCGTCCGGAACGCGGGTGGTCATCGTCACGAGGTACTCCATGCTGACATCCCTTCTCGTGCGCACGCCAGCGACCTCCCGCGGCGTGCTCTCTTCCTCTGGGTGCGATCGGCCCCCAAGCTGGTGGTGCAGTTCCACCTTGCGGTGGGACCGCCCGCTCGCGCCAGGGGAAGACCCTGGTGAGGCCAGTTCGTCGACCCGAACCAGGGGCATACTCGGGCGCGAAACGCAGCGGTCCCGTAGCAGGTCGGGATCGTTCAGAACTCAATCTATGTGAGGAGGGCCGTCATGACGAGTGTCCGGAAGCGCAACGCGAAGACTACGGCCACGTCCGGCCGGGTCGTGCCAGCATGAACGCCGACTACGACGTGATCATCGTCGGCGCAGGTTCACCGGGCGAGCACTGCGCCGGCGCGCTGGCTGCCGGTGGCCTGCGGGTGGCAGTGGTCGAGCGCGAGCTCGTGGGTGGGGAGTGCTCGTACTGGGCCTGCATCCCGTCCAAGTCGTTGCTGCGGCCCGGCGAGGCGGTCCACGCCGCGCGGCAGGCGGCAGCGACCGCTGAGGTCGACGTGCCCGCCGCTCTCGCCTGGCGGGACTTCATGGTGTCCGGTCACTCCGACTCCGGCCAGGAGACGTGGCTTCGTGACCATGGCATCGACCTGATCCGGGGCCGAGGCCGCCTGGCTGGGCCCGGTGCCGTCGACGTCGACGGTGTCGGCTACAGGGCGCGCCACGTGGTGCTCGCAACCGGGTCGGATCCCGCCATCCCACCGATCCCTGGGCTTCGCGAGCTCGACGGCCTGTGGACAAACCGCGAGGCAACTGCCATGACCGAGGTACCGGGGCGACTGTTGGTGCTCGGGGGCGGCCCGGTCGGCGTCGAGATGGCCCAGGCGGTCCAGCGGCTCGGTGGCGAGGTCACCCTTGTCGAGGGCGCCGACCGCCTTCTGGCGCGTGAGCCGCAAAAGCTTGGCGAGGCGTTGAGTGACGTGCTCCGGGGCGACGGGATCGACGTCGTCCTCGCCGTCCAGTCGACTGGTGCTCGCCGCGAGCGGGGCGACTACGTGCTGGTTCTGGACGACGGCCGCGAGCTCCGCGGCGACCGCCTGCTCGTCGCTACCGGACGACGTCCTCGGACCGAGGGGATCGGGCTGGAGACGGTGGGGGTCATGCCCACTCAGCAAGGGATACCGGTAGACGGACACCTTCGCGCGGGCGACCGGCTGTGGGCCATCGGCGACGTGACCGGTATCTGGCCGCTGACCCACGTCGGGAAGTACCAGGGCCGGGTCGTCGCCGCGAACATCCTGGGCGATCCCGTCACGGCCAACTACGACTCAGTCCCACGGGTGGTGTTCACAGACCCGGCTGCCGCCGCCGTGGGTGCGACGGCGGCGCCCTTCGCCGGCTCAGCCAGACTCGCCGATGTCGCGAAGACGGCGACGTACATGCACGATTACGCCGAGTCCGACGGGTTCCTCACCCTGCTCAGCGATGGGGCTCGCCTGACTGGCGCCTATGCAATCGGACCGGAGGCAGGCGAATGGCTCCAGCAGGCCACGCTCGCGATCCGCGCCGAGATCAGCCTCAGCGTTCTGCTGGACACGATCCAGCCTTTCCCCACCTTCTCCGAGATCTACCTCGCGGCCCTACAGGACCTAAACGCCAAGATCGCCGATGCGGGGCCGGTTGCCGGCGCAGGCTGACCAGGTTGGCCAGGACGGTGCACGCTCTCAGAGATTGCGAGCGTCCACGGGAATCCTCGGCGAACGGCGGCCCAGGCATCGACTGGATATGGCCGTCGACATCGGCAGTCGAAGCCAGTGCCTGAGTGCGGAGACAGTCAGGAGGAGGCCTACCTTCCACGGCTCACCTGGGGAAACGCTGCTCAGTCGGGCTCGTGGGGTGCGGTCGGTACGTTCAAGATTGAATCGATCGCTGTTTGGACGACGAACCGCGAGCAAGGCCGTGCCGGCGCACGCATGGTTCGACCAAGCCGGCTCGGATGGCGTAGCGGGTGACCTGGACCCGGTCGTTCATGTTGAGCTTCTCGAGCAGGTTGGTCCGGTGCCGGTCCACCGTCTTGAGGCTGATGCACAAGAGTCGGCGATCTCCTGGGAGCTGTGCCCCTCCGCGATGAGCTTGACGACCTCGGTCTCCCGGGCTGTGAGAGGTCCGGCACCTGGGTCCTGGCCGTGGTCGACCAGGGCGAGGTACCGGCGCATGAGGGCGCTGAGGGCGTTGGGATAGACGAAGGGCTCGCCGCCGATAGCGGCTCGGCAAGCTTCGACGATGTCCTGGTCGCCCTGGCGCTTGAGCACGTACCCTGCGGCGCCCGCCGCGACCGCCTCAAAGAAGTACTGCTCACGGTCGTACATCGAGAGGATGAGGATCGGCAGCTCGCGTCTGCGGCGGATCTCGCGGGTGGCCTGCAAGCCGGTCAGGCCCGGCATGGCAATGTCGAGGATGGCGAGATCGAGATCCTCACTCATGCCCATCTGCAGGGCTTGGCGTCCGTCAGCGGCTTCGGCCACGACCTCGAGATCCGGTTCCCGATCGATCAGCGCCCTGAGACCCGCCCGGACGACGGCATGGTCATCGGCGATCAGCACCCGCGCCACGCCGGAATCGGTCATCGGGGGGCGACCGGGGTGAGGTCCGCAATGTCGAGCCGGACGGTGGTGCCTCGATGCCCGGGTCGCCGCGCGGCTGCGGCCGGGCCAATGTGCAGGCGACCCCCGACGAGGAGAGCTCGCTCGCGCATCCCCCGGATCCCAGGTCCTTCCGACGTCGCGGCGGACAAGCCGGTGCCGTCATCAGTCACCCGCAATGTCAGCCGGCCGGCGCGCACCTCAAGTTCGAGCTCGATGCGGGACGCCCCCGCGGGGCGTACCGCATTGGTCAGCGCCTCCTGCGCGATGCGGTAGACGACCAGCTCCAGATCCGGAGGAAGCGCGCTCAGGCCACGAGGGAGCGACGTCTCGATCCGGACGGATTGTTCGTCCAGCGATTCGGCCAGAGCGTCGACCGCGCTGAGCAGCCCGAGGTCGTCCAGGAGGGCTGGGCGCATCTGCACGCGAGGGCACCGACTTCGTCCAGCGTCGCACGTTGCTGTTCCCGGATGGACCCGACCTCGGACTTGAACGGCTCAGGTAGGTCATCTGCCAGGCGTTGCAGTTCCAGCAGCGTTCCGGTCAGGCGCTGGCCGATCTCGTCGTGCGGCTCGCGACCGATCCGTCGGCGTCGCTCTCGATGGCGTTGAGCGTCCGCCGGGCGCTCGTCCGGCGTTCGGTCTCGAGACGGTCCAGCATCGTGTTGAAGCCGACGATGAGCGATTTCGCCTCGGGGCCGCCGGTCTCCGGCAGGAGCTCCTCGGGTCTCAGCACGTCGATCGTCTCCATGCGGCGAACCACTGCCCGGAGTCCACGGAAGTTGAGACGCAGCAGCACCGCATTCGCGGTGGCGATGACCACCGCCCCGACCGTCAGCACCAGGCCCTGCTCGGTCGCGATCGGGAACGACACCGTCACCGGCGTGACGACCAAGGCGAGGACGGCCAGCAGCAGGACGGAGCTGTTGACGAGAACCACGCGCATGTACAGCGATGGCCCCCACGATGCTGGGCGCACCCAGTTCGGACGATGGGTTTTCGCGCCCAGCGCTGGGCGCGTTAAGAAAGCGCTCACTGATCCAGCCTCGCTCACGCCATGTGCCCCGCGCAATGCAGCCTCCACCCCATCCACACACCACCCGCGACCGCATGCTGCGACGAAATTGAGGTGGCGCCCCGATGGGCAACCGACCCACCGTCATCAAGACTCGGACATGCACGGCTTTCCCCACCGCTCATCGAAGGAGGCCCATGACCGCTCCCGATCTGACTGTCACTGCACCAACTCCCGTGCACACGGGCCGGACGCCGACGGACCGCCCGCGGGCCGCGCAGCGAGCCGGTGGCTGGCCCTCGCTTGTGGAGACCGTCACCTACGTGATCGGCTTCGGTGTGGCGGTGGCCCACCTGGCGCCCGCGGGCTTCACCGGCACGCGGGGGGATCCCGCCGAGTCGCTGGCCTTCCAACTGGATAGTCACCCCGCCACGCTCTTCGGGCTCGGCGTCATCGCCTGGTACATCTGGGCCGGTCTCGTCCTGCTCTGCGCCAACGGACAGGTCGGGAGCGACACATGACGACGCCCCCGAACCGGGAGACGCACGAATCGACCAGCCCTCGCACGGTCTGCATCGTGGGGGCCTCCGGAAAGCTGGGCCGTTACCTGGTGCGCAACTGCCTCGACCGCGGCCACCGAGTCGTTGGCGTCTGCCGGGAAGAGAGCGTGGAGAAGCTCGCCGACTTCGGCGACCGGATCACCGTGGTGCCGGGCCGGACAGACGACCGCGACGTCATCGGTCGCGCCGTGGCCGGCTGCGACGCGGTGCTCACCGTGCTGGCGCCGTGGGGCATGCAGCACTACGCCTCCGGTACGGCCCAGGCGGTGCTCGATCTCGCCGATGCCGACGCCCGGCTGATCTTCTCCTGCGGCTGGCACATCACCCGCGACGGCAAGGACGTGTATCCCTGGAAGCTGCGGGTCTTCGGCGCGGTCTTCGGTCGGCTGGCCAGGCTGGCTCGGATGGTGGACCTCGACGACCAGGTTGAGGCCTGCCGGCGGGTCTTCGCGAGCGAACGTCGGTGGACCGTGGTGCGCTGCAGCGACGTCGAGGAGGGTGAGAGCGAGGGGCTCCCGGTCTGGCGCCGGCACGTCGGCGACCCCGCACTGGCCAGCAACCTGACCCGGCGTGTCGACTTCGCGCTGTTCATGGTCGAGGCCATCGACGACGACGAGCTGGTGCAGGAAGCCCCGGCGATCGTCGGCCGTCACAGTCCGTCCGCGCTGGCTCACACCAGAGCGCGGCATCCCGCATGACTGCGACTACCAGTCCCGCCTGACGCCGCGGCAACCGCCGACAACATCGCCGGCTCCCGCGCCCAGTTCAATCTCAGCCTGATCGCCTGGCTCGTGATCGTGGCCGTGGACGTCGCGCTCTCCGTGACGCTCTACCTGATCCATGCCCCGGTCAGCCTTCAGCGCTGGCTTCCTCGCCGCTCTCGGCTTCGTCGGCATCCACCTGGTGCTACTCGGGGTGGTGTTCTACCGGTCCCGGTACATCCCCCGGGCCCCCAGCGTGCTGTTGGTGAGGAGGCCACGCGATCCACGAGCCATTTCAGAGGAGAGGAATGCACATGAACAAACGCGACAGTCGAGGAGAGGACCTGTCCATCCAATAGCCCCAGGAAAAACCATGACCGCCACCACTACATCAACGCCTACCGCCGTCATCCCGACGTCGCAGGAGCGCCCGCCGCTGCGCCGTTTGACCAAGCTGGCCGGCAGCCTCTACCTCGCCATCTTCGTGGTCTACCCGATGTCGACGTTGGTCCGGTCGAGTCTGGTCGTTCCCGGCGATGCCGCGGCCACCGCCGACAACATCCGTGCCCAGGAAACCCTGTTCCGCTGGGGGATGGCCGGTGAGGCCACGATCGTGCTGGTCGAGATCGTACTGGCCGCCGTCCTCTACGCCCTGCTGCGACCAGTCAGCCGGCCGATGTCACTTGCCGCCTCGTTGGCACGGGTGGCCGAGGCTGTCGTGATGGCCGCCGGCTGCCTGGTCACCAGTGTCGTCACCCTGCTGGTCGTCTCCAACCCGGGCTACCTCGCGGCATTCGAGGCCGACCAACGCGATGGCCTCGCGCTGCTCTTCCAGGAGGCGAACGACGACATCGTGCTCGTCTGGGGCTTCTTCTTCGCGCTGTCCCTGGTGCTCACCGGATGGCTCGTCCACCGCTCAGGCTTCCTGCCCCGGCTGCCCGGAATCCTGCTCGCCCTAGCGGGCGTCGGCCATTTCGTGCAGAGCACGCCCGGATCTGAGCCCGCGCTTCGTCAGGAGGTGCCCGCCGTGAACGCCGTCCGCCGCACCATCGCCAAGGCCATTCTCGTCGCGAGCCTCGTCGGTCTCGTGCTCGCGGGGCTCGTGGCGCAGGCTGGTGCCTACTTGTTCGGGTTCACCACCCCCGACCTCGTCGCGGCCGGGTCGACGTACTCCAGGCTGAGTCATGCTGCTCCTGGGGACCATCCCGTCGGCGTCCGCCGGATCGGACCCGAACAAGGCGCCCCACTCAAGATGAGCGTGTGGTACCCGGCGACGGCGTCGGCCGCCTCAGAGTCCCCGATGACCTACTCCTACGCGCTGACCGTGCTCGGCCCGAGCGTGTCGACCGCACTGGCCACCTACGAGGGGGTCGGCCGGCTCGGCGCCGCACCCGACGTCGTCGAAGGCCCCTACCCGCTGGTGGTGCTCTCGTCCGGGTTCGCGATCACGCCCGGCAGCTACGCCTGGCTGGCCGAGCACCTCGCCTCCCACGGGATGGTCGTGGTCGCGCCGCAACACGAGGAGACCTTCGACCCGCGGACCCTCTGGCGCGCGGCGATCGACCGCGTCGACGACATCGCGCAGACCCGGGCGTACGTCGAGTCCGAGGCCCATTCCGCTGGGGCCCTCGCCGGTCTCGTGGACCCCGGGACCGTGGCCGTCGTGGGCCATTCCTACGGCGGCTACACCGCGCTCGCCTCCGGTGGCGCCCGCCTGGATGCCGACGCCTTCACCGCCGGCTGCGCCACCGCCCGTGAGGACGACAACCCGATCGGCTTCCTCTGCGACGCCCTGGAGCCGCGGTTCGACCAGGTCGTCGCCGCCAACGCACGTGGGACCGTCGCCGGCCCAAGGCCGGTCGACGCCGTGGTGTCGCTGGCAGGCGACGCCGCGATGTTCGGCGAGCCCGGACTCGCGTCCCTCACCGCACCACTGCTGGTCATTGGAGGCACCGCCGACGACGACTCGCCGTACGACTGGAGCACCCGGCTCGCGTATGAAGGGGCATCCAGCATCCGCAAGGTTGAGGTCGGCCTCGACGGTGCCGAGCACTTCGTGTTCTCGGGTCGCTGCGACCGCCTGCGCCGGATCACGGCCCTCGTTCCGATGGGCTTCTCCGACGACCCCGCGTGGGACCGCACGCGGGCGCGCGCCGTGATCAAGCATTACGTCACGGCCTTCCTGCTCACCGAGCTCGCAGACGAGTCAAAAGCCAGGACTGCGCTGTCACCTGGCGGCCCCGCGCTGCCTCGGGTGAGCTACCGGACAGTCGGCTACTGAAGCCGGGGCGTCTGTCAAGGGCCACCAGAATCCGCCCAATGGGCGGTCGTGAGACCTGCCCGGGACGGTCACGAGATTTAACCGGTGGTGGCCACCGAATGAGCGCGACGCCGGGGCCGCGTCACGACTGGTGCTGCAACGGCGACCAGCCCCCGTCGACGAAATCCACACCGATGTCCAGGGGTGCGCCATTCCGGGTCCCAGCGCCCTCGGCGGACGACGTGCGTGGTATGACGTCGCGCCGGAAGGTGGTCATCGGGCGGCCCGAACTCGACCTCATCAAGCATCTCGGCCGGAATGACCGGGAGCGGAGGCCCCTCGTATCGTCGCGTCAGCCGCGGGGTGCGGGCCGCCAGGCAGTGGGCGCCAGTCCAACGTCGGCAAGCGACCGCCGCCACGCGATCTGGGTGCTTTCCCAGTCCCACATCTCACGGACGCCGCCATCCGGATCGTGGAAGACCAGCGGCCCACCGATGACGTGGAACGCGACGGTGTCTTCCTCGATGAGCATCGTGTGGATCGCGCCCAGCTCCTCATACGAGTAGCACCCAGACGTTGCGGTCAGCCGGCTTTCCTCGAAGCGCCAGGCGCCCTGGAGGATCCAGCTATGTGCTGGCGCCAGGTGCTTATGTCGGGGAATGACTAGACCCTTGGGATAACGAGCGAGCATCGCGTAGACGCCGGTCGCCGGATCAGCGTGCAGCAGCTTCACGGCCTGCGTGCCCGTCCCGCCAACCAACGGCACCTCGTGCTCGATCCAGGGCAGGGCATTGGCGTCGACGAGCCGATCGAGGTAGGCCTCGGCAACGATGGGCATCGGCCCGGAGACGTTCACAGCTACCTCCAGCATGTTCCGACGCGGTCGGTGCGACCGGGGAAGCACCGGCGGCTCGCGTCGTCGAAGCGGGACCGTGACCGTGCCCGGCGACCCGTCGGCATCGCCGTGGACAGCCTCGCCGTGCCTGCGGCAAGCCCCGCGGCGCAGCACGTCATCGCCCGCTCCGTCCGCCTGTTCTCCGCCGGACCCGCACGAGCGCGTCGACCGCAGCCCGTTCCCCGTCCGGCGTCGCCACAGGCCGGCGCACCCGCCCGGCCTTGTCGGCTATGAGGTCGGGCTGGTCCGCGAGGTCGGCCTGCACCTCCTCCGGAGTGAAGAGCACCGCAGGATCCTGCGGCCCACCGACACCCTCGACGAGGTTCGTGGTGTCGTGCCCGACGACGAGCAGCGTCCCACCCGGTGCGACGACCTGCGCCGCGCGGCGCAGCGCTGCCCGTCGCTGCGGTGCGGGCAACTGAAGGTAGGCGACGATGACCGCGTCGAACGGCCCGGGAGGCAGCGGACCCGCCACCACGTCACCGACAACGAAGTCGACCCGGTCGGCGACACCCGCGTCGGCGGCAAGATGGGCTGCGCGGTCTAGTCCCACCCGGGAGAAATCGATCCCGGTGGCCTTCCAGCCGCGTGTGGCCAGCCAGATCGCGTTGCGGCCCTCGCCGCAGGCGATGTCCAGCGCCCGACCGGGCGGGTAACCCTGGAACTCGGCGGCGACGAAGAGGTTCGGTGTTGCTCCCCAGACCAGGTCGCTGCCGGTGTACCGCGCGTCCCAGGTTGCGACGTCCATCCTTCACCCTTCCGCGTGCTCTCTGGGTGCCCCGCGACAGCATACACCCCCAGGGGTATCGACGGTGGCCCGGTCGCCGCGTTCGACACCGGCCGACTGCTCCGCCGGCTGAATGCGGTGCGTGCCACGACGAGACGGATCGCTGCCGGTGAGTACGGGGAGCGTGCCGCCACCGCGTCACACCGCCGTCAAGATCTCGCCTGATTTTCGCGGAGACCCGTCAGGAGTCCGTCAGGGAATTTGCGGTGGGTGCTGGACAACTTCTTCACTGCTTGAAGGACGGTGGTGTCTGGCGAGTTGGGGAGAGGCCGTGCGAGGGTGGGTCGACGAGCAGCACAGCGACGGGCCGCGCATCCCGTCGTCGGTCGCGCTGGCACGGCAGCGGCGATCTCACGCGACTGCTGGCGCTGTACGGCTGCGCGGTGAACGATCGCGACCGCGCTCGTTGCAGCTCCACCTACGGCGCGCTGATCTCCGCGAACTGACTCGACGTCGAGTCTTGCCTGCAAACGAACGACAGATGACAGGGGAAAGGCATGCGTGACCTCATCTTCATCCTGCTCACCGTTGCGATCTTCACGGTGTTCGCACTGATCGTCCGAGGAGCGGAAAAGCTGTGACCGCGGAGAACGTGATCGGTCTGACCCAATTCCGCAGTTAGGGCTGTGATCTTGGTGCTGGCGCGGCCGGATAGTGGCGGGTGTGTCTGGGCGTGACGGTTCGTCCGGCGTGGTGTCCGGTGTCTCCGGTGGTAGGGGCGGGGTCGTCGGTCAGTAGGCCGGGGCGGGGAGTGCGCGCAGCCGGGTCAGGACGTGTTCGACCGCGTTGCGGTTGGGGGGTAGTCGTAGGGTCAGGTCTTTTTTTTCGTTCGTTTGTTCGACCGCGTTGCGTTGGGGGGTAGTCGTAGGGTCAGGCCGCGGGCGTGGCGGATCAGCCGTGCCGGGGTGGTGAGTAGGTGGCGGCGGAGGGTGTCGATGTGCACCCGGCCGGGGTGGCGCACGTAGGGCTGCGCCCCGGTCAGGCCGGTGAGCATCACGTTGAGCGCGCCGGCGAGGAGCGCCGCCCAGGTCCAGACCGTGTTGACGGTGTGGTCGGCGGAGGGGAGGTGGAACAGCCCGGCGCCGAGTTTGGCTTCCCGGAAGCGTTCCTCGACGCTGACCCGGGTTGCGGAACCAGGTTTCCAGCCCGACCAGGTCGGCGTCGTCGGCGGGGATGTCGGTGACGATGAAGCTGACCGCCCAGGCATGGTCGACCAGCCGGTTGAGCGCGAGGCGCAGCTGGTCAGCGGCGATGGTCCGCCGTCGCCTCGACCGCGGGTCCGCGCTGATCGTCTCGGCGTCGACGCGGACCCGGCGCACGATGGTGTAGGTGCCTTCCGGCCAGCCGGCCGGGGTGTAGCCGCACGACGCGACCTGCGCGCCGGTCATGTCCCGGGCGTCGCGCCAGGCCGTCTCCTCGATGCCCGCGTACGCCCGCCACGCGGCCGGGTTCCGCTTCGCGGCGATAGCGAAATCGACGCCCGCGTCCCGGGCGGCGTGGGCGAGGGCGGCGTCGAAGTAGCCGGCATCCGCGCGCAGCCGCGGCCGGGCGCACACCGCCGCCGGCAGCACGGCCAGCGCCCGGCGGAGCAGCGCCGGCGCGTCCGGGCGGACATCCTCGTTGCCGGCGATCAGATCGGCCGCCAACGGCAACTCGGCGCCGGCCCAGCTCGCCAGATGTACCCGGCCGGCCTTCACCCCGGCGTAGGTGTAGCCGACCCGGCACTTGGCCCGGCCGTAGACCTCGACGTCGCTGGCGTCCAGGTCGATCCTCGGCGCCCGGGTGACCAGCGGAGCACGGGTAGCGCCGGGCACCAGCGCCAGCCAGCGGTCATAGACCACACCGAGCCCGGTCTCGATCCCGGCGATCTGCCCCGGGCCGAACCGGCGCATCAACGACCCGGCCGTCGTCGACGCCGGGACAGCCGCCTCGGTCAGCAGCGCGCTGCCCGCGTCGGCCCGCAGCCCGTCACAGCCGGACAGCCACTCGGCGCCGCACCACCGCGCCGCCGCCAACCCGGTCACCAACTGCCCGGCGGTCGCGCCCCGGACCCGGGACTTGACCGCCCCGATACCCGCGTCCAACGCCGGCACCACCCCCAACGCGGCGACCAGCTCATCCACACCCGCCAAACCCGCGACGCCGGTCAGCGACGGATCCGGCCGTCCCAACCGCACCCCGGCGCGCCGAACCCGGGCCCTGGTGGAACCACGTGCTTTCCGTCGTAGTCTGCTCACCGGACGGGTGCCCTTCCCGGTCAGAGAACCGCTGGCTTCAGCACCACGATTCTCCTTACCAGCAAGGGCATTCGTCACCTCACCACGCCGCACCCCACCCCACTACCTGCGGAACCGGGTCAGAGGGGCTGCACTGATGACCGCCGCAACGTATGACTCGCGGCAGATGCCCCGGGTCGGCCACGTCGGGTGCAGGGCGGGTTACTCGACCCGAAGATGCTGTGGCACTCCACCCCGGACGCGTTCCGCAAGCTCGACCCACGAACCCTTTACAGGAACCCGGTCATGTTCATCGTGGAGATCGGCTCGATCTACACGACCTGGCTGGCGATCCGCGACCACACCGCCTTCGCGATCATCACCGCCGCGTGGCTACGGCTGACTGTCCTGTTCGCCAACCTCGCCGAAGCCGTCGCCGAAGGCCGCGGCAAGGCCCAGGCCGAGACACTGCGCCGCGCAAAGACCCAGACGGTCGCCCGCCGGCTCGCCGGTGGGCACCAAGCCGCGACATCGCCGGGATTCCGGAGGAGCAGGTCCCCGCCACCCGGCTGAAGCAAGGTGACATCGTCATCGTCGAGGCTGGCCAGTCCATCCCAGGCCATGGCGACGTCGTCGAGGGGATCGCCAGTGTCGACGAGTCCGCGATCACCGGCGAGTCGGCACCGGTTATCCGCGAGTCCGGCGGGGACCGTTCCTCGGTGACCGGCGGTACCCGGGTGCTGTCCGACCGGATCATCGTGCAGATCACCCAGAAGCCGGGCGAGAGCTTCATCGACCGGATGATCGCGCTCGTCGAAGGAGCATCACGGCAGAAGACACCGAACGAGATCGCACTGAACATCCTCCTCGCGTCGTTGACAATCATCTTCCTTCTCGCGGTCGCGACGCTGCAGCCGCTGGCAATCTTCTCGAAGGCGCAGCAACCCGGTGTCCCCGACTCGGGCGCGCTGACCGCGCACGGTGTCACCGGCATCGTGCTGGTCTCGCTGCTGGTCTGTCTGATCCCGACCACGATCGGTGCGCTGCTGTCCGCCATCGGCATCGCCGGCATGGACCGGCTTGTGCAACGCAACGTGCTCGCCATGTCCGGCCGCGCGGTCGAGGCCGCCGGTGACGTCAACACCCTGCTGCTGGACAAGACCGGCACCATCACCCTCGGCAACCGCGAAGCCGTCGAGCTGATCCCGGTCGCCGGCGTCAGCGAAGCGGAATTGGCTGACGCCGCCCAGCTGGCGAGCTTGGCCGACGAGACACCAGAGGGCCGCTCGATCGTCGTGCTTGCCAAGACCCGGTACGGGCTGCGGGAACGTCACGAAGGCGAGCTCGGGCAGGCGACGTTCATCGCGTTCAGCGCGCAGACCCGGATGAGCGGCGTCGACCTGGCCGACGACGCCGTCGTCCGGCAGATCCGCAAGGGCGCGTCGAGCGCGGTCCGCGATTGGGTGCGCGAATCGGGCGGCGTCCCGGCGGCCGAGCTCGGCCCGGTCGTGGACGGGATCTCCAGCGCCGGCGGTACCCCGCTCGTGGTCGCGGCGACGGGCCCCACGGGCGCGCGTGTACTCGGGGTCATCCACCTCAAGGACATCGTCAAGCAAGACATCAGCGAACGCTTCGACGAGCTGCGCGCCATGGGTATCCGCGCGGTCATGATCACCGGTGACAACCCGCTCACCGCCAAGGCCATCGCTGACGAGGCCGGAGTCGATGACTTCCTCGCCGAAGCGATACCACAGGACAAGATGGCGCTGATCCGTCGCGAGCAGGCGGGCGGCAAGCTCGTCGCGATGACGGGCGACGGTACCAATGACGCTCCCGCTCTGGCGCAGGCCGATGTCGGTGTCGCGATGAACACCGGTACGTCAGCGGCCAAAGAAGCCGGCAACATGGTCGACCTTGACTCCAACCCTACGAAGCTCATCGAGATCGTCGAAATCGGCAAACAACTCCTCATCACCCGCGGTCACCGACGACTTTTTCGATCGCGAACGACGTCGCGAAGTTCTTCGCGATCATCCCCGCGATGTTCGCCGCGGTCTACCCGGGGCTGGACACGCTCAACGTCATCCGGCTGGACTCGCCGGAGAGCGCAATCCTGGCCGCGGTCGTCTTCAACGCGCTCATCATCGTGGCGCTCATCCCACTCGCGCTGCGTGGGGTGCGCTACCGGCCCAGCAACGCCTCGGCGATGCTGCGCCGTAACCTCTACCTCTACGGCCTCGGCGGGCTGGTCGTGCCGTTCCTCGGCATCAAACTGATCGACCTCGTGGTGCAATTCATCCCCGGAATCCGGTGACTGTGATGCTCATCCGACTACCCGCCTGGCTGCGCCGGCACGTCGCCGCACTGCGCGCCCTATTCGTCCTCACGGTCATCTTCGGCATCGCCTACCCGCTTGCGGTGACCGCGGCCGTGCAGATGCCTGGCCTGCAGCACCGCGCGGACGGGTCCCTCATCGACGCCAACGGCGGCGTCGGGTCAGCGGTGATCGGCCAGGCCTTCACCGACAGCAAGGGCAACCCGATCCGGAAATACTTCCAGTCCCGCCCCTCGGCGGCCGGTGACGGCTACGATCCGACCGCCACCAGCGCCTCGAACCTCGGACCGGAAGAGATCGTTGACACGCCGCCCGACCCGTCCGTCAAAGGCGACACCGGCAAGCAGGGACTGCTGACTCAGGTCTGCGCACGAAGCATCGCGGTAGGCCAACTCGAAAGAGTCGACGGCCTGAGGCCCTATTGCACACCGGACGGGGTAGGAGCGGTCCTGTCCGTGATCCGCGCGCAGGGCATTGCCGGCGCGGTGGTACGGGTCGTGAGCGTGAATCAGGCCTGCCCGGCTACACTGTTCCTGGCGATCTTCGACGGTGTCCCGGTGCAGTGTGCGACGTTCGGCGAGAACTACCGCATCGGCCGCATCGTCGCGCTGCGCGGGCCGGGAAGAGCCTGGCCGGCCAACCCGGTACCACCGGACGCGGTCACCGCGAGCGGGTCGGGGCTCGACCCGGACATCTCCGTCGCCTACGCCCGACTGCAGGCCCCGCGCGTTGCCCGGGTCCGCAGCCTTCCGCTGGCGACGGTGCTCGACTTCGTGAACAAGTACAGCTCATCGAGGACACTGGGCTTCATGGGTGAGCCCGCGGTGAACGTGCTGCTGGTCAACCTCGCCCTCGACCGGCTGCAGACCCGATAGAGGCCCGGCCATGGCCTGCGGAACGTTGCGCATCTATCTCGGCGCCGCACCGGGCGTCGGAAAGACCTACGCGAGGCTCGGGGAGGCGCATCGCCGAAAGTCTCGCGGGACTGACGTCGTCGTCGGGTTTGTGGAGACGCACGGCCGGGCCCGCACGCGGTCAATGATCGGCGATCTCGAGGTCGTCCCCCGCCGGATCATCGACTACCGCGGGACAACGTTCGAGGAGATGGACGTCGACGCGGTCATCGCGCGCCGTCCGCACGTGGTCTGCGTGGACGAACTCGCTCACACCAACGTGCCTGGCTGTGCGCACGAGAAACGCTGGCAGGACATCGAGAGCCTGCTCGCCGCCGGGATCACCGTGCTCTCCACGGTCAACATCCAGCACCTCGAATCGGTCAACGATGTCGTCGAGAAGATAACGGGCATCCGACAGCGCGAGACCGTGCCGGACGCGTTTGTCCGAGCCGCTGACCAAGTCGAGGTCGTCGACATCACTCCGGAAGCCTTGCGCCGGCGGATGGCGCACGGCAACATCTACGCCGCCGACAAGATCGACGCGGCTATGGCCAACTACTTCCGGGTTGGCAACCTCAGCGCGCTACGAGAGCTGGCTGCTGTGGCTGGCCGACAAGGTCGACGAGTCATTGCAGAGATATCGCCGCGACCATCACATCGAAGGGACATGGGAGACCCGAGAGCGGGTCGTAGTCGCGCTCACCGGTGGGCCGGAAGGGGAGACGTTGATCCGGCGGGCAGCGCGCATCGCCACCCGCGGTGGCGCCGACCTTCTCGGCGTGCACGTCGTCCTTTCGGACGGGCTCGCCGGCGCCAGCCCAGCCCATCTCGCCGAACAGCGTCGGCTGCTTGAGTCGCTCGGCGGCGGCTACCACGAGATCGTCGGCGAAAACGTGCCGCAAACGCTCATCGACTTCGCCCGGGCTGAGAACGCCACCCAGCTCGTCGTCGGCGCGTCCCGCCGATCCGCCCTGGCTGCGTTTTTCTCCGGTGCCGGGATCGGCGTGACCACTGTGCGGCTGTCCGGCGACATCGACGTGCACATGGTCACCCATGAACAGATCGGGCGCGGCAGGCGTCTCCCCGACCTGACCGGCGGCCTGAGCGCCCGGCGGCGTTGGCCCGGTGCGGCACTCGCGGTGGTTCTGCTGCCGTTGACCACACTTGTGCTGGCCCAGCTGCGTTCCGAGCTGAACCTGACCAGCGACCTGCTGGTGTGCCTGCTCGCTGTCGTCGCTGTCTCGCTCGCCGGCGGCGCCTACCCGGCATCGCGGCCGCGGTCGTCGGCAGCTTGCTGCTCAACTACTACTTCACGCCACCGATCCATCGATGGACGATCGCCGCACGCGACAACGTGATCGCCCTGGTCGCGTTCATTCTCGTCGCGGCCACGGTCAGCTGGGTGGTCGATCTCGCCGCCCGACGTACCCAGCAGGCGGCCCGAGCCAACGCCGAGTCGCAGACTCTGGCCACCCTCGCTGGCAGCGTCCTTCGCGGGCAGGCTGCCCTGCCCGCGCTGATCGACCGGCTCCGCGAGGCGTTGTCGCTTGACGCGGTCACGCTGCTCGAACGCGTCCCAAACGGGCCCATCGAGAAGTGGAAGGTCGTCGCCAGCCTCGGTGAACCACCGAGCGCCACGCCGAGGACGGTGACGGCAACGCCATCGGCGAGGACCGCGTCGCGCTGGTGATTCGCGGCCACCGGCCCCGGGCCGAGGAGCAGCGTCTACTGACGGTCTTCGCGACGCAGGCCGCGGCCGCACTCGAGCAGCAGCAGCTTGCCGATGCGGCGCAGGCAGCGAAGCCGCTCGCCGAGGCCGACCGGATGCGGGCTGCGCTGCTCGCCGCTGTGAGTCACGACCTGCGCTCGCCGCTCGCCTCGGCGACGGCCGCGGTCGACAGTCTGGCCAGTGCAACCATCGCCTGGACGGAGGAGCAGCACGCTGAGTTGATCGCAACAGCCCGGGAGTCCCTCGACCGGCTCGCCAGGCTGGTGGAAAACCTGCTCGACATGAGCCGCCTGCAAGCCGGCGCTCTGTCGGCCTTCCCCGAGCCGACCCGCCTCGATGAGGTCGTCCCACTCGCGCTCGACGCGCTCGGACCGGCCGCGCGGGATGTCGGCATCGAACTCCCCCCGGTGCTGCCGGAGGTACTCGCCGACCCGGCGCTGCTCGAGCGGGTCATCGCCAACGTCACCGCGAACGCGCTGCGGTATTCGCCGGCATCGACACCACCGCGACAGTCCGGCAGCGCCCACGGGGCCGATGTGGAGCTGAGGGTGATCGACCAAGGCCCCGGTGTCCCGCACACGGACTGGGAGCGCATCTTCACCCCATTCCAGCGCCTCGGTGACACCGATAACACCACCGGCGTGGGCCTCGGCCTGGCTCTCGCCCGCGGGCTCACCGAAGTCATGGGCGGAGCGCTCACGCCGGAGGAGACACCTGGCGGCGGGCTCACCATGGTCATCCGGCTGCGCTCCGCGCACCCGCAGCGGCCAGGCGGCGACGTCACCGAACTGGCCACGGCGTGACCAGGATCCTTGTCGTCGACGACGAACCGCAAATCCTCCGTGCGTTGCGGGTGAACCTGCTGGCCCGGTCCTACGACGTCCTCACCGCTAGTGCCGACCGTCAAGCCCTCGATGCGGCCGCCCGCGAACATCCCGACCTCATCGTGCTCGACCTCGGGCTGCCCGACATGGACGGCGTCGACGTGATTCTCGAGCTACGTCGCTGGACGCCGGTCCCGATCCTGATCCTTTCCGGCCGGCTCAACAGCAAAGAGAAGATCCGCGCGCTCGACGCGGGTGCCGATGACTCCGTCACCAAGCCGTTCAATGTCGACGAGCTGGCTGCGCGCGTTCGCGCCGTCACCCGCCGCCACGGCGGAGTCGAACTCGCTCCCATGGTCGCGCTGGGCTCGGTCAACGTGGACCTGGCTCACCGTCGAGTCACTCGGCCAGCCAGCGACGGCAAGAGCGATCGAACCGATCTCCGACTGACCCGTACCGAATGGCACCTGCTCGAAATCCTGCTCCGCAACCCGGCCGGCTCATCACCCAACGCGAACTCATCCGCGACATCCGCGGGCCGAACCACGCCGACGTCGCCCACTACCCACGCCAGTACATGGCCCAGCTGCGCGGCAAGCTCGAAGAAAATCCGTCCCGCCCCCGGTACCTGCTCACCGAGCCAGGAATGGGCTACCGCTACCAGCCGAAGGAGGACTGACCTCGGCGCCTGGCTCCCGCCGAGGAGGCTGCCGCACAACCCGATCGCCGGTTCTCGGCCCAGCACTCGTCGTGTTCGGCACCCCGGCGCCGCAATCCTGACAGAACTGCGCCGCACCGGTGAGCGCGCTCAGCGTCCAGAATGTGCTGAGGCAGATCGACCGGGCCATCCTCCGTCGATCGCTGGCGCCGGAGCGACGCGCCGATCGGGACCTAGACTCCGCCTGTGGCGCGCTCGCAGCACGTGACGGTCGTGCCGTCCCCCCTGCTCGAGACGAAGCTCTACGTCCCTAGGTGGCAGGGGAGTCTGGTTCCGCGGCCGCGGCTGAGCGAGCGCCTTGACCGGGGGACCTTGTCCAAGCTGGTGCTCGTCTCCGCACCGGCCGGGTTCGGCAAGACGACGCTGCTGGCGGAGTGGCTGGCTGCGCGACCCGCCGCGCACTCTGATGCGCGCGGCGCCGCGTGGTTGTCGCTAGACCGGGAGGACAACGACCCCACGACGTTCTGGACGTATGTGATCGCCGCGTTGCGGACGGTGAAGCCGGAGGTGGGCGCGAGCGCGCTCGCTCTGCTGCACGCACCCCAGGCGCCCCCGATACAGGCGGTCCTCACGACGCTGCTCAACGACCTCGGCGCCACGCCGAGCGACATCGTCCTGGTGCTCGACGACTACCACGTCATCGACTCGCGCGATGTGCAGGAGGAAATGGCCTTCCTGCTCGACCACTTGCCTGCGCGGCTGCACCTGGTGATCGCCGGCCGCGCCGACCCCCTGCTGCCGCTGGCCCGGCTGAGGGCTCGCGGCCAGCTCGTCGAGACTCGCGCGGCCGATCTGCGCTTTACCCCCGAGGAGGCCGTGGCCTACCTCAACGGAACGATGGGCCTGCGGCTGACACCCAAAGACGTCGCCGCCCTCGAGGGGCGGACCGAAGGCTGGATTGCCGCCCTCCAGTTGGCCGCTCTGTCGATGCAGGGCCGGGAAGACCCCACCGCCTTCATCGCCGGCTTCTCGGGCGACGACCGCTACGTCGTCGACTACTTGGTCGAGGAGGCTGGCTCGACAGTCCGACCGGGCACAGGCCTTCCTGCTGCAGACCTCCATCCTCGGTCGGCTGAGCGGTCCGCTCTGCGACGCCGTCACCGGCCAGCGTGACAGCACAGCCATGCTGGGCGCGCTGGACCGGGGGAACCTTTTCCTGGTCCCACTCGACGACCACCGCCAGTGGTACCGCTACCACCGCCTGTTCGCAGACGTGCTGAATGCGCGTCTGCGTTCGGAACAGCCCGACCGACTGCCGGAGCTGCACGGCCGGGCGAGCGCCTGGTACGAGCGCAACGGTCGCCTCTCCGACGCGGTTGGGCACGCTCTTGCCGCTCAGGATTTCGCCCGAGCGGCGGACCTCGTCGAGCTGGCCTTACCGGCCGTGCGCCAACAGCGGCAGGAGGCGACCGCGCTCGCCTGGCTCCAGGCGCTTCCCGATCCCGTGCTCCGCTGCAGGCCCGTGCTGAGCGTCCACTATGCCGGGGCGTTGCTGACCACCGGTCAGCTGGAGGGCGTCGAGGAGCGGATCCGAGACGCCGAGCGGTGGCTGGAGCCGACGGCAGGGTTGTCCGAGGCACCAACGGCCCCGCCGGATGCGATGGTTGTCGTGGACGACGCCGAGTTTCGTGCGCTCCCGTCGCTGGCAGCCCTCTACCGGGCCGGGCGAGCGTTGGTCGTCGGCGATATAGCCGCCACCATGACCCACGCCCGACGAGCGCTCGAGCTCGCCGGCAGTGACGCACATCTGGTGCGTGGCGGCGGCGCCGGCCTTCTCGGACTTGCGTACTGGACGAGTGGGCAGCTCGAGGCCGGACACCGGATGTACGCCGAGTGCACAGCGAGGCTGGAGCGAGGCGGGTACATCGCCGACACCCTCGGTTGTGCGGTCGCGCTGGCGGACATCCGGCTCACCCAAGGTCGCCTCCGCGACGCGATGCGCACGTACGAGCAGGCGTTGCGTCTCGCGTCGGCGCAAGACGGCCCGGTGCTGCGCGGAACGGCCCTGGCCGGAACCCCCGGAGCAGACGGGGCCTCGCTGGCCACCACCGGCGACGCCCTCGTCGCGATCCACAACTGGGCGTACCTCGTCGGCCCCGGCATCCTCTCCGGCGTCAACGCGCTCCTGCTCGGCTCACTGATGTACCGGTCCGGCCTCGTTCCTCGCGCCATCCCCAGGCTCGGACTCATCGGCGCCCCCGTGCTCATCGCGTCCTCGACCGCCACGATGTTCGGCGCCTTTGGCCAGTTCTCGACCTGGGCGGGCATCGCGGCCTTTCCGGTGGCGATGTGGGAGCTCTCGGTCGGCCTCTGGATGGCGTTCAAGGGCTTCACGCTCCCACCCATCGCATTGGACATCGCAGCGCCTGCCACCACGGAGCCGGAGCTTTCCGTAGCCTGACGGGAAGTTCGCCACGACGCGTCTGAAGCGTGCCAGTCTGGACCAGCTTTCGGCGGGATCAACGCCGGCAGGACCCCATTTCCCACCAGAGAGGAGAACCTGTGACCACCGAGTCGGTAGCGGCGAGCTACCCCGCGCGCCTGGAGGTGGACTATCCCGAGGAGCACAACCGGTTGACGACACTGTTTCGCGTCGTCCTGGTCATCCCGATCGCGATCGTCATCTCTGGACTCAACGCTGGTGCCACTCAAACCGCGACCCTGCTGATGATCCTTTTCAGGCAGCGCTATCCGCGCTGGTGGTTCGACTTCGCGCTGGAGCTTGCCCGCTTCGAAACCCGCATCTGGGCCTATGTCGTGCTGCTCACCGACGACTACCCCTCGACGGTTGAGGAGCAGAACGTCCACCTGGAGATCGACTATCCCGAGGTCGAACGCGACCTGAACCGCTGGCTACCGCTGGTCAAGTGGCTCCTCGCGATCCCACACCTGTTCGTCCTGATCGTGCTGTCGGTGGCCGCGTTCTTCGCGGTCGTCGTCGCGTGGTTCGCGATCCTGTTTACCGGGCGCTATCCGCGGGGGTTGTTCACCTTCGTGGTAGGCGTCGGTCGGTGGTGGTTGCGGGTCCAGGCGTACGCCTTCCTTCTCGTCACCGACCGCTACCCGCCATTCAGTCTCGCCTGAGTTGGCGACGGCGTGGCGACGATGGCCCGAGCAATGACGTGCCTGACCCATTCCGCCGACTGGCGGGACCAAGCCGGCGTCGCCGCAGGCCAGGGTGAGGCGACCACGGACGGCCGTGCCACGGTGTGAACGACGCCCGCGTGGATCCGGGCCGCCAGCTCCCACCTGGAGAGCCACCGGCGCTCCACGTCCCCCGCAGGAACCGGCCACCGCGGGTCCTCACGGGCGCCGTTCGCTACCCACTGTCGTCGGCCGGACAAAGTCCCGCATCCGTGCGCAAGCCTGACTTAGCAGCTTGCCAGCCCCTAATTAAGCAACTGGATCACGTCGGCACGGCTGGCCGCTCCGGTCTTGGTGCGCACATGGTCGAGGTGGCTCGCCACGGTGCGCGGGGAGATCACCAGCCGGTCGGCGATCTCCTGGTCGGTCAGCCCGGCAGCGGCCAGAGTGAGCACGTCCATCTCCCGGGGGCTGATGCCGTAACCCGCCAGCTCCGGGGGTACCGGGGTGCCGCCCCGTCCCTGCCGGCGGACCGGGACCTGGGCCTGCCGGTACACCGATCGGCAGCGGGCGGCGAGTCGGGTCTCGCCCCGAGCCCGGAAGACCTCCAACGCCTCGTTTGCCCAGCGAACCGGGTCCCCCCAGCCACCCTCGATCGCGTCACCGGCGACCAGTAGCCGAACCCGGTGCCGCCACCAAGGCAGCGCCGCCATCGCCGCGTCGGCCTCGGCGAAGGCTCGCTCGGCGGCCGACGCATCCCCCCGCCGTCCGGCGGCGACTGCCTCGGCGTAGCCGAGCAACGCTCGGTTCTCCCAGTTCACACCGGCGGGACGGGTCTGCGCCCGAGCGGACTCGCCGTCGCGGTCCAGCACCGTACGGACCAGCGCCCACAGTCCTCGAGTCGGCGCCGGGGTCGTGCTGGCGCTGCGCCGTAGGTACTCCACGGCGGTGTCCAGGCACGACGCCAGCGTGTCCAGATCGTCGGCCACCAAGGCGACGTGCGCCCGGGCGGCCCCCCAGAATCCCGGCGTTGACATCGAGGTCGTCGGGGGCCAGGGAGAGCGCTTCAGCGATGCAGCCCTCCATGTCCTGGTGGTCGCGGTGGTCGGCGTAGACGGTGGCACAGAAGAACAGCGCAGTGGCCCGCAGCCGGTCCATCCGCAAACCATGGGCCATCCTGGTGCACCGCTGGGCGTAGTACATCGCCCGGTCGGGGTCGCGGTGCAGGAGTGCCGCGGCGATCTGGACGTCTACGGTCGCGGTCAGGGCCAGCAGGCCGGCCTCGACCGAGAGTTCTCTGGTGCGCAAGAGGAGTTCGATGCTCCCGTCGAGGAGCAGGTCGATGGTGCCGAGTTCCTGCAGGGCACAGATCCGCTCGACCGGCAACCCTGCCTCGCTGGCCAGTTCCTCGGCCTCGGCGAAAGTCGCCCGGGCCGCCGTCAGGTCACTCAGCCGGGCGATCCGCCCTAGGACTTGCAGGGCGGCGCAGGTGACCGAGGTCCAACCAGCCTCCCGAGCGGCGAACAGCGCCTTCTCGGCGACCGCCCGGGCCGTGTCCGGGTGGCCGAGGTCGTAGGCGATCCGGGCGGTGAGGACGCCGACCCGCGGCGAGTCTTCGACGACGAGCGCCAATTGTTCGGCGGCCACCGTCGGGCGGCCGGCGTCAGCGGCCACCTCGGCCAAGACGAGGCGCGCCGACGTTTCACCGGCCAGCAGCAGGGCCTCGCCGAGCGCCAGCGCGCGATCGACCGCCCCGGTCGCGGCCAGGACCTCCAGAAGGGCGAGCTCCGCTTCTCGCCTCAGCGCCGGTTCTCGCTCGGCGAGGTGGGCCGCCCGGCTTAGCAGGAGGTCGGCGGTGTGCAGCGCCGCTCGTCGACGGGCCTGCTGGCCCGCGCTGAGGTACAGCGTCGCTGCCCGGATGTCCGCACCCGCGGCCGCCCACAGTTCGGCTGCCAGTTCGGCGGACCCGGGTTCGAACTGCTCCACGGCCAGTGCCCCCGACGTGGCCAGCGCGATGAGATCCGGTGGCAGCAACTCGGCCTGGACCGCGTCGCGGGTCAGCGCATGCCGGAAGCGGAACGTATTCGCTCCGGAGGACTCGGCCAGGCCGGTGGCCACCACCTTCCGCAACCCAGCGAGGACGTCGGTCTCCGCCACCCCGGTCATGGCGGGCAGCAGGCGCCAGTTGAACCGTCGACCGAGTACTGCGGCCGCCTCCACCACCCGACGTTCGGCGGGGTCGAGCACCTCCAGCCGTCGCCGCACCGTGGCCGCGAACGTGCGGGGCACGTTAGGGGTCAGCGGACCGGTCAGCCGGCCTTCGGCGTCCAGGGCCCCGACCGAGGCCAGGCCACTGAGCAGTTCCTCGGCGAGAAACGGCACTCCGTCGGCGTGCTCGATGACGAAGTCGAGGAGTTCCGGCGGTGCCGGGCCGCGTAAACACGACGCGACGACATCCTGGACCTCCTCCGGTGCCAGCCGGTGCAGGGATACCACCGGCGCCGCGCAACTCGCCACCATTTCCAGCAACTGCTGTGGGCTGTCCGATTCGTCGCGAGCGGTCAGGAGCAGGAGCAAGGGCGTGGCGTGGGCGGCATTGGCCAGGTAGGTCAGGATGTCCAACGTGTCCCGGTCGGCCCAGTGGATGTCCTCCAACACCAGCACAGTGCCGCCGGGGCCGGCCAGCGCCGACACCAGCCGCAGTACGGCCTCGCCCAGTACGATCCGGCCGCCGTTGGCCGCGCCGCCGGTGGCCAATTCGGGCAGCAGATTTCCCAATGCCGGGAGGTAGGGCGCAAGGGCCGGCTCGTCGGGCACGGACCGGCCGCGAAGGCCTCCGGCGAGGGCCTCGGTGAGCGCGCGATAGGCCTCGCCGCCGGACACCGAGCGGCCGATCAGTACGGTGCTGCCCGATTCTGCGGCGCCGGCGGCGACCTCGCGGACCAGCCGGGACTTGCCGACCCCCGCCTCCCCGGTGATCAGGGCCAGCCGGCCGCGGGCCGACCTGCGAACCTCGGCCAGCAGGCCGTGCAGGAAGTCCGACTCGGCACGTCGACCGACCAGCCGCTCCGAGCAGGCCCGCCAGGTCACCGGGTCACGATCCCTAGGCTGGGGCGAGCATCACGAGGAGCGCAGCTGGGCCTGGCAGTACGCGTCCCGGGCGGAACGCTGGCTGTCCGACACGTACCGGGTAGCCCGGTAGATCGTCATTCCGTAGTCCCAGGCGGCTCGTTCGATGCGCAGGGCAACCGCGTTGAAGGCCGCCGAATCGCGCGCCGCCAGCAGATCCTGGGCATCGCGCCAGGCCTGGTCCCGCCACGTGGCGATGGCATCGACGATGGCCTCGCCGGTGCCGGGGATTCGACCCCCGTCCGGGCTGATGGACGGGTCGAACCGCTGAGCGAGTTCGGCGCTCACCGACGGGTACACGTCCTTCAGCATCTGGTTGATCTTGAGGTGGTCGTCGTGGCTGCCCAACGCGATGCGCCACAGCGCGAACGGCAGGTCCCGCTGGATATGGGCCACCATGCCAAGTAGGGCGTCGCCCGATCCGCTCACCTCCTCCGCGTCGGCCGCGGCGAACGCCAGCCGCCAGATCGGCGCGTCGGTCGCCGGTCGGTTGGCGTACCAACTGTCGAACGCGCGGCTGTACAGCTCGGCGAAATCGGTGTCCTCGGTGTTCACCGTGCTTGGGCTGATGAAGTAGCCCGGGGTCACCGTGACCTCCCGGTACTTCTCGGTGACCCGCAGGTAGAGCAGCGAGAACACCGCACTGTGATGGCACTGCGCAGCCAGCGGGTCGAAACGGTCGTACATTCCGGTTATGGTGTGATCCACGCAATTGGTCGATCCCGACCGGCACATGTCCGGGGTGTCGGCCAGGCGGTAGGTGCCCCACAGTTTCGGATCAGAGGGCAGCAAAAGGCGGTCGGCCGGCAAGATCGGGCCGACGACCTCCTCCAAGCCGGTGCTGGCCCGGGCCGGAGGGATAACGTTGGGCAAGGCCAGGACCATCGCAAACGCGATCACGATGGCCAGGGCGGCCGGGCGGCGGACCGTGCCTCCCACGCGACGAGCCATGGCTACTCCTCCGCCCCATGCCAGGTCGGATCCGAATATCGCAAGGCTGGCTACCCCGGCCGGAGCCATCCCATACCTGCACCGGCCCTGGTGTGCGAAGAATAGCGCTCAGGCTTCGGGCGGCCCAAGCGGCACCGGCTGGTCGGTGGAACGTCGGCCGACCAGCCGCCAGGTCACGACCAGCCCATCGCCCATCCGACAGGCCTGTACCCGATAGGCGCCGTGGTTGAGATGTCCGTCATCGTAGGGCCGGTAGTCCAGCGAATCCACCGAGAGCGGCTTTCCGGTGGTGACGACGTTGACGTAGGAGGCGAAGAGCGGGCTGCCACGAAGCGCGGGGAACAGTTGGAGAAGTTGCCGACCTATGAGGTGCCGAGCCTGCTGACCGGTCACCCCTTCGATGGCCGGGTTGGCGTGGTGGATGAAGAAGTCCACGATGCCGCCGTCGGCGTCGCGGACGGCGGTGTAGAGGGCAACCGCGTCCAACATGGTGTCCAGCGCCCGGCGGAACCGAAGCGCCGACTCGCGGGCGGCCTCCTCCGCCTGGCGCCGACGGGAGATGTCGACAAAGGAGGCGACGGCGGCGTGCGGAGCCGCCGTGTCCGCCAGTCGCATCGGCCGGACACTGGCCAGCAGCGTCGCCGAGGTGCCGTCCGGGCGATTTACCGTGACATCGACCGCGGAAACCGGTCGGCCGATCGCCAAGGCCGCGGAGATGGGGTCGGGGACACCCGCATCCTTCGGGGCACCGGACAACCCCAGGGTGGAGACGTGGCGACCCACCAGTTGCGACGTCGGGACGCCGAACAGGAGGGTCGCGCTGAAGTTCGCGGACTGGACCACGCCCGCCGCATCAGTGACCAGGACGCCCTCCTCGAGTGCATCGAGAAGCAGGTCGACGTAGTCGTCACCGGAGCCGGACGTGAGTGGCCGGAACCCCGGTGCGGTTCCGTCACCGGCCGCGGGTAGCTGTTCGCTCCAGCCGCACAGCGCCAGCAGGGCCGACACGATCTTGTCATCCGGCGCTGCCTTCTCCAGGAAGAGATCGGCGCCGGCGGCCACCGCCACCGCACCCATCCGGTCCTCGCTGTACCCGGACAGGACCGCGATTTTGGCGTGCGGCGCCACGTCACGGATCTCCGGGATGGCCTCCAGGCCGTCCATTCTGGGCATGGCGACGTCCAGCAACACCACGTCTGGCTGCTCGCGGGCCGCCACCCGGACGGCCTCCAGGCCGTCGGCCGCGGTACCGACCACCGAAAAGCTGGGATGATCTTCTAAGGTCAGCTGGATGAGCAGCCGAAACGAGGAGGAGTCATCGGCCAGCACGACGCGCAGCGGCCGGGCGGCAGCGCGAAGCACGTCAGCACCTCCTGGACCGGGGGACCGTGCCCTCGGATGATGCCACCTCGGCGGGGCGGGTACCTCCGATCCGGCAAAGAAGCCGGGGGTGGAACGTACCGGCGACCCGCCGGTCAGCCGGGGTCGTGGCGCCGGAGTTCACACCACACCCACTTCCCCGGCGGTCCGAGGTCGGTACCCCAGGCGGCGGCCATCGCCTCCAGCAGCGCCAGCCCACGACCGCTCTCCGCGAAGGTCTCCGGGGCGAGGGCACGTGGTCGGGACAGGCTGGAGTCGGCCACGGATATGCGCAGCCGATCACGGCTGAGGGAGACGTCGAGGTAGACCGGGGGCGGCCCGTGGCGCAGCGCGTTGGTCACCAGCTCGCTGACCAACACCGCGGCATCGCTGCTCAGATCGGGTTGCACCCGCCAGTCGGCCAGGCACTGTCGAAGGAAGTGACGCGCGGCCGGGACGATCTCCGGTCCCGCCGTGAGGGAGAGCACGGCGTGCCGCCCGGGGGATCGCGGCTCGGCCATGACAGGTCCATACCCGCTGAGCGGCAATCCTCCTGTCAGCCGCAGCGTCATCTTCGCGCCAGGGTGTCCAGTGCGACCCGGTGCAGGAGCCCGTTGCTAGCCAGCACGCTGCCCCCGGCCGGCCCGGGGCGGCCGGAGAGGTTGGTGAAGGTGCCGCCGGCCTCGGTGACCAGGACGTCGAGCGCCGCCAGGTCCCACAGTGACACAGCCGGCTCGCAGGACAGGTCGACGGCGCCTTCGGCGACCAGGACGTGGGACCAGAAGTCCCCGTAGGCCCGAGTACGCCAGGCTGCGCCGGCCAGGGCCAGTAGTGCGCCGACCCCGCCTCGCTCGGCCCAGCCGTCGAGGCTGGAGTAGGACAGCGAGGCATGCCCAAGCTCGGCGACCCCGGACACCGCCAGCCGCCGGGGTGGATCGGCGGTGTCGCCGAGCCGGCTGGTCGACCAGGCCCCGGCCCCGAGGGAGGCCCACCAACGCCGGCCGAGCGCAGGGGCCGAGATCACTCCGACGGCGGTCTGGTCCCGAACCTGCAGCGCGATCAGCGTGGCCCAGACCGGAACGCCGCGGACGAAGTTCTTCGTGCCGTCGATGGGATCGATCACCCACCGGCGGGCGCTGGTGGCGGCCGCGGTCCGCTCGCCGTACTCCTCGCCGAGGACGGCGTCGGCCGGCCGGGCCGCGGCCAGGGTCGACCGCAGCGCGGTTTCCACGTCTCGGTCGGCGTCGGTGACCGGGGTGAGGTCCGGCTTGGTCTCCACTCGGAGATCAGCCGCCGCGAACCGGGAGGAGGTGATGGCGTCGGCCTCCGCGGCGAGCGCGAGCGCCAGGTCGAGGTCCGCGCGGAGGTCGAGACCGGCGGCCAGGCCGGGGTTGGTACTCATCCGGCCTCCTGGTCACTGCGAGCGCGTAGCAACAGGCGCAGCGACGCAAGCCGTTCCGGGGCCGCGGCGGTGGTGCGTACCCAGTCGTCCAGCGCGCAGTCCGCCTCCAGGTGCCGGCAGTCCCGGGGGCAGCGTTCCGCGCCCGGCGCCAGGTCCGGGAAGGAGGCCAGGACCCGGTCCGTCGAGACGTGCCCGAGCCCGAAGGCCCGGACGC
Organism: uncultured Actinomycetota bacterium; assembly: GCA_963814355.1. Lineage (GTDB taxonomy): Bacteria > Actinomycetota > Actinomycetes > JADGOV01 > JADGOV01 > JADGOV01. Next base: position 629,746 of record CAWFCZ010000018.1, on the reverse strand, counting down.
CGGGCGTATCGACGACCCAACCGCCACCGGCCAGCGGCAGGGCCACGGCCGAGGACGAGGTGTGCCGGCCGCGACCGGTCACCGCGTTGACCGCTCCGGTCTCCCGGGCGGCCGCCGGTACGAGAGCGTTGACCAGGGTGGACTTTCCCACGCCGGAGTGCCCGACGAAAACCGTCACCCGCTCACGTAGCCGGTCCCGGACCTGCTCGACTGCGGCGGGATCCAGGCCGGCTTCGGCGCGCCCGGTGATCACCACTGGCAGGTCCAGACCCCGGTATCGGACCAGCAAGTGCTCAGGATCGGCGAGGTCGGCCTTGGTCAGACACAGCAGCGGGGCGATGCCGGCGTCGTAGGCGGCGACCAGGCAGCGGTCGATCAGCCCGGTCCGGGGCGGCGGGTCGGCCAGCGCGGTGACCACCAGCAACTGGTCGGCGTTGGCCACGATGGGCCGTTCGATCGGGTCGGCGTCGTCGGGCGTGCGACGGAGCACGGTGCGCCGCGGTTCCACGCGGACAATCCTGGCCAGGGTGCCACGCGTCCCCGACGCGTCGCCGACCAGCGCCACCCGGTCGCCGACGGCGAGCGAGCGACGGCCCAACTCCCGGGCTCGCATGGCGGTGACCGCCGCCGTAGCCGCGGCGGGAGAATCCCGGAGCACGACCGTGAACCGGCCGCGGTCAATGGCGGTGACCACTCCGCGGAGGGCATCGGGATGGCCGGGTCGCTGCCGGGTTCGCGGCCGGCTGCCCCGACCGGGCCGGATCCGGACGTCGTCCTCGTCGAGGTCGCGCGGCATCACCCCACCAGGTCCGTCCACATCCCGGCAAAGCCGGGCAGCGTCTTGGCGGTGGTGGCCACGTTCTCCACCGTGATGCCCTCAACCGCCAGGCCGAGTACGGCGGCAGCCATCGCGAGCCGGTGGTCGTCGTAGGTGGCGAACGTGCCGCCGTGCAGGCGGCGTGGCGTGACTGCCAGGCCGTCCACGGTCTCGCTCACCGCTCCGCCCAGCCGCCCGATCTCGGTGGCCAGGGCGGCCAGCCGGTCGGTCTCCTGGCCGCGCATGTGCCCGATGCCGCGCAACCGGCTCGGGCCGGCGGCCAGCGCGGCGAGGGCGGTCAACACCGGTACCAGTTCGCTGACGTCGGTCACGTCCGCGTCCAACCCGTTGATCGCGCCAGTTCCCTGTACCGTCAGCCCGCTGGCGTCCAGCGTGCATCGCGCGCCCATCCGGCCGAGCAGGTCCGGCAGCGCGGCGCCCGGCTGATCCGACGTGGCGGGCCAGTCTGGTACCCGCACCCGGCCCGCGGTGACCAGCGCAACGGCCAGAAACGGGGCGGCGGTGGACAGATCCGGTTCCACGGCGGTGACCCCGGCCCGCAGCTCACCGGGCAGGACCGTCCAGGTGTCCGGCTCGCTGTCGTCGACCTGGCCGCCGGCAGCTCGCAGCATCGCGACGGTCATCGCCACGTGCGGCCGGGAAGGCAGACGCGGGCCCCGGTGGGCGACGCGCACGCCGGCGTCATACGCCGGGGCGGCCAGCAGCAGCCCGCTGAGCAGCTGCGAGGACGACGAGGCGTCCACCGTCACCTGGCCGCCGGCAAGGTGTCCGCGGCCGCGGACGACGAGCGGCAGGCCGCCGCGCCCTTCGGAGTCGATCCGTGCACCGAGGGTGCCCAGCGCGCCCAGCAGCGGTCCCAGCGGGCGCCGGCGCATGGCGGGATCGCCGTCGAACCTCACGTCCCCGAGGACCAGCGCGGCCAGCGGTGGCAGAAAGCGGGCCACCGTGCCGGCGTTGCCGACCTCGACGACGGCCGGGCGGCCCGGGCGCAGCGGGAGGGCGGTGCCACGCACCCGGAAGCTGCCGTCCGGATCGTCGGTGACCGAAATCCCCAACGTGCGGAGCCCGGCGGCCATCAGCTCGGTGTCCCGGCTGCGTAGCGGTCCGGAGATCGCCGATTCGCCGGCACAGAGCGCGGCCAGGACCAGCGCCCGATTCGTCATCGACTTCGATCCGGGGACGCGAACCGAGGCGTCCACCGGTCGGCAGGCGACCGGCGCGGCCCACGCCTCGGGCTCCAGCCTGGTGGTCAAGGCCCTCCGCTCGCTCGGGGAGCCGGGATCCGGCCCCATCCTTTGCGAGGGAGAATACGTGCCGCACACGCGCCGGACTTGTCGAACACCGACCGAGACGGTAGACAGTGGCCCACAACCGATCTCCGTTTCGACTCCGGAATCCCGGCGCGTGCGGACGACCCATGGCGAGGAGAGGTGCGCTGGTGGATCTGACCGTGGCCAGGCAACGTCTGGAAGAACTGCGCGCGGACCTGGACCGGTCGGCGGCCACGCTGGAGGCCGAGGGCGCCGGTACCGGTTCGGAGCTGAGCAGCATGGACCAGCACCCCGCGGACGCGGCCACCGACTTGCAGGACGCCGACCGGCAGGGCGCCGCGCTGGATACGATCAGCGATCAGCGCGATCAGGTGGTTGCCGCGCTGGCGCGACTCGACTCCGGCACCTACGGCACCTGCGTGGATTGCGGAAAGCCCGTCCCGGACGAGCGTTTGGAGGCTCGACCGGAGGCCGCACGCTGCATGGAGTGTCAGACGTTGGCTGAGGCGCGATAGGTCGCCCGGTGCCTGAGCCGGCGGGAGGGCCGGCGGGACGGGAATCGTCCCCATGACTCGGGCGTTCCCCCTAGCGTGACCGGGCTTCGCGCACGACCTCGACGCGGCCGGCGGACCCGCCGCGGTCCGTCCGCAACCGAGGGACGGCCACCTCGCCACAGCGCGGCGGGCGTAGTCTCGGTCGTCTCCGGCGGTGAGTTCCCGTCGGGTCGACGACGGGAGGTGGGAGCGGTCGCGGAGACCCTCGAGCAGCGTAGTGAACGCTTCGAGCGTACTGCCCTGCCGTACCTCGATCAGTTGTATTCCGCCGCGCTGCGGATGACGCGTAACCCGGCGGATGCCGAAGACCTCGTCCAGGACACCTTCGTCAAGGCTTTCGGCGCGTTCCACCAGTTCCAGGAGGGCACCAACCTCAAGGCCTGGTTGTACCGGATCCTCACCAATACCTTCATCAACTCTTACCGCAAGAAGCAGCGCGAGCCGCTCCAGGCCGACACCGACAACGTCGAGGACTGGCAGCTGGCCCGGGCGGAGTCGCACACCTCCGCCGGGTTGCGCTCGGCGGAGACCGAAGCACTCGATCATCTACCGGATGGCGACATCAAGACGGCGTTGCAGGAGTTGCCGGACGATTTCCGGATGGCGGTGTACCTGGCCGACGTGGAGGGCTTCGCCTACAAGGAGATCGCCGACATCATGGGTACGCCAATCGGCACGGTGATGTCGCGGCTGCACCGAGGCCGGCGCGCGTTGCGAAACAAGCTGGAGGAGTACGCCGTGGAGCGGGGCTTCATCCGGCCGGACCAGGTGGGTTCCAGCCTGCCGGAGGCCATCGCGGCGGCAAGTGCAGGTGAGCCGTCATGAGCTGCGGCAATCCGCACGCCACGAACTGTCGCGAGGTCATCGAAAAGGTGTACGTCTACCTCGACGGTGAAGCCCAGCTTCACGACCGCTCCCGCATCCGGCAGCATCTCGAGGAATGCGGACCCTGCCTGCGGCAGTACGGCTTGGAGCAGGAGGTCAAGGCGCTGGTGGCCCGCTGCTGCGGCGGCGAACCGGCCCCCGAGGGGCTGCGGGACCGGGTCATCGTTCGGCTACGCGAGGTGCGGGTCGAAATCGGGACCGCGGAGTAGGGCACCGGAGGGCACGACATCGGCCCGACTTCGGTCAGGCGTTCGGCTTCTTACCGTGGTTGGCCTTGTTCTTCGCGCGGGCCTTGCGTTTGCGGGACCGTTTCGCCATCGGAAATCCTTCTCTCCCCTCGGTGGGCTATCAGTGTCTCACCGATCGGACGGCTGGACGGTACCTCCCGGCGGACCGCGCGGCGGACCGCGGTCAGGCCCGGCCGGTAGCGCACCGGGGCGCGCCGCATCCCGGCCACCACGAGCAGCGCCAGGCCGAGCGCCGTGACCGCGTCGCCGGGACTGGCCACCTCCGGACGGCCGGGCACTGGTATGGGTAGCACGTCGCCCAGGCCGCGCATCCGGGTGCCGGTGCCGGAGATCTCATGCCGCGGGTCGGCTCCGGCGGCCACCTCCCGAAGGTCGACCCCGGCCGCCGCGGCAGCGGGCCGGGACACCGGCATCGCGCCGTTCGCGGCGACGACGGCCGCGTTGAGCAGCAGCCCGAGACAGACCAGCGGTACGCCGGGGACCGCACGGTTGCGGGCCAGGAAGGCCAGCATCACGGCGGCACCGAGCGCCAGCGAAGCGGCGTACCACCGGCCGCCGGTCACCGAACCGGTCAGCTCCACGGCGAGGGCGGCGGCGAGCAGCGGCCAGCCCCGCCACGGCAGCCCGGCCAATCGGGTGAGGCTGCCCCCGAGCAGCTTCCCGGTGCCGAGCGCGAGCGCCAGCGACACCACGACCAGACTCACGCTCGCTAGTCTCGCCGGTCGGGGGGCCCGAAGGAGGTAGGCCGGTGTTCGAGTCCGTGCTGGTCGCCAACCGCGGCGAGATCGCCCGGCGGGTGATCCGCACCGCCCAGCGGATCGGGCTGCGCGCGGTGGCGGTCTACTCCGAGGCGGACGAGGAGTTGCCCTATGTCCGGGAGGCGGACGAGGCCGTGCTGATCGGGCCGCCGCCGCCGGGCCGGTCCTACCTCGACATGGACGCCGTCCTGGAGGCCGCGAAGCAGACCGGCGCCCGGGCGATCCACCCCGGTTACGGCTTCCTTGCCGAGAGCGCACCGTTCGCCCGGCGGGTCGAGGCCGCCGGACTGGTTTGGGTGGGGCCGGCTCCGACCGCGATCGAACGTCTCGGCGACAAGATCAACGCGCGTAACCTGATGGCCGAGGCGGGCGTGCCGGTCGCCCCGGGTACCCCGACGCCGGTGCCCGACGCGGACGCGGCGGTGGCCGCCGCGGGTGAACTGGGCTACCCGCTGATGGTGAAGGCGGCCGCCGGCGGTGGTGGCATCGGGATGGGCGTGGCTGCCGACGAGGCCGAGCTGCGGGCCGCCTACGACACCGCCCGCAGCCGGGCGGCGCGGTTCTTCGGCGACGCGGCGATCCTGTTGGAACGCTACGTGGTGGGCGCCCGACACGTGGAGGTGCAGATCCTCGGGCTGGCCGACGGGCGGGTGGTCGCGTTGGGGGAGCGGGACTGCTCGGTGCAGCGGCGGCACCAGAAGGTCGCCGAGGAGACCCCCTCTCCCGCGCTCGGCCCGGACCTGCGCGGGCGCATGCTGGCGGCCGCCGTCCGGGCCGGGGAAGCTGTCGGGTACCGCAACGCCGGCACCGTGGAATGCCTGGTCGACCCGGGGGCCCAGGATTTCGTCTTCCTGGAGATGAACACCCGGCTGCAAGTGGAGCATCCGATCACCGAGATGGTTACCGGAATCGACCTGGTCGAGGCGCAGTTCCGGATCGCCGGCGGGCAGCCGGTCCCCCTCGACGACGTGTCGCCGACGGGTCATGCGCTGGAGCTGCGGATCTGCGCCGAGGATCCGAAGCGCTTCCTGCCGTCTCCCGGGCGCATCCAGACCTGGGTTGAGCCGACCGGGGAGGGCGTACGGCTGGACGCCGGATACGCGGCCGACACCACCGTCACGCCCTACTACGACCCGCTGCTCGCCAAGCTCTGCACCTGGGGAACCGACCGCGACCAGGCGCTGGACCGCGCTCGGCACGCGGTGTCGGCCTTCGTCATCACCGGCCTGAAGACCAACCTGCCGTTCTTCGCCGAGTTGCTGGCCGATCCGGAGTTCCGCTCCGGGACCTACGACACCGGCCTGGTAGCCCGGATGCGGGCCTGATCAGCCCCTGACCGTGGTTGGATGCCCCAGCGGCTGCCGAGAACGACAGACCGCGGAACAGGGTGGCACAGGAAAGGAACCAGGGTGGCAGAGGACGTCGTCGCGGAGATGGTCGCCAACGTCTGGAAGATCGTTGTGGCCGTGGGGGACCAGGTCCACGATGGCGACCCGCTGGTCATCCTGGAATCGATGAAGATGGAGATTCCGTTGATCGCCGAGCGGGACGGCACGGTGGTCGAACTCCGGGTCGCCGAGGGGGACGTCGTCCAGGAGGGGGACGTCATCGCGGTGATCGACTGAGTGGATCGCGCCGGGTTCCCCGCCTCAAGGGACTCCGGGATTCGGCCGAGACTTCTCAGAGTGACCGACCAGCCGTCGCCCGTACCTCTCTGCATCGAGCCGCTGCTCCTCGCCCTCGTTACCTGCGGGGGGTCCGACCTGCACTGCAAGACCGGTTCGCCGCCCCGGGTCCGGGTCGACGGGCGGCTTCGCCGTCTCGACATGCGGGAGTTGGCGGCGGCGGACACCGAGGCGATGATGCGTCAGGTCCTCCGGGCCGATCTGGCCGACGAGTTCGACCGGACCAACGAGGCGGACTTCGCGTACTCCGCGGCGGGAGTGGGCCGGTTCCGGGTGAACGCCTTCCGGGCCCGCGGATCGGTGGGTCTGGTCTTCCGCCGGGTCGGCGTTGGGTCGGCGTCGATCGCCGAGCTGAACCTCCCGAAGATTCTCGAGGGGCTGGCGCTGGAACCGCGCGGACTGGTACTGGTCACCGGGCCGACCGGGTCGGGGAAGACGACCACCCTGGCCGCCATGCTCGACCACATCAATGACCGGCGCGAGTGCCACATCGTGACCATCGAGGACCCAATCGAGGTTCTGCACTTCGACAAGCTCGCCATGGTCAACCAGCGCGAGGTACGGGTGGACACCGAGAACTTCACCACGGCGCTGCGGGCCGCGATGCGCCAGGATCCGGATGTCATCCTGATCGGTGAGATGCGCGACGCGGAAACCGTTCGGGCCGCGCTGTCGGCCGCCGAGACCGGGCATTTCGTAATGTCCACGCTGCACACCACCGACGCCGCCGAGACGGTGAACCGGATCATCGACTTCTTCCCGCCGCACGAACAGAAACAGACCCGGCTTTCCCTGGCCGGTGCCCTGAAGGGCATCGTGTGCCAGCGTCTGGTCGCCAAGGCCGACGGCATCGGCCGCACCGTCGCACTGGAGGTCTGCCTCAACACCGGCCGGGTGGCGGACGCGATCAGCGACCCGGCCAAGACCGCCACGCTGACCGCGCTGATCGGCGAAGGCGGGTACTACGGCATGCAGACCTTCGACCAGCACCTGGTCACGCTCTTCGGCACCGGTGAGATCACGCTCGACGCCGCCTTGGCCGTGGCCTCCAACCCGCACGACCTGACCATTCAGATGCGTACCCTCGGCCTGGTCGCCTGAGGGCTATCTCGCCTGGGGGTCGGGTCGCCTGGGGGTCAGGTCGGCGGAGGGTCAGGTCGGCGGAGGCGTCACAGTGCCGTGCCGGACACAGCGTGCGGTCCACCCGCGCGGGAGCACCTGGACGACCATCCGCCGCCCGCACCGCCCGCAGTAGCGCGGCGGCTCCAACTCCCGAGCGCTGCGACAGCCGGCGTGGTCGACGGCGGTCGCCGGGCGACCGCAGAACGCGCAGAAGGCGTCCGGCCCCGGCTCGCTCACCGCCGTAGGGTACCGGGCATGTCGATCACTAGGGGTCTGCGGGGCAGCGTGGCTGTCGTGGTCACCGAGGCCGACACGGCAGCGGCACTGGGCAGCGGTGAGGTGGCGGTGCTCGGTACCCCACGCGTGCTCGCGCTGGCCGAGGCGGCCACGCTGCGCGCGATGGCCGGGCACCTGGAACCTGGCCACACCACGGTGGGCGCCCGAGTCGAACTTGACCACCTGGCCCCCACCCCCGTCGGGGCCGAGGTCCGCGCGGAGGCCGAGTTGACCGGTGTGTCCGGTCAACGGCTGGTCTTCGACGTCGTGCTCTGGGCCGGCGACCTGATGGCCGCCCGCGGGCGGATCGTCCGGGTCCTGGTGGCTGCCGGCTCCTTTCGCGGGTGAGCCGTGCCGACGTCAGGGGGCAGAAAGTCACGTAGCCTCGGCGCGTGAAGCGCCTTGCAGATCATGCTGGGCGCCGCGTCGTCCGTCGCCGCTTCCTCGGCGGACTCGCCGTCGGCTGACACCGCGCCGGTGTCTGGGTCCGGCCGGTACATGCAGTCGCCAGCCTGGGCCGTCCAGAACGCAGGGTCCGGCGCCCGGCGCGGCGCTTACGGACGGGCCATCGAAACGGCGTTGTTTGGTCGTCGGTCGGCGGTGGGTCGACGCGAGCTACCCAGTCGGTATGCCTGTGATGTATCCGATCTCGAGGTCGACCAGGTTCCGTTCGTGCTCGATGGCTGGGCAGCCCCGTGTCGGGGGCGCCGGCGGCCACCGCGCTGGCGCCCGTCCAGACCGTGCCACTCCCTCCAGGGATCACATCAACCAAGGGCAGCTAGCCTTGGTAGGACCAGCTCGGCGACCTGCTCAGCGAACTCGACCGGGTGCCGGTCCGGCATGATTTGCACTTCGGCCACACCTAGTGCCGCGTACTGGACCACGTCGGCCACGAAGGCGTCGACGTCCACCAGCGCCGGTCGTGTGACCAGAACGGTTTTCTGGATGCTGTCGTAGTCCCGACCGGCGTCGACGCAACGCTCGCGCAGCACGTCGAACTTGTGCGCGACCTCGGCGGGGTTGGTGCCGAACACGTTGCACGCGTCGGCGTAGCGGGCCACCAGCCACAGCGTCCGCTTCTCGCCGCCGCCGCCGATCATGATCGGCGGGTGGGGCTGGCTGATAGGCGGGGGAACGCACAGCGTCTCGGCCAACTGGTAGTGCTGGCCCTGGAACGGGCCGTTGTCCTCGCTCCACATCTGCAGGCAGATCCGCAACGTTTCCTCTAGCCGCTCGAAACGTTCGGCGACCCGGACCACGGGTACCCCTAGCCCTCGCTGCTCACGCTCGTACCACGAGGCGCCGACGCCCAGCCGTGCCCGGCCGCCGGACAGCACGTCGAGGGTGGTCACGATCTTGGCTAGCAACCCTGGGTAGCGGTACATCACCCCGGTCACCAGCAGCCCAAGCGTCATCCGGTCGGTCCTGCCGGCCAGGTAGCCCAGCGTGGTGTAGCCCTCCAGCATGGGCTCATCGACCGAGGCCATCCCCTCCATCTGGAAGTAGTGATCCATAACCGTGAACGAGGACAGCCCCGCCTCCTCGGCGATGCGCGCTGTCTCGGCAAGCGTGGGGGCAATCCTGGCCGGTTCGGACGGGGTCGAGTAGTTCCAGTAATGCAGGCCCAGCTTCATCGAAATCCTCCTGACGTCGTGACGGTCCGGGCTCAATGATCCTGCCGTTTGACGCGCTACTGCGCCACCATGGCCGGGAAGCGTCATCAACTCCACCGCAGCCGGGGTGAAAGCGAGCGGCCGTTGCCCCCGGACCGGAGCCTGTTCCTCACCCCGCCGCAGGGCTCCGCGTTGAGTGCTCTCGTCGTGACCGTCGAGCCGCTGCGGCCGGCAACGCGGCGATCGCTAGCCGGTGCCGGTCAGCGCGGACTGTCGCACGGCCAGCATGGGCAGAAGACTGGTACGCGTCGTCAAGGCGCGGCCATGCGACCGGTCAGGATGTGACCGGCAGCCCCACGAGCCACCGCGGGTCCCCTGACGCAGTTGCTCAAGTCGTCGTACTGTAGCCCCAGCACTCGAGCACCGGTCAAGGAGCTGGGGTTTTGCCTGGCGAAGACTGGGCGTTCGTACGGGCCGCTAGTGCGGGGTCCTCTGCTGGCGTACCGACATGGTTCACGGTAGCGATAGCGATCACCAGCCCCCTCCTGCTACTTCTCGGCGTGCTCATCGGTCATCGCGTCACTCGGGTCGGCACGAAGGAGCTCGACGATCGAGCCCGCCGCGAGGAGCTGCTGAGGTCGGTCCGTTGGGCAGCGGAGCAGGCGATCTCGGCGAACCCTCGCGCGGGGGTCCTGGGCATAGCGACGCTGCGTGCCATGAGCAAGCTCCCGCTACTGCAGACCCCGGCGGACCAAGCGTTCATCGACGCAGTCGCGGACGCCGTGGTAGCGGAGCCGGCAGAGGTGTACCGCGAGTTGGAGCCTGGCCGTACGATCGATGTAGAGGTGGAGGGAGGCCCTTGATGGTCGATGATCGCGTCCCTGGACTGTCCGCACGTCACGCGCGCATGCGAGTATCCGCGGCCGAGGTCGCTGCGGCGAAGCTCAAGGTCGAGCGCGCGGAAGCCCGAGGAGAGCCGGTCGACCCCGTGCTTCAGGCCATAGCGAATGCCAGACTCCCGCATGGGACCGAGGAGCCGACCGTAGTCGGCCCGTAGCACTCAAGCTGGAGGCCGGCCTCGCGCATTTTAGAGGTCATGCATCTAACCTGTGATCCGAATGTGGGCGTTTCGTAACGCCTATGGTTCACTCGCCTGTCCGACCCCGCAGCGCCCGTGACGCCGGAGTTGGAGCGTCGAGATGATCTCCCAAGGGGGAACCGGCGTCCTTTGGAGTATCCACAGGACTGTCCAAGACGACTTGCGAAGACGCGTCCAACTTCCAAGTAAACGGCCAACCAGTTGTAAGATCACGCACATGAGGCCGGAGCAGTTCACCAGCAACGAGTTCGGCGAGCCGAAGCGGCGCGCCGGCGACAGGTGGGCCTTCTGGTACTTCCTGCCCGCCACGATGCCTCGGAGCATCGAGTTGGACAACGAAACCGTCTATGCCCTGTCCCAGGCAGACGCCGCCCTCGGTCACCTCCAGGGCCTCGGCCGGCTGATCCGCGACCCACAGCTCCTCGTTGGCCCTTACCTCACCCGCGAGGCACTAGCGAGCAGCCGCATCGAGGGGACTGAGGCGTCCCTGTCGGACGTCCTGCAAGCTGAGGCGTCCGGAGGCAAGATCCGCGACGAGAATGTCGCCGAGGTCGAACGGTACATCTCAGCTACTCACTATGCGGTCGACGCCGCGAACCGGCTACCGCTGAGCACGCGACTGGTGTGCGAAGCGCACCGGGTCCTCATGCAGGGCGTCCGGGGCGAGGAGAAGCTGCCGGGCGAGATCCGCCGCACGCCCGTCTGGGTCGGCGGCGGACGGGCGACACCCGAGACCGCCATGTACGTCCCGCCGCTGCCCGAGCACCTGGGCGAATTGCTGTCCGACTGGGAGCACTTCCTTCACGAGGACATGCGGATGCCGACCCTCCTCCGCTGCGCGCTGATGCACTACCAATTCGAGACGATCCACCCGTTCCTCGACGGCAACGGCCGCATAGGCCGGCTGCTCATCGGGCTGCTGCTGATGAAGGAGAACCGCCTCTCCTCCCCGCTGCTCTATCTGTCCGGGTACCTCGAGACGCACCGCCGCGAGTACTACGACCGGCTTCAGGCCGTCCGCGAAGACGGTGACATAAGGGGCTGGCTGGTCTTCTTCTTGCAGGCGGTGGCCAGTCAAGCCGACGACGCTGTCGCTCGTGCGGCACAGCTCGTGGAGATCCGCGAGGCATACCGCGCCGAGGTCGCGACGGCACGCTCGAGGATCGGCGGAGTGGTCGACCTGCTCTTCTCCAATCCGTTCGTCACGGTAGTTCGGGTGGAGCGTGCGCTCGACGTGACGAATCAGGGTGCGCGAAACCTGATCCGCGACGCGGTGGCCCGCGGCTGGTTGCGAGAGGTCGGCGCCTGGGGGCGAGGCGGGCGAACGTACTGGGTTGCCGACGCGATTTGGTCGGTGATCGACGCGCCAACGGCGTACGAGGTAGAGCGTGAGACGGCGACCGAGACGCAGCCGAAGGAAAGCAGCTGACGTAGCGCCGCCGCACCGAGAGCCATCTACGGCGGCAGGTTGTTGCGCACTCAGGCCCGGCGGTGAGGACGCGGGGGGCGCTGCCGCTGCTGTGGCTCTTCGCCGTGCTCGCGCTGACCCCCGCTGCCCGCCGCCGCCTGCTCGCTGATCTTGATGTTCTTGTCCGCCTTGGGCTTCTTGGCGGCGCGGGTCGCCCTGATCTTGCTTCTGGCGACCGCGACTGAACCACTCAACGAGCAACTCAAGATCGAACTGATGTCCGTGCAGGAGCGCCGTCCGACGCGAGCAGGTCGGCCACCTCGACGTGCTGGTCGGCGGATCAGCCGCGCAGCGCGGTCGCTCGTCAGCTGCAGCTGGCCGGCGGGGCCCTCGTCTACCAGGTGGCGTGTCCGATGGCGGGTTGGTCGACGACCCGGTCGACCAGTCACCGGGTGCCCGATCGGGGTCAGACTGGGGAAGGTGGACGGCGTGCGCCCCTGGGTGCTGCATGTTGACCTCGACCAGTTCATCGCGGCGGTCGAGGTGCTGCGTCGTCCGGAGCTGGCCGGCGTGCCGTTGATCGTCGGCGGTCGCGGCGACCCGAGGGAACGCGCGGTCGTCTCGACGGCCTCCTACGAGGCACGCGTGTTCGGCGTCGGGTCGGGCATGTCGTTGCGGCTGGCGGCGCGCAAGGCGCCGAGCGCGGTCATCCTGCCGGTCGACGCTGGGGCGTACGAGGCGGCCTCGGCGCAGGTCATGGGGGTGCTGCGGGGCATGGACGGCGCCGTCGTGGAGGTCCTGGGTTGGGACGAGGCGTTCCTCGGCGTGCAGACCGGCGACCCGGAGGCGGTCGCCCGCCGGGTGCAGACCGAGGTGCTGGCGGCCACCCGGCTGCACTGCTCGGTGGGGATCGGCGACAACAAGATCCGAGCGAAGATCGCCACCCGGTTCGGCAAACCCCGCGGGGTGTTCCGGTTGACGGCGGCCAACTGGTTTGAGGTGATGGGCCACCGCCCGACGATCGAGTTGTGGGGCGTGGGGCCGAGGATCTCGGCGCGGCTGGCCAAGCACGGCATCGGCACGGTGGCCGAACTAGCCGACGCCGACCTCGCCATCCCGGTCGCAGAGTTCGGCCCGCAGATGGGTTCCTGGTACGCCGCCCTCGGTCGTGGCCACGGCTCGGCCGTCGTCGACGACACGCCCTGGGTGGCGCGCGGGCACAGCCGGGAGCGCACCTTCCAGCGGGACCTCACCGAACCCGAGCAGGTCGAGGAGGCGATCGGTCAGCTCGTCGGCGAGGTGCTGGCGGATGTCGCGCGCGAGGGCCGCCCCGCCGTCCGGCTCACCGCCAAAATCCGGTACGCACCGTTCTTCACCAAGACCTTCAGCCGCACCCTGCCGGAGCCGACCACCGACGCTCACGGTCATCCTCGCCGAGACCCTGGCCCTGCTCGCCAAACGCCAGGCGGGACGACCGATCCGGCTGCTGGGGCTGCGCGTCGAGATGACGATGCCCGAGCCGGGCTAGCCCGTTAAGGCGGGGACCAGCTGCAGGGGCTGGTCGCCGTGGTCGTCGATCGGCTCGATCAGTTCCGGTCCACGGGAACCACCGCGGCCGGTCGTATTGACCGCAGTGGAGACCGCCCGCACCTGCAGCGGCTCGTGCGCGATCCCGCCGATCAGCTCCTGGACCGCGGCCTTGTCGGTCAGCGTCGGGTCCAGCCAGCCGTCGATCCGGTCCGCGGGCAGGATCACCGGGGTGCGGTCGTTCATCACCCCGGCCAGCCAGGTGGCATGGTGTGTGATGATCGCCGCCGACCACAGCCACCGGTCCGGGTCGTTCTCCTCCTTCGCCGGGTCCGGCCACAGCTCGTACAGCCCGGCGAACGACAGCAGCCCGTCGGCCGGATGGATGTAATACGGCTGCTTGAACCGCTTCCCGTCGGCGTCCTCGCCCGGCAGCCACTCGTAGTAGCCGGCGGCCGGAAGAACCGCCCGGCGCCTGGCCAGCGGGCCCCGCCACGACGGCGCGGTGGCGACCCGGTCGGCCCGAGCGTTGTGCAGCGACGGCATGACCTTCGGTTTGTTGGTCTTCGGGTCGATGCCCGGTTTCCACCAGGCCGGCACCAGACCCCACCGCACCGCGCGTACCTCCCGCACGACCCCGGCCCCGGCCTGCGGCTGGCGTTCGACGACGGCATAGACCTTGCTCGTCGGCGCCACGTTCCACGACGGCGCCAACTGCTTGCCGTCCCCTGGACCGGTGGCCCGGTAAACCTTCAGCAGGTCCGCCCGGTCAGCCACCGACACATACCGGCCACACATCGCGTTCCGGCCTCCCTCGCCAGCACCCGAACCGTCCCGACGCTATCCCCGGCTGCCCTGGCCGCCGAGCCCCAGGGTGGACCGGCAGACCGCGGCGGCCGGCCCGTGGCTCCCCGCCTACCCATGCCGTGGCAGGACTCCACTCGCCGAACGCATCGGCAGACGCCAGCGCGCCGCTCACCCCGACGGCGCCTCCACGTTCGCCGTCGACTACCAGGTGTGCCGTGGCGGCCGGCTCGGCCGCTCGGAGAAGCCCCAGACGCTGCCCCAACATCGGCGATACGGTCCGGCCACCGCGCGCCCGCCGGCAGTTGGCGCCGACCACCCCGACCTGTCGTGGCCCACCCACGGCGGACAGTTCACCGACTCACGAGCGTTCGAGGCCGCGGTCGGCCCCGGCGTCCCGGCCGACTACCAAGGAACGCCCGAGCCGAACGGGACGCCGCCGACTCCAGCCGGGACCCCCAGCGGGCCGGTCAGCCGGTGGCGGGATCTGGTCGCTGCGTTCGGTGCACCCGCCGGGCACAACGCGCCTCCGAGCAGGAGCAGCGCTTATGGCCGGTCTCGGGCGGCTGGCGAGGCAGAAGCGCGCGACGTGCGACAAGAGGTTCGCGAGGGTTGGCGCTCTCAGGCGGAGGTCTTGGCGGTGAACCGCTGTCGGGCCGTTTGTCGGGAGACACCGGGGGCAATGATGATCTGGTTCCAGGACCGGCCTCTTGCTCGAGCGAGGTCCACGGCCTGGCGGAGCCGGTCGTGGACCGCGCGGCCGGTCGCCGAGGTGGCTGCGATGTGGGTCAGGTCCTCGGTGTTCTCGCTCTGGGCTGTGTCCGGTCGAGGTCATCGGCCAGCTCGTCGAACCGGGCTCAGGATTGTCGGCGTGGAGGCGGCGCGCGCTCGTGGTGCGCAGGAGCCGGGCGGCCTGGGGAATGTCCAGCTTGCGCCGCTGCTTGACCGGACAACCACCCAATGAGTAGCGCAACGGAGCGAGGCACATGGCGAACATCGTGGTCTTCGGAGGAACTGGTTACACCGGGGCGAACATCGTCCGCGAGGCGGCGTCTCGCGGCCATCAGGTCGTTTCGGTGAGCCGGTCCGAGCCGCAGGCCCGCATCGAGGGCGTGCGGTACGAGGTGGGCGCGGCGGAGCACCTGGCGCGGCGGGTCGTTCCCGGTGCTGATGCGGTGGTCGCGACGCTCTCCCCGCGCGGCGACATGGCCGGCCGCCTGGTCGAGGTCTACGGCGAGCTGGCACGGCTCTCTGCCGGAGCCGGCGCCCGCTACGTGCAGATCGGCGGCTTCAGCTCGCTCCGGCCCGTCGCCGGCGCGCCGCGCTTCGTCGAGGGTGAGGTCGCGGAGCAGTACCGCGAGGAGGCGCTGGAGGGCGAGGCGACTCGCGTCCTGCTCTTCAACAGCGCGCCCGGGGAACTCGACTGGGTCTTCGTCAGCCCGGCCGGGGCCTACGGCGCCTGGGCACCGGGGGAACGGACCGGCACCTACCGGATCGGCGGCGAAGTGGCGCTCTTCGATGGCGACGGCGGCTCGAACATCTCGGGCGCGGACTTCGCGATCGCGGTCGTCGACGAGATCGAGACGCCAGCCCACCACCGCGAGCACATCAGCATCGCCTACTAGCTAGCAGCGGCCCTCACCGCTGCAGGCGTAGGGGCGGTGCACTGGCGCCGCACGGAGACGCCCGCATCCGACAGCCCCGTCCACGGGGCGGCCACTACCGGCGGCGTCATGACTCCGTTGTCGTGCGCGTCCGACGCAAGGTGGTGCTCGGCGCGACGTTCGAATGGGTGTGGACCACCGTTTCTCACCGTACGTTCGCGTGGATCGCAGGCACCTCGATGAAGTCCACGTCGAAAAACGTGCATAGTCTGCTCAGCCGCTGGGCCCACGAACGCTGCGCGAGATCGGGAACTACCACCGCCGCCTTACACCCTGTCGCGTCGAGGCCCTGATCGTCGAACCAGAAGTGCAGCGCCCTAGCTTGGCGGATGAACTGCCGGTACAGCACGGCCTGCCCGAGCGCATGCCGGTCGTACTGGCCGACACCGCCGCTGCCTTCCACTTTCATCTCGATCGCCCACGGGATGCGACCGTCACACAGCAGCGCGTCGAGGTAGCGAGCGGCGTTGGTAGTGACGCGTCCCCACCGTGTCGGGAACTGGCTACCCCAGTTGACGATCCCGTCCTCGCCGCGGATGAGGTCGAGCCTCGTCCCGGGTACTCGTCGTCACCGGCGCCTTGCCGCGCAGGATGCGCGACTCCAGAGCGTGCTCGTTATGCTTCGGCCTGCCCGCGGCGCTGTCCGCATTCGGCAGCCACGTCGCCGCGAACGCCCGGATCGCCGACGCCGCCCGTCGAACGGCGTCGTCGCCACCGTCGTAGGCTATCCGTTGGTCGGTGCCGGCCGCGGCGACCCAAGCGTTGCGCGCCGCGCTGTTGTGGCCGGTCTTGCCGACCTTCCCCACGTCCACGCAGCCCCGACCCGGGCGGATCTGACCGAGCTCGAGGCCTTCGAGCCGCAGCGACCACCACGGGTTCGCCCAGCATCGGGTATGCGCGCAGCTCCTCCGGCGAACCAGCTGCCTCGTGGACGCGTCGCAGCAGATCGGGTGGGTCCGGGGCGACCGCTGCGAGCAGTCCGGCGTAACTGCGGTAGTACGCGTCGGTGCTGAAGTCAGGCGCATCGTGGTCGTAGAGGTCCGGACCAGCAGCGTCACGGACGATGTACGTCAGCACTCGTGGGCCGCCGCGCATCGCCGCGATCAGCGTCGCGACCGCGTCGGTGACCTCGATTGACACCGGCCGTGACGGGCTCTGCGTGATCAGCAGCGCGACCTCGTCGTCAGCGACATAGGCACCGCAGTAGCGGCCGTTTCCGGTCAGGTGCAGATCCAGCAGGTCGAGCAGCGCACCGATCTGCGTCGTGGAGTCGGCATCCGCGGCGACGGCAACCGCTCGCCGACCTTCGAACTCACACCGGATCACACGGCTGGACACCGAGTTCACCCAGTCGCCGCGGTCGTCGACCTCGCGGGCGCCCCCACGTCTGGAGCGCACCGCACAACTGCATGTGGCTCAGCATCCGGCGCAGCCTACGGCGGCGACGGCGTCAGCCGCCGAACAACGCGTCATCCCACATCTCGGCCTGCCGTCACTGAAGGCGACCCAGCAGCACCGTGGCGACGCCGGTCGCGGCGGTCCCGCACCGCTTCTGCGTCGACGGGCGGCGGCGCGAGCGGCGGTGTAGCCGGTAGATGCCGATGAAGATCGACGGGAGTGCGACCGACCCGGCGCCGGCCTCGTCCGAGCGGACGATCGCCGCGTGGTGGGTCGCGATGAGGGTCCAGGGTAGGTAGCAGCACCGGTGCAGCGGGGCCGGCCGCACCGATCACGCAGCGGACCGGGGCCTAGGTCGAATGCCGGGTGGCGACCACGGAGCCCGGCGGGCAAGCCGCGAGCCGGCGCGGCGCCCGTTCCAGCTCCGCGCCGCGGCGCCGTGGACGGCGCCGTTGGCGCCACTGCCGGAGCGCAACTGCGGGTCGCCGCGGTGACCATGGCGCCGCGTCCTGGCGGTGATGTCGCGCACGACGGATGTCCCTCACAGGTCGCCGGTCACGTCAAGCACCTCGGCCAGCGTGAACGGATACGACAGGCCGATGCCCTCGCACCCGGCGAGCACATCGAAGCCCTCATCGAACAGCTGCACGTCACCTTCCACGTCCAGCGCGTCCTCGAGCGCGAACGTGTCGGTGACGCCGAACGCGTCCAAGAAGTCCTGCAAACACCGGATCACAACGTCGGCGTACCGAGACAGGTACTCGCGCGAGGTCACCTCCGGATTCCAGAACGTCGAGCTGTCGACCGAGACGAACCGGTCGCTCGCACGCAGCAGCCGCTGCCACACGTCGGTGACGGTCGCGGCCGAGCTCCCAGTACGGTTCCGCGCCAGCGACGTCTGGTAGGCGTCGTTGCCGGCCGGGGAGACATGCACGACCCGTACCCGCTGGGTGCCCTCCGCGCCGGCCTTTTCCAGCTCGTGCGCGAGCAACTGCTGGCGCACCAGCTGGTACAGGGGCTCATCGAGGACGTCGGTGAAGGTGAGCACGTCGCTGCGCACCGGCTCGTGCCGCTCAACACCCGGCTCGACGCCGCTGCCATCATGTTCATCCTCAGACACTGCGAGGCGAAGGTCCTGCTCGTTGATCGCGCCTTCAGCGACCTCGCCGCGAGGGCCGTGGCTCCGCTGGAGCGGCCCCGACCGTACTCGACGTCGACGACTCTGAGTACGCCGGGCCGGGCGAGCACATCGGCACGCGGGACTACGAGTCGCTGCTCGCGTCCGGGGACCCCGGCTACGCGCCGGACCAGCCCGCCGACGAGTGGCAGCCGATCTCCCTGAACTACACCTCCGGTACGACGGGCGACCCGAAGGGCGTCGTCGTACACCACCGTGGCGCCCACCTCAACGCCGTCGGGAACATCCTCACCTGGGACATGCCGCGGCACAGCGTGTACTTGTGGACGCTGCCGATGTACCACTGCAACGGGTGGTGCTTCCCATGGACGATGGCGGCGAACGCCGGTACGAACGTCTGCCTCCGCGCCGTGGAGGCGGCGGCGATCTACAGTCCGATCGCAAAGCACCGCGTCACCCACTACTGCGGTGCCCCCGTCGTCCACAACCTGCTCATCGACGCTCCTCCGGACCTGCTGGCGACCCTCGACCACGAGGTCCGCGCGATGATCGCGGCCGCGCCTCCTCCGGCGCGCACCTTCGAGCGCGCCGAACGGCTCGGCATCGACCTTACCCATGTCTACGGACTGACCGAGGTTTACGGGCCCGCCACGGTCTGCGCCAAACATGCCTCGTGGGCGGAGCTCGACGGCCCGACCCGCGCCCGACACAACGGGCGCCAGGGCGTCCGCTACCTGCTCCAGGACACGATGACCGTCATCGACCCGGCCACCGGCGACGAGGTGCCGGCGGACGGCGAGACGGTCGGTGAGATCGTCTTCCGCGGCAACATCACGATGATGGGGTACTTCAAGAACGCCGATGCCACCGAGGAGGCGTTCGCGGGCGGCTGGTTCCACTCCGGCGACCTGGCTGTACGGGAACCGGACGGTTACGTGAAGATCAAGGATCGGGCCAAGGACGTCATCATCTCCGGGGGCGAGAACATCTCGTCGGTGGAGGTCGAGGAGGCGCTGTACCGCCAGCCCGCGGTCGCCTTTGCCGGGGTCGTCGGGCAGGCCGATGAGACGTGGGGCGAGACCCCTGCGCCTATGTGGAACTGCAGCCCGGGGCGTCTCTGTCGGAGGCCGAGTTGATCGAGCACTGCCGGCGACTGTTGCCGGGCTTCAAGGTTCCCCGGACCCTGGTCTTCACTGAGATTCCGAAGACCTCGACGGTCAAGATTCAGAAGCACGTCCTGCGCGAACGCTCTCGCTCCGCGGCGGCGATCGAGTAGGCGGAGGTGGCCTGTGATCGAGGAGGAATCACGTCATGGTCGAGACCGCCAGCACACCTACGACGATGACTGAGGCCGGGCAGGAGCGCCCCCTGGTCCGGTGCGAGCGTGCTGACGGCGTCGTCCGGCTCACGCTCAGCCGCGGCGACCGCTACAACCCCCTGTCCCGTGCGGGGATCGCCGCGCTGCAGGCGGAGCTCGACGCCGTGGCTGGGGACGTCACGGCGCGCGTCGTCGTCCTCGCTGCCGAGGGCCGCGGATTCTGCGCGGGTCACGACCTCCCGGAGATGCGGGCGCAACACGGGCGACGCGGCCTGGCAGGCTGCGCTGTTCGCCGAGTGCAACCACCTGATGGTCACGTTGACCCGGATTCCCCAGCCCGTCATCGCTCGGGTGCACGGCATCGCGACGGCGGCCAGGTGTCAACTCGTGTCGATGTGTGATCTCGCCGTCGCCGCTGACACCGCGCGCTTCGCACTGCCGGGCGTCAACATTGGCGTGTTCTGCTCGACGCCCGCCGTCGGAGTCGCTAGATCCGTCGGCCGCAAGCGGGCCATGGAGATGCTGCTCACCGGGACACCCATCGACGCCGCCACCGCCCTCGACTGGGGACTCGTCAACCGGGTGGTCGCGGCCGAGCGTCTCGACGCCGAGGTCGACGAACTCGCGGCGGCGCTCCTCGCCCGCTCCGCCGCCGTGATGGCGAACGGCAAGCGCACCTTCTACACGCAGATCGACCAGACCCTCGACACGGCCTACGCGGTGGCAGCGGACGCCATGGTGCGGGACCTCTCTGCCCCCGACGCGACGGAAGGCATCGACGCCTTTCTCCAGAAGCGGACCGCGCGGTGGCCGACCGCCGGCGGTGGCGACTAGGGACGGTGGCGGCGAGCCCGCGGCCGGCGTGCTGACGCACGGCTTCGCCCCGGCGCCTACGGGCCAGATGTCCGCATGCGCCAGGCAACCGAACGACCCTGTGATCGCTGCCCGTGTGCCGCCGGGCTGCACCGTGCCGACGGCGTGACGGGCCACGTTGATGGGCAGCCACAGGTGCTCGTCCAGTGACCGTCGCGCCTGCTCGACGTCGACCTCGGCCAGGCGCCCGTAGTACGGACGGCCGGCCGTGACCATCACATGGTCGATCGGTTTGGGCAGGTCCCCGAAGAATCGCTCGAGAGCGGCCGGATTGGTGGCGTCGAAGGCCACACTATGCAGCGCGCCCAGTTCGGCCGCGGCCCGCTCGAGGCGATCGGGATCGCGGCCGGTCAGGACGACGCTGGCGCCCGCGGCGCGGGCTCGGCGGGCCGTCTCGAGCCCGATGCCGGCGCTGCCGCCGATCACGACAACGGTCTGCCCGTGCAGACCGGGCTCGCGCTGGATGGCAGGGACGGCGGATGCGGTGGTCATGATTCCTCCGATGTCTGGTGCCGGAGCACGATGTCGCCGGGTCCGGGGCGGGCCGGGGCGCTGCCCGGCTTCCGGCCCCCGCGGCCACTTCTGGGGGCGGCCGCGCGGCCATCGGTGACGTACGATCCGGTGACGAACGCCGCCGCGACTCAGTGGCCAGCCATGACGATCATCAGCAGGCTGGTACCGTGCGCACGCGCATGAGGCGGCAGACGCTCACCGCGCATCCGCCCGGACCGGGTCGCGGTCCGCCATGATCTCGCTGCGCAGCGCCTTCAGTGCCTTGACGTAGATCTCTGAGAAGGTGGGGAACGGCTGGATGACATCGCGCAGCACATCGAGCGGGACTCGGGCGCGGATGGCCAGCGTGGCCTGCTGCAGCCACTCACCCGCCTCGGGGCCGAGCGCGTAGCCGCCGGTCAGCCGTTCACCGTCGCTGAGCAGCGTCAGGAAGCCGCTCGACTCGGCGTAGGCGTGCGTGTAGGTGGCCGTCCTGGCCACCTCGGACACCAGCGCGGTAACGCTGAACCGGGCCTCGGTGGCGCCGACCGCGGCAACTTGCCGACGTGGGTCAGCAGCCGCACCCCGGTGACGTCGCCTATGGCCCACAGGCGCTCGCCGGCCCGCAGGTGCGGGTCCACCCGGACGCCGTGCTCGTCGAACGAGGCGCCGGCCGTCTCCAGGCCGAGCCCGGCCACCCGCGGGCGTCGGCCGGTGGCGACCAGGAGCCGGTCGCCGCGCAGTTCACGGCCGTCGTGGAGGACCAGGACGTAGTCGGGGCCGTCGCGGCGCGCGGCGGCTGCATGCGCGCCGAGCAGCAACTCGATGCCATCACGGCGCAGCGCTCGCCGAGTGCCTCGCCCAGGGGCGCGGGCTCGCGGGCCAGCACGTGCCCGGCGGACTCGACGAGGGCCACCTCGCCGCCCAGGCGGCGCACGGCCTGAGCCATCTCGGCCCCGACCGGCCCGCCGCCGAGGATGAGCAGGCGGCGCGGCACGGCCTTCATGCCGGTCACCTCGCGGTTGGTCCAGATGCCCTCCAGCTCCCGCAGGCCCGGGACCGGAGGCACGACCGGATCCGAGCCGGTCGCCAGCACGACATGCTCCGCGGTGTACTGCACGCCGTCGACCTCGACCACTCCCGGCCCGGCCAGCCGGCCGGTGCCGCGGATCAGGTCGATGCCCCTGCCCGCCAGCCAGGCCTGCTGCCCGGCGTCGGAGTAGTCCGAGACCATGAAGTCCCGCCAGGCCAGCGCGGCCGCGACGTCCACCCGCGCGGTGGCACCAACCTCCCGCGCCTGGTGCACCGCCTCGCCGGGGCGCAGCAGCGTCTTGGACGGGATGCAGGCCCAGTACGAGCACTCGCCCCCGGCCAGCTCCCGCTCGACCACCGCCACCCGCAGGCGGCCGTCGGCCAGCTCGCCGGCGCAGTGCTCGCCCGGCGAGCCGGCCCCCACGACGATCACGTCGTAGGCGTAGCCGTTCACGCGCCGGTCGCCTGCGCGTTCCGCTCGTCGACCATGTACTGCGCGTACCAGTCCGGCCAGTCCGGGTCGGCCTGCCCGGTTTCCGCCTCGTGCTTTCCGTGCGCGGCGGCCGCGCGGCGCAGCGCCGCGGCCAGGTCTGCGGCGGAGTCGTATGCCGCCGGCGCGGACGTCACGCGGCCGGGCAGGCGCGTGGTGACCTCCTGGACGAACCAGGTGTTGCCGTCCGGGTCGCTGAATGAGACCCACGAGCCGTAGCTCTGGTGGTCCGACGTCGGGCCCGGCACCCGCCCAGTGGTCCCGGCGTGGTGAAACACCCCGCCCGCGTCGTGGAAGACCTCGCTGGCCTTCGCGCCTCGGCTCGCCAGCTCGTCCCGGGCCGCCTCGATGTCGTCCACGACCAGTTGCAGGCCGTCCGCCGAGCCAGGGGCGGCCGAGGTGACTCCGGTGCCGAAGATGACCGAGCACGCCGAACCCGGAGGTGTCGACTGCACCACCCGGAAGTCCGCACCGGTGGCGAAGTCGGCGTCCTCCCGCCACCCGAGCGCCGCGTAGAAGTTCTTGGCCCTGTCCACGTCGGCCACCGGCACCACCACAACCTCAAGCTTCATGTCCACGATCCGGCTCCTCTCCCTTGATGCCGATGGACCATGTCAACGCCACCGGCACCGTTTCGTGGCGTCCACACTCGCGCCGCTCATCGTCGAAGTCCAGAGGCGCATAGCCGATCGTCGGGAGTAGCCCGGTAGTCGTCAGTGACCGCGGCTACGAGACTGCAGGTGTGAGGAACGGCCCGGCCGCGATCCGGGCAGCGGCGTTCGAGGCACGAAGCGACGCGCTCGCCGAGCGTGCCCGCGTTCGCCGCTCCGCGGTGTGCAGTCGACAGGCCGGGCCAGTGCATGACCAGTCCTGCGTATCGAGGAACAATGTGACAGCCCGCACTCCGACGGGATCGGGCCGCAAGCGAAGGCCTTGGACATGTCCGTGCCGAGCCGTGCCGACGTCATCGTCCTGAACCGCAGACCGGGCCCCTCACCGGTTCCCGGCGAGCAGGTGCTTGAACGCCGGCCGCTGGCACCCGACCCGGGGAAGGTTGTGGCGCGCATCGTCGTCACGAGCGTCGATCCGTACCAGCCGAATTCGAGGGCCCTAAACGCGCACCTGAGGCCCTCGCGACCGTCTTCGGCCGCGGCTCTACCTACCTCGGCAGGCGGGTCGTTCGGATCTCGCAGGGCCGGGCCGCGGCGGGACCCGGCGCGACCTTTGGGTGGACGTCCCGCAGACGCGAGTGGCCGACCCCAGCGCGGAATCAGCACATCGCACGCTTCGTCAACCACGTCCCCGATGCCTGGCCTAGCTAGAGGGCACCCTGTTCGGCAAGCGGGTCCTGTTCACCAACCGCGACGACTGGCCCACCCGCGACGTCGTGGCCGCCTACCGCTCCCAGAACGAGGTCGAATCCGGGTTCCGGCAGATGAAAGACCCCCACGTGGTGTCCTTCGGCCCGATGCACCACTGGACCGACTCCAAGATCCGCGTCCACGTCTTCTACTGCGTCCTCGCGCTCACCACCACCCACCTGATGCGCCGCGAAGCCCGCCGCGCCGGACTGGACCTCTCCGTGCGCGAACTTCTCGCCACCCTGGGCGGCATCGAGGAGACCGTGCTGCTCTATCACGACGGCGGCAAGGGCCGTCCCCGAGCACGACGCATGCTCACCGACATGAACCCCACCCAGCAGCACCTCGCCGAACTGTTCGCGATCGACCGCTACGCACCCACCCGCTGACCGGCACCACACCCGACTTAGGTACTACACCCCACCGGCACAAAACCCCGCCCCACCAGGGGAAACGCCTAAACGATCAAGAAAGCCAGGAAACTCCCGCTAGGGACATGCAGATGCGGGGGGCAATAGCTCTGATGCTGCGGCGACCATCGTCGTGCGGCCCCCGCGGCTCCCGTGCCTCCGGATAGGCCAAAGTTGCACGCCATATGAACCACGGTATGTCCTTCGAAGCGAAGTGCCGAATTACAAGGCTGTCAGCTGTCAAAGGTTGGCACGTACCGTCGAGCCCGCGTGCGGCCGTCGGCCCTCGCGAGACCAGCTAGGACTAGATCATTCAACAGGTGCCGGACGGTCGCCATGTCCTCGCCGAGCAGGTCCGCGCCCTCGGCGGTGGACACGCTCCCCTGCCGCTGCATCTCGTCCAAAAGCATCTGGCGCTTCCGGCTCTGCGCCTCAAGCCCCGAGGAACCTGCCCGCATGACCAACTCGTCCGAGAGCTGGTATCGGGCGCCGCCTGCTTGCCCCGCGCGAATCAGCAGACCCTTGACGACAGCAGTTCGCAGAACGGCGTCGACATCCACCGCCGGCATCAGCCGTCTCAGTCTGCGCGGCGTCACTCCCCCCTCGCGGCGCGCCACCACGAGCGCACGTCGCTCACTGGGAGACAGATCTAGGTGACCTAGCAGGGCTAGCCAAGCTTGATCTTCGACATCGATGAGGAACCGATTGCGCAGTGTCACCGTCACCGACGTCGGCGTCGCAGCGAACATCGGAGGCTCCATCAGCCGCGCCTCCATCTGCTGAATCATCCGGTCGACACCCTCGCCATACTCCTCGACCAGGCCCAAGAGCTTGAGGACTCGCATCAGCCGGCGGTTTCGCGAGTAATGCTCGCTCCGCATGTTGTCGATGGTGATGGGGCCTGGGAGTGAGCCCGGACTACGAACCTCTACGCGATCGTCCCAGACGGTGACGTCGATGGTGCCGCTCTTCAAGCCGTAGTCCCGGTGCGCGAGGGCGTTCAGGAGCGCCTCGCGCAGAACCTCAACGGGGTACTCAGGCAAGACAGTGCGGCGCGTTCCTTGCACCACTTGGTAGCGCTTCGTGTGCTTACCGATGAAGGCGAGGGCGTCGTCCAGCACCTGGGTCAGAGGACCACTCAACTCCTCTCGCGCCTCCGTCGGTCCCGGCCCAGGCCCTACGCCAACTCGGCGAATGACCTGAAGCGTCGCGCCAGGCACGAACCGCTCAGGCTCCTTCGCGAAGAGGAGGGCTGCCGCGACCGTCACCTGCGCGTCCGCGGGAGGTGACTGCGGGAGGGCCACGCCGAGATCGATGAGGCCCCGTAGGAGTTCGGGCGCCCCGACCCGAGGACGGGCGTCCTGTGCGAGTGCACTGTTAACCAGATCGACATCGAAGTCCGCGGCGTCGAAGATTGGCAATGCCTCGTCCTCGGCGGCGCGGTCTTCGCGCTCGCGTACGAAGCGCGCCATGGCGTCACCTACCAGCGGGACGCTGTCACTCCCGACCCTTCGCAGGAGCCGGCCGTCGGGAGTCGTCACGATCCGACCGCGGACCTCCGGTACGGCCACCACTGTCAGAGGTACGCCAGCGACCTTGATGGCCTTCATCTGAATGTCCACACCGCAGCCGTGTGCAGCCCGGCGCACTCGGTCTAGTACCTGCTGGGTCATCTCGCAGCCGACGAGCCGACGCTTGTCGTCGATGCCCAAGACGATCAGTCCGCCATCGGTCATGGCGAAGGAAGAGATCGGCTCGGTCAGGTGGTTGGCTGACGACTTCAGCTCGAGTTGCTCGTGCTCGAGGCGCCCCAGGACCTTCCACAAGTCTTCCTCATGACCGATTTCCTCCGGCAGACCTGAGAGTCGGAGTGCGCCGGACATGACGTCGAAGATAACACGGACTTCGCGTGATAGTGGAGCACAAGCGCCCTCAAAGCGGCAAGTTTGTATAAAGTTGGCTCCCAACGCGGCTCGCTGCGGCGGCCCCACCGCTCGTCGCGACCACCTACTGGTGCCAGATCGCACACCGCTGACTGTTGGCCTTCACACGCCGGCAGTAGGTGCGCGGCGTAGTTGCAGCCACGCGCGACCGGGACTGGCGTCGGGCACCCGGGCACGAGCGGATGTCCGCTCATCGGCATTGTGCGGTCGCTTCGGCCGCTACCGCGGCCGTCCAGAAGACCGGCTATGAACCGCATCGTGGCGCTCGGCCAGTGCCGTCGAGGATTGTGGCGGAACGACCTGCGTCACGTTGGGGCGGGCCGGCTTTGCTCACGCATCTTGCTTGGTCCCGTAGCGCTGGCGGTCCTCGGTGTCAGCGACGTCAAAGGTCGAGCGTGTAGCCGAGCAGGTCGACGCCCGGGCGCGGGGACCAGTCCAGATCAGGCCGCCGCGTGAAACCGAGTCGGTCGTAGATCCGGTGTGCCGGGCGGGCGGTGGACTGGGTGGACAGCACGATCCGGGACGCCCCGCCGGCTCGGGCCAACCCCATCGCGGCCCGGGCGAGCGCGGTCCCCACGCCGGCGCTACGGGCCGCCACGTCGACAGCGAGCATGCGGATCTCGGCGTCGCCCGGCCCGGCCAGTTCGCTCCACGGGCCGATCCCCAGCAGCACGGTCACCGTGCCGACCAGCCGATCCCCGGCCTCGGCATCGGCCGATTCATCGACGGCCACCAGTACCGTGCCGTGCGCCGCCCGGTCGGCGACCCGGCGCAAATAGGCTTCGTACTCCCCGATCGGGCGGTCGGCGAGGTAGGCGGCCACCGTGAGGTCGGCGATTCGGTGGTACTCGGCGGGTCTCGCGCGGCGAATCCGTGGGGAGGACACCTCATGTGTCTATCGCACAACGTCTGCGTCGGAACACCGCGGTGTTGGCCCGCGACGTGCGGGCGGAGGTCGGTACCCACGACCTAACGCTGATGGCCGCCGGCACCACGTTCTATTTGGCGGTCGCCGGGATACCGATGGTGCTGCTGGCGATCCGGCTGGCCACCTTGATCGCCAGTCCGCAGCGGGTCATGCAACTCGGCCTGGACGTGTCCGCGCGATTGCCCACCACGCTGCACACCGACCAGGTGACCCGGAGCATGATCGCGTCGGGCAGCCGGCTGACCCTGGGGCAGGGCTTGTTGTCGCTCATCCCGGCCTCGCTCTACGGCGAGGGCCTGCGGCGGGCCTTCCAACGGCTGTCCCCCCGGCCAGCGGGGGGATTGCGGACGGCCTGGCAAGGCCGGGCAATCGCCGTGGCCCTGCTCACCGTGTCGCCGCTGCTGACCCTGGCCGCGTTGTTCACCGCGGTGTGGATCCCGAACGTCATCGGCCATGGGCTCACCGGGGCGCTGCTCGGCGGCTACATGGCGTTCCTCAGCGGCTGGGTCCTGATCAGTTCGACGCTGGTACTGCTCTTCCGGACGCTGGCCCCGGACCGTCCGGGGGTGCGCGCGCTGCTGCTCGGCGCGCTCGGGACCGGTTCCTTCGTGGCCGGTTTCCTGGTCGGCTTCGCGCTCTTCCTGGCCATCCCGCTGAAGATCGGGGAGGCGTACGGCGGCTTCGAGGCGGCTGCGGCCGCGGCGGTCGCGGGCGGTTGGCTGATGCTGCTGCACGCGCTGGTGCTCATCGGATACTCGACCACGCTGTGCCTGGACACGCGGCTCTCCCGAGGCCGGCCGGAGGCCGCGCCGATATCCTTACCCTCGTCCCAGCCGCCGACGAAAGCTTCGGCCCGATGACCCCAGCCCGATGACCGCGCTACGCGAGGCGTCGGCCGCAAACGTCCCGGCGCAGCCCTTCGTCACCGTGGTGCTGCCCTGTTACAACGAGCAGGACCACGTTGTGGCCGAAGTGGAGCGGATCAGTGCGGCGCTGGACGCCAGTCGGTACAGCTATGAGTTGCTGGCCATCGACGACGCCTCGACCGACGGCACTCTGGCCGCGCTGGAATCGGCTGCACCGCGGTTTCCGCAGCTCCGGCTGGTGCCCTTCCACCGCAACGGCGGCTCGGGGACGGCGCGCCGGATCGGCACCGAACAGGCCCGCGGGACGATCGTGGTCTGGACCGATGCGGACCTGACCTACCCGAACGAGCGCATCCCGGAGCTGGTGCGGATCCTGGAAACCGACCCGACTGTCGACCAGGTGGTCGGTGCCCGGACAAGCGAGGCGGGCCGGATCAAGCTTCTCCGGGTACCGGCGAAATACGTGATCCGCAAACTGGCCGAGCGGCTGACCGGGGTGCCGATTCCCGATCTTAACTCGGGGCTGCGGGCCTTCCGCCGGGACGTCTCGCTGCCCTACCTCCGGCTGCTGCCGCCCGGCTTTTCCTGCGTGACCACGCTCACCCTTTCGTTCCTGTCCAACCAGCACGACGTGCGCTACGTGCCGATCTCCTACGCCAAGCGGGCCGGGACGTCGAAGTTCCACTTCACCCGGGACGCCTACCGCTACATCCTGCAGGTCCTGCGGATGGTGATGTACTTCGATCCGCTCAAGGTGCTGATGCCGGTCGCGCTGTGGTTGCTCGGCATCGGCGTGGTCAAGACCGGCTATGACATCGTCGTGCATCCGGTGCGGATCGCGATCAACACGGTGTTGCTGCTGGTGACCGGGCTCATCGTCGCCGCGCTGGGGTTGCTCGCCGACCTGATCGTGCGCTCGCGCCCGGACTGAGCGGCGCCCGCCCGACCAACCGGGGGGCGCCGGACCGGCTGGAGGCAGGCTACCGCCCGCCGATCGTCTCGATCCGACATCTCGGCCCGGTAGCTGCGGCCAGCCGCCGGTCGGTAGTGACCAGGACGGCCCCCAGCGCCTCGGCCAGCGCGACGTACATGGCGTCCCACCCGCGCACCGTCTCCCGCAACTGCCAAGCGCGGGCGAGCAACGGGCGGTGTCCGACCCGCTCGCCGGGCCAGGCCACCAGATCTCCGATCGCCTGGGCAGCGGCGGTGCGGTCGAGGCTTCCCCGCAGGTGCTCGCGCCGGACTACGCCGAAGACCTCGACGTCCACGATATGGGGGGCGAGCTGGTCCACATCCGCAGCGAGCCGCTGCCTGATCGCCTCGGCGCCTGGCCCGCCGATCAACACCTCGCAGAGACAGGAGGCGTCAACGACCAGCATCGGGCCATCCTCCGCGCTGCTCGTCGAGCGCCGACAACAGATCGGTGCCCTCCAGCGGCGTGGACCGCCGCCGGGTGCGGGCCAGCCACGTCTCCACACTGGGTCGCGCGGCCAGCCGCGTCGCCTCGATCCGAAGCAACTCGGGGACGCTGATGCCGGTCTCGGCTGCCCGCCGCACCAACCCGGCGTACACCTCGTCATCGATGTCGCGGATCTGAACTGTCTTGGGCACGGTCCAGCGTAACATGCGCGGACGCACCTGGACATGCGAACACGCCACGCAGCGCTGAGGGCGAACCGTCAGCGACGCCCGGCGGCGAGCAGGCCGACGCCGCGGTCGGGCAACCGGCGCTGCAGCAGCCGAAACGGCAGGGTGGCGGCCGCAGTGGCGAAGCCGAGCGCCGCCGGTGGCTGGTGCCAGCGTCCACTGCCGGCGGTCCGTTCGGCCAGCGAGCCGCCGGCCTTGGCGGTCGCCCGGCGGGCCAGCGCGTTGCGGGCGGCCTCCAGCCCGTACCCGAGCGGCGCCCCGTACCTGATCACCCGGACGTGTACCAGTCCGAGATCGGCCAGCAGCCCGGCGAGTTGGGCCGGTTCGTAGCGCCGGAAGTGCCCGGCGGCGTCGTCGGCCGGCCCGAAGCGACCGGGGTCGGCCGGCGTGGACAGCAGGAGGGTGCCACCGGGGCGGAGATGGCGTATCCATTGCGCCAGCGCGGCCCGGTCATCCGCCAGGTGTTCGATCACCTCGAAGGCGCAGACCACGTCGAAGCGTTCCGCCGGTCCCAGGGTGCTCACCTCGGCCTGGCGGATCTCACCGTGCCCCAGGCGCCGCAGCCGCTCGGCGGCGACCGCCGCGGACACCGGGTCAGGCTCCAGGCCCAGGTAGTCGTAGCGGGCGGCGAGCCGAGCGCCGAGGGCCCCCTGGCCGCAGCCCACCTCCAGGACCCGGGCGGCGTCAGCCGGCCAGATCCGTTGCAGCGCGTCGTAGCGCAGCCACGCGTTGAGCGCCAGCGGTGGGAGCCTCCGGCGGCTCACCGGAAGGCCCGCACCATCTCGGGCAGCCGGTCCCGCAGCGGCGCCACCACGGTTGCCGGCCGGAACCGCTCATCCGCCAGGTCGGCGGCGGCCATCCGGTAATAGGCCACCATCGCCGGATCCCCGGCCAGCTGTTCGAGCGCGGCGGCGAGCGCGGCCGGGTCCCCGGGCGGTACGAACACCGCCGCGTCGCCGAGTGCCCGCCGCTGCGGCGGGGTGTCGGAGGTGACGATCGCACAGCCGGCGGCCGCACCCTGGAACACCTTGTTCGGGACCACCCGCGCGGCCTTGGCCGAGGTGCCGAAGGTGCCCAGACAGATGTCGGTGCGGGCGACCAGCGCCGGAAGCGTCTCGGGAGGTTCCCAGGCCCGCCACTGCACCCTGGGGTTGGCCGCGGCCGCGAGCCGGGTCCGCTCCAAATCCTGCCCGGAGCCGATCATCAGCGCGGTCAGGTCGGCGCGGTCGGCGAGGCGGCCGAGGGCGGCACCGACCACCGGTGCCCCCTGCAGCGGGGTGAACAGCCCGAAGAACACCACCCGCAGTGGCCGGTTGGGAGTCTCCGGGTCGAACCCGCCCGGCGGCGGCCGGTCCCGAACGCTGGTCCGGGCGGCCCACCAGGCCGCCGGCGCCCCGACCGGAATCACCAACGCCTTGCCCCGCTCGCGCGGCGGTACCAGCTCGGCGTGCTCGGCGGTGTCCACCACCACCACGTCCGCGGCCCGCAGCGCCGCCCGGTCCAGCGCGCGCAAGAGCCCGTCCCGGACCGGGCCGCTCGCCCCCCGGTCCAGCGCGGTGTCCGCGGCGAAGATCAGGTGATCGAGCACGATCGGCGTACCGGGAAAGAGCCGGCGGGCCAGCAGCACGTCGAAGTGGCCCAGGTACCCGACGAGAACCACATCCACGCGTCCTCGGCGGCGAACCCGGTAGGCGCGTACCGCAAGCTCGACCCAGCAGCGGAGCAGCCTTCGGACCAGCAGACCCAGGCGCCGCGGGTCCCGCAGGATGCTCACCCGGGCCGCGGTATCCAACCCCAGCGGTACATTCACCTCGACGACATCGCACCCGGATTCCCGCAGCCCGTCGACCAGGATGCCGAGGCGGGGATGCGCCCTGACGTCGTACGTGCCGAAGCTCAGGACCCGCACCGCTCGACCCTAGCCAGTGTCCCGATCGGCTGGCCGGACCGGGTCCGGCGGTTTCCCAGAGCATCCAGGGGGACACGAGCCGGCGCACTACAGTGAAGCCGTGCTGCGCCGCGTCTCGGCGAGCCGGACGGTACGTGTTGGCCTGCGCGTCGGTCTCGGGCTACTGGCGGTCGGACTCGGCGTTCTCGCCGTCGGGGACCGCTGGCACGACGTACGCGGCGCCGCCGGCCGGCTGGACCCCACCTCGATCGGCGTGGCGGCTGCGGCCGTGCTCGCGGCGCTGTTCGCGACCATGCTGTCTTGGCGCGCGGTGCTGGCCGACCTCGGTTCGCACCTGTCGGTCCGGGCGGCGACGCGGGTGTTCTTCCTCGGCCAGCTCGGCAAGTACCTGCCCGGCTCGGTGTGGTGGCTGGTGGGTCAGGTGGAGTTGGCGGCCGACGAGGGCGTCCCGCGCCGGCGTACGGCGGCCGCCGGCGCCTTGGCCGTCCTCCTCAGCCTGGTCGCCGGGCTGACGGTGGCGGCCGTCCTGCTCCCCGTGGTGGGGTTGACGGCGGCTGCCCGGTACTGGCCCGCCCTGGCCGCCGTGCCGGTGATGGTGGCCGCGCTGCATCCGAGGGTCATCAACGGTGTCTTGAACCGGGTGTTGCGGCTGGCCGGCCGCGAAGGACTGGAGCATCCGCTCAGCGGCCGGGGCCTGTTCCGCGCGTTGGCTCTGGCCTTCACTGCCTGGCTGGCCTTCGGCGTCCACGTTGCCGTGCTGGCCGCCGATCTCGGTGCCTCGGGTCCGCGGGCCGCGACGCTCTCCGTCGGCGGGTTCGCGCTGGCCTGGTCCGTCGGCTTCGTGGCCGTCGTCGTGCCGGCCGGTATCGGCGTGCGGGAGGCCGCCTTGGTGGCCGCGCTCGCGCCGGTGCTGGCCGCCGGGCCGGCGCTGCTGGTGGCCCTGATGTCGCGGGTGCTGCTGTCGGCCGCTGACCTGGCGTTGGCCGGCGTGGCCGTAGCCGCCCGCGGCCGGGCGGCGCTCCGGCTTCCGCCCGCCGAGCCGGCGAGATCGGACCGGTCAGACTGAGTGCAGCCGGTCGAGCACCATCGGCGGCGGCGTCTCGCCCCGGATCTCCCCGAGTTGCTCCCGGATCCTGGCCATGATCGAGTCCGTCATCCCATGCAGCGTGGCGCTGGTGGGTGGCTGGCCGGCGAACTCGCCGAAGTCGACCGGCGGTCCGGCGCGGAACTGCACCGCCTTGCGGATCGGTCTGCTGAGCTTGGGGCGCTTCGCCGGGGTGAAGAACTGCTGCGCACCCCATTGGGCGATCGGAATCACCGGCGCCCCGGTCTCCAGCGCCAGCCGTGCCACGCCGGTGTGCGCCCGCATCGGCCAGTACGCCGGGTCTTTGGTGTTGGTGCCCTCCGGAAAGATGACCACGCAATCACCGGCCGCCAGCGCCGATACGGCGTCGCGCAACGCGCTTCCAGCTTGTTCGCTGTCGCGGTAGACGCCGATCTGTCCGGTAGCCCGCAGCAGCTTGCCGATCACCGGAATCTTGAGGATCTCGGCCTTGGTCAGCAGCCGCGGCGGCCGCCCCAGGTCGTAGAGCGCCTTGCCCAGCACCACCCCGTCGGCTGGCGAGAGGTGGTTGGCGGCGACGATGATGCCGCCGGTCGAAGGCACATGTTCCGTGCCGGCGAACTGTGGCTTGGTGAAGGTGGCCAGCACCGGACGCACCAGCGCCGCTGTCACCTGGAACGACCTACGCGACGTCGCAGCAGTCACGATTTACCACCCCTGTATCGGTCGGTTGGGAGTCCGAAGCCGGCCCCAAATGGTGGGTGCCCGCATAGCGAAACGTACTCTTAGCCCGCCCTGGCATCACCGGTGGCGGGGGATCTACGCAGACCTTGGGCCGAACATCCCGATCCACCGGCTCGGCGCTACCGCTTCGTCGCGGCGACCTCTGGGTCGGGCAGCGCCTCCCACGGCTCATCGGAAGGAGACTTTTCGGTCGCGGCGGCAGCGTCGAGGTGGCTGAGCGCAGCCGCAATCTGATGGGCCACCCCGCCGTCGATCAGCAGCGACATGTGCCCGACGCCACGAACGAAGACGTTGCGCGCATCGAGGTCCGGGTGAACGATCCGAGCCGCCCGCTTGGGAATCATCAAAGCGTCCAGATCGCTCCAGAATGCGAGGAAGCGCGTGGTGCACCCCGGCGCCGGCTCGGCGAGTTCGCGGATCAGGTCGCTATCCGGCCGGATTTGTCGGCCCACGGCGTGCGGTACCAGGCCAGCCGGCCTGGTGCCCTGGTGTGGCGACCCGAGGGTGACCAGGCTGTGCACCCGTACGTCACCGCCCAACCGCTGTACGTAGTACCTCGCAATGACGCCGCCGAGGGAGTGCCCGACCACATGAACCTGGTCATGTCCGCTCGCCTCGCAGAGCACCTCGATGCTTCGGCCGAGTTCCTCGGCGGCCTGGCGGATGTCTTGGGTGACCACCTGGTAGTTGATCGTGATGACTCGCTGAAAGCCTCGCCGGCGCAGCACGCGTCGCAGTACGACGAAACTCGACCGGTTACCGATCATGCCGTGCAGCAGCAGGATCGGAGTGCCGGCTGCATGGGCGTCGGTGGCGAGCATGCCGCGCTGGAGGAGGGACAGTCGGCCGAGGTTGTAGACATTGGCATCGGAGCGCACCCGCTCGCGGAGGAACCCTCCCGGGTACATGGCCGCCTGCGCCGCGGTCCAGGCGGCCTCCACCGCGATCCCGCGGATACGTCCGGCCGGATTCATCGCGGCCACCGGCGCGGGCATCCACGGAGTAGATGCGAGCATCCCCGAAACAATGCGTGCGAAAGGCTCATCGGGGACACCCTAAGCTCCTCCCTCGCCGCCGGCGGCTGTCAGGTTCTCACCGTCGGGCCGCGCGATGTAGGCCTACCCCCCGATCACGTCTCGCCTGCGGCGTACCCCGGAACCTGACGGTCCGCACCCCGATCGGCACTCCGGTCTCGGCCGGGGTGGGTGAACCCATCGGCAGGCGTACGCTTTATCTCTTCGTAGAGTGTCACCTTCTGCTCGGCACCGCCGATAGCGTATTCGCCGAAGTCTGGCTGGAGAAAGGAACCCGTCGCACGTCATGCCCTTCGCCCAGCGCGTGCTCGTGGATGCCAGCGCCGTGCCCGCGGACCGCGGCGGAGTCGGGCGCTACGTCGACGGGCTCATCGAGGCTCTCGGCCGCGCGGAGGCCGACCTCGCGGTGGCCTGTCAACGAGCCGACGCCGAGCGGTACGGCCGGATGGCCCCGCATGCCCAGATCGTGGCCGGCCCCGCGGCCATCTCCCATCGGCCGGCGCGGCTGGCCTGGGAGCAGACCGGGCTCCCGCTTGTCGCCCAGCAGGTGAACGCCGCGTTGGTGCATTCTCCGCACTACACCATGCCGCTGCGGGCCGGCCGACCGGTTGTGGTCACCATCCACGACGCGACTTTCTTCACCGACCCGGACCTGCATACCGCGGTGAAGGGCACGTTCTTCCGGTCCGCCATGCGGACCGCGCTGCGCCGGGCGGATCGGGTCATCGTGCCGTCGAAGGCCACCCGAGACGAGCTCATCCGGATCCTGGACGCGGATCCCACCAAGATCGACGTGGCGTACCACGGGGTCGACACCACGATTTTCCGGCCGCCGTCGGAGTCCGAAGTGGCCCGGGTCTCCGCCCGTCTCGGCCTGCACGACACCCCCTACGTCGCCTTCCTGGGCGCGCTGGAACCCCGCAAGAACGTGTCGGCCCTCATCCAGGGCTGGACGAAGTCGATGCGGGGTCGGCAGGACCAGCCGGCCCTGATCCTCGCCGGCGGGGTCGGGTGGGACGACGACGTCGATCGCGCCGTCGCCGCGGTCCCGCCCCCCCTGCGGGTGGTGCGCCCCGGCTACCTCAGATTCACCGACCTTCCCGGTTTCCTCGGCGGCGCCACCGTTGTCGCCTACCCCAGTCGGGGCGAGGGCTTCGGGCTGCCGGTGCTGGAGGCGATGGCCTGCGGTGCGCCGGTCCTCACCACTCATCGGCTGTCGCTGCCCGAAGTGGGTGGCGACGCGGTGGCCTACACCGAGCCCGACGTCGACGCGATCGCCGCGTCGCTGGCCGCGCTGCTGGACGATCCGGACCGCCGACGGCAGCTGAGCGCGGCCGGGGTCGCCCGGGCCGCGGAGTTCACCTGGGAGGCCAGCGCGGAGGCTCACCTGGCCTCCTATGCCCGCGCGGTCAGCACCGGGTGAGCGCAGAAGCGATCCTGCTCGTCGGGGGGCAGGGGACCCGACTACGTCCGCTGACAATCTCCACGCCGAAACCGATGCTGGCCGTAGCCGGGGTACCGTTCCTGACTCACCAGCTTTCCCGGCTGGCGGCGGCCGGGATCACGCATGCCGTCCTCGGGACCTCCTACCAGCCGCACGTGTTCGCCGAGTACTTCGGCGACGGCGGCGCGCTGGGCCTGGAGTTGGACTACGTCACGGAGATCACCCCGCTGGGCACCGGTGGCGGCATCCGCAACGTGGTGGACAAGCTGCGGTCCGGACCCGATGACCCGGTTGTGGTACTCAACGGAGACGTCCTGTCCGGGCACGACCTGACCGCCCAACTCGCCGAGCACGCCCGCAGTGGCGCCGCGGTCACCCTGCATCTCACCGAGGTCGCCGACGCCCGGGCGTTCGGCTGCGTACCGCTGGACGACACCGGCCGGGTAACCGCCTTCCTGGAAAAGATGGATGAGCCGGTCACCAACCGGATCAACGCTGGTTGCTACGTCTTCACCCGCTCGGTGATCGACGCCATCCCGGCGGGCCGTCCGGTTTCGGTGGAGCGGGAGACCTTCCCGCAACTCGTCGCGGCCGGCATCCGGGTGCAGGGCTATGTCGAATCGGCGTACTGGCTCGACCTCGGCACCCCGGCCGCTTTCGTGACCGGGTCGGCGGATTTGGTCACCGGCCGGGCGCCCTCACCGGCGTTGCCCGGGCCGGTCGGGGATCACCTGGTCCTGCGCGGCGCCGTCGTCGCCGCCGACGCTGAGCTCCGCGGGGGTACCACGGTCGGCGCCGGCTGCCGAGTCGGCCCGGGGGCGGTGCTGGACGCGGCCGTCCTGCTCGACCGGGCAGTCGTCGGCTCTGGCTCGGTCGTGCGGCGCTCGATCGTCGGGCGGAAGGCGACCATCGGGGACTACTGCGTCTTGCAGGATGCGGTCGTCGGGGACGGTGTGGTCCTCGGCGCTCACAACGAGTTGCTGTCCGGGATACGGCTCTTCCCGGATGCCGTGATCGCCGATCGGGCCCTGCGGTTCTCCAGCGACCGATCCTGAGCGCCGGTCACTTCTGCGGGCTGGGGCTGGTCTTCAGGCTCGGGCTGGTCTTCGGGCTCGGGCTGGCCGAGGGGCTTGGGGCGAACGACGGGCCGCCGGCGCCGCCCGGCTGCGGGGCGGTCTTGTAGTTCGCATAGGTGGTGGAAAAAGCGTTGAGCACATCGGGGGAGACCGTCGTGCAGCGCTGAGTGCGCGCCCAGGCGGTCAGCACGAACGGCCTGCCGCCGGGGAGGGGCTTACCGCTCCACGGCACGGCAATGAACCGCGAGGCGGCGCTGGACGCGGTCTTCAGCTTGGCGACCTCCGCGGCCGGCAACGTGGCGTCATACCAGCCGATCACGAATCCACGCGCCAAGCTGGCCACCGCCCGCTCGGTCAGCAGGGGTACCTTGGTCGAGCCTCGATCGAGGAAGGCCGGCTGCTCGGGCAGCGGATCGGGGTTGTAGCGCCCGGAACTGGGCGGGCTTCCGCGGTAGGTGACCGGGGTGCTGACCACCTGTCCCGCAATGGATCGGTCGTTGCGCACTCCGGTACAGCCGGCCTTCTTGGCGGCCTGGGACGCCCCGGCGACGTACCCGGCGCGAGTCGGGTTCCAGCGCAGGAACACCACCGCACCGACGAGCAGGGCGCCGACGACCAGGCCGGCCGCCATCGTGAGACCGGTGCGGCGCCGCTCCGCGGCTCGTTGCCGCCGCTTCAGTTCGTCGAGGCGGGCCCGCTGCTCCTTGGCGGCGCGCTTCTTGGCCTGCACCGGACGTTTGCTAGCCACGACGTCCTTCCGCTCCGCTTCCCGCCGCCCCCGGATGAATGGAAACGCGGCGATGATCAGTGTAGGTACCCCTGGCGAAGTCGCCCCCGGCCGCGTCCAGGCCGAGCCTATGTCCGAGAGCCGAACTCAGTGGCTCGCCGCAGAGTGGTGTCAGCGGCCACAACACGCACCTGTCCGCGACATCATCACCGGGCGGGTCATCTGGGGCAGTTCCACGCCCAGTTGCGCCGAGCGCAGGGCGCGAATGCGGCGGCGGATCCGTATGGGGTTCCGTCGTCGTGAACAACGTGGCCTTGCCGATCCGAGACGTCAGCCATGCGGGACCCCAAGGTGTACCCGCTGGCTGGGACTAGCTGGCTGCTGCCTGGCGGAGGTTGTCGAGGTCACGGGAGAGCGCTTCCACCGCCCGGGACAGGTGCTCCCGGTCGACGGGTGGCCGCTCGTCGACCACAGCGCAGCGACGGATGTACGTCGTCGGCTTGAGGCCGGCTGCTTCGGCTCGGGCACGGATGGCGGCGATCTCGGTAGGCGTGAAACGCACCGAGATGGTGACGTCCAACCGTCCAGGCGCCGGCGTGGGCTGCGGCTCGCTCCAGCCCGTAACCTCGCGGTGCTGGTCGTAGTACTCAGCCAGTTCGGCGTCGGTGGCCCCAGGACCAGGCTCGGTCATGATTCCTCCCAAGCAGTGATCGGACGCACCAGGCGGCGGCCGGCGTCATAGCGGGCGATGACAGTCACCCGCTTGCCGCCGCTCGTGTGGTCGGTGAACATGATGCGGTCGCCGTGGCGGCGGTGCTGGCGGTAGGTGGTCGCGCTCTCCGCCCCCGGACGACCTCCTCGCCGTGTTGCATTCCGATGCTACCGCAACACAACTGTGGTCGAACTGTAGCAAGTTCTAGGTACATCTAGGCGAAAGCTAGACCCGCCTAGATCCCCTACTAGTGGCTGAACCCCAGAAAGGTCTCGACGCCCTGACGCCGCCTCTGGACCGGTACACGAAGGAGGTTTCCGGCGCAGACGCCAGAATGCTGCCCGCCCGGCGCGCCGCGATCGGGGCGTCCGGTGAGGGGAGCCGCATGTGCGACCCGACGGGAGCGATGTCACCGAGGCGCTGGCGGCGGTGAGACGCTGCAGCCTGCGGCGACAGCGGCGTGTGCCAGGTCGCGGTCCCAGGTGGCGAGCAGCATCCTGTCCATGTCGATGCTTAGGGCTGTGGCCAGGTGCACGGCGTCGTATCCGCGTAGGCCATGGGCTTCGGCCAGATCTCCGGCGGCGTGCGCGAGGTCCGGATCGAGACCGATCACGTCCAGTTCGGTGCAGAGCTCGTCGATCCTGTCGACGGCCCGTCGTAGCGTCGCCGGAGTGATCCTCCGTCCGCGATGGGCGGCAGCCACGGCTGCTCGCGCCTCGGGGTAGATCAGCTGGCTCGATACGACCGATTCGGCGCGATCCCACAGCTCTGCGGCCAGCTCGGATCCCGGTTCGTCGAATACCAGCTTGACCAGCGCTGAGGTGTCGAGGTAGACGATCAGCGCCGCTGCTCGCTGACGAGGTCGGAGACAGAGCCCTCCGCTGTCAGCAGCTGGCGGTCGCGCGCGCGCCGACGGGGCCGTTGTGGATCACGAACCAGGCCGCGGGCACGCAGATCCGAGAGTGGGTCAGCGTCGTCAACCGTCGAGAGCCGCGCGACCCGGCGGCCGCGCATCGTGACCACGACCTCGCCGCCAGAACCGACGTGCCGCAGGTAACGGCTCAGCTGGTCATGCAACTCACGGACGCCGACCTCGGCCTTCAGCTCTTCGCCTTGTAGCGTCATAGAGACGACTATACGCGCTACTTAGCGGTCGCACGTCCCGCTCATCGATCGCTGGATGGGTGTTTAGTCGGTGGATGACAGCCGGGGTGCTGCCCGGCAATATCAGTCCCGTGGTCACCCCGCCGTACCAAGACTCTCGTCTGGCTGGCGCCTACCAGAGGGGCAACGAGATGCCGGCCAGTTCGCTACAGTCATGGGTCGATTTGATCACCTCGTTCGCCCCGACGGGCGCGTCGCGAATCGTGGATGTCGGGGCAGGCACCGGCATGTTCGCGGCCGCGTTGGCCGAGCGTGCGACATCCCAGTTTGTGCTCGCTGTTGATCCATCAATGGCGATGCTGTCCGAGGCTCGGAAGCACGGCACTTGTCCGCGGGTCGGCTACGTGGCCGGAGATGCTGGCGCGCCCCCCGTCCCGGCTCACTGGCCGAGCGCCTCGACGCCGTCGTCTACACCTACTGGCCACGACTGAGCGTGGTCGACGGCAGCGATTTCCAACGCAGGACAAGGTTGTCGCGGACTTCGACGCGGCCGGCCTCGTCTCGACCGATCGAGTCCTTCGCGCAGCCCGTCTATTCCAGCCTTGCCGCGCTCCATGACGCATGGACCGACCGGCCGCAGTCGAAGTTCGAACATCTGAGCGAGGACGAGTTCGCCGAGGGCCTCGCGGCGCTTCGCCGTGCCGCGGACATGTCGCACTCGCATCCAAGCCCGGTCAGCGAACGCTACGACATCCTCGTGTTCCAGTCCCAGTGATCGATCCGCTTGCGGGCGCCGACGCAAGGGCCGGTGTCCCATGACGCCGACCGACGCACCGACAGCAGCCAACCTCTTCACGGCGCCGGCGCTGTATGCATATCCAGCCGGTCGGGTCGCCAGGTTCACGGACGCGGGCGCGCGCTCACGAAAGCCCTCGGCCCGGCACGTCGCTTGAACCGGGCAGCGTGCACCCTGCCCCGGGGCAAGCCGCCGCGAGCCATTAGAACGCCACCACGTTGGTCACTGGGCGAGGAAAGGCGGCCAGCGATGACCACACGAACCCATGACACCGTGGGTGCCGACGTGCCCGACGATGAGACGCTGCGCGACAGCGCCGGCCGGGTTGTCTATGACGCCTCCGTCGATGCTGCGGTCCAGGCTGCCCGCGAGTACGTCCGCGGCCGCGGGCAGCCCTCGCTCTCGCATGCCGGCGAATCGCCTCTGCTGCGGTGCGGCTGCCCACCGAACTCGACTAGGCGGTGCGCCGTGCCGCCGAACAGGCGGGAACAGCCCCACGAAGCAGGTCCGCACGTCGATGAAGGTGCCCATCGCCGCTGCGCTCCAAAGTCGAAGCCTCACGTCCCGCACACCGGGCGGAACGTCGCCGACGGCGCGACCGCCCGCAACTCGGCGCGGGTGAACTCGCGGCCGGCGATGGCGCACGCCCGCCCGGTCCATGTCGCCGGATCGAGCCGCCAAATCCGCGCCGTGCCGTCCCCGTAGACCGCGAGCAGCCCGCCGTCCGCGCGGAACGCGACCCAGACGCGCGGCACGTTCGGCCCGGGCAGCGGTTCGCCCATTGGCGTCCCGGTGCCGGCGTCCCAGAGCCGAACGGTCCCGTCCACAGCGCCGCTTGCCAGTAGCGAGCGGTCGGGGTTCGACGCGACGCTCAGCACCTGCCCCGCGTGGCGACCGGCCATCGCGAGCCGGCGACCACCCGGGCGCCACAGCTCCACCCGCCCGTCCTGGGTGCCGTAGCCGATCGTGTCCGGCCCGGCCCAGGCGAGGGCGGTCACGGTCGCCGGCACGCGCAGCGTGAGGTCGCGGCCGGTCTGCACGTCGACGGCGTGCACCACCCCGTCGCCGCCGCTGACCGCGACGCGGCGCCCGTCGGCGGAGAACGCGATCGGGCACTGGTCGCAGTCCCGGACCGCAGCCGGCGGCCCGAGCGGCCGCCAGGTTCGCGGATCGACCACCGACAGCGTGTCGGACAGGACCGTGGCGAGCCGCGAGCCGTCCGCGGAGAGGGCAACCGCGTCGACCCAGTGGCGCGCGGTGGTGAGAAGGCGTACCGGTCGTGGCCCGGCGAAGAGGGTGCCGGCGCTGAAGCGCGCCGTCTCACCGCCGGGTAACGCGAACAACGGCGCCCGGCCGGGGCGCGCCGCGAGCGCCATGTCCATCGTGCCGCTCTCGAAACTGCCCGGGATCGGCGCCCGCCGGCCGGAGGCGACTTCGAGCAGCCAGATTCGGAGGTCGGTGCCCCGCGCCAGTAGCGTCGTTCCGCTCGCGTCGGCGACCGCCTCGTCGAGGGGGGGCACGGCCAGCGGCGGGCGGTAGGCGAGGCGGGAGCCGCGGTCGCGCTTCCACACGAGGACCGATCCGTCGTGGGAGGCGGTGAGGAGTTGCCCGTCGTCGGTGAAACTGGCCGCGGTCACGGGGCCGGTGTGCCCGGGGAGGGAGTCGACGGCGCTCATCGTCGAGGTGTCCCAGACGGTAACGCTCCGGTCGGGGCTCGCGGTGGCGGCGAGCCGACCGTCGCCGCTCGTCGCGAGCGGCGTCCCGGGCGCGTTGCCCGTCACCAGGCGCCCGGTGCGCAGGTCGAGCACCGCGGGCGACCCGCTCACGGCCGTGCCGAGGACGACGGCCGCGTGCGCGGCGGCCGCGATCGGCCCGCGCAGTGGCAAGGCGCGCAGCCGTAGCCCGCGCCGCGCGTCCCACGCGCTCACCGCGTGCCCCTTCTCGGCGGTGACGAGCAGCGTTCCGTCCGGGAGGAAGGCCAGCCCGCCGGCGGTCGACTGCAACGGGATCGTCCGGACGACCCGGTGCGTGCGGTCGTCGATCACGGCGACGCCCGCTCCGGTGTTGGCGGCGAGCAGCGAGCCGTCGGGCGAGTAGGAAAGCCCGCCGTTGTCGGCGAGCGTCTCGTTCTTCGTGAGGTCCGGCGGGACGAGGTGCCACAGCAGGCGCCCGGACGCGAGGTCGTAGCCGAAGAGGTCGAGCCGGTCCGATCCAAACCACACCGCGACGCTGCGTGCGTCAGGCGAGAGGCGGACGTCCCAGGCGGCGCCAGCCGGTGTAGGCAGCAGCCGGTGGCGCCGGGCCACGCCGGTCCACACGTGCAGGCCGCCCGGCGAGCCGGCGCCCGCGACGACGGTGCGCCCGTCGGCGCTCACGTCGAGGGTGAACAGCCGCTCCTCGGTGCGCAGTGCGGCGGCCGCGGCCGGGGCGCGGGCCAGGACGGACAGCAGCGCCCCGCGCGTCTCGACGGTGGAGTCGAGGCGAACGCCGGCCGCCGCGAGCAGCAGTGCGCGGTCCAGCGTGGGCTCGACGAGCCCCGCGGCCGCGAGGGAGCGCGCCTCGGCGAGCGTCGCCTCGCGCTGCGACCGGCCTCGCTGCTGAACCGCGACCGTTCCCGCGACGACCGCCGCGACCGTAAGCAGCGCGGCGGCGGCGAGCAGGCCGCGCAGCCGGCGGTTCACGCGGCGCACCGCTCTCGCCTCCCGCCGCGCCCGCTCGGTCTCCCGGTCGAGCTCGGCCCGCCCAGCCGCGACGAACTCGGTCTCGATCCCGGTCAGTTCATCCGGGTGGGCGTCAGCCCACTCGGCGGCGGCCGCGAGCCGGGTGCCGCGGTAGAGCGACGAGCGGTCCCGTCCCTCGCCGGCCCACGCTGCGGCGTCGGCGACCAGCCTCCGATGCACCGCCCGGCCCTGGCGGTCCTCCTCGAGCCAGCGCTTCAGCCGGGGCCACTCGCGGAGCACCGCCTCGTGGGTCAGCTCGACGTACTCCTCGCCCAGCGTGAGTAGCCGCCGCGCCGCCAGCGCGTCGAGGACCGCCGGCACGTCGCGGTCGGGCAGGCCGCGGAACTCGGCGAGCGCGACCCGC
Organism: uncultured Actinomycetota bacterium; assembly: GCA_963814355.1. GTDB lineage: Bacteria > Actinomycetota > Actinomycetes > JADGOV01 > JADGOV01 > JADGOV01. Next base: position 586,405 of record CAWFCZ010000018.1, on the reverse strand, counting down.
CGCCTTACAACGGACTCGCCCTCACCCGGCCCGGTGAGCCGCAGCAGCAGTCTCCGAGCGGTTTCCCGGCGGCGGGCCGTCGGCAGCGCCGAGAACGCGGCGTCGGACAGCCGAGCGACCGCGCCGCGAACGCCACCCACGGCGGCGTACCGCGCGAGGGTGAGGCGATCCCCGGTTCGGCCCTCCCAGAGCTCGCGCAGCGTCGCGGCGAGGAGCGGAAGGCCGCCCGCGCGATCGGGGACGTCGGCGACCAGCGCGTCGGTGAGGCCCTCGTCGAGGCGCAGCCCGGCGAGCGCCGCGGGCCGCTCGATCGCGCGCCGCAGCTCGGCCTCGAGCATCGGCGGTACCAGTACCGCCGCGTCGGCGAGCGACGCCGCGAGGCGCGGGTAGGCGGCGCAGTGGCCGAAGTAGTCGGCGCGCAGCGCGGCGACGACGTGCACGCCGCGCGCCGAAGCGTCCAGCAGCAGCTCGACGAACGCCGCGCGCTCCTCGTCGTCGGCGCAGGTGGTGAAGATCTCTTCGAACTGGTCGACCAGCAGCACGGGGCCGCCCGGCTCGCCCGCGTGCAGCACGAGGCGGTCCAGAAGGAGCGCGATGGAATCGGGATCAGTGTCCGCGGTGCCACGCAGCAGCACGCGGGCGAGTTCCCGAACCGGTCGCTCGCCCGGCCGGACGACGACCTGCGCCCAGCTCGAGCTGCCCGGCAGCGCGCCGCCGCGGAGCGCGGCGAGCAGGCCGGCGCGGGCGACCGACGACTTGCCACTTCCGGATGGGCCGACGATCGCAACGAGCCGCGTTCCGGCGAGCCGGGCCACGAGCTCGGCGACAAGCCGCTCCCGGCCGAAGAACGCAGGCGCGTCGGCGACGTCGAAGGAGGCGAGGCCGGGGAACGGGCACCGCCGTCCGTCCTCGCGATCGTGCATGTCGAGCGCCTGGAGCCGCTCGATCCCGGTCACGAGCTCGGAGCGCGTCGCCGCGAGGTCGGCGGTGCGCTCGCGAGTGTGGGTCGAGGCCGTCGCGACCTGTGCCGCGGCGACGTCGTGCGCATGCTTCCGGGCCAGCGCGAGCACCCGCGCGGGCACCCCGCCGGACCGCTCGACGAGCCCGCCCACATGCGCCAGGGCGGCCGTGCCGAGGACGTCAGCGGCGAGCGCGGCGGCGGCCGACGCGGGGAGGGGTTCGAGATTCCGGTTCGGGAGATCGGATCTCGGCGCGCTTTCGAGTACCACGGTCAGGACCGGGCCGCCGAGGAGGATCGGCGCATCGTCCGATGCGTCCAGCACGACCAGCGTCGGCCCGGTACGCGGACCGGGACCGGGCGCACCGGCGGCGTACTCGACGACGGCGCCGGTGCGATGGACCTCGCGGGCGAGCTCGGCGGCGAGCCGCGTCTTCCCGATCCCGGGCGGGCCGACGAGCGCCACGGCCCTCGGCCCGTCGGCAAGCGTCCTGCGCCAGGCGGCCCGTAGCCACTCGAGGTCCGCGTTCCGGCCCAACAGGGGTCCGGTGGCCGCGGCGAGCTCGGGAGGCAGCGGCGCCGGCGCGGCCGGCAGCAGCGCGGGGTCCTGTGCCAGGACGGCGGCGTGCAGCCGCCGCAACGTCGGTCCCGGCTCGACGCCGATGTCCTCGGCGAGCCGCCGGCGGGCCGCACCGTACGCCGCGAGCGCCTCCGACTGGCGCCCCGACCGGTACAGCGCGAGCAGCAGCGCGGACCAGAGCCGCTCGCGCAGCGGGTGCTGCTGGACCAGCCGGCGCAGGTCGGCGACGGCCTCCACGACCGAACCTGCCGCGAGCCGGGCGTCCTGCAGGTCCTCGAGCGCGGCGAGGCGCAGCTCCTCGAGCCGGGCCGCCTCGGCCGCCGTGACATCGCCGTCCTCGACGCCCGCGTACGCCGGCCCTCGCCAGAGGGCCAGCGCCTCCGTGAGCAGCCCGACCGTCTCGCCGGGGCGGGCGGCGAGCGCCGCGCGGCCCGCGGAAACCAGCTCCTCGAAGCGGCCCGCGTCCACCGCGTCGCCCGGTACGTCGAGCCGGTAGCCGCCAGACGTGCGCAACAGCACCTGCGCGGGAGCCCCGGATTCGCGCCCCGGTTCGAGCGCCTGCCGGAGCCGCAGCACGTAGGTCTGCAGAGTCTTCACAGCAGACGGCGGCGCGTCCTCGCCCCACACGCTCTCGACGAGCGCGGGCACCGGAACCGCCTCACCGTTCGCGACGAGCAGCCGGGCGAGGACGGCGCGCTCCTTGGGGCCGCCGAGCTCGATCGGTACGCCGTCGTACGTCACCGTCAAGGCGCCCAACACCCCGAAGCGCACGGCAGCATAGTAAAGGAATCCGGTCCCCGCCGAGGCACCCGATGCGACCGGGTTGCGACCCTCCTGCGACCGCGCCGGCGAAGCATTGCCGCGTCCGTTACAGCGTCAGGGAGGCGGGGATGAACAGACTCAGCTACGCGGCCGCGACGGCGAGCGCGGTCTCGTTGGTGTTGGCACCCAGTGCGGTCGCGGTGGCGTCGGCAGGGGCAGCGACGTCGAGCTGCCAGCCGGCGATCGTGAGGCTTCCTGTGCCGACCGGAGCGGTGGGCGGCGAGCTGCTGCGCCACGTCGGCTCGCTTTTCGCCGGGCACATCACAGCGCCGGATGGCAACCACCACCCCGCCCTGTGGGAGCAGACCGGGACGCGGCACTTCCGGGTCCGCGAGTTGACGCTACCCGTGGGCGTCGTGGCCAGTTCTGCGGACATCAATGCCCATCACGACGTGATCGTGTTCGGCCGTGACGCGAGCGGCGCCGTGTACCGCACCTACGTGCTCTCCCACGGGCGGCGGCACTACCTGAAGGACTTCACGGGCGGGACGATGGGGGTTCGCGGTCGTCAGATCAACGACGCCGGCGAGGTGGCCGGCTTCGCGCTGGATCGCAGCGGAACGCCGTGGGCGGCGCTGTGGCGGAGTTGGAACGCCCGGCCGACCAAACTGCTGTCGCCGCCCGGTGACATCGACGGCATCGCGCTCGGCATCAACAACCGGGGCGATGTCGTCGGCAACTCCGCCGTCCCGGGTGGAACATCCGCTCATGGACTGCTCTGGCGCCATGGGTCGACAGTCCCGGTTGTGCTGCCGGGGCTGCGCTCCGACCTCGCGCTGCCGTTCCGGATCAACGATGCCCGCCGCATCGTCGGCGAGGCGGGACTGACCGGCGAGGCGACGGTCTGGGATGGGGCGAGGCACCCACGCGGGCTCGGCATCCTGCCGGGTGATGAGGAGAGCGGCCTGCTCGGCGTCAGCGACGGTGGCCGAGCCGGCGGATGGTCCGCGGACTACGACACGGGACACTTTCACCTGCTCTACTGGGCGGGCCACGGCCGGGCCAAGACGCTGCTGCCGCTGTCCCGGCACTATGGCGACGATGCGCAGGCGTACAGCGTGTCCGACGACGGCGCCGTCGGCGGGTCCAGCGACGACGGATCCGGCAACGTCCAGCCGACCGTCTGGACGTGCGCCGATGTGCAGGCGTTCGCGCCGGGCGTCATGCAACGACGTGCCGCTCGCGGAAGACGTTCCTTCGGTCAGGCGTCGCCCCTTACGTCCGCGAGACGGTTTCTCCGGCCGGACATCGGGGCCCTGCCCGATTCGCCCGATTCGGGCTCTTCGTCATGAGGCGTGGATGACCTGGGTGCGGCACCTCGCTCAGCCTGCTGGGTGAGACGGGCCCGGGGCCTCGCAATCCGTAAGCGACCAAGCAGCGGATCGAGGCGAAGGCAAACCCCGCGCCGGAAGCGTTGGTGACGGCCAATCGCTGAATGTGTGCAACGCGCCGGCTGAGAACCCCGCGGCCGGCCGGGGAGCAGGCAGACTGACGCGGTGTCCATCACGGTGGAGCCCGCGCTCCGGACGGCCTATCACCCCCACCGGCCGCTGGACCTGCACGCGACCCTCGGGCCGCTGCGTCGTGGCGCCGGTGACCCCTGCCACCGGGTCACCGCGGACGGCACGCTGTGGCGCACCTTCCGTGCGCCGGAGGGGCCGGGCACCCTCGCCCTGCGGCAGGCGGCCGCCGGGCCGGTGACGGCCGCGGCCTGGGGGCCGGGTGCCGAGTGGTTGATCCAGACACTGCCCGACCTGCTCGGCGCCTCCGACGAGGACGCGGGCTTCGTGCCCGGTCCGCGACTGCGCGAGGCCGCCCGGCGTTTTCCCGGATTGCGGGTGCCACGCTGCAGGCGGGTGCTGGAGATGCTCCTGCCGGCCATCCTGGAACAGAAGGTGACCGGGGGCCAGGCCCGAACCGCTTGGCGGTACCTGCTACGGCGCTACGGCAGCCCCGCTCCCGGGCCCGCCCCGGCCGGCATGCTGTCGCTGCCAGCGCCGGAGGTCTGGCGCCGCGTGCCGTCGTGGGAGTGGCACCGGGCTGGGGTGGAGGCCGCCCGGTCCCGGGCGGCGGTGACGTCGGCCGGGGTCGCCGGCCGGCTGGAGGAAACCGCCGCGATGACCCCGCAGGCCGCCGCTCAGCGCCTGCGGGCAGTACCCGGGGTGGGCGCTTGGACGGTCGCCGAGGTGATGCAGCGGGCGCACGGCGACCCGGACGCGGTCTCGGTGGGCGACTTCCACCTGGCGGCCCAGGTCGGTTGGGCGCTGGTCCGTCGGCCGGTCGACGACGCCGGCATGCTGGACCTGCTCGAGCCCTGGCGCGGTCAGCGCTACCGTGCGGTGCGGCTGCTGCTGGCGAGCTCACCGCCCGCGCCGCGCTTCGGCCCCCGGTACGCCCCGCAGGACCTGCGGGCGTGCTGAGCACCGGTCGCTGCGCGTGCCCCCTTCGCATCGTGACGTGGGAGGCTCGTTGGATCCGGCGAGAGTGAGACGTACCCGCTGGGTGGGGCTTCAGCCGCTGTCGTGGTACCCAGCTCGTGGGTGACATCTCGCCGTCCCCCGAGGGCGGCTACCCGGCCCCGTTGCGCCAACCCCCTTTCTCGACATCCACGAGCTCAGTAGCGCCGATTCACCGGCAGCCGTGATCCAGGCCTCGTTAGCCACACCAGGGTGTGGCCCGCTCGGCCTGGATCACGGGTGGCTCACCTAGGTGTGCGCCGAAGCCGCGAGGGTGAGGGGCTGGTACTCGGCGTGCGGGCGGCATCCGGGCTCGGGTGCACGTACATATGGCGCGTCGGGTGGCGTAGGCGGCGCTAGCGCAGCAGCAGCACGTCGTCGAGGTCCCGGCCGCGACGGTCCGCCGGAGCCGCCGCCGGGTGACCGATGCCAATGGCCCCCATCGGCTCCCAGTCGGCCGGCAAGCGCAGCTCGCGAGTGACCACGTCGCGGCAGAACATCGTGCTGGACACCCAGCAGGAGCCGAGACCCTCCACGGCCAGCGTGATCAGCAGGTTCTGCACCCCGGCGCCCATCGCGACCAGGAACATCTCGCGTTCGGCCTGCGCCCGACGCGGGTCGGGGTAGGCATGTGCGCCATCACTCACCAGGCAGGGCACCACCAGGTACGGCGCCCGGTACAGCGGCTCCCCGCGGCGCAGCCGCCGTTCGATCGCCTCGGCCGGGAAGCCGTCCCGGACCAGGTCCGCGCGCCAAGCTTCGGCCATGGCATCGAGCAGCCTCCGCCGGCGCGGCCGGCTCTCCACGCAGACGAACCGCCACGGCATGGTGTGGTGCGGTGCGGGCGCGGTGAGGGCGGCAGCCACCGCACGGCGCACCGCGGCCGGATCGACCGGGTCGGCGGTGAACTGCCGCACGGTCCGGCGGGCCGGCACCACGTCGGCCGTACCCAGCCGGAACAGGTCCTCGGACGCCGGCCGGATCAACGCCCGGGCGCCGGCTCCGTCCCCGGCGGGCCGGCTGTGGACAGCGTGCCCGTCGGGTGAACCGGCGAATCGACGCCCACCCGGCCGGTTGGTGCGCAACCCCCGGACGATGGCCACCGGTACCCCGGCCAGCTTGCCCTTGACAAGATCCGCGGCGGCGGCTACCTCGTCGGCCACGGCGACCTCGGTGCTCAGCAGCGGGTTGCCGCAGGAGTCGGTACGCCCGCGGTAGTCCGCCAGCGGCGAAAGCCCGGCGATCCCGATCGCCACGTCGGTCAAGCCCCGCCGCCACGGCCGGCCCATGGTGTCCGTGATCACGACCGCGACGTCCGCCCCGGTCACCGTCCCCAGGGCCGCGCGCAGGGCGCGGGCGCTGGCATCCGGGTCCACCGGGAGGAGGGCCACCTTGCCCGGCTCGACGTTGGAGGAGTCCACGCCGGCGGCGGCCAGTACCAGGCCGTGGCGGGTCTCGGTGATCCGCAACTCGCCGCGGCGGGCCACCACCCGTACGGTTTCGGCATCGATCGCCGCCTGCCGATCGGCGGCCAGGACCCGTCCCTCGGCCTTGCTGACGATCTTCGACGTGATCACGACGATGTCGCCGTCGCGCAGCTCGGCCCCGGCGGCGATCCGGCCAGCCAGAATCCTCCCCGGCGGCGATCTCGGGTAGGCCGGTGACCGGCAGAACGGTGATCACCCGGTCCGCTCTCCAGCGATCTGCCGGGCCAGCTCGAGCGCCTCCCGGGCGATGGCCGCGGCGGCCGGCACGTCGGTCATCAGCAGTGGTACGGCCCGCACCCTGACCCCCGCGATGGTGGTGCCGGCGTCCGCGGTGTCCACCAGCCAACCGTCGAGCAGCCCGGCCCCCCCGTCCGCGGCAGCGTGGCTCCCGGCTGGGTCCGCCGCCGCCCGGCCGCCGTAGTGCCGGCCGACGCCCTGCGCGCTGGTCTCCACGTCGATCGCCGGCAGCAGCTTGTCGGCCATCCCGCGGACCGGGGCGCCGCTGATGATCGGTGACACCCCGACCACGGGAGCCTGCGCGGTGGCGAACGCCTCCCGGATGCCGGGCAGGTCGAGGATCGGTCCGATGCTCACCACCGGGTTGCTGGGGGGCAGCAGGATCAGCTCCGCCGCGGCCAGCGCGTCGAGCACTCCGGGCGCCGGCTTTGCCGTCTCCGCGCCCACCCCGACGATGCCTTCGGCAGTGGGCTCGGCGTGCAGTCGGACCCAATACTCCTGGAAGTGCACGGCTCGGCGACCGTCGGAATCGGTGATGACGACATGGGTCTCCACCCGATCGTCACTCATCGGGAGCAGTCGTACGCCTGGCTGCCACCGCTGGCACAGCGCGGCCGTCACCTTGCTCAGCGGGTAACCGGCTTCGAGCAGTTGAGTGCGTACCAGATGGGTGGCCAGATCCCGGTCACCCAGGCTGAACCAGGCCGGCCCGAAGTCGTAGGCGGCGAGCTCCTCTCGGACGTGCCAGCTCTCTCGGTGCCGCCCCCAACCCTGCCCCTCGTCGATCCCGCCGCCGAGGGTGTACATCACAGTGTCCAGATCCGGGCACACCCGTAGGCCCAGCAGCGTGATGTCGTCACCGGTGTTGCCGATCACGGTGATCTCCGCATCCGGCGCGGCCACCTTCAGCCCGCGCAGGAACCGGGCCGCCCCGATGCCGCCGGCCAACGCCACGATGCGCACCCGGACAGTCTCCCAGCCCGAACCCTGCCCCCACTGACGCCCTGACCGCTCCCGCCCTTGCCGCTCCTTCCCGCCGGCTGGTGTCCCGCCCGCTCCTCGCGTTCCCGCGTGCTCGCGTTCCGCACGGTCGCGTGATCCAGGTCTCGCCGGCCCCCGCCTGGTGTGGCCAGCCGGCCCTGGATCATGGGTGGGGCCTGGATCATGGGGGGGGTGGTACGGCCCGGGATCATCGGTGGGGGCGGGATACGGCCCGGGATCATCGGTGAGGTGGAGATACTGGACGACGCCGCTGCCGCAACCGGCCGGTAGACACGTAAGTTGACCGGCATGGGCAGCGAGGGCGCGGTGCCTGCTTCGGCGCCGCCGAGTGGCAGCGCGATGCGCCGGGCGCTGCGCCGGGCCGACGACGGCGCCGCGCTGGACGACACCGAGGCCACCGTGCTGCTGAGCGCCCGGGGCCCGGACCTGGCGCGGCTGTGCGCTGCCGCCGCCCGGGTCCGTGACGCCGGGCTGGCCGCCGCCGGCCGGCCGGGGATTATCACCTACTCACGCAAGGTCTTCATCCCGCTGACCCGGCTCTGTCGGGACCGTTGCCACTACTGCACGTTCGCCACCACACCGCAGCGCCTGCCGGCGCCGTACCTGCCGATGGCCGAGGTGGTGGCGATCGCCCGGGCAGGTCAGGCGCTGGGCTGCAAGGAGGCGCTATTCACCCTCGGGGACCGCCCCGAAGGGCGCTGGCCGGCCGCCCGTCGGTGGCTGGCGGAGGCCGGCTACGCCTCGACCCTGGACTACCTGCGGGCCTGCGCGATCCGGGTCTTGGAGGAGACCGGGCTGCTGCCGCACCTGAACCCGGGCGTGCTGAGCTGGGAGGACTTGCAGCGGCTCAAGCCGGTGGCTCCCTCGATGGGCATGATGCTGGAAACCACCAGCCGCCGGCTGTTCGACACCCCGGGCGAGGCGCACTACGGCAGCCCCGACAAGGACCCGACGGTCCGGCTCCGGGTGTTGACCGATGCCGGGCGGAGCAACGTGCCGTTCACCACCGGCATCCTGATTGGGATCGGGGAGACCGCGGCGGAGCGGGCCGATGCCCTGTTCGCGCTCCGCCGGATCTCCCGGCAGTACCACGGCCTGCAGGAAATCATCGTGCAGAACTTCCGGGCCAAGCCGGACACCGCGATGCGCTGCGCCGGCGAGCCGGACATCGCAGAATTGGCGGCCACCGTCGCGGTGGCCCGCCTGCTCCTCGGTCCGGCCGCCCGGATTCAGGCCCCGCCGAATCTCATCGGCGACGACGAGTACGGTGCCCTGCTCGGCGCCGGCATCGACGACTGGGGTGGCGTCTCCCCGCTCACCCCGGATCACGTGAATCCGGAACGGCCGTGGCCGCAGATTGACGTGCTTGCTCGGCACACGGCTGCCGCCGGGTTCGACCTGCGGGAGAGGTTGACCCTCTACCCGCCCTACCAGCGGGCGCCGTGGCTGGATCCGCGGCTGGCCGGGCACGTGGCCGCCCTGGCCGGCCCGGACGGTCTGGCCGCAGACGTCAACCCGGTCGGGCTGGCGTGGCAGGAGCCGGACGGCGGGTGGGCTTCCACCGGCCGGGTCGACCTGCACCGGGAGATCGACGGCGCGGGCCGGCGGGCGGATCGCCGCGGCGACTTCGACGCCGCCTACGGGGACTGGGAGGCGCTGCGCGACTCGCTGCCCGACCTACCTACCCGGCCAGCAGGTCAGCCCGAGCGGCTGGAGACCGAGGTTCGGGAGGCGTTGTCGGCAGCGGCCGAAGATCCGGCCGGCCTGTCCGACGCCGCGGCCCTGGCCTTGTTCGCCGCTCGCGGGCCGGCCCTGGACGCGTTGTGTGCTCTGGCCGACGACCTTCGGCGGGACGCCGTCGGCGAGGACGTGACCTACGTCGTGAACCGGAACATCAACTTCACCAACGTCTGCTACACCGGCTGCCGGTTCTGCGCCTTCGCCCAGCGCCGCTCCGACGCGGACGCGTACACCTTGTCCCTGACCGAGGTCGGGGACCGGGTGGCCGAGGCGGTCGCGGTCGGGGCCACCGAGGTGTGCCTGCAGGGCGGGATCTCCCCGGAGCTGCCGGCGACGGTGTACCTGCAGATCGCCGCCGAGGTGAAGCGGCGGGCGCCCGGCATCCACCTGCACGCCTTCAGCCCGATGGAAATCGTCAACGGTGCCGGGCGGATGGGGTTGTCGGTGGCCGAGTTCCTCAGCGCCGCCAAAGAGGCGGGACTGGATTCCATCCCCGGTACGGCGGCCGAAATCCTGGACGACGAGGTCCGCTGGGTGCTGACCAAGGGCAAGCTGCCGGCCGCGACCTGGGTGCAGGTGGTCACCACCGCGCACCGGCTCGGCATCCCGAGCACGGCCACCATGATGTACGGCCACGTTGACCATCCCGGCCACTGGCTCGGCCACCTGCGGCTGCTCGCCCGGCTGCAACGGGAGACCGGTGGCTTCACCGAGTTCGTCCCACTGCCGTTCGTGCACCACAACGCCCCGCTCTACCTGGCCGGCCTGGCCCGTCCGGGCCCCACGCCGCCGGAGAACCGGGCGGTGCACGCCATGGCCCGGCTTCTGCTGCACGGCACGATCGCCAACGTGCAGTGCTCGTGGGTCAAGCTGGGCTCCGAGGGCTGCGTGGCGATGCTTCGGGGCGGCGTCAACGACCTGGGCGGCACGCTGATGGAGGAGACCATCAGCCGGATGGCCGGCTCGGAGCACGGCAGTAGCCGTACCCCGGCGGAATTGGTCGCCATCGCCGCAGCCGCCGGTCGTCCGGCGCGGCAACGGAGCACCGGGTACGCAACGGTGCCGGGCGCCGCCGTGGGGTGAGCCGAGGGACCCCACCCGCCTTGGCGCTTTTCCGACATCCCCGGCGTTGCGCAGCCGATATACCGCATCCACTTGACGAAAGCCAGTTCCCACGCGTGTAATTTCACTCGTGTCGTTTCCCACGGCCCCCGTACCTGCGGGCGTTCCGGACACCCCGGATCGATGGGCCACCGACCCGGCTACGGCCCTCGGGAGCCCCTTCAAGGAGGCATCGTGGACGAGCTGAGGCTGCTGTTCGCGGTATCGGAAACGGAAGAGGATGCTCCGCCGAGTTGGCAGGAGCGGGCGCTGTGCGCGCAGACCGACCCGGAGGCGTTCTTTCCCGAGAAGGGCGGCTCCACCAGGGAGGCCAAGCGGGTCTGCACCGGCTGTGAGGTCAAGGGCGAGTGCTTGGAGTACGCGCTGGCGCGAGACGAGCGCTTTGGCATCTGGGGCGGCATGTCCGAGCGCGAGCGGCGGCGGCTCAAGCGCGCGGCCGGGTAGCCGGCGCCGAGGCCGGCTCAATCGCCAGCGTCGTCATACGGCGGGTCGACGACATCCGGGTCGAGCCCGAGAAGGGCCGCAACCTGATCGACCACCACGTCGTGGACAAGGTCGATGAGCGCGGCGCGCTGGCCGGCGCGGGCCTCGATCGGCCGACGGAAGACCACGATCCGAGCCGGCTCGTCGCCGGTGGCAGGGAGCACCCGGCCCAGCGGCACCGGCTCGCCACCCAAGCCCGGCCCGTCCGGCGGCATCGCGTCGAGCGGTGGGACGTCGACGACGGCGAACTCCACGCCGGCCAACTGCTCGCTCCAGCGTTCTTCGAGGTGCTCCACCGCGTCCAGCACCACCTCGTCGAAGCGCTGGGCACGGGAGCGGGCGAGGGGCAGGTCAGGCGGGGCCAGCGGCCCGCGGAGGCCGCGACCGTGCCGATCACGAGCCCGTGGCCGGCGGGGCGGATCGGCTGTCACCAGGCGTACGTTAGCCGGATTCCCTGGCGAGAGTGCCGCCCCGGCCCGACACGAGGCCAGCGGGGTGCCCGGCTGCCGGCCACGACCGCAACAGAGGACTAGCGTGCGAAATCGTGAGCCCTCGTCGCCGTTGCTCCCGGGCCGCGTGCGGCCGACCGGCGGTGGCCACCCTGACCTACGTCTACGCGGACTCGACGGCGGTCGTGGGCCCGCTGGCCACCTACGCCGAACCGCACTGCTATGACCTCTGCGAGGTGCACGCCGGGCGGCTGGTGGCGCCCCGCGGCTGGGAGGTGGTTCGACAGGCCACCGAGGACGACGGCGCCGGCCCGAGCAGCGATGATCTTGAGGCGCTGGCCAACGCCGTTCGGGAGGCGGCCCGGCCCACCCGGCCGGCTGAACCGCCGCTGGTTCCAGGAGGGCGCCGAAGTCACCTTCGGATGGTCCGGGACCCCCTGGAATGACTACTCGGGAGAACCGCGGGCGGTAGGGCTCGATGGGACGCTCAAGTGTCCGCGCCGGGCTGCCGATGGGGAAGCGTCCGCCGATCCCCCTCCGCCGAGGAGATCCCATGACAGCCGACCGCCGACTCAGCCGTTACCACGCCGGAGACGGGAGGCCGCACCGGGTGCCCGTACCGTTGCAGCGCCGATCGAGGGAGCCGACCGATGATGCCGCACCCGCGTTCGCCGCGGCGTCGCTGACCCAGCCCCACGCCCGCTCCGGCCGGCTGTGCGAGGCGTGCGGGAACGAGCGGCTGACCGAGATCGCCATGACGCTCACCGACGGCACCGGGGCGTTGTTTTCCTCCTGCCACCGCTGCGAGCGCAAGTTCTGGCGGGCCCGGGGCGGCGGTGCGCTCTTGGACTTGACCTTCGACGCGGTGCTGGACCGGACGCGCAAGATCCGTTGACATCGGGCGGGGGGTCCCCGTCTGGTGGGTAGGCTCGCCGCCATGACCGACCTCTCGCGCATCGTCAAGGCGTACGACATCCGCGGGGTCGTTCCCGACGAGCTCGACGCCGGCATCGCCCGAGCCGTCGGCGCCGCCTTCGTGGCGTTCACCCACGCCGGCCGGATCGTCGTGGCCCACGACATGCGGGAGTCCTCCGGGCCGCTGTCAACAGCCTTCGCCGAGGGCGCGACCAGCCAGGGCGCCGATGTGATCGCCGCCGGGCTCGGGTCGACCGACCTGTTGTACTTCGCCGCCGGATCGCTCGACATGCCGGGTGCGATGTTCACCGCGAGCCACAACCCGGCCCGGTACAACGGCATCAAGCTCTGCCTGGCCGGTGCCTCGCCGGTCGGCCAGGACACCGGATTGGCCGAGATCCGCCGGCTTGCGGAGCAGGGCACACCGGCCTACCACGGAACGCCCGGCACGGCGTCCTTCCGGGACCTGCTCACCGACTATGCCGCCTACCTCACCAAGCTGGTCGACCTGTCCGCGATCCGGCGGCTGAAGGTGGCGGTCGACGCCGGCAACGGCATGGCCGGCCTGACCGTGCCGAAGGTCTTCGACGGGTTGCCGCTGGACGTGGTGCCGATGTACTTCGATCTCGACGGCAACTTCCCCAACCACGAGGCGAACCCGATCGAGCCGGCCAACCTGGTCGACCTGCAAGCGAAGGTACGCGAAACCGGCGCCGACATCGGCCTGGCCTTCGACGGCGACGCCGACCGCTGTTTCGTGGTGGACGAGCGCGCCGAGTTGGTGTCACCCTCCGTCCTCACCGCCTTGATCGCCAGCCGGGAGCTGGCCCGGCAACCCGGCTCGACGATCATCCACAATCTGATCACGTCACGTGCCGTCCCGGAGATCATCCGCGAGCACGGCGGGACGCCGGTCCGGACCCGGGTCGGTCATTCCTTCATCAAGGCACGGATGGCCGAGACCGGAGCGGTCTTCGGCGGCGAGCATTCCGGCCATTTCTACTTTCGCGACTTCTGGCGGGCCGACTCCGGCATGCTCGCGGCCCTGCACACCCTGGCCGCGCTCGGCGAGCAGGATGGTCCGCTGTCCGAGTTGCTTGCCCAGTACTCGCGCTACGTCGCCTCCGGCGAGATCAACTCTACCGTGGATGACCAGGCGGCCCGGACGGCCGCGGTCCAAGACGCCTTCGGCGGCCGGGAGGGCGCTGTGCTCGATCACCTGGACGGGCTCACCGTCACCACCCAGAAGTGGTGGTTCAACCTCCGGCCCTCCAACACCGAACCGCTGCTGCGGCTCAATGCCGAGGCGGTCGACGAGGCGACGATGACCTCGATCCGCGACGAGGTGCTCGCAGTGGTGCGGGGCGAGGCGGCGGCATGAACCTCGACCCCTCGCTGCTGGAAATCCTGGCCTGCCCGGACTGCCGCGCGCCGCTGCGGGTGGACGAGGCGGCCAGCGAGCTGGTGTGCACCGGCTGCGGGCTGGCCTATCCCGTTCGCGACGACATCCCGGTGCTGCTCATCGACGAGGCCCGCCGGCCGGAGAGGCCGTCGAGTGCCCACCCGCAGAGCTGATTGATGGGGGCGGTGTCGATGGACGCCGAGCGGCTCGATGACGCCGCCGCGCTCGCGGTGGCCGATTCCGGTGGGATGCTGCGGGCGGTGGCCACCTCGGCGGCCCAGGTCCGTTCCGCCGCCACGGCCGCCGCCGAGGCGGGCGTCGACCGACTGGGCTCCCAGAGTCGACCGCGGGCCGTCGTGGTGACCGGGGTGGGGAGCTCGGCGATCGCCGGCAAAGTCCTGGCGGCACTGGCCGGATCCCAATGCCTGATGCCCGTCGTTTTCGTGTCCGGCTTCGCTCTGCCCGCCTGGGTGGGCGCCGCCGACCTGGTCGTGGCGCTGTCCCGCTCCGGCGCCACCGCGGAGCCGTTGGCGGTGACCGACGAAGCGGTCCGCCGCGGCGCGGAGGTGGTGGGTATCGGAGCGGCCGACTCGCCGCTGCACGAGCTGACCGAGCGATCACGCGGGGTGTTTGTACCGGTCAACGCCGCGCACCCCTCCTCTGCGGCTTTCTTCGCGATGGCCACCCCGCTGGTCGCCCTCGGCGGTGCGCTGGGACTGCTCGATGCCGGGGAGCAGGCCTTCGAGGCCACCGCGCAGCGGCTTTCCGGGGTCGCGCTGAGCTGCCAGCCCGCCAGCGAGTCGTTCCTCAACCCGGCCAAGGAGCTGGCGCTGCGGTCGTCCGTAGCCCTGCCGATGGCCTGGGGCACATCGCCGTCAACCGCCGTTGCTGCCGACCGGCTCGTCAGTTCATGGGCGCTGCACGCCGGCGCCCCGGCGCTCGCCGGCGCGCTGCCGGATGCGGCGCACAACCAGATCGGCACCTTCGACGGGCCCTGGGCCGGCGCGCCGGAGGACTTGTTCGCCGATCCACATCGTGGTGAGGTTGCCGGGCCGACCCGGCTGCATCTGATTCTGCTGCGCGAACCGGACGCTGATCCCCGGGTCGGCGACCAGGTGGAGGCGGCCCGGGACGTTGCGGAACAGCGCGGGCTGCGACTGACGGAGCTGTGGGCCGAAGGTACGTCCCGGTACGAACGACTCGCCTCGCTGATCGGTCTGATCGACTTCGCCAGCGTCTATCTCGGACTGCTGACCGGGGTGGATCCCTCCCGGACCATCGGCCTCGGGGCGCTGCCGGCCGCCCGAGCCGGACGCGGGTTCCGGTGAGCGCCGGGGAGGAGGGCGGCAACAAGGCGATCGTCGCCGCGCTGAGCGCCAACCTGGGTATCGCGATCAGCAAGTTCGTCGCCTTCCTGGTTACCGGGTCCTCCTCCATGCTGGCCGAGTCGGTGCACTCGGTCGCGGACACCGGCAACCAGGGGCTGCTGCTGCTCGGCCGGTCCCGAGCGAAGCGACCGCCGGATGAGGAGCATCCGTTCGGCTACAGCCGGGACAGGTACTTCTACGCCTTTGTGGTCGCGCTGGTGCTGTTCAGTCTCGGGTCGCTGTTCGCCCTGTTCGAGGGGTACGAAAAGATCCGGCACCCACACGAGCTGGAGAGCCCGATCATCGCCATCGGAGTGTTGGTGGTAGCGATCGCGCTGGAGGGCTACTCGTTCCGGACCGCCTATTTCGAGGCCGGCAAGGTGCGCGGCAATCTCGGCTGGTTCGCCTTTCTTCGGACGTCCAAGGCGCCGGAGCTGCCAGTGGTGCTGCTGGAGGACAGCGCGGCGCTGTTGGGCTTGGGTTTCGCCCTGGGCGGCGTCGGGATGAGCATTGGGACCGACGATTCACGGTGGGACGGCGTCGGGAGCTTGGCGATCGGCGTGCTGCTCGGCGTGGTCGCGGCCTTCCTGGCCGCCGAGATGAAAAGTCTGCTGATCGGCGAGGCGGCCAGCCGATCGGTGGTCGCCGGGGTTCGTAGCGCGCTGGTCGACGGCACACGTATCCGGGGCATCATTCACCTGCGGACCATGCACCTCGGTCCGGACGATCTGCTGGTCGGCGCCAAGGTGGCTCTGGCCCCGGGTCTGGAGATGGCCCAGGTCGCGTCGGCGATCGACGACGCCGAGGCCCGGGTCCGGGCCGCCGAACCACTGGCCACGATGATCTACATCGAGCCGGACCTCTACCGGCCGCAGCTCGCCGAGGGAGCCCGGCACACCGCCGGCCGCACCGGCTACGGCGGCCCGGATCCCGAGTCGGCACCGGCGGACCGGCAGCCGCACCCGGGTCTCGCCGGCGCTGGCATTGTCGGGGAAGAACCTCCCGGTGAGTCCCGATGAGTGAGGAGGGGTCGACCGGCCGGTCCGGAGGTGCGGATGCCGACTCGGGCACAGCCGGACGAGTCGGCGCCGAATTGTGGCTGGTACGCCACGGCGAGACGGAGTGGAGCCGGGACCACCGGCACACCAGTCATACCGACCTCGCGCTGCTGCCCGCCGGGGAGGAGGCCGCCCGGCAACTGGCCCCCCGGCTGGCCGAGGTGAGCTTCGGGCTGGTGCTCACCTCCCCGCTGCGCCGGGCTCGGGACACCGCCGTGCTGGCCGGGTTCGCCGGCGCGGAGGTGACCGACGACGCGGTGGAGTGGGACTACGGCGAGTACGAGGGCATCACCACCGAGGAGATCCGCGAGACGGTGCCGGCGTGGAGCGTATGGAGTGCGGGCGCCCCGGGGGGTGAGCTCGCCGGCGAGGTGGCGGGGCGCGTCGACCGGGTGATCGAACGGGTCCGGACCAGTGGCGCGGATCGCGCGCTGCTCTTCGCTCACGGCCACCTGCTCCGCGTGCTGACCGCACGCTGGCTGGAGCAGGCGCCGGAGGAGGGCAAGCGCTACCGCCTGGACACGGCGACCGTCTCGGTGCTCGGCTGGGAACGGGAGACCCGGGTGATTCTGCGGTGGAACAGCTGAGCCGGCGCTGGGACATCCGGGACGCCACGGCCGCCGACTGGCCGGCGATCTGGCCCTTCCTGCGCCGCATCATCGCCGCCGCCGAGACGTTCTCCTGGGGCCCCGCTACCCCGCCCGAGCGGGCCCGGCAGATGTGGTTCCCGCCGCCACCGGGGCGCACCGTGGTGGCCCTCGACGCCGAGGGCACCGTGGTGGGCAGCGCGGAGACCCACCCCAACCAGCCGCCCGCCGGACCGGCCGGCCACGTGGCCAACGCCGGGTTCATGGTCGATCCGGAGCGGGCCGGTTCGGGCATCGGCCGGGCGCTGGGGGAGCACGTCATAGCCCAGGCCAGGGCGGACGGCTACCGCGCCATGGTCTTCAACGCGGTGGCCGAGTCGAACACCGCCGCGGTGGCGCTGTGGCGTGCCCTCGGCTTCGTCGTGCTGGCCACCGTGCCGGAGGGTTTCCGGCACCCGCGGCGGGGCTACGTCGGGCTGCACATCATGTACCGGCGGCTGTGAACCACCCGGCCGATCACGGCAGTCGGCGGCGGCCGGCGAACCCGAGGTCTCTGCGGTGGTACCAGCCCAGCGCCGCATCGCCCTCCAACCAGCACAGCAGCACCAGTACGCCGTCGAACTCGGCCGGGAAGTCGAGCAGCAGCGGGGCCACCCCCTTGAGTTCCACGCCGGTGGCCTGGACTTCGCTGAGCAGCTCATCGAGCCGGGCCTGGGCCGCCTTGAACTCCGGAAGGCCACCGAGGGCGGTCGGCGTGCCACCGGCGGTCAGCGAGGCCGCCAGTTCCGCCGCGTCGGCCCGCAGCGCCACCACCTCGGCGAGCACCGGCTGCAGCCGGGTCAACTCGGCCCGGGCCTGCGCCACGGTGAACAATCCCATGGCGGCAGCCTGCCACCTCCGGCGTGCCGGCACCGACGCTGGGAACCGGTGTCGAGTTCGCGGCTGGGGATGCCTGGCGCCGGACCAGGTCAGCCAGGGCACCATCGAGTCCGGCTCCTCGACTGGGCTTGCTATACGGGAACTACGCGAACGTCGGGCTGGTCCGAGAGAAGAGTCCGAAGGTCCTCAGGGTCGCTGGTGAGCACGATGCAGCGCGCCGCGCTGTTCCGGTCGCGCGCGGCGAGCGCGGTCGCTGCGACCAGCGCGTCGATCGAGGCGTCAGAGGCAGCCCGCCCGAGGAGGTGACCGGCCCGCCGTGCCAGTGGTTCGTCCGTTGGCCAGATGTCCGCCGCCTTGACCACGCGGTTGTGCGCGGCATCCCTGGCCACGCCCCGTACGACCTCGGCCAGGGTCACAGCCGAGACCACCACATCGGCATCCAGCTCCCTCGCTCGCTCGAGCCACGCCTGGACCGCCGGATCGTTGGCGGCGGCCTTCGCCACGCCGTCCGCATCGAGGACGAGCAGATCGGTCAGGCCCGTCGGGCCGTGGCCTCCTCGCGCGCGCCTAGCCATAGTCGGCGAACCTCCTCCATCCGCTCGTCAGCCACCGGACCGTTGACCGTTCGCATCTCCGCCAGCAGATCCGCGAGGGCATCACGGCGCAGCTGTCGCCGGACCGCTTCGTTTACATAGGCGGACACGCCGCGCCCGCCGACTCTTTCGCGAGCCTGCGCCAGCACTTCTGCGTCCAAGCTCATGGACACCTTGGCTACCGTCATGCCGCGATCCTACTTCGAGTAGGAAGATTGGTGACAACGGGACGCTGATCCCAATGGAAGTGGGTGCTCAACCGAGTTCCGCGGACGAAGACCTTGACAGGCTCGTGGTAAGGTAAGCCGCAATGGACCTGCTCCCGATCCAGCAGGCCGCCGCGGTCACCGGCTGGTCGGCTCGGATGCTCCGCTACGTCGAGCAGCTTGGCTTGGTCGAGCCGGAGCGCTCGGCCGCCGGGTACCGGCTCTACGGGGCCGCTCAACTGCAGCGGCTGCGTACCCTGCGCAACCTGCTCGAGCGGTACGAACTCGGCCTGTCCGACGTCGGGTTCGCCGCCCGGTTGCGGGCCGACGCCGAGCTGGCGGCCGCGGTGAACGGCTGGCTGGCCACCCGACCCCGACGCCCGGCGGACATCGACCCGGCGGACTGGTTGCGGTGGGAGCAGGACAAGCACGAACGTCTGCTGGCCGCCGGATCCGCACCTATCAGCCAGGCCCCGCACGCCACACCGACCACAGCCCCGGACCCCCGACTTCAGGAGACCGCATGACGCTCAGCCCGCTCCGCCCACTGCGCCCCGGCGACTACCAGGTCGCCGACCTCGCGCTCGCCGACTTCGGCCGCAAGGAGATCGGGCTCGCCGAGCACGAGATGCCCGGGCTGATGGCGATGCGGGCCGAGTTCGGCCCCAGCCGGCCCCTCGACGGCGCCCGGATCGCCGGATCGCTGCACATGACCGTGCAGACCGCGGTACTGATCGAGACCCTGGTCGACCTCGGCGCCGACGTGCGCTGGGCCAGCTGCAACATCTTCTCCACCCAGGACCACGCCGCCGCCGCGGTTGTCGTCGGCCGCGACGGCACACCCGAGCAGCCCGCCGGGGTGCCGGTGTACGCCTGGAAGGGCGAAACCCTCACCGAGTACTGGGACTGCACCGAGAAGGTGCTCACCGGCTGGGCGCAGGGCGGCCCGAACCTCATCCTCGACGACGGCGGCGACGCCACCATGCTGGTGCACCTCGGCGTGGAGTATGAGAAGGCCGGCGCGGTGCCCGACCCGGCCGGCGCGGACAACGAGGAACTCGCCGTGATCCTGACGCTGCTGCAGCGTTCCCTGGCCGCCGATGCCGACCGCTGGACCACCCTGTCGACGGACATTATGGGCGTGACCGAGGAGACCACCACCGGCGTGCACCGGCTGTACGACCGGCAGCGCGAAGGCACGCTGCTCTTCCCGGCGATTAACGTGAACGACTCGGTGACCAAGTCGAAGTTCGACAACAAGTACGGCTGCCGGCACTCGGTGATCGACGGGCTGAACCGGGCCGTCGACGTGCTGATCGCCGGCAAGACCGCGGTGGTCTGCGGCTACGGCGACGTCGGCAAGGGCTGCGCGGACGCGCTGCGTGGCCAGGGCGCGAAGGTGGTCATCACCGAGATCGACCCGATCTGCGCGCTGCAGGCCGCCATGGACGGCTTCGCCGTGCTCACCCTGGAGGACATCCTGCCCACCGCCGACATCGTGATCACCGCGACCGGCAACAGCAACGTCATCTCCGCCGAGCAGATGTCCCGGATGAAGCACCAGGTCATCGTCGGCAACATCGGCCACTTCGACAACGAGATCGACATTGCTGGGCTGACCGGCTGGCCGGGCGTCGAGCGGGTCCGGATCAAGCCACAGGTGGACAACTGGATCTTCCCGGACGGCCACAGCGTGATCGTGCTGTCCGAGGGTCGGCTGCTCAACCTGGGCAACGCCACCGGTCACCCCAGCTTCGTGATGTCCAACTCCTTCACCAACCAGACGCTCGCGCAGTTGGAGCTGTTCACCCGCGGCGGGGCGTACGACACCGCGGTGCACGTGCTGCCCAAGTACCTCGACGAGAAGGTGGCCCGGCTGCACCTCGACGCGCTCGGGGTACACCTCACCGAGCTGACCCCCGACCAGGCGCGGTACCTGGGCGTGCCGGCGGACGGCCCGTACAAGACGGACAGCTACCGCTACTGACCCCGGTGCGCGCCGGGACCGGCCGGTCTCACGGGGCCGCGGTGGAGTGCGACATCGCCGACCCCGGCCTCGCCGAGCAAGGCCGAGGCAGGCTGGAGTGGACCGCCGGGAACATGCCGGTGCTGCGCGGCATCGGCGCCCGGTTCGCCGCGGAGCGGCCGCTGGACGGGCTGCGGGTCGCCGCCTGCCTGCACGTCACCCCCGAGACCGGTACCTTCCTGCGGGTGCTGCGCGGCGGCGGCGCGCGGATCCGGCTGGCCGCGGCGAACCCGCTGGCCACCGCCGACGACATCGCGGCCGCGCTGGCGGCGCGCGACGGGGTCGAGGTCTTCGCCCGGCACGGCGCGGACCCGGAGACCTACGCCCGGCACATCGTCCAAGCGGTGCTCGACGGCCCGCAGCTGATCTTCGACGACGGCTGCGACCTGGTCAACGCGCTGCACAGCAGTACGCCGGAGTTGTCCGCCGGCGTGATCGGCGGGTGTGAGGAGACGGCCAGCGGCGTGCTGCGACTGCGCCAGTTGGCCCGGGACGGCGGGCTGAGCTTCCCGATGGTCGCGGCCCACGACAGCGCCACGATCCGGATGGTGGACAACCGGTTCGGCACCGGTCAGTCCACCATCGACGCGCTGCTGCGGGCCACGAACCTGCTGCTCGCCGGTCGTACTGTCGTGGTCGCCGGGTTCGGGCCGTGTGGCCGGGGGATCGCCGCCCGGGCCCGCGGCATGGGCGCGGCGGTCGTGGTCACCGAGATCGACCCCACCCGGGCGCTGGAGGCCGCGCTGGAGGGGTACCGGGTGCTGCCGATGGCGGCCGCCGCCGGTATCGGCGAGGTCTTCCTCACCGCCACCGGCAGCCGTCAGGTGCTGCGCGCCGAGCACTTCACGGCCATGAAGGACGGCGCGGTCCTGGCCAACGCCGGGCACTTCGACGTGGAGATCGACTGTCCGGCGCTGCGTGAGCTGGGGGTGGGCTCGCCGGCGCGGGTCCGCCCGCACACCGATGAGTACGTCCTCGCCGACGGCCGCCGGCTGCGGCTGCTCGCCGAAGGCCGGCTGGTCAACCTGGCCGCTGCGGAGGGTCACCCGGCGGCCGTCATGGACCTTGCCTTCGCCGTCCAGGCGCTCAGCGCCGAATGGCTCCTCGGCTCGGCGGGCACCCTCGCGCCCGGGGTGTACGACGTCCCGGCCGGCCTGGACGCCGAGGTGGCCGCGCTGGAGTTGGCCGCCCTCGGCGTGCGGATCGACGAGCAGACGCCGGCCCAGCGGGCGTACCTGAGCTCGTGGCAGCCGGCCGAGCCGGGCTGAGTCACTACGCGAGCCGGCGCTCCACCGAAGCCAGCTTGGCGTGCATCGCGTCGCTAACCCCGGCCCGGATGTCCGCCTTGAGGACCAGGCTGACCCGCTCGGCGGAGCCGCGCACGGCGTCCACGGCGGCCTTGACCACCGCCATCACCTCGTCGTAGTCGCCCTCGATCGTGGTGAACATCGACCCGGTCTCATTCGGCAGCCCGGAGGCCCGCACCACCCGGACCGCCTCCGCGACCGCGGCGCCGACACTGTCGCCGGTGCCCATCGGGCTCACCGAAAACGCCACCAGAACGCTCATCGCCCTCGTCTCCACCCACCTGATAAGCCCGACTCGTACCTCTTGCCCTGACCCGGGTCGCGGCGTACGGTCAGCCGGTCGCCTGGTCGTGAGGACCGAGTATGTCGGTTGCGGCCCGCCGCCGGAGCACCCGCCGCCCGATCCTGCTGGCCGGCACGCTGATCCTCACCGCAGCCTTCCCCTCCCAGATGCTGCAACCGGCCAGCGCCACCCCCGCCGCCGGGACCGCGCCCGGAGCGCCGGGCACCCCGAGCACCCCGAGCACCCGGGACACCCAGCTAGTGGTCACCGGCGGGACCACGTTCACGACCGGGAGGACCGGGACACCACCTCCACGGTCCGGCTGCTGGACCGCCGCAGCCTGATCTACCAGCTGGTCAAACCGAGCACGCTCCGGCAGGTATGAGATCACCAAGATCAACACCACCGACCCGGGCGGCTCCACGGGTGCTGATCGACGTTTTGTTCCGGTCGCTCACCGGCCGCCCGTACTGGGTGTACGTCCTGCACGATCCCGCGCTGTCGATGACCGGCAACGACGACACCGGCACCTCGACGGCCGCCGGGCTGGTACGCCGGGGTCAGTGAGGTTGGACGGACCTGCGCTCCGAGGAACCGGATGAACTGGACCTTCCGGGCGCAGAACTCCCGGCTCTCCGACGAGGCCGTCTTCGGCGGCCTGCAGCCGAACGAAGTTGCCTTCCCGGCCGTGCTGGGCGAACAACTCGGCCGGACCGACGCGTCGGCCTGGGACCACGTCCGGCGGCCCGCTGGTCGACCAGCGGCGGATCCTGGACCCGAGTTTCCTGGAGCTGGTCCGGGCCGGCGTGCTGCCCCCGAACGACCGCGATGTGCGCAGTACCCTGCGGCTGGTGGACGCCACCCTCGGGTACGCCACAGCCAGCGGACCGTTCTGGCACCGTTCCAGCTTCGACGGCTACGGCGAGCGGCGCAGTGGCGCGCCGTGGGAGCCGACGGACCCGGGTTCGCGCCTGACCATCGGCCGGGGCTGGCCGCAGCTGACCGGGGAGCGCGGGGAGTACTCGCTGGAGGACGCCGGCCGCCAGGCCGAGACCCCGCAGGTCGTGGCCTGCCGCTACCACAGCCCGCGCTGCGCCAAAACGTAGCCAGCGACGCCGTCTCACGTCGGGGCCAGCCCTGCACGAGCGAGTTTCGAGTGATCCAGGCCCCGGTGACCACACCTGGTTGTGGTTGAAGCGCCCTGGATCACGGCGACTCGCGCCCGCCGGCACCGTTCACACCCAGCCGAACCGGGCAAGGTCGCTGATGTTCTCCCCTGCGACTCAACCCTACCGAGCTGGCCGCGGTGCAGGAGCGTGCCGGCGAGCGCCTCGAGGCCGACGTCCCAACCCTCCGGAGGCTGGTCGCGTCCTGACTATCGCCGACCCGGCCGCCGGGCGTCGAAGGGCCGACCGAAACAGGTGCGGACTCCGGCGAAGTACAACACCGAGTCCGGCGGGCGCTCGGTGACCCCCCGCAGGCCGGCGGCCAGCTGCCCAGCCACGGCACCCCGGGAGCGGCGCCGAGCCCGGCACCGACCATCCGGAAGCAGATCAGGCCCACCCAGCTCGTCCCACCGTGAAGGTCCGGGACGGTGCCCGGCGGCAGCAGTGGCGCGACCCGATCCGGTTCGATCCGCCAGTGCAGGAAGGCCAGGTCCGTCCAGCGCTGCGTGAAGATGCGCGGCCCGGACAGTGGCGGGGCGACCGGATCGAACGACGGTGGCACGATCTCGGGCTCGGGCTGGCTCATCCGCCCAGTCTTGTCGCCGAATCGAGGCTCGGTAGGCAGCAGCCTTGATGGCCGCCGGCGCGTCTGTCAGGCTGACCCTGGAGGAATCAGGCACATGGAGGCTGGGCAGCAGGCCGAGTTCGGGAGCTTCGTCGCGGCGCACCGGCGGTCGCTGCTGCGTACCGCGCAGACCCTGACCCCGGATCGGCACGCCGCCGAGGACCTGCTGCAGAGCGCGCTGGCCAAGACCTGCGCGGCGTGGGGCAGCCTGCGCCGGCCGGAGCGGGCCTCCGCCTACGTCCGCCGCGCCATGTACCACGAGCAGGTCGACCGCTGGCGGCGCTCGGGCCAGGAGACGGTGACCGAGGCGATCCCCGAACGCCCGATCGGCCGGGACGGCGGCGATCTTGCCGCGACGCTGCGGCTCGGCCTGCATCTGGCCGTCCGCGACGCCCTCGCCGGGCTGTCGGTCGGGCAGCGTTCGGTCATCGTGCTGCGCTACTTCGCCGACCTCTCGGAGGCCGAAACCGCCGAGCGGCTCGGCTGCTCGGTCGGCACGGTGAAGAGCCAGACGCACAAGGCCATGGAGCGGCTGCGCCAGACCGGGCTGGCCGAGCTGCTGCTGGACCCAACACTGCGGCACTGATGGCCGCAGCATGCGACAACCCGACGCTTACCGACATCCACCGAGCGGAACGGGTACCGGTCCGGCGTGCGCGGCCGGGGATGCCGGCCGTGCGTCTGGGCGACGCCGACGCCACCCAGCAGCACCTCGTCGCCTCATCTCCGCGGCGTCGTACCTCCGCGGTTGGTCACCTTCGCCAGCAGTGCCTTGGCCTTCGCCTGATTCGCCGGCTTGGCCGCCTCCCGCCGCACCACGTCGAACGCCTTGACGGCGACGCCGGTCTTCATCGCGCTCTTGAATATGCTCATGGTGCCTCCGCAGGTTCGGTCTCGTGCGGACAGTCTTGCCCCATCGGCGGCCGATGACTCGTCCGGACCCTGTCGCTCCCAGGTCCCTTCTGCATCTGGCTGGGAGCGTCCCTATCCGGCGTGACCGGCCACCTCAACTTCACCGTCATCAGGCAACCGTCGCGGCCATTGCAAGTTCGGTGCTCGCCAAGCCAGGGTGCCGCAGGCAGTCGCCGATGGCTGTCGTAGCGCGCCGGCTACGGGACCAAGGCCGCGCTTCGCGCACGTGCCAAGCAGCGTCACCGTTCGGTCGAGGCGGAGGCGCGCAGTGTGGAGTACCTCTTGGACACCAATGTGGTGTCCGCTCTAGGCGTGCGAGGACGCAACCGACCCGTCGACGTGTGGGCAGCATCGGTTGCCGTCGGTGACCAGTTCGTCTCAGCATTCACCATCGCGGAGATCGAGCGAGGAGTGATTGCCAAGGAGCGATCTGACGCTGAGCAAGGAGCAGTCCTGCGTCGCTGGTTCCACGTCCGCTGAGTCGCGTACCTTGATCGCTCGGCGCAGTCCGGTCTGTCCTTACCGCCGCTTTTTGCTCATCCACGCTCATCAGTCGCGAAGATTGCGTGGCTGATCAGTTCGGCTAGCCACCGGGTGTAGTGCTCCTCGCTCCAGCCGTGGTCCAGAAGCAGCCAGCGCGGCTGTGGTGAGTTGAGGGCCCACACCGAGTCGATGGCGTGTTCGGTCGTGATGTCGTCGCGGAGCCAGCCGGACTGTTCCCAGTGCCGGACGTAGAACGCGCTGCCGACGTGCCGTTCCCGTTCGGTCGTCCGAGCGAACTCGGCCAGTGCCTTGTCGGTGTCGCGCGAGCCAAGGAGCACCCGCAGCAGCGGATCGATCCGGCTCGAGATGAGCTGGGCCAGCTCGGCGTAGGCCGACGCCGCGGCTCCGGGGCTCGGGGCATCGCGGACGGCAATGGCCTCGGGTCGTGCAGCCAGCGGGATGGCTTCGTCGCCGCTAGCGAGCGAGACGTCGTAGACGGCCTTGAGCAGTGCTGCCTTGCCGCCGAAGGTCTTGTAGATCGTCTCTTGCGAGACCCCCGCCTCGTCGGCAACCTGTCGGATCGTCGTGCCGCCGAATCCTCGGTGCAGAAAAGCCGTCTTGGCTGTGTCGATGATACGTGCGCGGGTCGAGCGGGCCGCTTCCTGGCGCTGGCGATTGTCATACGCCACCTGAGGGCTCCTACGGGAAACGACTTGCGAATGTGTTCGATACAGCCTACTTTTCTTCTATTCCAGTTCACTGTACTGAAAGGCAGCACCATGACCGACACCCTGACCCGCGACGGCCTCGTCGCGGTGGCCGAAGCCGCGATCCACGCCACTCTTGGCGGCACGCTCGCCGACCACGCCGCGACCGTCCACCCAGACGCAACCAATCGCGAGTCGATCGCGGAGCCGCCGAACACCCGAGGCCGAGGACCCCAGGCGTTCCACGCGACCGGCGAGTGGCTGCGTGAGGGGTTCTCCGACCTCGCCTGGACCACCGAGCGCAACATCTGCGAGGGCGACGTGGTCGTCTCCTTCGGGACGATGTCGGGCCGACAAACCGGCAACCTCGTCGTCTGGACCCCGGAGGGGACGGCGGAGCGGGTCTTCGTCCCGACGGGCAGGACCTTCAGCGTCCGGTAGGCCCGCTTCCAGCGCATCCGCGACGGCCTCGTGATCGAGCACTGGGCGGTTCGTGACGATCAGGGCATGGCGACCCAGGCCGGTTGGACCCCACCGACACCGGCGTTCCTCATCCGCTGCGCGAGAGCCACGAAGAAGGCGCGTCGCACCCAACGCTGACGCCACCGGAAAGCTGCTGGCCCGCACCGTCGCTACGCGTTCCGCCGACACCCCGCCCCGTGATGCGCTCAGTCCTACCTGACCGCGACCGCTCGACCTACAGAAAGTCATCAACTCATGACCACCGCACTCTCCAAGCTCCGCCTTCCCGGTCAGGCCGCGGCTCCCGACGGGCACGTCGGCCAATGACCGAGGACCACCCCGCGCTGATCGAGCTCATCCACATGGCTCAGAAGTCGGCAACGGCCTACTTTTCCGGCGACCTCGACACGTACGCAGAGGTGCTGCCGCACGCGAACGACTACACCCTGATGCCGCCGTTCGGAGGCCCCACCAGGCACGGCTTCGTACTGAACGAGGAGGCGCGCCAGACCACTCGAGAAACCTTCCGGGGCGGCGAGGTGGAGGTCGAAGTCGACGCGTCGTACCTGGTCGGGGACCTCGCCGTGCTCGCGGTCGTGGAGCGACAGCGCGGCCTGGTGGGAGAGCTCACGGAGCAGGACTGGTCCATCCGCGTCACGCTCGTGTTCCGACGTGACCGCGGACAGTGGCGGCTCGTGCACCGGCATGCGGACGCGCTGGTCCACCCCATCGGTTGGCACACGCTCTCCCAGTTGGCGCGCGGCGAGCTCTCGGACTGAGCTACCCGGTCCAGTCGTCCGCAGATCACTGTCACCCCCGCTTGCAAACCGCACCGAACCTCGGTGTGCTGCGAATCTGGTGTGTGCCGCCCGCGCGGGGATGATCCCTCTCGGTACGATCACGACCGGCGTGTGGACAGGTGCTCCCCGCCCGCGCGGGGATGATCCCCACGTCCGATCGGAACTGCCAGGACGTTCCAGGTGCTCCCCGCCCGCGCGGGGATGATCCGCCACGAGGCCGCCCCAGGGCGTGCTCTTGCCCGTGCTCCCCGCCCGCGCGGGGATGATCCTGACGGCTCCATCCCCTATCCCGCGGCGAGCGTAAAGGCAGGCTCGACTATCTCCGCGATCCCAGAGATCCGCTCTACGGTCCACGCCGGATCGGGGAACGCCTGAGCCAACTTGGGGTACGCCAAGACCCGCTGCAGCTCTGCCAGCAGAGGCGGGCTCGACACCAGCAGCAGTTCACCGGCAAGTACAGCGTCAACAATCGCCGATGGTGGGCCAGACCACCCAAACCCCGACACAAGCGTGTTGGTATCGAGCACCACGGCGATCACAACTGGCGAGCTGCCGCGATCGCCTCGTCGATGACGCCACCGTCCAGCCCCGCCTCGCGCACCATCCGACGGGCCGAGCCGAGGCATTCGGCCAGCTCGGTCCGGGCTCGTTCGGTGGCGGTGAGCTTTAGCTGGACGTACTCCTCACGGCCCACCAGGACGGCTAACGCTTTGCCGCGCTTGGTCAGCGCCACGACGTCGCCGCCGGTGGCAACCTCGTCCACAAGCCGGCCGAGCGTCCCACGCGCGTCGTCGACTCCAATGAAGCGCTCCATACCAACCTCCAGGTTATCCGTAAGGTTAGCCGGTAGCTTCATACCCGGCGGGCGCGCTCAACCGGGCGGCGCGAAGCCGCCAGGGGCCGGGCCGGGCGGCGGTATCGGCTCTACCGGCGGCCGAAGCCCCTGCCGGACCGCCGCAGCCTGGTCGGACGCTGGCGATCCGACCGGCGCCGGGGCGGCCGACGGTCCGGCACCCGCCACGAACCGCAGCTCCGCCCGGCGGCGCCGCTCGGCGAGCACCGCGCCGAGGTAGCAATCCGGCGGCGTGCCGGGTGGCGGCGCGGGGGAGACCACGGCGGCGACCGCGGTGGCAAGGCGCCGGCAGAGGTCGGCGTAGGCCGCTGGGGACAGCTGCCGGCTGCGGCTCAGCACCTGCCGGGCGGCCAGCGCCAACCGGTCGTCCACCCGGGACAGGTCGGCGCCCGCCGCCCAGCTCGCCAGCCCCGGCGGCATGGCCGGCGCCGGCCCGCCGCCGGTCGGGACCCGGTCCCGGATCACCACCGTGCCGGCCAGCACGTCGCCGAGCCGCTTGCCCCGGGTGGAGATCGTGGCGGAGACGATCGCCCCGATGCCCGAGGTGAGCCACAGGTCGACGAAGAAGCCGAGCAGGCCTCGTACCAGCGCCTGGCGGAAGCGGATCGGCCCGCCGTCGTCCCGGACCACGCGCAGCCCGAGCGCCGCCTTGCCCAGCGTCCGGCCGGAGAACACCGTCTCGGCCAACACCGGATAGCCGACCAGCACGGCGACGACGAGCACCAGCTGCACCGCCGCCGTCAGCGCGCTGTCGGAGTCGCGCAGCAGGCGGCCGGCGAGCAGGACGAGCCCGAGCAGCACGGCAACTTGCAGGATCACGTCGATCAGCACGGCGAGCGCGCGGGACGGCAGCCGGGCGTGACGCAGGTCCAGGATGACCGCCTCACCGGTCACCACATCGCTCATCGCGCCCCCGCGACGTCGCCGATCACCCCTCCAGTGTGCCGCTACGCTCGGACGGTGGACCTCGATGCGTACGTCGCCGTCCACCACGGGGAGTGGCAGCGGCTGCGTCACCTGACCCGGCGGGCCGGTCGGGCCCGGCGCCTGCACGGGTCTGAGGCCGACGAGCTGGTCGATCTCTACCAGCGCACCGCCACTCACCTGTCGGTGATCCAGTCCAGGGCGCCGGATCCCGCTTTGGTGAGCCGGCTCTCCGGGCTCCTGGCCCGGGCCCGGTCGGCGATCGGCGGGTCGTCCGCGCCGGCCTGGCAGGTCCTGGCGCGCTTTCTCACTGTCGTCTTCCCCGCGGCGGCCTGGCGGCTGCGGCGGTGGTGGCTCGGGGCGACCGCGGCCTCGCTGGTGGTCGCAACCGCGATGGCGGTATGGATCGCCACCTCACCGGCGGTGCAGACCGCCCTACTGCCGCCGGAGGACGTCCGCCAACTGCTGGTACGGGACTTCGTCACCTACTACTCGGAGCACCCGGCCGGCGACTTCGCCGCCCGGGTGTGGACGAACAACGCCTGGGTGGCTGCCGGATGCCTCAGCCTCGGCGTTCTGCTCGGGCTGCCGACGTTGTGGATCCTGCTGCAGAACGCGCTCAACGTGGGCGTGGCGGCCGGCTTCCTGATCTCGGGCGGCAAGGCGAACGTCTTCTTCGGGCTGGTCCTCCCGCACGGTCTGCTGGAACTGACCGCCGTCTTCCTGGCGGCCGCCGCCGGGCTCAGACTCGGCTGGACGGTCGTCGACCCAGGCCGGCGGCGCCGCGCCGACGCGCTCGCCGAGGAGGGTCGGTCGGCGATGAGCATCGCGCTGGGCCTGGTGCTCGTGCTGTTCGTCTCCGGCGTCATCGAGGCGTTCGTCACGCCGTCCGCCTTGCCCACCTGGGCGCGGATCGGGATCGGCGTGCTGGCCGAGGTGGCGTTCCTGGTCTACGTCGTCCTGCTCGGCCGCCGGGCGGTCGCCGCCGGGGAATCAGGTGACCTGGCGCCCGAGGACCGTCCCGCCCTCGTGCCGAT
Organism: uncultured Actinomycetota bacterium; assembly: GCA_963814355.1. GTDB lineage: Bacteria > Actinomycetota > Actinomycetes > JADGOV01 > JADGOV01 > JADGOV01. The sequence continues at coordinate 556,477 of CAWFCZ010000018.1, read as the reverse complement.
GGCCGGCTGATCCGACCCGGGCGGGCCTGTTTACCCCTCGGTTCGCGGCCGGAGTGCCGCCAGCGGCAGGAACGCCGCACACAGCCCGGGTGCCAAGAACGGTTGCAGGCGTACCTCTTCAGCGGTACGCCCCAGCCTGTCGACCGCCCCCTGCAGCAGCCCCAGATGGAGCCGGCAGACGACCTCGGGATGCTCGACGGCCAGGTCGTGGAACGGGCAGCGGTGCAGCAGGATCCGCCAACCCGCGGCGTCGCGCACCGCCTCGGGAGCGAAACCCAACTCGGCGAACAGCGCGGTCAACTCGGCCACGGCCGGCTCGTCGGGCCCGGCCCCATCGAGCGGCCGAACGGGCGCGGGGTGCGGCACCCAGGCTCGCCCGGCCGCCTGCGCTGAGTCGCCGGGGTCGCCCGGGCCGCCTGACGCCTCCGATCCGCTCGCGAGGTGCCGGACTAGGACCGAGGCGAGCAGCGCGTACCCGTCCGCCGGAAGCCCGCTTGCCCCTTCGGGAGGACCGTGCGCTGCCGGTGGCGGCACCGCGGCGGCTGCGAAGAGCAGCCGCGGCCGGCCGCGACGCCCACCGCGGTCGGCAGATGCGGTGACCAGGCCCGCCTCGGCCAGCACGTCGAGATGAAAGCGCACGGTGTTGGGGTGTAGTCCGGTAAGCCCGGCCAGCCGGGCGGTGTCGACACCTTCGCGGTGCGCGCGTACCTGCTCCAGCAGCAGAGCGCGGCTGGTGACGGCGAGCACCTCGTAGGCGTTGCGTCGCTCGGGCACTGCGCTTCCGGTCGCTCCACCCCGGGCGGGCCGCGTTGAGCTCACCAACCCTTGATACCGGATCTCTGACTTGCCGGGCGAGTTGTTTTTACAACAGTCATCGTGATAACTATGCTGCCGCCGCAGGCATCAATCGCGGAGGCGAGCCAGGAGGCAAGGGTGACATCGAGCACCGAAAGTTCGTTGGAAGAGCGCGGCCGGCTCATGGTGTCGCGGACCTGGATCCAGGCTGCCGCGCTGGTCGTGCTGTGCGGCTTCGCGGTTCTCGGGGTGCTGGCCTACCGGGCGTACACCACCGATCCGCCGATCGCGGCGAAGACCATCCGACCGAACGGGCAGGTGGTGTTCACCGGGGACGACGTGCACCGCGGGCAGCAGGTGTTCCTGCGCAACGGCCTGATGGAGTACGGGTCGATCTTCGGTCACGGCGCCTATCTCGGCCCGGACTTCACCGCCGACTACCTGCACCGGGCCGCCGAGATCGTCACCGGGATCTACGGCGGTACCGGCTCTGACACCGCCCGGCAAAAGGTGATCGCCGACTTCAAGACGAACCGCTACGACAAGGCGTCGAAGACGTTGACCTACACCGCGGCGCAGGCCCAGGCCTTTGACCAACTGGTGGGGCACTACCGCGACTACTTCGGCGACCCGACCGACAACAAGGGCCTACGCCCCAAAGCGATCACCGATCCCACCGAGATCCGCCAGCTCACCGCATACTTCTCCTGGTCGGCCTGGGCCGGGGCGACCCTGCGGCCGGGGAAGGACTACTCCTACACCAACTCCTGGCCGCCGGAGCCGCTGGTCGACAACAAGCCCACGGCGAACGTGCTGGTCTGGAGCGTGCTGTCGCTGATCGCGCTGCTGGCCGGCATCGGGGCGCTGTTCGCCGCGTTCGGCCGCTGGGGGGAGCGGTTGGGCTGGCGCGGCCGGCAGGCGGACGCGATCTCCTTCCGGCCACCGGGCGATGTCGCCCTCACCCCGGCGCAGCGGGCGTGCGGCTACTACTTCCTCGTCGTCGGACTGCTGTTCCTGATCCAGACCATGGTCGGGGCGGCGAGTGAGCACTACCGGGCCGACGTGGCGAGCTTCTTCGGGATCGATCTGGCCCGCTGGCTGCCCTACAACCTGGTCCGGACCTGGCACGTGCAGCTGTCGATCTTCTGGACGGCGACCGCGTTCCTGGCTGCCGGCATCTTCCTCACGCCGATCATCGCCGGCCGGGAGCCGCGCCGGCAGAGCTGGCTGGCCTACGGCCTGCTGGGGGCGCTCGCGGTCGTCGTCTTCGGCAGCCTCACTGGGGAGTTCCTCGACATCCACGGCGTGCTGCCGAACGTGCTGGCGTCGGTGGGCATGCAGGGCTGGGAGTACCTCGACTTGGGCCGGGTCTGGCAGGTGCTGCTCACCGTCGGGCTGTGCTTGTGGGCCTTCATCCTGTTCCGCGGGCTGCGCGGGCGACTGCGGGGTGAGTCCCGCGGCAACCTGCCGTGGATGTTCTTCTTCACCGCGCTGGCCATTCCGGCCTTCTACGCGGTGGGGCTGCTCACCAACTCCGGGGAGACCTACACGGTCGCCGACTTCTGGCGGTTCATGGTGGTGCACCTGTGGGTGGAGGACTTCCTGGAGATCTTCACCACCGTGATGGTCGCGTACATCTTCGTCATGCTCGGTGTGGTCCGGGAGCGGGTCGCCCTGGTGGTGGTGTTCCTGGACATCCTGCTCTACTCGGCCGGCGGCGTGATCGGCACGATGCACCACCTCTACTTCTCCGGCAGCGCGGCGGAGAGCATGGCCCTCGGCGCGTTCTTCTCCGCCGCCGAGGTGATCCCGCTCACCTTCCTCACCGTCGAGGCCTGGTCGTTCCTGCAGCTCGGCGCCCGGCAGGAGTCCGGCTCCGCGACGCCGTTCCCGCACCGCTGGGCGGTGATGTTCCTCGTTGCCGTCGGGTTCTGGAACTTCCTCGGCGCCGGCATCTTCGGCTTCCTGGTGAACCTGCCGATCGTGTCCTACTTCGAGATCGGTACCGCGCTCACCGCCAACCACGCGCACGCCGCGATGATGGGCGTCTACGGGATGCTGGCGATGGGGCTTGCGTTGTTCTGCCTGCGGTACCTGATCCCCGCGCCGCGCTGGCCCGACCGGCTGGCGAAGATCTCGTTCTGGTCGACCAACATCGGCCTGGCCTGGATGTGCTTCGGCACGCTGCTGCCGCTCGGCATCCGCCAGCTTTACGCCTCGGTCAACGACGGGTACTTCTCGGCGCGGCAGCTGGAGTACATCACGAACCCGTCCAACAGCGTGTTCGAGTGGATGCGGCTGCCCGGTGATGTGATCTTCATCGTCGGCGGGGTGCTCCCGTTCTTGTGGATCTGCTGGCTCGGGGTCCGGTACCGGGTGAAGGCGACCACCCTGGAGGAGCCGGAGGACGTGCTGTTCACCGAGATCACCGAGCCGGTACCGGTCGGTGCCGGGACCCGCGAGCCGTGAACTTCGAGGTCGTGGCAGTCGGCGGGTATGCGGTGGCGCTGCTCGGGACCGCGCTCGGGCTGGACTGGCTGGGCAAGCACACCGCGGAGCGGGCCGACCGGTTCCGGACCGCCGGCTTCCGCTACCACCCGGCGCACGATGCCTGGGTCTGCCCGCGCGATGAGATGTTGTGGCCGGCCGGGTACGACGCCGAATTGCACCTGGTGCGCTACCGGGCCAAGCCCTCGGTGTGCAACGCCTGCCCGGTCAAGGCCAGCTGCACCAGTTCGGCGCACGGCCGGGAGATCACCCGGCCGGTGGCGCCCTGGCCGCATTCCGAGGCCGGCCGGTTCCACCGCGGGTTGTCCCTGGTGCTGGTCGGGCTGGCCGGGGTGCTCGTGGTGGCCACCGGTGCCACGCACCGGCAGCCGGGCTCGCTGGCGCTGCTCGGGGCCGTACTGGCACTGGCCGGCCTCCTCGGGTACCGGTTCAGCGCGCACTTCCGAGCCGCGCCGGCCAACTTCCCGGGGGCCTTCCCGGCAGCCACTCCCGGGACCGGGCTGCGGGTGGCGCCCACCTCGCGTACCCGCTGGGGCTCGGCCCGGGCCAACGCCAGCGGGCCGTCACCGTCGGTCCGGCCGTGACGTGGATCGCGCTCGCCGTCCTCCTCGGGCTGGTCGCGATCCTCGCGGCGGCCAACGTCCGAGTGCTGCGGGAGTACCAGCGCGGGGTGGTCTTCCGGCTGGGCCGGTTGCAGGCCCCGGCCGGTCCGGGCCCGCGGCTGCTGGTGCCCTTCGTCGACCGGCTGGTCCGGGTGGACCTGCGTACCGTCACCCTCACCATCCCGCCGCAGGAGGTGATCACCCGGGACAACGTGCCGGCCCGGGTCAACGCGGTCGCCTACTTCCGGGTGACCGACCCGATCCGGGCGATCACCGAGGTGGAGGCGTACCCGGTCGCCACCTCGCAGATCGCCCAGACCACGCTGCGCTCCGTGCTCGGCCGGGCCGACCTGGACACCCTGCTCGCCGAACGGGACCAGCTCAACGACAGCCTGCGCCGGATCATCGACGACCAGACCGAGCCCTGGGGGATCAAGGTCACCACGGTGGAGATCAAAGACGTGGAGATCCCCGAGGTCATGCAGCGCGCGATGGCGCGGCAGGCCGAGGCGGAACGGGAGCGCCGCGCTAAGATCATCAACTCCGAGGGGGAGTACCAGGCGGCGGCGAATATCTACGAGGCCGCCGAAATCCTCAGCCGCAACCCGGCCGCCTTGCAGCTGCGTTACCTGCAGACCCTGCTGGAACTCGGCGGCGAGCGCTCCACGGTGGTCTTCCCGCTGCCGATGGACCTGGTCAAGCCGTTCCTGGACGCCGCCCCTGGGACAGGTTCGGGTGGGCTGGGGTAACTGAGCGGGATTCCAGCCCCGATCCGTTTCCCCAGCCCGGGGCTACCGGACGGTCGCCGGCCTGGCTACCCGGCCCGGCTTACCCCGGCCTGGCCAGCCCCGGTCAGAGCCGCCCGGCCGCCTTCCGCGCCAGGTAGCTGTCGGCCAGCGCCGGCGCCAGCTCTGCCGGCGCCGCCTGGACCACCTCCACCCCGGCGCGGCGCAGCCGGGTGGCGATCCGGGCCTGGTCGGTCAGCGTGCGTTCCGCGGCGGCCGCGCCGTACACCGCGCGGGCGTCGCCCCGGCCGGCTGCCATCGCAGCCAGCCCCGGGTCGGAGACCGCCGCCACGATCACCGCGTGCCGGGCGGTCAGCGCGCCGAGGGCCGGCAGCAGGCCCTCCTCGACCGGCGCCGGGTCCAGGGCGGTGAGCAGCACGACCAGGCACCGACGAGGCGCGCGGCGCAAGACTTCGGCCGCCATCCCGGCCATGTCCGACTCGACCAGCGCCGGTTCCAGCGTCGCGGTGGCGTTGACCACCGCGGCCAGCAGGGCGTTGCGGCCGGTCTTGCCCACCGCCGCCCGCAGCCGGCTGTCGTAGGCGATGACGTCGACCGTGTCGCCCGCCCGGGAAGCCAGCGCGGCGACCAGCAGGACGGCGTCCAGCGCCGCGTCCAGCCGCGGGGCGTCGCCGATCCGGGCGGCCGAGGTGCGGCCGGTGTCCAGGACCAGCACAACCCGCCGGTCGCGTTCCGGCCGCCAGGTGCGGACCGCCACGTCACCCCGGCGGGCGGTGGCCCGCCAGTCGATCGAGCGCACGTCGTCACCGACGACGTAGTCCCGCAGCGAGTCGAACTCCGTGCCGTGCCCCCGCAGCAGGGTGGCGGCGCCGCCGCTAAGCTCACGCAGCCGGGCCAGCTGCGCCGGCAGGTGCCGCCGGCTCGGAAACGCCGGCAGCACCCGCAGCGTCCATGGCGCGTCCCGCCGGCCCTGTCGCCCGGCCAACCCCAGCGGCCCGAGGCAACGCAGGACGACAAAGGCCGGGCGGCGGTCCCCGCGGCGGGTCGGGGTCAGCGTGGACGTCAACACCCGGCGCTCGCCCGGGGGGGCGACGGTCCGCTGGGTACGGGGCGAGGATCCGGCGCTCGGCGGCCAGCCGTCCCGGACCACCACGCGCAGCGGGCGGGGCGTCGGGTTGTCTACCCGCAGCCACAGCTCGGCGCTGTCCCCGAGCCGGACCGTACTCGCGCCGCCGCGTGTCAGCCCGGGCCGGCGCGGCGAAACGGCCAGGGCGAGGTCGGCGAGCACGGCGCCGCCCAGCGCCGCGTTGATGGCGAGCAGCAGCCATCCCGACGGGATCAGGAAAACCAGCAGCGCACCGCCGGCCGCCAGCAGCCCGGCCCGACCGGTGAGCGCCATCGGGCCGCCCTCAGCGCGGGACCGGCACGGCGGCCAGTACGCCGTCCAGCACGCCGTCGGCGCTGACGCCTTCCAGTTCCGCCTCCGGCCGCAACGCGATCCGGTGCCGCAGCACCGGCCGGGCCAGTGCCTTGACGTCGTCCGGGGTGACGAAGGCGCGTTCGGAGAGCCAGGCCCAGGCCTTGCTGGCGGCCAGCAGCGCGGTCGCCGCCCGTGGCGAGGCGCCCAGGGACAACGACGGCGCGCTACGGGTGGCCCGGGCGATGTCGACGATGTATCCCAGCACCTCCGGCGCGATCCGGACCGCGCCGGCCGCCGTCCGGGCCGCGCCCAACTCGGCGACCCCGGCCACCGGTGCGATACCGGCGGCGCCGAGATCGCGCGGGTCGAACCCGGCGTGGTGGCGGCGCAGCACCTCGACCTCGTCGGCCCGCCCGGGCAGCGGCATCGTCAGCTTGAGCAGGAACCGGTCCAGCTGCGCCTCGGGGAGCGGGTAGGTCCCTTCGTACTCGATCGGGTTCTGGGTGGCGATCACCAGGAACGGGTCCGGCAGCCGTCGCGGGTGGCCCTCGACGGAGACCTGGCGTTCCTCCATCGCCTCCAGCAGCGCCGCCTGCGTCTTCGGCGGCGTCCGGTTGATCTCGTCGGCGAGCAGCAGGTTGGTGAACACCGGGCCTTCGGAAAAGGAGAACCGGCCGCTCCGGGCGTCGTAGACCAGCGAACCGGTGACGTCGCCGGGCATCAGGTCGGGGGTGAACTGCACCCGCTTGGTGTCCAGCGCCAGGCTGGCCGCCAGGCTGCGGACCAGCAGCGTCTTGGCGATCCCCGGTACGCCCTCCAGGAGCACGTGACCGCGGCACAGCAGCGCGACCACCAGCCCGCTGACCGCCGCGTCCTGCCCGACGACCGCCTTGCCGACCTCGACCCGCAGGGCCTGCAGCGCCGCCCGGGCCCCGGTGGCGACTGCGGAACCGGCTGGGCGGTCGGCGGGCGGCTCGGGCGAGCGCTCCGGCGCGGCAGCGGCGCCGAACGGTGACGGCTGGTCGCGGAAGGGCTGGTCGGTCAGGGGCTGGTCGGTCACGGTCGGCGCACCTCGGCGGCCAGCGTGTCGAGGTCGTCGGCCAGCCGGACCAGCCCGGCCGTATCGAGGGGCGGGGACCCGGAACCGTAGAGCAGCTCGCGCAGCTCTCCGGGCCGTCGGGCCGCCCGGGCGCTGATCGTCTCCAGCAGGGCCTCCGGCGCCGGGTCGGCTCCGAGGCCGACCCGGGCCGCCAACCGCCGGGTCGCGCCGATCCGCAGGGCCGCGGCGGCACTCTCCCGGGCGCCGCTGGCCCGGTACAGCCGGGCCCGGCCTTCGGTGGTCTCGGTACCGCGGACCGTCACCGGCAAGGCCTCGGCCACCACCCCGCCGAGCCGTCGGGCCCGCCAGGCCGCGAACAGCACCAGCGCGACGACGCCCTGCGCCAGGCCGAGGAGTAACCGGTCCGGCAGCAGGTCGACCAGGCCCCGGTTCCCGGACGACCCGGCCGCCAGCTCCGCCGGCCGGGGCAGCAGCCACACCACCCGAGCGCCCGATCCCAGCAGCCCGATCGCCAGCGCGGCGTTGCCGGCCCGGGCCAGCGCCTGGTTGGTGAACGGCCGGTCGGTACCCACCAGCGTCACCCGCCCGCCGCCGGCGTCGAGCACCACGGCGGCCCCGTCGCCGGCCGGGTAGCAGCCGACCGCGGCAGAAACCGGCGCGGGTACGGCGTAGGCCTGACCACCGAGTTCGGCCGAGCCGGCGACCACCGCGGCCGGTGCGGCGCAGGACGCCGGGCGCTCACGCACCGGCTCGACCCCGACCGGACGCACGTCCGGTGCCAAGGCGGTCAGGACCGAGCGTGGCGGCGCGAGCAGGACCAGGCCGCCGGCGGCCGCCGGCAATCGACGGAGATCCTCCGGTGGCACGCGGGACGGAACCGGCACGAACACGGTGGCCGGCCCGCCGGCCCGACTCGCCGCCACGGCCGAAGCCACCGTGGCCACCCGTTGCACCGGCACGCCCCGCTCGCGGAGCAACACCGCGAGCGCCCGGGCGCCGCCGGCGGAAACACTGTCCGGGTCCAGGGCCTCGGCGTTGCCGCCGGCCCGGGCCAGCACACCGGCCACCGCGACCGCGACGAGCGCGGCGGCCAGCAGCGCGGGCCAGCGGAACCGCCGCCAGCTGGGCGGACCGATCGGCCCGGCCGGCGCGGCATCCGCCGGCGGCCCCGGCGCCAGCACCGCCGAGCCGGCACCCGGAGGGCTCACCGGCCGCCGCCCGCGGGGCCACCGAGGCGCACCATCGGGGAGGGCGCCGAGGCCTCGGCCGCCAGACCCCTCACCGCCGGATCGCTCACCCGCCCGGGCCGCAACCGGGCCAGCAGGGCCTCATCGGCGGCGACCGAGAGTTGGTAGTCCGCGGCGTCCGCCGGCCGCCCGCCGTACCAGACCGCGGCGAAGGCGGCGAACGCGGCGGGCACCCGGCCGTCCAGCCCGGGCAGGGCCAAGGTCAGCTCGCGGATCAGCTCCTCGGCGGTCCGTCCGGGCCGGGGCTCCGTAACCCCGCGTACCTCGACCTCACGGGCCACCGCCCTCAGCCGGTCCCGCAGCGCCGTCGCGTAGTCCCCCGACCGGGCGGCCCGCGCCGCCGCCTCCCGGTAGTCCTCCGGGGTGCGCGTTGGGCTGCCCAGCAGCGCGACCGGCGTCCTGCCGCGACGGGCCAGTGGCCCGACCCGGAGGTGAACCGCCAGGATGACCAGGACGAGCAGCACCACGAGCAGGACCACTCCGATCCGGCTGCCGGGACCGGCCGCCGCCGCCCGGTCGAACAGCTCGGAGACCCACCGGCCGACCGCGCGCAGGACACGCTCGGCCAGCGTGGGATCGTCGCGATGGTACGGCGGCTTGGCCAGCTCACCGCGGGCGGCCTCGCGAGCTCCCTGTCGAGTCAGCGGGGGCCCGGACATTACCAGGGTAGGGATCACCAGCGGGCCTGGCCGGGATGTCCATTCGGGCGTACCGGCTGGGCCGGGCCGGCGGCCTGGACCAAGGTGACGTCGAGACCTTCGGCCCGCATCCGCCGGTCGACGTAGAGCAAGGCGACCACGGCGGAGACGAACGGCTGGGTCAACACACTGGCCAGCGTTGCGACCACGGCAACGACGATCAAGGCCGTCAGCGGCGCTGAGTCGCCGCCCGAGGCGCCGGCTGCGGCCAGCCGGCCGACCAGCCCGACCGGCACCGCGAGGACCAAGCTCAGCACCGCGCCGATCCCGACAGCCAGGGTGCGGATCCCGAACAGCCGCCACCAGTCGCCCTTGACCAGCCGGCGCGAGCGGGTGAGCGCGGCCCGCACCGGCAGGCGTTCCAGCATCAGGGCCGGCGGGGCCAGGGCCAGCGCAACCCAGAGGAAGACCCCTGGTACCAGCAGGAACAACAAGCCGATGATGGGTAACACCCCGACCGCCAGCGCGACCCCGAGCAGCGGCACCAGCCGCGGACGGGTTCGCAGCCACACCTGCGAGAAGGTCGGCCGCCGACCGAGGACGGCCTCGGAGACGATGATCGAGACCACCCCGGTGAGCACCCCGCTGGTGGTTGCCGACACCAGGGGGGACAGCAGTCGGCCGGAGATCCGCCCGCCGCGCAACACGTCGGGTCCGGTGGAGTTGAGTACCGCGCCGAGGCCGCCGTCGAGCAGGCCGATCCCCACGCTGACCAGCTGTCCCACGATGACGATGATCGCCGACCAGGCCAGCGTGACCTTCGCATGTTGTCGGACCGTGGAGAACGCGCCGTCGAGGATCTCACCGAGCAGCAGCGGTCGCAGCGGGATGACGCCCGGAGCCGGCGGCCGCGTCCATCCCGCCGGCGGCCCCCAGCCGGGGCCCGGCGGTGGGCTTCCCCACCCCTCGGCCGGCGGGGCAGCACCGGCGTTCGGCTGCCCCGACGGTTGGTCCGACCCGGGAATCGACCAGCCGGGGGCGTCCGTCACGTCCGTCGACCTTCCCGAACTCGGCCGGGGACCTCCCCACGGCGATGCCCCGATCGTGTCACGAGCACGCGGCCACCGGCTGCAATTGATCCACAGCTCCACCCCAGCGCTGTCCGGATCGGTGCGACGATGGCGGGATGAAAGGACGGGTCCTCGTCGTCGATGACGACACCGCATTGGCCGAGATGCTCGGTATCGTGCTGCGCGGTGAGGGCTTCGAGCCCTCGTTCGTCTTCGACGGCGACGCCGCGATGACCGCCTTCCGCCATGTGCGCCCCGACCTTGTCCTGCTGGATCTCATGCTGCCCGGTACCGACGGCATAGACATCGCCCGGGCCTTGCGTGCGGAGTCCGGAGTGCCGATCGTCATGCTCACCGCGAAGGGCGACACCGTCGACGTCGTGCTCGGCCTCGAGTCGGGTGCCGATGACTACATCGTCAAGCCGTTCAAGCCGAAGGAACTCGTGGCCCGCATCCGTGCCCGGCTGCGCCAGCCCGCCGAGTCGGCGTCGGAGGTGCTGACGATCGGCGAGGTCACCGTCGACGTGGCCGCCCACGCGGTGTCCCGGGGGGAGGTCACGCTCGGCCTCACGCCGCTGGAGTTCGACCTGCTCACCGCGCTGGCGCGCAAACCCCGGCAGGTTTTCACCCGCGAGATGCTGCTCGAGCAGGTGTGGGGGTACCGACATCCGGCCGACACCCGGCTGGTCAACGTCCACGTCCAGCGACTGCGGTCGAAGATCGAGCACGATCCGGAGCATCCGCAGATCGTGCTCACCGTCCGCGGGGTCGGCTACAAGGCCGGCCCGCCCTAGCCGGCCCCGATGGCGGTTCCCGAGCACGCGGCAGTTCCCGAGGGCGTGGCAGTTCCCGAGGGCACGGTCGACGCACCGGTACGTGCCAACCGACGTCCCGATCGCTTCAGGGTCCGCGGCAGCTTGGCACTGGCCGAGACCCGCCATGCCCTGCGCCGGGCGGGTGTCCGGCTCCGGGCCTGGTGGCGGCGCTCCCTCCAGCTTCGGGTCGCGGTGAGCACCTTGGTGCTGTCCACGATCGTGGTGGGCCTGGTCGGTGTGGTCCTGGTCCAGCGGGTGGTCACCGGGCTGGTCGATGCGAAGCGGCGGGTGGCGCTCGGCGAGGCAACCGCCGGGTTCGCCGCGGCCCAGCAACTGGCCGCCGCGAACACCGGGTCCCCGAACAGCGCGATCAACACGCTGGCCCGGCAGGTCGCCACCCGGTCTGGTTCCCCGGCGGAGGGCCTCAGCCTGGTCATTCTCAGCACCGGCGAGGCGACCGGGCGGGCCGTGCCCGACGACGTCCTGGATTCCAGCGTCTCGCCCGCCCTGCGCGCGGCGCTGGTCGGGCCGTCGGCATCGCCGGCGTACGCCTACACCATGCTGCGCCACCGCGACGGCCACGCCGAACCGGCCCTGGCCATCGGATCGCCGCTGTTCTTTCCGAGCAGTTCGCAGGTGTATCAGATGTACTACCTGTTCCCCCTGGCTCAGGAACGGGCCACGATCTCCCTGGTGCGGGGCACCGTCGCGTTGAGCAGCGGACTGCTGGTCCTGTTGCTGGCATTGGTGGCTCTGCTGGTCACCAGGCAGGTGGTCACCCCGGTGCGGTTGGCCGCGCGGGCCGCCGAGCGGCTGTCCGCCGGCCGCCTCACCGAGCGCATGGTGGTGCGGGGGGAGGACGACCTGACCCGCCTGGCGCTGTCGTTCAACCGGATGGCGGGAAGCCTGCAACGCCAGATCGAGCAGTTGGAGGAACTTTCCCGATTGCAGCGGCGGTTCGTCTCCGACGTCTCCCACGAGCTGCGGACCCCGCTCACCACGGTCCGGATGGCCGCTGACGTGCTGTATGAGGCCCGTGCGGACTTCCCGCAGCACATCGCCCGCTCCGCGGAGTTGCTGCAGACCGAACTGAACCGCTTCGAGGCGCTGCTCGCCGACCTGCTGGAGATCAGCCGGTACGACGCGGGGGCCGCGGTCCTCGACGCGGAACCTACCGACCTGGGCGGGCTGATCCGCGGGGTGGCCGCGGCGGTTTCCCCACTGGCCGCGCGGCGGGGCAGCGAAGTCACGATACGACTCCCCGCCCAACCGTGCGTCGCCGAGGTCGACTCCCGGCGGGTGGACCGCATCCTGCGTAACCTGCTGGTCAACGCGGTGGAACACGGTGAGGGGCGTCCGGTGGAGATCACCGTCGCCCAGAGTGAAACGGCGGTGGCGATCACCGTCCGGGACCATGGCGTGGGGCTGCGTCCAGCGGAGGTCACCCAGGTCTTCGACAGGTTCTGGCGGGCCGACCCGGCCCGTGCTCGGACCACCGGCGGCACCGGCCTGGGGTTGTCGATCGCGCTGGAGGACAGCCGCCTGCACGGCGGGTGGTTGCAGGCCTGGGGGCGGCCCGGGAAGGGCTCTCAGTTCCGGCTGACGCTGCCCCGCCTCGCCGGGGCCGAGCTGACCGGCTCGCCCCTGCCGCTGGAGCCGGCCGCCGACCCCGCCGAGGGCCTGGCGCTACCCCTGGGACGAATGGATGGCTAGCCGCCGGATCGGTAGGCTCCGCCTGGTCCGCGCTCGCCTCGGGGCCGCATTGATCGGGTGTGCCGTGCTGGTTAGCGCCTGCGTCCCCAGCGGCGGCACGGTGAGCCAGGTCCGGGCCACCACGGATGAGGAGTCGCTGACCGGGCTCGGCATCCGAGTACTCGCCCAGCCGCCGGCGAAGGGAGCTTCGCCCGAGCGTCTGGCGCGGCAGTTCCTGGCCGCGTGCGCGGACCCCGAGGACGATTTCGCGGTCGCCCGGCAGTTCCTGGTACCGGCCGAAGCCCAGACGTGGGATCCGCGCGGCACCGTGCGGATTTATCAGGGGGACCCGGACGAGCCGACCGTGTCCCGGGTCGGTGACCGCCTGACGATCACCACCCCGACCACTGCCGCGACGATCGTGGCCGGCAACTACTCCCTCGCCGAGGGCGGGGCCACCTCATCGCTGTCCTTCGGCGTGTCGAGGGTCGATGGCGAGTGGCGGTTCCGGCAGATGCCGGACGGACTGTTGCTGGCCGCCTCCTTGCTGTTCGCCTACAAGCCGGTCGACGTGTATTTCTTGCCACCGCAGGGTCGGAGCCTGGTGCCGGACCGGGTGTTCCTGCTCGCCCCGCGCGCCGACCTCGTCGAGGCGGCCATCAGGTCACTGCTCCGCGGACCGTCCCCGGAGCTCACCGGGGCGGTGCGCTCCGCGTACCCAGCAGACACCCGGCTGCGTTCGCCGCCAAGCGTACGGGGCGGCGTGCTGTCGGTGGACGTGACTACGGCACACTCCCAGCTGAACCGTCCGGCGATGGCTGCCCAGCTGCTGTGGACCGTGAGCCAACTCCCGGAGATATCCGGGGTTCGGCTGCGTATCAACGGCCTGCCCTACACCTCGGGCAGTGTCTCACTGCTGCACGCCACCCCCGACGCCCTGGACTTCAACCCGAACGTGCTGACCCCAACCGCGCCGGCGTACTACATCGTGCCGGACGGCACTGACCGCAACCGGTTGGTCAGCACCGACGGCCGGACCTGGCGGCTGATCGGCGACGGCCCGCTGCGCCACCCGGTGACCTCCCTCGCTGGGGACGAGGTGGCGGCCTTGTCCTGCCCCGGGGCGCAGTGCCGCTCGCTGTACGTCGGGACCCGGGGTGCGCCGCTGTCCCGGGTGGCGCTGAACGTCACCGGCGCCCTGACCGCGCCGGCCTGGGACCCGGTCGGGGCGGGTGCGGTGTGGACGGTCGACTCCGCACGTGGGCGCGTGCCGAAGGTGTGGTGCGTACCGCTGCGCGGCCGGCCATCGGCGGTGCCGGCTCCGCTGGCCCGGGGGGCAGTGCGGGTGCTGCGGCTGTCCCGCGACGGCGTCCGGGTCGCCGTGATCGCGCTGCGCGGGCGGACCCCGACTGTCGAGGTCGGGGTGGTGCTGCGCCGTGGCGGTACCGACCGGATAGTCCGGCTGCGCCCGGTCGCCCCCACGCTGATCGGCGCGGTCGACCTGGCCTGGGCCGACGCAGGCCACCTCGCGGTGCTGGCCAAGTCCGAGGCCCGCCAGGACAGTGTGACCCCGTACCGGATCCGCATCGACGGATCCGAGGCCCCGCAACCGTTTCTCGGCACCGTTCCCGGCGGTGTGCCGGTGTCGATCGCTGCGGCGCCGGGACAGGCCCTTTTGGTGGCCACGGTTCGGCCGGGACAGCCCGCCAGCTCCGGCGTGTCCGCCCTCCAAGGGCAGGTGTGGCGGCCGTTGGTGCAGCGCGGAAGCGATCCGATCTATCCGGGCTGACGTTGTCCACAGGCCGACCGAGGAGCCGGGACGACCTGATCCACAGGGCTCCGCTCACGGGCCGAGGTCGGGCCACCGCACCGGCACGCTGTGCGGTGTGCGTAACCGGGACCGCCCCGCCCCGGCTGGCGGTGCGGGATCGCCCCAGCGTGCTGCGACGGTCTCGATCGGCAGTGCCCCCGGTTGGTGGGCCGCGCTGGCCGACCTCGTCTGGCCGGCCAGCTGTCCGGGCTGCGGCCTGACCGGGGCAAGTGCTGCGCCGGCATGCGCCGCCTGTCTGACGGCCTTCGCCGTCACGCCGCTACCCACCGCGCCGGACCCCCGACCGGCCTGGTTGCCGGCGCTGTGGTCCGTCGCGGACTACGACGGCCGCGCTCGGGCGGTGCTGCTGGCTTACAAGGAGCACGGTGCCCGGCGCCTCGCCGGACCTCTCGGCGCGGCCCTGGGCGCGGCGCTGGGCACCGCGCTGGCCTCGGCGCCGGCCGCCGGCGCCACCGCCGCCCAACGGAGTTCGGTAGTGGTGGTGGTGCCGATGCCCTCCTCGCCGGTCGCGCGTCGCAGCCGCGGCGAGGATCCCACGCTGCGCCTGGCCCGGACCGCCGTGATTCGGCTCAGGGCGCGCGGGCAGCCGGTGACGCTCCTGCCCGCTCTGGTGCAGAGCAGGGGCCTTCGGGATCAGGCCGGCTTGTCGGCCACCGACCGGATCCGCAATCTGTCCGGCGGACTGCGCGTGCGGCCATCCGCCGTGCGCTCGCTCGAGACCGCGTCCGCGGTGCTGCTGGCCGACGACATCGTCACCACCGGGGCGACGCTGGCCGAGGCGACGCGGGCGCTGCGGGCCTGCGATGTCGCGGTCTCGGGCGCTGCGGTCGTCGCCGCGACTCGTCGGCACAGCCTCACTGCAGCGCACCCGATGATCGGGCGGGGCCGGCTGCGCGATCAGCGGGATGGCGACTAGCGTGACGCCATGGCGCCCGCCCGGGTCCGTGGTTGCGCCGGGTACCCTCCCGGCAAGCCGATGCCAGCCGCAGGCGAAACGGCCCACGTAAGGCGACTTCTTGTCGACCGATCACGGTGCGGCTTAGAGGTCAGTCCTGCCTCGACGGAGGGGTCCGATGCCCCCCGACCCGGGAGAAGGGCAGTAGTGGCATACCTGAGAACGCCGCGAACCCCTCAGCAGGCGGATGTGGGGACGAAGACCAGGTCGGCCGGGTGGGCGTCACCTTGGAGTGTGGCGGTCACCGGCGGGAGGGCCGGACGGCGAGGACAAGGAGCACCAGCGTGGAGATTGTCGTCAAGTGTCGTCGCAGCGTCATCACCGAGCGATTCCGGGAGCACGTGGCCGAGAAGCTGGCCAAGCTCGACCGGCTGGATTCCAAGGTGATCTCGGTCGAGGTCGAGGTGATCAAAGAGGCCAATCCCCGCCAGTCCGCGCAGTGTCACCGGGTCGAGCTGACCTGTCACAAGCGCGGTCCGGTGGTCCGCGGCGAAGCGTCCGCCGAAGACGTCCACGCCGCGCTCGATCTCGCCTTCGCCAAGCTGGAGGAGCGACTGCGGCGTGCCGCCGACCGGCGCCGGGTGCACAAGGGCGCCCGCGCGCCGATGTCGGTGGGCGCCGCGCTGGCGCCCGACCTCAGGGCACCTGCGGACACCGAGGCGCACCCCGGCGACGCGGAGCCGACAGACCTCGCACCGACAGACCTCGCACCGACAGACCTCGCACCGTCGGACCACCCGCCGGCCGCCGGTCCTGCCATCGACCGGGCCGAGCGGGTCTTCCGAACCGAGGGGGATGCCGAGGACGAGGGACCGCACGTCGTCCGTGAAAAGCGCCACAGCTCCGTGCCGATGACCTTGGACCAGGCCTTGCACGAGATGGAGCTGGTCGGTCACGACTTCTACCTGTACTGGGACTCCGACGTCGACCTGCCCAGCGTTGCTTACCACCGGCGGGGCTACCGGTACGGTGTGTTGCGGCTTGACCGTTGAGTGATGGGTTCGTTACAGTAAGGCAGCGTACTGGCCGGAACCCCGGCGGTTTGGGGCAGGTTGTCCTCAGGCGCGCCTCGTCGACAGCACATCCTGCCTGCGACGAGGTCGCCACCGAAGGTAACCGGCCTCGGACCGGTAGGTTCTGGGCAGCGCACCTCGGCAACGGCGCGTCCAACCATCCCGGCAGTGGGACTGGCCGCCACAGGAGTGGTCGTGATCCAGCAGAGTGGTCCGGCAGTCACGGTGCTGGCGGCTGTCCCCGATCCCATCCGCGTGCTCGTTGTCGATGACCACGCTCTCTTTCGGCGCGGGCTGGACATGGTGCTGCGTGAGGAACCGGACATGACCGTCATCGGCGAGGCGTGTGACGGCCGGGAGGCGCTGGAGAAGGCCATCGACGCTACTCCGGACGTCGTGCTGATGGACGTGCGGATGCCGAAACGAGGCGGTATCGACGCCTGCACCACGATCAAGGAGGCGGTACCGAGCGCAAAGATCATCATGCTGACCACCAGCGACGAGGAAGCCGATCTCTACGACGCGATCAAGGCAGGTGCCATGGGGTACCTGCTCAAGGAGATCTCGATCGACGAGGTGGCCGTGGCGGTGCGCGCCGTCGTCGGCGGCCAGAGCCTGATCAGTCCCTCGATGGCCTCGAAGCTGCTCAGCGAGTTCGCGTCCATGATCAAGCGGACCGACGACCAGCAGCAGGTCTCGACGCCGAGGCTCACCGAGCGCGAGATGGAAGTCCTGCGACTGGTGGCCCGTGGCCTGAACAACCGGGACATCGCCCGAGAGCTGTTCATCAGTGAGAACACCGTCAAGAATCACATCCGCAACATTCTGGAGAAGCTGCAGCTGCACTCCCGGATGGAGGCGGTCGTGTACGCGGTCCGCGAGAAGCTCCTCGAAATCGTCTGACGGCCCGGGACGGCGGTCGTAGCCACGGCTGCCGGCCCCGCCGAGCGCCTACCATGACCACTAGGGGCCGCCGAGACCTACGTCCTGCTTCCGCACCCGCCGTGATGGGCGCAGACCGGAGTGCTGAGCCGGTACGTCGGACACCGCGCGCTTCGGCAGACGTCATTCACCTCACGAGGTCGGGAGCAAGCCACCGTGGTGTTGGACCGAATCCTGCGCGCCGGCGAGGGGCGCACCCTGCGCCGCCTGAAGGGCATCGCCGAGCAGGTCAACGTGTTGGAGGAGGATTTCGTCCGGCTGACCGACGCCGAGCTGCGGGCCATGACGGATGAATTCCGGGCTCGCCTGGCCGGCGAGGACGGACCGGCCGAGTCGATGGACGACCTACTGCCGGAGGCCTTCGCAGTGGCCCGGGAGGCGGCCCGTCGGACGCTGGGTCAGCGGCACTTCGACGTCCAGGTGATGGGCGGCGCCGCGCTGCACCTGGGCAACATCGCCGAGATGCGGACCGGTGAGGGGAAGACGCTGACCAGCGTGCTGCCGGCCTACCTGAACGCCCTGTCCGGGGAGGGTGTGCACATCGTCACGGTCAACGACTACCTCGCCCGGCGGGACTCGGAGTGGATGGGCCGGGTACACCGCTTCCTCGGCCTGTCCGTCGGTGTGATCATCGCCAACGAGCCGTCGGACGTGCGTAAGCCGGCGTACGCCTGCGACATCACCTACGGGACCAACAACGAGTTCGGCTTCGACTACCTCCGGGACAACATGGCCTGGGGCGCCGAGGAACTCGTGCAGCGCGGTCACCACTACGCCATCGTCGACGAGGTCGACTCCATCCTGATCGACGAGGCCCGGACGCCGCTGATCATCAGCGGGCCGGCCGAGCAGAGCGCCAAGTGGTACACCGAATTCGCCCGGATCATTCCTCGACTCACCCGCGAAGTCGACTACGACGTCGACGAAACCAAGCGCACGGTGGCCATCACCGAGTCCGGCGTGGAGAAGGTGGAGGACTGGCTCGGCATCGACAACCTGTACGAGGCGGTCAACACGCCGCTGGTCGGCTTCCTCAACAACGCCCTCAAGGCGCAGAACCTCTACGCCCTTGACAAGGACTACG
Source organism: uncultured Actinomycetota bacterium (assembly GCA_963814355.1). Lineage (GTDB taxonomy): Bacteria > Actinomycetota > Actinomycetes > JADGOV01 > JADGOV01 > JADGOV01. Next base: position 538,059 of record CAWFCZ010000018.1, on the reverse strand, counting down.
TCGTGATGAACGGCGAGGTGCTCATCGTCGACGAGTTCACCGGCCGCATCCTGCACGGCCGCCGGTACAACGAGGGCATGCACCAGGCGATCGAGGCCAAAGAGGGTGTCGAGATCAAGCAGGAGAACCAAACGCTGGCGACGATCACCTTGCAGAACTACTTCCGGCTCTACCGCAAGCTGGGCGGCATGACCGGTACGGCGATGACGGAAGCCGCCGAATTTTCCCAGATCTACAAGCTCGGCGTGGTCCAGATACCCACCAACCGGGACATGATCCGCTCGGATGAGGCCGATGTGGTGTACAAGACCGAAGAGGCCAAGTTCGAAGCGGTGGTCGAGGACATCGCCGAGCGCTTCGATCGGGGCCAGCCGGTCCTGGTCGGCACGGTCAGCGTGGGCAAGTCCGAGCTGCTGTCGGATTTGCTCGGCCGTCGTGGCATCAGCCACGACGTGCTCAATGCCAAGCAGCACGAGCGGGAAGCCTCCATCGTCGCCCAGGCCGGTCGCAAGGGTGCGGTGGTGGTGGCCACGAACATGGCCGGGCGCGGGACGGACATCATGCTCGGCGGGAACCCGGAGTTCCTCGCTCAGACCGAGCTCCGCCAGCGCGGGTTGTCGCCCACCGAGACTCCGGAGGACTACGAAGCGGCCTGGCCGGAGGCGTTGGACAAGGCCAAGTCGGCGGTGGCCGCCGAGCATGAGGAGGTGGTCGGCCTCGGCGGCCTCTACGTCCTGGGCACCGAGCGGCACGAGTCGCGGCGGATCGACAACCAGCTCCGCGGCCGCTCCGGGCGTCAGGGTGACCCGGGCGAGTCCCGGTTCTACCTCTCCCTCGGCGATGACCTGATGCGACTGTTCAACTCCAACGCGGTCGAAGCGATCATGGATCGGCTCAACATCCCGGACGACGTGCCCATCGAATCCAAGATCGTCTCGAGGGCGATCAGGTCCGCGCAGACCCAGGTGGAGTCGCAGAACTTCGAGATCCGCAAGAACGTCCTGAAGTACGACGAGGTGCTCAACAAGCAACGCGAGGTGATCTACGCCGAGCGACGCCAGGTGCTGGAGGGCGCCGACCTCCACGAGCAGGTCCGGCACATGATCGACGATGTGGTGCCGGCGTACGTGGCCGGGGCGACCGCCGACGGCTACCCCGAGGATTGGGACCTCGAGGCATTGTGGACCGCGCTGCGGACGTTGTACCCGGTGGGTGTCACGATCGGCGAGATCGAGGAGGAAAACGGCGGCCGGGGCGGGGTGACCGCGGAGTACTTGATCGAGCGGCTCACCGACGACGCCCACGGGGCCTACGACCGGCGGGAAGCCGAGCTCGGGTCGGAGCTGATGCGCGACCTGGAACGACGGGTCGTGCTCTCCGTGCTGGACCGCAAGTGGCGCGAGCACCTCTACGAGATGGACTACCTGCAGGAGGGCATCGGGCTGCGCGCGATGGGCCAGCGGGACCCGCTGGTGGAATACCAGCGGGAGGGCTTCGAGTTGTTCGGCGCCATGATGGACGGCATCAAGGAGGAGTCCGTCGGTTTCCTGTTCAACCTTGAGGTGCAGTTCGAACAGGCCCCGGCGGACAGCCCGCCCCTGGTCGAGGCGTCCGCACCGGTGGTCGAGACGCCCGCGCCGCTGCCGGTGACGGCGTCGGCGGAGGCGTCGGCCGATGAGGCGTCGGAGCACGAGCGGGTGGCCCAGGTGCTCGGGCTCGGCGTGCCCCGCCGCCCCCGCGAGGTGCAGTACTCCGCCCCAAGCGTGGATGGCGAGGGCGGCGTGAGCCGGACGACTGGTGGTGCCGGTCGGGCTGCGGCGAGGGAATCGGCGGCCACCCCCGACGGGTACGAGTCCGTCAAGCGCAACGATCCCTGCCCGTGCGGCTCCGGGAAGCGTTACAAGCGGTGCCACGGAGATCCGCGTAACCGCTGACCGGACCCGACGCGGCCGAGCGCCTCGGGTGCGCGTGGCGGCACTTAGCCGATGGTGAGGTGGGTGCAGCGCCACTGACCGTCGGTCGCCTCGACGCGCAGCGCCATAGCCCGGATGCGATGCCCGATGTGCACCACGGCACAGATTTCGGCGACCCCGCCGGCGGGACTGCTGACGTGCAGTGACCGTAGGTCGCCGATGGTGCGCGGCAGGTCCCGACATCGTTCGATGGCGTTCACCCGGCGAGAGATCCCACGGCAGACGTTGGGCTCTGCCCACGCTGCCAGTTGAGCCAGCGGGCGCAACCCGGCCAGCGCCTCGAGCAGGACCCGCACGAAACGGGCCGACCAGGCCGCTGGCGGCGCCAGCCTGCCAGCCGGCGTGCTCGGCTGGGGCGAGGCTGCCAGCCGCAGCCGCGGAACCGCTGCCGAAGGCGTGGGGAAGGGCAACTGCCCGGCGATGCCGGGGCTCCCAATCCAGCGGCGACCGTCCCACCCGCCGGAACGACCCTCGCCGTCTCCCTCCACTCGCTCGTCGTCATACGGCGGGGCGAGGGGCGGAGTGGGCACCCGCCGGACCCCGACCGGCCCGGACCGGCCGCGGCCGGTGACCGGGTCTGGCCCGACGGGATCGGGCTCGGCGGGCCGCGCGCTGGCCGGAGCAAGGGTCGGGGCGGTCATGGCGATCTCCAAGGTCGTTGAGGCCGGGCGGTTCGGGCGGTGGGGGGCTCAGTCCGGTGGCGCCAGCACCTGGCCGGGGTACAGCAGGTCGGGATCCGAGCCGATCACCGCTCGGTTGGCGGCGTACCACCGTGGCCACTCGGCCGCCACCTCGGTGAGTTGCGCCGCGCCACCCAGCTCGCGGCGGGCGATGCCCCACAGCGTGTCGCCCGGCCGAACCACGACCGTGGTTGCGCCGGCGCCCGGCGTGGCCTCGGCCGGGGGTCGGGCCGCGGCGACCGGCCCGTGGCTGGTCCGACCCGGGCGGTCCAGGTCGGGCCAGGTGTCTTTCGGCTGTCCCGATGCCGGGTTTGCCCGTCCGGCGCCCGGTGTCGCCGCCGGAGGCTGCCCTGGCGTGGCTGGCGTGGCTGGCGTCGCGGCGGTCGCTAGGACCTCCGCCGACGTGACTGACGCAGCGGCGATGGGTGTCGCTCCGGCGGGCACGGCCGCCGCCAGCGAGCCGCTGGCCAACGCGGCACCAAGGACACCTTCGACCATCCGTCGCAGCAGCACGGGCGTGACGCGGGTGCCCACTGCCCGGCACACCGCGCCCGCGCAGCCGGGGAGCCTGCCGAGGGTGAGCAACAGGGTGCCACCGGTGAGGTAGCACGCGCAGCCCCAGCCGAGCAGGCTCGCCAGCACGGTGACCACCTGATCAGCCGGGGTGTCGGCGACCCACCTACCGAATTCGGCCAGCGACCGCACGGGTGGTCCGGGAGGTGCCGCCCACCTCAGCAGCCAGAGCGCGGCGGATAGCACCGGGACGAGCAGCGCGGCTTTTGCCGCACTAAGCCTTCGAAACGTCATCAGTACCTCCGTTTGCCCCCGTTTGCCTATGTTGGCATGAAACCCCACCAAAAGACCATCTCGACTACCTTCTGTGGACAAGGCGGCCGAGAGCGGGGAACAGTGGACGGGGAGCCCGAGGCGGGGGGTTCGCGTGCCGGTGAACGGGGCGCCAGCGATCGGATCGATGCCGTGCTGGCGGATTTGGGGGGTCAACTCGAGGCCGCCGAGGCTGCCGAGCTAGCTGCGGAAGTGGAGGACCGCACCCGGCGGGAAACGGCCCTGATCAACACCGTCGACCGGCTGCGCGCCGCGGTCGGGCGCCCGTTGCGGATCGTCACCGCCAGGGGCGTCGTGTGCGGGGACCTGCTCGACGTGGGGCCGGACTGGCTGATGCTCCGCCGAGGTGCCCGCCCGGCTTCCAGCGCCGACGCCGTCGTGCCATTGGCCGCCGTACTCGCGGTGTCGGGACTCTTCTCGACCGCGGTGGCCAGCGTCACTGTCGGCCCTGTGGCCAGCCGGCTCGACCTTCGTCACGTGTTGCGCGGCATCGTCAGGGATCGGACGCCGGTACGGCTTGTCGTCGGGGACGGCCAGTCCTACCGCGGGGTGCTGAACCGTGCCGGGGCGGACTTCGTCGAGGTGAGCGGGCAGTCGCCGGAGCGCGGCCCCGCCGGGCCCGGCTGGCTCATACCGCTACCGGCGATCGTGACGGTTCACCTGGAATGACTCCGCCCACACCGCACCTGGCAGCGGCACCGTTCGGCACGGGCGGGACTCGAGCCAGCGATCACCTGGCACATCCGGACCGAGTTGATCGGCGCGTCGCCCGGTGATCGCAGGACCGTCAACCTGCCGGACAGGCTCTGACGGCCCGGCCAGTGGCCGGGGCAGTGAGGTCCTCAGCCGGCTTCCACGCGCACCCAGTCGATGTCCCCGGAGAAATAGTCACAGGTGACCTTCGCCTGGTCGCACTTGACCTTGCCCCCGACGGTGACGGGAAAGGAGTTGGACAGATTCCCGGTCGGACCGTTGATCTTCCGGCTTTCCGACTGGTTGCCGGCCGAGTCGTAGACCGTCAGGACGACTGAGGACGCGGTGCGCTCGCATCGAACGGTGTGCCAGTTGCCATCGTTGTAAGCGGCTCGCGATTTGATCGCCCGCTTCCCGTCCGCCCCCCGGTAGAGGCAGGTGACCGCGCCGTTGGGTAGCTCGACCTTGACCTGGCCCCCCGGTGTGGTGGCCTGCCCCTTCTGCACGATGTTCCCGAAGCGCCGGGTGGTGCGGTACCGGAAGCTGATGGCGTAGTCGCGGGTGCCCGGGTTCAATCGGCTGTCATCGATCTGGAGCAGCCGCTGCGGGTCGGCCGGAGGCTGGTTCGGGGGCTTGTAGGACCAGGTGAAGAAGCTGACTCCGCCCGCATTCCCGCCGAGATGGACTGAGGTCCCGATCCGCCCATCGGTGCCGTTGCCGCTGCTGTCGTGCAGCACGGTCGAGCCGGCAGGCTCGTCCATCTGCCACAGCGCAATGGTCGTGGACGCGGCAGCTCCGGCAGGCAAGGCGGCCGGGACGGCGAGCGCTCCGATAGCCAGCAGGGCCAGTCCACTGCGGCGCACGCTACGTCCCTTGATCAAACTGATCTCCCCTCACGCCATGGCTACAGCCGATCCTACCCATTGGAAGGGACCAAGGGGTGGAAACGGGACTATAAGCAGCCGAGAAGCGGACCTCACCCTGGACGCGTTGATTCCACCAACCCGATGGCGCCGCCGTGCCATAACATTCTGTCGGCAACATTCTCTCGGCGCGTACCACGGGACGGCGCAGACGCGCCGTCACTCCTCCAGGTCGCCCCGACCGAAGGGGTGCTGGGCCACGAAGTCGCGGGTCTCCTCGTACGCCCGGCGGATGTAGGACTCCAGCTCTGCACCCTCGACGCGCCATTGACCGCGACCACCGACCTTGATCGCGACCAGATCGCCCGAGCGCACCAGCGCATACGCCTGCGCGGCAGAAATATTGAGGACCTCGGCGACATCGGCTAGCTGCAGGAATCGTGCGCTCACCTGTGTTTGCCTCCATCCACGGCCGACGACGCTCGCTATTGTGCCGCATCATGACCTAGGATGCGGCCTCTACCCTTGCGTGTCCCGAATGTCCGATTGGGGAGTCCGTACGATGGCGCTTCCGGCATCCCCCGCGGCCCGTCGCCTGGCCACCCCGTCCTGGCTGGACGCCCGGTTTGTGTTCGGCCTGCTGCTGGTGCTGGTCTGCGTCGTCGTGGGTTCGAGGGTGCTCGCGGGCGCCGACCGGGCCGACCGGGTCTACGCGCTGACTCGCGACGTTGCCGCTGGTGGCGCGTTGACCGGGTCCGATCTGCGGGTTGTTCGAGTGCGGCTGCTCGATGACCACGGCCGGTACGTCAGCGCTACCGGCCCGAAGCCGGTGGGGTACACCCTGGGCCGGGCCGTCGGCGCGAACGAACTGTTGCCCCGCCAGGCGCTGCGCTCCGGGGCGGCACCAGAGATCCGGTTGGTTACTGTGCCGGTGGGTTCCCACCACTATCCGGCCGGCTTGGCGCACGGCGACCTGGTCGACCTGTACCTCACCCCGAAGCTGCCGACCAACCAGACCCCGGCAAATCCCGCCCTGGTGCTCGCCCGGATCCCGGTCGACGACGTCTTCGGCGCCAATCCCGGACGGCTGGTGACCGCGGCCGACGCCGGAGTCGTCCTGCGGGTGCCCGCCGCCGATGTGGCCCGGGTGGTGGCCGCCGCACAGGGTGGCGCGCTGGATGTGGTGCGGATTCCGGCGGAGCCATCCACCGCGCCGGCAGCACCGGCCACGTCGTGAGCCGTGCGGGGCCGGTTCCGGTCCTCACCGCGGTCTCCGACGGGGCGTGGGAGGCCAGGCTGGTCACCGACCTGCGCCGGGCGTCCCTCGGGGCGATCGTGGTCCGGCGCTGCGTCGACCTTGCCGACCTGCTCGCCGTAGCCGCCACCGGGGTCGCCAGGGTCGCTGTCGTGTCGGGTGACCTGCGCCGCCTGGACCGGGATGCCCTGGCCCGCCTCGGTCTTGCCGGCGTGGCCGTGATCGGCGTCGTCAGTGCTGAGCACGGATCAGCCGACCAGGAAGCCGAGCGCAGGCTGCGGCAGCTCGGGGTGGCCGACGTGGTGCCCACGACGGCAGAGGCCCCACGGGTCGCCGCGGCGATCCTGGCCGCGGCAATGCGGAAACCGTCGGGCAGCGGGGGATTCGCCGCGCCGGGGGCACCGGCGGAGCCGATGCCGTCCGCTGCCGGTCGGCCGGGGTCGGCCGGTGGCGCTGGGAGCGGCCCGACACCGTGGGACGGCGGAGCCGACCGGCTCGACGTGGCGGTAGCCGAACCCGGGACGCCTCCCGCCGAGGTCATCGACGCCGCGCCGGCATTCCCGCCGCCGCCCGCCGCCGGATCGCTGATCGCCGTGTGGGGACCGACCGGCGCCCCCGGCCGAACCAGCGTCGCGATCGGGCTGGCAGCCGAACTCGCCGCGCGCGGCCGGGGACCGTTGCTGGTGGACGCCGACGTCTACGGCGGCACGGTCACTACCCTGCTCGGCATGCTGGAGGAGACCCCGGGGCTCGCGGCGGCCTGCCGGCTGGCAAATACCGGCACGCTGGATCTGCCGAGGCTGGCGGCCCTGGCCCGCCGTTGCGCCGGAGGCCTTCGAGTGCTGCCGGGCATCTCCCGCCCGGCGCGCTGGCCGGAACTGCGAACCGCGGCGTTCGAGATCGTGCTGGAGCTGTGCCGGAGCCTGGCCCCGGTCACGGTGATCGACTGTGGGTTCAGCCTGGAGCGGGACGAGGATCTCATGTACGACACGGCGGCGCCGCGGCGCAACGGCGCCACGCTGGCCGCCCTCGCCGCGGCCGACACCGTCGTGGTCGTCGGCTCCGCCGACCCGGTGGGCGTCGCCCGACTGATCCGAGGCCTGTCCGAACTGGCCGAGGTGATCCCCGGCGCCCGCCCGCAGGTGGTGATCAATCGCACTCGACGCGGCGCCGTCGGCGGCAACCCCGAGAAGGAAGTCGGGGCGGCGCTGGCCCGCTACGCCGGTGTGGCACCGATCGGTTACGTGCCCTATGACCTCTCCGCTTACGACGCTGCCGCCGCGGCCGGGCGCACCGTGACGGAGGTCGCTCCCGGCTCGGCGGCCCGCAAGGCACTAGGCCAGCTCGCGGAGTCACTGACCCACGAGCCGGCCGAGTCCGTGGCTAGGGCTGTCAACGGCGGCCACCGGTCGGCCCGGAGGGCGAAGCGGGGGCTCGGTCGGTCGAGCGGCCAGCGCTGACCCGCCACGTGGGGTCGGCCCGGTTCGCGTTCACCACCGGACTGCGCCTCGGCAAGCAAACGCCGACAGCCCCGCAGTCCGACCCCGACGTCGAGGTGCCGCGCACCGGGTTCGACCTGATCGACGCCTTCGACGCGTGGAAGCAGACCGGCCGCCTCGCGGGTCATCGTCGCCACCCAGCACGTGACCGGGACGCCGAGAAGGGCGCTGCGACCATTTGTCGACAGGCTTTAGAGTGCAGGCCAATGACTACCTCCGAGCCGGTGGATAAGGCGACGGACCTAGGGCCACGCCGCCAGTTCCCCAGGCGGGCGGCCGTGGCGGCGGGCCTCTCGTTGCTGCTTTTCCTCGGCATCGCCTACGGCGGCTGGCGGTTGGTGCACTCGCCCTCGAAGCACAACGCGGTGACCTGCCCCAGCGTCACCCCGTCCGTCACGCGGGCGCCTGCGGTGCCGGTTCGGGTGCTCAACGGTACCGGCCGCCGCGGGTTGGCCGGCCGGACCGCCGGGGTATTGCGCCAGCGCGGCTTCCGGGTTGCCGGAGTCGGCAACGCGGCGCGGGTCGCGGGCCGCAGCGAGGTTCGGTACGGCCCTCAGCAGGCGTCGGCGGCTCGGCTCGTCGCTCTTCAGGTGCCCGACGCGAGACTTGTCCCGGACAAGAAGGCGACGAAGCGGGTGGACATCGTCCTCGGCGGCGCCTTCCGCCGGCTGCGGACCCCGGCGGAGGTGGCCGTGGCCACCAAGGCGGCCAACCTGCCGAGCGCCACGCCGGCAAGCGCCGCCCCGTGCCCGTGATCCGCCCCGTGCCCGTGATCCGGTCCGCTCGAATCCGGTCCGCTCGAATCCGGTCCGCTCGAATCCGGTCGAGTCGGCGGCCGGTGTCGTTGGCTGGCGGCCCGCCGCTGGGCGCTGTCGAGGCGCCACGGACCTGACGTGGCACGATAGGAACACGAGCTGGCCGAGGAGAGGTGATCCGCGCATGGCCGACCGGCTGAGCCCGCTGGACGTGTCGTTCCTCTACATGGAGGAGCCGAGCACGCCGATGCACGTCGGCAGCGTGCAGGTCTACGCCGACACCTCGCCGGGCGTGGAGTACGAACGGCTCTGTCAGCTGATCACCGAGCGGATCACGGCCGTCCCAAGGTACCGGCAAAAGATCCGGTGGGTTCCCGGGCGACTGGCCAGCCCGGTGTGGGTCGACGATCCGGACTTCGACGTCACCTATCACGTGCGCCGCAGCGCGCTTCCCAAGCCGGGCACCGACGCCCAGTTACGCGAACTGGTGGCCCGCGTCCAGTCGCGTCATTTGGACCGCAGCCGTCCACTGTGGGAGATGTACATCGTCGAGGGCCTGTCCGGCGACCGGTTCGCAATCCTCACCAAGACCCACCACGCCATGGTGGACGGGCTGGCCGCGGTGGATATCGGCCAGCTGATCATGGACGCCACCCCGAAGCCGCGTGCGATGACGGTGAGCGCCTGGTCGCCGCGGCCGGCGCCGTCTGCGATCGATCTGGTCGGCGACGCGGTGCGGGACTACATTCGCCGGCCGACCGCGGTAATGGACGCCGCCCGGTCCCAGGTCAGCGACCTGCGCGCCCTGCCGGGCAGGACGGCGCATTCACTGCTCGGTTTCGCCGACATGGCCAGGACCACCTTGCGCCCGGCACACGACAGCCCGCTGAACGCTGACATCCGCGAGCAGCGCCGCTTCGGCACAGCGGACACCGAACTCGACGACTACAAGCGAGTTCGCAAGGCGCACGGCGGGACGGTGAACGATGCCGTGCTGACCACGGTCGCGGGGGCGCTGCGCCAGTTCATGCTCACCCGCGGGGAGTCGGTCGCCCCGCGCACCGTGATCAGGGCGATGGTGCCGGTCAGTGTCAAGAACGAACGGACCGGCGAGTCCGGTAACCACGTCTCCTCCTTTTACGTCGACCTGCCGATCGGTGAGGAGAACCCGGTCGTCCGGCTGCACCAGATCAGCTACGCGATGAGGGCGCACAAGGAGTCGGGACAGTCGGTGGCCGCCGATGCGCTGGTCGCCCTCGGCGGGTTCGCCCCGCCCACCCTGCACGCCCTCGGCGCCCGGGCGGCGTCCGGGTTGTCCAGGCGGCTGTTCAACACCGTGGTGACCAACGTGCCGGGGCCGCAGTTCCCGCTGTACGCGGCGGGCGCGCAGATGCTGCAGGCCTACCCGGTGGTGCCGCTGGCCAAGGGACAGGCGGTGAGTATCGGCCTCACCTCCTACAACGGTGGGGTGTACTACGGCCTGCTGGCCGACCGCGACGCGATGCCCGACGTCGACGTGCTCGCGGGCCTGCTCGAGGAATCCCTCGCCGAGTTGGTGCGGACCGTCCGGTGAGGTCCCCGGCTGCGTTCCGGCCCGGTCGATGAGTCCCTCCGCGGGCCCGCGCAGGCATACCCCCCGGCGCGGCCTGGTGTGCGGCGCCGGCGGGGTCCTCGGGTTCGCCTGGACGGTCGGCGCGCTGCTGGCGTTGCGGGAGGCGGAAGGCTTCGAGCCCGCTTCCGCGGACATGCTGGTAGGCACGTCCGCCGGCTCGGTGATGGCGGCCTTCCTCGGCGCCGGAGTGGAGCTGGACACCATCTACCATCACCAACTCGGCATTCCCGGTGCGGAGGAGCCCGCAATCGACTACGACTCCGCGGTGGACAGCGGCGGGCCGTTGCCCCAGCGCCCGGAGTTGCGGATGGGCTCGCGCGGGTTGGCGCTGCGAGCGGCGTTGCATCCGCGCCGGTACCCGCCGGCCGCCGCCCTGTCCTCGTTGTTGCCGCGCGGCCGCGGGTCTATGGCCCCGATCGGTCGGGTGATCGAGGCTTTCGTTCCGGCCGGTACCTGGGCAGCCCATCCGGCGACCTGGATCGTGGCGATGGACTACGACAACGGCAGGCGGGTCCCCTTCGGTCGGCCCGGATCGCCGCCGGCCGGGCTGTCGGAGGCGGTGATGGCCTCCTGCGCCATCCCCGGCTGGTACGCCCCGATCCGGATCGGCGGCCGCCGCTACGTCGACGGCGGCACGTGCTCCGCGACCTCGGTCGACCTGCTGGCCAACCGGGGTCTCGACGAGGTGGTCGTCCTCGCGCCGATGGCCTCCTTCGACTACGACGTGCCGACCTCGGTGCCGGCCCGGGTGGAGCGGGCGATCCGCCGGGCCACCAGTCGGCGGTTGCTACACGAGGTGCAGAAGGTACGGCGCGGCGGCACCGAGGTGACCATCCTCGCCCCGGGTCGGGAGGACTTGGCGGCGATCGGGGCCAATCTGATGGATCCGCGTCGGCGGGAACTGGTCCTACAGACGTCGATGCGGACCAGCGCCGCCACGCTGGCCGAGCGCCCGGACTGGCTCGCCGCCGGCTGACCGGCCGGCTATCCGCCGGTGGAGGGCGTGACCCGGGTCACGCCGAAGAACCCGTCGTAGTACACCGGCTGCACCTGGACCACGGTCCCGGTATGCGGCGCAGCGATCATGTAACCCGAGCCCAGGTAGATCGCCACGTGGTGAATGGTGGCCGGATCATTGCCGTTCGCCCAGAACAACAGGTCACCGGGTTGGACCCCGGTGTTCACTGGGTGCGTGCCGGCGGACCACTGCTGGGCGGCGGTGCGCGGCAGGGCCACCCCGGCGGCGGCAAATGTGTGCTGAACGAGGCCCGAGCAGTCGTAGGACGCCGGACCGGTCGCTCCCCACTGGTACGGCTTACCCAACTGGGCCTCGGCGCTGGCCAGCACCCGCACCACGAACGGCGACAACCGCGCCTTCGCCAGCGGCGTGGTATCGGCCAGCAGCGCGACGCCAGGCCCCACGGTGCGTTGCGCGGCCCGCACCATCGCGGCGAGGGCGTCGGCGGCCTGCGCCTGAGCGTGCTGCTCGGCGGCCAGCACGGCCCGGACCCGGGCGCTGGCCGAGGCCAGCAGATGCTGCTCGGCGGCCAGCTTGGCCTGCACCGCGGACCGGGCCGCGGCGGCCTCACGGGCCAGCCGCTGCTGGGTGGACAGCGTCGAGGCCGCCATGCGCTCGGCAGCGGCCGAGACGGCGGCGGCCGCCGCGGCGGCGTCGAAACGCCGCCGGTCCGCGGCGGCGAAGAAACTGGTGTCGTCGAAGGAGTGGAAGGCGTCCATGTTCGGTGCCGCACCGATGGTCAGGTCGAGCAGGCCGGGCGGTCCTCCGGACATGTAGATGGTGCGGGCGCGGTCATCGGCGATTCGATCGGCCCGGGCCTGTACGGCCCGGGCCGTCGTGAGCTCGCGGACCGCTCGATCATGCCGGGCCTGAGCCACCTTGAGGTCGGCGGCCACCTGGTTGTAGCGCTCCACCGCCGACTCGGTGGCCGTCTGCAGGTCGGCGACCTTGGCGGCCAACTCCGCGGCTGCCTGGCGAGCGGCGGCCAAGGCAGGGGAGATGGCCGGGGTCGTGGGCACTCCGGCCAGAGGTCGGGGGGCCGGCAGACCCGCGGCGGCATTCGGTGCGTTGTTGCTGGCCGGACCACCCGGCGGGGGGACGGTCGGGACACCGGGGGCCGCCGCAGCCGGAATTGCCGGAAGCAGCAGAGCCGCGCTCACGGCCGCTTGGGCAAGCCTACTGGTCCTGCGTCTCACCGACCGCTCCCCCGGGTACGCCTTCATCCGCCAACATACGTTAGAGCCGGGCGAATGGTTTGGTCCGGGTTTTCCCCGATGTGCACAGCCGACGTTCAGGTCACCCGGGCGGGTGACCGTCGACCCGAAGGGCAGGGAATTGTCATGGACGCGGTGAGTCAGGTTCCGGAGCCGGTCAACGAACCGATTCGCACCTACGCCCCTGGCAGCCCGGAACGGGCGTCGCTGGAGGGCCGCCTGAAGGAGCTCGCTGCCTCCCCGGTGGACCTGCCGATGACCGTCGGCGGGGAGCAGCGCGCCGGGGGCGGGTCGGAGATCGCCGTAGTGCAGCCGCACAACCGGCACTCCCGCCTCGGCACGCTGCGCGAAGCCACCGGAGATGACGTCGCGGCTGCCGTGGCGGCCGCGAAGGAAGCGGCCCCGGGCTGGCGGGCACTGTCCTTCGATGACCGGGCGGCCATCCTGCTCAAGGCAGCCGACCTGCTCGCCGGGCCATGGCGGGACACCCTTAACGCGGCCACCATGCTGGGCCAAAGCAAGACGTGTTACCAGGCGGAGATCGATTCGGCCTGCGAGCTGATCGACTTCTGGCGGTTCAACGTGGCGTTCGGCCGTCAGATCCTCTCCGATCAGCCGATCTCTTCACCGGGGGTGTGGAATCGGCTGGACCACCGCCCGTTGGAGGGCTTCGTCCTGGCGATCACCCCGTTCAACTTCACCGCGATCGCCGGCAACCTGCCCACCGCGCCGGCGTTGATGGGTAACACCGTGGTGTGGAAGCCTTCGCCGACCCAGCAACTCGCCGCGCACCACACCATGCGGCTGCTGCAGGCCGCCGGCCTGCCGCCCGGCGTGATCAACATGGTCACCGGTGTCGGCCCCGCGGTGAGCGAGGTCGCCCTCGTCGATCCGGCGCTGGGCGGGGTGCACTTCACCGGCTCTACGCGGACGTTCCAGCACCTGTGGCGCACGATCGGCGAGCACATCGAAGGGTACCGCGGCTACCCCCGGGTCGTGGGGGAGACCGGTGGCAAGGACTTCGTCATCGCCCATCCCTCCGCCGACCTCGACGTGCTGCGGGTGGCGCTGGTGCGGGGGGCGTTCGAATACCAGGGCCAGAAGTGCTCGGCGGCCTCCCGGGCGTACATCCCACGCTCGTTGTGGGACCGGCTGCGCGACGATCTCATCGAGGAGGTGAACGGTCTGCCGCAGGGGGATGTGACCGACTTCCGGAACTTCCTCGGCGCGGTCATCGACGAGCGGGCCTACCGCCGGCTGACCGGTGTGTTGCGCGATGCCCATTCCGACCCGGCGCTGACCGTGCTCGCCGGCGGGACTGGTGACGATTCCGAGGGCTTCTTCGTCCGGCCCACGCTGTTGGCGGGCTCCGACCCGACGCATGCCGTGTTCACCGAGGAGTACTTCGGCCCGATCCTGGGGTTGTTCATCTACGACGACGCCGACTACGACGCGGTGGTGCGCCAGGCCGCCGACGTCGCCAGGTACGCGTTGACCGGCTCCATCCTGGCCGCGGACCGCCGGGCGATCGCCACCGCGTCGGAGACCCTGCGGTTCGCCGCCGGGAACTTCTACGTCAACGACAAGCCGACCGGTGCGGTGGTCGGCCAGCAGCCCTTCGGCGGCGGGCGGGCCAGCGGCACCAACGACAAGGCAGGATCCGTCCTCAACCTGCTGCGCTGGGTGTCGGCGCGGTCGATCAAGGAGACCTTTGTGCCGGCCACTGAGTCCGGCTATCCGCACCTGGGCTGAGTCGGAGTCGGCCGCGGCAGCGGGTGTCGCCCGGCTGCCGGCTCAGGGGTTGCTCGGCCGGGCACCGCACGGCCCGGCCCGATAGGCCGACCAGTCCCAGTGCCGGAGAAACTCGGTCGCCGCTTGCCGGCCGGCCGCGGCCAACTCCCGCTGCTGGGCAGCGGAGAGGCCGAAGTCGAGGAAGCTGATCGTCCCGGTGTCCACGCCGATCAGCCGGCCGGCCACGCACGGATCGGCGAGCCGGGTCTGGTCGTGCCCGGTCACCATGGTGGCGATCAAGGACTCGAGGAGACGCACCGGCTTGGGGCGGGGGAGGCCCGCCAGCGGGAAAACCTTCGCCGCACCCGCCGGCAGCTCCGGGACCAGCTTCACCCCGAAGGTCGGCCAGCGCGGCGGCGTGCCGTCCCGGCGGTCGAAGGTGTCGACCGGGAAGTTGGAGAGCACCCCGCCGTCGAGCAGCGTCGACCTGCGGCCGTTGCGGCGATCACGCAGCTCCACCGGCTCGAAGACGAAGGGAATGGACATCGAGGCCCGGACCGCGTCCGCCACGCGCTGCCGGTCCGGGTCCAGACCGAAAGCCCGCGCATAGTCCCAGGGCAGCCGCAGCAGTTGCCCCAGCGTGACGTCGGTCACGGTGGCGACGAACCGGTACCGGTGGTCGGGCGTCAAGGTGGCATCGGCGCCGGGGTCGTCGTAGCGCAGGTCGGCAAAGGTCTCGACGCCGAGGTCGGCCAGTTGATTGCCCAGCCACTCCCGGATGTAGTCGCCTTCGTAGATCCCGTTCTCCAGCAGGACAGAGAGAGTCTCACCGACCAGTGGCACGCGGTCGAGCCATCCTCGGTCGAGCACCTTGCGGTAATCGAGGCTGCCGATCACCGCGTCCATGCGCTCCGCGGGCAGTCCGGCGGCGACCAGCGCACCGACGATCGCCCCGGCGGAACTGCCCGCAACCCGCGAAAAGCGATAGCCAGCCGCCATCAACTGCTGGACGGCCCCGACCAGGGCGATGCCCTTGACGCCGCCACCCTCCAGTACCAGATCCGCCGTCAGCGCCATGGCGGAAACCTAGCGGCCGGGTGAGACTGATCGCCGAACGGCCGACCCTGCGACGCCGGCCCGGCCCGGCCGGCTCAGCTGCCGCGTCCGGTACGGGCCTGGAGCTCGTCGATCTTTCCCAGAGGCGTCGGCCTTGGTGAGCTCGGCCGGGAACTCCTCGCCGGCTTCCTGGGCGAGCGCTTGTCCACAGGTGACGAGGCCGCCCGAGCGACCGAGCGGCGGACCGTCTATGGTTACCGGCAATTGCCCCATCACCGCCGTAACTTAGGCATCTAGCAACGAATAGGACGAGAGCTGCGTGAACGCGCTTCGGCTGGTCGAAGACGAGGTGCGGGAGCTCGTCCGGCGTCGCGGTCTGGACCCCCAGGCCGAGCCAGGCGCCGTGCGGCAACTCGTCGACGACGTGGTCGCCGACTACGACGAGCGAGCGCTCACCTCGGCCCTTCCGGAGCTCGTCGATGCGGCCGACGTGGCCCGGGAGATCTTCCACGCGGTCGCCGGGTTCGGACCGCTGCAGCCTTACCTCGACGACCCCACGGTCGAAGAGATCTGGGTCAACGCTCCCGGGCGGGTGTTCCTGGCCCGCCGGGGACGCAGCGAACTGACCACCACGATCCTGGACGACGGCCAAGTCCGCGACCTGGTGGAGCGCATGTTGAAAAGTTCCGGGCGCCGGGTTGACCTCAGCCAGCCCTTCGTCGACGCGATGTTGCCGGATGGCTCGCGACTCCATGTGGTCATCCCCGAGATCACCCGCCGGCACTGGGCGGTGAACATCCGCAAGTTCGTGTTGTCGGCCGGCGGACTGGACGAGCTGATCGCGCTCGGCACCCTGACGGCACCGGCCGCCAGGTTCCTGGAGGCCGCCGTCGCCAGCGGGCTGAACGTCATCGTGGCCGGCGGCACCCAAGCGGGCAAGACCACGCTCCTGAATTGTCTGGCGGCCGCCATCCCGGCCCGCGAACGTGTGATCACCGTCGAGGAGGTCTTCGAGCTGCAGATTCCGTTGCCGGACGTGGTAGCGCTGCAGACCCGACAACCCAACCTGGAGGGTACCGGAGAGGTGCCGCTGCGCCGCCTCGTGACCGAAGCCCTGCGGATGCGCCCGGACCGGTTGTTGGTGGGGGAGGTTCGACAGGCGGAGTGCCTGGACCTGCTGATCGCGTTGAACAGCGGGCTGCCAGGGATGTGTTCGATCCACGCCAACAGCGCCCGGGAGGCGATCGCCAAGCTCTGCACGCTGCCGTTGCTCGCCGGCGAGAACGTCGGCCACTCCTTTGTGGTGCCCACGGTGGCTTCCACCGTCGATCTCGTGGTCCACATTCGAAAGGACTCCGACGGCCGGCGCCGGGTGGGTGAGATCGCCGGCGTTCCGGGTCGGGCGGAGAACGGGGTGGTGGAGGTCTGCGACGTGTTCGGCAGCGTGGCTGGGCGCCTGGTCCGAGCGCAAGGATATCCGCCCCATCCCGATCGATTCGCCGCCGCGGGCTTCGACCTGCCGTACTTGCTCAGTGCCGAGCGGGCGGCCTGATGGGCGCCGCGCTCGGTCTGCTGCTGGGCTTGGGACTGCTGTCGATCTGGCGATCGGGTGCCCGTCGGGGCCACCGGCACGAGTCTCGGTCCGGTAGCGGATGGCACGCGCGGACCGGTGACATGCTCGCCCAGGCGGACCTCGAAGCCATCACCCCCGCCCAGCTGATCGTCGCTTCGGCCGTGGCGTCGGCCACGACCGCCCTCCTGGTTCTGGCCGTGTCCCGGACACTGCCTATCGCGGCGTGCTTCGGCTGCTTTGCCGCTCGCGGCCCGTGGGGGATCGTGCGGTTCCGGCAGCGGCAGCGAGCCGCTGAGCTGCGGGGGCTCTGGCCGGAGGCGGTGGACAACCTCGCCTCGGGCGTGCGTGCCGGTCTGGCGCTGCCGGAGGCGCTGTCGCAGCTTGGCGTGCGGGGGCCGCAGCTGCTCCGCCGCCCATTCCACCTGTTCGCCGAGGACTACCGGGCGACCGGCCGCTTCGGGGAATGCCTGGATCGGCTCAAGGCTCGCCTCGCCGATCCGGTCGGCGACCGGGTGGTGGAATCGCTGCGTCTCGCCCGGGACGTCGGTGGTACCGATCTCGGCAGCTTGCTCCGTACGCTGTCGACCTTCCTGCGTGAGGACGCCCGCGCCCGGGCCGAGCTGGAGACCCGGCAGGGCTGGACCGTCAACGCGGCCCGGCTCGCCGTGGCGGCGCCATGGCTGCTACTCGCGATCTTGGCTCTGCGGCCCGAGGCGGTACTGGCGTACAACACCGCTGCCGGCGCCGCGGTCCTCGCGGTCGGCGGCGGCCTGTCCCTGGTGGCCTACCGGGTGATGAAGCGCATCGCCCGGCTGCCCATCGAGATTCGGGTGCTGCGATGACGCGGGCCTGCCGGGGTACCGTGCGCTCACGCAAGGCCCGACGATGATCACCACTGGGGCGGCTCTCGGACTGGTCTCGGGGCTGGGCGGGTGGCTGGCGATGACTCGACTGCCGTTCACTCGCCGCCCGCGCCTCGTCGACCGGTTGGCACCCTACCTTCGTGACGCCGCCCGGCCGTCACGGCTGCTGAACGAACACGCCGCGCTCACGCCGTTCCCGACGCTGGAACGGCTGGCGCGCCCGCTGCTTACGGACCTCGTGGCCAAACTGGACTCCTTGGTCGGTGGTCGGGCCTCGGTCCAGCGCCGCCTGGCTCAAGCCGGCCGGGAGATCAGCGTGGAAGCCTTCCGGGTGGAGCAGTTGGTCTGGGGCGCGGTCGGCCTGCTGACCGGGTTGGCGGTGAGCGGGCTGGTGCTCGCCCGCGGTTGGCGTACCTCTCCGCTGGCGCTGACCGTACTGGCGATGCTGCTCACGGTGGTGGGTGTCCTGGCGCGGGATCGATGGCTGAGTCGCGAGGTGCGGGTCCGGGAGGAGCGGATGACGGCGGAATTCCCGACCGTCGCCGACCTGCTGGCGCTCGCCGTGGCCGCGGGTGAGGGGCCGCTCGGCGCGCTGGAGCGGCTGAGCCGCATCGGTCGAGGCGCGCTGGCCGCGGAGCTGGGTCGGGCGTTGGCGCAAGCCCGGGCCGGGGCCACGCTGCCCGAGGCCCTCGACGCCCTGGCGGCGCGGACCTCGCTGCCTGCGCTGGCCCGCTTCGCCGACGGGGTGGCGGTCGCGGTGGAACGCGGCACACCGCTCGCCGAGGTGCTCCGCGCCCAGGCGGTCGACGTACGGGAGGCCGGCCGGCGGGCGCTGCTGGAGACCGGCGGAAAGAAGGAGTTGGCCATGATGGTGCCGGTCGTGTTCCTGGTGCTGCCGATCACCGTCCTGTTCGCCCTCTTCCCAGGCTTCTACGGCTTCACCCTGACCACTGTCTGACTCATCTCCTCCCCGAACCGATCTCTGTCCACCGCCGACCCTTCGGGAGCCACGCCATGTCGCTACTCCAGCCAACCCTTGACCTGTTGCTCAGGATGCACATCCGGGTGACCGCCGGTAGCCGGGACCGTGGCGACGTCCCAGGCTGGGTGCTGATCACCCTGATGACGGCCGGGCTCGTCGCCGGTCTGTGGGCGATCGCCGGGCCGAAGCTGGAGCAGCTACTCAGCGACGCACTGTCCAACGTCAAGGGTCCGTGACCGCCCGCTGCCCGACGGGCGGTGAGCGCGGCTCGGCTCCCGTCGAGTTCGTCCTGGTCGGCGTCCTGTTGACGGCGCTCTTCCTGGTGATCCTCCAACTCGGCCTCGACCTCCACGTCCGCAACGTCCTGGTGGCCAGCGCCAGCGAAGGGGCCCGGTACGGGGCGAACGCCGACCGCGAACCCGAGGACGGGGTCGGGCGCACCCGGCAGCTGATCACGACCGCGCTGTCCGGCCGCTTCGCCAGCGACGTCTCGGCCGGGGTGGAACGCCGCGACGGCGCCGACCTGGTGGTGATTCGGGTCCGGGCACCGCTGCCGGTCTTCGGCTTCTACGGCCCGTCGCAGGTCATCACCGTCGCGGGGCATGCGGTGCGGGAGGGGGAGTGAGCGCGGCCCGGTTGCGGCGACGTCGGGCGTTCCCCGCCGGCGCGCCCGCCGACCGGGGTAGCGCGCTCATCGAGTTCAGCTTCCTGTCCGTGGTGCTCCTCGTGCCGCTGGCGTATCTGGTGCTCGCGGTCTTCACCGTGCAGCGGGCCGCCTTCGCGGTGACCGCGGCCACTCGGGATGCCGGCCGGGCCTACGTCACCACGACCAACGGAGACCCCACGGCGCGGGCCCGGGCGGCCGCCGCCCTGGCCTTGCACGACCAGGGCCTTGCCCTGCCCCCTGGCGCCTTGCAGATCAGTTGCCAGACGGATTGCCGTACTCCGGGCAGCGCGGTGTACGTGGCACTGGACTACACAGTCGTGTTGCCGCTGGTGCCCACAGCCTTGGGAGGTCACCGACTCGGCGGGATCCCGGTGCGGGGCCGGCACACCGAACTGATCGACGAGTTCCGCCCGGAGCTGTCGTGAGCATCGTGAGCCGGTCCTCCGGAGGCCAGCCGCGGTGGGTGTGCGGACCAAGCGTTGACCGCTCGTCGGATGACGGCGCGATCATGCTGCTCACCATCGGCTACGCACTGATCGCGATTGCACTGATCATCGTCGCGGTGGACGCCTCGGCGTTCTTCCTCAGCCGGCGGGCATTGGCCGGGCTGGCCGACGGCGCGGCCGTGGCCGGTACGCACGCCGAGGACGGCAACCGGCTCTACACCACCGGCGCCGGCAGCGACCTGCCGTTGACCTCCGACGGGGTTCGCGCCGCGGTGGTCGGGTACCTCACCACCCGGGACACCGGGTACCCCCGGCTGCAGCTCGGCGACGTCGGGACCGACGGGGTCACGGTGAGCGTGGTGCTCACCGACGACAAGCCGCTGCCCTTCCTCACTATGATCAACGCGCTGACCGGTACCTTCCCCGGGGGCACCGCCCGGATCGAGGTCACCGCGCGGGCCCGGGCCCCGGTCACCCCATGAGCCGGCCTCGGTTACCGGGTTACAGCCCGCTGGGGATACGGATGCCGGGCGGCAGGGGCAGCGGGTGGTCGCTGCTGACTCCATATGCCGTGCCGGGCCGGCCGCGGACCCACCACATGCCGGTGGCTGGGCGCCAGATGGCGGCCTCGGTGCGGCCGTCGGCGTTGTAGTCGCCGGGGACCGGGATGTCGCCGCGTTGGCCGTAGTGGATCGGGGCGGTGCCGCGGATCCACCAGGTGCCGGTGGCTGGGCGGAAGACGGCGGCCTCGGTGCGGCCGTCGGCGTTGTAGTCGCCGGGGACCGGGATGTCGCCGCGTTGGCCGTAGTGGATCGGGGCGGCGCCGCGGATCCACCAGGTGCCGGTGGCCGGGCGGAACACGGCGGCCGTCGGTGCGGCCGTCGCCGTTGTAGTCCGCCGGGGACCGGGATGTCGCCGCGTTGGCCGTAGTGGATCGGGGCGGCGCCGCGGATCCACCAGGTGCCGGTGGCCGGGCGGAACACGGCGGCCGCGGCGCGGCCGTCGCCGGTGTAGTCGGCGGGGACGGGAAGGTCGCCGGTGGTGCCGTAGCCGAAGGAGGGGACGCCGCGGAGGTACCAGCGGCCGTTGGCCGGCCGCCAGAGCGCGACGTCGGCGCGGCGGTCGCCGTTGTAGTCCGCCGGTACCGGCACATCACCCGGCGCCCCCCAGCGGGCGGCGAGTACCCCCCGGGCGTACCAGCTGCCGGTGGAGGGGCGGTAGACCGACAGGTCGGTGGAGCCGTTCCCGTCGAAATCGGCCACCGTATGAAGGGCCGGCGTCCTCGGAGAGGTCAGCAAGGCCTCGATGGCCCGGACCACCTGGTGGTTGGCTGTGACGTACGGGGCGGTGTGCACCGCGGCCCGCGCGGCGGCCATGGCCGCGGCCGGCGAGCTCAGTCGCCAGTCGGCGCCGTCGAGCGCGTAGTCGAAGTAGACCACTGCCTTGACGCCGAAGCGCGGGAGGGTGGCGAACATCTCGGCGATCCAGCCGGCCTTGTCGCCGCTGGTGTTGGTACCGACCTCGTTCAGCATCAGCGGCTTGTTGCCGGCGACGGCCCGGACCGCGCTGACCGCCGGCCCCATCATCGTGGAGAACGCCGTCCACGGGCCGTGCGCGGTGTCTCCCCAGTTGTAGACGTCCAGTCCGACCCAGTCCACGTAGCTGCTGCCTGGCCACAGCTGACCCAGTGGGGTGGACCAGCTGGCTGGCTTGTTCGGGTTCCAGTCCCAGATGATGTTGGTGGCGTGCTGGCCGCGGGCCAGGTCGACCACGTGTCGCCAGGCCGCGGGGAACTCACCGGCGACGTTGCCGTTGACGCCGGGGGAGTAGGGCTGCCAGTTGCCGTTCATCTCGGCCATCAGCCGGACGATGACCGGATGCCGGTACCCGTGCACCATATGGGTCCAGTGCTTGATGTAGGCGTCGTGATCGCCGCGGATGATGGAGCGCAGCGTCGAGTTCGGGTCGTTGGCGATCCCCGGGGTGGGGTCCCAAAACAACTGCACCACGGCGCCGCCGGCCCGAACGCTGTCGGCCCAGTTCCGCCAGAAGTCCGGGGAGTTGGTCTGGGTGGCGAAGCTGCCGACGATCGCCGAGCGCGCACCCAGCGCGGACTCGGTGGCGTGCCGGGCCGAATCGCTGGGGCTGCCCAGTCCGAACACGATCGGAGAGGCCGCCGCGGTCATGGGTGCGGCGGGGTCGGCGGCCCGGCCGGCGGCGAGCGCGGTACCTCCAACTGCTGGAAGCGGCGTCAGGACGACGGCCACCAGCAGGACGGCGGCTCTGGAGGAACGCATGAGCAGGTATCGGCATGGGCCCGTGGAGCCTTGACGCCGGGCCCTCGATCGGCGGGTCGCCGCCAGCGAGGATGGACTGCGGTTTACGGTTTCCCATGACCTGGCGGCGCACCGTGAACACGGCGCTAGAACGAACCCTCGGCTACCGCGTCGTCAAGGCCCCGGCGGCTGCCGGCCGGAGCCGGGCAGGGGCCTCGGCGGGCGCCGCCAGGCGGTCTGCCGGCCCGGTGTCGGCCGACGGCGCCAGAGCGCCCGCAGCGCCCGCTATCAGGTTCCCGGCCGACTACGACTCCGAGGCCCGGGCCATCATCACGGCGGTCAAGCCGTGGACGATGACCTCACCCGAGCGGCTGTACGCCCTCATTCTGGCTGTGCGCTATGTCAGCCGGCACGGCATCGCCGGCGACATCGTGGAATGCGGTGTCTGGCGGGGCGGCAGCATGCAGGCCGCGGCCCGTACGCTGATCGCCGCGAACGACACCGGTCGAGGACTGTACCTGTTCGACACCTTCCAGGGGATGCCGCCACCGACCGAGGAGGACCGCCGCCGGGACGGCGAGTCGGCGAGCACGCTCCTGGGGCGGGCCTCCCGGGACGCGGGCATCTGGGCGGTCGCCACCCAGCACGATGTCGCCGCCGGGTTCGCCCAGGTGCCCTACCCACCCGAGCGGGTGCACCTGGTCCCCGGCCTGGTCGAGCAGACCGTGCCGGCACAGGCACCGGAACGCATTGCCGTGCTCCGGCTGGACACCGACTGGTACGCCTCGACGAAGCACGAGCTCACTGCGCTCTACCCTCGGTTGTCCCCCGGCGGTGTGCTCCTGATCGACGACTACGGCTGGTGGCTCGGCTCCCGGCAGGCGGTGGATGAGTACCTCGCCGAGACCGGGGCTCGGCTCCTGCTGCTGCGAATGGATGAAGGCCGGATCGCGGTCAAGCCGTGACTCGCCCCAACCGTCCGGGCTGGACCCGTTAGCGCTCCACGAGGTCGAAAACCTCGTGCCACTGTCGCAGAATCTCCACGCCGGAGAACCGGCGGATGTTGTCCCGGGCCGCTGCGCCGAGCCGGCGCCGCAGCGGCTCGTCGGCGATCAGGCGGCAGATGGCATCCGCCAGGGCGGGCACGTCGCGCGGCGGCACAACCAGGCCGTCCTCCTCGTCGCGGATGATCTCGCGAATACCGGGGGCGCAGTCGAAGCTGACGCACGGCACCCCGCAGGCCATCGCCTCGGTGAGCACCAGTGGCAGACCCTCGAAGTCGGAGGACAGCGCGAAGATCGAACTGGCCATCAGTTCCGCCTCGACGCGCTGCGAAGGCCCGACCAGTTCGACGCAGTCTGCGAGCCCCAGCGTGTCGATCTGAGCTCGTAGCTGCGCCTCCAGCGGGCCGTCGCCGACCAACCTCAAGGTCCAGTCCGGATGGCGGGCGTGGACGAGGGCGAAGGCGTCGATCAGCGCTCGTTGGTTCTTCTGGTCGTGGTAGCGACCCACGTTGATGACCGTCTTGGCGGTCAGTACCGAGCCTGCCTCGGGGTAGAGGGTCAGCGGGTTGGCCAGTACGGCCACGTTGTTGAACCCGTCGCGCTCGAAGCGGTCCGCGTCGTGCTGGGTGAGCAGCAGGAACAGGTCGGTGTCCCGGTAGGTACGCCACATCCGCGCATACCGGGCGGAGCCGCGGGAGGCCGGGGTCAGGCCGCGGGAGGCCTCGTAAGACTCGTGGCTCTGCGTGATCACCCGGAGGTGAGCGGTGTCCGCCTCGGCCACCCAGTCCATCGCCCAGGCCTGAGTGCAGATCACGATCCCGTCGGGTACCGCCCGGAAGCGCCGGGAGAGCCGCTCGACGGCGTCGGCGTGCATCCGTCCCCGCTGCCGCTCTCGACGGCGGGCCGGGAGGTTGACGGTGTCCCGCAGCGTCGTGGGCTGCCAGCGCTGTGGTTCGACGGTGTCGTACAGCTCGAAGGTCCGGTAGCCCGCCATGCGGTAGGAAAACGGCGCCGGGTGGGGCACGATGCCGAGCACTTCGACGTCATGGCCGGCACCGACGAACGCGCTGGCGAGGGTGTGCACCACCCGCTGCAGACCGCCGACTTCGGTGATGTTGTTGGCCACGAGAAAGAGGTGACGCGGCTTGGCGGGGGCCATGGTATCTCCCCCGGCGGCCGCCGGGCCCGGGCCGCTCACCGGCCGCCTCCGGGGAAGAACCGGGCGACGATGCGTTCGCTTGCCGTCCCGGTGTCGTAGGTGCAGAACCGGTCCCGGAACTTCTCCGCCGCGTCGCCGTACCGGGAGGCAAGGCCGTCGAGGTCCCGCAGGCAGGCGATGATCTCCTCGGTGGTGGAGACCATCGGTCCGGGCGCCACGTCAGCCAGGTCGAGGTACGTGCCGCGGGTGTGCAGGTAGTGCTCGTAGTCGTAGGTGAAGAACAGCATCGGACGGCGGAGGTTGGCGTAGTCGAAGAACACCGAGGAGTAGTCGGTGATCAGCACGTCGGAGACCAGCATCAGCTCGGTCACGTCGTGGTGCCCGGAGACGTTGGCGGCGATCGGTCGGTGCGCGGCGGCGATGGACACCCGGTCGAGGTAGTGCGCCCGGATCAGGAAGAAGTACTCCTCGCCCAGCTCGCGGGCGACCTGGTAGAGGTCGAGCTTGAGGGCGAATGAGGCCCGGATCCGGTGCTGCTCGTCGCGGAAGGTGGGTGCGTAGAGCACGATTTTCCGGTTCGACGGCAGGTGCAGCCGGGCTTTCAGCTCGGCGATGGTGTCCGGATCGTTCGCGCTCAACAGCGGGTCGTTGCGCGGATAGCCCACCCGCAGCAGGCCCCCCCGGTACCGATAAGCGGCGACGAAGGTCTCGACGAAGTACTCACTCGGCACCACCAGGTGATCCCAGCGCTCGATCATGCCGGCGTGTGCGCGCTGCTGGTCCGGCGGCAGCGCCGCCAGCGCCGGTTCGTCGAAGCCCATCTTCTTCAGGGGCGTGCCGTGCCAGGTCTGCAGGTACGTCGTGCCCGGACGCTTGGTGAACTGCCGGGGGAAGCCCTGGTTGTCCACCCAGAACTCCGCCCGGGCCAATTCGTAGTAGTAGCGCCAGCTCTCCCGCCGGATCGCCTTCGCCTCCGGCGGCCAAGCCTGGCGGTCCCCGGTATAGGACCAGACCGCCCGGTACGGGCCACCGGCCCGGACCATCGCCTGGTAGATGTACTTCGGACTGTCGCCGTACTGCTTGCCGAGGTGGCTCTCGAAGACCACGGTGCCCTTCTTCACCGGCAGCCGGCGAGCCACCCGGTACATCCGGGTCTTGGTCTCGGTGTCCCGCAGCTTCCGCCGGGCCCGCGCGGCAATGGCCACCGCCGGGCTGGCCCGCAGCCGTCGCAGCACGGTGGCCGCCCGGGCACCGGTCCGGCTGGTGTTGACCAGCCGTAGCCCCAGCGTGCCGCTGGCGGTGGTGAAACACTCCAGCCGGTTGCCGATCAGCACCGAGCGGGCTGGATGCACGACCAACCGGGTGCCGTCGATGCCGGCGGCCAGGACGTTCACCGGAGCCGTGGCGGTCGACGGGCCGTTGGTGACCGCGACGCTGACGTCCCAGATCGGCTGCCGCGTGGTCGTGATGGTGATCGTCCCGTCCACGTCGACCGTCGCCGACCAGTACAGCCGGTTGCCGGCCAGCCGCCACGTGGAGACCGGGCTGCGATGCGTCCGCTTGCTCTTGCGATTACGGATGAGGAGTTCCAGCGTGGTGTGCTCGTCCTCGACGATCCGGCCGAGCGGTACGGTGATCACGCCGTCGAGGCGCAGTGTCGAGGGGCCCACCGCGTGCCCGGTGGTGCGGTTGTGCAGCTTCAGCCGGCCCAGCGGCAGGTCGAGCAGCCCCAGGTCGGTGACGTCCAGGAGTGTCCGGCCACCGGGCGCGTCCAGGTGCTTGGCCGTCCAGTAGAGTCGGCCGCCTTCTTCGTGCAGGTCACTGGCGAGCACTCCGTCGCGGTGCAGGTACTCCACGACCTTGAGGGTCTCGGTGAGATCGCCTTGCAGGATCATGAAGGCGGCGATCCGCTCCACCGTTCCGCTGATCTCCAGCGCACGGGGATCGACGGTCCGCAGGTAGTCCCGGGCCATCGCCATGAACTCGTCCTGGAACTCCGGGCCGCGCAGCGCCAGGTCGTTGAGGTAGAGACGTAGGTCGTGGCGGATGAACTTGCGGTCCTTGACGATCTGCAGGTCGGCCAGCCCGCGAGCTTCCAGAAAGGCGTCGATCTTGCGGTGGATAGCCACCCGGTGCGCGAAGTTAGTGATCTGCGCCCGCTGGTTGCTGATCGAGGGCCGTTCGGCCCGCTGTACGTAGTTCCAGCGGTAGACCACGTTGGGGATGATCGCGATCCGCCGGGCGGTGCAGTAGACCTCCGTAGTGAACAGCAGATCCTCGTAGTGGTAGCCCTCCGGGAAGCGGATCTGGTGGCGGTCGAGGAAGTCCCGGCGGTACAGCTTGTTCGTCGACGTTGTGTCGTAGAGCTGGTCAGGGCACTGCGCGATCCCGTCGTAGACCGCCCGGCGCTGGTAGAGCACACCCCACCACTGCCGGGTACGGCCGGTGTCGATGTTGACCCGCAGGCACAGCCCGGACACCACATCCGCGTCAGTCCGCTCCGCGGTCAGCAGCAGGTTCTTGGCGGCGTGCCGCTCCAGGGTGTCGTCGCTGTCCAGGAACATCACGTACGGCGCCCTGGCCAGTGACAGGCCGACGTTGCGCGGCCGGCTGCAGCCACCACTGTTGACCGGCAGGTGCACCGCCCGAACCCGGTCGTCGGCCCGGGCCAGGGCGGCCGCCACCTGCGCGGTGCCGTCGGTCGAGGCGTCGTTGACCAGCAGGATCTCAAGGTTGCGCAGGGTCTGCTGGCGGGCCGAGTCCACGGCTCGGGCCAGGTTCCGCGCGTCGTTGTAGACGATGACGACGACGCTGACATCCGGACCTGACCGCTGCTCAGCCCAGGGTGCGGAGATGGTCAAGCGGGCAACTCCTGAGTGTCTCGGTCGGCGGCGGCCAGGTTATCGAACCGGGGGTCCGTAGGCTGGAGCCGTGCGAGCACCCCGGGTCGGCATGGTCGGTGCCGGGCAACTCGCCCGGATGACCGCCCAGGCCGCGATCCCGCTGGGCCTGTCCCTCAGGGTGTTGGCCGGGCGGGCCGACGAGGCCGCCGCGTCGATCGCTGCCGCGGATCTCGGGGATTACGCCTCGCTGGCCGACCTGCTGGCTTTCACCGAGCGCTGCGACGTGCTCACCTTCGACCATGAGCATGTTCCGCCGCAGCACCTGGCCGCCCTCGTCGAGAAGGGGTACCGGCTGCATCCCGGTCCGGCGGCGCTGCGCTTCGCTCAGGACAAGCGGGCGATGCGGACCCGGCTCAGCGAACTCGGCGTCGGGGTGCCGGCGTGGCGGCCGGTATCGCGCGTCGGCGAGGTGGCCGACTTCGCCGCCCGGCACGGCTGGCCGGTAGTCGCCAAGGCGGTCCGCGGCGGGTACGACGGCCGGGGGGTGTGGGTGCTGCCCGACGCCGCCGCGGCGGCCGAGCTGTTCGCAGGCTGCACCGCCACCGAACTGCTCGTGGAGGAGTACGTGGCGCTGCGTCGGGAGTTGGCGGCGCTCGTCGCCCGGGCACCGAGCGGTGCGGTACGCGCCTGGCCGGTGGTCGAAACCGTGCAGAACGACGGCATCTGCGTGCAGACCCTGGCGCCGCTGGTCGACGAGCCGAGGGATGCCCGCGAGGTGGGCGTCGAGATCGCGAGCGCGCTCGGGGTGACCGGGGTGCTGGCCGTGGAGCTGTTCGAGCGGACCGACGGGGCGCTGCTGGTGAACGAGTTGGCGATGCGGCCGCACAACTCCGGCCACTGGACGATCGAGGGGTCGCGCACCTCGCAGTTCGAACAGCACCTGCGGGCGGTGCTGGACTGGCCGCTGGGGGATACCGCCCCGACCGCGCCCGTGGTGGTCACCGCCAACGTGCTCGGCGGCGCTGATCCGGCCGGCGCCTTGCCCCAAGTCCTCGCCGCCGACCCGGGCCTCAAGGTGCACCTCTACGGCAAGCAGCCGCGCCCGGGCCGCAAGCTCGGGCACGTCACCGCGCTCGGGGCGGATCCGGTCGAGGTGCGCCGCCGGGCGGCGGCCGGGGCGGCTGCGCTGGCCGCGGGGACGGCGTGACCGTGGGATCGGCCGACGTGCGTGCCAGGAATCCTCTCGTCGCCGTGGTGATGGGCAGCGACTCCGACTGGCCGGTGATGGCGCCCGCCGCCGCTGCGCTGGACGAGTTCGACGTGCCCCATGAGGTCCGGGTGGTCTCGGCGCACCGCACGCCGCGGGACATGCTGGCCTACGGCGAGGCGGCGGCCGATCGGGGGTTACGGGTGCTGATCTCCGGGGCCGGTGGCGCGGCTCACCTCCCCGGCATGCTGGCCAGCGTCACGCCGCTACCCGTCATTGGGGTACCGGTGCCGCTGGCCCACCTCGACGGGCTGGACTCGCTGCTCTCGATCGTCCAGATGCCGGCCGGAGTGCCGGTGGCCACCGTCTCGGTCGCCGGGGCGCGTAACGCCGGCCTGCTCGCGGTACGCATTCTGGCCACCGCGGACGCCGCCCTGTCCCGGCGGATGACCGATTTCCAGGCCGATCTGGCCGGCAGTGCCCGGGACAAGGACCGGGCGCTAGCCGCCCGACTCGCTGCGCGCGGCGGAGTCGGGAGTGTGCCGGGCTCGCCTGGCACGTGAACCTCGCTGGAGGGCGGCGCAGACCAGCGCAGGGCCGTCGGCGTTTTACGGTGTTTGGCACCCACCCATCGCTGGGCCGGCGTGCCTTCACGGAAACCGTCGTGGGCCCAGCACATTTGGGCGGACACCTGCGGCCGGAAGTTCCACCTCACCGTGTCGTCACCCTGGACGCGCCTGAGCTGGTGCCGCAGCCGACGACCGCGGCGGGCGGGGCTGAGACTCGGCGGTTGGCATGCAGGACCGTGGCACGTGCTCGTGCCGGTGTCACAATCAGCAGGCGCGATGGCCGCTGCCGGTGGTCGCCTTCGTCCGTTCGATCCGGTACGCGCCACCTTCTGGCACCAGTTGGTAAGTCAGCCGCCAGTGGGTGCACGTCTGACCCTTCACCGGCCCCGCGCTGCCAGCCTGCCGGCTGGTGAACGTCACCCTCGCCTGTACCGGATCGGCCGGCGTCGCCGAGTTCGGCGTGATCGCGGCGACTACGACGTCAGTGTCGGTGCTGGTCGCGACGCCCTGCGCGAACCGGCTCTCGGAGACCTTCGCCTGCAGACCTGCGGAGTACATGCCCCACGCCGCCGCAGCGTCGTGCGTGTCGATGGCGGCAAAGTAAGAGTGCAGCGTGGCGACCGTGGCGCTCGCCACCTCCGGCGATGCGCCGGCACCGGCGGCGACCGTGACCAGCCCGTCGGGGGATCCGGAGCGCCAGTCCGATCCGGCGGCCTCAGTCGGTGTCGGGTTGTCGTCGGGAGTGCTGGTAGCGGTCGGCGACGGGTAGGTATCAGCGAGGCCTGGATTCGGGATCTGGGCCGCCCCGCGCCCTTGTGCCGACGGGTAGTTCGGGGTCAGGGAGGACAGCGGGTACCCGCCAGACAACGCGGGGGGCATCGCGCTGTCGCGGCCAACGCTGCTCAGTGCCGCGCCGCCGGCCGCGAGCGCTATCGCCACCACGCCGGTGGTCGCGATAGCTGGCAGGGCTCGGCGGGCCGCCGAGTAGGGCACGGCCACTACGGCCGTGCCGGTCGCCTTCTCACCCCATGTCCGCCGGTCGGCCGCCCACAGCATGGACAGGTCGGCGAGGAAGAACAGTAGGTCGCCAACGCCGTTCACGAAGTACCGGCCGAACGCCTTTCCGGCGCCCACTTTCCGGCCGGGCTCGTCAATCCGGATCACCTTGATCCGAACGGCGGCCTTGCCGAGCGTCTGCCCGGTCGGACCGCCTTCGGTGATGACCCGGTACAGCGCGTAGGACAGAGTCGGCATTAGCAGGTACAGCGCCAGCAGGTACAGCACCCCGCCGGGGGAGACACCGACCGCCTCCACGATGGCCGCCGCCAGGACAAGGGCGATCACCACGATGGTGGCGAGCACAACGCTGTCGATGAGTCGGGCTACGAGCCGGGCGCCAAACGACGCCGGTAGGCCCCACGGCAGCCCTGCCGACTGCGGCAGGAGCGGTGCCGGGCCCGACTGAGGTGCCGTATCGAAGTGGGCCAACGGAGTCGGCGGCGCGGCGAGCGGAGTGACGGTCTGCGTGCGGCCGCTCGGTGCGCCCGGGTGGCCACCGAGGGAAGCGCCGCACATCGTGCAGAACCGCTTCGACGCCGCCACCTGGGCCCCGCACTGTACGCAGTACATCCTGCTCCCCGTGGAAGATAAGTCGGTGGCTGGGCGTGGCGGCTCAGTTGCCGTCTACTTCGATCTCGCTGATGGCCGTGTAGTCGAAAGGCTTCGTGTATCCGGTGACCGAGTCCAGATGCAGCGTGACGGTCCTGGTCTGCTTCGCTTGCGGCAACGTCAGCCCTTGCATGTTCCGGGTGTGTGCGCTGAGGTGCTGCGCCGCGGTCGTGCCGTCGTCGAAGCTCCACGTGACACCGGTGGTCCGCCGCTCCTGGGCGTAGCGGTCGTCGCCGGTGACCGAGTCGGTCTTGGCGTACCCGTTGATGACCCCGACCGCGGTGACGACCCGCGGCGCGTCGAAGGTGAGGACGATGTCAAGTCCGCCTCCGTCGCCGACCATCCGCCATGCGGTGTCCGAGTGCGCCGTCGCTGAGATGGTCGGTGCCGTAGCTGGTCGGGTTTCCGGCGCCGTCCTTGCCGTTCGCCGCACTGGGCGGTGCGCTGATCCTTGCTTCGCCGGCAATGTTCACCGCGCTACCCGACACGGCATGCGGGAGGGTACCCGGTCCGGTGGCGGCAGGGGACCGGGTTGTGGCGTTCGGCGCCGTGAGCTGACCCCCGCGGCGTGCGTCGCGGTGGAGGTAGACCACCGCCGCGCCGACCAGGCCGGCGAGAACCAGCACGGTGATCACCGCCGCGGCGACAACGCCCCGGCGCGGGCCTTCCATCGGGTACGGTACGGCCGCGGGTGGCGCCCCCAGGTACGGCGGATCCTGGTGTGGCTGGTAGGGCGTGGTCGCGAGTGGCGTCCCCGGCACGTGGCGCTGCTCGGTCGCTGGCACGGCGAAGATGTCGGGGTCTGTCCCGGCCCCGCCGCCGGCTGCATCGGCGGGTGAGGTGGTGGCGGTGCCGCATACCTGGCAGAAGCGGGTGTCGGTGGGGGCACCGTACTTGACACAGGATCGGTTGGGGCACATCACAGTTTGCTGCTCCACATGTTGGAGGGCGTCGAGCCGAGTTCCGGCGGCATGGATGTCACTGGTGCACGCGCGGGGGCTCTGCCGGCTCCGGCCGGGTCAGCGGTTGCCGCTCAAAGATTGCACCGCCGGAATGCCCACCGGCAGTGCAGCGCCGAGCGCTGCGGCGAGCCCGAGCCAGGCGCCGAATGACCAGGCGAGGCCGGTCGGTTTCGACACGAAAGCGAGCAGCACAAGCAGCAGCTGCGCGGAGCCGAGGAGCAGCAGAAGCGGCGCGTGCGCCACCGGCGGTCGGACTGGCAGTTGGTCCCAGCCGGCCCGGGCTACCAGGTATTCGAGAAGCGCCGCTGCGATGAGGAGCGCCAACGCGAGATAGGTGTGGGTGCTCAGTCCGCTGCGTGAGTAGTGGAAGCTGCCGGAGCTGTAACCGAACCATGGGAGGAACAGCGAAAGAATGAGCGCCGCGGCGCAGCCCGCGGTGACCTGATCGATCCGGCCGAGGCGGTGCCAGTTGACGTGGAACCGCTCGACGGCGCCGGCCGACGCCGGGAAAGAAGAAGCTGGGAACGCAGGTGAGAGCGGAACTGTTGGGGCCGCCGGCGCTGGCGGTAGTGGAGTGGCTGCCGGTGGTGGGAACGACCTTGCCGGTGCCGGTGCCGGTGCCGGCACGTCAGCGGGGGGGTAAGCGCCGGCGGCTTCCGCGGTCGTTCCCAACGCGGGGTCGGGGATGATCACGGCCGAGCCGCTCAAGCCGTGCCGGGAGAAGTCCGCGACCGGAATGTCCTCGACGGAGGCGACCAGCGGCGTTGACGCGGCAGCGGCGGCAGCTCCCTGCAGCACGGCGCCGCAGACGTCGCAGAAGCTGTCCCCGACGCCGACCGCATGACCCTGCGGGCAGCGCTGGCGCACGTCGACCCCGCAGTCGCCGCAGAACAGCGATTCATCAGGGACGTTGTGCCCGTTGACGCAGGCTTTCATGACGATCTCCCCCGTGTGTACCGTTCCGTACTGATCGGTAGCATAGAGCAAACACCGGCCTGCCGGCTGGGGAACGCCTTCTCGATCCACCATCCGGCGTCTACGAGGCGCTTGGAGTTCCTGGGACCCGCCGTTCCGCGTGCCGGGTGTTCAGCCGCTCCGCGGGGCGCCGCAGTCGCCGCAGAACCGGGCGTGCAACTCCAGGGCCGCGTGGCACTGGCGGCAGGAGGCGCCGTTGTTCGGCGCTGTCGTCCGAGTCGCCGCAGCGGTCGGCGGCGGGATGGGCGTGCCGCACCGTCGGCACGCCTTGTCGTTGGGCAAAGCGCCGTCACCGCACTGAGGGCAGGTCCAGCCGCGGCGCAGAAAAGAGAGGAACCGGCTGCCCGGCCCTCCCTGCCCCAGCGAGTTCGCCGGCCGTGGCCCGGCCGGCTCTGACGCCGCGTCCCGAGCTGGCGCTGCCGCGGCGGGGGGTGCGGCTGCGGTTCGCTGCGCGTCGTACCGGGCGCGCTGCTCCGACCCGGAGAGCAGGTTGCGGCGCATCGCGCGGACGACTTCGCGTAGCTGCTGGGAGCGCTCCGGTGAGATCGTAGCCATCGCTGTCGCCTGCCGGGACATGCGTTCCACCGCGCGGGTCAACTCCTCAGGCGACGCCGTCGGTGGAACGCCGAGGACGGCGTACCAGTCTCTTGCCCGCACTCTGTCCATTCTGCGCGGCCGGCTCCCGCTGATCAACTCCGGGCTACCCACAGTCCACTCTCCGCTATTCGTCCACTTCCCGCTACTCGACAATGAGGCGCCGAACGGCGTCGTCGGCGGCTGCCCGGCCGGCGGCCGGGTCGTGCGCGTGCACAATCTTTGTGGTCGCCGCCGCGCCGGTGGCGACGTCCTGAGCGGACACCTCGAGGATGCAGTCGCGGTCCAACCGCATCGTCACGACGACTTCCTGATGCGCCGGCCGGCCGGCCGGGAGCCCGTCGACGATGACCAGACCGATCCGCTTGCACAGTTCCGGGTCGAGCTCTTCGCCCTCGAGGATGGGCACGTCGATGTGTGTCTCGCCGGCCCGCATCGTGTAGAAGGAGCGTTTGACTTCATACGGCAGCGATGTGTTCCGCGCGATGATGGGTGCCATCACTTGCCGCCACGCGGCGGTGGGCTGACGGTCGAACACGCACACGCCGAGGGTCTGGGCGGCGACGTCGCTGATGGTGAGCCGCTCCAGATACTCGCGGGTCGCGTCGGCGACGACGAGGGCGCCGCCGTGCTCGAGTTGGCGCAGCGCGGCGAACAGTGCCGCACCGAGAGCGACGGCCTCGTCAGGGCGAACGGAGGTCTCCGGCTGCCTGCCGAACACGTTGTGGATCCGCTCGCGCACCGCCGGGATCCGGGTAGAGCCGCCGACGGCGAGGACGACACCGACGTCCTTAGGCGTGAGGCCGGCAGCGGCAGTGACGTCGATCATCTTCTCGGTGACCTCGTCGAGCAGCACTCGGCTCAGATCCAGGAACGTTGCCCGCGTCACCTCCACGCGGTGCGTCAGACCCGCAACCTGCAGCGCGACAGCGGTGCGATCGCGAACGGTCAGGTCGTGCTTGGCTCGGGTCGCCCGAGTCAACCAGTCCTGCGACGCCTGGGTGAACTCCTCCAAGGTCAGCGCGTCCGGGTCGTTGATGTCCAGGCCGTGTTCAGCGCGGAAGGAGTCGACAAAGTGATCGAAGAGGATCTTGTCGAAGTTCGCGCCGCCCAGGTACGCGTCGCCGCCGGTCGCGCGGACGTTGACGTCGTTGCCGTCGTATTCCAGAACGGTGATGTCGAAGGTGCCGCCGCCGAGGTCGACGACGGCTCCCAGCGTGCCGGTCGGGCGTTTCTGGTATCCGAACGCGAGCGCCGCGGCGGTCGGCTCGGAGAGCAGCCCGAGCACGTCGAGGCCGGCGAGCTCGCCGGCTCGTCTCGTCGCCAAGCGCATCGTGTCGTTGAAGTACGCGGGGACGGTGATCGCCGCCTGGTTGCCTCCCTCGGTGAACAGCCCGGCATCCTGGCGAAGTTTGCGCAGGATCAGCGACGAGATGTGCTCCGGGCGGTAGCTCACACCGCCGTAGTCGAACGTCCACTCCGAACCTATGTGACGCTTCACCAGCTGCACCACGGATTCCGGCTCCACGGCGAGAGACTCGCGAGCGACCGCGCCGACGATGGCGTGGTCGTCGTCGAAGAGCACCACCGACGGCGTCGTCGGTGAGCCTTCACTGTTGGGCAGCACGACCGGCAGTCCGGCCTCGCTGACCTGCGCAGCGAGCGAGAACGTGGTGCCCAGGTCGATGCCGAGTGCCGCGTCACCCACGGCTGGTCCCCCCCGCTCGGGCGGCGCCACGTGCCCGGGCCGCCGCGCGGGCCGAGCGCAGCAGCGGCGTGGGCTCGTCGAACCCGGCGCGCCAGCTGCTTGCCTGGCGCTGCAGCGACCAGAGCGTCGCCGCGATGCCCGCCGCGGCGATCAGCACGAGCACGGTCCAATTGCCGGCGAGCCCGGTCGCCGACGCCGGATACAGCCCGGAGGCTTGATGCAGCTGCGCTGCGGAGAGCCCGGCGACGCCGCCGAGCGCGGACACCGCCCACCGTGCCGGGACCAGCCACGACACGGGAGTAAGGGCACCCAGGTGGAACAGCACGCCGCACAGCACGAGCTGCAAGATGAGCAGGTAAGGAACGAGGCTCAGCGCCCGGTCCGCGGTCCGTGACGTTGCCGAGACGACCAGTCCGCCGGCGACGCCGGTGAGGTTCGCCAGCCACAGCGTCAGCAGCACCGCTCCAAAAGAAGGCCCGATGGGCGGCGTTGCCGGCAGGTGCAGCGTCAGCGCCAGCACCAGCGTCAGCGTGAGGGACTGCACGAAAGCGAGCGCACCGAGCACGCCCAGCTTGGCCGCCAGGTAAGCGTAGAGGTCGGCGCCGGCTGAGAACTCGCGACGCCAGATCACGCGCTCTTTTACGAGCTCACGAACGGCGCCGATCATTCCGAACCACACCGAGGCGCACCCGAACACGAACACCGCGGAGTTGCTGTTGACGCTCCAGGTGAACGGCCTCGGCGCGACGAACGAGGTCAACACGGCGACGACGACACCTTGCAGGAGCGTGAAGCCAAGCGCCGAGCGGTCCCGGCCGAGTAGGCGAACCTGCCGTCCGGCGAACGTCCGGCCCTGCTCGGCGAACGCTCGCCGCCACGCGGAAGAGCCGAAATCCAGGCCGACCCTCGCCGGGGCAGGCGGCATCGCTGGCGCGGCGGTCCGGGACGACGGCGCCTGTGTCGAGCCGGTATCAAAGGCCCGCGCGGCAACATGCGAGGCAGCGTGTCCGGCGGCGGCTTCGGCGGCTTCTGGGGTTTCTACGAGGGCGAAGACGTCTCCGAGGCTGGCCACGCCGAACGATTCCGCCGCTGCGGCCGGCGCCCCGGCGTAAATGACGTAACCACCAGGCCCGAGCAGGATGAGGGTGTCGCAGACGTCGACGTTCGCGATGGCGTGCGTAGTGAGGACGACAGTGCGCCCCTGGTCCGCGAGGAGGCGAAGCAGGAGCATCATTCGCTTGTCCAGGCCAGGATCGAGGCCAGATGTCGGCTCGTCGAGAAACAGCAGCTGCGGCTCTTTGAGCAGCTCGCATGCGATGGACACCCGCTTGCGTTGGCCTCCGCTCAGGGTGCCGACCTGCTGGTCTCGCTGGTCGGTCAGGCCGAGCATCGTCAGCAACGTTTCGACCCGCGCGGCACGCTGCGCCTCACTGGTGCTCAGCCCGAGCCTCAGCCGGGCCTGATACGTCAATGCCTCCGTGACGCGGAGCTCGAGGTGGACGACGTCGTCTTGTGGTACGAAGCCGGTCAGTTCGCCGTAGCGCTCGCGACACTCGCCGAGGTCGACGCCGTTGTACCGGACGCTGCCCTCGGTCGGGGCGAGTTGCCCGGACAGCATCCGCATCAGCGTGGTCTTCCCAGCACCACTCGGTCCAACTATCGCGGTCAGACTCGCCGGCTCGAGCCGCAGGCGGACCCGGCGCAGCAGGGCGCGCGGTGGCCGGTTGCGTTCGCGTACGGCGACGCCGGCATCGTGGCACGTGATGTCGACTCCGGCGACCTGCTCGAGCGGCTCAAGCGCGACCCGGCCAACCATTGCGCTGAACGGGCCGATTTGGATTATGTCGCCCGACGCGAGCCGGCGCCGGCCGCGGAGCCGCTGCCCCTGGACGTATGTGCCCGCCGCCGTGCCGCGATCCTCCAGCCACAGCGACCCCCCGTCCTCGCGGCGCAGCGCGGCGTGCCGGCGCTGCACCAGCGGATGGTCGAGCCGCACCGCGCAGCTGGGATCGCTCCCGATGAGGTAGGACTCGCCGGGGCCGGGCAGCAGAGCCCGCAGAGCGCCTTCGTGCAGCCTTGGCCGGCTGCTGGACAGAACTCGCACCGTGACGGCGTTGCCGACGCGGTCCGCGATCCGGAAGATGTCGCCGTGCTGAATGATCGCGGGCCCGGCGTGCGTGCCGCGGTGCACGACTACTGCGTCGACGGCGGCGGGCTCCGCGATCCACGCACCGTCGCTCATCACGATCCGCGCGTGCACGGGGGCAAGGAATGCGGCGCGAAGCCGAATGTCGGCTTCGATTCCTGAGCCGATCGTCGCACCGCTCACCGGGATCGCCGCCGGGATGCGCTTGCGTCCCCACAGCACTTCGACCCTCAGCGGCCCGACAGATTCCTCCCTGACGCCCTGCCTCCCGGCTACCTCATCGCTATCCGGGGCGGTCCGGCTTTGGCCTTCCGCGGTGATGGTGTACGTAGCGGTGTAGGCCAGCGGCTGTTGCGTTTCCTCCTGTGACGCTGCGCGGTCCGGGCCCGGGTCTGCCGCAACAGGCGCGGGGCCTGTCAGGGTCCGGATCGGCGGCGTGTCCGTGGACTCATCGACGGACTCGAGCCCGTCGCTGCCGGCGGTCCCGCCGACGGCAGCGATCGCATCATCATCGCGCCCACCATTCGCGGCACCGGCACCGGCACCGGCGTCGGCGCTGCCAGCGCTGCGCTCTGCCGCACCTCGGCCCGCGGGCTGCTGCTGATTGAGGACGTGGTGGCATAGGAAACAGGCGCGGTCCCGTTCGCTGACCCGCGCGCCGCATGCCGGACACCGCATCATCGACCGCCCCCGTGTTTGCTGCCCGCGGTCCGCAGTATAGCGATCACGATAGATTGAGGTCGCCAACTTCAGGAGGGGTGCGGTTTGGTCACGGTCGCCGAACCTGTTCGGGCTTTTTGATCTACGGATTACCTGGGTTCGCGGCTGCCGCGCCGCTCGGCGCGGAACCGGGGTGTGACCGCGTGGCGCCACGAGAGCGCGGCGTAGAACGCATGAGCGGCCGGCGGCCGGGGCGGCAGAGGCAAGGATCGGTACTTGGCTGGTGAGCGCATCGCCGCCGCGACGTTGGCGGCTGCGCAGGCGTAGGCGGCGTGCGGCGGAGCCACCAAGTCTGTGGCGGCGTTGTGCAGTTCGTACCGGAAGGAGAAGGCGCAGTTGTTGAAGCGGTGCGCCTCCACCCGTCAACCCATCGCCTCGAAGGACCCGCAGGGACTGTCGAAGTCTCAAAGCCATCATGACGGGCCCGCAGCCGCTCGGCGGTGGAACGATCATCCTCACCAGCTCGAGGACCCGACCACAGCCCGAGCGCCCTGAAAACCCGCTAGGCCTGTTCAGCCCAGACCATCATCCGATCAGACCGTCTGACCCGTTCAGTAGCATGGGTAAAGTGACGCATCGGTCGCGGCGCGCCGCAGCCGTGCGCTTATTCGCCGCCGGGATGCTCCTTTCCGTCGGGCTGCTCGCGGCCAGCTGCCGCGACGCCGGACCCGAGCGGCCGCAGGCGGGATCTCGCGCTCCGACACCACCCGCGCAGTCGGGATCGCTGTCGGCCCCGAGCCGGTCAGTTGCGTCGCCAACCACGTCATCCCCGGCCCCGGCCACAGTCAGCGCACCGCCCCGGCGGTGCGCTGACGCAGTCGCCGGCTGGAGCGTGTCCCGCCAGGCGGCGCAGGTGGTCACCGTGCCGGTCCAGGAGAGCCGGGTGGCCGACGTCGCGGCCGCCGTGCGACGTGGAGCAGGCGGAGTGCTGCTGTTCGGCACTCGCGGCCCTGCCGATCTGGCCAGCCAGCTCCGCACACTGAACCGGGCCGCCCCGGGGGGCGTCCGGCCTTTCGTGATGTCGGACGAGGAGGGCGGTGACGTCCAGCGGCTATCGGACCTGACCGGCGGCCTCCCATGGCCGCGGACGCTGGCGGCGACCCGGACGCCT
Source organism: uncultured Actinomycetota bacterium (assembly GCA_963814355.1). GTDB lineage: Bacteria > Actinomycetota > Actinomycetes > JADGOV01 > JADGOV01 > JADGOV01. Next base: position 499,391 of record CAWFCZ010000018.1, on the reverse strand, counting down.
GCCCAGGTGCGGGCCGCCGCCGCGGTCGCCGCCCGCCGGCTCCGGGCGGCCGGGGTCGACATGGATTTGGCGCCGGTGCTTGACCTCGACGCCGGGCCGGGGCCGGACGCCCAGCATCCGGCGGGACGGCGATCGTTCAGCGCCAACCCGGCGGTCGCCGGCCGTTACGGCGCGGCATTCGCCCAAGGGCTGCGCGATGGCGGTGTGGTGCCGGTTGTGAAGCACTTCCCCGGGCTGGGCCGGGCCACCGCCAACACCGACTCCGCGCCGGCTTCGGTGCCGGCGCTGGCCGAGCTGCGGCGGGCCGACCTGCGGCCGTTCCGGGCCGCGATCGCCGCCGGGGTGCCGGCGGTCATGGTTTCCCACGCTAGCGTCCCCGGGCTCGGCTCCGGACCGGCCAGCTTGTCGCCGGCGGCGGTGACCGGGCTGCTGCGCGGCGAGCTGGGGTTCCGCGGGCTGGTGGTCACCGACTCGCTCTCGGCGGAGGCGGTCCGGGCCGCCGGGTTTCCAGTCCCGGCCGCCGCGGTGCGCGCGCTGCAGGCCGGTGCCGACTTTCTGTTATTCGGACCGGCCGGACCGGCGGCACCGGCGACCGCGGTGGGGATGGTCGACGCCATCGAACGCGCGGTGCGCTCTGGCCGGCTGCCCGTTGATCGGCTCCGGGACGCGGTGCGCCACGTGCTCGCCGCCAAAGGCGCTGCAGGGTGCTCGTAAGCGCCTCGGCGGCCCCTGGTGGCGGCTCCGGACGGCGTGCCTCGGCGACGTCGTGGTCGACGACCTCATCCAGCTCCATCACGACGAACTCAGCGTGGCGCTCGGCGCGTTGTCCAGATCGACCATGCTTGCCGTGAGCGCTGCGCTCCGCGTCGGGCTGCCCTGATGCCGCCTCGGCGCTCAGCCGGCCAAGAAGGTGACCAGCGCCTCGTTGAACTCTGCCGGGTGCGAGGCGTTCAGACCGTGCGGGCCGCCCTGGATCACCACGAGCCGGCTGTCGGCGAGCGCGTGCGCCGAGCGCCGGCCGCTGACCTCGAAGGGGACGATGGCGTCGGAGTCGCCGTGGATCACCAGCGTGGGCACGGTCACCTTCTCCAGGTCGCCGCGGAAGTCGGTGCGGCCAAAGGCGGCGATGCAGTCCAGCGTGCCCTTCGGCGAGGCGAACGCGGCGATCGCCTTAGCGTACTCCCGCTGCTGCTCGCTGACCCGCAGCTGCCCGTTCGCGCCGAAGAAGTTGTTGGTGAAATCCTCCAAGAAGGCGAGCCGATCGGTCTGCACAGCGCCCTCGAAGCCGGCAATCGTCTCATCGTCCAGACCGCCTTCCGGGTTGTCCTCGGAGGCGTACAGGTACGGCGGGACTGCGGCGGCAAGCACCGCCTTGGCAATCCGGTCGGTGCCGTAGGTGGCGATGTAGCGCACCACCTCCCCGCCGCCCATCGAGAATCCGACCAGGGCGACCTCACGGAGGTCCAGGTGCCGGATCAGCGTGTCGAGGTCGGCGGCGAAGGTGTCGTAGTCATAGCCGCCCCACGGTTGGGAGGACTGCCCGAACCCGCGGCGATCATAAGTGATCACCCGGTGACCGGCCGCTGCCAGGGCGGGCACCTGACCCTCCCAGGCCCGGCCGCTCAGCGGCCAACCGTGGATCAGCACCACCGGCCGGCCGCTGCCGACGTCGGTGTAGTGCAACTCGATCGGGGCGCCGTTCTCCGTGCCGACGGCAACTGTGGGCATGCTGACCTCCGCGGTGACCCCGACAGCCTAGCGGTCAGCAGGCGGCATGGTCCCACGGGTCGAGATCGGGCATGTCGGTGCAGATCTTGGAGCCGCTTTTGAGGGTCTCGGAATAGGTGCGTCCGTCATACCGAAAGGTGATTCTGGTCTGCGTGAAGCGCCACGCCCCTTTGCGATCACTGCGCACTACGAACATCAACGTCACTTCAGTCTTCGGCAGCAGTCGGTAGTAGCCGGGCAATGGAGCCGTGGCGGAGTAAGGCACTAGCTCCGAGAGCCATCGGTCGGTGACCGGGTACAACCCAGCCCGCTAGAAATCGAAGATGCGAACGTCGGTGACCGTGGCTCCTGCCTGAGGAGTCTTCGCGGCAAGCTCCGCGCCAACAGCTCGGCCGCCTTGTCGCTGGTATTGCGCATGATGGTACTGGCAAACACGACCGATTGGCCGACCGAGATAGACATGCCTGTGGTGTTCCCAACATCTCCATCCGCGCCGCCGAGGAGGGATACGGGTGCCTGCCGTGACGGGAAACCATGGCAACCGGCGGCGATCAGGCACGCCACCAAGACTCGAAGCTTAGCCGTGTTCGGACTCATACCAGCTTGCCTTTGCGCGGTTGGGCGGTCAACATGAGGACGGGTCGCGCGGGTTGAGGTCTTTACCCCGGCGCAGACTGTCGAGCCGTTGTTGACGGTGTCGGTGTAGGTGTGGCCGTCATACCGGAAAGTCGCTCTGGTCTTCTTCCAATCCCATTGACCTTTCCGGTCGGCATGGACGATGAACACCAAAGCTACTTCGCTTTTCGGCAGCAGTCGGTACCCGGGCAATGGTACGGTGTCGGCTGCCGGCACGTTCTGGGAAGGCCATCGGTCAGCGACTGTCGGATGCAGGCCGACCCGCTTGAAGTCGAAAATGCGAACGTCTGTGAGAGCAGCGCCCTGCGGCGGCGTCTTCGCGACGAGGTGCGCGGTCAGCATCTCAGCCACCTTGTCGCCGCGATTACGCACCACTGTACCGGCAAACGCGACCGACTCGCCCACTGAGATGTCGAAACCTGAGATGGAGTGAGCGTCCCCGCGGCCGCCGATCAGGTAGACCGGCGAAGTGGCCTCATTCACGGAAGGGTTCGTAGATCCGTCCCAGAGGCAACCGGAGAGACCGGCCAACATCAGAGCGCAGGCGACGACGGGCGTGGCTAACGATTCTGGGTGTAGACGACGCCCGGCGTTTGGTTGGCGTAGCCGGATTTTCCACACAGCCAGATTCCCCCGGTTCCCGGATCGGCGGTCCACGCCATGGTGACATTGGTGGAGTAGCCGCTGGTCCCGCCCAAATGAGCGCCACCGGCGGCCGTGAGGACCCAACTGTTTCGGGTCGCCCGTGACCTATACACAGTCTCCTGCCCGCCCCCAGGCACTTGGCTCATGTAGCTGGTGTGCCCGCTGCAGCTTGTCCCGGTGGTGCCGGAATCGCTGCCGACGCCGCCGGTCCAGCGGTAGGCGTGCTGGATGTTCTCACCGATCTGGTGGATGTCGTCGGTGCACCAGTCGCCCGCCCCAGCACCCTGCGCGGGGTCCGCGGCGCGGTATTGCACGAGGGGATACTCGAAGTAGGTGCGCGCGTAGCGGTCCATGTCGTTGGAAGTCGAACCGCCGACCTCACTGCCGGCAGCGGTGCCGACGTGGGTGCTCCCGGATATCCCCCACCCGTGATAGGCGAACTGGATGCCGACATCGATGTCCGAGTCGGCCGTCTGACCGTAGGACCAGCCGCCTCGAGAGTGGCTTGCATTGTGAAAGTCGATGATACGCGTCGAGCGTTGCGGCCTACTCAGGAGGACCAAAGTGCATCGGTAATAGAAGGTTGCCGATGACGAGGGCCGGCTCACGCCGGTCGCGGCCCGGCCGTCACCGGTGACGGTGGTGACGTGAGGGTCCGACGTGCTGACCGCGGACACCCTGCCGGCCGAGTCGCCGGTTGACCTTCGGGCACTCCAGGCTCCGGATGACTCAAGCCTGCGGGGCATCCACTCCGTGGTCACCTCCCCGGTCGGCGTGACGACAGCCAGCTCGAAGGTGAACCAGCCGTCATTGCCGCGGGCGGCCGCCCGCATGGCCGCGGTGGGGGTCACCGCCAGTTGGTACCGACCGGCGTCGTTCGTGCTACCGGTGGCCACAGCTGTCAGGCCGAGTTCGTCACCCGGTCGCACCGTAGGCCAGGTGCGGCACCACATCGGCGACCCAGGCCGAAACCGGCCAGGTCCGCGGATCGGTGATGCCGAGCGCGGTCATCGGCGCGTTCGCGCCGAGCAACGCGAGGGCGGTGGCCGACCCGGCGACCGCGACCGGGCCGGGACGCAGCCCGGCGGCCTGGCCGAAGGCGAGGAGAACGCCTACCCCGACCCCGGTGGCCAACCCCAGCAGGGGACCGAGACCGGCGACCCGGTTCTTCCTGGACTCCTCCGAGCCGGGGATGGGGACGTGGGCAAGTGCGGCGAAGCGTTCGACGGTCTGCTCCGGGGTGGACGACGTCGGCCGCCCTCGGACGGCCATGTCAGGTAGGTCACGGCGTTGAGCGCGGTGGTCCCGGCCGCACCGGCGGCCGGCCCCGATCGCCAGCGTGCGCAGCGCGGACCGTTCGGCGGGGTATCGGTCGGGGCTCACCCCGGCCACTCGATCTTCGGGCAGTGGTCCATCACCATGTCCAACCCGGCGGCCCGGACCCGCGCGGCGGCGGCGGTGTCGATCACGCCGAGTTGGAACCAGACCGCCTTGGCGCCGATCGCGATCGCCTCATCCGCCACCGCCCCGGCCGCGGATGAGCGGCGGAACACGTCCACGCAGTCCACCGGGAACGGGATGTCGGCGAGCGTGGGGTAGGTCCGCTCGCCGAGCACCTCATCTGGTTCGGGATGCACGGGCACGATCCGCTTGCCCTGGCGCTGCAGGAAGGCGGCCACTCCGTACGCCGCCCGGCGCGGGTTGTCGCGCAGGCCTACCACGGCCCAGGTGGCGCAGTCCGCAAGGACCCGGCGGATGACGTCCTGCTCGGTTTCGGTCGTCGTCATGCGCAGGGTCCTACCCACGCTTGCCGAACCCTCACTGCCGCCCGAGCGCGCGGTAGGTCCACCCGGCTTCCCGCCAGTCCAGCGGGTCGAGCGCGTTGCGGCCGTCGACGATGTTGCGGTGGGCGACCACGCCGCCGAGCACCTGGGGGTCCATGTTGCGGAACTCGGCCCATTCGGTGAGGTGCAGCACCAGGTCGGCCCCGGCGGCGGCCGCCAAGGCCGAGTCGGCGTAGGTCAGCTGCGGATAGTCCCGGCGGGCGTTGTCCATCGCGGCCGGGTCGTACACCGTGACCGCGCCGCCCCGCCCGGCGATGGTGGCCGCCACGTCCAGCGCGGGGGAGTCCCGGATGTCGTCGCTGTTGGGCTTGAAGGCGGCGCCGAGCACCGCGATCCGCCGGTGGGCGAAAATCCCGTCGACCAGCTCCTCGGCGAGGTCGACCACCCGGGCCCGGCGGCGCAGGTTGATCGCGTCGACCTCCTTGAGGAAGGACAGCGCCGACTCGACGCCGAGTTCCCCGGCCCGGGCCATGAACGCCCGGATGTCCTTCGGCAGGCAGCCGCCGCCGAACCCGAGACCGGCGTGCAGGAAGCGGCCGCCGATCCGCTCGTCGTAGGACAGCGCCGTGGATAGCTGGGTGACGTCCGCGCCGGTAGCCTCGCAGACCTCGGCCATCGCGTTGATGAAGGAGATCTTCGTCGCCAGGAAGGCGTTGGCGGCCACCTTGACCAACTCGGCGGTGGCGAAGTCGGTGACCACGGCCGGCACCCCGGTCGCCAGGATCGGGGCGTACGCCGCCCGCAGTCCCGCCTCGCCCCGCGGCGAGGCCACTCCGAACACCAGCCGGTCGGGGCTCAGCGTGTCCGCCACGGCGAAACCCTCCCGGAGGAACTCCGGGTTCCATGCCAGCTCCACGCCGGCCCCGGCCGGGGCTTCGGCGCGCAGCCGGGCGGCCAGCCCGACCGCCGTCCCGGCGGGCACGGTGGACTTGCCGACCACCAGGCATGGCCGGGTGAGGTGGGGGGCCAGCGTCCCGACGGCCGCGTGCAGGTAGCTCAGGTCGGCGGCGTAGGAGTTGGCGCGTTGCGGCGTGCCGACGCAGAGGAAGTGCACGTCGCCGAAATCACCGACCTCGGCGAAGGAGGTGGTGAACCGCAGCCGCCCGGAGTCCAGGCTCTTGGCCAGCAGCTCCGGCAGTTCCGGTTCGTAGAACGGCACGTCACCGGCCGACAGCCGGGCGATCTTGGTGGGGTCGACGTCCACCCCGAGCACCTCGTATCCGAGGTCGGCCATGCACACGGCGTGGGTGGCGCCGAGGTAACCGGTGCCGATCACGGTGAGTCGAGGCCTGGTGGACATGCCTCGATCGTACGGAGCCAGGCTCCGGCGGCGGGCAGAATACGGCGATGGACGTGTCCCAGCCGCTTCTCCTGTCGTCGATGGCCCCGAAGTCGCCGTCGTCGGCCCGGACCACACTGGCCCAGATCATGGGCGGTACCGACACCAACCTGCACGGCAACATCCACGGCGGGGCGATCATGCGGATCGTGGATAACGCGGGTGGCGCGACCGCGGCTCGACACTCCGGCGGCCGGGCGGTGACCGCGTCGATGGACGAGATGGTGTTCCTCATCCCGGTCCGGGTCGGCGACCTGGTGACCGCCGCCGCGCAGGTGAACTGGGCCGGCCGCACGTCGATGGAGGTCGGCGTGCGGGTCACCGCGGAGCGCTGGGACCGGGCCGGCGAGGCACCGGCCCACGTGGCCTCGGCGTACCTGGTGTACGTGGCCATCGACGCCGACGGAGCCCCGCGGCCGGTGCCCCCGCTGGTGCCGCAGACCCCGGCCGAGTTGGCCCGGCTGAGTGAGGCCGAGGTCCGCCGGGAGAGCCGGCTGACCCGGCGGGCGGCCATCCTGGCGCTGCGGGCCGAGCGCGGTGAGGCGCTGCGGCGGCCGTGAGGCCACCGGGTGCTACCGAGCCAGCCAGAACTCGACGGTGAGCGGCACGTCGCCGCCGGGCCGGGTCGCCAGCCGCCGGGCGTCTTCGCGGGTGTGCAGCGCCTCGACCTCGACCGGCGCCAGGCCGGCCGCGCGAAGGACCTCGGGCGACATCGCGAGCACGGCGAGTTGGCGACCGGACCGGCCCACTGCGGTACGGAGTCCGGGCAGCACCGCGGCCAGGCGCTGGTCGGCCACCACGGCGACCGGCAGACCGCAGATGCCCCGTACGGTCTGCGGCAACTCGTTGCGACCCCGGGACCCGGTGATCACCACGGCGGACTGCGGTCCGAGCCGGGCACACAGCCGGTGCACGGCGGCCACCTCATCCCGTTCGGTGGCCACCGCGAGCAGCGGCGCGCTGGCCACCACGATCGGGACGAGAGCCACAATCCCGGCCACAACCCCGGTCACGACCGCGGCCGGAACCGCCCGCCGCCGGGGCAGCCAGTCGGGGATGCGGCTGAGCAGCCAGGCCGCACAGATCACCAGCCCGGGCAGCACGACCGGTACAAGCCGGCGGTCGGCCCACGGGTGGTCCGGTGTGATGCTCGGTTTCCACAACACGGTCAGCGCCGCACCGCAGAGCACCAGCAGGAACGGCGCCGGGTCGTAGTCGCCCGCCTGCCTGGCGGCCGGAGCCCGCAGCCGCCGGCGGACCAGCAGCGCCAGCCCGGCCACGGCCAGAAGGAGCATCGGCCAGCCCAGCCACCAGCCCACCCAATGCAGCGCCTGCTCGTCGTAGGTCCGGGTCGGGTCCAGGGGCAGCCCCTGCCGTTGCTGAAGGGCGCCGATCATGCCCTGCGCGGCGTTCGGCCGGCGGACCGTCTGCCACGCCGGACGCACCGCGAACAGCACTGCGGCGGCAGCGACGGCGGCGCCAGCCAGGTCCGGCGCCCAGCGCGGAGCGCCGCCCGCGCGCCAACGCCACCGGCCGGCGAAGGACAGCCCGATGAGCAGCACTGCGGCCGCCGCGATCGCCACCAGCTCGCCGCGGAGTGAGCCGACATAGGGCCGGCTGAGCACCACCCCGGCACCGAGGCCGCAGCCCACCCCGAGCGTCAGGCCGGCGCCGGCCAGCGGCGCGGCGAGCACCGCGTAGGGCACCAGCAGCAGCAGATCGGCGGGTGCGTCGACCCGGGCCACCGTCGCCAACCCGGCGAGCAGCCCGCCGAGGAGTCCACCGACCAGGCCGGGCCGCCGCTCCGCGAGCAGCGCCAGGCCGCCGAAGAGCAGCAGCAAGGCCAGCGGCTCGCTGTAGGGCGACCGGGCGGCGTGCAGCACCGGATAGGCCGCTCCGGTGCCGAGCGCGGCGAACGGGGCCCACCTCGGTCCGGCGACCCGGGCGGCCAGCCCGGCGACGGCCAGCAGTGCAGCCCCGCCGAGCACGGCGTCGGCGTGCAGGATGCCGGTCAGGCCGCCGAGCCAGCCGGCGGCGGCGAGCAGCATCGGCGCGCCGGGCATGAACTGCGGGACCACCGAACCGCCGGCGCCGTAGAAGCCGGGGGAGGCGAAGCTCACCGGTCCGGCCCCCGAGTCGAACACGTGGGACGACGCCGGGATCGGCAGCCGGCCCGAGCCCGCAAGCCATTGGGCGTACAGCCCGTAGGAGCCGGCATCACGGCGCAACACGACATGCTCGGAGGACCAGCCCCAGGCCAGCACCACAAAGGCGACGACCGCGGCCACGGCCAGCCAGCCCGCCCACGCCGGCCCGTCCAGCCGCGGGCAACGATGCAGCACAACCCAGCTGAAGGCGATCGCGACCGGCACGCCGAGCAGCGTCGCCGGAACCGGGCGGTACACCCCGGCGAGTAGCAGCGGCAGGCCGGCGAGCAGCCAGCCGGCCGCCAGCCCGGCGACCGCCAACGGCGCGTACCCGAGCACCAGCGCGGTGACTCCGGAGCCGCCCCGGGACGCCGCGGGCCGGGGCGCCGCGGACCGAGCATGGAGCCGGCTCACGGCCGGTGCAGCAGCCGGAAGCCACCGGCGGTGGCCACTACCCGGTACCCGGTGGCGGTCAACATGGCGTACCTCTGCCGGGCCTGGGCCAGGTCGTCGAACGGGAAGTACTGGTTGGCGATGTCGATCACAACCCAGGGCGCGCCCCGCGGCTTCTGGTCCAGCAGCAGCACGTGAGTCCGCCGGGTGAGGTGCGGCCCGAGCCGGCTGTCGGCCTCGATGGTCACCCCGTCGGGGACCTGCGCCGTGATCCGAGAGGCATCCCTCATGATCGGGGTCGTCGACCAATACGCCCGCTGCAGCATCCCGCCGTAGGCGAACTGCGGCACCGACGCCAGCGCCACTGCCAGCGCCGCAGCGCCGGCGCCGACCGTCGCCCAGCGTCGCTGGCGGTCCCGCCCGGGGGGGAGCAGCCGCAGCATCCGGTGCAGCCCGTCGGCAGCGCCCATGGCCAGAATCGGAATCAGCACCGCGCTGTAGTGGAACGCGGTCGACCAGTAGTGCCAGTTCGTGGAGAACATCCGCTCGGCCAGCAGCGGTACGGTCAGCAGCGCGATCGGCGAGACGAGCGGCAACAGGCCCCAAGGCAGGAACAGCCAGCGCAGCGTGCGCTGCTTGACCTCGGGATGGGTGGCCAGCGTCAGGCTGTCCCACGGATGCCGCACCACATGCCACAGCGCCGCCGGCAGGTCGGGGCCGAGCGCGGTGTAGGACCAGTACGCGTAGCTGTGGCCGCCGAAGTGCGGAATGAGCACCCTGGTGGTGAGGTAGAACCCGGCCAACCCGCCGGCCACCAGCCCGGCGCCGAGCCGGCGCCACCCCAGTACGGCCAGGTAGACCCCGAAGACGGCGACGAACGGGCCGAAGTCCTCCTTCACCGCAAGCAGGGCGAGCGCGGCCAGTGCCGCCGAGGCGGGCCGGCGGGCCTGGGCCCGCTCCAGGGCCAGCGCCACCAACGGCACCGCGAAGGCCACCTCGTGGAAGTCGGTGGCCAGCGCGCTGGCAAAACCCCAGCTCAGCGCGTACGCGGCCGAGACCAGGTAGGCGGTCCCCGGCCCGTGCAGCCGGCGCACGAAGATCCAGACCACCGGTACCGAGGAGGCGAAGAGCACCGCCTGGGCCGTCAGCATCGCCGGCACGTCGTCCCACACCCAGTAGAGCGGGGCCAGCAGCGCCAGGATCGGGCTGAAGTGGTCCCCGAGCAGCACGAACGAGCCGCCGAGGTCGTTGTGGATGCCCTTGACGGGGACCACCGGCAGGTGGAAGTGGGCGTACGCCCGAACTGCCTGATCGAAGATCACCGAGTCGTAGGAGGACGTCCGGAGGTGGCGGTGCTGCTGGAGGGAGAACGTCGCGTACAGCGTCGCAGTCAACCCGGCGAGCAGACCCACCCAGAGGACATGCCGCCGAGCGGCGGGCGCCCGTACCGGCGGCGCGACGGCTTCCGCCACGGCCCCGCTCAGGCGATCGACACTTTGCTGTGGTCGCCGAGCATGAGGCGATGCGCCCGGGGCAGCGCGCTCGACGGGACGACTTCCACCTCCTTGCCGATCAGCGAATCCTCGATCCGGGCCACCCCGCGAATCGTCGAGGACTCCAGCACGATCGAATGCTCCAACTCGGTGCCCTCCACGGTGCACGAGTGGTAGATCGAGGTGAACGGTCCGATGTAGCTGTCGATGACCACGGTGTCCCGACCGATGATCGCCGGCCCGCGGATCGTCGATCGCAGGACGCTCGCCCCCTCCTCGATGACCACCCGGCCGACGAGCGTGCTGTCCGCGTCGACCGCACCGGCTATCGAAGGCTGGATGGATTCCAGGACCAGCCGGTTGCAGTCCAGCATGTCCTCCAACCGGCCGGTGTCCTTCCAGTACCCGCTGACCAGATGCGGGCGGACCCGGGCGCCGGAGTCGATGAGCCATTGGATCGCGTCGGTGATCTCGAGTTCCCCCCGGGCGCTGGGCTCGATCGCGCGCACCGCGGCGTGCACCCGGGCACCGAAGAGGTACACCCCGACCAGGGCCAGGTCGCTGCGCGGGTTCGAGGGCTTCTCGACGAGGCGGGTCACCGCGCCGTCGGGGCCCAGCTCGGCCACGCCGAACTGCTCTGGATGCGGCACCTTGGTGAGCAGAATCGCCGCGTCCGGCGACTCGGCGCGGAACTCCTCGACCAGGCCGGTGATCCCGCCGATCAAGAAGTTGTCGCCGAGGTACATCACGAAGGGGTCGTCGGCGAGGAAGTCCCGGGCGATGAGCACGCAATGCGCCAGCCCGAGCGGGGCCGCCTGCGGGATGTAGGTGACCCGGATCCCCAGGGCGCTGCCGTCGCCGACGGCCGCCTCGATCTCGGCGGCGGTGTCCCCGACGATGATGCCCACCTCGGTGATGCCGGCGTCGCGGACCGCCTCCAGGCAGTAGAACAGCACCGGCTTGTTCGCCACCGGCACCAGCTGCTTCGCCGAGGTGTGGGTGATCGGGCGCAGCCGGGTACCGGCGCCACCGGAGAGTACGAGCGCCTTCACGGGTAGCCAGGATAGTCACCGGCGACGCCGCGACCGCGACCGCATAGTCTCGGCCTATCGGTGGAGGTCGGTCGGTCGATACGCCTCGTTTCACCGTCTAACCGACGGTATCCGGCTAAGGGGGCTTCTGGACCATAGCCGACCCGTGCGCCACAATTTCCCGGGAGTTCGGCAACCGGACACGTAGCCTGAACGTCTGATGTGGTAGCCCGTCACATTTCCGGAGGCCTTGGTTGACGCAGACCCCCCCGCGGCCCGCGTTGCCTCCGGAGCTGGACCCTCGGCGACGGGCCGACATCCCACCGCTGCGCCGACGCCGATCCCGGGCGCGCCGGGTGCTCACCTGGATCGCGGTGCTCACCTCGGCGGCCATCGTGGTGGCCAGCACCGGCATGTACCTGGCCTTCCGGCACTACAACGGCAAGCTGACCCGCACCGACATCCGGACCCCGTCGGACACCGCCGCCCCGCCCGCGGCCGCCGACGGTCCGGCGCAGAACTTCCTCATCGTCGGCTCCGACACCCGCGAGGCGCCGGGAACGCAGCAGTTCGGCGCCAAGAAGGGCAGCCCGAAGTACGTCTCCGGAGCCCGGTCGGACACCATCATGCTGCTGCACATTCCGTCCGGACAGGCCAAGGCGACCCTCATCTCCTTTCCCCGAGATTCCTGGGTGGCCATTCCGGCGTTCACCGACAAGGCGACCGGTGTCCGCTACGCCGCCCACCACCAGCGCATCAACAGCGCGTTCGCCCTGGGCAACGCGGCGTTGCTGGTTCAGGTGATGCAGGGGCTGTCCGGCCTGCGGGTGGACCACTACGTGCAGGTGGACTTCGCCGGTTTCCAACGCATCGTCGACGCGCTCGGCGGGGTGAACCTGTGCGTCCGGACGAGCCGCCACGACAAGGACAGCGGGGACTATCTCACCGCCGGCACCCACCGGGTCAACGGCAAGCAGGCCCTGGCCTTCGCCCGGGACCGCAAGAGCTTCTCCGGGCAGGACCTCGACCGGATCAAGGACCAGCAGTATCTGGTGTCGGTGCTGCTGCACAAGGTGCTCTCTGCCGGCACGCTGGCGAACCCGTTCAAGGTGAACGCGCTGGTGAACGCGGTCGTGCAGTCCACCACGGTCGATGAGAACCTGTCGGTCGGTGACATGCGTACCTTCGCGCTCCGGATGCGCCATCTCGACCCCAAGCACGTCAACCTGCTCACTGCGCCGGTGAAGGGCGATGCCCGGATCCAAGGCAACGACGTGCTCCTGCTCGACGACGCCAAGCTCACCGCGCTCTTCGATTCCCTCAAGGGCAAGGAGCAGGCGCCGACCCCGGCCCCGGTCCGGGTCACGGTGGCCCCGGCGGCCGTCTCGGTCAGCGTGTACAACGGCACCGGTCAGGCCGGTTTGGCCAGCCGCGGTGTGGCCGACCTGAGCCGGGTCGGCTTCCGGGCGAGGCTCGGCGGCAACGCCGGGAGCGCCGCCACTGCCACCGTCGTCCGGTACGGAGCCGGCGCCGCCGGCAAGGCGAACACACTGGTGGCCGCGATCCCGGGGGCAACCGCGCAGGCCGACGCCGCCACCTCGGCCGGATCGGTGTCGGTCATCCTGGGCAGCGACTACTCCGGTGTCCGGGCGGTGACCGTCGGCAGCACCGCGTCGCCGAAGGCTGCCGCGAGCGGCACCACCGCGGCCCAGTCGGCCGGCAGCTGCGGGCAGTGACTGACGGCACCAGGTGGCAGAGATCAGGGTCGGAGCTGTCAGGCTGTCCCAATGCCGAACCCGTCGCCCGCGGCGAACCCGCTCGCCGCGCTGCTGTCCGGCCTCGACGCGGCTCCTCCGGCGCTGACCTTCTACGACGACGGCACCGACGAGCGGGTGGAGTTGTCCGGCGCCACCACCCGCAACTGGGTGGCGAAGGTGGCCAACCTGCTGACCGACGGGTTGGACGCTCGGCCCGGTGACCGGATCGCCGTCCTGGTGCCGCTGCACTGGCAGGCCGCGGTGATCTTGTTTGGTGCCTGGACGGCGGGCGTGGGGGTGACGACCGACCCCACCGATGCGGACGTGGTCTTCGCGGCCGGCACGGCGCTGCCGGTGGCCCTGGAAGCGGCGCCGCCGCAGGTGGTCGGCCTGTCGCTGCGCCCGCTCGGCGGTCGGCTGGTCGACGTGCCGGCCGGCGTGCTGGACTTCGCCGGTGAGGTACCGGCCTTCGGTGACGTGGCAGCCCCGGCGCCGCTGTCCGGTCCGGCCTACGACGACCTGCCGGCGGCTGCCCTCGCCGAGCGGGCCAGCCGAGCCGCCGGCCATGACAGCGGCGAGCGAGTGCTCACCACCCGCGCCTTCAGCGACCCGGATGCCCTGGTGCACGGCCTGCTCGCTCCGCTGGCAGCCGGCGGGTCGATCGTGTTGTGCCGGCACGCCGACACCGCGGCGCTGCCCAATCGGGCCACCGTCGAGCGCGTGACCGCCACGGTCGGTGTCGACCTTCCCGGGTTGCCTCGCCTGGGTTGACCGCGGACCTAAATGCTCGACGCCTCGTCCAGCGCGGGCCGCCGGTTCACCGCGGTGTCGGCCGCCGCCGTGGCCCGCGCCGCCGCTGCCTTCGCCTCGGCCCGGGCCTGCGGATCGTGGCGGTCCTGGTAGGCGTCGACCACGGCGTTCGCCTCGCCGTCGAGCACGATCTTGCCCCTTTCCAGCCAGATCGCCCGGTTGCAGGTCTCCCGAATGACCCCCAGCCCGTGACTGACCAGGAACACTGTGCCGGCCTGGTCGCGCAATTCCTGGATGCGCTTCTCGCTCTTCCGTCGGAATTGCGCGTCGCCGGTGGCCAACGCCTCGTCGATGAGCAGCACCTCGTGGGTCTTGGCGGCGGCGATGGCGAAGCGCAGCCGGGCGCCCATCCCGGAGGAGTAGGTGTTCATCGGCAACGAGATGAACTCGCCGATACCGGCGAAGTCGACGATCTCGTCGTACACCTCGTTCACCTGATCCGGCGACATGCCCATCGCCAGGCAGCCGAGCACGACGTTGCGCTCGCCGGTCATGTCGTTCATCAGGGCTGCCCCGACGCCGAGCAGCGAGGGTTGGCCGGAGGTGTAGATCACGCCGGAGCGCGGCAGCATCAGCCCCGCGATCCCCCGCAGCAGAGTCGACTTCCCGGAGCCGTTGGGACCGATCAGCCCGATCGCCTCCCCCCGGTAGGAAGTCAGGCTGACCCCGCGCACCGCGTTCACTTCGCGGATGCCCGGCTCGCGGCCACGCCGTAGCATTCCGAACAGCGCGCCGGGGGCGTTGCGCTTGGAGTGCCGCCCGGCAATCCGGTAGGTGAGCGCGACGTTGTCGACAATGACGGTCGGTACCCCGTCGGTAACCGCCAACTCCGATCCACCGCCGGCGGCCACGGTGCTGCCGGACCCGTGGTCAGCCACGGCCGTACTGCTCCTCGGCCTGCCAGAAGAACACGAAGCCGATCCCGAAGGTGACGACTGCCCAGAAGAGGGCGACCGGCCATTCGAAGCTGTAGGTGTCGTGCCGGGCGAGAAGGGCGTCACGAACGAGTTCGACGTAGACCGCCCCGGGATTGACCTCCAGCAGATGGCGGATCCAGTCGTGGTGCAGCGAGTGGATGAAGTGCTTGATGCTGTAGAAGATGCCGGAGAGGTAGAGCCAGGTGCGGAGCAGGAAAGGCAGTATCTGGGTGGTGTCCGGGACCCGGGCGCCGATCCGGGCCAGGATGAATGCGCAACCGAGGCAGAAAAAGGTCTGCAGCAGGACCGCCGGCAGCACCAGCAGCCAGCGCGGCGAGGGCCGTTCCCCGGTGATCAGAATGATCGGCACGAGCACGATCAAGGAGACCAGCAGTTGCTGCAGCGCGATGACCGTCGTGGCCACCGGCAAGGTGGCCCGGGGAAAGTGCAGCGCCCGGGTCAGGCCGATGTTGGAGGTGATCGCTCGAGACCCGGCCAGGATGGAGTTCTGGGTGTAATGAAAGACGAAGATTCCGATGACCAGGAAACCGATGTAATTCGACACGCCCCGAGAGGTGTGCAGGATCACCCCGAAGACCAGGAAATACACCGCCGCGTTGAGCAGCGGGGTCAGGACCTGCCACAACTGGCCGAGGAAGCTGCCGGAATACCCGACCGCGTTGTAGGCCCGCGCGAAGGCGACGATGAAGTGCCGCCGCCCCCACAGGTCGCGGGCGTAGGGCAGCAGGGGCGGCCGCGCCCCGGCCCGTGCCATGCCGTACCGGGCGGCCGTCTCGGCCGCCGGCGTCATCGGCCCGGCCGCCGTCCGCAGGTCGCTCACGACTATCGACGGTACGGCATCCCCCCGGCGGTTTCCGGGAACGGCAGACCCGGCGTCCAGCCGCCGCCCCCGGTGGGCCCGGCCGGCTCGGCCGCGAGTCGGATCGGGCTGGTCAGGAAGCCGACCGCCCAGCAGCCGTGCATCGTGAGATAGATGCCGGGCAGGGCCAGCCGGCCCCGCAGCGGCAATCCGCGCCCGGTCCACGCCGAACCCACCAGCACCCCGCCCGCGTACCCGACCGGCGCCAGCAGTCCGAGCCGGCGTCCGGTGGCGGCGAGCAGCAGCCCACCGGCCACCGCGACCAGCGTGACGGGCGGTGCCAGGTAGCGGACGGTGGCGGTTTCCGGATAACGCCGGACGATGCCGCGTCGCCAGCGGCCGTAGTGGAAGTACTGCCGGCCCAGGGCGCGCAGGTTCGACCGTGGCCGGTAGGTGACGGCGAGTTCGGGGGTGAAGTACACCAGCCCGCCCGAGCGCCGGATCCGGTAGTTCAGCTCCCAGTCCTGGGCCCGTTCGAAACGTTCGTCGTACCCGCCGAGCTCGGCCAGCACGGAGCGCCGAAACACCCCGAGGTACACGCTATCCGCCGGGCCGGCTCGGCCGCCGACGTGGAACGCGGCGCTGCCGACCCCGAGCGGACTGCGCATCGCCCTGGCGACCGCCGCGCTGAACGCGTCGTTGCCCTCGGCGGCCATGATGCCGCCGACGTTGGCCGCCCCGGTGGCCGCGAGCACCTCGACGGCCACCCGGACGTAGTCCGGCGACACCAAGGCGTGGCCGTCGAGCCGGACGATGATGTCGTACCGCGCGGCCGCCACCGCCGCGTTCAACCCGGCCGGAGTACGCCCGGTCGGGTTCGCCACCAGGCGGACCCGGGCATCGGAGGCCGCCAGTCGGTCGGCGATCTCCGCCGTTCGGTCCCGTGAGGGCCCGAGCGCCAGGACGACCTCCAGCTTGCCCGGATAGTCCTGGGCCAGCGCTTGGCGCACCGCCGCGCGCAGATGCAGTTCCTCGTCGAGCACCGGCATGACCACCGAGACCCCCGCCCAACCACCACCGGCGGTCCCCGGTGCGCCCTGGTGAGGTGCTCCGTCCGCCGGCTCGGGTCGGGCGGGAGGACCGGCCTGGCTGGGCATCCCGCCCAGGTTAGCCGTGGCCCCCACCGCACCCGCCTCCCACTCGACGCGGCCGTCGTCGGGTACGGTGCCAGGGACAGACAGCGCGGCCCCCGCAGGTGCGACGGACCGGCATGCGGAGGCGTACCACGTGAAGGTCGGCACCGGCCCGGATGGCTAGCACGGCGATCCTGCTGGCGACGGTGCCCGACGACTGCGGCGCCCCGGCCGCCGCCCTGCCGTACCGGGGCAGCCTGCTCGGCCACCTGCTCGGCCAGCTCGCCGGGCTCGGCATCGACGCGGTCACGGTGATCACCCGGCCGCACTGGCGGGAGCAGTGCGCTGCGCTGCTGGCCGATGCGGTGCTCCGGCTCGGGTCACCGGACGGCATCCGGGTCAGCCTCACCGACAGCCCCGATCTGGCCGGCGACCTGGCGCTGGTGGCCGTCGCCGCCTCCGCCGCGCAGGGGCGCATCCTGCTGGCCCCGGCCGATCTCGCGGTTTCCGGTGAGGCCCTCGCCGGACTGCTCAAGGACCCGCGGGTGGCGACCGGCGCCCTGGTGGTGACCGCTCCCGAACCGGGGTGGTGGGCCGCTCCGGCCCGGATCGCCCGTGGTCGGATCGTCAGTGCGAGTTCGGCGTTCCACCTCGCCCAGCAGCCGAACGCCGCACTGACCGGCGTGCTGCTGATGGCTGCCGGCCAGGCGGTCGAGTTGGCCCGGGTGGCGCGCAGCCTCGCCGAGCTGGCGACGCCGCCGCTGCCTCGGGGCTGGGCGGTGCCGGGAGGCACCCAAGCCGGGCCGGGTCTGGCCATCGCGGACCGGCACGCCCCCGGCCAGGCGCGTCAGGCCTACGGCGACGTGGTCGCCCTGGCGATAGTCGGCCTGGTCCGGGCCAACGTGCACGTGTCCGCGCTGGATATCCGTGGCTTCTTCCTGACCCGGCCGACCTCGTCCGAGCAGGCTCGATGCGCCGAGTGGGCGGCGGCCGCCATCGACGAGGACGGCGTGCTGCTCGATGCCGCGGTGAAATCCAACGACGGCGCCTTCACCACGTTTCTGGTCAGCCCGTACTCCCGGTATCTGGCCCGGGCGGCCGCCCGCCGGGGCTGGACACCGAACCGGGTGACCGCGCTGTCCCTGGGGATCGGGCTGGGAGCCGCTGGGTGCTTCGCCATCGGCAACCGCGGTGGGCTGGTCGCCGGCGCGGTGCTGTTGCAGGCGGCGTTCACCGCGGACTGCGTGGACGGTCAGCTCGCCCGGTACACCAGGACGTTCTCCAGCCTCGGCGGGTGGCTGGACTCGGTCGGTGACCGGGCCAAGGAGTACGCGGTGTACGTCGGCCTGGCGGCCGGAGCCCGGCGCGGCTTCGACGACGACGTCTGGTTGCTGGCCGCCGCCGCGCTGGGCCTGCAGACCGTGCGGCACACCGTCGACTTCGCCTACGCCGGCGCGCAGCACCTGGTGATCGGCAACACCCCGCACCCGCCGCTGGACGAGGCCGGGGACACCGTGGTCGCCGTCGACGGCGAACCGCCGGCCCTCGGGCGCTCGGGCGGGGTCGCCGCCCCCATGCGGCACCAGGTCCGGGCCACGGCCGCCCGGGGGGCGATCCGGGCCTCCCGGGCGCTGGAGCGACGGGACTGGATGCGATACGGCAAGAAGATTCTGGTGCTGCCGATCGGCGAACGATTCGCGCTGATCTCGTTGACCGCGGCCTGTTTCTCACCGCGTACCACGTTCGTGGCGCTGCTGAGCTGGGGTGCTGCCGCAGGTGGGTACAGCCTGACCGGCAAGGTGCTGCGCTCGGTGGCGTCGTGAGGCGGCTCAGGTGAGCGCCCGCAGCGCGCTGGTCGACTACCGCGACGACGGCCCGCTGGCCGCCCTGCTCGGCCGTGCCGCGCGTCGCCGGATCCGGGTCGACCCGGCGCTGCTCACGCTGGTCGGCGTCGTTCCGGCGTCGCTGGTCGCGGCACTGCCCGGCGGGGGACGGCGACCGGCGTTGGGGCTCGGGCTCGGATGGCTGGTGCTGTGCGCCGGCGCGGGCGCCGGAGCGCCGCTG
Organism: uncultured Actinomycetota bacterium; assembly: GCA_963814355.1. Taxonomy (GTDB): domain Bacteria; phylum Actinomycetota; class Actinomycetes; order JADGOV01; family JADGOV01; genus JADGOV01. Next base: position 480,634 of record CAWFCZ010000018.1, on the reverse strand, counting down.
GACACCCGGCTGAGCTGGCTGGTTCCACCGGTACTGCGGGCCGCCGAGTACGGTCTGGTCCTCCGCATGGCGGACCTCGCCGGAGAGCGGCTCGAGACGGCCTACGCCTTCCTCGCCGTACTGGCCTATCACCACTACGACCTGATGTACCGGATCCGCAGCCGGGGAACACCGCCGCCGCGCTGGGTGGGCCTGGTCGGCGGCGGGTGGGACCTCCGGCTCCTGGCGACCTTCGCGCTGCTTCGGGCCGGCCGACTGCGGCCGGCCCTGGGCGTGGGCGCGGCCGCGCTCGGTGGGATCTTCCTCGCCGAGAGCGTCCGCAGCTGGACCACGGGCGCCCCCCGCCCGGTGGGGCAGTCGGGCAGCAGTGCCGCCGGACTCCATCCCGCGGCGCTCTACCACGACGACGAAGCCGACGACGAATGATCGGACTTGTCTTGGCCGCCGGGGCCGGACGCCGGCTGGGAACGCTGACCGCGGACCTGCCGAAGACCCTGCTGCCCATCTCCGGCGAGCGCACGATCCTGGAGAACACGGTGGCCAACCTGCGCGAAGTTGGGATCACCGAGGTTCTGGTGGTCACCGGTTTCGCCGCCGGCCGGATCGCCGAGCAGGCTCCGGCGTTGCGGGCGAGGTACGGGGTGCGGGTCGATCTGGTCCACAACGACCGGGCGGAGGAATGGAACAACGCCTATTCGCTGTGGTTGGCGCGGGAGGCGTTCCGCACCCCGGTCCTGCTGGTCAACGGCGACACCGTGCACCCGGTCACCGCGCAACACGCCCTGCTGGCCGCCCGGGGGCCGGGAATCGTGCTCGCGGTGGACACCGTCAAGGCGCTGGCCGAGGAGGAGATGAAGATTCAGCTCAAGGCGGACGGCAGCCTGGCCCGGATCAACAAGGCGGTCCTGCCGGCCACCGCCGCGGGGGAGTACATCGGCCTCACCCTCATCGAGCCGGCCGCCGGTCCGGAGTTGACCGAAGCGCTGGAGGCCACCTGGCGGCGGGATCCGCAGCTGTACTACGAGGATGCCTACCAGGAGTTCGTCGACCGCGGCGGCCGGGTGGAGGTGGCCCCGATCGGAGCGGTGGACTGGGTCGAGGTGGACAACCTCGCCGATCTGGAACGGGCCCGAGAGCTGGCATGCCGCTACTAGCCCGGATGCTGCCCTCTCCGCTGTTCCTCGACATCCGGCCGGGTGCCGTGACGGATCTGGGCGGCCTGCTCGCCGACCGCCGGATCTCCGGCGCCGGGCAGGTCGCGGTGGCCGTCGGGTCCGGCCAGGGCCAGCTGCTCGCGGAGGTCATCCGCGCCTCGCTGCCCCATGCCGACTTCTGCACCGTCGCTGACGGCTCGCTGGAGGCGGCCGGCGCCTTGCAGGAGCGATTGCACGCCAGGTCCTACGACGCGCTGGTCGGCGTCGGCGGCGGCCGGACTCTTGACGTCACCAAGTACGCCGCGACCCGCCTCGGCCTGCCCATGGTCGCGGTGGCCACCAACCTGGCGCACGACGGCATCGCCTCCCCGGTCAGTTCGCTGACCTCCGACGGGCGCAAGGGCTCCTACGGCGTGGCCATGCCGATCGCGGTGGTGGTCGACCTGGACTACGTACGCACGGCGCCGCCCCGGATGCTGCGCGCCGGCATCGGTGACGCGGTGAGCAACCTCTCGGCGATCGCCGACTGGGAACTCGCCGCCGCCGAACGCGGCGAGCCCGTGGACGGGATCGCGGTGACCTTCGCCAGGACCGCGGCTGAGGCGGTGTTGCGCCGCACCGACGGTGTCGCGGACGACGCCTTCCTGGTCTGCCTGGCCGATGCCCTGGTGCTCTCCGGAATGGCGATGGCCGCGGCCGGTTCCAGCCGGCCCTGCAGCGGCGGGGACCACGAAATTCTGCACGCCGTCGACCGCCTCTTTCCGGGCACCAGCAACCACGGCGAGCTGGCCGGCGTGGGCGCGCTGTTCTGTACCTACCTGCGGGGCGACACCGCCCGGGTTGATCAGCTCGAGGCGTGCCTACGCCGCCACGGCCTGCCACGTACCCCGGCGGAACTGGGGTTGAGCGAGGAGCAGTTCGCTCAGGCCGTGCTCGCCGCCCCGGCCACCCGCCCGGACCGGTACACCATCCTGGAACACCGCAACTCCTCCGCCGGCGAGGTCCGCAGCCAGGTAGCCGCCTTCGCCGGCGGCTTCGGCGAACCCGCGGCCGCCGAGACGCCGTGATGCGCACCGAGCCCGAGAAATCCGCCGCCCGGCACCCGAGCATCGCGCGGATCCGGGAGGTCGGCCAGCCGGAGTCGGTGCTCGGCCGGGTGAACGCCGAACACTGGGCCGGGCGACTGTACATGCGCCGGCTGTCCCCGTACCTCACCTCGCTGCTGCTGCGCACCCCGATCACCGCCAACGGGGTCACCTGGGCGATGATCGGCCTCGGCCTGCTGGCGGCGCTGTCCCTGAGCCTGCCGGGGCTGCCGGCCGCCCTCGGTGCCGCGGTGCTCGTGCAGGCCCAGTTGCTCTTCGACTGCGCCGACGGCGAGGTGGCCCGATGGCGGGCCACCCAGTCCCCGGCGGGGGTGTACCTGGACCGGATCGGGCATTACCTGACCGAGGCGGCGCTGGCCATCGCTTTGGGCATCAGGGCCGACGGAGGATGGACGTCCGTCGACGGCTGGACGGCGCTGGGGCTGCTCGGGGCCGTGCTGGTCCTGCTGGTCAAGAGCGAAACCGACCTGGTCGACGCCGCCCGGGCCCGCGCCGGCCGGCCGGTGCTAACCGACGGGGGCACCACGCGAGCGCCGTCCCGGCTCGGTCGAATCCGCCGGGTGCTGCGCTTCCTGCCCTTCTTTCGGATGTACCTGGCGGTGGAGTTCTCGCTGCTGGCGGTTGCGGCGGCGGTGGCCGACACCGCCTCCGCCAGCCTCACCGGCACCCGGACGTTCTTGCTGATCCTCCTTCCGGTGGTGGCCGTCACCGCGTTCGGATACCTGGCGAGCGTGCTCACGTCCAGCCGGCTGCGGTGAACCCGGCTCCGTCCTCCGCCGGATACCGCCGGCTGCACGTGGCCCGGGACCCGCTGCCCCCGGAGCTGACGGTGGTGGGGACGCTGGCCGGTGACGCCGGGGGGGAGACCTGGTTGCTGGCCCGGCATCGCGGCGACGATGCGCAGGTCCGCTGCCCGGCGAACGCCGCGGCCGGGGAGTTCAGGGCGGTACTGGACCTTCGGCAGCTGGTACCGACCGCCGGCGAGGCGCAGGTGTGGGACCTGTACCTGCTCCCGGCGCCCGGCGGCGCGCCGCTGCGGATTGCCGCCCCGGAACCGGGGATGGCCAACCGCCAGCGGGTGATGCGCTACCCCACGAGGGAACTGACGATCGGTCAGCGCAGCTGGCAGTTGGGCCCGTATGTCACCCTGGACGGCGCCCTGGCCGTCAGCGCCAAGCCGGTCGAGTCCGCCGAGCCGAGTGCGACCACCCGACCGCTGGGCTGCGGCGGCGGACCGCGGGCGGCCCTGCGCCGGCGGCTGCCGAAGCCGGTGCGCCCGGTGTTGGCGCGTTCCCGGAACAGGTTGCGCGCGTCGTTGTCCGACGCCGCCACGGTGGCCATCCGGGCCGCGTTGCGCGGCCGAGCGGGCCGGTCCGCGGTCGGGGCGGCGATGCCCGCCGGCGCGGCCGGGGCCGGGCAGCGCGCCCGCGTCTACCTGCTGATCCAGCACGCCTACGGCATGGGCGGCACCATCCGGGCCACGCTCAATCTGGCCGCGGAGCTGTCCCGCGACTACGACGTCGAAATCGTCAGTGTGCTGCGGCACCGAGCGGAGCCGTTCTTCGGCTTCCCGGCGGGCGTCGGGGTCACCGTCCTGACCGACCGGACCCAGCCGGGTCCGCCGACCGAGCGGCCGGTGGGTGGGCGTCGGGATTCACTTCGCCGGCTCGGCCGACGCTACCTGCGGCGCTCGGCGAGCCGCCTGGTCCATGCCGAGGACTTCGCCTTTCCGGTGTGTTCCCTGGAAACCGACCTGGCGGTGCTGGGCTGGCTGCGGTCGCTGCCGCCCGCGGTACTGATCACCACCCGGCCGGCCTGGAACCTGATCGCCGCCCGGTATGCACCGCGCGGGGTCATCACGGTGGGTCAGGAGCATCAGCACTTCGCCGCCCACCGGCCGGGGCTGGCGGCAGCGATCGCTCGGCAGTACCCGAAGCTCGACGCCCTGGCCGTGCTCTCCGCCGCCGACGAGGCCGACTACCGCCGGTTGCTCGAGCGCCGGACGGTCGTCCGGCGTATCCCGAACGCCCTGCCTGAGCGACCGCCGGCGGCCGCGCAGCCGCGCCGGAAGATCGTGCTGGCCGCCGGGCGGCTCACCCGGCAGAAGGGCTTCGACCGGCTGATCGACGCCTTCGCGGCCGTCGCCGAGGCGGAACCCGACTGGACGCTGCGCATCCACGGCGGCGGCCCGCAGGCGGGGCAGCTGCGGAGCTTGATCTTCCAGCGGGAGCTGTACAACTCCGTGTTCCTGATGGGACCGACCGATCGCCTCGGTGCGGAGATGGCGACGGCGTCGCTGTTCGCGCTGAGTTCGCGGTACGAAGGCTTCGGCATGGTGATCATCGAGGCGATGAACGCCGGTCTCCCCGTGGTGAGTTACGACTGTCCAAACGGACCGGCCGAGATCATCAGCGACCGGGTCGACGGCCTGTTGGTGCCCAACGGCGACGTGGCGGCATTCGGCGCCGCCCTGATTGACCTGATCCGTGACGAGGCCACGCGCAACCGGCTGGCCAGTGCCGGACGGCGAACCGTGAGGCGGTACCGCCCGGAGGCCGTCGGGCGGCAGTGGCGGGAGCTGCTGAGCACCCTCGGTGCCCGGCCGGCGGCCTGAGTGCCCGGATGCGACGCCACAGTCGACGGCCCCGGTCATATTGTCGAAGGATGAACCGACGGCCTGGCCGGCGCCCGGGACCCTTCGCCGCCCTGCTGGCTCTGCTCGTCGGGTTGACGGTGCTGGCCGGTGCGACCGTGCTGAGCGCCGGTCCGGCGCTGGCGCACGCCGAACTGATTCGCATGGTCCCGGCGGAGGGATCCACGGTGGGGGTCGCGCCCACCGTCATCCAACTGATCTTCGACGAGGCGGTGCAACCCCGGTACGACGTGGTGTCGGTGACTGCTCCGGACGGTACCCGGGTCAGCGCGGGAGCACCGCAGGTCGCCCAGACGGTGGTGCGCCAGCCGCTGACTCCACTGACCGCCGCCGGCCGGTACACGGTGACCTACCGGCTGGTCTCCGCCGACGGACACCTGGTGTCCCGGCGGGTGGGCTTCACCTACCGCCCGGCCGCCGGCACGTCGACCGCCACCCCGACCGCCACCCCGACCGCCGTGGCCGCGCCGACCGCCGGCCCGCAGGCAGCTGCGAAGGGGGGCGCCGGCCGTAGCCCGCTGGTCGCCGTGGCCGTCGTGGTGCTGGTGCTCCTGGCCGGCGCCGCGGTCCTGGCGCGGCGCCGCCGACGGCCGTCATGACCGTCCGGCCGCTGGCCGACACCACCCCGGACGCGCCCGCGCCGACTGCGTGGAGGCGCCCGTCGTGGTGGCGGTGGGTGCTGGCTACCGGTCTGCTCGCGGTCGCCACCCTCGTCGTCGTGCTGCTGCTGGGTGGCGGCCAGCCGTCCAGCGGCACCCAGGCCGGGCTGCCGGACGCCGGCCCGGTGATCGGGTGGCTGGTGCCGCTGGCCCGGCTGGTCGGCGACACGCTGGGCGTGCTCACCGTCGGCCTGCTGGTGGCGCCGGCGCTGCTGCTCCCGCTGGTGCAGGGCCGGCTCTCCCCGGTCGCCGTACGCTGTGCCCGGCTGGCCGCGTGGCTCGCGGCCGGGTGGTGCCTGACCGCACTGGTTCAGATCGTGGTCGACCTGGCCGAACTCGCCGGCCATCTGATCCTCGGCCGGTCGGAACTCGTGCAGTTCACCCAGGTCACCGCTCAGGGTTCGGGGTTGTTGGCCCAGGCGGTGCTCGCCGGGCTGGTCGCCGTCGGTGCTGCCGGGGTGCTGTCGGCCGGGGGGGCCACCGTCGTCCTGCTCGGCGCCGGCATCGCCCTGACCCCGCCGGCGCTGGCCGGGCACTCCGGTTCCTCCAACGATCACATGCTGGCCACCTCGAGCCTGTTCATGCACCTGATCGCCGCCGCGCTGTGGGTGGGTGGGCTGGCCTCGCTGGTCTGGATCCGCCGGGTCAGCCCGCCGGACCTCCCGGTCGCGGTCCGGCGGTTCAGCCCGCTGGCGTTGTGGTGCCTGGTGACGGTCGGGCTTTCCGGGGTGGCCAACGCGGCGGTTCGACTCGGCACACCCGGCGCGCTGGTCACCACCCGGTACGGCGGGCTGGTGATAGCCAAGGTGCTCGCCCTGGCCGTGCTGGTGACGTTCGGATGGCGGCAGCGGCAACGGATCCTGCCGGTACTCGGCCAGCCCGGCACCGCGGGCGCTTTCGGCCGGCTCGCCGCCACCGAGGTCACCGTGATGATGGCCACCATCGGTCTCGCGGTCGGCCTGTCCCGCACCCCGACGCCGGTTCCCCGGGACGTCATCACGAGCGGATCCCCCGCCGCCCGGGAGCTGTTGGGCTACGACCTGCCGCCGCCGCTGACCCCGTGGCGGCTGCTGTTCGACCTGCGACTGGACGGCTTTTTCCTCGCCGCCGTCGGCTTGGCGGCGGCGCTGTACCTGACCGGCCTGTCGGTGCTGCGCCGTCGAGGGGACGCCTGGCCGGTGGGCCGTACGATTTCCTGGTTCAGCGCGCTCGCCGTGCTGCTGGTCATGACGAACAGCGGGATCAACCGCTACGCGCCGGTTCTGTTCAGCGTGCACATGGTCCAGCACATGGCGCTGAACATGCTGGTGCCGATCCTCGGAGTGCTCGGAGCACCTATCACGCTCGCCCTTCGGACGCTGCCCACGACGTCGTCGCGGGGCGGCCGACCGCCGCGTCAGGGCCTGCTCGCCGCCCTGCACAGCGCCCCGGTCCGGGTGCTCACCCACCCGTTGGTGGCCAGCGCACTGTTTGTGTTCACCCTGTACGGGCTGTATTTCAGCGGCCTGTTCGGGGCGGCGATGCGCAACCACTGGGGTCACCTCGCGATGGAAGCGCACTTCGTGGCGGTCGGCGGGCTGTTCTTCTGGGTCCTGGTCGGCGTCGACCCGGCACCCCGCAGGCTGCCGCACGCCGCCCGGCTGCCGCTGCTGTTCGTGGTGATGGTGTTCCACGCCTTCTTCGGCGTCGTGCTGCTTTCCGGAACGTCGGTGATCGGCGAGTCGTACTTCGCCACGCTGGGCCGACCCTGGGGACGGTCGCTGCTGGAGGACCAGCAATACGGCGGCGGCATCGCCTGGGCGCTCGGCGAGCCGGTCACCATGCTGGTGATCATCGTGCTGGTGCTGCAGTGGATCCGGGCGGACGAGCGGGAGGCGCGCCGCTTCGACCGGGCCGCTGACCGGGCGGCCGAGCGGGCGGCCGAGCGGGCGGCCGAGCGGGCGGCGGAACACGCCGCCGCCCGACCGGTCGATCGGGATCTCCCCCCGCCGGCTCGGGAGCGGGGCGGCGCCTCGGTGGGGACGGCCACACCGGCGCCGCCTCCCGCGCCGGACGAGGAGCCCGACGACGAGTTGGCGGCGTACAACGCCCGACTGGCCGCCCTCCATCGACGCTCATCGAGGCCCCGCCGACCGTAGACGTGGGAGCGACGTCCCGGGTGATCGGGATGCATCGTTGTCCCCCCCGGGGCTCAAGTCGCGCACCGACGTGGCGATATCTGAGGTCTGGGAAGAACCGCTTCGATCGAGAGGCCGTCCGTGTCGGACATATTTCGGAGACTCGCCCGCGCTGCCGCCACCGTCGCTCCGCAGGTCGCCAATGGCGATCGCTCGGCGAGGTCGACGGACTCGACCCGGCGGCGTTACGCCGACCTCGGGGTGGCAGGAACCGACCCGAACGGGGGACCCCGTACCGAGTACGCGACGATGTTGGCCGATCCGGTGCCGCCGCGGTTTGCGGCAGCGGCCGGGCCGATTGTCGACCATGCCGCCGCTGGGGAACTGGGGCTCTGGCGGGACATCGCGCTGGCCCGGCGGATGGAAAGCGCGCTACGCGAACGTGAGGCGTTCTTCGAAAGCTTGTTCGCCGGAGTGCCGTCCCCGCTGCTCGTCGCCTCACTCGGCGACGGGCGACCGGCCCGGTTCCTCCGAGTGAACGCGGCCATGTCCCGGCTCACCGGCTACTCCATCACGGCGCTGCTGGGGTACGGATTCGCCGACCTCGAACATCCTGACCAGCCGCCCGCCCAGGACTCGGCGACCCCCACCGACACCGCCGCCGGGGCGGAAGCAGCGCCCACGGAGTGCACCCGCCGCTGGGTACGCGCCGACGGCGGTGACATCTGGGTGTCCCTGCGGATGTCCATCGTGCGGGCCGGCCCCGGTCAGGACGACCAGCTGGTATGCCAGGCCGAGGACGTCACCGCCCGTCGGTTCGCGGAGCAGGCGGCACTGGCCACCGAAGCGAGGTTCCGGGCGGCGTTCGCCGCCGCCACCGAGCCGACTGTCCTGATCGACCTTTCCGAAAGGCGCTCGGGCCGACTGCTCGCCGCCAACCGGGCGGCCTGCGGCATGCTGGGCCGCAGCGAGTTCGAGATGATGTGGTTGCGCCTGGAGTCGCTGACCACCGCGTCCGGGCGCCCGGCGCTGCGGAAGCTTGTCGACCGGCTGGCCAGCGGCGAGCTGGTACAGCACGAGGCGAAGTATGCCTACCGGGCGGCGACCGGAGCGCCGGGCTGCCTGAGGCTCACCGTTCGCGCCGCCCCGAGCCCAGACGGCCGGCCGGACCATGCCCTAGTTACGCTGCGCGACGAGACCGACGTCGGGGCCGGCAGTTCCACCGTCGCCCCGCGCCTGAGGGTGCTGTTGGTCGAAGACGACGTGATCGCCCAGAAGATCGCTCAGCTCCTGTTGAGCCGGTTCGGCCATCACGTAGATACCGTGGGGAACGGCCTGCAGGCCGTCGAAGCCGTGTCGGCCGTCGGGGCGACCGAGGACGAGGCCCCCTACGACGTGGTCGTGATGGATCTCCAGATGCCGGTGATGGACGGGCTGGAGGCGACCCGGCGGATTCGCTCGGCGCTGCCGGCGCACCGCCAGCCGCGGATCGTGGCGCTGACCGGGTCCAGCTGGGGTTGTCAGGACGACTGCCTGACCGCCGGTATGGACGACTACCTCGCCAAGCCGGTCCGCGAGGTCGACCTGCGACTAGCTCTCAGCGCGCCCCGTGCCAGCCGGCCAGACGTCGGCACCGAGCCCGACACCGCGTCAGGCCTCGCCGCGGCCTGAGCCGGGGGTCGCGCCTCGGCTACCCGGTCGACGTCGCCAGGGCGATGTAGGCATCGAGCGTGCTTGGGTCGGCGAGGGCATCGAGGGAAACCGCCTGCTCGACCGGGACACCGCCGAGAATGCGCTTGACCGGCACCTCGCACTTCTTGCCGTTCAGGGTGCGCGGCACGGCCGGCACGGCGAGGATCCGGTCCGGTACGTGCCGGGGAGACAGCGTCGAACGGATCGTGGCCCGGAGGGTGCGCTCCAGTTCCGGGTCGAGTTCCGTGCCGGCGGCCGGTACCACGAACAGCAGGAGCGTGCCGTCCTCACCGCCCGCGCCGCCGGTGTCGATGACCAGCGAATCGGTGATCTCCGGTAGGTCCTCCACCACGGAGTAGAACTCCGCGGTGCCCATCCGAACCCCGCCGCGGTTCAGCGTCGAGTCGCTCCGACCCGAGATCACCAACCCGCCGCGTGGGGTGATCCGCACCCAGTCGCCGTGCCGCCAGACCCCCGGGAAGTCCTCGAAGTAGGCCGCTCGGAGCCGCGTTCCATCGGGGTCGTTCCAGAACGAGACCGGCATCGACGGCAGCGGTTCGGTCACCACCAGCTCGCCGACCTCGTCCCGCACCGAGCGCCCCGCCGTGTCGTACGCCTCGATTTTCGCGCCCAGCATGCGGCGCTGGATCTCTCCGGCGATCACCGGCAGGGTCGGCACCCCGCCGGCGAAAGCGGTGCACACGTCGCTGCCGCCGCTGATCGAGGCCAGGTGCAGGTCGGCGTCGACCGCGTCGTAGACGTAGCGGAATCCTTCCGGCGGCAGTGGCGCGCCGGTCGATCCGATGGTGCGCAGCGCGGACAGGTCGTGCCCGGCGCCCGGTGCCAGGCCGGCGTCCCGGCAGCTCATCAGGTACGGCGCGGAGGTGCCGAAGCAACTGATCCGAAGACGCTCTGCGAGCGCCCACAGCGCGCCCAGATCCGGATACGCCGGAGACCCGTCGAACAGCACGACCGTCGAGCCGACCAGCAGGCCGGACACCAGGAAGTTCCACATCATCCACCCGGTGGTGGTGAACCAGAAGAACCGGTCACCGGTGCCGAGGTCCATATGGAGGGCCAGCGCCTTGAGGTGCTCGAGGAGGATTCCGCCGTGGCCGTGCACGATCGCCTTCGGCAACCCGGTCGTACCCGAGGAGTACAGAATCCACAGCGGGTGCTCGGCGGGTACCGCCTCGAAGCTGGGCTCCGCCGGCTCGGCGACCAGATCCGCCCACGGCAGCGCCCCGTCGGGGGTCGCCGTGTCGTCGAGGTAGCCGATCGACACGGTCGCCTTCAGCTGCGGAAGCGCCTCACGCAGCTCCTGCACGGTGGGGCGGATGTCGAAGGCCTTGCCGTTGTACCGGTAGCCGTCCACCACCACCAGCACCGTCGGTTCGATCTGGGCGAAGCGTTCGGCCACCGCCCGGGCGCCGAAATCCGGGGAGCAGCTCGACCAGACCGCGCCGATGCTGGCCGTCGCCAGGAAAGCGATCATCGCCTCCGGGCAGTTCGGCAGCACTCCGGCCACCCGGTCGCCGCGGCCCACTCCGAGGCGGCGCAGCCCGGCCGCCGCCGCGCCGGCCGCCGCCCGCAGCTCGGCGAAACTTAGCTGTCGCTCCAGCCCGTCCTCCCGGGCGAAGAGCACCGCGGGCTCGTCGTCGTCACGGGCCAGGGCGTGCTCGGCGTAGTTCAGCCTCGCGCCGGGGAACCACTGCGCGCCGGGCATCTCCCGGCGGCCGAGCACCGAGCCGTACGGGCTGTGCGCCCGGACCCCGAAGTGGTCCCAGATCGATGCCCAGAAGCCGTCCAGATCCCGCACCGACCACTGCCACAGCTCGTCGTAGCCCGGCAGATTCTGCCCCCGAGTCTCCCGCAGCCATGCCAGGTACGCGGTGATCCTCGCTCGAGCAATCCGCTCGGCGGACGGCTCCCACAGCACCTCGGAGTCGGTCATGGGGGAACGATATGCGGTGACCCCGGCACGGCGTCCGGCCGCCGGCCGGACCTCTGGTCCGGCGCTGTGCGGCGCGGCCGCGCGGCGGGCATGCTGACCCGATCGCCGCCGACGGGCGGGCCGCGGTGCAGTGGTGGGCGAGCTAGGTCGAGGACGGACAGGCGCTCACACTGGCCGGGACGACGGTCCTGCGCTTCGCACCCGACGGGCAGGTGAGCGAGCATGTCGACTACTGGGTCCAGGCCGCAGGACGGCTCGATCCCTATCCGGGTTAGGGCGGCTGATCGGAGGAGCAGGACCGTCTAAAGGGCGGGGAGCGTTACGTGGCCATGACAGCATGGGCGCATGCGGGTCATGGTCACCGGGGGAGCCGGCTTCATCGGCTCGCACTACGTGCGGACACTGCTCACCGGCGGCAATCCAACCTTCGCCGGCGCGCAGGTCACGGTGTACGACAAGCTCAGCTACGCCGGCAACCTGGCCAACCTGGCGCCGGTCTCCGACCTCCCGAACTACTCCTTTGTGCGCGGTGACATCTGCGACGCCGCGCTGCTCGACGACATTCTGCCCGGGCACGACGTGGTGCTCAACTTCGCGGCCGAAACCCACGTCGATCGCTCGATCGCCGGCGCGGCCGAGTTCGTGGTGACCAACACACTGGGCGTGCAGGTGCTGCTCGACGCCTGCCTCCGGGCTGGGGTGTCCCGGGTGGTGCACGTGTCCACCGATGAGGTGTACGGCACCATCCCGGAAGGGAGCTGGACCGAACGGCACCTGCTCGAACCGAACTCTCCCTACGCGGCGGCCAAGGCCGGCGGTGACCTCGTCGCCCGGTCCTACGCGGTCACCCACGGCCTCAACGTCTGCGTCAGCCGGTGCACGAACAACTACGGTCCGTACCAGTACCCGGAGAAGGTCATCCCGCTGTTCGTCACCAGCCTCCTCGACGGCGGCACCGTGCCGCTCTACGGCGACGGCGGCAACGTCCGGGACTGGCTCCACGTCGACGATCACTGCCGGGGCATTCAGCTGGTCTGCGAGCGGGGCGAGCCGGCCGGCATCTACAACATCGGCGGCGGCCGCGAGCTGACCAATACCGAACTCACCGAGCTGTTGCTCCAGGCCTGCGGAGCCGACTGGAGCTCGGTCCGCCACGTCACCGACCGCAAGGGGCACGACCGGCGCTACTCCCTCGACGACGCCAAGCTGCGCGCGATGGGCTACCAGCCGCGGGTGCCCTTCGAGCAGGGCCTGGCCGACACGGTGGAGTGGTACCGGCGCAACGAGGCCTGGTGGCGGCCGCTGCGGGCCGGCGCCGCGGTATAGCGGTGGCCGGTATGGAGGTGGCCGGTATGACGTGGCCGGGATGAGGTGGCTGGTCACCGGAGCCGGCGGCCAGCTCGGCACCGATCTGGTGGCCGCGCTCGACGGGGAGTCCGTGTCGGCCCCGACCCGCGGCGAGCTGGACGTGACCGCGGCGGGACAGGTGGCCGAGGCGGTACGCGGTATCGACGTGGTGCTCAACGCGGCCGCCTGGACGGACGTGGACGGTGCCGAGGCCGCACCGGACGCGGCGTTCGCGGTGAACGCGACCGCGCCGGGGTACCTCGCGGCCGCCTGCGCGAGTGCCGGCGCCACGCTGGTGCACGTCTCCACCGACTACGTCTTCGGCGGCGAGGCTACCGTGCCCTACCGCGAGGACGAGGCGGTCGCACCGCGCTCGGTGTACGGCGCGTCCAAGGCGGCCGGCGAGCGGGCGGTGCTGGCGGCCGGCGCCCGGGCCTACGTGGTGCGTACCGCCTGGCTGTACGGGGCGGGGGGCGGCAACTTCGTCAAGACCATGGCCCGGCTGCAGGCCGAACGCGACACCGTCGAGGTGGTCGAGGATCAGCGCGGGTCGCCCACGTGGTCCGCCGACCTGGCCCGCGGGCTGGTGGCGTTGGCCCGCTCGGATGCCGCGCCGGGGGTGTACCACTGCACCAACAGCGGAGAAACGACCTGGTACGGGCTGGCCCGGGCGGTCTTTGCCGCACTCGGCGCCGACCCTGAGCGGGTGCGACCGATCAGCACTGACCGGTTTCCGCGCCCGGCCCCGCGCCCGGCGTACAGCGTGCTCTCCGATGCGAGATGGCGCGGCGCCGGCCTGCCGACGCTACGGCCCTGGCGCTCGGCGCTGGACGAGGCGTTTCGCACTTGGGGCGCGGCGCTCGGCCGTGGCTAGCTTCAGCGGCTACCGAGTTGGCGGTGAGCAGGGCTCCGGTACCGTCCGACCAGCCGGGTAGCGTGTGGACGTCGATTGCGGCCCGGCGCCGAGCCCGTAGAACGGAGGGAGTACCAGGGGTGAAGCGTCACGAGTTCCTGGCGGGCATGCACGAACGTCTCCGCCCACGGTCGTATGTGGAGATCGGCGTCAACGACGGCCGCAGCCTCGCCCTGTCGCGCGCCCGCAGCATCGCGATCGACCCGGCTTTCAAAGTCACCGCCGAGATCCACTGTGAGGTGGATCTGGTCAAGGCGACGAGCGACGATTTCTTCGCCACCGCGGACCCGGTCGCTCGGCTGCCCGATCGAGTGATCGACATGGCGTTCATCGACGGCCTGCACATCTTCGAGTACGCGCTTCGGGATTTCCGCAACGTCGAACGCTACGCCTCGTGGACGTCTGTGATCGTGCTGGACGACATGCTGCCCCGCAGCGTCTCCGAGGCGGCCCGGGACCGGCACACGGTGGAATGGACCGGAGATGTCTTCAAGGTCGCGGAGGTCCTGCGCCGCTACCGCCCCGACCTGACGTGTCTGGCCCTGGACACCCAACCGACGGGCCTGCTCGTCGTGCTGGGTGCCGATCCGAACAACCGGATGCTGTGGGATCACTACGAGGATGTGGTCGCGGAGTTCGTGGCACCAGATCCGCAGCACGTGCCCGATGCGGTCCTGCAGCGGAAAGAATCGGCGGACCCGCACAAGGTGCTCGAGTCCGATCTGTGGCAGCGGCTCGTGCGAGCCAGGCAGGAGAACCGCCCGCGCGACCCCGATCTGCTGGACGCTCCGCGGCAGCTGGCCGGCACCGGTCCGGCCTCGCCGGTGATCGCACCCAGCCCGGTCCCCTGGCCGCCGGTGAAGGCGCCGCCGACGCCGCCGCCGAAGTCACCGGAAGCCGACGCGTCGGAGGCGAAACCGCCCCCGCAACCCACCCTCGTCCCCCGACGCCAGGTCAGGCCGGCGTGGCGACGGGCGGTGGGAAAGGCAGCGGGAAAGGCACGGAGGTCCCTTGGCTGACCCGCCTATGCAAGGCTTCGGGATCGCTCGCTGGCTGGCAGGCTTGACGTACTCGGGGGACCATCAGGCCTTTCAGCCGCTGCCCCAGCGGAACGTGGAGAGCACGGTGGACTCCGCCGTTCGCAGGATGACCGTATCGCCGGTGTCCTCCAGCATGGTCCCGTAGGTGTGTCCCCAGTACTGCCGGAGTCGGGTGTCGGTGCCGGCCCGGTCGCAGTAGATCCGCAGCGTCTCACTCGGGCGCAGCGTCGTCCCGGGGGCGATCTCCTTGGTCCAGCCGTCATTGGTCACGGTGGTCGCGGTCAGGTCGACCGGCGTGCTGACGCCGCGGTTGACCGCGATGTCCACGTACTCGTCGCCGGTGCGGTACTGCACCGCACTCAGGTGCACCGGGGGTGCTGCGCACCCGGTGAGGCACGGGTAGTCCGCCGCCCCCCGGAAGCCCAGTTGCGGGTCGAGCAAGAACATAGCTTTGCCGGGATAGCCCGCCGCGGGGTCGACGTTGTTGGGGAGGAAGCCGACCGAGGTGGTGAGCCCGAGGTAGTACCGACCGGCCGCCGTGGACGTGCTGCCCGACCCCGGATAGATCGTGACGACGCCCCCGGCCGGGATGACGGCGCCGGTGGGAAAGGTGTAGTAGGTCGAACCGTGGTACCAGGTGTGGCCGCCGTCGCGCAGCTTCCAGCCGGCGAGCGAGAGGCTCGTTGCCGCCGGGTTGCGGATCCGCAGCCATTCCCCGTTCGGGTCGCTCTCCACGTTGGCGTCGTACTGGGCCCACATCTGCGGCCGCACGTTGGGAGAAACCCCGGAGCACAGCTCCGGGTCGAACAGCCCGAGATGACGCTGTTCGGCGGTCTGTTGGGGCAGCCGGTAGGAGGCGGTCCGCGCGCTTTCCACCGGCTGCGGTCCGGTGATCCCAAGACCAGCTTCGATGATCTTTCGCTGCACGTCGATGTCGTACCGCCGCGTCGCCGGGTTGTATGCGTCGATGTAGCGCAGCAGCCGAGTCGCGCCGGCCGCGTCCGTACCGGCGGTGCTGGTGGGGTCATAGGCGGCGAGGCGTACCCGCGACCCCAACGGAGCCAGCCGGGCCATCAGAGCGGTGGCCGGCATCGCCCCGCACTCCTCGTGGGGGGTGCCGGGCCCGGCGTGCTCGGTGGTCTGCAGGCCGGCGGCTCGGATCGGGAAGGCAATCATCCCGTCACCCGCGATGTCGACGTAGATCGTGTCGCCGTCGGCGACCTGCATGACGGTGCCGTACCAGTGGTACAGCTGCGGGGTGGCGGCCGTCGCGCCGGGCGGGGCGAGCAGTCCGGCGGCGAGGACGACGCCGGCAAGCGAGGCGACTCGGGGGGCGCGCATGACGGTTACTCGGCAGGTTTGGCGCTCGCCGTAACCTCAGGCTGACCGGGGCACCCAGGTGGCCCAGTGCGCCGGCGTGCTTGTGGGCCGGCCTCCGACCCCCGTTTCAGCTTTTGTCCTCCCGTTGGACCAGGCGTCGGGCGGCCCGCTCAAGCGTGCGCGCGGAGGTCTCCGGCAGCGTGGCCATCGTTCGGCGCCACAGCGCTACGGCCCGCGGGTGGCGGGCGCCGGTGGCTGCCGCCTGCCGAGCCAGTTCGGCCGGGCGCCGCGCGCGCCGCGCGATCCGTAGCCGGGCGGCGGAACCGTCGGACACCGAAACGGAGCCAATAGGATGCCCCCGGCGCGTCGCCGGCCCGACGGGATCGGCGCCGGCCAGCGACACCTGCCACTCGCCGTCGCGCAAGCCGGCCACCGGACCTGCCACGTCCGCGGCCACTCGGGCGGTCAACACCCCGAGGCCATCCCGCGCCTCGATGACCCCGGGCACGGTACAGGTCGAGCCGGGTTCGGACCCGGCCAGCCCGACACGCACCGGCAAGGGAGGGGTACCGGGCGCGGTGGCGATCGGCAACTCCACGGACAGCACGGCTCCGGCGACCCGGCCGCGTCGCGGCCCGCGGGCCGCGACCTCCTCGCCCAGGAACTTGCCCTCTTCGCCGACGTCGAGGCTCAGATTGCCATACGGACGAGTGAAGTACGGAACCACGACGGTGGCCGGAGAACCCAGCACGGCGGGCCAGCGGCCGCCCTCGACGCCGGGCAGCCGCTCGGCGCCGACCCGCGTGCTGCGTCCGAGCCCCAGCGCGGAAACCCTTAGCGAGATGTCCCAGGCACCGCTGGACAGCGGTGTCCCGCCGGCCAGAGTGCGGGGGTCGAGTTCCGCGGAGCCACCGAAAACCAGGCGGGCGTCCTGCCCCGATCCGCGGTACGGGGTCAGCGTTCCGGTCAACTCGGCCGGGACGTACCACTCCACCCCGCTGTCCCGATGCCGGATCACGACGTCCGCCGTGGCGGCCGGGAGGTCGGCGGTGACCTCGACCGGCTCCGCGCCGGCCGCGTCGGTCAGCCGAGCGTCCAGGTAGTAACCGCCGTCCCGGGACGTGATCAGGACCGGCGCGGCGTCGGCGTGCACCAATTCGGTGTGCAGGCCGATCCGCAACCGGCCCTCGTCCCACGAGACCGACCGCAGGCTCGCCCTGGCCTTGACCCCCTTGGCGGCCTGGGCGAAGGCCAGCAGGTCCGAGCAGCGGTCCTGGTGGACCAGCGTGGCGCGCAGCCGGTGGACCGCTGCCAGTCCGGCCGGCACGTTGGCGAGGAGGCGTTCGGCCGCCAGCCGCCGCACTTCGGCGAACAGCTGCTCCCGGTACTTCTCGGGATAGTTGAGCATCCCGGGCTCGCTGAGCCGGCCCAGCATTTCGCCTCGATAAAACCGGCGGAGAAGCGTGTCGCGGAACTCACCCGCCTCGGTACCGGCCACGACGCCGTCGAGAACCTCGCGCAGGTTGGCGTAGTATCCCCCCGGCTCGATCCGGGCCGAACCCGCATTCTTTCCGTCGGAACGCTTCCGATAGAAGTAGCACGGATAATCCCCGACAATGGACACGGCCTTCGCCGCCAAGTACGTCTGCACCATGAACAGTTGGTCTTCCAGACGGCGTTTGCCCTCCGGGTAACGAATGCCGTACTCGATGAGAAAGGCCCGCCGGAACATCTTGTGCGGCGTCAAGCTTTCGATCAACGGCGCGTCGTGGACGGTGCACGATTCGACGGTGTGCCGGAAGACCCTGTGCGGGACCCCGCGAAAGTTGCTGGTCACCTTACCGAGGACGATGTCCGCGTCGTTGCGCGCCCCGATCGCGTACATCCGGTCCAGCGCCTCGGGCCCCAGGGCGTCGTCCTGGTCGAGAAACTGCACGTAACGGCCGCGGGCAGCCTCGATCCCGACATTGCGCGGTTTCCCCGGCCATCCCGAGTTCGGCTGGTGAATCACCCGCGCGTTGCGCCGGCCGCGGGCCAACTCGTCCAGCCGCGCGGGTGTGTCGTCGGTCGAGCCGTCGTCGACGAAGAGCACCTCAAACGACTCCGCCGGCATCGTCTGGCGCTCCAGCGAGTCGATACACGGCTCGATGTAGCGGCCCGGATTATAGACCGGCACAATAACGCTGACCAGATACGACATGAATCACCCGATCTTCCCAGACGGCGCCGCCGTCACTGTACGGGGCTCCAGCCGCGTCACTCTTGGCTAGCCACCGGTTCTGACCGATAAGCTCTACCCACATACTCCATCCCACATCGCGCCCCGGAGCTCCCTGATGACCGTACGGCCCGCGCACCTGCGGACTGTGGGCGTCGTGCTGGCCGGTGGCACCGGAACCCGGGTCGGGCTGAACATCCCCAAGCAGCTACTCAAGATCGCCGGGCGGCCGATCCTCGAACACACCATCGCCGCTCTGGACGCGGCTCCCGAGATCGACGACATCATCGTCTTGATGACGCCCGGCTTCACCGAAGACGTCGACCGGATCGTCCGACAGGGCGGTTACCGCAAGGTGAGCCGCGTCCTGGAGGGCGGCGCCAACCGCAACCAGAGCACAGAGCTGGCTCTCGCCGCGCTCGGCGAGACCGAGTGCAACGTGCTCTTCCACGACGCGGTACGGCCGTTGCTGTCCCAGCGCATCATCCGGGAGTGCGTCAACGAACTCCGCCGCTTCGAAGCGGTGGACGTCGCCATCCCCTCGGCGGACACCATCATCACCGTCGACGGGGACGTCATCAGCGGCATCCCCGACCGGGCTCGACTGCGTCGCGGGCAGACCCCCCAAGGCTTCCGGCTCTCCCTCATCCGCCGCGCCTATGCCCTCGCCCGCCAGGACGAGCACTTCACCGCCACCGACGACTGCAGCGTCGTGTTGCGCTACCTGCCGGACGTGCCGATCAAGGTCGTCGAAGGCTCCGAGCAGAACATGAAGGTGACCCACCCGGTCGACGTGTTCCTGGCCGACAAGCTGTTTCAACTTGCTCGCGGTTCGCTGACCCCCCCGGCATCCCCGCAGGCCTACGTGGAACAACTGCGGGGCCGGACGGCGGTGGTCTTCGGTGGCAGCTACGGGATCGGCGGCAACGTCGTGGAGTTGCTGCGTGGGTTCGGCGCCGACGTGTTCTCGTTCAGCCGTTCGGAAACCGGTACGCACATCGAGGAACCCGTCGAGGTCGCCGCCGCCCTGGCCAAGGCCTACGCCGAGACCGGCCGGATTGACTTCGTGGTCAACACCGCGGGTCTGCTGCGCACCGGCGCCCTCGCCGAGACCGACGATGCCTCGGTGGCCGAGATGATCGCGGTCAACTACGTCGCGCCGGTGACGATCGCCCGGCACTCCATCCGTTACCTCCGGGAGACCCACGGTCACCTGGTGCTGTTCACGTCGAGTTCCTACACCCGCGGCCGCGCCGGCTACAGCCTGTACTCTTCGAGCAAGGCCGCGGTGGTCAACCTCACTCAGGCGCTGGGCGACGAGTGGGCCGCCGCCGGGGTGCGGGTGAGTTGTGTCAACCCGGAGCGAACCGCGACGCCGATGCGGGCCAGGGCGTTCGGGCCGGAACCGCCGGAGACGTTGTTATCCTCCCGCGTCGTGGCGCTCACCACCATCGACGTGCTGCTCTCCGAGCACACCGGTCAGGTCATCGACGTCCGCCGCATCGATCCGAGCGGGGCCGGGGCGCGCAGTGAGGAGGACGCCGACGTCATCGGCAGCTTCATCGCCGAAGTCCAAGCCGAGGCGGAGGCCGAAGCGGCCTTCGAGCACCGGGCACCGTGGCCGTCGCCCCAACGGTAGGGCGCACGGTCACCACCGTCGAGCGGGTTCCTGCGTTCGGGACGCGGACCGCGCTGCTCGCCCGGCTCGGTGCGCTGGCGGCGGGCTATCTGCTGCTCCTGCTCGCAGCTCTGCTCCCAGCGCGGTGGCTGCTGCTGGTCGTCGCGTCGGGACTCGCGGCGCTTGAGACGTCGCTTGCCCGGTCGGCACCCGGCTGCGCCTGGCTGCTCGATACCGGCGGTGCCGGGCCGGAAATGCGCCTGGCGGTGCGAGCTCTTGCGCTGACCGCGTTCGCCGCCCGCGCGCCCGAAACGCCGGACCCCCGCCGGGTCGCGGCGGTGCTGACTGCCGTGATCGGGCTGGCGGTCGCGCGCCGTGGCCTGCGTCGGGCGGTCGGGTATCTCGGCGAACCGCCGCTGACCTCCCGTGGCCTGGACCTGCGCTGCCCGCCGCTGCCGCCGGCACCGCCGGGATGGGCCAGGCACGCCTGGCTCGCTGGCGTGACGGATCTACCCATCGCCCTCGGCCTGACCCTCGCCGGCGACTCCGACCTGGTGGCCGACACCACGACTGGGCTGAGCCTGGCCCTGGCCGCTGCGCCGATGCTGGTGATGGCCGCGGCGGCCGCGGGGTTGTACCGGCGCCACGCGCGTACTCAGGTCTCCGACGCCGTCCGCCACGGCGTGACGGAATTGGCCCCCGAGATCGTCCTGTACTTCGCCGGCACCGAAGCCTCCCGCTACCAACTGGAGATGTGGCTGGAACCGGTGGAGCGCCTGAGGCGTCCGGCCGTTGTGCTGGTCCGGGACCGTGACGTGCTCGCCGCGCTCGCGGCCACCCACCTGCCGGTGGTCTGCATTCCGCACAACTCCACGGTGATGGCGCTGCCGGTGCCCAGCCTGTCCCTCGCCCTCTACGTCTCCAACGCGGCCGGAAACATCCACCTGCTGCGCCGCCGCGGCGTGTGGGCCGTCTTTGTCGGACACGGCGACAGCGACAAGGGGGCGAGTGCCAGCCCGTTCACCCGGGTGTACGACGAGATCTGGGTGGCCGGGCCGGTCGGGGCGCAGCGCTACGCCCGCGCCGGGATCGGCATCGGCCCGGAGCGCATCGTCGAGGTGGGCCGCCCGCAACTGCACGCTCTGCCCGCGCGGCACCGTGCGCCGGGGGAGCCGGTCACGGTGCTCTACGCGCCCACCTGGGAGGGCTGGGGTGACGAGGCCCAGGCGAGTTCCCTGCCGCGGCTGGGACCGGGGTTGGTCCGAACCTTGCTGGCCCGCCCCGGTGTGGTCGTGCACTACCGCCCGCATCCGCTGACCGGCGTGCGCGACGGGGCGGTACGTCGGGCGCACGAGGAGATCGTCGGTCTCCTGCTCGCGGCCGGCGCCCCCGGCGTCGAGTCGGTGCCATCGCTGCCGACGGCGCCGGAGGCTCCCTGGTCGCGGGAGGAGCATCGGCGAGCGGAGCGGGAGTGGGTGGCCCGGTACTGGCGTGCCGGCGCAGGCCGGCACCGGCTGCTGCTGGCGCCGGCGCCGCCATTGCCCGACTGCTTCGCGGTGGCCGACGGGCTGCTCGCCGACGTGTCCAGTGTGGTCACGGACTTCCTGGCCACCGACCGGCCGCTCGCCGTCGCCGACCCGGCCGGCCTCGGGGCGCCGGAGTTCCGCCGCCGCCACTTCGCCGCCGGTGGCGGGTGGGTGATCGGTCCGGACCTCGACGGTCTGGCGGAGTTCTGTGCGGCTGCCGGTGGCGGGCCCGACCCCACCGCGAGCGGTCGTGCGGCCACCCGGGACGGCTTGCTCGGCCAGCGGTCCACCGGTGACGCGGAGTTCCAGGCAGCAGTGGCCCGGCTGCTGGCTGTCCCGCATCCGACCCGGGCGGCCGTGGCGACCTCCGGCGAGTCGCGATGACGTTCGACACGGTCGGGCTGAGCACGCGGCGGCTGGTCGGGCTTGAAGGTGCGATCGTCGCGGTCTATGCGGGGATGGCGCTGGCCGCGGCGATCCGCAACCCCTGGTTCCTGCTCGCCACCCTGGCCGCTGCCGCCGCGCTGGAGGAGTTCGCCGGGCGGGTGCCGGACCTGGTCCCAGTGCTCCGTACGGCGCAACTGGGGCTGTCGAACCGGAGCATGCTGCGCGACGCCTGCGTGCTGGTGCTCCTCGCCCGGACGGCGTGGACGTCGGCCACGGCGTACGCCTTGGTCATGATCGGCGCCTGGGCTCTGCCGCTGGCGAGAGTGACCTACCTGAGCGCGGCGGTGCCGGTGCGCCGCCGGCTGAACACACCGATCGAAGTGCGCAATCTCGACCTGACCGGGCTGGCCCTCCCGCCGCCGTTGCCGGCCTACCTTCGGGTGTCGATTCCGGTCCTGCACCGGCTCGGCTTGGCGCCGGCCGTGGCGGCCGCCGTGGGGGTAGGCGCTGGCGTGCCGGCGGTCTTCGTGGCGGTGGCCGGCGTGGTCGCGGGTGCGCTGTTCACGGCGAGCGCGCTGCTGGTGCTGCGCTTGGCCGGGTTCCGGCGCCATCTCTACGGCGACCGCCTGCTGTCGGCGGTGAACGAGCGGGTCAACGCTGGCGCCCCGCAGGTGATGCTGCATCACAGCGGGCCGGTAGCCGGCATCTACCAGGCCGACATGTGGCTGTCCACGATGGACCGGCTGCGCCGGCCTGGGCTCATCGTGTTGCGCGAGCGGGCCAGCCTTGCGTTGCTGGGGGCGACCGACACGCCGGTGGTCTGCATCCCGCGTGCGGTGGACATGATGAATTTCTCCGTCCCCGACGTCCGGGTGGTCCTCTACACCGCCAACGTCGGGAAGAACATCCACTACCTTCGGGTGCCCGGAGTCACCCACGTGTTCATCGGGCACGGCGACAGCGACAAGACGGCCAGTTTCAACCCGTTCAGCAAGGTGTACTCCCAGATCTGGGTGGCCGGTCCGGCGGGGCGGGATCGGTACCTGCGCGCCGGCATCGGGGTGCGCAGCGAAGACATCGTCGAGGTCGGGCGCCCGCAACTCGATGCCATCGAGACCGGGCCACGGCACCCGGACGGAACCGTCGACACCGTGCTGTACGCGCCCACGTGGGAAGGCTGGGTCAGCGACCCGTTCCTGACCTCGCTGATCCTGGCCGGACCGACGCTGATTCGGCGGCTGCTGGATGCCCGGCCCCGGGTGCGGGTGCTCTACAAGCCGCACCCCCTGACCGGGACGGTGTCCCGAGCCGCCGCCCGGGCGCACGAGGAGGTCACCGCGCTGCTGGTCAAGGACAATGCCGAGCGTCGCGCCGATCCGACGCTTGCTGGAAGGACGGCCGACCTTGATCGCGCCGTCGAGCCCTGGCTCGCGGCCGGCGGCGCCTGGAGCCCGGCGGAGCATGCGGCCCGCTACCAAGCGTGGAGCGCGGCGTACTGGGCCGGCCAGCCTTCCTGGGCGCATCGGGTGGTGGTCGGTCCGGCGCCGACGCTGTACGACTGTTTCAACAACACCGATCTGCTGGTCGCCGACATCTCCAGCGTAGTGAGTGACTTCCTGGCGAGCCAGAAGCCGTACGTCGTGGCCAACATGGCGGGGCTGGAGGACGAGGAGTTCCGGCTGCGCAACCCCACAGCGGCAGCAGGCTACCTCCTCGATGCCGCCGGAGAACGCATGTCCGGGATCCTGGCGACCGTTCGAACCGGCGATCCGATGGCCGCCGCCCGTCGGGCCGCCAAGATCCACCTGCTCGGCCCGGATCAGCCGCCGGCCATCGAGCAGTTCGCCAGCGCGGTGGACGCGGCCTACGCCGACGCGGGGGCGGCGCTCACTTCACCCGCTTGAGGTAACCGCGCGGATTGAAGGTCATGAAGAACTTGTGCATGGACTCGTCGATCACGAAGTCGTCGTTTTCGGCCAGGAACGCGTCAACGGCCTCCATCGGGCCGGGACCCCAGCTGGTGGCTACCGGATGTCCGTTGATGTTGGAATCTTCGACGATGAGGTAGGACCCGACCGCAACCCGGGAGTGCCAGGCGCGCAATTCGCCCAGTACGTGGTCTCGACTGTGATCGGAGTCCAGGATGACCAGCACCCGCCCGCCCAGGATGATCTCGTCGATCTGCGCGATGATCGCGGGGTCGGTGGACGAGCCGGTGAAGTAGGAGATGCGGGGGTGCTCGGGCCGGTTGGGGAAGACCTCGATGTCCACCGTGGCGATCCGGCCGTGGCCCTCGAGGTCGCACAGGTCCGCCAGGTAGTAGGCGGTGCCGCCGTACCGCGTGCCCGCCTCGAAGATGACGTCCGGCCGCACTTCGTGGATGATCTCCTGGTACAGCCAGAGGTCGAGCGGGTTCTTCAGGAGCCGGACTCCGCGCCAGTACGTCTTCGACCAGGTTTGATTCCGGGAGTGGTAGTAGAGCCGGTGGAACTCATCGACCAGGGTCCGCCGCGCCGCTGGCGAACGGCGGCGGCCACCGATGTCGCCCTCGGCCACCGCCCGGAAGGCTTCCAGTACGTCATGTTCCACCTCTCGAGTCAGCGTGCCGTCCTTGACTCCGCTGGCCACGAGGCGCTTCAGGGTTTCGCTGCTTTCCCGGGTCAGCCCGCCGTCCGCGCCCTTGCGCTGGCGCTTTTCCAGCGTCCGGTAGCGGCGCAACACCAACTCGTCGACGCGCGGTGCGATCCGGCGGCGAACCGGCGCGAGGGCGCGGGTTGCGGTGGTCAGGATGGGCTTGGTCTTGGCCGTCGGCACGGCACGACCCTATCGGTCGATGGGCCGACCACCGTGCGCGGCACGCGACGCCATCGCCGCCGAGGTCATGGACACCAGCCGGTACACCGTGGCCACCACGTCCGGCCGTCCGGCACAGGTGCGCCGGGCCGGGGGTGCCTGGTCGGCGGCGACGGTCACCATGAGATCTGTGCCGTCGCCGGCGAGCCGGATCCGCCAGGCGGAGGCCGGCAGGTCGGCTACCTCCAGCGGCGCGAGCGCGTCGACCGCATCAGCCCCGGTGTGCAGCCGGGCGAAATGCTGGGCGGCCTGGACGGGTCCGGGGAACGTGCAGCGGCCGCGCAGCAGTTCCGGGACGACGAGCCCGCGCTCGTAGGCGTCCGCGAGGGTCGGCGCGGTGGCCGGCGTGACCTGGGCGTAGAAGATTCCGTGCGGCAACGCGACGAGGTTCGCGGCGAAGCGGTCACCACCGACGTGTGAGCACTCCCACGTCTGCTCGGGCCGGCCGGCGTGCAGGGCGGCGGCCACCGGACGGCCGCGGATGGCGCAGCAGGCGTCGTGTCGACCGTGGGTGCAGACCAGGAAGATCGGAGCGCGGCTTGCAATGCCGGTCGAGCCGTCCAGCGGCACGTCGAGCAGTTCCCTGTCGGCGGACACCGTGCCCCACCACGACACCTCCGAGCCGGGCCGGGAATCGACGTAGGCCCACCGGCGAGGTCCCGGTACGGCCCGCCCGTACCGACGGATCATCACCAGCCGTATGCCGTGGGCGCTGACTCGGGCCAACAGCGCGTCGGCGACGGACGGGTCCAGCGCGGACTGCCGGGCCGCGTCGCGTCCCCAGGGGCCAGGTTGCTCGACGAGCAGCCATCGGGTGATCGGGGTCGCCGTCCCGATCGATGGGTCCCCGCGCAGCTGGGCCGCCGGCGCGCACCGCAGTCCAGGCCCAGGCGTCGGTGAGGCGGCCGTCATGCCGGCACGAGCACCGCCTCGCGCAGCAGCCGCCGGACCAGTACGACTCCGTCCACGTCGTCGAGTCCGGGCAGTGACGCCGCGGTGTATGTCGACCCGGTGAGCAGGGCGGCGACCGCCGGACGGGTGGTGGCCGGGAGGTGCAGTGTCCGGTCGCCGAGCACCAGACGGATCCGGCCGTCCCGGCCGTCCTCGCCATCCAGCAGCCGGGCCCGCAGCCCGTACCGGCGGCGTACCGGTGTCTGTGCCGTGAGGGCGTCGGCGGCTGCCGCCTGGGCGATCGGAGCGATGGGTGCCGGTCGGAGGCCGGCGTCGAGCAGGCTCCGCAGCCGGTTCCCGACCGTGGCGGTGTCGAGCCGTTCGAGCCGGGCCGTGAGCCGCTGGCTGACGATCGCCAGCTCGGAGCGCAACAGGTCGGGATCGGCAACGTCGCCCACCGGCAGGGACGTGCGCAACTCGGGGTCCTCCGCCGCCGCGGCCAGCACTGCCTGCACCAGCGCGTACCTGGTCACCGGATGCATCCCGACGGTCAGGTGCAGGCTGGTGGCGCCCAGGGCCTGCGCGCTGTGCACGTACCCCCGGGGCAGGTAGAGCGCGTCGCCAGGGCGGAGCACGGTGTCGATTACCGGCGGCTGGCTACTGGCCGTGGCCGCGACTTCTGCCGCGTGGTCGGTCCACGGCTGGTTACGCAGTGGCGCCGGGTGCACAGGCGAGTGGATCGTCCAGCGCTTCTCACCGGCCACCTGCAGGACGAAGACGTCGTGCACGTCGTAGTGGGCGGCGAATCCGCGGGAGGAAGGCGGGGTGATGTAGGCGTTGACCTGCACCGGGTGTCCCAACTCGGCCGCCAATTCGCTGCCGAAGGCGACCAGCGGCGGCCAGACCCGGTGCAGGGCTTGCAGGACGACGGTCGCGCCGTCGGCGACCAGCGCCAGCACCCGGTCGTCGGCGACCTGATCGCCCACCTCAGCTCCGGCGCCTCCGGAACGGGTGTAACGGGTCGGGTCGATGACCGCTCCGTCCTTGGCCAGGCGCAGGAACGGGGTACGCAGCCCACGACGGGACAGCAGTTCGTCGACGCCGTCGAGGCTTAGCAGGTCACCGAATCCGGCACCGCTGCGGGCGGGTGAGAGCAGCGGTTGGCGCCCCCAGTACGCGGCGGCGAAGTCCTCCGGCGCGACGCTGATGCAACGACGCAGCGCGGGGCGGTCCACCGTGGGACCTGCCCCGCGCCCGTCGGTTGCGCAGCGGTTCAGGCGGTACCGTCCATACCGCTGGCCGCCCCACCGTCAGCGCCACCGTCGGCTCCGCCGTCGGATCCGCCGTCGGCTCCGCCGTCGGCTCCGCTGTCGCCGGCTCCGCCGTCGGCTCCGCTGTCGCCGGCTCCGCCGTCGGCTCCGCTGTCGCCGGCTCCGCCGTCGGCCCCGCCGTCGGATCCGCCGCCACTCGCCCCGCCGTCGGCCGGGCCCTCCGCAGCACCGCCCGCGGGTGTGGTCACCATGTCGTCGTCGTTCAGGGCCATCTTGTCTCCGTTTCCGTGCTGTGTCCGGCCCGGTGCCGGCTATCGAGTATCGCCCCTGTGGACTACCCCGGCGATGCCGCGACACTCAACCGACCGGGAGGCCTCTTTGCGACGTGCTTGACGTCGCAGCACCAACTAGTTGATGTTCTGATGTCACCAAGCCTAGAATCGGTTGGGTGCGCACGACCTTGACTCTCGATGACGATGTCGCCGCCGCCTTGGGGCGGCGGCGCACCGAGCGAGGTACCGGACTGCGCCAGGAGGTCAACGATCTGCTGCGGGCCGGCCTGGCCGCAGCCAGTCGCGCCACGACGGACTCTGAAGTCCCCTATGAGCTGCCTACCTTCGATCCTGGCCGTGTCCTGATCACGGACCACCGGGTTCTGAAGGACTTCCTCGACGATGAGGATGTCGAGCAGGCACTGCGCCGCCAGATGTGATCCTCGTCGATGTCAACCTCCTCGTCGACGCCACGATGACCTCCGCGGTGGGTCACGATGCGGCCCGGCTCTGGCTGCAGAAGCGCCTGGGTGGTACTCCTCGGGTTGGGCTGCCGTGGGCCTCGCTCACCGGTTTCGTCCGCGTCGTCGGGCAGCCTCGTGCGTGGGAACGGCCCGTACCCGTTGACGCCGCTGTCTCCGTGGTGCGTTCGTGGCTGTCGCGCCCCTGCGCCTGGATTCCGGAACCGGGACCCCGGCACCTCGACCTCCTCGATGCGCTACTGCGGTTTCAGCCGTCGGTTCGGCTCGTCACCGATGCGCACCTCGCGGCGGTCGCCATCGAGCACGGCCTCGAGCTCTGCAGTCGCGACCGCGACTTCGCTCGGTGGGCTGATCTTGGCCTGCGATCGCGTGATCCGCTTGCCTGATCCGTCGCCGGTCAGATCCCCAGAGTCTGGCGAGGGTAGGCGGCCGCCGGATCTGTGATGACGTTGATCAGGTACGGGGCGTCGGCCCGGAAGGCTCGAGCCAGCGCCGGCCCGATCTCCTCCGGCTCGGTGACCAGCTCACCCGCCCCGCCCAAGGCCCGGACCACCTCGTCGTACCGGCAGCCGGGCTGGAGATCGGCGGCCACGTCGTAGCCGTACAGCATCTGCATCGGCCCCTTCTCCAGTCCCCAGACCCCGTTGTTCCCGACGATCATCACCACCGGCAGCCGGTGCCGGACCAGCGTGTCGACGTCCATCAGCGAAAAGCCGGCCGCGCCGTCGCCCAGGAGCAGGACGATCTGGCTCTGTGGCCGGGCAATCCGCGCGGCCATGGCGTAGCCCAGGCCGGTACCGAGGCAGCCGTACGGGCCGGGGTCGAGCCAGCCGCCGGGAACTGCCGGTGAGAGCAGGCGCCCGGCGAAGGACACGAAGTCACCGCCGTCGCCGATCACCACCGCATCGGTGTCAAGGGTCCGGCGCAGCTCACCGAAGATTCTCGCCGGGTGAATGGGCGAAGCCTGAGCGGCCAGCAGGTCGGCATCCCTGGCCTCGACCGCGTCGGCCGCGCCGCGCAGGGTCGCCAGCCACTGCGGGTGCCGACCGGCCGCGCCGTCGGCCAGGCCGTCGAAGATCCGGGCCAGCTTCCCCGCGGCCGATCCGGCCAGCGCGACGTGCCGGGCGAGCTGGCCGGGAGCGTCAGCAAGGTGCACGACGTCCGCCGTGGCGTCAGGCGCGCCGAAGGTGCCGTAGCCGAGCCGGAAGTCCAGCGGCGCCCCGGCCACCACGACCAGGTCGGCCTGCCCGAACGCGGCGCTGCGGGCCTTGGTGACTAACAGCTCATGACCGGGGGGCAGGATGCCGCGGCCCATGCCGTTTGCTACCACCGGCGTCCCGGTCGCCTCGGCCATCAGCCGGGCCGATTCGGCAGCCCCATCCAGCCATACGTCCGAGCCGAGGACCAGCACGGGACGCTTCGCCCGCCGAAGGCGGCCGGCGATCGCGGCGAGCGCGTCGGGATCCGGTTCGGTGTCCACCCGGGCCGGCGGCGGGGGCAGGTCCGTCTCGGTCACCGAGAACAGCTCGTCCATCGGCACGTCGAGAAAGACCGGGCCCCGGTGCGGCCGTCCGGCCAGTGCGAAGGCTTGGGCGACCGACGCCGCGATGTCGCCGACGGTGGCGACGGTTCCGGCCGACTTGGTCACCGGCGCCAGCAGCGGCGGGTGGTCGAGTTCCTGCAGGCTGCCGGAGCCCCACCGGTTCTTCGGCGCCCGGCCGCCGAGGACCACCAGCGGCGACCCGTTGAAGTACGCGCTGGTGACCGCGCTGATCCCGTTGGTCACCCCCGGGCCGGCGGTGAGCACCGCCAACCCCGGGCGCCGGGTCAACTTGCCGGTCGCCTCGGCGGCGAAGACCGCGCTGGCCTCGTGCCGGACGTCGATCAGGCGCAGCGGCGGGTCGGACCGGACCGCGCCGTCGTACATCGGGAAGACGTGCGCCCCGGACAGCGTCCACATCGTCTCGACGCCGAAGCACCGGGCGACCTCGACCGCGATCCGCCCGCCGGAGCCTTCGACCCGCTCGCCGGGGGAGACCATGTGGCGAGATTAGCGAGCGGTACAGCGCGACATCCGCGCCGGTGCGGGTCAGGACCGGGCGAACAGCCGAGTGCCGCTGGCGCGCCACCCGCGCCAGGCCCGGGACTCCTCGGCGCTCAGGCCCAACTCGGCGGTGACCGCGACGTAGGCCTGCACGAGCAGTACCAGGGCGACCGGCAAACGCCAGGGCGCGTGCAGGAACTGGCTGACCAGCAGGGCGGCGAGCAGGGCGGCATTGCCGGCCACCAGCGCGCGGAGCACACCGAGGCTGAACGGCAGGAGCCCGGCAGCTAACCAGACCTGCACGGTGCGGGCGATGTTCAGGGCCCAGATCGACACCGCCCAGGCGATGGCCGCTCCCAGGATGCCGTGCCGTGGGATCAGGGCGATGTTGAGGCCGATGTTGAGCAGCAGGGCCGCGATGTTGTCCACCACGTTGACCGTTAACCGTCCGGTCAAGGTGAGCATCATCGCGGTCGGCCCGGTTCCGGCGTCGACCAGCTTGCCCGCCGCCAGGACCACCGTTGCGGTGGCAGCGACCGCGAAACCGGGTCCGAACAGCGCCAGGACGTCGCGGGGCAAGGCGATGAGCGCGACCAGCCCCGGCAGCGCGACGCGGGCCATCCAGCCGGTCATCGTGGCGTAGCGGCGCTGCTGTTCACTCCGGCTGCCTCGCGCCACGGCCGCGGCGAAGGCCGGGGTGCCGACGGCCAGGATCGGCGGCAAGGCCAACGCGGCGAGCGCGACCAACCGGGTGGCGACCGCGTACACGCCGGCTGTCTCGCTGTCCCGCAGCGCCCCGAGCAGCAGGACGTCGGTCCAGATCAGGCCGGTCGTGGCCAGGCCGCCGAGCCAGCTGCCGGCCGACACGTTCACTCCCAGCAGGTCATAGCGCGGCCGGAGGGCCGCCGGGTCCAGCAGCCGCCACAGGTAGCGCCCGGCGAGGAGTGCGGCCACCGCGTTGCTGGCCACCAGCGCCACCAGCGCACCCCGGACCCCGGCTCCGAGGCCGACCAGATCCGCGGTCACCACCAGCCGGAGTATCGGCTCGACGATCAAGCTGACCAGGGCGAAGTACCGGGTGGTGGCGAACCCGCGGGTGGCCGCCAGGGCGCAGTCGGTGAACACGTGGAAGACCAGCGCCACCGCGACCAGTCGCAGCAGGTCACCGAGGCGTGGATCCATCGAGGAGACCCGCAGCAGGCTCGGTGCGAAGGCGAAGAGCAGGCCGCCGCATGCTGCAGCCGCGGCCGTCGGCAGTGCCAGGCCCAGGCCGATGGTGCCCCGCAACCCGGCCTCGTCGCCGGCGGAGCGGTGCTGGGCCACCGCGGCGCTCAGACCATGTCGCAGGCCCGCCAGGCAGAGGCTGCTGCCCACGGCGAGCACCGCGTACGCCTGGATGTAGAGGCCGACCCCGCCGGCGTGCAGCACTCGTGCCAGCAAGAACACCACGCAGAGCGTGACCAGCTGGCTGACGACGGCCCCGATCGGCAGCAGCCCGTCCGGTGCGGCCCGCGGCGGAGGTGACTCGGCCGGCGAAGTGGCGTCTGCTCCCGCGGGTGTCGAGATCGTGTTCACTCACCCGCCCCCGGACGGAAGAGCACTGCCATCCTCCGAGGCTACCTGCGGGTCGGGCGGCGTTAGGTCGCCAGCCGGTACCGCCGGCGGCCCGGGCCGGGTCGACGGCCAGCGGTACCACACCCGGATCCCCGGCTTCCACCGACCATCACCGCGCCGAGCTTGACCATCACCGCGCCGAGCTTGACCATCACCGCGCCGAGCTTGACCAGCAGCGAGACGATCGTGCTGGCCTGCGCCTCCTGCTGTGCGACACCGACCACAGCACGGCGAGGAAGCCCACCGCGCCCGCACCGTACGACAAGATCGCGGGGTGCGGGAGTGATCCAGGCCCCGCCGAGCACCGCCGGTGGGGGTTGCCGGGCCCTGAATCATGGGGCTGGATCACCGGGTCCGGTTGGCGGTGGACGCTGGGTTGCGGCGGGCCCGGAGGCGAGCTACAGGGTCTGGGAGAGCGCCTTGACCGGCAGGCGCAGCTGGCGGAGCAGGGCCAGGTCCCGCTCCGGAGGCTGCCCGAGGGTGGTCAGGTAGTTGCCGACGATGATCGCGTTGATCCCGCCGAGCAGCCCGTTCTCGGTGCCGAGGTCGCCGAGAGTTATCTCCCGCCCGCCGGCGTAGCGCAGAATCGTCCGGGGCAGCGCCAGCCGGAAGGTGGCAATGGTGCGCAGCGCCTCGCGGGCGTCGAGTACGCCGCGGTCCGCGAACGGTGTCCCGGGCCGCGGGTTGAGGAAGTTGAGCGGGACCTCGTCCGGCATCAGCGCACCGAGCTGCCCGGCGAACTCGGCGCGTTGCTCGACGCTCTCGCCCATCCCGACGATGCCGCCGCAGCACACTTCCATCCCGGCTTCGCCGACCATGCGCAGGGTGTCCCAGCGCTCCTCCCAGGTGTGAGTGGTCACCACCTGCGGGAAGTAGGACCGGGCGGTTTCCAGGTTGTGGTTGTACCGGTGGACGCCCATCCCGGCCAGCTCCGCCACCTGCTCGGCGGTGAGCATGCCCAGTGAGCAGGCGATGTTGACCTCGATGCCGGCCGCCCGGATCGCCTCGATGCCGGCCCGCACCTGGTCCATGAGCCGGCGGTCCGGACCGCGGACCGCGGCCACGATGCAGAACTCCGTCGCCCCGGTGGCCGCGGTGTCCCGGGCCGCGGTCACCAGCGCCGGAACGTCGAGCCAGACGGAGCGCACCGGTGAGGTGAACTGTCCGGACTGGGAGCAGAAGTGACAGTCCTCCGGGCAGCCGCCGGTCTTGAGGCTGACGATGCCCTCGACCTCGACCTCCGGCCCGCACCAGGCCAGCCGGACCTCGTGGGCCAATCCGAGCAGCTCGGGGAGCCGGTCATCACCCAGGCGCAGGCACTCCAGGGCCTGGGTCTCGGTGAGCCCCTGGCCGTGTCCGAGCACCTGCAGGCGGGCCACGGTCAGGATGTCGGTCTCGACGGAGTGAGCGGTCATGGTCGAAATCTTGCCGGATCGAACCGACCGCCGTACGCCGGGGCCAGGGCGGCCGCGGCCATGGCGAGGAACTCTGGCGGGGGTAGGCGCCCCGCTCCGGCCGGCAGCGCACCGCCGAGCGGGCGGGCAGCAAGGGTCTCCAGGTCGGGAACGTTGCTGCGGTCGGCCAGGCCCGGCTGTCCGGGCCAGGCGCCGATTACCAGCCCGCCGAGCTCCAGCCCTCGGTGGGCCAGCACCTCCAGGGTGAGCGCGGTCTCGTTCAGGGTGCCGAGCCCGGGTCTGGTGACCACCACCAGGGGGGCATCGAGGCCGCGGGCCAGGTCGGCCAGCGTGGTGCCGTCGTCGTCGTAGCGCACCAGCAGGCCGCCGGCACCTTCAACGAGTACCAGCCGGCAGGTGCCCGCCAGTTCGCGGATCCGGCGGACCGCATCCTGGCAGTCCAGCGATGGTCGCCCGGCGTGGCGGGCGGCGGCGGCCGGGGACAGCGGGTCGGGGTAGCGGACGAACTCCGCCAGCGCCGCGTCGGCAGGCAGCGCGGCAAGGCGACACACCTCGGCGAGGTCCCCCGGTTCGCCGGGGGCGACGCCGGTCTGGGCCGGCTTGACCACCGCCACCGAGCAGCCGCGCGACACCGCGAGGGCGGCCAGCGCGGCGGTGACCACTGTCTTGCCGACGCCGGTCCCGGTGCCGGTGACGAACACGACGCTCACGGTGGCACGCTAGCGGGCATGGCTGCCTCCACCGCTCGCACGTCGCCGAGCGCGGCCCGGATCGTGCTCTTCGGGGCTACCGGCTACACCGGTCGGCTCACCGCGTACGCGCTCGTCGCCCGGGGCGCGCGTCCGGTGCTGGCCGGTCGGCACGCCGACCGGTTGGCCGCGCTCGCCGCCGACCTCGGCGGTCTGGATGTCGCGGTGGCCGACGTGGCCCGGCCGCGGACCGTGCGCCATCTTGTCGGTGCCGGTGACGTGCTGATCTCCACGGTCGGCCCTTTCACCCGGTACGGGGCGCCGGCGGTCACCGCCGCGGTCGATGCCGGGGCGCACTACCTGGACTCGACCGGGGAGGCGCCGTTCATCCGCCAGGTGTTCACCGACTACGGCCCGCGGTCGGGGCGGTCGGCGCTGCTGACGGCCTTCGGATACGACTTCGTACCGGGCAACCTGGCCGGGGCGCTCGCGCTTGCCCAGGTGCCGTCGGCGGTCCGGGTCGACATCGGCTATTTCATGGCCGGCGCCGCCGACGCCGGGGGGATGTCCAGCGGTACCCGGGCCTCCGCGGCCGGGATACTGCTCGCCCCCAGTCACGCCTTTCGGGCCGGGCGGATCGTGACCGAACCCAGCGCCCGCCACGTCCGGACCTTCGACGTCGCCGGCCGGCTGCACGTGGCTGCTTCGGTCGGGGCGACCGAGCCCTACGCCCTGCCCCGGATCGCCCCACAGCTCACCGACGTCGGGGTATACCTCGGCTGGTTCGGCCCGGCGACCCGTCCGCTGCAGGCGTTGTCGGTGGGGGCGTCGGTGCTGCGCCGGGTGCCGGGCGCGACCGGCCTGGTGGCCGCGGCGGTCCGGCCGTTCACCCGCGGCACCGGCAGCGGGCCAGACGCCGAGGTACGGGCCCGGCGGCGTTCCCGGGTGGTGGCGGTCTGCTCCGACGCGGCCGGGAATCCGCTGGCCCGGGTGCTGGTCGAAGGCGTCGACGGGTACGACTTCACCGCCCGGATGCTCGCCTGGGGGGCGGGACAGCTTGCCGCCGGCGCGGTGGCGGGCACCGGAGCGTTGGGTCCGGTGGACGCCTTCGGGATCGACGGGCTGGAACGTGGCTGCGCCGAGGCCGGGCTGGCCCGGGTACGTCCCCCGGCCGGGTGATCCAGGGCCCGGCAGCCCCCGCTGGGGGTGGTCAGCGGGGCCTGGATCACGGGAGCTGGGGGGGCGAGTGAGCCGACACCCTCAGCCCGCCACGACCTCGCCCAGCGCCGTGCCGAGCCGGTCCAGCGCGTACGCCGGCAGTCCGGCGTGGGCGGTGAGCCGCAGCCGGGACACGCCGTCGGGCACCGAAGGCGGCCGGAAGCAGCCGACGCCGACGCCGTGGCGCGCGCAGGTCTGGGCGGCCGCGACCGCGGCCTCCGGTGAGGCCAGCGGCACGCCGACCACCGCCGCATCGGGCTCGGATGCGGCCAGCCCGGCGGCCCGGGCGGTCGCCGCCAGGGCGCCGGCCGTCCGCCGGGTCGCCTCGGGCAGCCCGGGATCGGCGATCAGCAGTCGCAGCGCGGCCAGCGCGGCACCGGCGCAGGCCGGGGCCAGGCCGGTGTCGAAGATGAACGGGCGGCCGGCGTCCACGGCGTGGTCGATCACCCGGCGGCTGCCCAGCACCGCACCGCCCTGGCTGGCGAGTGCCTTGGACAGGGTGACGGTGAGCACCACGTCCGGCTCGGCGGCGATGCCGGCCGCGTGGGCCGCGCCCTGACCGGCCGGGCCGACCACTCCCAGCGCGTGCGCCTCGTCGATGACCAGCACGGCCCGGTACCGGCGACAGAATCTGGTGCAACTCGGCCAGCGGGGCGAGGTCGCCGTCGACGGAGAAGACCCCGTCGGTGACCACTAGCGCCCGCGGCTGCGCCCGGTTGGCCAGCGCCGCCGCCACGGCGGACACGTCCCGGTGCGCCGTCACCTCGACGTCGGCCCCGGAGAGCCGGCAGGCGTCGATGATCGAGGCGTGGTTGTAGGCGTCGGAGACCACCAGGTCACCGCGCCCGGCCAACGCCGGGACCACCGCCATGTTCGCCAGGTAGCCGGAGGAGAACACCAGCGCCGCCTCGGTGCCGAGGTGCCCGGCCAGGGTCGCTTCCAGGTCGGCGTGCAGCCGGGTCGAGCCGGTGACCAGGCGGGAGCCGGTGGATCCCGCGCCCCAGGTGGTCACCGCGTCAACAGCCGCCTGCACCACCGCCGGGTGCCGGGTCAGGCCGAGGTAGTCGTTGCCGGCGAGATCCACCAGGTCGGCGCCGGACTCGCGGGGCCGAACGCTGCGGCGCAGCCCGGCGGCGACCCGGGCGGCCGCCCGATCGTCCAACCAGCCCAGTGGGTCATCCCCGGCCAGACAGGCGGCTGCCCCGGTTGCGGTCACCGGTGCCCCGCGCCGGGCCCCCGGCCGTCGTGGCCGGCGAGGACCTCACGTACCGCGATGCTGACGGTGTCCGCCAGCAACTCCAGTTCGTCGCGGGCGATGGCCAGCGGCGGCATCAGCACCACCACGTCTCCGAGCGGGCGGACCCAGACCCCGCGGTCCCTGGCCCGTCGGCACACTCGCGCGCCGACCCGCAGATCCGGATCCCAGCCGCCGAGGTCGATCCCGGTCATGGTGCCGATCCGCCGGATCTCCGCCACCTCCGCGGCCAACGGCGCCAGCAACTGCCCCAGGGTCTCGCCCATGGCCGCGGCCCGGGCCACGGTGCCGCGCTCGGCCATCAGGGCGAGGTTGGCCAGCGCGGCCGCGCAGCACAATGGATTCGCGGTGTAGGTGTGGCCGTGGAAGAACGTCCGACCGCTGGACGGCGCGCCGAGGAAACCGGCGTATACCTCCTCGGTCGCCAGCACCGCGGATAGCGGCAGGTAGCCGCCGGTCAGGCCCTTGCCGCAGGTCAGCAGGTCCGGCGTCACGCCGGCGTGGTCCACCGCCCACATCCGCCCGGTCCGCCCGAGCCCGGTGGCCACCTCGTCGGCGATCAGCAGCGTTCCGGCGGCGTCGCAGCAACGCCGGACGTCGCGCAGGAAGTCGGCGGTGTGGGTCAGCATCCCGGCCGCGGCCTGCACCATCGGCTCGACGATGACCGCGCAGACCCGCTCACCCTCGGCGGCCAGTACCGCCCGCAGCGCCTCCGCGGCCCGCGCGGCCCGCTCCGCCGGTGAGCCGGCCCCGACGCCGGGGGAGGGAATCTGGCGGGTCTCCAGCCGGATCGGCCGGTAGGTGTCGGCGAACAGGTCGATACCGCCGACGCTGACCGCGCCGAGGGTGTCGCCGTGGTAGCCCTGGGCGACCGAGACGAACAGGGGGCGGCACTCCCCGCGCTGCGCTGCGTACTGGAAGGCCATCTTCAGCGCCGCCTCCACCGCCGAGGCCCCGTCGCCGGCGTAGAACACCCGCGACAGGCCGGCCGGAGCGGTCTCCAGCAACGCCTCGGCCAGCGCGATGCCGGGCTCGTGCGTCAGGCCCAGAAACGTAGCGTGGTCCAGCCGGTCGAGCTGGGCCCGGATAGCGGTGTCGATGGCCGGCTCCCGATGGCCATGCACGGTGACCCACAGCGACGAGACGCCGTCGAGGTAGCGCCGGCCGTCGGTGTCGTAGAGCCAGGAGCCCCGCGCGGAGTCGATGACCAGCGGGTCGTCCTGCGGCCACAGCGACTGTTGGGTGAACGGATGCCAGACCGAGGCGAGGTCGCGCGACACCAGATCAGCGGTCCGCCGCGAGGGTGGGGGAGGCACCGCGAGGTCAGGCCCGGACCGGAGGAAGGTGGGATGCGCGCTCACGGCGCGA
Organism: uncultured Actinomycetota bacterium; assembly: GCA_963814355.1. GTDB lineage: Bacteria > Actinomycetota > Actinomycetes > JADGOV01 > JADGOV01 > JADGOV01. The sequence continues at coordinate 443,558 of CAWFCZ010000018.1, read as the reverse complement.
GATTACGCTGACGGCCGTGCCGACGATGGCCGACCTGGTACGTGCCTCTACCGCCCTGACCGACGGCGACCTGGACTGGCTGCACCGGCTGGTCGCCGACTGGCAGCTGTTGGCCGACCTTTCCTTCGCCGATCTGCTGCTCTGGGTCCCGATCCGCGGTGGTGCCGACTTCCTTGCGGTCGCCCAGATGCGCCCGACGACCGGCCCGACCTGTCACCTCGACGATCGGGTCGGGGTCCAGGTGAGCGCCGGGAACCGGCAGGCGCTGCGCGTGGCCTGGGCGCAGCAGCGGATCCATCGCGAGGGAGACCCGGAGTGGCGCGACGGCATCCCGGTCCGCGAGGAAGCGATCCCGGTCCGCTACGACGGGGCGGCGATCGCCGTGATCACCCGGGAAACGGACCTGCAAGCCGCCCGGACCCCGAGCCGGCTCGACCTCGCCTACCTGAAGTGTGCCGCGGACCTGGCCGCCATGATCGGCGAGGGCCGCTTCCCCTTTCCTGGCCCGCCACCGGAGCACTTGGCCGCCGAGCCGCGCGTCGGCGACGGGCTCATCCGGCTCGACGCAACCGGCCGGGTGAGCTTCGCCAGCCCCAACGCGCTCTCGGCGTACCGGCGGTTGGGCCATGCCGGCGATCTCAGCGGCGTACACCTGGCGAGGCTGACCGCTGCCCTGCTGGGCGACGGAGGCCTGCCGGGACCGATCAGCGCGGTGGCCGAAGGCCGGGCAGCGCGGTCGGGGGAACTGGAGGCCAACGGGTCGGTCGTCGCGCTGCGGGCCATCCCGCTGCTGCCCGCCGGCCGGCGGATCGGGGCGATGCTGCTGGTGCGCGACGTGACCGAACTGCGGCACCGCGACCGCCAGCTGTTGGGCAAGGATGCCACCATCCGGGAGATCCACCACCGGGTCAAGAACAACTTGCAGACGGTCGCCGCGCTGCTGAGGCTCCAGTCCCGGCGTCTCGCCGTCCCGGAGGCCCGGGCCGCGCTGGAGGAGTCGGTGCGCCGGGTGAGTTCCATCGCGCTGGTCCACGAGACGCTGGCCCGAACCCTGGACGAGTGGGTGGCCTTCGACGAGGTGGCGGACCGGATCATCGCCATGGTGGCCGATGTCACAGTCTCCGCCAGTCAGGTCGCTGTCAGCCGCAGCGGAAGCTTCGGTGGCCTGCCGGCTCCGGTGGCCACGTCGCTGGCGATGATTCTCACCGAGCTGTTGCAGAACGCCGTGGAACACGCGTTCGCGGGCGGGGCCGGCGAGGTGACGGTCGATGAGCGAACCGTCGGGACTGGGGCTCCCGGGCGGGTGCAGGTGGCGGCCACCCGCCGGGCGGACGGCCTGGATGTCTCGGTACGGGACAACGGCGCCGGCCTGCCGGCCGGGTTTACCCTCGAGGGGTCGGATCGCCTGGGCTTACAGATCGTCCGAACGCTGGTGAGCAGTGAGTTGGGTGGGACCATTGTGTTGCGACCGGCCGTGGACGCGGGCACCGAGGCGGTGCTGAGTCTCCCGCTCCGCCAGCGGGAGGCGGCGATGGGGGCGCTCCGAACCGCTGATGGGTCTAGCCGGTCTGAGCCGGACGGACCAGCGCCCGGACCCCGACCCGAGCCCGGCGCTTGAGAGCTCGGCGCTCGTCCTCGGACAGCCCGCCCCACACCCCGGAGTCCTGGCCGCTTTCCATGGCCCACGCGAGGCAGTCCTCGCGAACCTCACAGCGCCGGCAGACTGCCTTGGCCTCCTCGACCTGGGAGAGCGCGGGACCGGTGGTGCCGATCGGGAAGAACAACTCTGGATCCTCGTCGCGGCACGCGGCACGGTGGCGCCAGTCCATATCGTCACTCCTCACATCGTCACGTCAGGCGTCAGCCCGCGCCAGACCATCGAGCGCGCACGCGGCCTGGCCGACGTGTGGACACAACGGTCTTGAAGCCGAACACTGGCTGTCGAATGCCGCCTACTTGGAGGGAACTCCGAAGCACCCTTCCGGGCTCGTCTTGGTACCACCCTGTCAGTACGGGTGGGTATAGGCAAGGACCCGGCCACCCGATGTGGCACGGCTCACAATCCGCTGGCCGTCGGCAGCAGACGCATCGCCTAGGCAATGACCGCGAGTGCCTGCGGTATCGCCCGGAACCGAACTCGCTGTCGTGTTCCGACGTAATCACCGTCGATCTGGAGCCCCGCCGGCCGGGTGGCGGTCACCGTGAAGTCGCCCAGGTCGTGCAGGGACAGCACGCCGCGGCTGTTCGGCATGCCCCCGGTCGCCGAGAGGATTCGGCGCACGGTCCGCAACGCGATCGGCGTCCCCAGCCGGCGCAGCGCCACCGCGTCCAGACCGGCGTCGAAGGAGGCGTCCGGACTGGGTAGCACCGGTCGTGACCCGAGGTAGGTGTACGGCGAGGAGTTCGACACGATCGCGAGGAACAGCCCGTTCTGCGCCGGAGCGCCGGGGCGTCGCACGGTGAGCGCGGGGTGGCGTCGGTCCGTGCCGGTGAAGAAGTGTCGTACCGCGGTCCGCACGTAGCGGGCCGGGGTCGCTGGATGTCCGGCTCGTCGGTGGGTCTCCATCTGACACACCACCTCCGCGTCGAAACCGATGCCGGCGCAGAAGGTGAACCAGCGGTCGTCGGCGAGTCCGAGCCCGAGCTGGCGACGGCGCCCGTCCCGCAGTGCGTCGAGCACCTCCGAGGTGGCCTCCACCGGATCCCTGGACAGGCCGAGTGAACGGGAGAACACGTTGGCGCTGCCACCTGGCACGACGGCCAGGGCCGGCAGGTCAGGCCGCGGGCCCTCGGCGAGCAGCCCGTTGACCACCTCGTTGACGGTGCCGTCCCCGCCGAGAGCGACCACCACATCGAGGTCGTCGGCCACCGCCTGGGCGGCCAGCTCCACCGCATGACCCCGACGAGCGGTGGCCGCGACATCGATCTTCAGGTCACTGCCCAGGGCGCGGAGCAGGATGTCGCGACCGCGCCGGGTCGTCGCGGTCGCCTTCGGATTGACGATCAACAGCGCCCGCATGAGCCGATCCTATCGGTCGGGGTATCGTCGGCCGGCGTGACACGAGGCAACGATCCGGAACTGGTCCCCGGGCCGGTGCGGGCGGCGGCGGCGCTGACCGGAGTCGAGGCCGCCGCGCTGGGAGTCCTCTGCCTGGTCTACCTATGGGCGATCCTCACCGGCGCGCCGAGCGATCGGGGGATCGCGCTGTTGGGGGCAGCGATGGGCCTGGCGCTGGCGGGCCTGCTGGCCGGACTTTCCCGAGGCCTGGCCCGCCGTCGCCGCGTCGCGCTGACCCCCGTCGTGCTGACCCAGCTTCTGGCGTTGCCGGTGAGCTGGGGTCTGTACCAGAGTGGGCAGTGGTTCGCCGGCACCGCGATCGGAGTGCTGGCGCTCGCCGTCCTGGGACTGCTCTTCGGAACGGCGGCGGCCCGGGGGACGTTCACCTGAACCGGCCTGGCGCGGGGCTGACGGCCTCGGGCGGGGGCCGGGGCGTGGTCACTCCTCGACGAGGAGCCCGTCTCGAAGGTGCAGCAAGGTACGGGCTAGCAGCCGCGAGACGTGCATCTGGGAAATGCCGAGCTCCGCGGCGATCTGCGACTGAGTCATGTTGCCGAAGAACCTCAGCAACAAGATGCGCTTCTCGCGGGCCGGCAGGCGTTCGAGCAGCGGCTTGAGCGACTCGCGGTACTCCACGCCTTCCAGCGACTCGTCGGTGATGCCGAGCGTGTCGGCAACTGCGTGGTTGTCGTCGTCACCGCTGTCCGGTGCGTCGAGGGACACGGCGGAGTACGCGTTGGCCGACTCCAGGCCTTCCAGGACGTCTTCCTCGCTCATGCCGAGGTGGACCGCCAGCTCGGCGACCGTCGGAGAGCGGCCATTGCGCTGGGACAGTTCGCTGGTCGCCTTCGCCAGCGAGAGCTTGAGTTCCTGCAGCCGACGCGGCACCCGGATGGCCCAACCCTTGTCCCGGAAGTGCCGCTTGATCTCGCCGACGATCGTCGGTGTGGCGTAGGTGGAGAACTCGACGCCGCGCTCCAGGTCGAAGCGATCCACGGCCTTGATCAGCCCTATCGTGGCCACCTGGACGAGGTCGTCGAGCGGCTCGCCCCGGTTGCGGAAACGCCGGGCCAGGTACTCAACCAGCGGCAGGTGCATCTCAACGAGCGCGTCCCGGCAGCGCTGCCGGTCCGTGGCCGGAGCGTGGGCGTCGGCGAGTTGAGCGAACAGCTCGCGGGCTCGGGTGCGGTCATGGCCGGCCCGCTCCGTCCGAGGCGTCGCGGCGACGATCTCGGCGACGTCGGGCAGTAGCTCCTCCGGCTCGTCGACGGCCAGTGCCACCGCCTCCCCGGCCGGCAGCGGCAGTACCGGCGGCGGGGCCGGCGCCGCCGCGGTGAGCGGGCTGTCGGTCACGGGTGCGGCACCTCGGCCCGCGCCGGCCGCATCTTGCGAAGCTGCAGCGTCACCCGGTTGTCGCCGTCCACGGTGCTGTCCACCTCACCGGCCAGGGCGGTCAGCACGGTCCAGGCGAACGTGTCCCGCCGCGGCGCCTCCCCGTCCAGGGTCAATGCGGAAACGCAGACCTGGAGGACATCGCCGGCCAGCTCGAACTCGCACGTGATGTCCGCCCCCGGTACCGCGCTGGTCACCAGCAGCGCGCAGGCCTCATCGACGGCGATCCGCAGGTCCTCGATGTCGTCGAGGGTGAAGTCGAGCCGAGACGCCAGCGCAGCGGCCGCGGTGCGCAGCACTGACAGGTAGACCCCGGCCGCGGGCAGTGTGATGCGCACCGTGTCGCGGAAGCGTTGATTCGTCGCGTCGTGATCCCGAGAGTCGGCCGGCACAGGGTCAGGAGGTCGACGTACCGCAGAGCGCGGGGTCTCCCGCACCAGCGCCCCCTCATCGGATCGTCCGGACGCGTCTCGCTGCTGCGCCGGTGTTGTGTGGACCACGTTATCGCGCGGATCCGACCGTGCGGTGAGCGAGTTCGGCCAGTTCCGGACCGGTGGTCCGCCACACCGTCCAGCCGTCCATCGGCGTCGCCCCGAACGATCGGTAGAACTCGATGGCCGGGGTGTTCCAGTCCAGCACGGCCCACTCCAACCGCCGGTAACCGCGTTCCACCGCGATCCCGGCCAGCGCCGCCAGCAGAGCCTGACCGTGACCGCCGCCGCGGTGTGCCGGGCGGACGAAGAGGTCTTCGAGGTAGATGCCGTGCTGTCCGGTCCAGGTGGAAAAGCTGACGAACCACACCGCGAGGCCGACCGGTTGGCCGGCGTCCTCGGCGATGTGGGCGAAGACCTGCGGCGCGGGCCCGAACAGAGCCGCCGCGATGGCCGGCTCGTCGGCTTCCACCGACTCCGGGGCGCGTTCGTAGCTCGCCAACTCCCGGATCATCGCGACGATCTCCGGTGTGTCCGCCGGCGTGGCGGCCCGGATCACGGCCGCTCCCGCGGTCAGGCCGCCTTCTTCGTCTCCCAGAAGATCGCGTCAATCTCTACGATCTTCTCCAGCAGCTGCTGGCCGGTCGCCGGGTCGGTGGACCCCTTCACACCCCCGGCGCCGGCCAGCTTCGTCGCCTCGTTGAACAGCGTGTTGAGGTTCGGGTACTTCTCGAAGTGGGGTGCCTTGAAGTAGTCGGTCCACAGCACCCACAGGTGGTGCTTGACCAGCTCGGCGCGCTCCTCCTTGATGACCAGCGCCCGGGCCCGGAACGCCGGGTCGTCGTTGCCCTGGTACTTCTCCTGGATCGCCTTGACCGACTCGGCCTCGATCCGGGCCTGGGCCGGGTCGTAGATCCCGCAGGGCAGGTCACAGTGTGCGGACACCGTGAGGACGGGGGTGAGCCTCGGGCGAGTGAGCCTCGAGTCAGTGAGCAAGGCGCGAAGGAAGGTCATGTCGGCTCCTGGGTACGGCGCGGAACGGGGGGACGAGGTCCGACACTAGCCGGTATGCCGAAGTGGTGGGGACGGGCGGTCGTGGCCGGATTGTCCATGGCCCCGACGCTGTTGCCCGGGGATCAGATCCTGGTGCGCTACGGCGGCCGGAGCCGGGTCGGCGACGTCGTCGTGGTCGACCTTCCGGACCGCCCGCTCGGGGTGAAGCGGCTGGTGAGGCGCACGCCGACCGGTTGGTGGATCGAGGGCGACGGCGCGGCCTCGACGGACAGCCGGACCTTCGGCAGCGTGCCCGAGCGGGCGGTGACCGGGCGGGTGATCTGGCGTTACTGGCCGCCGGTGCGCCGCCGGCCGCCTCCCTCGGCGAGCCTGCTGTAGTACGCCAGGCAGCCGGCGTAACTCGGCAGCGCGCCGGCAGCCTCGGCCTGCGCCAAGGTTGGCGCGGCGGCGTCCTTGGCCGAGAGCAGCGGGGTGACCCCTGCTGGCCAGGGGAGCGCGAGCACGGGGTCCAGGGGGTGGACCGCGTGTTCGGCCGCCGGGTTGTACGCCGTCGAGCACAGGTAGCTGACCGAGGCGTGGTCGGTGAGCGCCAGGAAGGCGTGTCCGAGCCCCTCGGTCAGGTACACGGCGCGACGGTCCACGCCGTCGAGCCGGACGCTGTCGGAGCGGCCGTAGGTCGGCGACCCGACCCGCAGGTCGACGGCCACGTCCAGCACCGCCCCGGCGCTGCAGTAGACGTACTTGGCTTGGCCGGGCGGTACGTCCGCGTAGTGCAGGCCGCGCAGCACGCCCGCCCGGCTCACCGAGTGGTTGGCCTGGGCGACGGTCAGCGGGTGCCCGAGCGCCCCGGCAACCGTCTCGGCCTGGTACCACTCCAGGAAGACACCGCGGTCGTCGGCGAAGGCGCGCGGGGTGAAAACCCAGGCGCCGGTGATCCCCAGCGGTGCGACGTCCACCGGCCGAGGATGTCAGAGGACGCTGGAGTCAGAGAACCCTGGAGTCAGAGAACCCTGAAGTCAGAGAACCCTGGAGTCAGAGCACTTTGGACAGGAACGCCTGGGTGCGTTGGTGCTGGGGATTGGACAGCACCTGCCGGGGATGGCCGGACTCGACCACCACGCCGCCGTCCATGAAGACCAGCGTGTCGCCGACCTCGCGGGCGAAGCCCATCTCGTGGGTGACCACTACCATCGTCATCCCACTCTGCGCCAGGTCCCGCATGACGTCGAGCACGTCGCCGACCAGTTCCGGGTCCAGGGCCGAAGTCGGCTCGTCGAAGAGCATCAGCTTCGGCTCCATCGCCAGCGCCCGTGCGATGGCCACCCGCTGTTGCTGCCCGCCGGAGAGTTGGGAGGGGTAGGCCTTGACCTTGTCGCCGAGGCCGACCTGGTCCAGTAGGGTCCTGGCCCGCTCCTCGGCGTGGGACTTGGACGTCTTCTTGACCTTGACCGGCGCCTCGACGACGTTGTCCAGCACGGTCATGTGCGGGAACAGGTTGAACCGCTGGAACACCATGCCGATCTCGGCCCGTTTACGCGCGACTTCGGACTCCTTGAGCTCATACAGCTTGCCCCCGCGCTGGCGGTAGCCAACCAGCTCGCCGTCGACCGACAGCCGACCGCTGTTGATCTTCTCGAGGTGATTGATGCAGCGCAGAAAGGTCGACTTGCCCGACCCGGAAGGCCCGAGGAGGCACATCACCTGGCCGCAAGCAACTTCCAGGTCGATGCCCTTGAGTACTTCGACCGCCCCGAAGCGCTTGTGGACGCCTTCGGCGAGGACCATTGCCGTCATCGATGCTCACCTCCGCTCGCGGGTGCTGCCGGGGCCGTGGCCAGCTGGGCATCCCGGCGACCCGAGGTCATCCTGGCTCGGATCCGCTGCAGTGGAGTCGGCGGCAGGGCCCGGGACGCGCCGCGGGCGTAGCGCCGCTCGATGTAGAACTGGCCGATGTAGAGCAGGGACGTCAGGAACAGGTACCACAGGCTGGCCACGATGAGCAGCGGGATGGTCTGGAAGGTCCGGGCATAAATGATCTGGGCCGTCGTGAGCAGTTCGGTGAAGCCGATGGCGAAGACCAAGGAGGTGGTCTTGAGCATCGAGATGGTCTCGTTGCCGGTAGGCGGCACGATCACGCGCATGGCCTGCGGGAGGACGACGCGGCGCATGATGAGCAGCCGCGACATGCCCAGTGCTTGAGCCGCCTCGGTCTGGCCCTCGTCGACCGAGAGAATGCCGGCGCGGGCGATCTCGGCCATGTACGCGGCCTCGTTGAGGCCGAGCCCGAGGATCGCCGCGGTGAATTGCGTGATCACGGTCTTGGGGTCGGTGGTGAGCCACGAGGGCCCGAACGGAACGCCCACGGAGAAGCTCTTGACGACCGTCGGGAGGAAGAACCAGAACAGCAGTTGGACCAGCACCGGCGTGCTGCGGAAAAACCAGATGTAGAGCCAGGCCACGCCCGACACGATCGGGTTCGGGGACAGTCGCATGACGGCGAGCACGATGCCCAGCACGACACCGATCACCATCGCGACGATGGTCAGCTCGATCGTCCGCAGCACGCCGGCCCGGATCGCGCTGTCGAAGAGGTACTCCCGGACCACGTCCCAGTGCAGCGCCGGGTTGGTGATCAGCCAGTAGACCAGCTGCGCGGCCAGGACGAGAACGACCGCCGCGGCCACCCACCGCCCGGGATGGCGGACCGGGACGGCCCGCATCTCCTCCGGACGTGCCCCGGTGGCCGCCCGGTCCGACACGGAGGTCACCGGGCTCAGCTCGTCGCGCCGTTGACCGTGGGGTTGGTGATCGCCCCGTCCTTCACTCCCCACTTGTCCAGCACCTTCAGGTACGTGCCGTTGGCCATCAGCTTCTTCAGTGCCGCCAAGAGCGTGTCGGCGAACCCCGCGTAACCGGCGGCCTTGGGCACCGCGATGCCGTACGGCGCGGTGCCGTAGGTCTGCCCCACGACCTCGAACAGCCCGTTGGACTGCTTGGCGGCGTAGTCGATCACCGGTGAATCAGCCATCACGACCTGGACCCGGTTGCTCTGCAGCGCCAGGTTGGCGCCAGCCTGGTCCGGGAAGGCCTGCACCTTGACCGGGGATTTGCCGGCGGCCGTGCACTTCTTCGACTGGGCGGTGGCGTCGGCAAGTTGCACGGTGCCCTTCTCGACCCCGACGGACTTGCCGCACAGGTCGGCCAGCGTCTTCACCCCGGGGTCTTTGCCCTTGACCACCAGGAACGACGTGCCGGCGCTGAAGTAGGTGACCATATCGACGATCTGCTCGCGCTTCTTGTTGTCCGTGAAGGACGATATGCCGAGGTCAAAGCGGGTGCCGAGCGAGGGGATGATGCCGTCGAAGCCGGTCTTGACAAAGGTGAACTTGACCCCGAGGACATCCCCCAACGCCTTGCCGAGATCGACGTCCATGCCCTGAATGGTCTTGTTGTCGGTGCCGAAGAACTCGTTCGGCGCGTAGGACGGGTCGGTGGCCACCTTGACGACACCGCTGGACTTGATGGACGCAGGCAGCTTGTCGTGCAGTGCGGTGTCCTGGCTCTGGGTCGGCACCGCGCTCTTCGTCGGGCCGCTGCTGGTGGCGGTGTCCGACTTGGAACTGCCGCAGCCGGCCAGCGCCACGGCCGCCGCCAGTGTGACGGTCACCGCCATCGCGAGCGGTTGGGGCCGGGATCCGCGCCCGAGCTTGAGCGACGGGGGGCGTAACGCGGGGAGCGGGAACACGGGTTACCTCCGGGCTGCGTACGGAAACGGCAGGTCTGACCGGTCACTATGCCAGTTTTGGGCTTCCGGTTTGTTAACGATGTTGCGTCGGGGGCCCCGCTGTCACCCGACCGGGCCAACGCTTAGGGTTTGCCCATGCTGGCTGTGACCGCCTCCGGGATCAACCGCGATGACCCCCTAGCCGGACTGGAGGTGGGGCAGCGACCGGAACCTTCGGCCCCGGCGGGCTGGGCGACCGTAACCGTACGGGCGGCCGCGCTCAACCACCACGACCTGTGGACCCTGCGCGGGGTCGGCATCAAGGCCGACCAGTTGCCGATGGTGCTGGGCTGTGACGCCGCGGGCCTCGACGAGGACGGCAACGAGGTCGTGGTGCACGCCGTGATCGCCGACCCGGAGCTGGGCGACGAGACCCTGGATCCCCGCCGGTCCCTGCTGTCGGAGGTCCACGACGGCACCTTTGCCGAGCACGTGGTGGTGCCGCGGCGCAACCTGATCCCGAAGCCGGCCTCGCTGTCCTTCGCCGAAGCCGCCTGCCTGCCGACGGCCTGGCTGACCGCGTACCGGATGCTGGTCACCCGCTCCCCCCTGGAGCCGGGCCAGACCGTGCTGGTCCAGGGCGCCGGGGGCGGCGTGGCGAGCGCGGCGATCGCGATCGGGCGGGCCGCCGGGCTGGTGGTCTGGGCCACCTCCCGGGACGAGGAGAAGCGGGCCCGGGCGCTCGACCTCGGCGCGCACGCCGTCTTCCCCTCCGGCGCCCGGCTGCCGGGCAAGGTCGACGCGGTGATCGAAACGGTCGGGGAGGCCACCTGGGACCACTCGGTGCGCTCGCTGAGGCCCGGCGGAACGATCGTGGTTTCCGGCGCGACCAGCGGCTTCAACCCGCCGGCGCAGCTCAACCGGGTGTTCTTCCTGCAACTGAGCGTCATCGGATCCACGATGGGCACCCGCCGCGAACTCGAACAGCTGCTCAGCTTCCTCGACGCCACCGGCGTACGGCCGGTGATCGACGCGGTGCTGCCGCTGGACCAGGCCCGCGACGGTTTCGCGAAGATGGCCGACGGGGACCTCTTCGGGAAGATCGTCTTCACGGTGTGAGGATCGCGGTCGCCGCCGCGCCGTGGCCGGGGCACGCGTTTCCGGCCGCCGCGTTGGCCGTGGCGCTGCGTACGCGGGGCCACCAGGTGCTGGTCCTCACCGGCGACCGCTGGCTTGGGGCGCTGCACCGCGACGGGCTGGACGCCGCCCCGCTGCCGAGCGGTCCACCGGATCCGCGCGATGACGACTTCGGGTTCCGGCTGCATGGCCGCGGGGCGCTGCAGGCCCCGGAGATCGCCGCGGTGCTGGCGGACTGGCGGGCCGAGGGCGTGGTCGCGGACACGCTCACGGCCGGAGCCGGGTACGCGGCCGGGCTGCGCGGGCTGCCCTGGGTGGAACTGGTACCCCACCCGCTGCAGGATCCCTCGCGCGCCCTGCCGATCCCGGGCTCCGCGCTACCGCCGGCGCGTGGCCTACCCGGCCGGATCCGCGACGGCGCGCTGCGTCGCCTCGCCGCCCGCGGGATCGCCGCCGGTGTGGAGCAGCGCCGGGCCGCCCGTCGCTCCCTCGGCCTGCCCGCCGACGGCAAGCCACGGCGGCGGCTGATCGCCACCCTCCCCGGCCTGGAGCTGCCCCGGCCGGACTGGCCAGGCGACGCGGTGCTCGTCGGCCCACTGGAGTGGGACCCGGCCGACATCGACCTGGCCCCGCCGCCCGGGTACGGGCCGCTGGTGTTCCTCTCCTCCTCCACCGTTGCCGGAGCCGCGGACCTCCTCGAGGTCGCCGTCCCTGCCCTGGCCGGTTTCGGCGTCCGGCTGGCCTGTACCCGGTTCGACGCCGCCGGCCCGCTGCCGGGCTGGGCGGTCGCCGGTCCCGGTCGCCAGGGGCCGCTGCTGGCGGTCGCCGCGGTGGTTCTCGGCGGCGCCGGGCACGGCCTGGTGGCCAAGGCGCTGGCGCGGGGCCGGCCGCTGGTCGTGATACCGGGAGGAGGCGAGCAGCGGGACAACGCCGCGCGGGTGCGCCGGGCCGGCGCGGGTTTGGTGATTCCGCCGCGCCGGTTGAACGCCGAGCGGCTGCGGGTGGCCGTCGGCGCCGTGCTGGCGGATCCGGGCTACCGCACCGCCGCGTCCCGGATCGCCGCCACCGGCACCGGGCTCGGCGCGGAGTTCGCCGCCGAGTCCACCGAGCGAGCGCTGGCCGGCTGAGCGGGGTGCCGCCCAGGCGTCCAACCGGACTCAGTCCAGCAGGTGCCGCAGGTACCGCTGCGGTGCGGCCAGGAAGTTCCGCCAGTCGCGGACCAGGTCCAGCTCGTCATAGCACCCGGGCCGCCAGCCCCACTCGCCGAGTTCCAGCACGGTGGCGTCCGGTAGCGCCAGCAGCAGCGGGGAATGCGTGGCCACCACCGCCTGGGAACCTTCCGAGCGCAGCACGTCGAGCAGGGCCAGCAGGGCGAGGCAGGACCGGAAGGACAGCGCCGCCTCCGGTTCGTCGAAGACGTAGAAGCCGCGCTCGCTGGCCCGGGCCCGCAGCACGGCGAGGAAGGACTCGCCGTGGGAGTAGCCGTGCAGCGGCGTACCGCCGAAGGCCCGCAGATGCTCCTCGCCGATGCCGGCGAAGAAGCCGTGCATCGCTTCGGCCCGCAGGAAGAAGCCACCGGTCGGGATCGGAGCCAGGGCATCCAGCCGCAGGCAGCGGTGCAGCCCGGCCACGTCGTCGGTGGGCTTCGGTCCCCAGTACGGGGCGTGCGCGCCGACCCGGAACTGCCAGGCGTGTGCCACCGCCTCGGCCAGGGTCGACTTGCCGGAGCCGTTCTCCCCGACCAGGAAGGTGACCCCGGCGGGGACGTCCCAGCCGTCGCGCCCGAGTTGGGCGACGGCGGGTACCCGGTGGTACCAGGCACCGGCGTCGTACGCCGGGAGCTGCCGGTTGATCGTCACCCGGCGCAGCGGGCGCGGGTCCGGCGTTGGCCGGCCGGTCACTCCTCGTCGTCGAGGCGGGCCAGCCAGGTGGCCAGCCGCTCGGTGGGCACCTCGAACTCCGAGTGCAGGTCGACGAAGTCCCGCAACCGCTCCGCGAGCCAGCCGAGGCTCACCATCTCCTCCCCGCGGCGCTCGGCCAGCTCCTCCAACCCCCGGTCGGTGAAGTACACCCCGGCTCAGCCGTAGACCGCGTCGAGAATCGCCTGTTGCTCCAGGTCGTGCGCGGTGTGCGAGCCGGCCGCCGGCGAGGCCGAGGCCGCCCGGGAGATCCGGTGCAGCGTGCGACCCTCCAGGTGATCCGACAGATGCAGGGCCATGAACGGCCAGGCGCCCATGTTGGCCGGTTCCTCCTGGACCCAGCTCAGCTCGGCGTCGGGGTAGTCGGCGATCGCCTCGACGATCTCATCGGTCGGCAGCGGGTACAACTGCTCGACCCGGACCAGCGCGGTGTCGCCGACCTCCCGCTTCGTCCGGGCGGCCAGCAGGTCGTAGTAGATCTTGCCGGTGCAGAGCACCACCCGGCGAACCGGTCCGGGTACGGCCGGATCGCCGATCACCGGTGCGAACGTGCCGGCGATGAAGTCCTCGATCCGCGACGCCGCCGCCTTCAGTCGCAGCATCGACTTGGGCGTGAAGATGATCAGCGGCTTGCGGACCGCGGACAGCGTCTGGCGCCGGAGCAGGTGGAAGTAGTTCGCCGGTGTCGAGGGGTATGCGACGCGGATGTTCTCCTCGGCGGCCGTCGTCAGGTATCGCTCGATACGGGCGGAGGAGTGGTCCGGTCCCTGGCCCTCGTAGCCGTGGGGAAGCAGCAGTGTCACCGAGGACACCTGGCCCCACTTGGCCTCACCGGCGACGACGAACTCGTCCAGGATGGACTGCGCCCCGTTCGCGAAGTCGCCGAACTGCGCCTCCCACATCACCAGCGCATCCGGCCGGGCGACCGAGTAGCCGTACTCGAAGCCCATCGCGGCGAATTCCGAGAGCAGCGAGTCGTAGACGTAGAACGGTGCTTGCGCCGGATCGAGGTTGGCCAGCGGGGTGTACTCCGCGCCGGTCTTGCGGTTGACCAGCACGCAGTGGCGGTGCCCGAAGGTGCCACGCCTACTGTCCTGGCCGGCGAGGCGGACCGGGCGGCCGGCGAGGAGCAGCGACCCGAAGGCCAGCGTCTCGCCCATCGCCCAGTCCACGGTCCCCTCATCCACCACCGTCGCCCGCTTCTGCAATTGCGGGTGCAGCCGCTTGTGCACGGTGAACCCGGGTGGCAGCGTGACCTGGGAGTCGGCGACCCGCTTGATGACCTCCAGCGTGATGGCGGTCTCCACCTCGCGCGGGTGCTCGTCCGGCTCCGGCGGGCCGGCCGAGGCGCGGTCGGCCGCATCCGGCGGTGCAGCGGCGGTGTCCCGGGTCTCGGCGAACACCCGCTCCAGTTGGCCCTGGTAGTCCCGCAGCGCGGACTCCGCCTCCTCCAACGTGATGTCGCCGCGGCCGATCAGCGACTCGGTGTAGATCTTGCGGACCGAGCGCTTGGCGTCGATGAGGTCGTACATGACCGGTTGAGTAAAGGATGGCTCGTCGACCTCGGAGTGTCCCCGGCGGCGGTAGCAGACCATGTCGATGACGACGTCCTTACGGAACGCCTGCCGGAAGGAGTACGCCAGCCGGGCGACCCGCACACAGGCCTCCGGATCGTCTCCGTTGACGTGAAAGATGGGCGCCTGGATCATCCGGGCGACGTCGGTGGCGTACACGCTGGACCGCGCCGAGCCGGGTGACGTGGTGAAACCCACCTGGTTGTTGACCACCACGTGCACGGTGCCGCCGGTGCGGTAGCCGCGGAGTTGGGACAGGTTGAGCGTTTCGGCGACCACGCCCTGGCCGGCGAACGCGGCGTCGCCGTGCATCATCACCGGCAGGACGGTGTAGCCTTCCTCGCCGCGGTTGATCATGTCCTGCTTGGCCCGGACGACACCTTCGAAGACCGGGTCGACGGCCTCGAGGTGGGAGGGGTTCGAGGTGAGCGAGACAGCGACCTGCTCGCCGTCGTGAGCGGTGAACGTGCCGCTGTCCCCGAGGTGGTACTTCACGTCGCCGGACCCGTGCGCGGTCCGCGGGTCCACGTTGCCCTCGAATTCGCGGAACAGCTGGCTGTAGGACTTGCCGACGATATTGGCCAGCACGTTCAGCCGGCCCCGGTGCGGCATGGCGATGACGACCTCGTCCATGTCGTCGTGCGCAGCTTCGGACAGGACCGCGTCGATCAGCGGAATCAGCGTCTCGCCGCCTTCGAGGGAGAACCGCTTCTGGCCGACGTACTTGGTCTGCAGGAACGTCTCGAACGCCTCGGCCTGGTTGAGCTTCGCCAGGATGCGCAACTGCTCTTCCCGGTCGGCCTTGGCGTGCGGGACCTCGACGTGGGACTGGATCCAATCCCGCTGCTCGGGGTCCTGGATGTGCATGAACTCCACGCCGATGGTGCGGCAGTAGGAGTCCCGGAGCACGCCGAGAATCTCCCGCAGCGTCATGATGGATTTCCCGCCGAAGCCGCCGGCCGGGAACTCGCGGTCCAGGTCCCACAACGTCAGCGCGTAGTTGACGATGTCGAGGTCCGGGTGGTGGCGAAGTTCGAACTCCAGCGGGTTGGTGTCGGCCATCAGGTGCCCGCGGACCCGGTAGGCCCGAATCAACTCCAGCACCCGGGCCGGCTTGCCGACCTCGTCGTCGTGGCTGACCGGGATGTCGGTCACCCAGCGGACCGGCTCGTACGGGATGCGCAGGCTGGCGAAGATCTCGTCGTAGAAGCCGTCGTCGCCGAGGAGCAGAGCGTGCAGGCGGCGCAGGTAATCCCCGGACTGCGCGCCCTGGATGATCCGGTGGTCGTACGTCGAGGTGATCGTCAGTACCTTGCTGACGGCCAGCCTGGCCAGGGTGTCCGGGGCGGCACCCTGGTATTCCGCGGGGTACTCCATGGCGCCGACGCCGATAATCGCACCCTGGCCGGTCATCAGCCGGGGCACGGAGTGCACGGTGCCGATGGTGCCCGGATTGGTCAGCGTGATCGTGGTACCGGCGTAGTCGTCGACAATGAGCTTGTTGTTCCGGGCCTTGCGGACCAGGTCCTCATACGCCGCCCAGAATCGGGCGAAGTCCATGGTCTCGGCGGCCTTGATCGACGGTACGACGAGGGTGCGGCTGCCGTCCTCGCGCTGCAGGTCGATGGCCAGCCCGATGTTGACGTGTTCCGGAGTGGCGATCGCCGGCTTGCCGTCGACCTCGATGTAGGCCGCGTTCATCACCGGCATGGCGGCTACTGCCCGCACCATGGCATAACCGATGATGTGGGTGAAAGACACCTTCCCGCCCCGGCCGCGGCGGAGGGCATTGTTGATGATCGTTCGGTTGTCCACCAGCAGCTTCGCCGGGACTGCCCGCACGCTGGTCGCGGTGGGCACCGTCAGGCTCTGTTCCATATTGGACACCACCCGCGCGGCGGTGCCCCGCAGCGGCACCGGTTTGGCGCCGTTGCTCTCTGCGGCGCTGTCCGGGGCCGACTCGTGGGCCGCCGGCGCCGAGCCGGGGGCCGAGGTGGCAGCGGCCGATGTGGTCGGCTCGGGCGCGGCGGTTGACCTGGATGCGGCCGGCTTGGCGGCTGGTGAGCCGGTGGAGGTCTGGCCGGGGCGACCGTGCCCGGCCGGTGGTGACGGTGCGGCGTGAGGTGGACTCGGCGCGGCGGCGGCCGGTTTCGTGGCCGGCGCCGCCCGCTGTGCTGTCGGCTGGCTTGGTGGTTGGGTCCCGGGCTTGGGCTGCCGGCTGGGCGCACTGACCGCCGACGTGGCCGGTGGCCCACCGCCGTCGGCTGGCCGGTAGTCGGCGAAGAACTCCTCCCAGGCAGGATCCACTGATCCCGGGTCCTGGAGGTACTGCTGGTAAATCTCGTAGACCAGCCACTCGTTCGGGCCGAAGTCGGCGAGGTCGCGAGCTTGTGGATCCGCGGACACGGAAGACCGCCTCCCGACGGCACGGTGACAGTGAGGCCCCCAGGCTATCGGGCGGGCTCCCGCGCCAACACCGGTCGGGGGGCGCTGCACCGAGGGTGCGTTCGAGGGGGCCGCGCGGGTGGAGCCGGAATGTGTCGTGGCCTTCGAGTACGATCGAACACATGTTCGAGAGGCAAGGGTCAGCCCGCTATGGCGAGGATCCATCGCGATCAGCTCGGCCGCCCGAGGAGCTGGGCGGGCCGGAGGAGCTGGGCGGGCCGGAGGAGCTGGGCGGGCCGGGTGCGGACGGCTTGCTGGGAGTGGTCGAGGAGTGCGAGCGGCGGGTGGCCGCGCTGCAGGCTCGACAAGTGGAGGCGTTGGCGGCATTGGCGAAGTCGCGGGCCGGGACGCACTTGGCTGAGTTCACCGCGACGGAGATTGGGTTCGCGTTGCGGTTGTCGGACAACGCGGCTGCCGACAGGCTGTGGGTGGCGGGGGAGTTGGCCGGGCGGCTGAGGGACACCTTGGGTGTGTTGGCCTCCGGCGGTTTGGACTACTACCGCGCGCGGTGCGTCGTGGAGGCAGTAGCCGGGTTGGACGACGCGGTGGCCGCCGAGGTCCAGGCCCGGGTGTTGCCGAAGGCGGCGGAGCGGACCGCGACCCAGTTGAAGGCGGCGCTGCGGCGGGCGGTGTTGGCGGCGGATCCCGATGGCGGGGAGCGGCGGCACCGGCAGGCTCGGGCAGGTCGGCGGGTGGTGTTGTTTCCGACCGCGGATGGTATGGCCGAGTTGGCCGTGACCGCGCCGGCGGATGACGCCTCGACCGTCTACGCGGCATTGGACGGGCTGGCCAGGGCTGCGCGGCGGGAGCCGGCGGAAACCCGAACGTTGGATCAGCTGAGGGCCGATGTCCTGGTGGAGATTGCCCGGGCGGTGCTCGAGGCAGGCGGGTGGGAGGGGCTGCGGTTACCGGCCCGCCGGGACACTGTGCGGGGCCGGCCGGTGGTGCACGTGACCGTGGGGGCGGACACCTTGCTGGGGGTGACCAACGAGCCGGGATGGCTGGCCGGGTACGGCCCGATCCCCGCGTCGATGGCCCGGGCGGTCGCCCGGGACGGTACCTGGCGGCGGATTCTCACCGATCCGGTTACCGGTTCGGCGTTGGACTACGCCGCCACCGGGCACGATCCGGGGCCGGTGCTGGCCGGGCACGTGCGGGTTCGGGACGTCACTTGCGTTGCGTCGGGGTGCACCGCCCCGGCGGCCGGCACGGATCTGGACCACACAGTCCCCTACCCCGCCGGGCCGACCACCGCCGGCAATCTCGGAGCGTTGTGCCGCCGGCATCATCGAGCGAAACAGGCCGGGTTCCAGCTGAGCCAGACGTACCCGGGCGTGTTCACCTGGACCGCCCCGACCGGGCGGGTCACCCAACGGCGGCCTCCGGCGCTGACCCGACCGCGTCCGGACTGGGCGACGCTGCAGCGCCCGCCCAAACCGCCGGCCCTTGTCCGGCAACAGTGATCATGTGTGCGCGCCGGTATTGACGGCATCCCGTGACGATGGTGCGGATCCCCGGCGATATTGACGGTTCCCCGGACGGTATTGACGGTTGCCTGCCCCCCGGACGGTATTGACGGTTGCCCCGGCTGTATTGACGGGTGCGCCGGATATTGACGGTTGCCCCGGACGGTATTGACGGTTTCCCCGGCGGGTGCGGTGTGTGATGCTGTCCGGACTGAGGAGGTCGCGTGAACGAGGTCCCGGCACGGGCACACGGCTCCTGGACACCGCCCCCGCTGCGCCGGCGAAGCCGACGAGGCATGGACGGGGCCAACCGGCCGTCGCCGGTGGTGGACTGCGCGCTGTACGAGAACGGTGCGCGGCGCCACGGTGAGCTGCCCTTCGCCCACGCCCTCGACTCCGCCCGCAGTTGCACTGCCGGCTTCGTCTGGATCGGCCTGCACCACCCGACCTCCGCCGAGTTCGAGGGCATCGCCAGGGAGTTCCAGCTCCACCCGCTCGCGGTGGAGGACGCGGTGCATGCGCACCAGCGGCCGAAGCTGGAGCGGTACTCCAACGTGCTGTTCTTGGTCCTCAAGACGATGCGCTATGACGACTGTGGCGGTGGACCGGAAGGGGTCACGGAACAGGGCGAGTTGATGATTTTCCTCGGGCCAGAGTTCGTGATCACCGTCCGCCACGGTGAGGCGAGTCCGCTGCACGACGTGCGGCTCACCCTGGAAGGGCGACCGGAGCTGCTGGAGCGCGGGCCGGCCGCGGTGCTCTACGCCGTGCTGGACCACGTCATCGACGACTACGTGGATGTCGTCGACGCGCTCACCGCAGATGTCGAGGAGGCCGAAGCGGCCCTGTTCGACGAAACCCTGTCCAACGATGCCCGGCGCAGCTATCAGCTCAAGCGGGAGTTGATCTCCTTCAAACGGTCGCTGATGCCGCTGTCTGCGCCGCTGCATGCCCTCGTCGACGGAAGCGTCGAGCGGGTGCCGGAAGGCATCCGCGACTACTTGCGCGACGTCGAGGACCACTTCCAGCGGGTGCGGGAGCAGGTTCTGGCCCTGGATGAGTTGGTGACTGGGATCGTGGACGCCAACCTGACTCAGATCACGGTCCGGCAGAACGAGGACATGCGCAAGATCAGCGCCTGGGTGGCCATTCTCGCCGTACCGACGATGATCGCTGGCATCTACGGCATGAACTTCGACCACATGCCTGAGCTGCATTGGCGGTACGGTTATCCCTTCGCCGCGCTGGTGACCTTGGTCATCTGCCTGCTGCTGTACCGGGCTTTTCGGCGCAGTGGCTGGCTTTAGCACCGGACCCATCGGAGGAACCGTGGCCCGCAACCCCGACCACCTGTCGAAGAAGGCGTACGAGAAAGAGATGACCCGGCTCCAAGAAGAGCTGTCCTTCATGAAGGACTGGCTGGTCGCGGCCGGTGAACGGCTCGTGGTGCTCTTCGAGGGTCGGGACGCCGCCGGTAAAGGCGGCTGTATCAAGGTGATCAGCCAGGACCTCAGCCCCCGGAGCTGCCGGATCGCGGCACTACCCAAGCCGACGGATCGGGAACGGAGCCAGTGGTACTTCCAGCGTTACATCGACGAGCTTCCGGCGGCCGGTGAGATCGTCCTGTTCGACCGGTCGTGGTACAACCGGGCGGGCGTGGAGAAGGTGATGGGTTTCTGCACCCCTTCCGAGCACCGGCTTTTCCTCCGACACGCGCCGATTTTCGAGCGGATGCTCGTCGAGGACGGCATCCGGCTGGTCAAGTACTGGTTCTCGGTCTCGGACGAAGAGCAGGAACGGCGCTTCCAGGCTCGCATCGACAATCCCGTGAAGCAGTGGAAGCTCTCTCCGATGGACCTGGAGTCACGCCGCCGCTGGGTGGACTACTCCCGGGCCAAGGATGAGATGTTCGTGCACACCGATACCACGGAGAGCCCCTGGTACGTGGTGGAGTCCGACGACAAGCGTGCGGCCCGGGTGAACTGCGTGGCGCACCTGCTGTCCCTGGTGCCCTATGAGCACACCGAGCGCCCGCAGATCAAACTCCCCACCCGACAGCGGGACGACGGTTACGTCCGGCCTTCGCCGGCCACCCTGCGCTACGTACCCGACTACGCCGCCGCGCTGACGTCGGGGTAACTCAACTCGGCCAGGAGCCCCGGTCAGGTCGGCGCGTAGGCCGCGATCACCGCGTCCGACAGCGGGGGCCAGGCTTCGGTGGCCCACGGTCCGAACGCCCGATCGGTCAGGCAGGCGCAGGCCAGCCCGGCCGTCGGGTCCACCCACAGGAAGCCACCCGCCTGACCGAAGTGCCCGAAGGTCGCCGGGGAGTTCCTGGTACCGGTCCAGTGCGGCGCTTTACCGTCGCGGATCTCGAAGCCCAGGCCCCAGTCGTTCGGGTCCTGGCGACCGAAGCCGGGAAGGACCCCGGACAGTCCGGGGAAGGCCGGGCTGGTGGCGTGCGCCATCACCTCGACCGGCAGCAGGGTCGGCGCCAGCAACTCCCGTCCCAGGCTGGCGAGATCACGCAACGGGCCGACGGCGCCGTGCGCCGGGGAGCCGTCCAACCGGGTGCCGGTCATGTCCAGGGGGGCGCACACCCGCTCCCGCACTAGGTCGGCGAACGGCCGGCCGGCACGTTCGGAGACCAGCCCGGCGAGTACCTCGAACCCGCGGTTGGAGTAGATCCGCCGATGGCCGGGCTTGGCCAGTACCCGGTCTTCCTCCGGCGACAGGCCGGACGCGTGCGCCAGCAGGTGCGCCACGGTCGAGCCGGGCGGGCCGGCCGGTTCGTCGGCGGCGACCATCCCCAGCTCGACGGCGTCCAGGACGGCCAGGGCGGTGAGCAGCTTGGTCAGCGAGGCCCAGGCCAGCGCGGTGTCGGATCCCCCGCGGGCCAGAACTCCGCTGGCCTTGACCACGGCCACGCCGGCGGTGTCCACCGGCCAATCCGCCACCTGCTGCAGGACGTCCGGCGGCGATCGCACCGGGACAGAGTAAGCCGCGGGTGGCCGGACCGGCTCGGTGGCCTACCGTTGGCGCGTGAGCAACTCCTTCCGCGCCTCCCGGGTGGCTCGCGGCGCTGGGCACCGGCGAGCGGGCCGCCATGGCTGAACACATCCCCGCTTGGCGGTGCATCGGGTGCGGAAAGATCGAGGCACCGCAGCCGTGCATCGGGGTCTGTCAGGACCGCAAGATCGAACTGGTCGACGCCGAAGACTACGACCAAGCGGCGGCCGAGGGCGAAGCCGCCCGCTGCGCGATGGCCTCCTACGGTGCGCTGCTGCGCAGGCTGGCGTTCACCACACCGCGCAACGGCGAGTGGGAGCGTTCCTACCAGGCCCTGCAGGCCCAGGCCCGCCGGCTGCTGGAGACTACCACCGATCGGGCCGGCTGACCCACGCTCGGGACGGGGCCGCCCGTCAGCGCTTCTTCGGCAGGTACAGGTCGGTGATCGTGCCCTCGAACGCCTCCGCCGCCATGCCAACTGTCTCGGACAAGGTCGGGTGCGGGTGGATGGTCAGACCGATGTCCGCCGCGTCCGAGCCCATCTCCACGGCGAGCGCCACCTCGGTGATCAGGTCACCGGCGGAAGGCCCGACGATGCCGGCCCCAATCACCCGATCGGTCGAGGAGTCGAAGAGCAGTTTCGTCATGCCCTCGTCCCGGCCGAGTGAGAGTGACCGGCCACTCGCCGCCCACGGGAACACGCCCTTGCCGTAGGAGATGCCGGCCGCCTTGGCCTCGTTCTCCGTCGTCCCGACCCAGGCCACCTCCGGATCGGTGTAGGCGACCGAGGGGATGACCCGGGCGTCGAAGTAGCTATTCTTTCCGGCCGCCACCTCGGCCGCGACCTTTCCCTCGTGGGTCGCCTTGTGCGCGAGCATCGGCTGGCCGACCACGTCGCCGATCGCGAAGATGTGCGGCACGTTCGTCCGCTGCTGCTTGTCGACCGGGACGAAGCCGTGGTCGTCGAGGAGTACCCCGGCGTTCTCCGCGCCGATCGAGGTGCCGTTCGGCCGGCGCCCGACGGCGACCAGGATGGCGTCGAAGGTGTCGGTCGCCGGTGCCTTGGCGCCCTCCAGGCTGACGGTCAACCCGTCCGGTCCCGCCTCGACCTTGGTCAGCTTGGTGGACAGGAAGATGTTCTCGTACTGCTTGGAGATCCGCCGGAACAGCGGCGTCACGAGGTCCTTGTCGGCGCCGGGAATGATCTGGTCCAGCATCTCCACAATGGTGATCTTCGAGCCGAGTTCGGCGTAGACGGTGGCCATCTCCAGCCCGATGATCCCGCCGCCGAGCACCAGCAGGCGCTGTGGAATCCCGGCCAGTTCCAGCGCACCGGTGGAGCCGAATACCCGTGGGTCCTCGTGTGGCACGAACGGCAGCCGGACCGCCTCCGAGCCGGCGGCGATGATGCACTGCTCGAAGCTGACCGTGGAGGTCGACCCGTCCTCGGCGGTGACCTCGAGCAGGTTGGGTGAGGCGAAGCGGCCGACCCCGGTGACCGTGGTGACCTTGCGCTGCTTCGCCAGCCCCTTGAGCCCGCCGGTCAGCCGCTTGACCACAGCCTCCTTCCAGCCGCGCAGCGCGTCGAGGTCGATGGTCGGAGCCCCGAACGACAGGCCGTGCGCGGACATCTCCTTGGTTTCGGCGATCACCTTCGCCGCGTGCAGCAGCGCCTTGGACGGGATGCAGCCCACGTTGAGGCAGACCCCGCCCAGGATCGGGTACCGCTCGACGAGCACGACGGACTTGCCGAGGTCCGCGGCCCGGAACGCGGCGGTATAGCCGCCGGGCCCGGCGCCGAGGACCAGCACCTCGGCGTGGACATCGCCCCGCTCGGTGCTCGCCGATTGCTGGGCGGGTGCCGGCGGCGGCGCGGGTTCCTCGGCGTCGGCGGTGTGTAAACCTAGGATCAGCGTTCCTTCCGACACCCGGGTGCCCACCTCGACCGCGAGGTCGCCGACGACTCCCGCGGCCGGGGCCGGGATGTCCATGGTCGCCTTGTCGGATTCCAGGGTGATAAGCGGATCCTCGGCGGCCACGGTGTCGCCGGGGGAGACGTGCACCTCGATGATCGGTACGTCGGAGAAGTCGCCGATGTCGGGGACCTTGACCTCGATGCTCATGGGTGTGCTCCGGGGGAGAGAGTGGAGTCCGGCGTCAGGCGGTCCGGCGTTAGAGCGTCAGCCGGCGGACGTCTTCCAGGACGTGGCACAGGTGGCGCGCGAACCGGGCCGCCAGCGCCCCGTCGATCACCCGATGGTCGTAGGTCAGCGACAGCGGAAGCATCAGCCGTGGCTTGAACTTCTTACCATTCCAGACCGGCGAGATGCTGGACCGGACGACCCCAAGGATCGCCACCTCCGGGGAGTTGACGATCGGGCTGAAGCTCGTGCCGCCGATCCCGCCGAGGCTGGAGATCGTGAACGTGGCACCCTGCATCTCCGCCGGGGACAGCTTCCCGTCCCGTGCCTTGGCCGAGAGGGTGCCCAGCTCGCGCGACAGCGCGGTGATCCCCTTGCGGTCCACGTCGCGGAGCACCGGTACCACCAGTCCGCCGGGGGTGTCCACGGCCACCCCGAGGTGGTAGTACCCCTTGACGATCAGAGCGTCCTTCTCGGCGGTCAGCGAGGAGTTGAACGTCGGGAACTCCTTGAGCCCGGAGACGGCCGCCTTGAGCAGGAAGGCGAGCAAGGTGACCCGGTAGCCCTCCGGCTTGGCGGCCGCGTCGAGTTCCTTGCGGTACGCGTCCAGCCCGGTGATGTCGGCCTCGTCGTTGTGCGTGACGGCTGGGACGTTGAGCCAGGAACGGTGCAGGACTGGGCCGGAGATCTTCTTGATCCGCGGCAGCGGCTGGGTTTCCACCGGGCCGAACTGGCTGAAGTCAGGGATCGGCACCTCCGGGATGCCGGCGCCCGAGGCGGCGGCAGCCGGTGCCGGCGCCGCGGCCGGACCCTTGACGGCGCCGAGCAGGTCGTCCTTGGTGATCCGGCCCTTCTCGCCGGTCCCGGTGACCTTGGTGAGGTCCACCTCCAGCTCGCGGGCAAGTCGCCGGACACTGGGGCCGGCGTGGACGTCGGCGAAGTCCGCCGGGCCCGCGCCGGAGTGCGCCGCCGGCTGTGCCGGTGGAGTGGGGGGCGTCACCGCCTGCTCGACCGGCGCCTTGGCGGCGGCCGCCGGATCCGGGGCGGCCTGGGTGGGGGGTTCCTGCTGATCGACCAGCGAGGGCGGGGCGGTGGCCGCGCCGTCGCCCGGGGTAAGCACCAGGATCGGCGTGCCCTCGCTGACCCGGTCGCCCAGGGCGACTCGCAACTCCTGGACCCGCCCCGCCGCCGGCGAGGGTACGTCCATCGTCGCCTTGTCCGACTCCAAGGTGATCAGCGGATCCTCCTCGCTGACCACGTCGCCGACGTTGACGCTGATCTCGATGATCGGTACGTCGGTGAAGTCGCCGATGTCGGGGACTTTGATTTCGGTGGTGGTGGCCACGACGTCTCTCTCTTCGCGTTGCCCGACCGCCCGTGAGCGGGTGGCCGGGGAAGTCGGCTTGCTGGTATCGGCGTGGAGGACTAGCTGATCGCCGGGTCCGGCCGCTCCGGATCGATGCCGTAGCGCGAGATCGCGTCCGCGACCGTCTTCGGCTCGACGGTGCCCTCGGCGGCGAGTTCGGTCAGCGCCGCCACCGCCACGAAGTGCCGATCGACCTCGAAGAAGCTGCGCAGCGCGCGACGGTAGTCCGACCGGCCGAAGCCGTCGGTACCGAGCACCCGGTAACGACCCGGTACGAACGGCCGGATCTGGTCGGCGTAGGTCTTGATGTAATCCGTCGAGGCCACCACTGGGCCGGGACGGTCCGCCAAGCACTGCTCCACGTAGCTGCGCCGCGGCTGCTCCATCGGATGCAGCATGTTCCAGCGCTGGGTGGCCAGCCCGTCCCGCCGCAGCTCGGTGAAGCTCGGTGCGCTCCAGACGTCGGCGACCACGCCGTAGTCCGCGGCCAGCAGATCGGCGCCGGCGATCACCTCGCGCAGGATCGACCCGCTACCCATCAACTGCACTCGCGGGGCGTCGTTCTTGCCCCCGGACGCGCCACCGGAACCCTCGCGGAGGAGGTACATGCCCTTGAGGATGCCTTCGGCCGCGCCCTCGGGAAGGCCGGGATGCTCGTAGTTCTCGTTCAGCAGGGTGAGGTAGTAGAAGACATCCTCCTGCTCGGTATACATCCGGCGGAGCCCGTCCTGGATGATCACCGCCACCTCGAAGGAGAAGGTGGGGTCGTAGGACACACAGTTCGGGATCACCGAGGAGAGCACGTGGCTTTGCCCGTCCTCGTGCTGGAGTCCCTCGCCGTTGAGTGTGGTGCGTCCGGAGGTGGCGCCCAGCAGGAAACCCCTGGCGCGCTGGTCCCCGGCCGCCCAAGCCAGGTCGCCGAAGCGCTGGAAGCCGAACATCGAGTAGTAGATGTAGAACGGGATCATCGGTACGTCGGTGGTGCTGTACGCGGTGGCCGCCGCGATCCAGGACGCCATCGCGCCGGCCTCGTTGATGCCCTCCTGCAGCATCTGGCCGTCCTTGCTCTCCCGGTAGTACATGAGCTGGTTGGCGTCTTCCGGGGCGTAGAGCTGGCCGACCTGGGAGAAGATGCCGAACTGCCGGAACATGCCCTCCATGCCGAACGTGCGGGACTCGTCCGGCACGATCGGCACCACGTGCTTGCCGAGTGACTTGTTCCGCAGCAGCGCGTTGAGGATCCGGACGAAGGCCATCGTGGTAGAGATCTGCCGCCCGGCGGTCTCTTTGAGCTGCGCGTCGAAGGCCGACAGCGGCGGGACCTCCAGCGTCACCGAGGACTTGGGCCGTCGGACCGGCAAGGAACCGCCGAGGGCTGTTCGGCGCTCGCGGAGGTAGGCCATTTCGGCCGAGTCCTCCGCCGGTCGTACGAAGGGAACCTCTTCGATCTGGGAGTCGGTGAGATCGAGCTTGAACCGGTCCCGGAACAGCGCCAGCGCGGAGGCACCCATCTTCTTCTGCTGGTGGGTGATGTTCTGGCCCTCACCGGCCTCGCCCATGCCGTAGCCCTTGACCGTCTTGGCCAGGATGACCGTCGGCTGGCCGGTGGTGGCCACCGCTGCCGCATACGCGGCGTACACCTTCTCCGGGTCGTGGCCGCCGCGGTTGAGGTTCCAGATCTCCGCGTCGGTCATGTTGGCGACCATGTCGGCGAGCTCCGGATAGGCGCCGAAGAAGTGCTCCCGGACGTAGGCGCCGTCCTTGGACTTGAAGTCCTGGTACTGCCCGTCGACGCACTCCTCCATCCGGCGCAGCAGCACGCCGGTGCTGTCGGCGGCGATCAGCGGGTCCCAGGCGCTCCCCCAGATCACCTTCAGGACGTTCCAGCCGGCGCCGCGGAAGACCCCTTCCAGTTCCTGAATGATCTTGCCGTTGCCCCGGACCGGCCCGTCGAGGCGCTGCAAGTTGCAGTTGATCACGAAGATCAGGTTGTCGAGCTTCTCCCGGGCTGCCATGGAGATCGCGCCGAGGGACTCCGGCTCGTCGGTCTCGCCGTCGCCGAGGAAGCACCAGACCTTACGGTTGCCGGTGTCGGCGAGGCCGCGGCAGTCGAGGTACTTGAGGAACCGCGCCATGTAGATCGCCTGGATCGGGCCGAGGCCCATGGACACGGTGGGGAACTGCCAGAAGTCCGGCATCAACCAGGGGTGCGGGTAGGAGGACAGCCCCTGGCCGCCCACCTCCTGGCGGAAGTTGACCAGCTGCTCCTCGCTGAGCCGGCCCTCGATGAACGCCCGGGCGTAAAACCCGGGCGCCGAGTGGCCCTGGAAGTAGACGAGGTCGCCGCCGTGGCCGTCGGAGGGGGCGTGCCAGAAGTGGTTCTGACCGACGTCGTAAAGGGTGGCCGAGGACTGGAAACTAGCGATGTGGCCGCCAAGTTCCGAGGAGGTCTTGTTGGCCCGCAGCACGATAGCCACCGCGTTCCAGCGGGTCAGCGACCGGATCCGGTGCTCCAGGGCGCGATCCCCGGAGTGCCGCTGCTCCTGGTCGGGCGGGATGGTGTTCAGATACGGGGTCTGGGCGGAGTACGGCGCCGGCGCGCCCTGGCGCCGGGCCTCGCTGACCAGTTGCTGGAGCAGGAACTCGGCCCGCTCCGGCCCCTCGAACAGCAGTACCGAATCCAGCGCGTCGGTCCACTCCCGGGTCTCCACCGGGTCCAGGTCGTGCAGCATCCGGGGCTCCTTCGTCATGCGTTGGCGCACCTGTGGCGAGTCCGCGATCCTCGCCATGGTTCGGCCGAACCTACATCGTGTCGGCCGTCCGTCCAAAGGGGGCGCTGGCTCATCGCTTGACCAGCAGGTCCAAGCCCAGGCCGCCGGCCGCTGCCACCCCGAGACCCAGGCTGGCCACCGCCGACGCTACCGCGGCGACGGTGGCGTAGGGAGCCGCGTTGGCCGCCGGACGGCCGCTGCACCCGGCGCGGTCGAAGACCGGCCCCGCCCACCGCAGGTAGTAGTAGAGGCTGGCCACGGTGTTGACCGCGGCGATGACCACCAGCGCGGCGAAGCCGCCGTCAAACACGGCCGAAAAGACCGTGAGCTTGCCTACGAACACCGCGGTCGGCGGCGTCCCCACCAGTCCCAGGAGGCAGACCAGCAAGGCTCCGGCGAGCAGCGGCTGGCTGCTCACCAGACCCCGGTAGTGCTCGAGCCGGGTCCGGTCGGGCAGCGCGGCGGTGACCGCGAACGCGCCGAGGTTGGTGACCGCGTACCCGGCCAAATAGAAGCCGAGGGCCGGCAGGGCCAACTCGGCTCGGCCGGCGACGGCGAGTGCCATGAGCAGATAGCCGGACTGGCTGACCGTGGACCAGCCGAGCAGCCGCCGCGGGTGCTCCTGGCCGAACGCCGCAAAGTTGCCCAGGGTCATCGTGACGGCGGCCAGGACCGCGACCAGCAGCGGCCAGTCCACCACCTCGCGGGGCACGGCGTCGAGCAGTCGGTAGCCGGCGAGCAGCCCGCCAACCTTCGGCAGCGTGGTGACCAGCGCGGCGACCGACGGGCCGGCGCCGTCGCTGGCGTCCGGTACCCAGAAGTGGCCGGGCACCGCGCCGGCCTTGAAGAGTAGCCCGGCGAGCACGCCGACCAGGCCGACGGCGACGACCGCGCTTGGCGCGGCGGGTAGCCCGGCGGCGAGGTCGGCATAGCTGGTGCCCCCGCCGACGCCGTAGAGCAGGGTGACCCCGGCCAGCATGGCGACCCCGAGGAACGCCCCGACCAGGTAGGTCTTGAGCGCGGCCTCGGTGCCGGTCGCGGTCCGGTCCAGGCCGAGCAGGGCGTACAGCGGGACCGAGGCGAGCAGGTAGGCCACCGCGAGCAGCACCAGGTCGCTGCTGCCGGCGAGCACGATGCTGCCCAGGGTGGCGAGCAGCAGCAGGACGCAGAACTCGCTCTCTCGCGGGCTGCCGGTCAGCTCGTCGACCGAGAGAAGCAGCACGAGCAGGGCGGCGGCCGGTACCACCAGGCGGGCGACGGTCGTCGGACCGTCGATGCCGTAGGTCCCGGAGTACACCGTCCGGGCGCGGTCCTCGGCGAGCGCGTAGCCGCTGGGCCCCAGGGAGCCGAGCAGCGCTCCGGCGGCGAGCAGCCGGGCGGCCCACTGCCGCCGCCGGGGAAGGAAGCTGCCGAGCAGCAGGGTGGCCACGGCGCCGAGCAGCAGGACGAGCTCCGGCGCCACGGCGAGCGGGTCGGGGTTCACCTGCTCACCAGGGTGACGACGGTCCGCGCGGCCGGTTCAATGACGTCGAGCAGGAAACGCGGCAGCACGCCGATGGCCAGCGAGGCCACCAGAAGCGGCGCGATCGCGGCGGTCTCGTACCAGCGCAAGTCGGTGACGGCGGCGCTGCGGGTGCCGGGGTCTCCGAGCAGCAACCGTTGCAGCGCCCAGAGGAACAAAGCCGCGGTGACCAGCAGCCCGAGCAGCGCGAAGAGGACGGCCACCGGCGCGGTGGCCAGCGACCCGGTGAAGATCTGGAACTCCGCGATGAACCCGGACAGCCCGGGCAGCCCGAGGCTGGCGAAGGCCGCGACCGCGAAGAAAAAGGAGAACCGTGGCGCGCCGGCGGCGATCCCGCCGTACTGGTCGAACTCGTAGCTGCGTCCCCGGTCCCACAGCACGCCGGCGAGCAGGAACAATGCGCCGGTGACCAGGCCGTGGCTGACCATCTGGGTCACCGCACCCACTACCGCGATCTGGCGGGCTTGGGTGTCCCCACCCGAGCCCAGCCCGGCCGCCCCGACCGCCAGCAGGATGTAGCCCATGTGGTTGACCGAGGTGTAGGCGATCATGCGTTTGAGGTTGTTCTGGGCCAGCGCGACCAGCGCGCCGTAGAGCACGCTGATCACCCCGACGACGAGGAACACCACCGCGTAGGACCGCAGCCGGCCCGGCAGGATCGGCATGACGATGCGCAGGAAGCCGTACGTGCCGAGCTTGAGGAGCACCCCGGCCAGGATCGCCGACCCCTCCGCCGGCGCGTCGGTATGCGCCGGCGGCAGCCAGGTGTGGAACGGCACCGTCGGGGTCTTCACCGCGAGCCCGAGGCTGATCGCCAGCAGCACCAGCGCGCCGCCGACCGGGGAGTTACGCAGCGGCGGGTTGCGGGCCAGTTCCACGAGGTCGAAGGTGTGCGGCCGGGCGCCCAGGTACAGGGCGATGAACCCGACCAGCAGGGCGAGGGACCCGACGAAGGTGTACAGGAAGAACTTCAGCGCCGAGCGGGCCGCATTGCCGTGCCCCCAGCCGGCGATGACGAAGTACATCCCGACGATCGACAGGTCGAAGAAGACGAAGAACAGGATCAGGTCGAGGCTGGCGAACACCCCGAGGCAGCTGGTCTCGAGGAACAGCATCAGCGCCGCGAACGTCCGTGGCCGGTCGGTGCGTCGCAGGCTGTACAACGCGCAGCCGAAGAACAACCCGGCGCTCAGGCTGACCAGCGGCAGCGACAGCCCGTCCACCCCGATGTGGTAGCCGCTACGCAGGCTCGGGATCCACGACAGCTGCCGCTCGTAGCCGAAGCCACCGGTCACCCCCGGGCCGCCGCGGTACCCGAGCCACAGCCCGGCGGCGATCGCCAGCTCCACCCCGGTGACCGCGGCGAACGCGACCCGGCAGGCGCCGTCGGGCAGCCCGCGGGCGGTGGCCAGCGCCACGGCGGCGAGCAGCGGCAGGAAGATCAGGACGTCGAGCACGTCACCTCGTCACCGCAAGCGACCGCATTACCAGAAGCAGGAGCACCGCCGCGACGAGGACGGCGGCGGACTGAGCCAGGTACTGGTGGAGCTGGCCGGTCTGCGGCCGGCGGGCCTGCGCGCCGAGTGCCCGGCTGCCGGCGGCCAGGCGCTCCACCGCCGCGTCGACGCCGTTCTCGTCCAGGCGGCGCATCGTCCGGGCAGCGCCCAGCGCGCCGCGCGGGACGGCCTCCACCGCTCGGTCGAGAACCCGGTCGTCGAAGGCGGCCAAGGCCCGGGCCAGGGCCAGCACCGGCCGGATGGCGACGGCGTGCGCGGTGGCCTCCAGGTGCCACCACTGCCGAGCCGCGGCCGGCAGCCAGTTCGGCAGCGGCTCGGCGTACCGGGCCGCGAGCAGGAACGCGAGCGTGGTCAGCACCCCGGACACCGCCAGCCCGACGGCACCCGATCCCGGTTCGGCGGTCGCGCCGAGCATGCGGCGCAGCGCGTCGGCAGCCGGGGGCAACGCCAGCGCGCCGGCCGCCGCCCCGGCCAGTCCGAGCGGTACCAGCGGCGCCCAGCCCAGGACGGGCACCGTGCCGGATGGCGGCCGTCCAGAGCCGAGCGCCTCAGTGCCGTCCCGGCGCTCTGCCGGTGGCGGGACCGGCCGGGTCACGATCGCCACCGCCCGGCCGGCGTATCCGGCGGCCAGCACCGCGGCCAGCAGCCCGGCGGCGTACAGCGGCCAGGACCTGGCCAGCGCCGCGGCCAGCACCTCGTCCTTGGTGGCCCACAGCGACAGCGGCGGGAGGCCGGCGAGCGACAGCCCGGCGAGGACGAACACCGTGCCGAGCGCCGGGTAGCGCCGGGCGGCGCCGCGCAGCCCCCGCAGGTCCTTGGTGCCTAGGGCGTGCAGCCAGGCGCCGGCGCCGAGGAACAGGGTGCTCTTGACGCCCGCGTGGGCGATCAGGTGCATGGTGCCGCCGGCGACCCCGCCGACCCCGGCGGCCAGCACCACGATGCCGAGTTGGCTGGCGGTGGAGGCGGCGAGCAGCAGTTTGAGGTCGGTTTGGGCCAGCGCGACGATCCCGAGCAGCACCGCGGTGGCCGCCCCCGCCCAGGCGACCGCCGGCTCGCCCCAGCCGGACGCGACGAGCAGCGGCTGCACCCGCAGCAGCAGGTAGCCCCCCATGGCGACCATCGCGGCCGAGTGCAGCAGCGCGCTGACCGCGCTCGGGCCGTCCATCGCCCGGGCCAGCCAGAACGAGAACGGCAGCTGCGCCGCCTTGCCCAGTGCGCCGGCCACCAAGCCAAAGGTGGCCAGGTCGCGCCAGCCGCCGGACAGTGACGGCAGCGCGTCCAGGGACAGCGAGCCGCCGCCGGCCAGTGCCGCGCCGGCCGCGGCGTACAGCCCGAGGTCAGCGGCCCGGGTGGTGAGGAACGCGGTGTTCGCCGACGCCACCCGGTGGTGATCGGGCCACCAGAAGCCGATGAGCGCGTACGACGTGGCCCCCATCAGCTCCCAGCCGAGGAGCAGCGGCAGCAGCGACGCCCCCGTGACCGTCACCAGAACCCCGGCCTGGAACAGCAGGAGCAGGCCGAGGAACCGGGCGCGGGACGCCTCGATCTCGGCGAATGACGCCAGCAGCACCAGCAGCGTCACCACCGCCACCGTGACCACCACGACCGCCGACAGGCCGTCGACCCGCAGGGCCAGGGGCTGGCCTGCCAGGAACGGCGCGGACCCCGCCGGCCGGCCCAGCGCGGCCGCCGCCGACAGCGCGGTGACCAGCGCGGCGACGAGCACCGCGACCGGAGCGGCGACCCGCTCGACCCCCCGGCCGCCAACCAGGATGCCGGCGGCAAGCAACAGGCCACCGGACACCGCGGGCCCGGTCACCAGCAGCCAGAGCACCGCCGTCACCGGCGGATCACCCGCTCAGCTCGGTCGCCATGTCCGTCATGTCGATCGAGCTGGCCCGGAAGATCGCGGTTTGCACGGCGAAGCCGAGCGTCATCTCGATCGTCATCGCGGCGACCACGACCAGGACGAGCACCTGCCCGTCGGCCCGGTTCGGGCTGAGGTAGTACCAGAACGCGGCCGCCGCGACGATGACACCGTTGAGCATCAGCTCCAGCCCCATCATGAGCATGACCACGGACTGCTGGGACAGCGCCCCGTACAGCCCGATGGCCAGCAGCGCGGCAGCCAGCACCAGGAACAGCTGCAGACTCATCTGCCCACCCCGCCCGGTAGCGGGTCGCGGGCCGGGCGCTCCCGCAGGTCCTCGCCCAGCCGGTCGTACCGGGTTCGGGCGGCGGCCAGGACGGTGACCGCGACGATAGCCGCGAACATCACGCCGCTGACCGCGACCATCACCAGCATCTTGCCGCCCATGATCGCGTCGCCGAGTTGGCGGGTGACCTGGCCGCGGGGCGGTCCGGCGCGCCTCGGCCAGTCCACGACCAGCGCGCCGCCGGCCAGTACGACGAACGTGCCGACCGAGATCGTCATGGCGCCGGCCTTGTTGTGGAACATCGCCATCGGCATGAGCCCGGCGGGGTTCATCATGTACGCGATCATGAAGACGGCCATCACCGCCATCTCCATGACCATCATCAGGACGACGACCAGGCCGAGGTAGTCCAGGTCGAGCAGCAGCAGCAGCGCCCCGACCGCGGTGAACGACACCGCCAGGGCGAAGGTCGCCCGGGCCATCGAGTTGACCCGGAACACGGTGAACCCGCTGGCCACGGCGAGCGGGGCCAGCGCCCAGAACGCGACCTGGGACGGCAGTGAGGGATCGGTCATCCGGAGCTCCGCAGGACGAGGACGGTGGTGAGGAGCAGTTGGCCGAGGGTGAGGGGCAGCAGGACCAGCCAGCCGACCTCCATGGCGCGCTCGGCGCGCAGCAGCGGCAACCGGTGCCGTGCGCCGACCAGTACGGCGAGCACCGCGGCGGTCTTCAACACCGACCACAGCGCCCCGGGGAGCAGCCCTCCGGCGCCCCCGCCGAGGAACAGCGGGACGCTGAAGGCCGCGCCGGCGACCAGCAGCGCCCACCGCCCGGCCAGCACGACGAGGCGGTCCGGCCCGGACAGCTCGGCCAGCACCCCGCCGGCCAGGTCGACGGCGGCGGGGGCGGCCAGCGGACCGTAGCAGGAGAACCCGGCCACGCACAGCAGGTACACCGCGAAAGCGACCGGCATGGCCAGGACGTTCCAGTGACCGTGCTGGGCGGCGACGACGTCGGCGACCCGAAGGCTGCCCGCGGCGACCGCCGGCGTGGTCAGCGCGAACATCAACGGCAGTTCGTAGGCCAGCGCCTGGGCCAGGAAGCGGTAGCCGCCCACCAGCGCCGCCGCCGAGTTGGGGCCCCACCCGAGTAGCCACAGCGCCGCCCAGACCAGTACGTCCATCGCGTTGAACCAGACCACCCCGACCGGCAGGTCGGCCAGCACCCGGTCACCGAGTGGCACCACCGCGAGCATCAGCACGGCGATCACGGGAAGCGACCCGCCGGCCGCCCGCCACAGCAGCGCGTCCGGGACGAGCGTGGTCCGCCGGCGCTGCACCAGCAGGCGGACCCCGTCCGCCAGCGGCTCGGCCCAGGCGCCGCGGACCCCTCGCCCGTCCGCCGCGGCGGCCAGCGTCCGGTCCAAGCCGGCCGCGGCCAGCATCCCGACGCCGAGCAGCACAATCAGCAGGCCGCCCAGAACCGCGTCAGGCATCGGCGCCCTCCCGTGCGGTCGCCCGAGTGAGCGGGGCAGCGGCCACCGCCAACCGGACGGCGGCCAGGTCGAGGCCGACCAGCGCCTCGCCGAACTCGGCCACCGATGTTGACGCCGGGCTTTCCGCCCCGATCGCGACCGCGCTCACCAGCGCGTCCCAAAGGTCGCCGGTACCGGCGGCAGGGAGCTGGCGCAGTGACCAGCGCAGCACCCGGTCCCGGCTCATCCGACGCCGTAGTTCCGAGGTATCGGGCTTCGCACCGGCCAGGGCGCGCTGCCGTAGGGCTTGCGCCGGCGCTGCCCAGCGGCTGCCGGCGAGGCGCAGCACGGCCACCGCCCGGTCCAGGGCGAGCACCTCCGGATCGAGGTCCTCGGTCGCGTCCCCGGCGTGGTCCCCCGCGTCGGCGAGGTACCGCAGCCGGGCGTGCGTCGCGACATCGCCCGCCACCGTCAGCTCGGCCACCAACCCGGCCGGCCAGTACGGCAGCACCGGGCCCAGCTCGACGTGCAGCGCGTCCAGTCCCAGCCCGTCCCGGTCCTCGCCGGACTCGGCCATCCCCAGGCCGCCCGGCATGTCCATGCTGCCCATGGCGTCGGACAGCTCCTGCGGTCCCCGCTGCGCCGCGTCGTGCCGCTGTGCTGCCAGGTCGAGCAGGCTGGCCCGGGCTGCCAGCAATCCGGGTTCGACCTCGGCAGGATCTGTCGCGGCGCTGCGGGCACGCGGACCCGGGAGCTGCTCCCAGACCCGCTCGATGCGCTCGGCTAGTTCCGGCCCGGGCCGGCCGGCGACCAGCAGGACATCGGCCTGCGCGGGGGAGCCGGCCCGGGGCCATCCCGAACCGGTCAACCAGTCCTCGGCGTACATCCGCACTCCAGCGGCCCCAGGCGCCGGCACCAGCAGGACCCGCGGGCGCCGGAAGCCGATGCCCAGCAGGCGGCGGGTCAGCTCCATCGGAACGCGCCTTCGCGCCAGGCGTACACCACGGCGGCCATCAGGACGGCGAGGAACCCGAACATCTCCACCGCGGCACCGGCGCCGCGGTGCGGCAGGATCACCGCCCACGGGTACATGAACAGCATTTCGATGTCGAAGGCCAGGAACACCATCGCCGCGGTGTACCAGCGGGCATGGAACCGCGACCAGGCGTGCTCGGCCGGCCGGCCGCCGGAGCAGAACGGGAGGACGCGGTGCGGTACCGGATCGAGGCCGACCACCGCGTTCACCGCGTACGCCGCGGTCACCAGGGCAACCCCAGCGACGAGCAGGCCGAGGGTCGTCAGATATGCGCTCACCGGGCACCTCCAGCGATCCCCGGCGGCTCGCCGGGCTCCGTGTCACCGTCCTGGATCCGGCGCGAGAGGTCCACCAGCGCCCGTAGGCAGTTCTCCCGCAGCGGCTCCGGGAACCCGTCGGCGAGCCGGTAGTACACCACGCGCCCCTGCTTGCGGGTGGTGACCAATCCGGCGGTGCGCAGGATGCGCAGCGCGTAGCCCACCGCGTCCGGGGTGGCGTTGAGCGCGAGCGCGAGGTCACCGACGCAGAGTTCCTCGACCAGGTCCAGGGCGTAGAGGACCCGGGCCCGCACCGGATCGGCCAACAGACCGAGGAGCCCGGCGAGCCGGCCGGCTTCCTCCTCATCGAGCAGCCGCGCCCGGGCGTGGGCCACCCGCTCGGGGTCGACCGGATGATTGTGATCGAGAACAGGCACGCGGCTCACCTCCGGGCGGCAACTTACCCGTGTACCCGTACGACCATGCCGATCGAGGACGGAAAGCCGGTGATCGGTGCTGGCGACTAGCGCACGAGCCACCCCGGAGAGCCTGGGTTTACCGCAGGTTGCGAATTCGGCCGAGCCCTGAGTGCCGGTTCGGCTTGTCGGCTTGTTCTCCGGCGCCCGTCGGTCCGTGATCTCATCAGGTCTGTGCAGGCTGGGGCCAGGCCGGACCCGGGCGGGGCGGTGCGTTCGTGTCCGGCCAACGTGCAATCTCGTGACCGTCGGGCCGGACGAGCAGTGCGCCGGTCGGTGGCAGGTCAAGGACGGCGGCCGTCTCGACGCTGAGCACAACGACCTTCAAGGCCGCGGTCCATCCGGTCCTGTCGACGGTGCTGGGCCATTCCGGGTGGTCCGCGGCGGTGAACAGGGTGAGTCCGTCGCTGACCAGATCGATAGTGGACACGCGCGCTCCGTTATGGTCGAGCCAAGCGTGTGCGACACGGCCGTCGAGGTCCCAGGACAAGGCGTCGTCGGTCGACCTTCGAGCGCCGCCGGGCTCCGCTGAGCGTCCGACGTTGTGAAGACCAATCGGCCGCCGCTCTGTTTCGTAGGTGTCGAGGAGTTGCGGACCGGCCCAGCCGCGGAGCACCCAAGCCAGCTTCCAGGCGATGTCGAATCCGTCCTGGATGCCGGTGTTCATTCCGGTGCCCCCGCGCGGGGTCATCCGGTGCGCTGCGTCCCCGATCAGGAACACGTTGGCGCGGCGATAGTGGTCTGCGATCTGGGCCGCGAAGCTGAACCGACTGAGCCGCTCCACGGTGAGTTCGAGGTCGGGAACGCCCGCCGCCGTGCGGATCAACGTGACGAGGTCGTCCCGGGAAAGGTCCTCCATGCCCGCCGCGCCGAAGGGGCGTTCTCGCGACAGGCTCCACCGATCCTCGCGGCCACGGCGCGCCATGACCGCGCCGTCAGCGTCGTCTGGGTGCTTGAGTACATAGAGCCCGTGCCGGCGCGCGCCGATCACGGTGTCGAGCGAGGCGACGAACTCGACCCTTTCGTAATCCCCGAGGTCATCCTGGCCCTGCATGGCGATGCCGAGCTCATTGCGCACGGTGCTGTGGGCGCCATCGGCCCCGACGACGAACCGCGCGTGGACGACATACTGTGCCCCCGAGGCCACATCGAGCAGCGTCGCCCGGTAGCCGTCGATCCCTTCATCGAGACCGATCAGTCGAGTCCCGAACCGCAAGGTCGCAGAGGGAGCCGCTTGCAGCCGGCTGACCAGCAACGGTTCGTAGTGGGACTGCGGCACCCACGCCGGCCGACACGGACTCGCCTCCTCCGCCTCCGCATCGGAGGGATAGCCGAGTCGTGTCACGCTGCCTTCGGCCGAGGCCAGCGTCCGGGTCACCTTCGCGGTCAGGTCGACATCCGCGGCCCCAGCACGGACGGCGTCCTCCACCTGGATGCGGCGCATCAGCTCCATTCCGCGCGTGCTGACGACCAGCGCCCGGGACAGGCTCGACCCTCCCGCACGTTGCTCGGCGAGGAGGACCTCGACGCCGTACGCGGCGGCGACGATTGCCGCCATCAGACCGCAGGGGCCCGCGCCGACGACCAATAGCTCGGTTTCGGCCACGCCGGTCACGAACACACCCTCGCACGCTCAGTACCCGCCCGGGGCCACGAGGGCGGGCATGGCACCTCGGTTACCGGTCAGGACGATCAACCGGATTCCGCTGCGCTCAGGGGACCAGGACAAGCTTTCCGCGGACGTGCCCGCCGAGACTGATGCGGTAGGCCTCGGCCGCCCGGTCGAACGGGAAAGTCTGCACCTTGACCACCAGCTTGTTCTGCGTCAGCATCTCGGCCACCTGCGCCAACGCGTCCCAGGGCGAACTGTCCGCGCCGCCACCGGTCACCTGGGCTCCCGCCTCACCGGCGGTGAAGTTGGCGATGGACAGCACCTGCGACGGGGTGGACGTCAGGCCGATGAGCTCATCGACCGGCGTCTTCCCGGCGACGTCGAAGACGGCGTCGACCTTGCCGCCGGCGGCGTCCCGGACCCGGGTGGCGACACCCTCGCCGTAGCGCACCGGGATTGCCGCGATCTCGCGCAGGTAGTCCTGGTTCGCCTCGCCCGCAGACGCGATCACGTTGGCGCCTCGGGCGAGCGCCATCTGCACGGCGACTGCTCCCACGCCGCCCGCACCACCGTCGATGAAGATCGTCTGGCCGCTCTTCAGGCCGAGTAGCCGCAGGCCGCGCTCAGCCGTCTCGCCCGCCATGCTCGCCGCGGCGGCGACCGCCCAATCCACGGAGGACGGCTTGGCCGCCCAGGAACCCAACACCGCGTATTCCGCCTGGGTATTCCGGCCGAGCCCCAGCACGTCGTCACCGGCGGATACACCAGTGACCCCGTCGCCGACTTCGTCGACCACACCGGCGGCGTCGTACCCCACGTAGCCGGTACCGACCAAGGGCTGGCCGCCGGACAAGGCGCCGGAGAGCAACTTCCAGTCGATCGGGTTGACGCTGGCCGCTCGGACCGCGATCCGGATCTGGCCGGGTCCGGCGTGCGGGTCCGGCGCGTCTCGCAACTGGAGAACCTCAGGACCCCCGTAGGCCGTGAACTGTAGCGCTCGCATGGTCGGTACCTCCCAGGTCGACAGTCAGCCGCCGCGCGGCCACGTCAGGGCCAAGCGGGGTCAGCCGGGTGCTATTCCGGGTGGTCCCGGCGGGGCGTTGGTACTCGGGTCAGAAGACCAGATGAAGGAGCAGGACGCCGATCAGGCCGACCACCGAGATGATCGTCTCCATGAGTGACCAGCTCAGAATGGTCTCGCCGACCGTCATCCCGAAGTACTCCTTGACCAGCCAGAATCCGGCGTCGTTGACGTGGGAGAAGAACAGCGAACCGGCGCCGACGGCCAGCACGAGCAGCGCGGTCCCCGGGCGGTTCAGGTCCGCGGCCAGCGGCGCGACGATGCCGGCCGCGGTGATGGTGGCCACCGTCGCGGAGCCGGTGGCCAGCCGGATGCCGACCGCAACCAGCCAGCCCAGGACAAGTGGCGAGAGGCTCGCCCCGGTCGCCGCGTCCGCGACCACCTTGGCGACTCCGGCGTCGACCAGGGTCTGCTTGAAGCCACCACCGGCGGCGACGATGAGCAGGATGCCGGCGATGGCGGGCAGCGAGCCGCCGACGGAGGTCGAAATGCGCGAACGGTCCATCCCGGCGGCGACGCCGAGGGTGAACATCGCCACGATCACCCCCGTGAGCAACGCCACGACCGGGTTGCCCACGACGTCGAGCACGCTGCGTACCCGGGCGCCCTGGTCGAAGAAGATCTCGCCGACCGCCCGGGCCAGCATCATCAGCACCGGCAGCAGGACGGTCAGCACGGTGGGCCAGAAGGCCGGGCCGTCGTCACGCTGGCCCGTTTGGGGATCCTCGGCCTGCCCGGAACCCGAGGCCGGCGCGCGCTCCGTATCGCCATCCCGACCCGCTGCCGTGGCCGCCCCGGACGCCACGGTGGCTGACTCCCGGTCGGCGAGCAACGCGGGTGGCGAGGCGTGCACGTACCGGCTGATGAAGATGCCGAAGACCGGGCCGGCGAGAATCACGGCCGGGATGGCCAGCACCAGGCCGAAGGCCAAGGTCAGCCCGAGGTCGGCTTTGAGAGCCGCGATGGCGACCAATGGCCCGGGGTGCGGCGGGACGAAGCCGTGCAGAACTGACAGGCCGGCCAGTGCCGGGATACCGATCTTGATCAGCGGTACGTCGGTACGGCGGCCCACCAGCAGCACGATCGGTACCAGCAGCACTACCCCGACCTCGAAGAACAGCGGGATCCCGACCAGCGCGGCCGCGCCGGCCAGCGCCCAGGGAAGGGCGCCGGCGGAAAACCGGTCGACCACGGTCCGGACGATCCGATCCGCCCCGCGGGAGTCGGCGAGCAGCCCGCCAATCATCGCCCCGAGCGCGATGAGCAGGCCCACGCTGCCGACGGTGGACCCGACGCCTTTGGTGAAGCTGTCCACGGTCGGGCTCGGACCCAGCCCGGCCACCAGCCCGAGCACCGCGGAGCCCAGGATGAGAGCCAGGAACGGGTGCACCTTCAGCCAGGTAATCAACGCCACGACGGTGGCGATGCCGAGCAGGGCAGCGGTCACCAGCACCGTGTTGTTGGTCGAGGCCTTGGCGGCGGCCACCACGCCGGCGGCCGCCGGGTGCCCGAGGCCTGGGCCGGCTGCCAGTCCGGTCGTCGCGATCATCGGGCTTCCCTCCGTGGTGGGGGCGCCGACCGGCGATGGGCCAGCAGGGCGTCGAGAACTTCTCGCGCCACCTCGTCCGGCGCCCCGTCGCCACGAATCGTCACCCCGGGCTCGTCGGAGGCGAGTGGTTCCAGGGTCGCGAGTTGGCTGTCGAGCAGCGACGACGGCATGAAGTGGTCCGCCCGGTGGGCCAGCCGCTGCGCCAACGCGCCGGCCGGCACATCGACGAGCACGAACCAGACGCTCGGATGGCCCTTACCCAGCACGTCCCGGTAGCTGCGCTTGAGTGCCGAACAGGCGACGATCGCGTCCTTCCCGGCCGCCTCCTGCTCGCCGATCCAGCCGGCTATCGACCGCAGCCACGGCCACCGGTCGTTGTCGTCGAGCGGGTGGCCGGAGTGCATCTTGGCCACATTCGCCGGCGGGTGGAAGTCGTCACCCTCGGCCAACGGCCACCCGAGGTGTTCTACCAGCTGACGGGCCACCGTGCTCTTGCCGGACCCGGTCACGCCCATCACGACCAGCGTCGTCGTGCCGGCCGCGGCCCGGCCGATGTCCTCGGTCACGTCGCGCTCTTACCGCAGCGACCCGGTGCGGAAACGGCCGGGTGCCCCGCTCAGTGGGTGTGGGTCGGTACCGTCGGCCCCTCGCTGGCCTGCACGATCACCATTCCCGAGCCGGTGAACGCCAGTTGGAACGCCTCGCCGGAGCCCCGGCCGATCAGGGCGGCCGCGCCGGCGGTCCGCCGGACCGTGACCCCCAGCGCGCTCGACCAGGCGACCGCGGCCTGCGGATCGGCGTAGGTCGGCGCGTCCACGGCGAGAACCACCGGGGTGCCGTGCGCGGTCACCGCGATCTGCCCGCTGCCGGTGAACACCGTGTTGAACAGTCCGCCGGCGACCATCGACGCGCCTTCCAGCCGGCGGATGTCCCACTGCAAGGTCGGGTCGAAGGCCAGCACGTTGCGGCCGTTGACCGTGATCGACTCGTTGTCCAGGGTCAGCACGTGGATCTCGCTGGCATCGTCGGCGAGGAAGACGTCACCGCGTCCGGTGACCCGCATCAGCGGAACGCCCTCGCCGGTCAGCGCCTTCTTGAACATCTTGCCGAGGCCGCCGGCGCCCTGGTAGGCGAAGTCGACCTCACCCTGGTAGGCCACCATCGCCCCCTGCCGGGCCAGCATCTCGCCGTCCAGGCGGACCCGGAGCATCCGCGGGTTCTGGAGTGCGAACCGCTCGGTGGCCTGCTGCTCGAGGTGGTCCCCGAAGAGATCGCCGCGCATGACGGCTATCCCATCACGTCAGAGGCCCGAGCGGTATCAGGTCTTCGGGCAGCGCACGTTCGCGTCAAAGGCACCTTCGCGGTACTGGGACAGTTCCACCGGGCCGCCGGTGAAGGATTGGGTCGGATCGCACCGGTCGAAGGCCGAAGCCCGGTCCCCGGCGCCGGCCACCCACACCGGATAGGCCGCGAACCGGTCCTCGGTGCCGCCGGTGATCTGCTGCCACTGGTCGAAGCTGGAGTAGAAGCCGACCTGCCGCACGCCGGCCTCGTGGGCCAGGTAGTCCGCGGCGCCCTGCAGGGCCGCGACCGCGTTGGCCCGGGCCTGGTCGGCCGACGTCGGCCCGTCCTGCAGCGACTGCCAGCTGTTGGAGGTCTCCACGTCGAGCCACCAGTCCCCGTCCGGCTGCGCGGCCCCCGCGCCGTAGGTCTCCAGCGCCGCGTAGTACGCCCGGTTGTAGCTGTCCTCCGCGGCGGTCCAGCCGTAGTCGTAGGAGCACCCCACCGAGTCGTTCGCCGGGTAGTCCGACGCGCAGGTCCGGGGGTACATCTGCCCGCTGGGCCAATGCTCGGACACCAACGGTCCCGGATTGGCCGTGTTGGCGTAGAAGGCGGGCGCGTCGGAAATCTGGTGCGCCCACGCGGTCTGCTCGTCCAGGCATGGATTGCCGGCGAACACCCGCCCCCCGTTGACGCCGAGCACGACGAAGGACGCGTCCGCCGGCAGCGGGCCATCGCACTGCGGGTGGGAGACGTCGTAGCCGGTCGTCGAGGCGGTGTCCGGTGGGACGGGACCCTGGGCGGTGGCCGACGTAGTCGCGGTGGCCGCCCCCGCCGGCACGGCAAGCGCCGCACTGACGCCGGCCCAGAGCACCACCGCGGTGACCACCCGGCCGAGCCTCATCTACCAACGGTACGGCAGGGCGGCGCTCCCGGCGTGCCATCACGGTCCGGTTTCGGCGTGTTCACCCGGATGCGAGGCGCAGCCCTGCTGGAGGGCTCCGTCAGGGCCGCAGCGCGACCTTGACGACCCCGGCTCCTTCTTCGTGAACGCCTCGTACATCCGCGGCGCCTCGGTGAGCGGCGGCTCGTGGCTGAGGGGTGGGCTCCTCGATGCGCGGGTCCTCGACCGCGTCGACGCTGACGCAGCGGGGGCGTGCCGGACGCCTGGCTTCATGAGGCACTCCGTTCCCACGGGCGGGGACAGTCGAACTCCGGACGGAGCAGCGCTACAGGTCCGGCCCGGCGCTGCCGACAACCTCGGCGTGAGCCTTCTGTTCGCCATCGTGTTCGGCTGGTGCCTGCTCTCGGCGGCCACAGCTTTCGGCCTCGGCCCGATGCTGCACAAGGCGGCGGTGCTGGCCGACGCCCGGGAGCCGATGCGGGCCGCCAGGTCCTCCCGCGCCACCTGATCCCGAAACCACCGGCACACTGACTGGGTGGGCCATACCGTCGAGCGGGCACTGTTCACGCTGCCGCCCGCGGTTGCCCTGCTGCTGATATTTGCCCTGCCGGCCCTGGAGGCCTCGGCGTTCGTCGGGTTCGTCTTCCCCGGCGAGATCGCCTGCCTGCTCGGCGGCGTCCTGGCCTACGAGGGGCGCTTACCCCTGGCGGCTGTCCTCGGGGCGGCCATCGCCGGCGCGATCGTGGGGGACAGCATCGGGTACGCGATCGGGCGGAGCGCGGGTTCGCGCCTGCTCAAACGGCTGCCGGAACGCCTGGTCAAACCGGCCCACGTGCAGCGCGCCCGGGAGACCATCCGGCGCCTGGGCGGCCGGGCGGTGTTCGCCGGCCGCTTCGCCGCCGCTCTGCGCGTGCTCGTCCCGGGGCTGTCCGGCATGGCGCACATGCCGTACCGCACCTTCCTGATGTGGAACGTCGCCGGCGGGGCGCTGTGGGCCGGCGGCTCGGTCCTGCTCGGCTACCTGGCCGGCAAGAGTTGGTCCGTGGTGGCCTCCCGGCTCTCCCTAGCCGGCTACGGCGCGGCCGCTGTCGTGGCGCTGGTCGCGGTCGGACTCGTGGTGCGACACCGGCGGGCGGCCAGACGCGCGCGAGCCTCGACCGGCGGGTAGCCGGGCGGAGCGCCTCGTGCGCATCGACGGACCGGCGTCGGCTGGCAAGATGGGCGGGTGGTCGATGCCGAGGCGGAAGCGTCCAGCCCGATCGGGATCCTCGGCGGCACCGGCGACCAGGGTCGCGGGCTGGCCCGCCGGCTGGCCCTGGCCGGGCACAGCGTGGTGTTGGGCAGCCGGTCCGCCGACCGGGCCGTGGCCGCGGCGGTCGGGTTGACCGCGGCCGAGAGCGGCCTCGCCGTGACCGGCGGGAGCAACCTCGACGCCGCCCGGGCCGGCGAGGTGGTGATCGTGGCGGTGCCGTACGAGGGGCACCGGGCGTTGCTCGCCGACCTTGCCGGGGCGCTCGCCGGGCGGATCGTGGTCGACTGCGTCAACCCGCTGGGTTTCGACTCCCGCGGTGCCTACCCGCTGGCGGTGCCGGAGGGCAGCGCCGCCGAGCAGGCCGCCGCCGTGCTCCCGGACAGCGTGGTGGTCGCCGCCTTCCACCACGTCTCCGCCGTGCAATTGTTGGACCGGGGGCGGTCCGAGGTGGATACCGACGTGCTGGTGCTCGGCGATGACCGTCCGGCCACCGACCGCATCGTCGCGCTGGTCGACGACATCGCCGGCAGCCGCGGCGTCTTCGCCGGCCGGTTGCGCAACGCCCACCAGGTCGAGGCCCTCACCGCCAACCTCATCGCGGTCAACCGCCGCTACAAGGCACATGCCGGGCTCCGGGTCACCGACCTCTGACGTCGACGACCTCGGTACCCCGGTCGCGCTGCCGGCGCGCCCGGAGCGGGTGGTCTGCCTGGTGCCGTCGCTGACCGAGGCGATCGCGGCCACCGGCGAGAGCCTGCTGGTCGGCGCCACCGACTGGTGTACCCACCCCGCCGGCCTGGCGGTAACCCGGGTCGGGGGGACGAAGAACCCAGACACCGACGCGATCCGAGCCCTGCGGCCGGACGTCGTGATCGCCAACGAGGAGGAGAACCGAGCGCCGGATATCGCCACCCTGCGCACGGCCGGTGTGCCGGTCTGGGTGACCGCCCCGCAGACGGTGCCCGAGGGGTTGGCCTCGCTCGGCAGGATGCTGGCCGCGCTGGGACTCGGCCACCCGCCGTGGCTGGACGAGGCCGCCGAAGCCTGGCGGGTGCCGTATCTCGGGCCGCGGCGCACCGCGGTCGTGC
This sequence comes from uncultured Actinomycetota bacterium, assembly GCA_963814355.1. Taxonomy (GTDB): domain Bacteria; phylum Actinomycetota; class Actinomycetes; order JADGOV01; family JADGOV01; genus JADGOV01. The sequence continues at coordinate 398,906 of CAWFCZ010000018.1, read as the reverse complement.
CGATCTGGCGCCGGCCGTGGATGGCGCTCGGCCGGGACACCTTCGCCGGCGACCTGCTGTGCCGGTTGGGCGTGGACAACGCGCTGGCCGACGCGGCGGAGCGTTACCCCCGAATCACCCTGGACGATCTACCCGACTACGACCTGGTTGTCCTGCCGGACGAGCCGTACCCGTTCTCCCCGACCGACGGGCCGGAGGCGTTCGGTGGCCGGCCGGTGGCCTGTGTCAGCGGGCGCCACCTCACCTGGTACGGGCCCTCGCTCGTGCAGGCCCGAGAGATGCTCGCCGCCGCGCTCGCGGCCGCTCGCTGAGGGCTGGCCCGAGGGCTTCGTGCGACCACCACTGGCGCTACTGGTACCCGTGTTCCGACAGCGGGTACTGCCCGTCCCGGACCTCGGTGGCAAAGCTGCGGGCCGCCTCGCCGAGCACCTCGCGCAGGTTGGCGTACCGCTTGACGAAGCGCGGGACCGGGTCCGGACGTAGCCCCGCCATGTCCTGCCAAACCATGACCTGGGCGTCGCAGTCCGGCCCGGCACCGATGCCGATGGTGGGAATCCGCAACTCGCCGGTAACCCGCTTGGCCACCTCCGCCGGCACCATCTCCAAGACCACGGCGAACGCTCCGGCGTCCTGCAGAGCGACCGCCGCATCCACGAGTCCGTCGCCGGCCGCGCCGCGGCCCTGGACCCGGTAGCCACCGATCAGGTGCTCGCTCTGCGGGGTAAAACCCAGGTGGGCCATCACCGGTACGCCGGCCTCGACCAGGGTGCGGACCTGCGGGAGTACGGGCAGCCCGCCTTCCACCTTGACCGCGTGCGCGCCGCCTTCCTTGAGGAAGCGCACCGCCGTACCGAGCGCCTGGGCCGGGGAAACCTGGTAGCTGCCGAAGGGCAGGTCGGCCACGACCAACGCCCGCTTGGTGCTGCGGGACACCGCCCGGACCAGCGGCAGCAGTTCCTCGACGGTCACCGGAAGGGTCGTGTCGTACCCGTAGACGTTGTTGGCTGCGGAGTCGCCGACCAGCAGCACCGGGATGCCGGCGTCGTCGAAGATGGCCGCGGCGTACTGCTCGTAGGCGGTGAGCATCACCCACCGCTCGTCGCGTTCCTTGGCGGCCTGCAGATGGGGAATGCGGACCCGGCGGGAAACCGTTGGCCCGTAGAGCGTCTGTTCGGTCACCTGAAACCTCCGGCCTCGAGGCACCGTGGTGGCGTCCCCGGACGAGCCATCGTTCCACGCCCGGCGGGCCGGCGGGCGGGCGGGGCGCGCGCGATCTCCAAAAACGGAACGCTGACGTATCGTTATTGTGCCGGCTCGCCGAAGGCCGGTCCCCAACCCGAAGGTGCTGCCCATGGACCCCGCGACGATTCACCGCCGACGCTGGTACATCCTGGCGGTCCTGGTGGTCAGCCTGCTGGTCGTCGTGTTGGACAACACGATCCTCAACGTGGCGCTGCCCACCATCGAGGAGACCCTGCATGCCTCGCAGAGCCAGCAGGAGTGGTTCATCAACGCCTACACGCTGGTGTTCGCTGGGCTGCTGTTCACCTACGGCGTGCTGGGGGACCGCTTCGGCCGCAAACGGATACTCATGATCGGCATGCTGCTCTTCGGGTCGGCCTCCGCGCTGTGCGCCTTCGCCTCCTCGCCGGCCTGGTTGATCACCACCCGGGCGCTGATGGGGATCGGCGGGGCGGCGGTGCTGCCGTCCACCCTGTCCATCATCACCAATGTCTTCGAGCCGGCCGAGCGGGGCAAGGCGATCGGTGTTTGGGCCGGTTTCACCGGCCTGGCGATCGCGATCGGCCCGATCACCGGCGGAGCGCTGCTGGAGCGTTTCTGGTGGGGCTCGGTGTTCCTGGTCAACGTGCCCTTCGTGCTGCTCGGCCTGGTGGCGATAGCCGTGTTGGTGCCGGAGTCGAAGGACCCGAATCCGCGGGGCATCGACATCTTCGGCGTGCTGCTGTCGATGACCGGGTTGGTCCTGCTGGTCTACGGCATCATCAAGGGCGGCCAGCACGGCGAGTGGACCTCGCCGGCGGTGCTCGGCACGTTCCTCGGTGGGATTGTCGTGCTCGGCGCCTTCGTCGCCGTCGAACGGCGCAGCGCTCATCCCTCGCTGGACATCACGCTGTTCCGCAACCCCGCCTTCTCCGCCGCCAGCGTCGCGGTGACGGCCGCCTTCTTCGCGTTGTTCGGGGCCACCTTTTACCTGACGTTCTACCTGCAGTTCGCTCGGGACTACAGCCCGCTGCAAGCCGGTATCCGGCTGCTGCCGGTGGCGTTCGCGCTGGCCTTCTTCGCGCCGCGCAGCGCCACGATGGTCCGGCGGTTCGGCGCCAAGGCGGTCTGCACCGCCGGCCTCTTGCTGGTCACCGTGGCCTTCCTGATGTACCAACTGATCGACACCACCACCTCGATCTGGGTGCTGGAGGGGTTGCTGTTCGTCCAGGGCGTCGGGATGGCGAACACGATGGCCCCGGCCACCGAGTCGATCATGTCTACGTTGCCTCGGGAACGGGCCGGCGCCGGGTCGGCGGTGAACAACACCGTCCGCCAGGTCGGCGGTGCGCTGGGCGTGGCCATCATCGGATCCATCCTGTCGGCGACCTACCGGGCCGGGATTACGCCTGAGCTCGCGAAGCTGCCGATCCCGACCGCCGTCCGGGACACCGCCGCGGAATCTCTCGGAGCCACCAAAGCGATCATCGCGCAGGCCGGCGGCCGGCTGGACGGCGTGCTGCCGCAGGCCCACGATGCCTTCATCCACGCCATGCACGTGGCGTCGTTGGGCTCGGCCCTGGTGGCGTTCCTCGGCGCTATGGCGGTGCTGAGGTGGCTACCCGGTAAGCCGGCCGAGGCGGCCCGGCGTCCCGCTGACGCGTCGGCCGAGGGGGAAAGCCGGCCCTCCGTCGCCCCGGCGCGATGACACCGGGTTCGGCACCGGCGCACTCGCGTGCGCCCGGACGGCCCCGCAGCGTCGAGTGTTCGGAGGCGATCTGCCGGGCGACCTTGGACGTCCTGGCGGACGACGGCCTGGTTGGGGTCACTGTGGAGGCCGTCGCCGCCCGGGCCGGAGTGGGCAAGGCCACTATCTACCGCCGCTGGTCCGGCAAGGAGGATCTGCTCGTCGAGGCGGTGGCCCGGCTTGACGAGCAGGTGGGGCCGCCGCTGACCGGCAGCCTCCGGGGTGACTTGATCACACTGGTTGGGTCAGCCTGGGAGCACACCCGATCCACGGTGACCGCGCGCATCATGCCTCGCCTGCTCGGGCACGGCGTCAGCCATCCCGACCTGCTCAAGAGGTATCGCGAACAGGTCATCGTGCCCCGCCGGCGACGGATCGCGGAGGTCCTGCGGGGTGGTGTGCTGGCGGGGGAACTCCGGCCCGACCTCGACATCGAACACGCCATCGATCTGCTGGTCGGACCGGTGATCTACCGCTCGCTCACCCGGCCGGACGAGCCGGTGTCGGCGGACTACCCGGAACGCACCGTCGACGCTGTGCTCAGCGGGCTCCGCCCCCGGACCTCGTTGCGGCGGCTTTGAGCGAACCCGCCGCTAGGATAAGCCGCTGCGTTCAGCCGGCGCCGTTGATGGGCTTCGGCGGTCGGTCGGCCTTGGTGAGCCGGGCGGCAACCGTGCGGCGGGCCTGCTCCCGAGCCTTGCGACGGGCCTCGGCGAAGTACTCTTCGGCGGGCAGCGTGCCGCTGACCCAGCTGCGGCCGCGCGAACTGGTCACCTTCTCGCGCTGCACCATGTCTCCTCCCGCCACGAACGCCTTCCCGCGATCAGCCTCAGCATATCCGCCTACACCATTTATGACGCCTGCGCCAATCCGGAGCCGAGCAGGTTGGCCAGTACCCGGACCAGCTCCACGTGGGTGGTGGTCAGATCACCCGGCTCCGGTGCATCGACGGTCAGCATTCCGATCTTGCGGGCTCCGGCGGTCACCGCGACCGCGATGACGGTACGGTAGCCGGGCGCGCTCGGGGTCACCAGCGGGGAGCGGTCCACGTCGTCGACGAAGACCAGGTCGCCGCGGTTGACCAGGTCCAGCACGAAATCGCCGTCCGGGGTACCCATGGTGAAGCTCGTTCGGGGTTGGGTGGCCCGGCCGCTGTAGGCGATCCGAGTGAGCATCTGCCCGGCGGGGTCGAGTTCGTAGAACGCGCTGCGGGCGCCGTCCGCGCTCAGCCGGACGGCGGCGTCCACCACCGCCTGGAGCAGCTGACCGACGATCAGCCGACGGGTGCCCTCGTCGGCGGTGTCCGCCATGCTGGCCAGGTAGTCGGTGATCGGCGCCAGCGCGGCGTTCAACGTGACGGTCAGCTCCTCCTCCGCCTCGACCGCGACTTCCTCGGCGGTGGCCAGCCGCCGGCTGGTCCGGTACTGCTGCGCGGCGGCCAGCAAGATCGTGGCGGCGGTGAGCGCGCCGCCCAACGCCAGCAGCCAGTGCCGCCGGGAACCGGCCCCGGCCAGCGAGGAGTTGACCAGGTACGCCCCGACCGCCGCCGTGACCGCGGCCAGGACGAGCAGCGCGCCGAGGACGTGGGAGGACAGCCAGTCCCGCCCGGTACGCATCCTCGCTGTCGGCATCTCCGCTCCCGTCCTGCCCTTGCGGCGGGTGTGACGCTAGCGGGCGGCACCGACAACTCCGGGTGAGGACAGGTCACGGCGGCGCCGGCGCACAACCAACCGGCGGCGACGGAGGCCGGCGGATAGCTGCCGTGGTGCGCGCGGGTCAAGCCGGCGGCGTCGGCGGCGGCCGGCGAGCCTGTGGCAGCGGGCGGGACGTCAGCTCACCGCGCCGGTCGTAGCCGTACCTGCCTCATGGTCAGCTCGGCGTGGTCTGCTCGGCGTGGTCAGCTCGGCGTGGTCAGCTCGGGACGGACGTGGTCCGGCTCGTCGACCCTCGGCGCGGCGAGTTCCCGCCAGCGGGAGGTGATCGGCAGCCGGCGGTCCCGCCCGAAGGCCCGCAGCGAGATCTTCGGCCCCGGCGGGTACTGCCGGCGCTTGTACTCCGCCGCGTCCACCAGTCGGATCACCCGCTCGACCAGTCGCGGATCGTGGCCGGCGGCGATCAGCGCGTCGTGCCCGAGGTCGCGGGCCACGTAGTCCTCGAGGAGCCGGTCCAGCACGTCGTAGGACGGCAGGCTGTCGGTGTCGAGCTGACCGGGGGAGAGCTCGGCCGAGGGCGGCTTGGTGATGCTGTTCTCCGGGATGGGCGGGGTCTGTCCGCGGGCCTCGGCGTCCGCGTTGCGCCACCGGGCGAGGCGCCAGACCGTGGTCTTCGGCACGTCCTTCAGCGGCGCGAACCCGCCGGCCGAATCCCCGTACAAGGTGGAGTAGCCGGTGGCCAGCTCGCTCTTGTTGCCCGTGGTCAGCACCAGGTGGCCGTGCTCGTTGGACAGGCCCATCAGCAGCGTGCCGCGTACCCGGGCCTGCAGGTTCTCCGCGGCCAGCCCGTGCAAGTCCACCTGGGTGGTGTAGGCCTCGACCATCGGGGCGATCGGCTGCACGGTCCAGTTCAGCTGCTGCCGGCGGGCCAGTTCCTCGGCGTCGGCGACCGAGTGCTCCGAGGACCAGCGGCTCGGCATGCCCACGACGTGCACCGCGTCCGGGCCCAGCGCGTCAGCGGCCACGGTGGCGACCAACGCGGAGTCGATGCCCCCGGAGAGGCCGAGCAGCACCGAGGGAAAGCGGTTCTTCCGGACATAGTCCCGGGTCGCCGTGACCAGCGCGGCGTAGACCTCCGCCTCGTCGCCGAGCCGGTCCGCGACTCCGCCGACCAGCGGCGTCGCCGGTGCGGGTAGCGGGTCGCGGTGCAGCGTGACCCGCTCGACGGTCATGACCGTGCCTCCGGCTGACACCGCGCCGGTCCGGTCGTCCCACCCCGAGGTGCAGTCCAGGTCAAGGGTGAGGAGGCCTTCGGCGAATTGCGGCGCCCGGGCCAGCAGGTCCCCGGCGGCGTCGACCACCAGCGAGTCGCCGTCGAATACCAACTCGTCCTGGCCGCCGACCATGTTCACGTACGCCAGCGGCGCGCCGGCCTCGACCGCCCGGCGCCGGGCGAGCGCGAGGCGGGTGTCGTCCTTGGCGCACTCGTACGGCGAGCCGTTCACGCAGAGCACCAGGCCGACATTGGCTACCCGGGCCACCTCGACGGGCCCGCCGTCCTGCCACAGGTCCTCGCAGATCGTCATCGCCACGTCGATCCCGTGCAGCCGGACTACCGGCAGCCGCTCGCCGGGAACGAAGTACCGGAACTCGTCGAACACGCCGTAGTTCGGCAGGTGGTGCTTGGCGTACCGGGCGACGATCCGGCCGCCGTAGAGCAGCGCGACGGCGTTCTGCGGCTCGCCGGCCGGGCGACCGATCCGGGGTACCGCGTCCTGTCGGCGGTCCAGGTAGCCGACGACGACCGCCAGGTCGCCGAGCCCCTCGGCCTCCAGCCGGCCGGCCAGCTCGGCGAGGGTGCGCAGTGAGGCGTCGACGAAAGACCGGCGCAGCACAAGGTCCTCGGCCGGGTAGCCGGTCAGGGCCATCTCCGGGAAGGCGACGAGGCGGGCGCCCTGGGTAGCGGCGTGTCGTGACCAGCGCAGCACGAGATCCGCGTTGCCGGCCAGATCGCCGACCGTCACATCGACTTGGGCGAGCGCGAGACGAAGCACCGGCACGCCGGTCAGCCTACGGCTGAGGCGGACACCGGGCGAACCCACGGTGCTCCCGCTCGAAGCCGGCCGGGCGCGGGCTGGGAGCTGGGCCGGGCGCGGGCTGGGAGCTGGGCCGGGCTGGGGATGGTTGCCGGGGTTGGGGTACCGCTGGGTTTCCCCAACCCCGCGCTCGCGGTGCTTATCCTGCTGGGCGCTGGAGCAGGGCTCTGGTCACCTGATCGATGAAGCGCTGCGGCTGCTCCCGCACGACGTAGCTCGGAAAACGGAGGATCCGCCGGCCGTCCAGCGTGATCTCGTTCTGCCGGTTCAGGTCCGCCCACCAGTTCGTGGCCAGCACATGCGCGCTGCCGTCGATCTCGACGGCCACCCGCGGCTCCTCCCACCACAGGTCCAGGTAGTAGCGACCGAATCCCAGACGCTTCTGCCGGGCGTCCGGCAGCGGCAGCCCGCCACGGCGGAGCAGGTCGAGCGCTTGAAGCTCTGGCAGGGCATGCGACCCGCCCGCCGCCGCCACGGCAGCAAGACGTGTCACCGCAGGGGAGTCGTAACTGGCGAGACCGTCGCGGCCGGCGGCGCTGTGACATGCCAGACAGGCGCCCGGGCCGGCGTACAACAGGGCGGCCCACGCCCGAGCGCCGGACGGAGCCTGGCCCGAGTTGGCGAGGTACCCCCTCGGGTACATCCGGCGCCACTGCCCGGAGTTTGCCAGCCACCTGACCTGGTCAGGCGAGTAACCCGCCCGCAACGCCTGGGTATAGGAATGACCTCGTCCTGCGCAGCCAGGATTGCGCGCGCGTCTTCGACCACGGTCCAAGCCTCAGCCAAACTTCCGCGGGCTCGGCGCCCTCGCCGGCTTGCTGTGGACAACGGCTTCCGTGCCGGGCTGCCGGTTGGGGATGGTTGCCGGGGTTGGGGAACCGCTGAGTTTCCCCAGCTGATCGCCGGGGTCCAGAGCAAGCGGGACAGATCAAGGTTTCGCCGACGGCCAGCCGGTGTTCAGTTGGCGGCCAACCGCCGGATGCCGGCAGCCCGCACGCTGGCCGGCATGCAGCTGCTGGGACACCGCGGCCAGGTCTGCGAGGGCGGACCGCCGGAGAACACCGTGGCCGCCGTGACGGCGGCCCTCGACGGCGGGGCGGACGGCGTCGAGGTCGACGTCCGGCTCACCGCCGACGGGGTCCCGGTCTGCGTGCACGACCCCGACCTGCGCCGGGTCGCCTGGTCCGGTCGCCAGGTGGCCACTTCGACGCACGCGGAGCTCCGGGCCGTCCGGCTGCCCCGCGGCCAGCGGGTCGCCACACTGGACGAGGTGCTCACCGTGGCCGGCGGCCGGGGGCTCCTCGTCCTGGACCTGAAACTGCACCGGGACCCGGTACCCCTCGCCGCCGCGGTGGTCGACGTGCTGCGCCGGGACCGGTTCCGCACCGCGGTCGTGCTGTCCTCCTTCGCCCCGGAGGTACTCGCCGCGCTGCGCACCTACCGGGCCCGGTGGCCACGAGCGTTGATCACCGGTCCGGAGGTACCAGCCGTGGTGGCCCTGTCCCGGGCCAGTGCGCTGCGCTGCGCCGCCCTGCACCCCGACGCCAAGGCCGTGCTGGCCGACCATGGCATCGCCGAGCGGGCGGCCGAGCGCGGGATCGTGCTGCGCTGCTGGACGGTGAACCGGTCGGTGGACGCCCGCCTGCTGGACATCGCCGGCGTCCCCGCGGTGATCACCGACGATCCGCGCGGGCTGCGTCTGGCGCTGACCGCACCGACCCGGAACCGGGTGTCATGATGCGCGTACTACGGCTCTGCTCGGTCTTCGAGACACCGGATGCGGTGGTGGTTCGCCGCGGGAGCCGGTTCGACTCGATCGGCGGCATGCAGAACCACAGCGCCTCGCTCTCCCGGGCGCTGGACCGGCTCGGCGTCACGCAGCAGGTCATCACCACCCGCCCGCCGGGATCGCCGCGACGGCAGCCGCTCGGTGCCCACGCTGAGGTGGTTCGGCTGGGCTTTCCGGTACCGGTCTGCCGGCAGCTCTACGTGGCCGCGGCCACCTCCCACCTCGGTCAGTGCTACGGCGGGTACGACCTCGTCCACGCCCATCAGGGTGAGGACATCGGCCTGCTGCCGCTGGCCGCCTCCGTGGCCCGCCGCATGCGGGTGCCGCTGGTGGTCACGCTGCACACCTCCGTGGCGCATACCCTGACGGCTTCCGGCCCGCGCTCCGCGTTTCTCAAGGCCGCCGGTGGCGCGATCGAGCGGCGGATCGTCGCCGGCGTGGACGCCGTGATCACGTTGAGCCCGCGGACCGCCGCCCGGCTGGTGGGCGACGGGGTGGCCGTCGAGCGGGTCTCCGTCATCCCGTCGGGCTTCGAACCCGGGCTATTCACCCGACCGGCGCCGGATCCGGAGATCGCCGCGCTGCCCGGACCGCGCGTGCTCTACGTGGGCCGGCTGCACCCGCAGAAGGACGTTCTGACGCTGCTGCGGGCCGCGCCGCTGCTGCGAACCGCCGGCGCCCGAATTGTGATCGTCGGCGACGGGCCGCAGCGCCGGTTCCTGCGCGACGCCGTCTGCCAGCAGGGCCTCGGCGACGTCGTCACCCTGCTGGGTGCGGTCCCGCACAGCCGGATCCCCGCAGTGCTGGCGGCCGGCGACGTACTGGCCATCCCGAGCCGGTATGAGGAACTCGGCTCGATCGCCGTCGAGGCGATGCGGGTGGGGCTGCCGGTGGTCGCGTCCCGGACCGGCGGCCTGCCGGATGTGGTGGCCGATGGCCGGACCGGCCTGCTGGTGCCGCCCGGGGACCCGCCCGCCCTGGCCGCCGCGCTGGATCGGCTGCTCGGCGACCGCCGGGAACGGGCCCGAATGCACGCTAACGCCCGGGCCCGCTCGGGCTCCTACGACTGGGACGTCCTGGCTCGGCGGGTCCGCAATGTCTACGCGGCGCTGGTCGGCGAACCACCGCTGTCGGTGGCGGGGAATCCGTTGGTAACCGGACGTCGGTAGCCTGCTGGTTGTGGACAGGCAGCAGGAGTTCGTCCTGCGTACCATCGAAGAGCGGGACATCCGCTTCGTCCGGCTCTGGTTCACCGACGTGCTGGGGTTCCTCAAGTCGGTGGCCGTGGCGCCCGCGGAGTTGGAAGGCGCGTTCGCCGAGGGCATCGGTTTCGACGGCTCCGCGATCGAGGGCTTCGCCCGGGTCCACGAGTCCGACATGCTGGCCCGGCCGGACCCCTCGACGTTCGGCGTGCTCCCCGGCCGCGGGGGCGCCCCGGGTACCGCCCGGATGTTCTGCGACATCCTGCTGCCGGGCGGCTCCCCGTCCTACGCCGACCCGCGCTTCGTCCTCAAGCGGGCGCTGGGCCGGGCGAGTGACCTGGGCTTCACCTTCTACACCCACCCGGAGATCGAGTTCTTCCTGCTCCGTAGCCGCCCCGCGACCCCCGGGGACCTGCCCGATCCGGTGGACGCCGGCGGCTACTTCGACCACACGCCGCACGACGCCGGGCACGACTTCCGCCGCCGGGCGATCGACATGCTGGAGCAGGTCGGCATCTCCGTCGAGTTCAGCCACCACGAGGTGGCCCCCGGCCAGCAGGAGATCGACCTGCGGTACGCCGACGCGCTGACCACCGCGGACAACATCATGTCCTTCCGGCTGGTGGTCAAGGAGGTCGCGCTGGACCAGGGGGTGTACGCCTCGTTCATGCCTAAGCCCTTCGAGGACCAGCCCGGGTCGGCGATGCACACCCACCTGTCGCTGTTCGAAGGCGACCGCAACGCGTTCCACGATCCGTCGGACCCGTACAAGCTGTCCAAGGTCGGCCGGGCGTTCATCGCCGGGCTGCTCACCCACGCCGCGGAGATCACCGCGGTCACCAACCAGTGGGTGAACTCCTACAAGCGGCTCTACGGCGGAGGCGAGGCCCCGGCGTACGTCTGCTGGGGGCACAACAACCGGTCGGCGATGATTCGGGTGCCGATGTACAAGCCGCACAAGGGGCAGGCCACCCGGATCGAGATCCGCTCCCCGGACTCGGCGTGCAACCCCTACCTGGCGTTTGCGTTGATGCTCGGTGCCGGCCTGAAGGGGATCGAGGAAGGGTATGACCTTCCCGAAGGCGCCGAGGACGACGTCTGGACGCTCTCCGACGGCGAGCGGGTCGCGCTGGGCATCGAGCCGCTGCCGGACTCGCTAGCCCGGGCGACCGCGGTGATGGAACGTTCGGAGCTGGTCGCGGAGATCCTCGGCGAGCACGTTTTCGACTTCTTCCTGCGGAACAAGCGGGAAGAGTGGTCGGAGTACCGCCGCCGGGTCACCCCATTCGAGCTGGAGCGCTACCTGCCGGTGCTCTGACCCGGCGGCAGAGGTCTTTGCGCCGATACCGTAAACCCGTGGCCGACCATGCCCAGCCTCGCCTGCGGCCGCTGCGCGCCGATCGGTGAGCGAGCACCCGCGCGGGGAGACGTCGCGCACCCGACTGACTCGGGCCGGATACGGCGAGCCGGCGGCCGCCGAAGCGCGGCTGGCCGCGCTCGGGTTCCTCGACGATCCCGACCTCGAGTCTGACCTGGCCGAAGCCGCGGACCCGGACCTGGCGCTGCGCGGGCTGGAGCGGCTCATCGAGGTGGCGCCGGACCGGGGGGACCTGCTTGACCGGCTGCGGACGGATGTGGACTTCCGGCGACGCCTCGCTGCCGTCCTGGGTGCCAGTGCGGCCCTGGGGGATCACCTGGCCCGTCATCCGGCGCAGTGGCACGTGGTGGCCACGCCGGAGCCCGGACAACGCCCGGACCTGCCCGGCTGGCCGGTCACCACGCTGCTGGACGCCGTCCGCCCGCACCTCGGCACGCCCGCGGCACTGGACACGTTGCGGGTGACCTACCGCCGGCTGTTGCTGGGTATCGCGGCGGCCGACCTCACCGGCTCCATGTCGCTGGAGGAGGTGGGCTGCGCGCTGGCCGATCTCGCCGCCGCCGCGTTGGCCGCGGCGTTGGAGATCGCCCGAGCCGCTCAGCCGGCTGGGAGGGAACCGTGCCGGCTGGCGATCATCGGGCTGGGGAAGTGCGGTGGCCGGGAACTCAACTACGTCAGCGACGTGGACGTGATCTTCGTGGCCGCGCCGGCCGAGGGGAGCGGTTCCGAGGCCGCGGCGCTGCGTTCGGCCGAGTCCCTCGCCGCCGCCGTGATGCGGGCCTGCTCGACGATCACCCCGGAGGGCGCGCTCTGGCCGGTCGACGCGGCCCTGCGGCCGGAGGGGAAGTCCGGCCCGCTAGTCAGAACGCTGGCCAGCCACCAGGCGTACTACGACCGCTGGGCCAAGACCTGGGAGTTCCAGGCGCTCCTCAAGGCCCGCCCGGTCGCCGGGGACCGCGAGCTGGGCGCGGGGTACGCCGGGATGGCCGCGACCATGGTCTGGCAGGCGGCCGGGCGAGCGGACTTCGTCTCCGACGTGCAGGCCATGCGCCGCCGGGTCGAGGCGGCGCTGCCGGCCGCGGAACTGGACCGGGAGCTCAAGTTGGGGCCGGGTGGGCTGCGCGACGTGGAGTTCGCCGTGCAGCTCCTGCAGCTGGTGCACGGCCGCACCGATCCGACGCTGCACGCCGGTGGCACCCTGCCCGCGCTGGCCGCGCTGTCCGCCGGGGGGTACGTCGGGCGCGAGGACGCCGACCGGCTGATGGCGGCCTACCGGTTCCTGCGCCTGCTGGAGCACCGGCTGCAGCTGCAGCACCTGCGGCGTACCCACCTGCTGCCCACCGCCGAACGGGACCTGCGCTGGCTGGCCCGGGCCGCCGGCTTCTCCGGGGATGCGGTGGCCGGGTTGCGGGCCGAGCATGCCCGGCAGGCGAGGGAGGTACGGCGGCTGCACGAGAAGCTGTTCTACCGACCGCTGCTCACCTCGGTGGCCCGGCTGCCGGCCGAAGCGTCGAGCCTGTCCGAGGAAGCCTCCCGGCTCTCGCCCGAGGCGGCCCGTACCCGGCTGGAGGCGCTCGGCTTCGCCGACCCGGCCGGGGCGATGCGCCACCTGGAGGCCCTCACCTCCGGGGTCAGCCGCCGGGCCGCGATCCAGCGCACCCTGCTGCCGGTGATGCTCGGCTGGTTCGCCGACGCGGCCGACCCCGACGCCGGGCTGCTCTCCTTCCGGCAGGTCAGCGAGGCGCTCGGCGGCACGCACTGGTACCTGCGGCTGCTGCGTGACGAGGGAGCCGCGGCGGAGCGGCTGGCCCGGCTGCTGGCCACCAGCCGGTACGCTGCGGACCTGTTCGGCCGGGCGCCGGAGGCGGTCGCCATGCTGGCCGACGACGCCGAACTGCGCCCGAGCGATGCCGAGGCTTTGCGGGCCGGGTTCGCCGCGGCGGTGGCCCGCAACGACGATGCCGAGGCGGCGGTGGCCACCGTACGGGGTAAGCGCCGCCAGGAACTCCTGCGGATCGCCTGCGCCGACCTGCTCGGCCTGATCGACCTGTCCGAGGTCGGATCGGCGCTGGCCGACGTCGCCGGGGCGACGCTGGCCGCCGCGCTGGACGTGGCCACCCGTACGGTGTCGCACGCGCGTGGCGGCGTCTTGCCGGTCCGGTTGCTCGTCGTGGCGATGGGCCGGCTCGGCGGTTGGGAGCAGGGGTACGGCAGCGACGCCGACGTGCTGTTCGTCCACGATCCGGTAGGGGTTTCCGACGACGTCGCGGCCGCGGCGGCGACCGAGGTGGCGAACGAGATGCGCCGGCTGCTCGCGGTACCTGCGCCCGATCCCCCCCTCGTCGTCGATGCCGACCTGCGCCCGGAGGGCCGGCAGGGGCCGCTGACCCGAAGCCTCGCCTCCTACGCCGCCTACTACGCCCGCTGGTCCGCGCCGTGGGAGGCCCAGGCCTTGCTGCGGGCCTGCCCGATCGCCGGTGACGCCGAACTCGGTGCCCGCTTCCTGGCCACCATCGACCCGATCCGCTATCCGGTGGGCGGCATCGACGGCGCGGCGTTCCGGGAGATCCGGCGCATCAAGGCTCGGGTGGAGAGCGAGCGGTTGCCCCGCGGCGCCGATCCGGCCCTGCACGCCAAGTTGGGCCGTGGCGGCCTGGCCGACGTGGAGTGGGTGGTTCAGCTGCTCCAGCTGCGCCACGCCGGCCGCCTGCCGGCGCTGCGGATCACCGGCACGCTGCCGGCGCTGAGCGCGGCCGCCGAAGCCGGCCTGCTGACCTCGCCGGACGCCGACGCGCTCGCCCAGGCCTGGCGGCTGGCCAGCCGGATCCGCAACGCCGCCATGCTGGCCGCCGGCCGTCCGTCGGACGCGGTGCCGACCACCGGGCGGCAGCTGGCGGTGGTGGCCCGGGCCTTGGGCTACCCCCCGAGCGAGCCGGCGCGGCTGCTGGAGGACTACCGTCGGCTTACCCGGCGCGCCCGGGCCGTCGTGGAAAGGGTCTTCGCACCGTGAACGTGTTGCCCGGTGCCGAATGCCGCCAGGTCGCGGTGGAGGGCGTTCGGTTCCGGGTGTACCGGGCCGGCCCCGACGCCGACCACGCAGCCGCGTCGACAGCCGCCGGCACCCCGGTGCTGCTGCTGCACGGCGTGCCGCAGACCGCAGCGGTGTGGCGGTCGTTGCTGCCCGTGCTGGCCGGCGACCGGGTGGTGCTCGCACCGGACCTCAAGGGGCTGGGGGGCAGTGAGGTCGCCGGACCCTACGATGTGCCGACCCTGGTCCGCGAGCTTGCTGCGCTGGCCTTGCACGAGGTGGACGGGGGGATCGACGTGGTGGGCCACGACTGGGGTGGCTCGCTGGCCCTCGCGCTGGCGGCCGCCCGGCCGGATTTGGTCCGCCGGCTGGTCGTGATCAACGGACCGTACCGGCACATCGATTACCGGCGCGCGTTTCACATCCCGCTGTTCGCCCTGCCGATGCTGCCGGAGGTGGCCTTTGCCCTCGGCGGCCGGGAGCTGGTCCGGCGGATGATCCGCTACGCCTGGCGGGCGGACCCGCCGTTGGACCGGGACTACCTGGAGCACTACGCGGCCGCCTACGCCGACCCGGCGAGGGTGTCGGCGATGCTCGGCTACTACCGGGCGGCGGTCCACAGGCGAATCCTGCGGGTGCCGGGCAGGCTGGTTCGGCGCTCCGCCCGGTCGGTGCGCCGGCCGACCGCGCGCACGCTGGTGCTGTGGGGGGCCGCCGATCCGGTACTGCCGTTGCCGGTGGGTGAAGCGATCGTCCGCGACCTCGGGCCGACGGCCGAACTGGTGTCGCTGCCCGGCGTCGGGCACTTCGCGCCGGAGGAGGCGCCGCAGTTGGTCAACGAAACCGTCGCGGGCTTCCTGCGGAGCGAGCGCTAACCGCTGACCTGGCTCAGGCGGCGTCGCACCATCTCGATGCGACGTTCGACGGCAACGCCATCGGCGGCGCCAGCGCCGACTGCCCGGATCGCAGTCGTTGCACCGCCAAGCCGCAGGCGAGTGCGAAAACGCCGCCGACGGCATCGAGGAGGTAGTGGTTCGCGGTTCCGATGATCACGGTAAAGGTGATCAACGGGTACAGCATGCCGAGCACTCGCACCCAGCGTCGGTGACTGAGGGTGAGGATGACGATGCCGCACCACAGAGACCAGCCGATGTGCATGGACGGCATCGCCGCGAACTGGTTCGAGGCCGACGCGATGCCTGCGGAGGAGTAGGAACCCCAGATGTGATCCCGGGCCACGGTATCCACGAAGCCGGGCAGCATCCGCGGCGGTGCCAGCGGGAACGCCCAGAATCCCACCAGGGCGACCAGGTTCGTGACCATCAACACCGACCGGGCGGCCCGGTAGCGCAGCGGATGGGCGACCCACAGCCACACCAGCACGCCGATGGTGACGGCAAAGTGCATGGTCGCGTACCAGTACGCTGCGACGAGGGACAGCCAATGGACCCCGGCCATCGCGGAGTTGAGCACCGGCTCGAAATCAAGGTGCACAGCGTGCTCCGCACCGAGCACCGCGTACGCGTTGGCAAAGGCGTTCGCGGCCCGAGTCGGGACGGCGTTACGGATCAAGGAATAGAGCTCATAGGCGATCGCGACGAAGATCAGTTCTTCCCAAATCCGCGGGCGCCGAGCCCCCGACCACCGCAGCAGTGGCGGGAGCCGGACGAGCCGCGCTGATCCACGCGGCGACGAATCGCTTTCCATCACGACAGTGTGCCAGAGCGTTGGTCGCCGGGCCGGTTGCGCCGCTGCCGGAGGGTGGCGGCGGCGGTGCGCCAGCGGCGCGTAGAGCGATCACCTTGGCCAGTTCGTCGCCGTGGAGGTCGCGCTCGACTTCGACGTCGCAGTCGGTCTGGATGTTTACGTCTGAGGGAGCCCAGTGGCCTGGGCGAGTCGGTACTGCGTGATGCCCAGCGGCTCCAGGAACTCGGTCATCGCTGCGCTCGGGTTCACGGGTAGTCGGTGATCTCGACGTCACTGGCGCCGTTGCCGGTCCAGGCGAAGCGGATCCGGTATTGATCGTCTGGGGCCGCACTGGGGCCGCAGAACAACGAAAACGGCGGCTGACGTTGGGAGACGCCGGAAGACGTTCCGCAGGTCAGCCGCCGTTTTCGGCGACTACTGAAAGGGGTCGAGAACCCGGAATCAGATGTCGTAGTACAGCGAGAACTCATACGGGTGCGGGCGGAGCCGGACGGCGTCCACCTCGGCTGAGCGCTTGTAGTCGACCCAGGTTTCGATCACGTCGGTGGTGAAGACGCCACCCTCCAGCAGGAAGTCGGAGTCCTGCTCGAGCGCGTCCAGGACGGCCTCCAGCGAGCCTGGCACCGTGGGCACCGCGG
This sequence comes from uncultured Actinomycetota bacterium, assembly GCA_963814355.1. Taxonomy (GTDB): domain Bacteria; phylum Actinomycetota; class Actinomycetes; order JADGOV01; family JADGOV01; genus JADGOV01. The sequence goes on along the minus strand of CAWFCZ010000018.1, from coordinate 382,448 downwards.
ACAACTCGTCGGGCGCCAATTCGTAGAGGTCCTTGTCCATCGGCTCCGGCGGCTCGATCTTGTTGCGGATGCCGTCGATACCGGCCATCAGCAGGGCGGCGAAGGCGAGGTAGGGATTGCAGGACGGGTCCGGGACCCGCCATTCGACCCGCTTGGCCTTCGGGTTGCTGCCGGTGATCGGGATCCGGCAGCAGGCCGAGCGGTTGCGCTGGGAGTACACCAGGTTGACCGGCGCCTCGTACCCGGGAACCAGCCGGCGGAAGGAGTTCGTCGTCGGGTTGGTCCAGGCCAGCAGCGCCGGGGCGTGCTTGAGCAGGCCGCCGATGTAGTGCCGGGCGGTGTCGGACAGGCCGGCGTACCCCAGCTCGTCGTAGAACAGCGGGCTGCCGTCCTTCCACAGGCTCTGGTGCACGTGCATCCCGGAGCCGTTGTCCTGGAAGATCGGCTTGGGCATGAAGGTGACGGTGCGGCCGGCCGCGTGGGCGGTGTTCTTCACCACGTACTTGAATAGCATCAGGTTGTCGGCGGTCTTCAGCAGCGTGTCGAAGCGGAAGTCGATCTCGGCCTGGCCGCCGGTGCCGACCTCGTGGTGCTGCATCTCCACGTCGATCCCGGCGAGGATGAGCTTGCGGACCATCTCCGAGCGCAGATCGGTGAAGTGGTCGTTCGGCGAGACCGGGAAGTAGCCGCCCTTGTACCGCGGCTTGTACCCCAGGTTGCCGCCGCGGGGCTCCTCGTCTCGGCCGGTGTTCCAGGCGCCCTCGACGGAGTCGATGTAGTGGTACGCGGAATGGGGTGTGGTGTCGTACCGGATGCTGTCGAAGATGTAGAACTCGGCTTCCGGCCCGAAGTACGCCGCATCGGCAAGGTTGCTGCCGGCGATGTACGCCTCCGCCTTGCGGGCGATGTTGCGCGGGTCGCGGGTGTACGCCTCGCCGGTGAGCGGGTCGTGGATGAAGAAGTTCATGTTCAGCGTCGGGTGCTGGCGGAACGGGTCCATCACCGCGGTGCTCGGGTCCGGCAGGAGCAGCATGTCGGACTCGTGGATCGCCTGGAAGCCGCGAATCGAGGATCCGTCGAACATCAGCCCGTCGGTGAAGGCACTCTCGGAGAAGTTCTCCGCCGGGAAGGTGTAGTGCTGCATCACCCCCGGCAAGTCACAGAACCGGACGTCAACGAACTGGACGTCGTTGTCCTTGATGTAGCCGAGTACCTCATCGGCGGAGTTGAACAAGACCGGCCTCCTGGGCTGCCTACGCGATTGTGGACATCGTGTCCCGGCCCGGCAGGATGGGTATCGCGTCGCCGAGCCGTACTGCTGCCGAAAGTAGCCGGGAGCGGTTTCCCGGCCGTGTCCCGAATGTTTCCTTCGGATTACGTCCGTGGCCCGGGGGCTCCGTCCGCCCCGTCCTCCTGCCCGCCGCCCGGGCCCCGGCTCCCGGCCCCTCCCTTGCCCGCCGCCCTTGCCCCGCCGCCCGGGCCGGTGATCCAGGGCCGGCCAGCCCCCACCGGCTGTGGTCAGCGGGGCCTGGATCACCGGAGAGGGGGGCGGCGGTTGCCGGGGTAGGCCCGAGAGCCACCCCGGGTCCGCCCGATATGCCCCGCGGCCGGACCGAGAGCATCGCCGGGCTCACCGCATCCGGCCTCGGGGCATCCGAGCGTTGCGCGGCATCGGTCCCTTCGGGACCGGCGCCTTGGCGGCGCCCAGCGCGCGCATCCGGCCCTCGACGAGCCGGACCTGGGCCGGCTTGAGGTTGTGCGGCAGCTTGGTCAGGTGCACCTGCAACTTGCGCAACGGCACCTGCCCGTCCGCGTCGCCGATCACGATGTCGTACAGCGGGGTCTCGGCCGCCACCCGGGCGATGCGGCGCTTCTCCTGACCCAGCAGCGTGCCCACCCGAGCCGCGTTGCCCTCCCCAATCAAGATCACTCCGGGGCGCCCGATGACTCGGTGCACGACGTCCTGATTGCGGGTTACCGCGACCACCGGGGTGACCTCCCACTGGCCGCGCATGGACTGGACGACGGCGACCGCGGCGCCGGGCTGACCCTCGACCTGGGTCAGGGCGGCCCGCTGGGCGCGGCGGCCGAAGACGCTGAAGCCGGCGAGCAGCCCGAACAGCACCCCGAAGATCGTGAAGTAGACCGGGTGGTGGATCAGCAGGCCGAGCAGCAGGAAGACCAGCAGGACCCCGACGAAGACGCCGATCACGATGGGCAGCATCTTCGGGTCGTTGCGCCGGGTGAGGGTGAAGGCCTGCCGCAGCTGTTGCAGCCGGGCCCGGCGGCGCTGGCGGCGCTCGGCGCGCGGCAGCTTCACCTTGGCGGGCTTGGCGGGCTTGGCGCCCTTGGGCTTGGCCCCCGACTCGCCGCCCTTAGCAGATCGGCCGGGTGCGGCGGCCGGCCGGCGACCGGGAAGGCGAATGCTGGGCATGCCGTGAGAATACTTCCCGGCAGCGACCGATGCGCCTCAGCCGGGAACGGCCGCCCGGTTCGCCATGGCCTGCGCGTAGAGCCGCCCGGCCCGGTAGGAGGACCGGACCAGCGGGCCGCTGAGCACGCCGACGAACCCCAGCGCCTCGGCCTCGGCGGCCAGTTCCACGAACTCCTCCGGCCGAACCCAGCGATGCACCGGATGGTGCCGGGCAGAGGGCCGCAGGTACTGGGTGATCGTGATCAGATCGCAGCCCGCCTCGCGTAAGGCGCCCAGAGCTTCGGTGACCTCCACGCGCTCCTCGCCCATCCCCAGGATGAGGTTGGACTTGGTGACCAGGCCGGCGTCCCGGGCGGCTCGCAGCACTCCCAGCGATCGCTCGTACCGGAAGCCAGGCCGGATCCGGCGGAAGATTCGCGGCACGGTTTCCAGGTTGTGGGCCAGCACCTCCGGGGCGGCATCGAGGACTTCGGCGAGCAGCTCGGGGTCGGCGTTGAAGTCCGGGATCAGCAACTCGACCCCGCAGCCCGGCAGCCGGTCGTGGATCTGGCGGACGGTCTCGGCGTAGAGCCAGGCGCCGCCGTCAGGCAGGTCGTCGCGGGCCACCCCGGTGACGGTGGCGTACCGCAGGCCCATTGTGGCCACCGACTCGGCCACCCGGCGCGGCTCGTCGCGGTCCAGGGGTTGCGGTCGGCCGGTGTCGATCTGGCAGAAGTCGCAGCGGCGGGTGCACTGGTCCCCGCCGATGAGGAAGGTGGCCTCCCGGTCCTCCCAGCACTCGTAGATGTTGGGGCAGCCGGCCGCCTCGCAGACGGTGTGCAGACCTTCGCGCTTCACCAGGCCTTTGAGGTCGGCGTACTCCGGACCGATCTTCGCCCGGGTCTTGATCCAGGACGGCTTCTTCTCGATCGGCGTCTCGGCGTTGCGGACCTCGACCCGCAGCAGCCGGCGACCATCGGGAGCGGCGGACATGCGCTCAGGCTACGCCGGATGCGTCTGCGGTCTCGGGCTCGACGACCACCGGGTCACCGACCGCCACCGGCCCTCCGTCCAGGACTTGGGCGTAGATCCGGCTGACCCCCGGCTGGCGTTCGTGGGCCATCCGGCCGAAGTCCCCGCCGAGGAACCACTGGGCGTTCTTGCGGCACGGTATGGCGTACGGCGAGGTCTCCACCAGCGCTGCGCCGATCCGCATCCGGACTCCCGGCCGGAGCGTGGCCCAGTCGAGGCCGGCGACCGTCACGTTCTCCCCGGCGCTGCCGTAGGCGATCGGATGGCCCTCGGCGGCCAGGGCGTCGATCACCTCCGCGGACCACAGGCACAGCGCCTGCCACGGCCGGCCGTGATGCTCCCGGTCGTGCTGGCGGTCACCCGCGAGCCCGGCTGTGGTGATGGTGGCCGATTCGACCGGCAGCTTGGGTACCCCGCCGCCGGAGGCGTTGAGCTGCGCCACCCGTCCGGTGGCCGGTGGGGAGCCCTCACCCGCGCGGTGGCGCAACCTGCCGGCCTCGTGCAGCGCGTGGAGGCCCTCGTGCAGCCGGTCGGGCAGATTTGCCTCGCTGCCGCCTCGGGTCCGCGCGACGGCGGCGATCCGGTCGGCGAACGGGACGAGCGTCCGGTTCAGCTCGGGGGAGGCGTCCTCGGCGAGGAGTTCGAACCACCGGTCGAGCGTGCGCAGCGTGCTGGTCATCTGCTCCGCGGACCACTCGGTGGGGGAGAAGCCGCACTTCGGGCAGGGCATCGGGTCAGCTCGCAGCGGCGGCGAGGTGGCGGGTGGCCGGGGCGTCCAGCGCGGCGCTCAGGTGCCGCTCGACGGGGTCCAGGGTGTCCGCGACGCTCACCCGCCGGCCGGTCTCGCGGGTCAGGGAGGTGACACCCGCGTCGGTGATGCCGCAGGGCACGATCCGGTCGTACGCGCCCAGGTCGCAGTCCGCGTTGAGCGCGAAACCGTGCATGCTCACCCCGCGGCTGACCCGGATGCCGATGGCGGCGAGCTTGCGCCGGCCGTCAGCCGTCCAGACCCCGGTGCGCCCCCTCACCCGGATCGCCTCGACGCCGAGGTCGGCGCAGGTCGCGATCAGCGCTGCCTCGATCCGGCGGACGTGGTCCACCACGTACACCCCGCCGGGCAGCTTGACGATCGGGTACCCGACCAGCTGGCCCGGCCCGTGCCAGGTGATCTTGCCGCCGCGGTCCACCTCGACCACCGGGGTGCCGTCGAGCGGCCGCTCGTTCGGCTCGGTCCGGCGGCCGGCGGTGTAGGTCGGGGGGTGCTCCAGCAGCAGGCAGGTGTCGCCGATCTCATCGGCCACCCGCTGGGCGTGCAGCCGGCGCTGGGTGTCCCAGGCCTGCTGGTACGGCACCGGGCTGGGGACGAAGCCGGCGCGCCGGAAGGACAGCACGCGGGTCAGCGTACGTCGGCCCGAGGTCAGGGCTTGCGCCACTGCACCCGACCGGGTTGAGGGACACGTCCCTACGCCCGTTCGAGGCCATTTCGCCGCACGACGTCGATCGCCAGGATCTCCTGTCATCGACCCTGGTTGGACCAAGCCTGAGAGCGCCCTATCCGAAGGTGACCGAGTCGGTGGTCGCGATCCCCGCCTGCCGTCCCGGCGCGGTGTGATCCTGCCAGTAGAGGTTCGTGTGGTCGATGACCTTGTCGGGGGGAGGGGCGCCCCATTGGGTGAGGTCCTTGGTGGTGTGCGCATCGCTGACCAGCGTCGCGTCGTAGCCTCGGACGATCGCGCCGTGAAGCGTGGAGCGGATGCAGGCGTCGGTTTGCGCCCCGCTCACGATCAGGCGCCCTATCCTGCGCTCTGCGAGCACCTTCTCGAGGTCGGTGTTCTCGAAGGCGTCGCCGTACCGCTTGTGGACGACGGGTTCAGCCTCCGCCGGAGTCAGCTCGGGCACGTACCGCCATCCCTCGCTGCCTTCGGGCAGATGATCGGCGGAGTGCTGTACCCACACCACGGGCACGCTCTCGGCTCTGGCCCTTGTCACCAGCGCGGCGATGTTCGCGACGATGCTGTCGCGGTTGTACGCGCCGGCCACCACGTCGTTCTGAACGTCGATGACGAGAAGTGCGGTGTTGGGTCGCTGGGTCAGGGTGGTCACGACGCTCTCCGGGGTTGGCTGCTGGGCGCACCCACGGTATGCGCGACCGCGCGCAGCCGCGTAGTGTGGTTTCCTCCGCCGCGGCGATGCGCACATCGTCGCGACCCGCACCCCGCCGCCATCCCCGCTCCGGCCCATCTCCGGTGATCCAGGCCCCGCTGACCCCAGCCGGTGGGGGTTGGCCGGCCCTGGATCACCGGCCCGGCGGCGGGTAGGGGCGAGGGGGCAAGGGCGAGGGGCAAGGGCGAGGGGGCAAGGGGCAAGGCGAGGGGGCCGGGGCGGCTCTCGGGCCTACCCCGGGAATCGCCGGCCCCTCTCTCCGGTGATCCAGGCCCCGCTGACCGTGCCAGAGCGGTACTCGGGGCCGCGGGTAGGCTCGCCTTAGCGGTAAGCAGTGCTCATGACGTACGCCACGGTGACCAGTAAGGGCCAGGTCACGATTCCCGTCGCCGTGCGCACAGGCTCGGCCTGCGGCCGAGGTCACGGCTCTGCTTTAGACCCACCGATACCGGTGGCTATGAGATCCAGGCGGCGGCCGGGTCGATCCAGGCTCTCGGTCGACTGAGATGCGGCTGCTGATCGCCGACTGACGACAGGCGCCCCGCCGCAGCGCGCCTCCCCTCGACCGGGCGGCCTGTGGACGACCGTTTTGCCGGAATCCCGGCCGGCTGGTGTCATCGCCGGTATGGCTCCGCTGCTGCTGCCCGGGTACGACGTCGTAGGTCCGGTCGGGGACGTGCCGGGGGCATGGCGGGCCCGGCGCCAAGCGGACGGCCGTACCGTGCTGCTGCGCCTGGTGCCGCCGGACGGTGTGGTGCCGCCGGATGGTGTGGTGCCGCCGGATGGCCCGGGAAGCGTTGTAGACCTCCGTCGCAGCCTTGCCCAGGTCGGCACGCTGGCCGCCGACTCGCTGCTTCCCATGCAGACGGTGATCACCACGGATCACGGGCTCGTCGTGGTCTACGACTACCCAGCCGGGGGGCCGCTGAGGAGTCTGCTCGCCACCCGCCGGCGGCTGACCGTCGGGGAGGTCGTGACGCTGGGCACCGGGCTGGCCGACGCGCTGGCGCAGGTCCACCAGGCGGGGTTGAGCCATGGGGGGCTGTCGGAGGAGAGCGTGTACCTCGGGTTGGACGGCACGCCGCTGCTGGCCGATGCCGGCGTTGGCGGCGGCCTGCCGGAGCAGGATCTGCCAGCCCTGGCGGCGGTGTGTCGGCGCGCCCTCGGGGACGGTCGCCGGGCGGGGCCCGGACCGGGTGCCGGGGTGCTGGCCGTGTTGGCCGCGACGGAGGAGCGATCCCGTATCGACGCTGCCGGCTTCAGCTCGGCGCTGCGCTCCGCGGCGCCGGCCGTACCGATCCGGCTGGCGGCCGCCTCCTCGTCGGCCGCGCTCCCGCCGGCCGAGGAGGAGGCGGCCGCCGCACCCACGCTCGACCAGGTGCCCAGTGACTCTGGGGACGCGATAGACGCGATAGACGCGACCGCTACCGCCGGCCAGCCGCCGGTCGTCGGTGCCGATCCCGGCGTCGGCCCGCGCGGATCGCGTGGGTCGCTGCGCCCCCGGATGCCGTCCCCGGGCGCAGCCTGGTGGCGCAGCCGGCTCCGGCGGGGCGAGGGTGGACAGCGCTCCGGACGCGGAGTGGCTCGCCGGCCGAAACCCACGATGGTGGTGACCTCGATCGCCGTGGTCCTGGCCCTGCTGGCGGCCGTGGGGCTGGGCGTGCAGTGGGCCAAGATGGGTGGCTCGCATCCGTCGGCAGCCTTGCCACCCCGGCCGGATCCGGCCGCGGACCCGGCCACGCATCCGGCCGCGGATCCGGCTTCCGAAACGCCCGCCGGGACGGCCAACCGTGCTTCGTCGCCGAACGCCGCGCGGTCACCGTCATCTCCACTCGAAGCGCCGACGACCTCCCCGTCGACCCGGCGCCCGACATCCCGGCCACCCTCGCCCGCGGCCACGGGTACGGCCACGGGCAAGCCAGTCTCATGGTTGGCCGTGGTAGATCAGCTCGACGAGCGCCGTGCGGCTGCTTTCGCCGCGGCTGACGTAGCCGCGTTGGCAGCCGTGGACGCACCCGCGTCCCCCGCGCTGCGTGTCGACCAGCAGGCGGCAACCGAACTGCGCCGACGGGGCGCCCATGCCCGCGGATTGCACTGGGACGTCGTGCGCGTCGCGGTCGACAGCGCCGGGCCGCCGGGGGTGGTGCTGCGGGTCATCGACCGGATGTCCGCGCACGATCTGGTCGGCCCCGACGGGGCCGTACTGGCCTCCCGGCCGGCTCGGGCGCAGACGGAGTGGCGGGTGACCCTGCTCCCGTCTCGCGGTGGGTGGCGGTTCGCGCAGACCGCGGAGGTGTGATCGTTTCTGGCCGGGGTGAGGAGTATCGCCCGAGCTCTGGGTCCGGTCATACTCCACGGGCCGCGCAGGCCCGCGACCGGCTACCCCGACAGCAACGCGGGAAGTGCCCGGTCCAGGTCCGGTAACGACCAGCGGAAACCGGCCCGGCCCAGCACCTCGGGGATCACCCGCTGGCCAGCCAGTACACCCTCGTCGGCGAACCCGCCGAGGACCAGCCGCAGCGCGAAGCCGGGGACCGGCAGGATCGCCGGGCGGCGCAGCGCGTGGGCCACGGCCCTGCTGTAGTCGGCATTGGTCACCGCCCCCGTGGTGAGGTTCACCGGCCCGGACACCTCCGTCTCGAGCAGAAAGCGGATTGCCGCCACGTGGTCCGGCAGCGCGATCCAGCTGACCCCTTGCCGGCCGGACCCGAGCCGGCCGGCGAGACCCAGCCGGAACAACGGCAGCACCCGACCCAGCGCACCACCCGAGGCGCTGAGCACCACTGAGGTGCGCAGGAAGCAGACCCGTAGCCCGGCGGCTACCGCGGGCCGGGCGGCCGCCTCCCAGCGGCGGACGACCTCGGCGAGGAAGCCGTCGCCGGACGGGGCGCCCTCGGTGACCTCCCGGTCGCCGGTGTCCCCGTACCATCCGATCGCCGAACCGGAAAGCAGGACCCGCGGTGGCCGCCGGCAGGCCGCGATGGACTCCGCGATCGACGCCGTACCGTCTACCCGGCTGTTGAGCACCTCCGCCTGCCATGATGCGCTCCAGCGGTGATCCCCGACCCCCGCCCCGGCGAGATGGACGACGGCATCCATGCCGTCCACGGCCGCCGGATCGAGGAGGCCAGGCGTCCAGCGAACCTCGCCCGCCCGCTCGGCCGGGTGTCGAACCAGTCGGCGCACTTCGTGGCCGTCGGCCAACAGCGACGCCACGAGGGCCGAGCCGATGAGCCCGGATGAACCGGTAACCGCGACCTTCACGCCGCTATCGTGCCCCGGTGGAACCGGACCTGACCGTCCGCCCGGCGACGCGCTCCGACGACGGCGCGTTGGGGCGCCTGGACCTCGCCGCCGCCGAGCCCGGCACGTACGTCATGCCGCCCCGGCCCGGTGGGGCGTTCTTCGACGGCACTACCAGCCCCGGCGACGTTCTGGTGGCCGAGTCCGGCGGACGGGTGGTGGGCTACGTCAAGGTCCGACCACCCACTTCGCTGGCGTCCAACGCCCACGTCCAGCAGATTCAAGGCCTCGCCGTGGATCCGGCGGCCCGCCGCCGCGGCGTGGCCGCCGCGTTGCTCGACGCGGCCCTGACCGAAGCCGGCCGCCGGGGCGCTCGCAAGCTGTCGCTGCGGGTGCTGGCCAGCAACCCCGGCGCCCTCGCGCTGTACCAGTCGCGCGGTTATGAGATAGAAGGCGTGCTGCGGGAGGAGTTCCGGATCGACGATGGTAGCTACACCGACGACGTCATCATGGCCCGCCACCTGCGGTGAGGACTCAACCGACCCCGAGCTGGGCCGCGAAAGCGCCCTCCTCCAGCCGATCCCGGACGGTGTTGAGGAAGCGGGCGGCGTCGGCTCCGTCCACGATCCGGTGATCGTAGGTGAGGGCCAGGTACACCATGGAGCGCACGGCGATCACCTCGCCGAGGTTCGGTTCCTCGATCACCACCGGCCGCTTGACCACGGCGCCGGTCCCGAGGATGCCCACCTGCGGCTGGTTGATGATGGGGGTATCGAACAGCACTCGGCGGCTGCCGGTGTTGGTGAGCGTGAACGTGCCCCCGCCCAGCTCGTCGGGGCTCACCGCGTTGCTGCGGGTACGGTTCGCCAGGTCGTCGATCTTCCGCGCCAGCCCGCCGAGGTTGAGGTCCCCGGCGTCCTGGATGACGGGCGCCAGCAGCCCGCGCTCGGTGTCCACCGCGATGCCGAGATGGACGGAGTCATGGTAGGTGACAGTTCCCTCGTCGAGGTCGACGGAGGAGTTGACCATCGGATGCGCCTTGAGCGCGTCGCACACCGCGGCGGCGAAGAACGGTAGAAACGACAGCTTGACGCCTTCGCGCGCGAAGAAGTCGTCCTTGACCTGGTCGCGGAGCCGGGCGATGGCGGTGATGTCCGCCTCGGACACGGTGGTCAGCTGAGCGCTGACCTGCAGCGACTCGGTCATGCGGTGAGCGATCACGGTCCGCAGCCTGGACAACTTCTCGGTACGGCCGCGGAGATGTGTCGCGGCGGCCGCCCGTGGGGCCTGCGGAGCGCGGGGCGCCGCCTTCGGTGCGCTGGCCGGCTTGGCCGCCTCGGTGTCGCGCCGCCGCTCGTCGCCTTCGGGGGCCGCGGTGTCCGGACTGCCCGCCGCGGCAGCCGGCCGGCCGGGCTGAGCCTCCAGTACGTCCTGCTTGCGGATCCGGCCACCGACGCCAGTGCCGGTGAGGGTGCTCAGGTCGATGCCGCGTTCGGCCGCCAGCTTGCGGACCAGGGGAGTGACGTACGCGGCTCCGCCGCCGGAGTCCGGCGGCGACGTTACCGCGCCCGAGGCCTCCGCCCCACGGTCGGTCCCGACCTCGCTCTCGGCCTCTTCCGCCGGGCGGCCGCCGGCCATCGGCGGCTCCTCGGGCTGCTCGGCCATAGGCTCCTCCGGCTGCTCCGGATCGGGCTCGGGCTCCGGCTCCGGCTCCGGCTCGGGTTCCTCGGTCGCCGGCTGCGCCGCCTGGCCGGCGTCCGACCCGGACTCCGAACCGCCCTCGTCGATGGTGGCAAGTTCGGCACCGACGTCGACTGTCTCGTCCTCGGCAACCTTGATCGAAGAAACCACGCCGGCGGTCGGGGAGGGGATCTCGGTGTCGACCTTGTCGGTGGAGACCTCCAGCAGCGGCTCGTCGGCCTCGACCCGCTCGCCTTCCTTCTTGAGCCAGCGGGTGACCGTACCCTCCGACACGCTCTCGCCGAGGCGTGGCATCGTGACTGAGACCGACATGGGGACCCTTCTTGCGACCGGAGCAGCGAGTACGGGAATCGAGCGGGCGGTGCGGCGTGACGAACTTAGCCGTGCGTGTGCAGCGGCTTGCCGGCGAGGGCGAGGTGGGCCTCGCCGACCGCCTCGGACAGGGTCGGATGTGGGTGGATCAACTGGGCGACCTCCGACGGCAGGGCTTCCCAGTTCGTGATCAGCTGCGCTTCGGCGATGAGATCCCCGACCCGGGCACCCACCATGTGCACGCCGAGTACCGGCCCGTCCTTGGCGGCCACCACCTTCACCGCCCCCGCGGTGGCCAAAATCTGCGCCCGACCGTTGCCGGCGAGGTCGTACACCGTCTCGACCGCCTGGTGCCCGCGCTCCTTGGCCTGCGCCGAGGTGATCCCGACCGAGGCGACCTCCGGGGAGGAGTACGTCACCCGCGGCACGCCGTCGTAGTCGATCGCCGGCGGGTCGAGGCCGGCGACCCGCTCGGCGACCATGATGCCCTCGGCGAAGCCGACGTGTGCCAGTTGCAGCCCCGGTCGCAGGTCGCCGATTGCGTAGACGTCGGGCAGGTTGGTCTGGCAGTGCTCGTCCACCGTCACGAACCCGCGGTCCATCGCCACGCCAGCCTCGGTGTAGCCCAGCCCGTCGGATACCGGCCCGCGCCCGACCGCGACCAACAACAGCTCGCCGTCGTAGGTCTTGCCGTTCTCCAAGGTGACCGTGACGCCGGTGTCGGTGACCTTTGCCTCGGTGAACTTCGCCCCCAGGGAGAACCCGATGCCCCGCTTGCGGAACGCCCGCTCGAGGAGCTTGGAGCTGGACTCCTCCTCCATCGGCAGCAGGTGGGGCAGGGCCTCGATGATCGTCACTTCCGCGCCGAAGGACCGCCACACGCTGGCGAACTCCACGCCGATCACCCCGCCGCCGAGTACGACGACGGAGGCCGGTACCCGGTCCAGCAGCAGCGCGTGCTCGCTGGTGATGATGCGCTCGCCGTCCACGTCCAGCCCCGGCAGCGAGCGGGAGTAGGACCCGGTGGCCAGCACGACGGCCCTGGCAGCGGTGTACGAGGTCCCCTCGACGTCCACGGTGGTGGGGGAGGAGAGCCGGCCGGTCCCCTCGACGTAGGTGATCTTGCGGCTTTTGACGAGGCCCTGAAGGCCCTTCCAGAGCTTGCCGACGACCTTGTCCTTGTAGCCGTTGACTCCGGCCATGTCGATGGCCTCCAGCGAGGCTCTGACGCCGAACTGATCGCTCTCCCGGGTCTGGTCGGCGATCTCGGCGGCGTGCAGCAGTGCCTTGGTCGGGATGCAGCCACGGTGCAGGCAGGTGCCGCCGACCCGGTCCCGCTCGATCAGCGCGACGGTCAGCCCGAGTTCGGCGCCGCGCAGCGCGGCGGCGTACCCACCGCTGCCACCGCCGAGGATGACCAGATCGAACGTGTTTTCCGCCACCGCGCCGCTCCCTTTGCTGGCCGTAGTTAACTACTGACGTCCTGGAGTCCGTTCGGGGACCGATCCTGAACCCTAGTCTTCGGCGAGGGACTCGGCGAGTTCGACCAGCGTCCGGACCGCGGCCCCGGTGCCCCCCGTGGGGGTGTAGTCGTGCGGATCACCGGTGTTGAACGACGGACCCGCGATGTCCAGGTGCGCCCACGGTATGCCGGCTCCGACGAATTCCTGCAGGAACAGGCCGGCGACCAGCATGCCGCCGTACCGGTCCCCGGTGTTGGACAGGTCGGCGATCTCGGAGTCCAGGGACTTGCGCAGTTCCTTGGGCAACGGCATCGGCCACATCTGCTCCCCGGCCCGGCCGGCGGCGGCGACGACCCGGTCGCGGAAGGCGTCGTCGTTGGACATCACCCCGGCCACCCGGCTGCCAAGGGCAACCACCTGAGCGCCGGTCAGCGTAGCCACGTCGACGATGTAATCGGGATGGTCCTCACTGGCCCGGGCCAGCGCGTCGCCGAGGATGAGCCGCCCCTCAGCGTCGGTGTTGAGCACCTCGACCTGCTTGCCGCCGTACATGGACAGCACGTCGGAGGGTCGGATGGCCGACCCGGACGGCATGTTCTCCGCCATCGGCAGCCACGCCTCCACCCGCAGCCGGATGCCGAGCTTGGCGATGGCCGCGGTGGCCGCCAGCACCGCCGCGCCGCCAGCCATGTCCGATTTCATGTCCTCCATCGCCGACGCCGGCTTGAGGGACAGGCCACCGGAGTCGTACGTGATGCCCTTGCCGATCAGTGTCAGCGTGGCGGCGGCCCGAGCCGGTGCGTAGCTCAGGTGCACCAGTCGCGGCGGGTGGGCGGCACCGGCACCGACCCCCAGGATGCCGCCGAAGCCGCGGCGTTTGAGCTTCTTCTCATCCCACACCTCGACCTCGACCCCGGCCGGTACCGCGGCCACGGCCGCCGCTGCCAGCTCCGCCGGGTGCATATCGCTCGGCGGCATGTTGACCAGGTCGCGGGTCAAGGCGACGGCCGCCGCGACCGTCTCCGCCCGGCGGCCCACCGGGCGGACCTTGCGCTGCGGAGAGACCACGGTGATCGCGGACACCGGGCTCTTGGCCGGGTCACGACTGCTGGTGCGGTAGCGATCGAAGCTGTACGCGCCGAGCAGCGCGCCCTCGCACACCGCGCGCAACGACTCCCGATCCTGCGCCGGGAGCGCGACCGCCACCCGGTCGTGTCCGGCCGCGGCTCGAATCCCCACGCCGGCCGCCCGTCGCAGCACCTCCGGGTCATAGCCGGGATCGGCCGGCTCGCCCAGTCCAACCGCGATCACCGCGGCCGCCGCGGTGGCACCGAAGGTCGCCACGGTGGTGCACTCGCCGGCCTTACCGGTCCCGTGCAGCGCGGTCAGCGCCGCGGTCAGCCGGCCGTCGAGCGCCGCGTCGACACCGTCCGCGCCGGGTGCCAACGCTGGGCCACCAGACCCGATGTGCACGCCGACCACGATCACATCCGCTCGCAGGGTGGCCGGATCCGCGGTGGACAACGTAAGGCTGGTCATACCTCGATGGTAGGTGCCGTCCTGGGGCGGTAGCGTGCCGAGCATGCCCGACGACCAGCCGCCCGTACCTGCAACCGACCGCGCAGCCGGCGCCGACGCGGCGGCTGCGCCGCCGGTTCGGCGCGGGCCATTGCACGACAGGCACCGCGAGCTCGGCGCGAAAATGGCCGACTTCGGCGGCTGGCAGATGCCGATCGAGTACCCCGGCGGCGGCGTCCTCAAGGAGCATGCCGCGGTCCGTGAAGCGGTGGGTATCTTCGACGTCAGCCATCTCGGCAAGGCGACGGTCGCCGGAGCGGGCGCCCGCGACTTCCTCAATCGCTGCTTGACCAACGACCTGGGCCGGATCGGCCCGGGCCGGGCGCAGTACACGCTGTGTTGTGAGGAGGAAACGGGCGGTGTGGTCGACGACCTCATCGTCTACTTTGGCAGCGAGGACCGGCTGTACCTCATTCCGAACGCGGCCAACTCGGCGGACGTGCAGCGCCGGCTTCGGGCCGCCGCGCCGGACGGGGTGTCGATTCACGACCGGCATGACGAGCTGGCCGTGCTGGCGGTGCAGGGACCTCGGTCCTTTGAGCTGATGGCGACGCTGGAGCTGCCTACCGATCTGGAGTACATGGCGTTTCGGGAGCTGGAGTGGCGCGGGGTTCCGCTGACGGTGTGCCGCACCGGCTACACCGGCGAGCGCGGGTTCGAGTTGCTGCCCAGGTGGGGGGACGCGGGGGAGTTGTGGGACGCGCTGCTGGCCGCGGCGCCGGTGTACGGCGGGCGAGCCTGCGGTCTGGGCGCCCGGGACACGCTGCGGACCGAAATGGGATATCCGCTGCACGGTCAGGACCTGAGCCTGGACATCACCCCGGTGCAGGCCAGGCTCGGCTGGGCGGTGGGGTGGGGCAAGGCGCAGTTCTGGGGCCGGGATGCGTTGACCAGCGAGCGGGAGCGCGGCCCTCACCGGGTGCTGCGCGGCCTGCAGGCCCTGGACCGGGGCATTCCCCGGGCGCACATGCCGGTGCTGTCCGAGGCGGGGGAGACGCTCGGCGAAGTCACCAGCGGAACGTTCTCACCCACGAAGCGGGTGGGCGTAGGCCTCGCGTTGCTGACCCGGTCCGTGACAGAGGGCGACCACGTCCAGGTTGACATCCGAGGGCGCCGTTCCGCCATGGCGGTGGTCAAGCCGCCGTTCGTACCGGCGTCGACGGCCTGACCAGCCGCTGGCCTAGCCGGCGGTGATCGCCACCCGGTCGATGTCTCCGACGAAGTAGTCGCAGGTGACGTTGCGCTGGTTGCACTTCACCTTGCCGCCGATGGACAGCGGGAAGGAGTTGGAGATCCTGCCGGTCGGGCCCTTGGCCGTGCGGCTGGTCCTGCCGTCCACGGTGAGAGTCACGCCGGCCGAGGTTCGAGTGCAGCGCAGTGTGTGCCACTTACCGTCGTTGAGCTTGCGGCCGGAACCGACCGCCTTGCTGCCGCCGGAGCCCCGGAACAGGCACTGCACGATCCCGTTCGGCGCTTGGATCTTGAAGTAGCCGCCCGGCGTGGCGGACTGGCCCTTCTGGATGACGTTGCCGTACGGCTTGGTGGTACGCATCCGCCAGGTGATGGAGTAGTACCCCGTGCCGGGGTCGAGCCGCGGGTTGTCGGCCACCGTCACCAGGCGGCTCGGGTTCTGGTGGTCCCGGCCGCTGAACGGGAAGCGGTAGGCCCGGGCGCCGCCAACCCGTACGCCGGTCTGGACATCGCTGCCGACCGAACCGTTCATGTGGTGGCCGGAACTGTCGACCATCACCCGGGCGTGCGGCCCTTCGTTCATGTTCCAGGTAGCGACGGCGCTGGTCGCTCCCACAGCCGGTGCGGTGACCACAGCCAGCGCGGTCGCACCGACCAAGGCAAGCGTCGGACGAAGGTACTTCATAGATCCCCCGGAAAGAAGGCCTTGGGGCCGCGACTGCGGCTGGCACCGAAGGCTACCCGCCCCGGCGGGAATATCGCCACATGACCGGTTTCCGGTGGGTGAGTGAAGGGGATGGAGGCGTGCCGACGCCGGGAAGCTACCCCCACTGAGTGCTGCGCACGGCGGACCCCCCGATTCTGGTGGCGGCGGCTTGGTTGGCTGCGGCTGGGTCTAGCCCCACTGGGTGCTGCGCATTTGGCACCTCCTGACGTGGCTTTTGTCGGTGTCTGCCGGCGTCTGCACAGTGCTGCACATCGCGGCTCAGCACCATACTGCACACTCACAGTTAGTGAGTCTGACAGAGAGTGACTATGCGTGTTTTGTGCACGGAACGTGACTGCTGGGTTACCGTGATTTCGATGTCCAGTGCCGCGGGAGTGCCGCCGGGCACGACGTCACCTGCCGCGACGTCGTATGCCCTCTTCGGGGTGTTTCGGGCGGGTCAGCGCTGGCAGTCGTTCCGCACCTGGTCCCTGTGGCTACTACCGCGATCGGCGCGCCGATACGTTCTGGCGGTGGATGCGCTGGCGATGCTGGCTATCGTCGCGGCCTTCGTCACGGCCCGGTGGCGGCTGGCTGACCTCGGCGTCTACGCCACCTTCGTGATCTTCGGCTGCATCAGTGTGGAAGGCTCGCGCCGACTCGGCTCACCTCAGTCACGCCGCGACCGAGCGTATAAGGACCTGTTGACCGCTTGGACGTTGCCGGTCGCCCTCCTGCTGCCGCCTGTTTACGCCGCGCTGGTGTACTTGCCGATCATCGGTTATGCCCAATGCCGAGTTGCCCGGCTGGCGCCGGTCAAGCGGATCTTCAATACGGCCGCAGTGGTGCTGGCCGGTTATCTCGCGGCCTGGGCGCATCAGCTCGCTGCCGGACATCCGGTTCCCTTCACGACAGCCGGTCTCGTCGGGTCGCCGCGGGCCACGGCGTCGACCCTGCTGGCCGCCGTGGTTTTCGCGACCGTGAGCGCTGGTCTGGTCGCGGGGGTCCTCCATCGCGTTGCTCCCGGGGTTACCCGCCGGCAGGCCTTGGGCAGTCGCGACGACATGATCATCGACGCCGCCGATCTCTGCATCGGGCTACTGGTCGCGGTGATCTGGACCGCGTCGGGGCTCTTCGTGGCCGTCGCGCTGCTACCCGTATTGCTTCTACAGCGCACGCTGCTGCACGGCGAGCTGTTGGCGGCCTCTCGTACCGATGTGAAGACCGGCCTGGCCAATCCCGGGCATTGGCGTGACGTCGCCGAACGTGAGGTTGCCCGAGCCGCCCGGGGCGGTCAGCCGCTCGCCGTCCTGCTGGTAGACATCGATCACTTCAAGCGGGTGAACGACACGGTGGGTCACCTTGCCGGTGACCAGGCCCTGGTGGCCGTCGCCGAGGCGTTGCGCGCCTCGGTCCGTCCGCGCGACCTGGTCGGCCGGTTCGGCGGTGAGGAGTTCGCGGTGGTGTTGCCGGAGATTCCCGCCGAGGCGGCCGAGCGCACCGCCCAGCGGATGCGGGAGCAGGTCGAGGCGCTGCGCTGTGCGGCGGCCGAGCGTCATGGGCCGGTGGCCGTGACGGTGTCCATCGGCCTGGCGATGATCGGGCCGGACACGGCCGACTTGACCAGCCTGCTGACGGCCGCCGATGAGGCGCTCTATACGGCTAAGGCCAACGGTCGCAACCGGGTGATCCGGGCAGCGGATCCCATCGGCCGGTCTTCATCGGCGAACCCGGCTGCTCCCAAGCCGATCCCGGGCCTGGCCACCGCGTAGCGGGTCACGGCGACACCTCGACCTTGGGCCTGGCCACGGCCTCGAACCTGGTGACCTCCAGCGGCCCGAACCGCCTGGTGTGGCGCAACGCCAGCGCGAGAGCCGTCACGCTCCCGAGGCCGCCGGCGATCGCGACCACCGTGCTGGGCGCGATGTGTGAGGCGGCGGCACCGGCCGACAGGATGGTCAGCCCCTGGATGGCCACGATGCTGGCCTGCACCAACCCAAAAGCCTGGCCTCGATTGTTCGCCGGGACGGCAACCATGAAGGCGGCGTTGGCGACGAGCTGATACGCGGTCCCGATCCCGGAGACCAGCCAGAGCGCCAGCGTCGCCGAGAAGCCCGGTCGCAGGGCGCAGCCGACCAGCGGCGCACAGGACAGCAGCGCAAGCGGTCCCATCCAGCGCTCCCGCCTGGCTGGTGGCACGCACCGGGCGAGGAGTATCGCGCCGAGCACCGCGCCGGCCGGCTGGGCGGCCAACAGCAGGCCAACGGTACCCGGGCCGCCTCCGATGCCCCGCGCGTACGGGGCGGCGAGCCCTTCCGGAACGACGTAGGCGCCACAGAGCCAACCGAAGGCGACCAACAGCCGAAGCCGTTGATTGCGCGCCAACAGCCGGATTCCGAGGGTCGCCGAGTGGAGCGCGGAGGATAGGGCCGGACTCGGTGACGCCGCAGACCTGGTCGCCACGAACGCGTGGAGGATCACGGCCGAAACCCCGAATGTGGCGGCGTCGACCAGCAGCGTCGCCGAGGGGCCGATCAGCAGGGCCAGCCCGCCGCCGGCCGCGAAGCCCGCCACCATGGCGCCCTGGGTGGTGATATTGCCGACCGCGCTGGCCACCACGTACCGGTCGTCCGGGAAGACGTCCGGCAGCAGGGCGGCTCGGGCGGCACCGAACGGCGCGGTCAACAGTTCCGCCGTCACCAACACGGCGCACAGCAGGACGAACGGCATTCCGGGCAGGGCCAGCGCAGCGACCAGTACGGCGCGACCGGCGTCGCAACGGATCATCAGCTCGCGGTGCGGGATCCGGTCGGCCAGGCCGGCGAGCAGCGGGCCTCCGACCAGAGCCGGCAGAAACCCCAGCGCGTAGATCAGGCCGGTGAGGAACGGGGAGGAGGTCCGGTCGAAGACCAGCACGGCCAGCGCGACGCGGGCGAGCTGATCCCCGACCAGCGACAGCACCTGTGCGGCCCACAAGGCTCGGAACTCGGTCACCGCGAAGACCTCGGCAAAGCTGGCCCCCTGGCCCCGCCGGTCGGGCACTGCGGTTCTCCCGTCCCTGCCAGGCTCAGCTTCCTGAAGCCCCATGCTCGGCCCGGCCACGGGGCGAGCCCGGAACCTCATTCAACCTCAGGGCTGGTAGCCATGCCCTCGCGTTGGCACAATTCGCCGTCGAGATTCGCCGTCGAGATTCACCGGCTCGTGGCCGACCCGGGGCAGCGCTCAGGGCACCCGTCTCAGCGCCGCGTACACCGTCGCGTCGATGACGGCGGCGTCCTCGTTGCGCATCGGGTTGAAAGAGACGATGATTTCCGACTCGCTGGCCGCGGAGCGGACCACGACGCCGGTCACCCGGACCTGGCCGGCCCCGCCGAGGTCGATCACCGTGACAACGTCGGTACCCACCGCCAGCAGCAGGTCGTGGTCCAGTCGCAGCCGGCAGCCGTCGCCGGACAGGTCGATGGTCGTGCCCGGCACCCCGGCAACGGCGGGCCCCGGATGACCTGCCGGGCCGATCGAGTCCTTCACCGAGGTCATGACGGGAAGTGCGATCGCGGCCCGGACGGCGGCCCGGCGGTGTTCCCGGGCGAGTGCGGCGACGCTGACCAGTTCCAGAACCCCGGCACCTTCGGGGCTGTGCCTGGCCACCGCTTCCAGCACGACCAGCGCATCGTCGGGAGTGCGGCCGCTGAGGAAGACATTGCGGTTGTCGAGTTGGCCCGCGCTCGCCGGATCGGTGACCGCGCGGGCGGTCACCACGAGCCCCGACGCGCTGGTCGACCAGGCGAGTACCTCTGCGAGGCAGAGCACCGAGGTGGCCCCTGCTGGGCTCATGGTGATCGGTGTGCCGGGGACAAGCGCGTACTGAGAGGAGTCGTTCACGGCAGATGCGGGTCAGACAGTGACATGTCCACCGCTCCTGCCTTAGGCCGTCAGTAGTTGTATAACTACTCAACGCAAAGGTAGGCCGGTCACAGCGGTTTCCGCAGACGATTGATCAACGGCTTGGGCCGTACGGGAACTGCACGGTCATGACCACCAACACCGTGAGCTGGGCGATCTCCACCGCCGCGCCGAGTACGTCCCCGGTGATCCCGCCGAACCGACGCACCGCGTGCCGGCGGAAGATCCACACCAGCCCCAGCGCCGCGAGCAGGGCGAGCACCGCCCGTAGCCCGCCCCGCAGGGTGCCGGCGTCCTGGTCGAGCCGGCCGTAGCCGAAGGCCTCGACGGCTACCGCGACGGTCCACAACACGGCGAGCGGGCGGCGCACGGTTCCGGCGACCAGGGCGCCGAGTCCGCCGCGCCGGGCCGCCGGCGTGCCCCGTAGGCAGGACCAGAGCACCGCCAGCCGGCCGGCCAGCACGGCGAGCAGCAACGATTCGGTGCCGCGGTGGTTGGCGACGTCGACCGTCAGCGCGTTGACGTCCACGATCAGCACCAGCACCACGGCCACCATGCCGAGCGGGCCGATCTCCGGGGAGGCCATGATCTTGAGCGCCCGCTGGGCCGGAGCGTGCGAGGCCAGGCCGTCCACGGTGTCCGCGAGGCCGTCCAGGTGCAGTCCCCGGGTCAGCAGCGCCAGCAAGGCCACCGCGACCGCCGCCGGCAGCAGCGGTCCGGGCTCGTCGGCGAAGGCGAGCCGGCCGCCGTACATCACCGCGACCACCACTAGACCCAGCCCGGCGCCGACCAGCGGCGCCCAGGCCATCGCCTTACGGGCGGTTGCCCGGTCGACCCGGCCGGGCCGCAGCGGAGCCACGGTGAAGGTGGTGAGCGCCAGCCGAAGGCTGTCCGGCACGGTCACGATCGTTCGACGGCGCGGATCATGGACGTCACGCTAGCCGCTGGGCGATACCCGCTGTCACCAGCCATACCTCGTCCGAGACCGCCGCCAGCCGGGCGTTGAGCGTACCGAGCGCATCCCGGAACGTCCGCCCTGCGGCGGTCGAGGGGTGCACGCCCGATCCGACCTCGTTGCTCACCAGCACCGCGTACGCCGGGGTGTCGCGCCAGGCGGCCACCAGCCCGTCGGCTGCCGCCTGGTCACCCGGGTGGGCGGCCAGCCATAACGTGAGGCAGTCGATGAGCAGCGGGCCGGGCGGGTCCGCCAGCAGCGCCGCCAGGTCGGCGGTCTCCACGGTCCGCCAGCCCGGCGGCCGGCGGGCCACGTGCCGGGCCACCCGGACGGCCCAGTCCGGGTCCCGGGCCGGGTCGGGCGCCGGGCCGGTGGCCACGTAGGTGACCTGCGGTTCGGCGGCGAGGCGCCGTTCGGCCTCGGCCGACTTGCCGGAGCGGGCGCCCCCCACGATGAGCACCCGGCGTGGCGGGCGCGCCCCGGGCCCGGCTCCGGCGGCCACCACGGCACCATCGGGCAGTGCCTCGGCGCCCCAGGCGGCCAGGCGCCGGGCCAGTTCCGGCCCCGGCGGGTTGCGATGCCCGAGATGGACGGCGATCACCCGGGTCGCCGCGGTGACCGCCCCGAGTCGGCGTAGCGCGGCAAGTTGACGGGGAAAGGTGTCGCCGTCCAGGTGCGCCTCGCCGCCCCCGGTCAACTCCAGCAGCACCACGGCGTACCCGGCGCCGCGAACCGACTCCCGCGTGCTCGCCGGGAGCGGGCCGGTGTCGGTGGCGTAGAGGATCCGGCTCGGGCCGTCGGGTGCCGGGTGGGCCAGGGCCAGGTCATAGAGCACCGCGCCGTCGGGATGGTTCGCCGCCAGCACCCGCAGGTCGTACCGCCCGACCCGCCGGCGCTCCCCCGGGGCGACCGGGACTTGGCGTACCGGGTCGGTGGGGCCGATCCAGTCCGCGCAGGCCGCCAGCGCTGCCGGTGGGCCGATCAGATCCAGCGGTTCACGGCGCTGCGCCCAGGACCGCCAGAGCAGGGCCGCCGGTCCGGTGTGGTCCGGGTGGGCGTGGGTGAGCAGCAGATGCCGGACGCTGGCCAGGCAATGACCTCCCCGGGAGGCGGCCCGGGGTACCTCCGGCCCGCAGTCCAGCAACAGGTCCTCCTGCACCAGGACGGCGGTCTGGCCGCGAATCACCCCGGTGTCCCGGGCGGTCGTGCAGGACGCGCAGGTGCAGAACGGGTTCGGCCAGCCGTCGGCCGAGCCGGTACCGAGCAGGGTCAGCCTCAACCCGGCTCTCCCGCGGTGCGAAACGCGGCCCGCCGGCCGGCCCGCCGCAGCGCGAGCAGCACGGGTCGGCCGGCGAGCATGACCAGCGCCGCGTTGCCGACCGCCCGGGGAATGTCGAAGCCCAGGGACGTGGCCAGGTAGAGGGCGGCGTAGTGGTGCAGGTTCGCGGCGACCGATGCGGTGGCGTCGAAGGCGATCCCGACCCCGCCGCCGACCCCGGAGCCGTACGGCCAGAACCACAGGTTCATCACGGCCCCGTATGCCAGCCCGGCGAGTGCGCCGTACCCGGCGGCCAGCATCAGGAACGGCAGCCACGGCCCGACTCCGCCGGTCAGCAGGGCGGGAGCGAACATGGTCAGCGCACCGAGGACGAACCCGAATCCGCGGCCGAGCACCCGCCCGGCCGGGAGCAGCAGGAAGAGCACCGGCGAAGCCCCGACCAGGCCGCCGGGGTGGCACCGGCCCCGCCGGGGCGGGACGGCTAGGCCCACGGCTACCGATAGGGTGAGATGGCGGGGCGGGGCGGGGCGGTGCAGGCGCACTGCGTTCCTTTCGCGGCGGGCCTGCGGGTTGGGGGCCGCAAATCCGAGCGGCCCGGCGCCGGTTTCCGCAAACCACGGCGGACACTGCGTTGGAGCCTCGGTCCGGGCGGGCATTCCGGCTTGCCCCGAAGGGGCCTACGGTTGCGGGTCAGCGCCGGCATCGGACCGGCTTCCCCCGCTCGGGCGAGTGCAGGGGAACCTTACTACCGAATGTTTCCGGCCCGGCCGGCAGCGTCGAGAAGGGAGTGCGGGCATGGCCTGGAACTGGCGGTACGAGGGACCCGACGGTGCGGCGGTCACCCCCGGGGAGGCGCCGCGCGGGGAATCGTTCCCCACCCAGTCCGACGCCGAGACCTGGCTGGGAGAGAACTGGCGGGAGCTGCTCTCGGCCGGTGTCCACCAGGTCACGCTGCTCCAGGACGCCCGTGAGGTCTACGGCCCGATGGGCCTGCGCCCGGCGGACTGAAGCCGCCTGAGACCCACGTCCTGATCGGGACTTCGGGGCCGGCCGCCTGACCCGGCTGGCGAACGCCGCGCCAGCGGACCGGCCTTAGACCTGCTGGCCGATCTTGACTTTGGGCGGGGGCAGCCGAAGTCGACGGATCTGGAACGTCCGCAGCACCGCGTACCCACCCAACCCCTTGGTGGGTTCGTCGGGAAAGGCGGCGGCGACCTTGCGCCGGACGAGGCGGACCAGCCGGTAGGAGTCGGCGATGATGTAAAGGAACATCACCGGGTAGGCGACCACCACGACGTACTGCAACCGGCCCAGCGCGGGCACCGCCCCCGCGATCGTGCTGAGCAGGACCACGCCCAGCGCGGCGAACAGCACGTAGTTGCCGGCGTTGCGCCGGGCGTCGACGATGTCCCGGATGTACCGCTTGACCGGCCCGGCGTCGCGCGGCGGCAGGTGGCGCTCGTCACCGGTCCGCAGCGCCGCCCGGTAGGTCGACCGGGCCGCTTTGGTCGAGGCCTTGGCCGCCCGGGCCGCCTCCTTGCGGTTCTTCGGCGCGGTCACCGGGGACCGCCGCCGGCGCTGGGCCTCGCTGCGTTTCGGGGTGGGCCGCCCCTTGCCGGTCAACTTCTCCGTGGACTGGGGCTCGGTCACTCTGCCACGGTAGCCGTAGGGTGAAAGGAACGCGCACAGCAGGAACCGTCGAGCGGCCGGAAGGATCGGCTCGACGGGTCAGAGAATACGTCTCGCTCTACGAAGGGGTCCGCGGTGGCAGGGCTGTCGAAGCGACTTAGTCTGATCTTCAAGGCCAAGGCGAGCAAGGTGCTCGACCGTGCGGAGGATCCGCGCGAGACGTTGGACTACTCCTATGAGAAGCAGCTGGAGCTGCTGCAGAAGGTGCGCCGCGGGGTCGCCGACGTGGCCACCTCGCGCAAGCGCCTGGAGCTGCAGATGCAGGCCCTCCAGCAGCAGGGCGACAAGCTGCAGGGCCAGGCCCAGAAGGCCATCACCTCCGGCCGGGAGGACCTGGCCCGGGAGGCGCTGACCCGCCGCTCCGGCCTGCAGAACCAGATGAGCGATCTGCAGGCGCAACACGCCCAGCTCGACCAGGAGGAGCAGAAGCTCACCACCGCGGCCCAGCGGCTGTCGGCCAAGGTCGAAGCCTTCCGTACCCGCAAGGAGACGATCAAGGCCACGTACACCGCGGCCGAGGCGCAGACGAAGATCGGCGAGGCGTTCTCCGGCATCAGCGAGGAGATGGGCGACGTCGGCCTGGCGATGCAGCGGGCCGAGGACAAGACGGCCACCCTGCAGGCCCGTTCCGGCGCGATCGACGAGCTGCTGGCCTCCGGCGCGCTGGACGACTTCTCCGCGCCCGGTGGGCGCGGAGACGACATCCAGCGCGAGCTGGACTCGCTCAGCTCCTCCTCCGACGTGGAACTGGAGCTGGCCCGGCTCAAGGGTGAGCTGCCGGCCGGCGCGCCCGCCAAGCAGATCGAGGGCGCAGCCGGGGGCACCGCCCCGGCGGCGCAGCCCGCGACCCAGCCGGCGACCCAGCCGAGCCAGCAGCCCTCCGGTGAGGCGCAGTCATGATCATCCGAATCATGGGTGAGGGCCAGTTGGCGGTGCCGGCCGGCGAGCTGGACCGGCTCAACGAGCTGGACTCGGCGCTGGGCGCCGCGGTGGAGTCCGGCGACGAGCCCCGTTTCCGCTCCGCCCTGGCCGCGCTGCTCGGACGGGTCCGTCAGGTCGGCGCGCCGCTTGCCGATGATGCCCTGGAGCCGTCCGAGTTGGTCTTGCCCCCCGCCGAGGCCGACCTGGGTGAGGTGCGCGAGCTGCTGGGCGAGGAAGGTCTGATCCCCGGCTGACCGCGCGGGGCCCGAGTACTGAGGAGACCCGAGAATGGCAACCGGTCGCTTTCGCTCCGATCCTGGGCTGACCACCCGGATGGTGAGCGTGATGTTCCTGCTCGGCTTGCTGTACGTGGTCGCGATCGCCGTAGTGATCGCGTTCACCACGGTGAGCCCGGTGCTCGTGCTGGTGGTTGCCGGCGGCTTCCTCGCCGTGCAGTACTGGTACTCCGACAAGATCGCGCTGTACTCCATGGGCGGCCGGCTGGTCACCCCGCAGGAGGCACCCGAACTGCACGGCGTCATCGACCGGCTCTGCGCGATGTCGGACCTTCCCAAGCCCGCGGTGGCCATCGCGGACTCCGACCTGCCCAACGCGTTCGCCACCGGCCGGACCCCCAAGCGGGCGGTGGTCTGCGCCACCACCGGCATCCTTCGCCGGCTGACCCCGGAGGAGCTGGAAGGGGTCCTGGCTCACGAGCTGTCCCACGTCGCGCACCGCGACGTGGCCGTGATGACCATCGCCTCCTTCCTCGGCGTGCTGGCCGGCATCATCACGCGGCTCTTCCTGTACTCCGGGATGTACGGCGGGTTCGGCGACCGCCGCGGGAGCCGCGACGACAACAACAACGGCGCCGTGGCGGCCTTGATCGTGCTCGCGGTGTCCGTCGTGGTGTACGCGCTGAGCTTCGTGTTGATCCGCACGCTGTCCCGGTACCGGGAACTGGCCGCCGACCGGGCCGGTGCGATGCTCACCGGCCGACCCTCCGCCCTGGCCTCCGCGCTGACCAAGGTGACCGGCGACATGGGGCGAATCCCGACCCGCGACCTGCGGGCGGCCGAGGCGTTCAACGCGTTCTTCTTCGCCCCCGCGATCGCCGGCGGGTTCTCGCTGTCCTCGCTGTTCTCCACCCACCCAACCCTGGAGGTCCGGCTCGCCGGGCTGGACCGGGTGGCGGCCGAGCTGGGCCGGACGCTGTAACCCGGCGCTGGGAAGGGACGCCTGCGATGGGGCTGCTGGATGCCATGCTCGGCCGTACCAAGGTGCCGAAGGCGAACCTCGATGACCTGTTTGCCCTCCCGTCGGCGGCGCTGACCCTGGAGGCAGCCGCCGGTCTGCGGCCGACCGGCACGGGATCGGTATGCTTCCGGGCGGCCCAAGGCGGGGCGTTCGCGACCACCCAGACCGAGATCGAGCAGCTACTCGGCGCCAGCGGCCCAAAACCGGAGAAGGTCACCGACAGTTACGGCTTCACCTGGTTGGTCTCCCGCCGCGACGACGTCGGGGAACTGGTCACCGAGCTGCACGCGATCAACAGCTCGCTGGTGGACGCGCAGTTCGGCAACGCGCTGCTGTGCTCGGTGCTCGGTTTCGCCGGCAACGGCCGGCGAGTGGGACTGGTGTACCTGTTCAAGCGCGGCACGTTCTACCCGTTCGCGCCGCTGCCGGGGGAGAAGCGCGACAATCCCCTGGAGTTGGAGGTCCGCGGCGTGCTCGCCGGGGAACTGCGCATCGAGCCGGAACTGGACCGCTGGTTCCCGGTGTGGGGCGCCCCCGGCGTGTAGGCCGGTGGCCCGAGGCAGACTGCTCGGCATGCGCATTCTTGTCGCGCCGGACTCCTTCGGCGGCACGCTGTCCGCGGTGCAGGCCGCCGAAGCGGTGGCCCAGGGGTGGCGGCGAGCGGCCCCCGACGACGTCCTGGACCTGCTGCCGCTCAGCGACGGCGGCCCTGGATTCGTCGATGTGCTGCACGCCTCTTTGGGCGGCGAGCTCCGCAGCGCAACCGTAGCCGGCCCGCTCGGCGAGCGACTCGACGCGGACTACCTGCTGCACGACCGTACGGCTTACGTCGAGTCCGCCCGGGCCGCCGGGCTGCACCTCGTACCGGCCGCGGAGCGGGACCCGCGCAATGCCACGACGGTGGGTGTAGGGGCACTCATGGCGGCGGCGTTGGCCGCCGGAGCCCGCCGCATCGTCGTCGGCCTCGGCGGATCGGCGACCAACGACGGCGGCGCCGGGCTGCTGACCGGCCTGGGTGCGACACTGCTGGACGCCGCGGGCGGAGTGCTCCGGCCGACCCCGGCCGCGCTTCCCATGCTGGCCCGGGTGACCCCCGGGCCGGCCGGGAAACTGATCGGTGCCACCGAGCAGGGGGCGGTGGAGCTGGTCGCGGCGACCGACGTGGACAACCCGCTGCTGGGTCTGCACGGCGCGAGCAGCGTCTTCGGGCCGCAGAAGGGCGCCTCGCCGGCCGACGTGGAGTTCCTCGACGCCGCCCTGGCTCACCTCGCCGTTGTGTTGGAACGCGACTGGCCGACGGCGCTGGGCAAGCACGACACGCCGGGCGCCGGGGCGGCCGGCGGGATGGGGTACGCGCTATTCGCCCTCGGCGCGCGTCGGGAGTCCGGGATCGATCTGGTGCTGGCGGCCACCGGCCTGGCCGACCGGGTGGCCGACGCCGATCTGGTGATCACCGGGGAGGGGAGCTTCGACGGGCAGTCGCTGCGCGGCAAGGCGGCCACCGGGGTGGCCCGGGCGGCGACCGAGGCCGCCGTACCGTGCATCGTGGTCGCCGGGCAGACCTCCGTCGGCGGCAGGGAGCTGCGGGCCGCCGGCTTCTCCGGCGCCTACAGCGTGGCCGAATCCGCCGGCTCGGTGGCCGCCGCGATGGAGCGGCCGGCGCCCGAGCTGGCCCGGCTGGCCCAGCGACTCGCCGGCGCCTGGTCCCGCTGACCGCGCGCCGCCGGTCGGCCGGGGGGTCGGGCGCGGACTACACTGTTTCCGGAGAGCAACGCGACGTGCCGGTCCGGAATGCCCACCAACTCCGCCCGGTTTCCCCTCCACGACGCAGTCGTATCCCTCAACCCCGGATCGGGAGTTCCCATGACGGTTCAGGACACCACGCAGGGTGCCCAGGAGACCGGACGTACGGTCATCCTCAGCGATGTCGCGGCCAGCAAGGTGAAGAGCCTGCTCGAGCAGGAGGGCCGCAACGACCTGGCGCTTCGGGTGGCCGTCCAGCCGGGCGGTTGCTCGGGCTTGCGCTACCAGCTCTTCTTCGACGAGCGGACGCTCGACGGCGACACGGTCACCGACTTCGGCGGAGTCAACGTCGTGGTGGACCGGATGAGCGGCCCGTACCTGACCGGCGCGACGATCGACTTCGTGGACACCATCGAGAAGCAGGGCTTCACCATCGACAACCCCAACGCCGGCGGCTCCTGCGCCTGCGGCGACTCATTCCACTGACCACCTGATCGACCTCAGGACCTGACCGGACCGGCCGGACCCGCCGGGGCAACCGGGGAAACCGGCCGGCCGGGCCCGACCATCCCAGGCCCGCTGCCGCCTCCCGGCGGAGTCGGTGCGGCGCTGGGCAGGTCTGCCGAGACCTGGTTGAGGTACCGGTCTGTGACGGCGACCACGCTCAACGTGCCGCCGCTCGGCTCGCCCGGGCCGGTACCCACCGTGAACAGCCACGCCGGCACCAGCAGCGTCCCGAGCCGGGTATCGGTCACCAACTCCAGGCCGAGCCGTATCTCGGTGATCCTCATTGGGGTCGGTATGCCGCAGCCCGGCCGTCCGGCGGCAAGCGGGCAGCCCCTGGCCGCGAGGGGAAGCATGCGCGGGAGCGTGCGCAGCCGCCGGTACGCCTCGGCCGCCGAGATCAACGGGTAGGACGCCAGCAGCTCCGGCCGGGCCAGGTGGCCGCTCGCAGCGATGATCCCGGCCTTGGAGTCCAGCGTGAGTGTGGTGTCCCACCCGGAGACCGGTTGGCCGGCGACGTTTCCCGGCGCGGTGAAGGTGTTCTCGGACCTCCGGAGCGCGTCGGTGGAGACGCCGAGTCGGCGCAGGACCGCGGCCGCCGTTGCGGCCCCCCCGGACGCCGGCCGCGGTGTGAGCCCGCCCACTACCGCGCAGCTCGCGACGCCGGTCGAGCTGTCGCTCGGCAGCGGAGGCAAGCATGCGGCGCCCGCCGTCCCGTAGGTCCACGGCAAACCCGACCCGTCGGAGGCGACGAGCCGACCGTCCGCCGAGCTGACCACCCAGCCCGGGCCGCTCCGCCGTGGCTCGCCGGCCAGCCCCAGCGCCCTGGCCACCCGGGTCACCTCTGCGGCGGTGGCCCGCACCGGCTGCAGGCGGTAGGCGGCGGCTTCGGCCGGACCACGCGGCAGGGTGGCGTCGAGGCGGAGTCCGGACGTGCCCTGCACCGGGTCCACCGTGTCGTCGCGGGGCGGAGCCGCGGCGGTGGGGTGACCGGCCTGGTCGACCGCGCCGGCCAGGGTGAGCGTTGGTGGTACCCGCGACGGCTGGGTCCCGATGGGCGCCCGGGGGCCGGCTGCCGTGCGGTTGGACACGACGACGGCCACCCCGACGATCAGGGCCAGGGTGCACAGCGCGGCAACCACGGGAACCAGCCGCCGCGACGTGATCCGTACGTGCCTCATGGTGACCCCAATCTGTCCGGCAGGGTGCCCGCCGGGCTGGCTCGCGAGGCCGGCAACCGGCTCTCTTCACTGAGACGCCGGGTTCGGACCACCGGTTCCGCGTAACCTGGTGCGCCGTGACCGACTCCCGCGCCGCATGGGCGCAGACCATCGCGGTGACCGGTTCGATTGCCACCGATCATCTGATGACCTTCCCGGGGCGCTTCACCGATCAACTGCTCGCCGAGCAACTCGATCGGGTTTCGCTGTCCTTCCTGGTCGATGAATTGATCATCCGCCGGGGCGGGGTGGCGGCCAACATCTGTTTCGGGATGGCGGCGCTCGGCCTCCGGCCGGTACTCGTCGGGGCGGTCGGCGCCGGATTTCGCCGACTACCGGTCCTGGCTGGATCGCCACGGCGTGGACACCTCGTCGGTGCGGGTCTCCGAATTGGCCCACACTGCGCGGTTCGTGTGCACCACGGACGCCGATCACAATCAGATCGCGTCGTTCTATGCCGGCGCGATGTCCGAGGCCCGGGAGATCGAGCTGCAGCCGGTGGTCGAGCGCCTCGGCGGCCTCGACCTCGTGGTGGTGAGCCCCAACGACCCGGCTGCCATGCTGCGGCACACCGCGGAATGCCGCGCCCGCGGGCTGCCCTTTGCCGCCGACCCGTCCCAGCAGCTGGCGCGGATGGAAGGGCCGGAGATCCGCGCACTGGTCGTTGGGGCGAAGTACCTGCTCTGCAACGAATACGAGGCAGGCTTGATCGAAGCCAAGACCGGCTGGAGCGCCGCGGAGCTGGCAGCCAGTGTCGAGTGTTGGGTGGTCACTCGGGGCGCGGCCGGGTGCTCGCTGTTCGTGGACGGCCGCCCGGCCGCTCATGTGCCGACCGTGCCCGAGGTGTGCAAGGCCGACCCGACCGGCGTCGGCGACGGCTTCCGGGCCGGCTTCCTGGCCGGTGTCGGGTGGGGCCTGTCCCTGGAGCGGGCCGCGCAGCTCGGCTGCCTCCTGGCCACCTACGTGATCGAGACGGTGGGACCGCAGGAGTACCAGCTTGAGCGCGGATCGTTCCTGCAACGGTTCTCCGGCGCGTACGGCGCCGAGGCCACGGCGGAACTCGAAATCCACCTGCTGCCCTCGGGCGCCCGGCCCGGCGCCCGGCCATAGCCGCCGGCCGGCGGGGACACCGGCCCCATCGGCGGGTCCCTCGGCCGAGAGTTCCGACCGGCTGGCGGGTGCGGTGCCCTGGCTGCCGGAAACCTCCGTCGTGGGGTTAGTCTTTGGCTCACCGCAACCGCCCACTGCCAAGGAGAGTAGTGCGTCGTCTGACCGAGCGCCGTGAGGCGTCAACCGCCGGACCGGCCAGCCCGTCGCGCACGTGGCGACGGATGGTGCTCGCGCTTCCGCTGGGCCTGCTGCTCACCGCCTGCGACACCGGCAAGGCCGGCCGCTTCGGTATGCCGAAGCCGACGACGGAGCAGGGCCACCGCACCCTGACGCTGTGGACCGGTGCGTTCTGGGCCGCGATCGTGGTCGGAGCCTTCGTCTACGCGCTGATCCTCTGGGCCTGCTTCCGGTTCCGCAAGCGGGGCGACCGGATGCCGCGGCAGGTGCACTACAACGTCCCGATCGAAGTGCTCTACGTGGCGCTGCCCTTCGTGATCATCGGTGTGCTCTTCTTCTACACCGCGCGCGACGAGAGCTACATCGACAAGCTCTCCAAGAACCCCGACGTCAAGATCGGTGTGGTGGGCTTCCAGTGGAGCTGGCAGTTCAACTATCCGGATGAGAAGCTCCAAGTGACCGGTCGACCCGGCCAGGAGCCCGTCTTGGTGCTGCCGGTGGACAAGCGCGTGCAGTTCATCGAGACCTCACCCGACGTCATCCATTCCTTCTGGGTCCCGGACTTCCTGTTCAAGCGGGACGTGATTCCGGGCCGGGCAAACCGCTTCGAGATCCGGACCGAGAAGGCCGGCACGTTCGAGGGACGGTGCGCCGAGCTGTGCGGGGTCTACCACTCCAGGATGCTCTTCAAGGTGAAGATCGTGCCGGATGACGAGTACCAGCGCTTCCTGAGGACCGCGAAGGCTCAGGCGGCGGCCGGAACCAGCGACATCTACTCCACGACCTCCGGTGGCACCGCCACCTCCACGGCAGCCGTTGGGAGCGCGAAGTGACCCAGGTCCTCGAACCGCCGCTGGTCACCACCGGCAGGCGCATCGACGTCGAACCGGGCAGCCGGATCTGGCGCTGGATCACCACCACCGACCACAAGGTGATCGGGTACCTCTACATCATCACCTCGTTCATCTTCTTCCTGGCCGCCGGTCTGATGGCCGAGTTGATGCGCACCGAACTCGCCCGGCCCGGCCTGCAGTTCCTCTCCGACGAGCAGTACAACCAGCTGTTCACCATGCACGGCACGATCATGCTGCTCTTCTTCGCCACGCCGTTGTTCGCCGGTTTCACCAACTTCATCATGCCGTTGCAGATCGGCGCGCCGGACGTGGCGTTCCCCCGGCTCAACGCGCTGTCCTACTGGCTGTACCTTTTCGGCGGCTTGATCGTCATGGGCGGTTTCCTCACCCCGGGCGGCGCGGCCGACTTCGGCTGGTTCGCCTACACCCCGCTCTCCGACGTCGTGCACTCACCCGGCGTCGGGGCCGACATGTGGATCATCGGCGTGGCGCTGAGCGGATTCGGCACGATCCTCGGCTCGGTGAACTTCATCACCACGGTGTTCACCTTGCGGGCCCCCGGCATGACGATGTTCCGCTTGCCGATCTTCACGTGGAACGTGTTCGTCACCTCGCTGCTGGCGATCCTGATCTTCCCGGTGCTGGCCGCGGCGGCCTTCGCGCTGCTCGCCGACCGCAAGTTCGGGGCGCACGTCTACGACCCGGCGAACGGCGGGCCGATCCTGTGGCAGCACCTGTTCTGGTTCTTCGGCCATCCCGAGGTGTATGTCCTTGCGCTGCCGTTCTTCGGGATCATCACGGAGATCATTCCGGTGTTCTCCCGCAAGCCGGTGTTCGGCTACAAGGGGCTGGTCTTCGCCACCATCTCGATCGCCGCGCTGTCCATGGCGGTGTGGGCGCACCACATGTTCGCCACCGGCGCCGTTCTGCTGCCGTTCTTCTCCTTCCTGACGTTCCTCATCGCGGTGCCGACGGGGGTGAAGTTCTTCAACTGGATCGGCACGATGTGGCGCGGGCAACTCACCTTCGAGACACCGATGATGTTCGCCATCGGCTTCCTGCTGACCTTCCTCCTCGGCGGGCTGACCGGCGTCCTGCTCGCCTCACCACCGATCGACTTCCACGTCACCGACTCCTACTTCGTCGTCGCCCACTTCCACTACGTGCTGTTCGGAACCGTTGCCTTCTCGATGTTCGGCGGGCTGTACTTCTGGTGGCCCAAGATGACCGGACGGATGCTGGACGAAACCCTTGGGAAGATTCACTTCTGGACGCTGTTCATCGGGTTCCACATGACCTTCCTCATCCAGCACTTGCTCGGCATCGAGGGCATGCCCCGCCGGTACGCCGACTACAACATCGCCGGCTGGACGTTCTACAACGAGATATCCACCGTCGGGGCGTACATTCTCGGCGCGTCCACGCTGATCTTCATGTACAACGTGTGGAAGACGGCTCGGCGCGGGCCGCTCGTCGTCGGGGATGACCCGTGGGGGTACGGCAACTCCCTGGAGTGGGCGACGTCGTGTCCGCCGCCGCGGCACAACTTCGTGTCGCTGCCCCGCATCCGCTCCGAGCGACCAGCCTTTGACATGCACTATCCACAACTGGCGCATCATCACGACCGCAACGAGGATCAGGAAATACTGCAATGAAGATCAACTCTCGGATCTTCTACGGCATCACGGCGTTCTTCGTCGTCACGGATATCGTGTACTGGTTCACCTCGAAGGACCCGACCGGCACGACTGCCCTGGCGTTCTCGGTGGCGCTGGCGTTCCTCGTCGGGTACTACCTGGACTTCACCGCCCGCCGGTTGCCGATACTTCCGGAGGACGCGCCGGACGCGGACATCGAGGACGGAGCGGGCGAATTGGGCTTCTTCAGCCCGCACAGCCCATGGCCGATCGCGATGGCCGCCAGCGCGGCGGTCATGATGCTCGGGTTCGCGTTCGGTTGGTGGCTGACCATCATCGGCGCGGGCCTCTTCCTGGGCACCTCACTCGGCCTGGTCCTGGAGTATTACGTCGACGACCGGACCGGGGAAGCCACGCCGCACCACTTCCATTCCTGACCGCGTCGATCCACCGAGGGCTAGATGCCGACGGCGGCGCCGATCAGGTCCACGCCATGCCGAAGGCTCGTCGCGTACAGCACCGAGCCGGGCAACTCCTCGGGCCAGCCCTGCCCGGCGGCGATCAGCGTGCTCGGCGGCCGAAGCCGAGGTACGGCGTCGAAGAGCCTGACATCGGCCGTCTCCAGCACTTGAGACCACAGCACCACCGCCGCCGGCCCGCATCGGCGAACCGCGTCGGTCACCGCTGAAGCCGGCGTGGCGGCGCCGAGGATCAGGCTGCCGATGTGTCGTTCGGCGAGGGCGGCAGCCAGAACCAGCACCGGCAGCACGTGGCTGTCACCCGGCGCGCAGGCCAGCAGGACGGGCCGTGGGCTGGTGGTCCCGTCGGTCGCCGTCGGCTGGCGGTGCAGTACCCGGGCGGCGCACTCCGACAGCACATGCTCGACGTCCACCCCCTCGCCGGTGTGTTCCCAGCGTTCGCCGACCGCGACCAGCAGCGGTCGCAGCACATTGTCCCAGGTCGCCATCACCCCGTCGGCCGCCATGGCTGACCCGAGGATCTCGGTGACTGCCTCCGCGTCCAAGCTCATCGCGGCCCTGGCCAACCCGCGCGTCCGGGGTGTTCCGCGTGCCAGCGACAGCACCCGACCGCCGGTCCCGGCGAAACGGGTGGCCCGGCCGACGTGCTCACCGAACGCCGGCTCCGGGGTCTGGCCGGGAGGGGGTGGCGAGTGGTCGTGAAGCGCCACCCGGGCCGCCTCGGCCGGCGTGACCCCGGCGAGCACGAGGCGCCGCATGGCCTCTAGCCGCTCGACGTCGGCCCGGGTGTACCGGCGGTGAGCGCCGCTGGCGCGCGCCGAGGGACCCAACCCGTAGCGCCGGTCCCAGGTCCGTAGGGTCGTCGGGGCGACACCGAGGCGACGCGCCACGGCAGCGACGGTCAAGGTCGGTCCGGACGGCTCGCCTCCGGTTTCGTGCGCCACGGCGCTCCCGTCCCCAGCCAGCTCCACGTGTTGCCAGCCCTCGGTCCGATTAGCATGGGCCCTGGTACCCGTCTTGCACAATCTACGCCCAGCTACCCGAGGACATCCACGTGCGTGCTCTGGTCACCGGGGCCACCGGCTATCTCGGCGGTCGTCTCGTTCCGCGCCTACTGGAGGAGGGGTGTGCGGTCCGGGTCTTGGCTCGATCCCCGGATCGATTGCGTGACGTCCCGTGGCTTGCGAAGGCCGAGGTGGCGGCTGGTGACGTGTTGGCGGGCGCGTCGCTGCGGGCTGCGCTCGACGGCATCGACGTCGCCTATTACCTGGTGCATTCCATGACCGCCGCCGGCCGGGGTTTCGAGGCGACCGACCGGCGGGGGGCCGCGAACTTCGCGGCCGAAGCGGCCCGGGCGGGCGTGCGGCGCCTGGTGTACCTCGGCGGGCTCTCCCCGGCCGGTGAGGAACTCTCGCCGCACCTGAGGTCCCGCCGGGAGGTCGGCGAGATCCTGCTGGCCTCCGGGGTGCCCACCGCGGTCTTGCAGGCGGCGGTCGTGCTGGGTAGCGGGAGTGCCTCCTTCGAGATGCTGCGCTACCTCACCGAACGGCTGCCGGTCATGATCACTCCGAGATGGGTGCGCAACCGGGTGCAGCCCATAGCGGTCCGCGACGTGCTGCGGTACCTGGTCGGCGCGGCTACCTTGCCCGCCGAGCTGAACCGGCCGTTCGACATCGGCGGCCCTGACGTCCTGACCTATGCCGAGATGATGGCTGCCTACGCCCGCGTATCGGGGCTTCGGACTCGGCTGCTCCTCCCGGTCCCGGTGCTGACTCCTTCGCTGTCCAGTCACTGGGTCGGGGCGGTCACCCCGGTGCCCGCCTCGATCGCCCGCCCCCTGGTCGAGTCACTGCGGCACGAGGCCATCTGCACCGAGAACGACATCACCGGCTATCTGCCCGGCCCGCCGGAGGGACTGCTCGGCGTCGATGACGCGATTCGCCTCGCCCTGAACCGGATCGGCGAGGCGTCGGTGGAGACTCGCTGGTCCTCGGCGTCCTGGCCCGGGGCGCCGAGCGACCCGCTGCCGACCGACCCGGACTGGGCCGGTGGCACGCTGTACGTCGACGAGCGGAGAACACCGGTGCGGGCTTCCCCCGAGACGCTGTGGGAGGTGATCGAGGGCATCGGGGGCGACCGTGGCTGGTACTCCTTACCGCTCGCGTGGCAGGCCCGCGGCCTGGCGGACCGCCTGGTCGGTGGGGTGGGGCTTCGTCGTGGTCGCCGGGACCGCAACCACCTGCACGTGGGCGAGGCGCTGGACTTCTGGCGGGTGGAGGAGATGCTCCCCGGCCGGCTCCTTCGGCTGCGGGCCGAGATGCGCCTGCCCGGGCTCGCGTGGCTGGAGCTCGGCGTGCAGGTCGGCGAGGACGGCAGCCCGACCTACGTGCAGCGTGCGCTGTTCTGCCCCCGAGGGCTGGCCGGCCACGCCTACTGGCGAGGGATCGCCCCGTTTCACGGCGTGGTCTTCGGTGGAATGGCTCGCAACATCAAGGCGGCGGCTGAGCGGTAGGAAGCGCCGCGGAGCCGGCCCGCTCGACGGTGCCGGAGGAATCGAGCAAACCGTCGACCGGCCGGGATTTGGCCCCGACCGTGGGCTCGGTCTCGGGCCGGGGCCCCCGGTGGTCCCACAGGTCACGGACGATGACGCTGATCATGCCGGCCACCGGAATCGCCAGCAACGCGCCCAGAATGCCCACGAGTTCCACTCCGACGATCACGCTGACCAGCACCGTGAGCGGGTTGAGCTTCACCGTCCTGGACTGGACGACAGGCTGCAATAGGTGGTTCTCCAACTGCTGGTACACCAGGAACCAGCCGGCGACCACGATCCCGTCGGTCATCGACGACAGCAGGGCCACCGCAACGGCCACCACGGCGCCGATGGTGGCCCCGACCAGCGGTATGAGGTCGGTGAGGGCGACGAACAAGGCCACCGTTCCGCGGAAAGGCACCCCGAGCACCAGCAGGACCAGATAGGTCGCGACTCCGCAGATGGTCGCGATGAGCAGCTGACCGGTCATGTATCCGGTCACCGCGCGGCCGCAGTCCCCGGCTACCTTGGCGACCCGGTCGCGCCGCGCCGCCGGTAGCGTGCTCAGGGCGCCGGCGAGCAGAGCGGGGCTTTCCAGGGTCATGAAGATGGTGAGCACCAGGACGACCAACGCGCCGATCACGGTGCTGGCGATGCCCTGGGCGACGGCCAGCGCCGGCTTGCCGAACCCGGCGAGCGCCTGCTGCACCTTGGCCTGATTGTCGCTGACCCACTGGTCAAGGTGGAACCGGGTGATCAACTCGCCCACCGGCCCACGACCGGTGCGGGCCTGGTCGACATAGCGGGGCAGGTCGGTGGCGAATTGGTTGATCTCTCGGGCGAGTGGCCGGAGGAACAGGGTGGCCAAGCCCACGACAAGGAGCGTGCCGAACACGAACACCAGGCCGGTCGCCACCCCACGCCCGAGCTTCAAGCGGCGTTCCACTACCCCGACGACCGCATCGGCCAGCACAGTCAGGAACGCGGCCACCAGCAGCCAGGTCACGGCTCGGTGCAGGCGGACCAGTAAGTAGACGCCGAGTGCGGTGGCGAGCACCATGGCGATCGCGGTGGCGATCGCCCGGACCGGGACCCGCTCACGTTGCTCTGACACAGTGCTCTCCGTACGTCGTGAATCTGGGGATGAACCGATGTCGCCGTGACCCGAGCCTGGCGAATGCGGTGACCCAACCATGGTGACCCCTTACCCGCCACCCAGGAAGTTCGCACCAGGTTTGCACCAGTTCGAACTGCGGTACCTCCAGCAGTGTCCCCGACGATCTTCTGGTTTCGCCGTGACCTGCGCCTGGCCGACAATCCGGCGCTGCTCGCGGCGGCTTCCGCGGGCGAGGTTATCCCGGTCTTCGTGCTCGACGACGTGCTGCGCCGGCCGGCCGGAGCCCCCAGACTGGCCTTCCTGTACCGCACCCTGCGGTACCTGGAGGAGGAGACCGGCGGCCGGCTGCGGATCCTGCGCGGCTCACCGGCGGAGGTGCTGCCGGCGGCCGTGACGGCCGGCGGTGCCAGCGCGGTGCACGCCAGCACGGACTGCGGGCCGTACGGTCGCCGCCGAGACGCCGGGGTCGCGGACGCGCTGGAGACCGTCGGGTCTCGGCTGGTCAGGACAGGCTCGCCGTACGCGGTGACACCGGGCCGGATCACCCGCCCGGCCAGCGGCGGGTACGCCGTCTTCAGCCCGTTCTACCGGGCGTGGCAGCGCCACGGGTGGCGATCGGCGGCGGGCTGTGGTGAGCCGATCCGCTGGAGCAGCGGCGGGCTGGACTCCGTCGGCGTACCGGCGGATCCGCGCCTCGACGGCACCAGCCTGCCGGCGGCCGGCGAGGCCGCCGCGGTAGCGGCCTGGGAGGCGTTCCGTGACGAGCGGTTGTCGAGCTACGCGCAGCGCCGCAACCTCACCGCGGACGGTGCCACCTCCCGGCTCTCGGTCTACCTGAAGTACGGCTGCCTGCATCCCCGGACCCTGCTCGCCGAGCTGGGGGACGGCGCGGGGGCGGAGTCCTTCCGCTCCGAGCTGGCCTGGCGCGAGTTCTACGCCGACGTGCTGTGGCATCGCCCGGACGCTGCCTGGTCCTCGATGCGGCCGGACATGGACGCCCTGACGAAGCCACGTTCGGAACATGACGACGCAGGCCCCGAGGCGGAGGACTGTTACGCCGCCTGGTGCGCCGGACGCACCGGGTACCCGATCGTGGACGCGGCGATGCGCCACCTGGCGGCGGAGGCGTGGATGCCCAATCGGGTACGGATGGTGGTCGCCTCGTTTCTGGTCAAGGACCTCCACCAGCCGTGGCAGCGTGGTGCCCGGTTCTTTCTCGATCACCTGGTCGACGGCGACCTGGCCTCCAACAACCTCTCCTGG
Organism: uncultured Actinomycetota bacterium; assembly: GCA_963814355.1. Lineage (GTDB taxonomy): Bacteria > Actinomycetota > Actinomycetes > JADGOV01 > JADGOV01 > JADGOV01. Next base: position 344,005 of record CAWFCZ010000018.1, on the reverse strand, counting down.
CAATGGGTCGCCGGCACCGGCACCGACCCGGCGCCCTATTACCGGATCTTCAACCCGGTGCGGCAGGGGCTGCAGTTCGACCCGGACGGCGACTACGTCCGGAGGTGGGTACCGGAGTTGCGCGCCGTCGCCGGGCCCGCCGTGCACGAGCCGTGGCGGTCGGTCGGGGGACTGCCGGGCGGGTATCCGGAGCGGATCGTCGACCACGCCGCGGAGCGGGCCGAGGCCTTGCGGCGCTTCACTGGGCTGCGGTCCGGTTGATCCGGTCCGCTTGATTTCGGTCCGGTCGATTGCGGGTCCGGTCGATTGCGGTCGTGCGACAGCCGGGTTATCGGCGGCTCACGGTCGTCGAGGGTTCCGAGTCGGGCCGTGCCGGCGGCTTCCCCCGGTCGAAGAAGAAGCCGCCGAGCGCCCGGCTGGCCTTGGTGACGACGCTGCCGTTGCCGCCGTCGGAACCGCCGCCCGGTCCCTGTCCGTCGCCGCGCCGACGATTGTTCCGGCTTCTCCGCCGCCGGGTCCTGGTGACCGCCGCCGCGGCGGCGCCACCCTCGCCGCCGCCGACGGCCACCAACTCCGGCACCTTCGGCGTCGGCGTCGGGGCGTGCCGCTCGGTGTACTCCCCGCTCGGGGACCGGGAGATGATCCCGGTTTCCACGCCGTGGTGCTCCACCTCGGAGTCGGAGCGCTGCAGGGCGAGGCAGACCCGGCGGGTCAGGTAGTAGGCCACCGGCGGGGCGATGAACAGCAGGACGCGGAAGGCCCAGATCAGGTCGTTGAACGACAGGTGGAAGATGACCGCCAGCACGTCCGTGCTGCTGCCGAGCAACAGGAGGAAGTAGAAGGTCAGTGCCATCATGCCGAGCGCGGTGCGGCTCGGCCGGTTGCGCGGCCGGTCCAGCAGGTTGTGATGGCGATGATCTCCCGTGACCAAGGCCTCGAGGAACGGGTAGATCGCCATGAAGGTGAAGATGATCCCGGGCAGGATGATGGACGGGACCAGAATGTTCCAGCTGATGGTGTGCCCCAGGACGTTGGTCTCCCAGCCCGGCATCAACCGCATCGCGCCGTCGAGGAAGCCCATGTACCAGTCCGGCTGGGAACCGGCCGAGACGTGCGAGGGGTTGTACGGCCCGAAGAGCCAGATCGGGTTGATCTGAAACGCCGCGCCGAGCAACGACGTCATGCCGAACACGATGAAGAAGAAGCCGCCGCCCTTCAGGGCATAGGTGGGCCACAGCCGGGAGCCGACCACGGTGTCCTCGGTCTTGCCGGGGCCGGCGAAGTCGGTGTGCTTCTGGCGCCAGATCATCAGCAGGTGGAAGGTGATCAGGGCGAGCAGGATCCCGGGGATCAGCAGGATGTGCACGACGTAGAGCCGGGGGATGAACGCCGTACCGGGGAAGTCGCTGCCGAAGAGCAGGAAAGCCGCCCAGGTGCCGACCACCGGGATTGCCAGGACGATGGAAAAGGCGATCCGCAGTCCGGTGCCCGAGAGCAGGTCGTCGGGCAAGGAGTACCCGGCGAAGCCTTCCAGGATGCCGAGAACCAGCAGCGTCACGCCGATCAGCCAGTTGGTCTCTCGCGGCTTGCGGAAAGCGCCGGTGAAGAAGATTCGGCACAGGTGCACGACGATCGAGGAGAGGAACAGCAGGGCGGCCCAGTGGTGGATCTGCCGCATGAGCAGCCCGCCGCGCACGTCGAAGCTGATGTGCAGCGCGGAGTTGTACGCCTGGGTCATCTCGACGCCGCGCAGCGGGACGTAGCTGCCCTGGTAGATCACCTTCTCGACCGAGGCGTCGAAGAACAGCGAGAGGAATACTCCGGTGAGCAGCAGGACGATGAACGAGTAGAGGGCGATCTCGCCGAGCATGAACGACCAGTGGTCCGGGAAGACCTTGTTCATCGTCTTGCGGAGCCATCCGGCGCCGCCGAGCCGGTCGTCGATCTCGCGCAGTGCCTGCTTGGATACGGTGGCGCTGACGGCCATCAGCCACGCTCCCAGAAGCTCGGTCCGACGGGCTCACGGTAATCGCTTTGCGCGAAGAAGTAGCCCTGGTTGTCCACCGCAAGCGGCAACTGTGGCAGGGATCGGGCGGCCGGGCCGAAGATGACGCGGCAGCCTTCGGTCACCTTGAACGTCGACTGGTGACAGGGGCAGAGCAGGTTCCGGGTCTGCGTTTCGAACAGGCTGGTCGGGCAGCCGGCGTGGGTGCAGATCTTGGAGTAGGCGACGTGCCCGCCGACGCCCCAGTTCTCCCGGCCCTTCAACGGCCGGTCCTCACCCGCCCCGAGCCGCAGCAGGATGGTGGGTGAGGTGGACCACTCCTCCTCGGGCTGCTCGTCGAAGTTCTCCGGCAACACGGTCAAGATCGCACCCACCCGAAGGTCGCCCAGCTTGATCCGCTGCTTGGTCTCCACGTCCACCAGGTAGCTGCCCTTGCGCCAGGCGGTGTGCCGCAGCTTCTTCTCCGGCGCGGGCCCGAGGTCGCGCAGCACGACGACGCCGGACAGCGGGAAAATACCGGCGGCCAGCAGCAGGGTCCGGCGGGCCAGCGGTCGGCGACCGATGCCGAGCTGGTCGGCCCCCCTCATGAAGGTCTCCTCCAACTCCGCCCGCTCTTCCGGGGGAGACGCGCCATCGTGGCGGTCCTGCACCGCGTACTCGTGCGGGATGAGCTGCTTGGCCCACAGGATTTGACCGGCGCCGAAGGCGAACAGGGTCAGAGCCAGCGTGCCCCCGAGCACGTAGTTCAGCCAGGCGCCGTAGCTGGGGGTGTGGATGTCCATGAAAATGTAGGCGCCGATGAACGCGATCGTCGACGCCACCGACACCAGGAAAACGAGGGCGACCCGTCGCTCGGCTCGCCGGTCCTCCGCCGCGTCCATCTGCGCGGTGTCGAGCTGGTAGCCCTCGCTGGTCATCTGCTGGGCGGCGACCGGCCCGACCGGTCCACCCGGGCCGCCCTGCGGCGGGGGGCCGACGTGGCGAACGGGTCGATCCGGGTCGCCGGAGGCCGTCGGGATGCCGGCGCGGAGCGCCGACTCGCCGCCCTCCACCCCTCCCGGGGCCGGTTCCGAGCTGGGGTCGTAGTCCTCGATCGTTCCGGTGTCCGGGGGGAGAGCGCCGGGCGGGGAAGCCGAGGACGGCTCAGTGCTGTGCCCCGCGTCGTCACTCATACCCGTGCTCCGATCCAGAACGTGGCCACCACGAGGGCGCCGGTGAGCAGCAACCAGGCCACCAGGCCCTCCGGTACCGGGCCGATCCGACCGAGGCCGAAGCCGCCCGGGTCGGCCTGAGCCTGGGTCCGCTTGACGAAGGCGATGATGTCCAGCTTGTCCTGGGGGGAGAGTTGGCCGTCGCCGAAGACCGGCATCTGCTCCGGCCCGGTGAGCATCGCCTCGTACATGTGCTCGGGCGTGGAGGGATACAGCGACGGTGCGTACTTGCCGTGGGTGAGCGCCCCGCCGCTGCCGTTGAAGTTGTGGCACTGGGCGCAATTGGCGCGGAACAAGTTCCCGCCGCGCGCGGTATCGCCCTTGGCCAGGTTCAGCATGTCCTTGCTCGGGATAGCCGGGCCCGGGGCCAGTGAGGCGACGTAGGCGGCCATCGCGTTGATCTCCGCCTGGGAGAACTTCGGTGGCTTGCGCTGGGCGATGGGTCCGTTCTGCCGCAACGGCATCCGCCCGGTACCCACCTGGAAGTCGACCGCCGCGGCACCGACCCCGATCAGACTCGGCGCCACGCTGGTGCCCTGGGCCTGCAGGCCGTGGCAGGACGAGCAGCCGGTGAGATAGATCGACCGGCCCTGGGCCACCTCCGAGGCGTTGGCCGGTGCCTCCTGGGCCCGGCCGGACGGGGCGGCCGCGGAGTACAGCGCACCCAGCAGCCCGAGTATGAGGACCAAGCCGAGGTAACCGGAGCGGCGCCGGCCGCGGGCCCGCCTGCGGCGGCCGTCGGCGGGCTTCGCGGTGGAAGATCCGACTGAGGTCACGATGGCGGTTTCCCTTACCGGTCGCAGCGAGCGGGGCAAAGACGAGCAGGTGGGGCCGGCGGCGCGCTCATCAGCGGATGAGGTAGATGGTGGCGAACAGGGCGATCCACACTACGTCCACGAAGTGCCAGTAGTAGGACACCACGATGGCCGTGGTCGCCTTCTCCGGAGTGAACTTTCCGAAGGTCGACCGGGTCAGGACGGCGACGAACGCGGCCAACCCCCCGATGACGTGCAGGCCGTGGAAACCGGTCGTGAGGTAGTAGACCGAGCCGTAGGAGTTAGTGGCCATCGTGAAGTCGTTGTGCACGAAGTACTCGAAGGACTGGCCGGCGACGAAGACCGCACCCATCAGAAAGGTGTAGAAGAACCAGCGCCGCATGCCGTGGACATCGCCGCGTTCGGCCGCGAAGACCCCGATCTGACAGGTGATCGAGGACAGCACGAGGACGATGGTGAACGGCGCCGCCGTCTTGAGGTCCAACTCCACCGGAGGCGGCGGCCACGGCGCGCCGGCGCCCTTGCTGACGGCCCGGACCGTGAAGTACATCGCGAAGAGCGCCGCGAAGAACATCAACTCCGAGGAGAGCCAGACAATCGTCCCCACAGCGACGATGTTCGGGCGGTTCCGTCCCCCATGCGCGGGGGTTTCCATCGCTACAGCGCTCGCCACGGACGCCATTATTACGCCAGCTTCGACGATGCCCGCCGGACCCCCCCGAGATCTTGCCCGCCGGGACGGAGTCGGCTGCGCTGACGCGGCGGCCGACGATCGCCTAGCATCGGCGCCGTGGACAGCCCTGAGGCGTTGACCGTCCTGGTCTACAGCAACGACCGGCAAACCAGGGACGAACTGCGATCGGCGATCGGGCGTCGACCGGCCGCGGATCTTCCGCCGGTGGAGTTCTGCGAGGTCGCCGACGGTGCCGGGGTGCTGCGCGAGGTCGACGCCGGTGGTGTCGACCTGGCGATCCTGGACGGGGAGGCGTGGCCCACCGGCGGGATGGGCCTGTGCCGGCAACTGAAGGACGAGATCGACGATTGCCCACCCGTCTTCATCCTGGTCGGCCGCCGCGATGATGCGTGGCTCGCGGCCTGGTCTCGTTCCGACGGCACGCTGGCGCACCCGCTGGATCCGATCGACGTGGCCGCGACCGTCGCCACGCTGCTCCGGGCGCGGATGGCTGGACTACCGGTCCGCCGGGCCTGATCGGCTCCCTCGTGGAGATCACCGCCTGGTGCGGGCGCTGCGGAGCGCAGTTCGCGGTGCCGGAGATGCTCGCCCCACCCGCCGCCGGACGCTGCCCGCGATGCGCGGCGCCGTTCGCGCCGGACTACACCCCCGTGGTGGCGGCTGCCGTGGCGTCGGTCCAGGTGGCCGCCGATGCCCTGGCGGCGGCCGGCACGGCGCTGCGCGAGATGGCTCCACGCCTGCATATCGACACCGCCGGCCTGACCCAGGCCCTGCGCGATGCCCTGGACCACTGACCGCACCGGGCCAGCGAGCCACCCCGACCACTAGCCTGCGTGCCATGTCCAGTTGGCCGGCCCTGCTCAGCGAACTGATCCGCGGCGGTCACCTCACGTCAGCGGACACCGCCTGGGCGATGGGCGAGATCATGGCCGGCCAGGCCAGCGAGGCGCAGGTGGCCGGCTTCGCGATCGGGTTGCGGACCAAGGGGGAGACCGCGGCGGAGGTCGCCGGCCTGGTGAGGGCGATGCTCGACGCGGCGGCGCCGTTGGCCGTCCACGGGCCGGTGGTCGACACCTGCGGCACCGGAGGCGACCGGGCGCACACGGTGAATCTGTCGACGATGGCTGCCCTGGTGGTCGCCGGCGCCGGTGCCACCGTGGTCAAGCACGGCAACCGGGCGGCGTCCTCGGCGTGCGGGTCGGCGGACCTGCTGGAGGCGCTCGGCGTGGTCGTCGACCTCCCTCCGGAAGGGGTGGCCGGGTGTGTCGCCCGGGTGGGCATCGGATTCTGCTTCGCCCCCGTGTTCCACCCGGCGCTGCGCCATGCCGCCGTGGCGCGACGGGAGTTGGGCGTGCCGACGTTCTTCAACTTCCTCGGCCCCCTGGCGAACCCGGCACGACCAGGCGCGCAGGCGGTCGGGGTGTCGGACGCGGCGATGGCGCCGGTGATCGCGGGGGTGCTGGCCGAGCGGGGCACCTCTGCGCTGGTCTTCCGCGGCGACGACGGCCTGGACGAATTGACCACGACCGCCACCTCAACGGTGTGGGCGGTGGCGCACGGTTCGGTGACCCGACACAGCGTGGACCCGGCCGACCTCGGCCTGCCCCGGGCCGAGTTGGCGGACCTGCGCGGAGCGGACGCGGCCCACAACGCGGCGGTCGCCCGCCGCGTGCTGAACGGCGAACGGGGCCCGGTACGCGACGCGGTGCTCCTCAACGCCGCGGCCGGGTTGGCGGCGCTGGACGGCGGCACCGAACCCATCGTGGACCGGCTTCGCCCGGCCCTGGCCAAGGCGGCACAGGCGCTGGACGGCGGTGCGGCAGCGCGCACCCTGCAGCGGTGGGTGTCGGTGAGTATGGAGATCCGGCGGGTCGCGGCGGAGGGTGCCTAGCCCGGACCGCGCCGCTAGGCCGGATCGGTACGCACTGGTCTGGACCGGGTGCCCACTGATCTGGACCGGTTCCCGCTAGTCCGGATCGGCACCCTCGTCGAAGCCGAGCGCGAAGGCGGCCTCCAGGTCGTGCTGGGAGTAGGACCGGAAGGCGATGTGGGTTTCGGTCTCCCGGACACCCGGAACCTTGCTCAACTGGTCGGCGATGACATCGGCCAGCGCCTCGTGCTCCCGAACCCGGACCAGCGCGATCAGATCGACGTCGCCGGTGACCGAGTAGACCTCGCTGACGCCCGGTAGTTCGGCGATCGCCTCGGCCACCTCCGGTATCCGCTCGACGGCGCAGCGGATAAGCACTATCGCAGTGATCACGGCCGGTCACGTTACTCCGCCGAATGTCCTGGCCGGTCGGTGCATCGGGCGCAGACCGCGGGTGTCCTCCCCTTCGGCGACCCGTACCCGACCGTGATAGGCCAGATCCAGCCAGCCGGCCAGCCCACCGGCGCCCCACGCCGGAGAAGCCCAGGTGCCGTCAAGTTCCACCAGGCGCGTGCCAGGCCGGGACAGCCACACCGCCACCCGCTCGGTTTCCTCGGCGCTGGCGCACGGGGTGGGACCGGGCCGCGGTATGACGGTTTCCGCGGTGGCCAGCAGCCCGGTCACGTGCGGCCGCACGGCGGCGCCGGTTGGGCTCACAGCCGCGGCGACCAGCCGGCCGTACCGGACGACGATCAATTCCCAGCCGCCGGCCGCGCCGGGATGGGCGGCGACCAGGGTCGGGATGGAGGTGAGCGCACCGAGTTGCTGGCGCCGGGCGGCGGCGCGGATGAAGGCGGCCAGCCGGTCGCGGTGGACCGCGGCTTCCTCATACCGCTGCTCGGTGACCAGGCGGCGGATGCGCCCGGAGACCGCGGCCACTACCTGGCGCGGGTCACTCAGCATGGCTGTCACGGTGCCGGTGCTGTGCCGGGCGTAGTCCTCGGGCGATTCCCGGCCCTCGCACGGCGCGCCACAGCGACCCATGCCGGCCAACGCACACGCCGTCCGCGGCCGACGCGGCGAGAGCGGGCCGCTGCACTGCCGCAGCCCGAACGCCTCGTGCAGCGCGGCCACGGCCCGTTGCGCGCTGCGAGCCGAACCGAACGGGCCGAGGTACGTGCCGCCGTCGTCCCGAACCGCTCGGACCAGCGACAGCCGCGGGAAGCGCTCCCGGGTGAGCTTCACGTACGTGGCCCGCTCCGGAAATCTGGAGCGTCGGTTGTAGCGCGGCTTGTGCTCGGCGATCATCCGGAGTTCCCGTACCTCGGCCTCCAGTCCGTGAGCGCACCGGATGGCGTCCACCCGTTCGGCCAGCCCGACCATCTCGGCCATCCGGCTGCGCGTTTCGGAGGAGACGAAGTAGGTGCGGACCCGCCGCCGAAGGTCCGAACTCTTCCCGACGTAGAGCACCTGCCCAGCAGCGTCCCGGAACAGGTAGACGCCCGGGGCGTGCGGCAGCCCCTCGGCCAGGTGGCGCTTGCGCCGCTGGGCGTCGGTGACCTGGGTCGAGAAGGTCTGCAACTCCTCCAGGGTGTGCACCCCCAGCCCGCCCACGCGCTCCAGCAGGCCGTGCAGCACCTCCACGGTCGCCCGGGCGTCGGCCAGGGCGCGGTGACAGGGTTCGGTCTCGGTGCGGAACAGTCGGGCCAGCGTGGCCAGCTTGCAATTCGGCGCATCGTCGCGGGTGATCACCCGGCGCGCCAGCCGCGCGGTGTCCACCGTGGCGAACCCGGGCCAGTCCAGCTCAAGCCGCTCGGCCGCGGTGCGCAGGAAACCGACGTCGAACGGGGCATTGTGAGCCACCAGGACAGTGCCGCGAGCGAACTCGAGAAAGGCCGGCAGAACCGCGGGCAGCATCGGCGCGGTGGCCACCATCGCGTCGGTGATCCCGGTCAGGACGGCGATGAACGGGGGAATCTCGGTGCGCGGATTGACCAGAGTCGCGAACTCGCCGAGCAGCTCGCCGCCACGTACTTTGACCGCACCGATCTCGGTGATCGCACAGGTCGACGGGGAGCCTCCGGTGGTCTCCAGATCGACCACCAGGAACGTCACCTCGCGCAGCGGCGTGCCCAGCTCGTCGAAGCTGCCCTGAATATCGAAGCTGCCCTGAATATCGAAGCTGCCCCGGAGATCGTGGCTGCCCTGAAGCGGGGGGTGTTGCGGTGCCTCGGTCACGCCCCCGGACGTTAGGGACGGGGTGAGACAGTTTCGCCCGCCTGCGGCCGGTGCTCAGCCGCAGGCCGTACCCAGCGGGGGAGCGCTCAGTACCGGCGGCCGGAGAGCTGGCCGCGGCCGGAGCGGCGCAGTGCGCGCTGCCCGCGGCCGGCGTATCCGGCGACCAGGGCGGCGGCGACGGCGATTTGCAGCAAGAGGGTGACCAGGCCCCCGGTGTGCAGGATGGCGCCGAGGAACGTGCCGAGCACCGAGCCACCCAGTCCGATCAGTACGGTCGGGACCAGGCCGATGGCTTGAGGGCCCGGGATGACGAGGCGGCCGAGCGCCCCGATGATCAACCCGGTGACCACCATGCTGATCAAGGCCCACAGCGCGACGCCGATCAGCGGTAGGACAACCAATAGAACGATCAACCCGGCCAGCAGGTAGAGCACCATGACCCCAGCCTAGGACGGCATTGCCCGGATGCACCCGGTGCGAGCGTGGTTTTCGGTGTGCAGGTTAGGCGGATTCAAGCGGCGTCAGTCGAGGTCATGGACGGCCTGGGCAACGGCCCGGGCGCCCGCTTCGCTGAGCAGGAGGGTGTAGTGGTTCACCGCCGGCACCGTCTCCCATCGGAGCCCGGGCAGCTGGCGTGCGTAGGAGGTCAGGAGCGGTTCCGGGTACAGCCCCGGTGGCTCACCCTGCAGACCGAACGGGGCCCGTAGCAGGAAGAGCGGGCCGCCGGCAGCGGCCTTCGTGGCCGCCCGCAGCGCGGTGCCCTCGATCTGATCGACCGAGTCGGCCCGGACCGCCTCCAGGCTGACGCTGCTGCGCAGCTGCGGCGGCTTGCCGACGAGGTCGTAGTCGACGTAGGCCTCGACGTCGGCGCTCCAGCCATCCCGGAACGCCGGATGCGCCTGCCAGAACGCCCGGTAGGCCGCCCGATCGGGAAAGGTCATGGACAACCGGGCCAGGGCCGGCCCGAGAATGGCTTCGATCAGCTGCTCCGTGCTTACCCCGTTCGGCACCGGCAATGGGACCCCGCCGTCGACCAGCACCAGCCGGTGCAGCCGATCGGGATGTCGGTGGGCGAAGACCAGCGCGACGAATCCCCCCATCGAGTGTCCGACGACGGTTGCGCGTTGAACCCCGAGGGAGTCCAACGCAACGATGAGGTCATCGGCGTGCCGAGCCATGCCATACGGCCCCGCCAGGCCGGCACTGCCGCCCCGGCCGCGCAGGTCCGGGGCGATGACTCGGTGAGTTGGGAGGTGCTCGGCCACCGGCCGCCAGGTCACGTGGTTCGCGGTGATGCCGTGGACCGCCAGCAGCACTGGTGTCTCGGTGCCCGTCGCGTCGACCGGCTCGGCGACGCCGACCTGCAGCGCTCCGCCGACCGTCGGTACGGCCGCCGTCCGCCAAGCCCGCACGCCGACCTCCAAGACCCCGGCTGCCCAGGCTAGCGCCGACCCCAGTGCCGTTCCTGGCGTCGAGCCGGGTCATGGCGGGCACGTCCTGAGCACTTCAGCACACAGTGCCTCGACCGACGTGATCGCCACGAGCGTGACGAACGTGTCGCGGAGATCGTTTGAGGGACCACTGTGTGCTCAACTGCTCGGGGCGTCGGGTCGAGGCGCCGCCAGGCGGGCTCAGCCCAGGACGACCGCCGCGCCACGCACCGCCACGCCGAGCCCGACCAGGGTGATGACGCCGGCCGTGCCGACTGGCAGAGCGCGGCTCAGGGCACCGGCGAGCCGGATGGAGCCTCCGCTGCGACGGTCCAGCAGGCTGCGGGCCCGGACGAGCAACAGGCCGGCCAGGGTGAGCGTGAGCGCCATACCCGCCCCGTACGCGGTGACCAGCAGCACGCCGAACCAGGCGCGGTGGAAGGCGATCGCCCCGAGCAGGACGACCAGGGCGGACGGGCTCGGCACCAGGCCGCCGGCGAAGCCCATGGCGATCAGGCTGCGCCGCCTGGGGGCGTCGCCTGGGCCGGTGCCGCCCAACTGGTCGGGCGGGTGCGGATGCGCTGGGGCCTGGGCATGACCGGGCGGGTGCGCGTGCGCTGGGGCCTGGGCATGACCGGGCGGGTGGACGTGGTCGTGGGACTCGTGCTCGGCGTGGCGATGAGAGTGGCCGTGCGGCCCGGAAGAATGCGGGTGGCCGGCTGGGCCGTGCCGCAGCGCGGCGCGCAGCAGACCGGCGCCGATCACCGCGAGCAGCAGCCCGCTGACCAGGCCCAGGACCGGGAACAGCCGTTCGGGTGCCAGTGCGGTGGAGGCCGACAGCGCCACCCCGAGGACCAGCACGCCGGCGGTGTGGGTGAGCGTGACCGTGGTACCGATGGTGGCCGCGGTCCGCAGTGACCCGCGGCGGCCGACCAGGTAGGCGGCCATCACGGTCTTGCCGTGGCCGGGGGCCAGGGCGTGCAGGCCGCCCAGGGCGATCGCCAGCAGGACCGCGAGCAGCCCCAGCCCGACGCTGAGGTCGGCTCGATTGATGAAACCCAAGAATGCGGTGGTCGCTCGGTCCACCCCCCGCGGCAGCGGGGAACGTGTGCCGGTAGCGTCCGACGTCCCGGCCAGCGGCGCGCCGCCGGGTCGGACGGCGACGGTCGCGGTGCGGACGTCGAGCGGTGAGGACGTCAGGTTCTTCGGGTACGCGGACAGCTCCGCGCTGATGCTGCGCGCCGGCACGTCGGAGCGGGTGAGCGTGGTGCGGTCCCCGGCTGCGGTGATCTCGCGCCAGCCCACCCGGTCGGCGAAGTTGCCGTCCCGGTAGGTGATCCCCACCTGGCCGGTCAGCGTGAGCGGCGCGCTCAGCCCGCAGCGCAGCCGCAGGGTGGGCAGGCCGGCCTGGCCCGGTGGCTGGGTCGCGCCGCTGGTTCCCGCCCGCAGCGGCAGCGCCCGCCCGTCGACCGCCAGGACCAGCCCGCCCGCCAGCCGGGTACAGGCCGGCGCGGCGTAGGCCGACAACTCGGCCGGGGACAGCATTCCGTCGGAGTCGCGGTCCAGCTGCGGGCGGAGCTGGAAGGTTGGGATCTCCGCCATGTCCACCACGTAGTCGACCCGCAGCACGGAGCCGGTGACGACCAGGCCGGAGTACTGGTTGATCGTGAAGTTCCCGAGCGGATGAGCCGAGGCGGTACCGGCCAGGGCGAGCACCAGCGCCGGGACCAGCCCCGAAACCAGGGCGCCCACCAGCGCCAGGCGACGCTTCACCGCGGCACCGCCACGCCGAGCCGCCCGCCCAGCGCCCGGACGGCGGCGGCGTCGCGTACCGAGAACGCTGGGTTGATCCGCAGCGCGGTGGCCAGGTCGCGGCGGGCCGGCGCCAGGGCGCCGAGGTCGGCGGAGATCATCGCCCGGTGCCACCACAGCGCGGGGTCACGGGTACCGAAGCGCAGCGCGGAGTTCGCCCACCGCAGCGCGGCGGCGGGCTGGCCGGCCTGGCGCAACGCCCAGGCCCGCACGTCCGCGCCGTAGATCGTCGGCCGGGCGGCGTAGGCGGCTCGGGCGAGCGCGACCGCCCGGGCCGGATCCGCGCCGGGGTCCCGGGCGTGGTCGGCCTCGAAGCGGGCCGACTCGTAGTCCACGACCACCCCGTTGGCCTGCTGCAGCTTCTCGATCTGGCGGACCAGGGCGTACTGCTGGCCGGCCGCTGACCGGCGGCCCTGGGCGGCAAGGACGTCGCCGTAGAAGGCGACGGTCTCGGGTAGCGGCAGCCGGGTGATCAGCGTGCTCAGCCGGGCCGCCGCCACAGCCAGCCGTCCGGAGGCGGCGTACAGCCGGGCCATGCCCAGCTCCGCCGGACCGTAGGACGGCACCGAGTCCAGCGCCGAGCGGTACGCCGACCGGGCTTCGCTCGCCTTGCCCTGCTGGCGCTCCAGATCGCCGACCAGAGACTGCACGTAGGCCTCGTCCTGCCCGGCGCCGCCGCCCGCGGTGGCTGCCTGGGTCATGGCGCTCAAGGCACCGGCCGGGTCGCCCTGCAGCTCGCGCAGGTAGGAGATCCGCGCGAAGCTGGCGGTGTTCGGCCGCAGGTTCACCATCTGCTGTGCGCTGCGGTCCGCCTCGGCGTAGCGGCCGAGTTCGACCTGGGCGTCGACCACCACGCCGAGCGCGTCGGCGGAGGAGGGGTACGCGGCCGCGGCGCGCTGCCCCAGGGACAGGGCGGCGCGGAAGTCGTGCCGAGACAGCTCGAGCAGGCCGGTGCCGACCATGGTGCGCAGGTTGCCCGGGCCGATCCGGTAGGACTGGGCCAGCGCACGGTCGGCGAGCGCGTAGTACGTCGAGTCGGCCGTCTCCTTGGCGCGGGACAGGTAGGCGAGCCCGAGGTTGGTCAGCAGCGCCGGCTGGCCGGGGTAGTCGTGCAGCGCGGTCTGCCACCGCAGCACCTGCCCGGCCGGGCTGGGATCGGCGGCCGCGGCCGATACGGCCGTTCCGGCCGGCGGAAGACCCCCGTGCTCGCCGCGGAAGGAAACGAACCGACCAACTCCGGCCGCGACCAGCGCGACGAGAAGTCCTCCGATGGCCAGCAGCTGCCGACGGCGGCGGGCCGGCGGTTGGGGTCCCTCCGCGGGAGGCCCGGCGAAGCGGGCCTCCCGCGTGGGACGCACGTCTGGTGCGGTCATTGCTGGGGCTGCTCCGTCACGGCGCGAGGGTCGGCGGAGTCTTGCTCCCGGTCGTGCCGTGGGTGTTCTGGTATCCCTGCCACGTGGTCGCCGCGTACGGGAACGCCTTCAGGAACGGCTTGTCGTTGCGGTTCACGCCGTCGCCGAGGTCGTTGTTCGGCGACGTGTTGAACTCGGGGGTGAACGGCGTACCACCGGCCACCGCCCGCAGTTCGATGTCGGTGACGTCGTCACCGAGTCGACGGCCGTTGGGGAAGCCCGCGTTGTCCCCGGCGAGCACGCCGAGCGGGTTCTCCTTGGCCGTAGGCGCCACGCCCATGTTGAGCCGCAGCTCTTCGGCGGGGGTGACGTTTGCCGGTTGGTTGAGGCCGGGAATGCCGGTGAGGAAGATGGTGGCCAGGTCGTTGCGCGGCGCCGGTGGGGTCTTGACGCCGTACAGGCCGGTGACCAGCCCAGCCAATTCCGGGTTCAGGACGGAGCTGGCGAACTGGCCGTCGCCGGACGGGACGCTGCCGTTCCAGGTGTCCTTGTCCTTCAGCGGGATGACGACCTCGTTGACCAGCGGGTTGCCCAGCCGGGAAACCTGCACCCAGCCGCCGCTGCCCGTGCTCTTCCCCGGCGCCAGCGTGGTGGTTGCCCGACGGTACGTCGTGCTCCACACCCCGATTACCGCGTTCGGCGCGGTGGGGCCGAAGACCGGCTTGTGGTCCCTGGTGAGCATCGCCTTCGGGAGCTGCATCGCGATGGTGTTCACGTTGAAGCCGCCGAGACCGTCCTTGCCGGCCGCGGCCGCGCGGGGCTTGGGCTTGTACGCCGGCTGGAACGGCCGCAGTTGACCCAGGTCGAAGATCGACCCGGTGTCGGCGAAGAACGGGTCGTCCCGCTGGCCGGCGAAGACCCGCCCGACCCCCATGCCGTGCACGCCGTCCCGGGCGAGCGAGGCGTAGTTCGGATCGGAGACCGGGCCGACGTTGGACGGCACCGTGGACAAGTCGTTCGACCAGGTCTGCGACGAGCCGCCCTCGGTACGGGTGACCGTGTAGTTCTGGACGACGTTCTGGTCCGGGTCCCGAGGCGTGGTGACCGCCCCGGTGGTGTAGAGGAACGTGTTGCCGTTGCCGACGGTGGTGGTGAACCGGAAGTCGTAGGTGACGTCCGGGACCGCGTCGCCGTCGTTGTCGACGTTAATCCGGTAGAGGACGTCGTCGCCGAACCGGTAGAAGTTCGGGCCGCCGGCCGGCTCCTCGAACGGGATGAAGTTCGCCATCAGGGTGACGGTGTCCGGCTTGTCGGGGCTGACGAACGCGTACACGTCCGTGTTGTCCGCCACCGGGTCGGCACTGATGAGTGGCGCTTCGCGGTGGCTGGACGCCGCCGCCGGAGCGATGGCGGCGGCCAGGATTGCGGCCACCCCCAGAGCCGGCAGCAGCGCGCGCCGACCGGCCCTTCGCATAGGTGTTCCCACTGTTTCTCCTTGCTCGTCGTGCTGGTGGAACAGCCTGGACGGTTGTCCGGACTGCGGGCTGAGCGGCCGGATCCGCGGTCGGGGTCAGGCGGCGGAGCCGGCGCCGGGAAGCGCCCGGACGCGGCGGAACCTCCTTCACTAACCCCCGTTGCGGTCCGCGAGCAGGCCGATGACCACCCAGCGCTCGCCGAGTGGCGCGAGCGCGGCGTAGAACCGGCCTTTCGGGCTGATCATGGGAACCAGTCGCCCCCAGAAGCCGGCGCCGCTGCCGTAGGCGGCGGTGAACGGGCGATCCGCCGGCCCCTCCGCGAGCCGCTCGACCGCGCCGGTCTGCCACGCGGTGCGGAGCTTGCAGGGGGCGGCTGCCAACGCCGGCGTCCCGAGGAGCGGGTCGTTCGCCTGGACGGCCCGGGTGGCCCGCTCGTCGCAGGCGGTGCGGGCGGCGAGCCACGCCGAGGCCGCGTTGGCAGCGCCACGGTCGGAGGGCAGGGTCGCCGCGCCGTCGATCGGATCGGGCTGCACCTGCCAGCCGGCCGCGGAGGGGACTGCCAGGTAGGTCGCCGTCAGCCGGGCGGGCACGTATCCGGCGATCGGGTCGAGCTTCGGGACCTGGCGCAGCGCCGCACTGACGGCGACGCCGCCGGTGGTGGCCACCGCCCGCCCGGTCAGAGCGAAAGCCGTCGGGCGCGGGCTGCTTCGCACGGCAAACGACCACTGCGCGAGGGAGGGGTACCGGCTGCGGACGCCGGCCGGCAACAAGGCGTACGAGGCCCGGTCGTAGCCCAGCCGGCGGGCGGTGAGGTACTGCGACACGGCGGCTCGCGGAGCCGCCGCGGCCACGGCCGGCAGCGGTGGCGAGCTGGCCAGCGCAGCGAACGCGGCGTTGCCCGGCGAGCCTGGGAGCGTCAGCTTGGTGACCGATGGCGGCTGGGCGGCCGCGCTCCGACCGGTCGCGCGCACGGCCAGCGTGGTGCCGCCGATGGCCAGCGCGGCGGCGGCACCGAGCACCAGGAAGGTACCGGGCCGGAGCACGTGCCGGAGCGGCCTTCGAGCGCGACGATCATCGTCGGTAGTGGGCGCCATGCTGAACGTTCGCTGAGAGTGGCGATCCGGATTGCGGCCGTTGGGTCCGGTTCGTCGCGGCGGAGGGTGGCGGCGACCGCCGGAGCTCGGCGCTGGCGGTCGGCTGGGCCGGACGCGGCCGGTTACGGTTGGCTGCGGCGGTGAATCGATCGGAAGGGGCAGCCACGTGCGCGCGCTTGGCGGAGTGGAGGCTGCCGGCAGCGCGGCGGCCGAGCGGCCGCTGGCCGGCCTGCGGGTGCTCGACCTCACCCGGCTGCTACCGGGGGGCTACGCCACGCTGCTGATGGCCGATCTCGGTGCCGAGGTCATCAAGGTGGAGGAGCCCGGTAAGGGCGACACGCTGCGGGACTGGCCACCCCCGGCCTCCAACGGGATGTCCGGCCCCTTCCTGGCGCTCAGCCGGGGAAAGCGGTCCATAACGTGCAATCTGAAGACGCCGGCCGGGTGCGACGTGCTGCGCGCGCTGGTTCGTACCTCCGACGTGCTGGTCGAGTCCTTCCGCCCCGGTGTCATGGACCGCCTCGGGGTCGGGTACGCCACGTTGGCGCAGGTCAACCCGCGGCTGGTCTACGCGGCCATCTCCGGTTTCGGGGCGGACGGCAGCCGGGCCGCACTGGCTGGCCACGACCTGAACTACCAGGCGGCCTCAGGTGCGTTGTCCTTCTCGGGTACCCGGGAGTCGGGTCCGTGGCCACCCGGGCTCCAGGTCGCCGACCTCGGTGGCGGCGCGCTGCTCGCGCTGGTGGCGATCCTGGCTGCCCTGCGGGTTAGGGACCGGACCGGTGCCGGGCAGTTCTGCGACGTGGCGATGAGCGAGGGCGTGCTGTCCTGGCTGACCGTGCACGCCGGTGCGTACGCGGTCAGCGGCCGGTCGCCGCAGCCGGGCGCCGAAGTGATCAACGGCGGGTACGCCTGTTACGGGGTCTACGCCTGCGCGGACGGCGCGTCGGTGGCGGTGGCCCCGCTGGAGCCCCGGTTCTTCGCCACGCTGTGTGACCGACTTGGCGTGGCCGAGCTGACGGACTGGCAGTACGACGAGGCCCGGCAGGACGAGCTGCGGAACCGGCTGTCGGAGGTCTTCCGGCGCCGTTCGCGGGCGGAGTGGCTGGCCGAGCTTGACGGGCTCGACGTGTGCGTGAGCCCGGTGTACGACATCCACCAGGCGTTCGCCGACCCGGAGCACCGTCGCCGGGGGGCGGTGATCGACCTGCCGCTGGACGACGGGTCCACGCTTCCGGTGCCCGGCGTGGTGCCTCGGCTCTCGGCCACGCCAGGCGCCCCGGGGGGGCACCCACCGCGGCTCGGCGCCGATACCGACGCGCTGCTCGCAGAGCTCGGGCGGGACCCGGACGCCATCGCCGGGCTGCGGGCCGAGGGAGCGGTGTGACCAGGCCGGAGCCGCCCGAGCCCGACCCGCCGGCCGAGGGTGAGCCGGCCGAGAGTGCCCCGGCCGAGAGTGCGGCTGCCGACGACGAGCCGGCCGAGGAATCGGCCCCGGCGCGGCTGCCGGAAGGCGTTCGGCTCCGGGTGATCGCGTTGGCCGCCGACCGGCTCGGCGGCCTGCCCCCCGAGGACGTGCCGCCGTCGCTGCGTCGGGTGGCCAGATTCGCCCCGGCCAAACGTCCCCGGCTCGGCGGTGTGCTGATTGCCGCGGCGTTGGAGGGCGACGCCGACTTCCGGGAGCGCATCGCCGAGGCGGTCCGCGGCGGACTGCCGGAGCTGGCCGCGGCCATGGCGGCCGGCTCCCAGTTGCCCGCGCTGCCCGTCGAGGAGGCGGCCGCGGCGGCGTACCTGCTCCGGTCGCAGGGCTGGCGTCGGCTCGTTGCACAGGCCGCCGACGCCGCCGAGGCGGCTACCGCACGCGCCAGCCGGTCGGCCTCGGATGGCGTGGTGAACCGGCTGCAGGAGCAGCTCGGCGCGCTGCGGGCGGAGCGCCGCGCCGAGGCCGAGCGGTCACGCACCGAAGTTGCGGCCGCCCGGGCGGAGTCGGCCGACCTGCGTCGCCGGCTGGGAGACGCCCGGGAGCGCACCCGCTCGGCCGAAGCCCAGGCGGCCTCGGTGGGGGCCGAGGCTGAGGCCGACCGGACCCGCTCCCTTGCCGCGGTCGCGGCGGCGGAGGCGGAGGCGCGGCGGCTGCGCGGCCGGCTCGCCGAGGCCGAGAGCGCGCTGGAGGGCGTCCGGCGGGCCGCCCGGGAAGGCCGGGGCGCAGCCGACATCCGGCTGCGGATACTGCTGGACACGGTCGTCGACGCGGCGACCGGACTCCGTCGGGAACTCGCGCTACCCCCGACGACCGAGCGGCCGGCGGACGCGATCGCCGCCGAGATGGCCGCCGCCGATCCCACCGGTACCGACCTCCCGGGCGGCTCGCGGGGGCTGGAAGCGGAAGACCCAGCCGTGCTCGAGGAGCTCCTCGGACTGCCCCGGGTACATCTGATCGTGGACGGCTACAACGTGACCAAGACCGGGTATGGCGGGCTGCCGCTGGAGGCGCAACGAAACCGGCTGGTCGCCAGCCTGGCCGGGCTGGCCGCCCGGACCGGCGCCGAGGTGACGGTGGTCTTCGACGGCACCGACGTGCCCGGTGTTCGCGTGCAGACGCCGCGGGGGGTCCGGATGCTGTTCAGCCTGCCGGGGGAGACCGCCGATGACCGGATCCGGCTGCTGGCGGCCGCCGAGCCGAACGGCCGCCCGGTGATCGTGGTCTCCTCCGACCGGGAAGTCGCCGACGGCGTCCGGCGCAGCGGAGCCCGCCCGGTCCCCTCCATCGGGCTGCTGCGGGTACTGGGTCGCGGCTGAGCCCCGAAACTGTCCCACCACCGGCCTAGCGTCGCACCAGACCGCTCATGAGGAGTGGAAAGGGGAACGGCCATGGTGATCGATTGCGACCGCTGCGTGGTGCGCGGGCTGGCGTGCGGGGACTGCGTGGTGTCCGTGCTGCTCGGTGGCCCACCGGAGGATGTCGCAGTGAGCTATGACCCCGTGGGCCATGACCCGGGCCATGACCCCGTGGACCGTGACCCTGTGGACTGCTACCCGGTGGACATCAGCTGCGCAGACTATGACCCGGCGGGCCACGCCCGGGCCGATCCGGTGCACGTCGACGCCGTCGAGGTGGCCGCGCTGGGCGCCCTGGCGGCCGGCGGGCTGGTGCCGCCGCTGCGACTCCTTCTCCCGGACACCGGTACCGGTTGACTGGCCTCCGTGCGCGGACGCCGGCCGAGCGCCGGAGCCCCGCCTACGATAGGCCTGGTGACGGCGTGCCTGCGGCTGGCCGAGCGGCACCGATGAGCATCCGCCGGCCGCGACACCCCTATCGGGTTGGGCTGCTCCTCCTGGTCGTCCTAGCCCTGGCCGCCGCGGACCTGGTGATCGGACTCCGCGCCGGAGACCGGCGGCCCGCCTTCAACGCGACCACCCGGCCCCCGCTGGCCCGGGTGGTCCCGCCGGGTCCCGCTGGCACGCCGGTCACGTCGGCGACGCAGCGCCGGTCCGATGCGCTGACCGCCCTGCTCGCCACCCGGGCCAATGCCGTGCTGCACCGCGACCGGGGGCGGTTCCTGGCCACTGTCGACACGTCGGTTCCGGCCTTCCGCCGGGCGCAGCAGCGGCTGTTCGACGCGCTGTCCACGCTGCGTTTCGCATCCTGGAGCTACGAGCTGGACGCGCCGGCAACCGGTCGGAGGGTGCCCGACCCGGTACGGTTCCGTGGCGCGACTGAGCTCTACGCCCCGCGGACGGTGGTGGTGCTCTACCGGTTGGCGTCCTATGACGCCGCGCCGACCTCGACCCGAGCCGGCCTGACGTTCCTCCGCCGCGGCACCCGTTGGTTGCTGGCCGCCGACTCCGACTTCGACGGCACTGCGGCCGGTACCCAGCGGGAAATCTGGGACTTCGGGCCGCTCACCACGGTCGCCGGCCCGCACACCCTCGTCATCGGTCTGCCGTCGGAGCGCCGAATGCTCGGCCGGCTCCGCACCGAGGCGGAACGGGACATCCCGCTGGTCAGCTCGGTCTGGGGCCGTGGGTGGCCGCAGCGGGTGGCCATCGTGGTGCCGGCCAACCAGCGGCAGCTCGCCACGATCGTGAACAAGCCGTACCGGTCCCTGAGCCGGATCGCGGCAGTAGCCACAGCTGAGCTCGGCGGCTCCGGCCCGACGGCCGCGGTCGGCAACCGGATTCTGGTCAATCCGGCCAACGTCGACGGCCTCGGCGCGCTCGGCTGGCACGTCGTGATGACCCACGAGATCACCCACGTGGCGACCCGGGCGGTCACCGCGGCCGCGGCCCCGACCTGGCTGGTGGAGGGCTTCGCCGACTACGTCGCCTACCGCTCGACCCCGGTGCCGGACACCTCCGCCGCCCCCGATCTGACCACCGACGTACGGGCCGGGCAGCTTCCCAGCAGCCTGCCGGCGGATCAGGCGTTCACCGGCACCAACCCGAAACTGGCCCAGGCGTACGAGCAGGCGTGGCTCGCCGTGCGCCTGATCGCTACGCGAACGGGTACGGCCGGGCTGCTGCGGTTCTACCGCGCGGTGGCCGCCAGCCCGACCCCGGTCATCGCCCTGCGCTCGGCGTTGAACGCCGAGCTGGGCGTCACACCGGCCGGCTTCGTCACGCTGTGGCGCGCCTACCTGCGGGCGACGCTGTCGTGAGCGGGGCCTCCGGCAGCGGTCTGGCCGAGCTGCCCCGGACCGTACCGGGTGCGGTGCCACGCTGGGGGGCAGTGCTCGGCCTGCTGCTGGCCGGTGTGGCCTTGGTGGTCATCGCAGCGGTCACCACCCCGTGGTCGCCGTTGCCCGGCAGGGTTCCGGGCGGGCGGGTCAGCGCCGACGCGGCGGCCGACTTTCCCCCGTCCGAGGTCACTCGTGAGGCCGCCTTCCACCGGGCGGTCCGCCCACCGGCGTACCTGAGCCTGGCCCTCGGCCTCGTCGTCGGCGCGGCCCTCGGCCTGACGCCGGTCGGTTCCCGGCTGGTGCGCGGGGTCTCCCGCCCGTTCGGCGGCAGCTGGCCGGTCACGGCGCTGCTCGGCGGGCTGGCAGTCGCCGTGCTCGGCCGGCTGCTCACCCTGCCCCTGGACGCCTGGGCCGAGGCGGTGCTGCGCCGGTACGGGCTGTCCACCCAGGGCTGGCCGGCGTGGCTGGAGGACCAAGCCCGGAGCCTCGGTATCACCGCTGTCGTGCTGGGTGTGGCGGTCGCCGGCTTCTACGGCCTGGCCCGCGCGGCGCCGCGAAGCTGGTGGTTGCCAGTCGCCGTCGCCGGTGCCATTCTGGTGTTCCTCGGGTCTTTCCTGTATCCGGTGGTTGTCGAACCGGTGTTCAACCGGTTCACTCCGCTGCCGGCCGGGGAGTTGCGTACCTCGCTGCTCGCCCTGGCCCGCCAGGACGACGTGCCGGTACGCGACGTGCTGGTCGCCGACGCCTCCCGGCGGACCACCGCGTTGAACGCCTACGTCTCGGGGTACGGCCGGACCCGGCGCATCGTCCTCTACGACACCCTGCTGCGGGCCTCGCCGGAGGAGGTCCGGCTCGTGGTGGCCCACGAACTGGGGCACGCCAAGCGGAACGACGTGCTGCACGGCACCATCCTCGGCGCGCTCGGCATGGCGTTGGCGGTGTGCCTGATCTACCTGGCGATGAGCTGGCCGCCGCTGCTGCGCCGGGCCGGCGTCGACTCCGCTGGCGACCCGCGCTCGGTGGCCTTGCTGCTCTTTCTGGCCGCCGCCCTGACCATGGTGGGCATGCCCGCCCAGAATCTGATCAGCCGCCGGATCGAGGCCCGCGCGGACGTGCACTCCCTGGATCTGACCCGGGACCCGAGGACGTTCATCGCATCGGAACGGCGGCTGGCCAGGACCAACCTGTCCGACCTGCATCCCAACCTGGTGGTGTACGCCCTGTTCGCCGACCACCCGACTCCGCCCGAGCGGATCGCATTGGCCCGTAACTGGGCACGGCAGCACGGCGCCCCGGTGCCCGCCGGAACGCTCACCGCCGGGCACTGACCCGGGTGCGTACCCTGCTCGTCACCAACGACTTCCCACCTCGTCCGGGCGGTATTCAGTCCTTCGTGCAGGCCCTGGCGGTGCGCCAAGGGGCCGGGGAGATCGTGGCCTACGCCCCGGCCTGGCCCGGCGCGGCGGCGTTCGACGCGCAGCAGCCTTTCCCGGTGATCCGGCACCCGACAGCCCTGATGCTGCCGGTGCCGGCCGTGCTGCGCCGGGTGCGCGCGGTGGCCGCTGCCGAGGGCTGCGACCGGGTGTGGTTCGGCGCGGCCGCGCCGCTCGGCCTGCTCGCCCGGCCGCTTCGGCGCTCCGGGGCCGAGCGGGTGATCGCTTTGACCCACGGACACGAGGCGGGCTGGGCGGTGCTGCCCGGCGCCCGCCAGGCGCTGCGGCGGATCGGCCGCGACGTGGACACGGTGACCTACCTGTGCGAATACACCCGGCTCCGCCTCGCCGGCGCCCTCGGCGAGGCGGCCGGCCGGCTGGTACGGCTGACGCCCGGAGTGGACACCGACGCCTTCTCACCGGCGGCGAACGGCGCCGCGGTCCGCACCCGGCATGGCTTGTCCGACCGACCGGTCGTGGTGTGCGTCTCCCGGCTCGTGCCCCGCAAGGGGCAGGACGCGCTGATCCGGGCGTTGCCGGCGATTCAAGCGCGGGTACCGGGCGCCGCGTTGCTGCTGGTCGGCGGTGGACCGTACCGCTCCGCCCTCCAGCGCCTGGCCGGCGACCTCGGCGTCGGCGACGCGGTGGTCTTCACCGGCACGGTCGACGGGCCGGCGCTGCCCGCCCACTACGCTGCCGGCGACGTGTTCGCCATGCCGTGTCGGACCCGGCGCGGCGGTCTGGATGTCGAGGGCCTCGGCATCGTCTACCTGGAGGCGTCCGCAACCGGCCTGCCGGTGGTCGCCGGCCGCTCCGGCGGGGCGCCGGACGCGGTGCGGGACGGCATCACCGGCGCCGTGCTGGACGGCCGGGACGTGGCCGCCATCGGACGGGAGGTGGGCGACCTGCTGTCGGATCCGGCTCGGTCGGCGGCGCTGGGAGCGGCCGGCCGGGCCTGGGTGCAGCGCGAGTGGCGCTGGGATGTGGCCGCCGGGCGGCTGCGCGATCTGCTGGTCGGCCCAGGGCCGCCCCGCTAGCTCCCGACGCCCGCTACCGCTAGGCGCTGCCGTACCGGCGGTCGTCGGCGCCGGTACCCACCCCCGTGCCGGCACCGGCGCCGATCAACCCCAGGCGCATGCCGGACATCAACGCCTGCGCCCGGTTGTTGGCGCGCAGCTTCTCGTACAGCTTGGAGACGTGGGTCTTGGCCGTGGATTCGCTGATGTAGAGCCGGCGGCCGATCTGTGCCACCCCGAGGCCTTCGGCAAGCAGTTCGAGCACCTCCCGTTCCCGGCGGGAGAGCTGCGGGCCGCTGGGTGCCAGCCGCCGGCGCATGGCGCCGGCCAGGTCGGCGGCCGCGAAGGCGGTCGGCGCAGTGGCCGCATGCCGCGCCGCGGTGATCACGTCGCCCGCCGGCGCGTCCTTGGAGACGAACGCCGACGCCGCTGCCTCCAGTGCCCCGAACAGCTGCTTGTCCCCGGAGTACATGGTCACGATGACGATGCCCAGCCCGGGGTAGCGCCGCCGCAGTTCCCGGCTGGCCTCGATGCCGCTGCCGTCGGGCAGGTTGACGTCGAGCACGACAACGTCCGGGCGCAGCGCCGCGACCTGTTCCACCGCGCCGGCGACGGTGCCGGCTTCCCCGGCCACGAAGAAGTCTCCGGCCCGCTCGAACGCGCGCCGCAAGCCGGCTCGAATCAGCTCGTGGTCATCGACGAAGAGGACCCGGATCGGCGTCGTGCTCGGCTTGGACACTGTCGCGCTCGTCATCGCCCTGTTCCCGTCGGTTGGCGGTACCGACGGCCCCCCGCGGGCCGCCGGGGCCTCCGAGCCGGACCTCGACAGTTGTCCCGGTCGGTCGGCGCTCCCGCACGCATAACGACGCTCCCAGCCGTTGGGCACGCTCCGACATGGTGACGAATCCATAACTGTCGGACCTGGGGCGCCTGTCCAAGCGGCCGGTGCCGTCGTCTGTGACAGTGATCACAGCCGACGGGGCCGCGACGTGGCAGGTGAGCCACACCTGGCCGGCCGAGGCGTGTTTGGCCACGTTGATCAGCGCCTCCTGCCCGATCCGGAACAACTCGGCCTCCACGACGGGAGGCAGGCGCCCGCCGGTGGTCTGGAGATCGAGATGCAGGGCCCAACGGCTGCGGTCGGCCAGGTGCCGTGCCCGCTCGGCCAGCGCGGTGGGCAGATCCGAGCCGACCGGTACCGCGGCGCGCAACTCGCCGAGGGTGCCGCGCAGGTCCCGCACGAGCTCTGACAGGTGGTGCCGCACGCCGGCCAGGGCCGCGGACCCGTTCGGGTGTCCCAGCCTTTCCTCCGCGATCACCTCGTCCAAGGCGTAGCCGAGGGCGGCCAGCTCCTGACTGATCCCGTCATGCACCTCCCGCGCCAGCCAGCGGCGCTCCTCGGCGGCTGCTCGCATCCGGACCTCGTCGAGGAGCAGAGCCAGTTCCAGCCGCGCCGCCCACTCGGCCAGGCACTCGTAGGCCGCACCGACCACCTCCGCCGGGTAGGCCCCGGGCTGCCCGGTTTCCAGGCCCACCAGGGCAAACGGGCGAAATCCGGTGCCCAGGGGCAGTGCCAGGGCGCTGCCCGGAGGGTGAGCGGCCGAGCGCCGGTGGTGCTGAGCGCCGATGACCTGTGCAGCGCCGGCGTGCCACGCCGCGGCCAGCGCTGAGTCCCCGCCGAGGTCGACATCCCAGCCGGCCGTCGCCGCCTCCGTCGGCCTGGCGGCCAACAGGTGCAAGACGCCGGCGCCTGGCCGCGCCGGCGGCCCGGAGTCGTCGGCGGATCCGGTGAATACGGCCGCGTGCTCGTAATCGACCACCGACTCCAGGCCGGCCAGCAGGTCCTCGGCCAGCCCGGCGGTCACCGACCCGGCTATCTGGACCGTCCGGGCGGCCGCCCGGGCCTCGGCGAGCAGCCCGTCACGCTCGGCGCGCCCACGACTCCACGGGCCCGGTTGTGCGCTCACCGGTTGCACGGTGTCATACCGGAAACCGCCGTGGACAACGGAGGACAACGGCGGCGATGCCCGGTGCCTGCTCAGGCGTACAGCGCGTCGATCTCGGCGGCGAACTCCGCCAGGACCACGTTGCGCTTGAGCTTGAGGGTAGGGGTCATCTGGCCGCCCTCCTCGGTGAAGTCCACGTCGAGGATCCGGTAGGCACGGATCCCCTCTGCCCGGCTGACGGTCCGATTGGCATCGGCGACCGCGGCGTCGATGGCGGCGATCAGATCGGGGTCCTTCTTGAGCTCCGCGACGGTGGCGGCTGGCTTGCCGTTGCGCTCCTGCCAGCCGGCGAGCGCCTCCGGGTCCAGCGTGATCAGGGCGGCGATGAACGGCTTGCGGTCACCGACGATCATGCATTGGCTGATCAGGGCGTGGGCCCGCAGGCTGTCCTCGAGCTGGGCGGGAGCGACGTTCTTCCCACTCGAGGTGATGATCAGCTCCTTCTTCCGGCCGGTGATCCGCACGAAGCCGTCCTCGTCCAGCTCGCCGATATCGCCGGTGTGGAACCAGCCGTCGGGCTCCAGCACGTCCTTGGTGGCCGTCTCGTTGCGCCAGTAGCCCCGGAACACGTGCGGCCCTTTGAGCAGCACCTCCCCGTCCTCGGCGATCGCGGCGGAAGCCCCGGGCACCGGCCGGCCCACGGTGCCGATCCGGATGGCGGCCGGCAGGTTCAGAGTGGCCGCCGCGGAAGTCTCGGTGAGCCCGTACCCTTCCAGGATCGTGATGCCGATGCCCCGGAAGAAGTGGCCCAGCCGGGCGCCGAGCGGCGCGCCGCCGGAGATGGAGTACCGCACCTCACCACCGAGGCTGGCCCGGATCTTGGAGTACACCAGCAGGTCGAAGATCCGGTGCTGGACGGTCAGCACCGGATTGGGGCGGCCGCGATCCAGCGCCTCGCTGTAGCCCACCGCGGTGGCCTCCGCGAGAGCGAAAATCTTGCCCTTGCCGCCGGAGTCCGCCTTGATCTTGGCGGCGTTGTAGATCTTCTCGAAGATGCGTGGGATGGAGAGGATGAAGGTTGGTCGGAATTCGGCGAGATCGCCGAGCAGGTTCTTCAGTTCGGCGGTGTGACCGAGGCGCACTTTCGAGGCGAGTGTGCCGTACTGAATGACCCGGCCGAGAACGTGCGCCAGCGGCAGGAAGAGCAGCGTGGAGGTGCCCAGCCGGAACACGTCGGGCATCGCCCGGGTCGCGGTGAGCGCGTCGAAGAGGAAGTTGCGGTGAGTCAGCTCGCAACCCTTGGGCCGGCCGGTGGTACCCGACGTGTAGACCAGGGTGGCCAGCGTGTCGCCGGACAGGGCCGCCCGGCGCTCGGAGAGGTCCTGATCGGGCACTGACTCGCCGTCGTCGGCCAGGGTGTCCAGATCGCCGGCCTCGATCTGCCAGACGAGGCGCAGGTTCGGCAGGTCCGCCCGGACTCCGTCGACGGTGGCGACGTGCTCGGCGGTCTCCACGATGACGGCGACGGCGTCGGAGTCGCCGAGGATCCATGACACCTGGGACGGCGAGGACGTCTCGTAGATGGGTACGACCACCGCCCCGGTGCAGAGGATGGCGAAGTCGGCGAGCGTCCACTCGTACCGGGTTTTGGACAGCAGGCCGACGCGGTCACCCGGTGCGATGCCGGCCCGGATCAGACCCTTGGCGAGCCCGATCACCTGGTCGGCGAACTGCCGGGCGGTGACGTCCGTCCAGCTGCTGCCGTCCTTGCGGGAAAGGGCCACCGCGTCGGGCGCCTCGACCGCGTTGCGGAAGACGATGTCGGTGAGGTTTTCCTCTGGCCGTAGATCGATGACGGGCGGTGTGGTGTACTCGCGCACGGTCGCTCCAGGAACGATTCGGTTACCTCGACGCTAGCCTGCCTGCGGAAACCCGTCATGAGGCCAACGTCCCGCGGCGACCTGAATCCGGTGCGCTCTGGGCGACGGGCAGCCGACCCGCGATACTTGGCCGGTGTCGAGCATCGACCTGCTGGACGAGAGCTTCCTGGTCGCCGACCCGGCTCGGCTCGCCGTCGCGTTCGCGGATCCGGCGCTGTGGCGAGCCTGGTGGCCGAACCAGACCCTGGCAGTGTTCATGGACCGGGGAGCAGCCGGATTCCGCTGGACCGTGACCGGCGAGGTCGTCGGCAGCAGCGAAGTCTGGCTGGAGGCGTTCGCGGACGGGGTGATCCTGCACTATTTCCTCCGGGCGGAGCCGACCCGGCGGGGCAGCGATACCGAACCGCTGGGCGGGCTGCCCTGGCGGGTGCGGCGAGCGGCCCGGCGGATCGCCCGCCGGGAGGCGGCCGCGCTCAAGCGGAATACCTGGGCTCTCAAGGACTCCCTGGAGAGCGGCCGGGAGCCGGGGATGCCTCGAACACCCGGCCCGGTAGCCTGCCCCGGGGACGGATTGCGACCAGCGGCAGAGGGAGCGTAGGCGGATGGCTGACCAGGCTAGTGACAGCATCGTCATCGGCGCCGACAAGGCGGCGGTGATGAAGGTTATTGCCGATTTCGAGTCCTACCCGCAGTGGGTCGACATGGTCAAGCAGGCCCAAGTGGTCGACTCCGACGCCGACGGCCGGGCGAGTCAGGTTCGCTTCGTCCTCGACGCCGGCATCATCAAGGACGAGTACGTGTTGGCCTATGACTGGAGCCGCCCGGACGCGGTGTCCTGGCACCTGGTCCAGAGCAAGACCATGAAGACCCAGGACGGCGAGTACCGGCTGGTCGAATCCGACGGCGCCACCACGGTGACCTACGACCTGGCCCTCGACCTGAAGATGCCGATGCTCGGCGCGTTCAAGCGCAAGGGACAGAAGGTGATCATCGACACCGCGTTGAAGGGCCTCAAGAAGCGCGTGGAGTCGGGCTCCTGAACGCGTCGGGGCTCCCCCCGGACCGCCGGCGGCCGGGGTGAGCGTCGCCGAGGCGCCGCTGCCCGGGACCTGGATCGACCCGGGAGCCGACAGCGCCCCTGGAACGATTCGCGTGCTGAGCTATAACGTCCGCTCGCTGCGCGATGACGCGGCGGCCGTCGCCGCGGTGATCCGAGCCAGCCGCCCGGACATTGTCTGCGTTCAGGAGGCTCCGCGTTTCCTGCGCTGGCGCTCCAAGTGCGCCAAGCTGGCCAGGGAGTCCGGGTTGGTCGTGGTCACCGGCGGTCGGCCGGCGGGGGCGATGCTGCTGCTCGCCGCACTGCGGGTGCGCGTTCGCGCGACCAAGGACGTCACGTTGACCAAAAGGCGCCGGCTGCACCAGCGTGGGCTGGCGATCGCCGAGATCGAGGTGGGCGGGCACAGTTACACGGTCGCTTCGATGCACCTCAGCCTCGACGACGCCGAACGGCTCGCCCAGGTCGACGAGGTTTTCGCCACGCTCGCGGAGCAGACGGCGCCGCTGATCCTGGCCGGGGACGTCAACGAGACCCCTGACGGTCCCGCCTGGGCGCGGCTGTCAGCCAGGCTGGCCGACGGCGGTGGCGGGCACACCTACAGCGCGAAGCGGCCACACAAGCGGATCGACGCCGTGTTCGCCGACCCGCGGCTGGAGTTCCTGTCCTGCGACGTGCCCGAAGCAGCCGGCATAGCCACGGCCAGCGATCACCGACCGTTGCTTGCCGTCCTGCGTCCTCGCTGACCCTGCCGTCGCTGACCTGCCCTCGCCGACCTGCCCTCGCCGACCTGCCCTCGCTGACCCCGCCCTGCCGTGAAGGAGCCTTCGATGCGACGTCGTACTTTGGGCCGCCGTACGTCAGACCCGGGCCTGTCCGTTTCCGCCCTGGGTCTGGGCTGTATGGGCATGAGCGAGTTCTACGGCACGGCTGAGGAATCCGAGGCGCTGGCCACGATCCGCCGCGCTCTGGACCTGGGCGTCACGCTGCTGGACACCGCGGACATGTACGGCCCGTTCACCAACGAGCAACTCCTTGGCCGGGCCATCGCCGGACGGCGGGCGGAGGTCCAGGTGGCGACCAAGTTCGGCATCGTCCGGACGCCGGACGGGGCGCGACGCATCGACGGCTCACCGGCTTATGTCCGTACCGCCTGCGACGCCTCGCTGAGCCGGCTCGGCGTGGACGTGATCGACCTCTACTACCTCCACCGGGTGGATCCCGCCGTGCCAATCGAGGAGACGGTCGGGGCCATGGGCCAGTTGGTGGCGGCCGGCAAGGTCCGCCACCTCGGTCTGTCCGAGGCCGCGCCGGACACCGTCCGGCGGGCGCACGCGGTGCACCCGATCACCGCACTGCAGACCGAGTTCTCGCTGTGGACCCGCGACCCGGAGGTCAACGGCGTACTGGAGACGACCCGCGAGCTGGGTATCGGCTTCGTCGCGTACTCACCACTGGGCCGTGGCTTCCTCTCCGGCGCGATCCGGTCGACGGAAGACTTTGAGCCGGAGGACTTCCGGCGGTACAACCCGCGCTTCCAAGGGGAAAACTTCACCCGCAACCTGGACCTGGTTCCTCGGGTACGCGAGATCGCCGACGCCAAGGGCGTCACCGCGGGGCAGCTCGCGCTGGCCTGGGTGCTCGCCCAGGGCGAGGACGTCGTACCGATCCCCGGCACCAAGCGGGTCGCCTACCTGGAGGAGAACGTGGCGGCCGAGGAGGTCGTGGTGGATGCGGCGGATCTGCGCCGGCTCTCCGACGTCTTCCCGGTCGGCGTTACCGCCGGCGATCGGTATGCGGACATGGCCAGCGTCCATCGCTGAGGCCGCCCGGCAACGCCGGACCGTGCGGCCCCGTCAACCGGCCTGCCCGGCCATGTGGTAACCCGGTACGAGCAACAGGGCCAGCTGTTCGGTGAACAACCCGATGTCGGTGACGATGCCGATCGCCTGGGCGCTGCCCCGGTCCGCCAGCTTGGTGACCGTCGCCGGATTGATGTCCACCGAGACCAGCGGCACCGAGGCCGGGAGCAGGTTGCCGGTGGCGATGGAGTGCAGCATCGTGGCGACCATGATTGCAAAGCCGACGCCCTTGAGCTGCCCACGCATCGCGCGCTGACCTTCGATCACGTCGGTGTACACATCCGGCAACGGTCCGTCGTCGCGTACCGACCCGACCAGCACGAACGGCGTGCCGGCTTTCACCAGGGCGTGCATCACGCCGCTGGTCAGGACCCCGGCCTGCACCGCGCCGGCGATGGAGCCGTGTTTGCGGACCGTGTTGATCGCCCGGATGTGATGCTCGTGGCCGTGTTCCACCCCGGAGCCTTTGGACAGGTCGACGCCGAGCGAGGTCCCGAACAACGCCGACTCGATGTCGTGGGTGGCCAGCGCGTTGCCGGCGAAGAGCACGTCGACGTAGCCGGCCTCGATGAGCGCCACCATCGCCGGGGCGGCTCCGGTGTGCACCACCGCCGGCCCGCCGACCCAGAGAATGCGCCCGCCGTCGGCCTTGACTTCGCGGAGCCGGTCGGCGATCTGGCGCACCAGCAGCGCCTGTGGCTTCTCACTCGACACCACCGAGTTCATGAACTCGAACGTGCTGCCCGCCATGTGAGCCGAGTGCTCCCGTTGCGGCAGCACGACCTTTACACCGCCGGCGCCGCAGACCAGCCGGTCACCGCGCCGGACGTCGCTGACCGGCACGGTCCGGACCCGGCCGCGCTCCACGACCAGACCGCAGTCCATCTCCGGGTTCTCCACCGGAACCCAGTCGGCGCCGAGCCGCACCACGGTCTCCAGGTTGGTGGTGGAATAGAAGTCGTCGGGGAAGACGCCGTCCTGCTCGGCCTCCCGGATCAGTGCCGCGCCCGGGTCCACCTGGTTGACGCCGTGCGCCTGCAGCCGCATCAGCATGCGCTGCAGGTCCTCGTTCGATCCGGCGGTCACGTTGATCCGCACCGACGACTCGTCGTCGTGGGTCCGCCCGACGTCCATCGACTCGATGGCGTAGTCGCCGCCGCACTCCAGGACGTCGTCGAGAATCCGGGCCAGCACGCCGGAGTCCATCAGGTGTCCGCTGGTCTCGACCGTCTCGGTGACCGCCACGCCGTCCCTTCCGCTCCTGGGCCTTCGGCTCCCGGTTCGTCCGCTCCTGGTTGGTCCTGCCGGGACCGAGCCGGCGGAGCTAGAGCACCGCGCCGTCGTCCGGGTCGTCCGGGGCCGGAGGATCTTCGCGCATCCGCGTCACCAGCGTGCCGAAGCCGCCCACGATGGCGGCGATGGCCAACACCAGCAGCGCCGGACCGACCGGGTCCCCGGCCATGGTAGGCACCAAGAGCACCGCGAAGCCGCCGATCAGCGCGGCTATCCCGTACGCCGAAGCACCGCTGGGTATCGGCACCGGCGGGGGCGGCGGGGGTACGAAGTGCTCCTCCTCCGCCGGATCGTCCTCCGGCTGAGCTCCCGGCGGCGGTTGCCCGGCGGCCGTCCCGCCGGTCTCGGCGGCGGGCGGCGGTCCTGCCGCCGCTCCGGCGCGGCCCCGGGGCCCAGCGGGGAGCGTGAGATCTTCCGCGGCCGGCCACGGCGCCGGGCCGTCCGGCCCCGGGCGGCGCAGCGCGGCCACAATGTCCGCCCAGGCGGCGTCCTCGGCCGCGGCCGGCGGCGTGGCCGGCGCAGGGTGGCGTCCCTCGAGCATGTCGCGGGCGGCCGCGGCCGCCGCCGTGTCGACCCAGAGCCGGACCAGAGGCCGATCCGGTGGGTAAGCCTCCAAATATCCCCCGACCCGGCCTTCGTACGGCACGGCGTACGCCGCGATGCCTTCTGCGGCGAGCGCCCGCAGCAGCCCGTCGGCAATCTGCGGCTCGCATACCGCCAGGGCGGTGTAGCGCTCGGCCGGCAGTCCGTTGCCGCGGCGACCGGATCGGGTTGGCTCGAGCGCCGCGCCGTCCGTCGGATTCGGCGGGGCGCCGGGCTGCTCGCCGCCGTCGGCGGAAGGGAAGTCCACTCTCTCAGCCGCCGGCTGCGGCTGTGGTGTGCTCCTGCACGAATCGCACGCTGCCGTCGAAGATCAGGGGTGCGTCGTTGTCCAGCGTGGCGACGTGGTAGCTGTCCTCCAGCAGCCGCTCCTCCAGCGGGGAGTGGACCTCCTTGCGCAGCGTCTCGCCGTTGATCGGCTGCACCACGTGGTCGGTGGTGCTGCGGAACATCAGAATCGGGGCGGTGATGCGATCGAGGTCGGCCCGGACCCGGGACCAGAGTTCGATCAGGGAGGCGAACGCCTGCAGCGGCACCTTCTCGTAGGCCAACTCGGTCACCCCGGGCTTCTTGATGTCGCTTGCGATCCCAGGTTGGGTGGCCATGATCCGCCGAAGGATCGGCATCACGATCAGCCGGGGGTCCTTCATCATGATCGACGGATTGACCAGCACCAACCCGGACACCTCGGCCGGCCGTTCCTCTGCGAGGCGCAACGACAGCGTGCCGCCCATGGACAGGCCCATCACGAAAACCTGGTCGCATCGGGAGGCCAGCGCGGTGAACGCGTTGTCGACCTCGCCGTACCAGTCCGGCCACCGGGTGAGCTGGAGATCCTCCCACCGCGTGCCGTGCCCGGGCAGCCGAGGAAGCGACACCGTGTAGCCGGCGGCGGCGAGGTGCTCCGCCCAGGGCCGCATGCTCTGTGGGCAGCCCGTGAAGCCGTGCACCACCAGGACCCCGACCGGACCGCCGTCGGCGACGTAGGGCTCAGCCCCCGGCATGAGCGGCATGGCGTCTCCCGTGTTTGGCGCTGTGGACTCTCCGGTATCGTCCCACGGGAACCGGCCACAGTGCTCAGGGACTTCTTCGGCGGGGCGGCGTTGCCCTCAGCTAGGGGTGCCCGTAGGGTCGGCACTGCGTACGGATCAGTGCGCACATTCGCCATCGGAGGTCGCTCAGTGGGCTACTGGATCGTGAAGGCGATCCTGTCCCCGATCCTGCGGCTGGTCTTCCGGCCCTGGGTGTCCGGGTTGGAGAACGTGCCGACGTCCGGGCCGGTGATATTCGCCAGCAATCACCTGTCCTTCAGCGACTCCTTTTTCCTGCCGCTGATGGTTCCGCGCCGGATCACCTTCCTGGCCAAGTCCGACTACTTCACGGGCAGGGGCCTGAAGGGCCGCCTGATCGCCGGCTTCTTCAACCTGGTCGGGCAGGTGCCGATCGACCGGACAGGCGGCCGAGCCAGCGAAATGGCGATTCAAACCGGCCTGCGCATCTTGCGGAACGGGCACCTGCTGGGGATCTACCCGGAGGGCACCCGGTCACCGGACGGCCGACTGTACCGGGGCAAGGTCGGGGTTGCCCGGATGGCGCTGGAGGCCGGCGTCCCGGTGATCCCGGTGGCCATGGTGGACACCGCGAAGCTGCAGCCGCCCGGGCATCCGATCCCGAAGTTCGGCATTCGCCCGGGTGTGCGGATCGGCAAGCCCCTGGACTTCTCGCGCTACGCCGGCATGGAGGGCGACCGTTTCGTGTTGCGGTCCATGACCGACGAGATCATGTACGAGATCATGGAACTGGCCGGTCAGGAGTACGTCGACGTCTACGCGGCCAAGGCCAAGGCCGAGCTTCCGGCGGCGGCCTGAGGCCCAACGCCGCTGCGGACCGGCGACTCCGCCGCAGCTCAGGATTGCGCGACGCTCTTGACCGGGCCGGCCTCGTGCTCGGCGGCCTTGAGACGCAGCACGTCGAGCGCCACCGGGTCGACCACCGGCTCGGGCGGTACCCGCGCCTCCAGGTTCTCGATCCCGGCCCAGTGCCACAGCGCAGCGCGCACCGCCCCCGGGTCCACCGCCGCGGGCGGGCAGCCGACCTGAACGAGCAGGCCGTACGCCTCGTCCATCACCTCCCCGGTGAGCGGCAGCAGGGCGCGTGGGTCCGGGCGGCCGAAGAACAGGTCGTGGAGCCCGAGCAGCCGGCTCAACTCGGCCACCGGCGTCGGGGAGTCGTCCACCCGCAGGTCGGCGTACACG
Organism: uncultured Actinomycetota bacterium; assembly: GCA_963814355.1. GTDB lineage: Bacteria > Actinomycetota > Actinomycetes > JADGOV01 > JADGOV01 > JADGOV01. The sequence continues at coordinate 310,030 of CAWFCZ010000018.1, read as the reverse complement.
TCACTGCCGCCGCCGTACCCGCCGTCCGGGGTGACCACCAGCAGCGCCGCGGACTGCCGACCGCGTCGGTCACCGCCGGCCTGTTCGCCCGCGCTCAGCGCGGCGAGCAGCCGGCGGGCGAGCGGCAACGTCGGGTCGCCCTCCTGCCAGGCGCGCTCCATCGCGGCGGCCACCTCCGGGCCGGTGAGCATGTTGCCCTGGATGGCGTAACCCTCACCGGTGCGACCTCCGGCCCAGCCGTTGCACTCGCCGCCGGTGAAGGTGGCGGCCCCGCCGTCCCGGTCGACCACGCCGACCTGGCGCTGCTCGCGCAGGTCATCACCGGCGGTGAGCGCTTCGATGGTCTGGGCGGCGGTGCGCCCGGCGCGCAGCAGGTCCAGGCCGTCCGGGCGGTACCGAAGGTTGGCGTAGGACTGGGTGGCCAGCGCCCCGACCCCGGCCGCCGCGGCCGGCACCGCCGCGCCGACGGCGAGGAACTTCGACGCGACCGCCACGCCCCAGGCCGATTCGTTGGCGCTGCGGGCCACGATGGACAACGTCATGCCCGGCGAGCCTACCGGCGGATCCGGGCCGCCGACGCCTCCAGGGGGGACCCGCGGAGGCGGCCACAGTCGGACTCGTTAGGCTTCGCCGCATGCGAATCGGAGTCCTCACCGGCGGCGGCGACTGCCCCGGTCTCAATGCAGTCATCCGGGCCGTCGTGCGGCGGGGTATCGGGCAGTACGGCCATGAGTTCCTCGGTTTCCGGGACGGCTGGCGCGGCCCGCTGGAAGGCGTCACCATGCCGCTCGGAGTCCAGGAGGTGCGCGGCATCCTGCCCAGGGGCGGGACGATCCTCGGCTCCTCCCGGACCAACCCCTTCAAGATCGATGGCGGCGTCCAGCAGATCGTCGAGAACGTGGGCAAGGTCGGGGTGGACGCGCTCATCGCCATCGGCGGTGAGGACACCCTCGGCGTGGCCAAGAAGCTGCACGACGAGGGCGTCCAGGTCGTCGGAGTGCCCAAGACCATCGACAACGACCTCGGGGCCACCGACTACACCTTCGGCTTCGACACCGCGGTGAACATCGCGATGGAGGCCATCGACCGGTTGCACACCACCGCGGAAAGCCACCACCGGGCGCTCATCGTCGAGGTGATGGGCCGTCACGCCGGCTGGATCGCGCTGCATGCCGGCATGGCCGGCGGGGCAAACGTCATCCTCATCCCGGAGCGTCCGTTCGACATCGAGGCGGTCTGCGCCCTCGTAGAGCACCGTTTCCAGAGCAACTACGCCCCGATCATCGTCGTGTCCGAGGGGGCGACGCCGGCGGCCGGCACCATGGAACTGCAGACCGGCGACCTCGACGCGTTCGGGCACGTCCGCCTTGGCGGCATCGGCAACCGGCTCGAGCGCGAGATCTCCGACCGCACCGGCAAGGAGGCCCGGGCGACCGTACTCGGCCACATCCAGCGCGGCGGCACGCCGACGGCGTTCGACCGGATGCTGGCCACCCGCTTCGGGCTGCACGCAATCGAGGCCGTGGATGCCAAGCAGTGGGGCACGATGACCGCGCTGCGCGGTACCGACATCCACCTGGTCAGCCTGGAGGAGGCCACCCGCGAACTGAAGGTGGTACCGCCCGAGCTCTACGCCGAGGCCGAGGTGTTCTTCGGGTAGCGGCGCTTGCCCCCAGCCCGATCGTCCCGGGGCCGGGACCGCGATCTCAGTTCGTCGCCACCCCCGGTCCCGGGTCGCGCCGCTGGACGTCCATGAGGTCGACATCCAGCGGCAGCACCAGGCCGGCGTCCACCAGCGCGCGCAACAGCCGGTGAAGCTGCGGGACGGGCAGTGCGCCGCGCGTCGGCCGCTCCGGGCAGGCCACGCCGAGGGCGCGGGCTGCGTCCGCGGCGCAGTCGCTGACCGCGGCCTCCAGCGCGACCATCCGCCGGACCCGCACGGCTTCCTTCGGCGACCTCTTCAGCATGTCGTGGCGGAGCAGGAGCCGGCGCAGGTCGGCGGCCAGCTCCTCGATCGGCGCGTTGCACGGCGTGAGGGCCGGGTCGGCTCCGCGTTCCCGCACCCGGCCGTACGCTGCCCGAAGCAGTCGTGGAGTGTGCAGTGCGATACCTACGATGACTGTGGGCGACACCATGAGGGCCGCTATCTGCACAGCCTTGGCAAGGTCCATGTCGGGTCCAGGGTCGTGGAACGCTATGGGAGAGTCGACGGTACGCCCTCCACGGTCGGTGCGGGTCGACCAGTCGGTATCTGCCCGCGCCGGCGACGCACGGCCGGGGGTGCGACCGAGGCACGCGACCGTACCGGCATCGGCACCCGGTGAACCTGTGCCTTGACGTCCCCGGCGGCCAGCAGGTCGACCGCTTGGCGCCCGAGCGCGTAGTGCGGCAGGGCCACCGTGGTGAGTGGCGGTTGCAGCCAGGACGCCAGGTCGGAGTCGTCGAAGGAGACCACCGAGAGGTCGGCCGGTATGCGCAGCCCGGCGGCCTGCGCGGCCTGGTAGGCGCCGAGCGCTATCCGGTCGTTGAGGCAGATCAGCGCCGTCGGCGACGGCGCGAGGGCCAGCAGCGCGCTGACCGCTCGGTACGCCGGCTCCGGCCACCAGCCGCAGGCGGTGTGACCCGCCACGTGCGTTCCCGCCGCCCGCAGTACCTCGGCGATGCCCCCGACCCGTTCCCGGTAGGCCAGCAGGTCGGGCTCCCCGTCTCCGATCAGGTGGATGCCGTCCCGATGTCCCGCGTCCAGCAACAGGCGAGCGGCCGCCCGGCCAGCATTGACCTCGTCCGGGATGACCGCCGGAGTGCGGACATCGTCGCTGAGGCAGTTCAACAGCACGAGTGGATGGCCGCGCAGGCCGGCCGGCAACCTGACTACCGAGGTGTACATCGACGCGTACACCAAGCCGTCGACCTGGCGATCGGTCATGTCCCGGATGTAGCGCTCCTCCACCGCCGGGTCGGCCTGGGTTTCGGCGACGAACAGCAGCCGGCCGTGGTGCAGGGCGGCGTCCAGCGCGCCGTGAATCATCTCGCCGGCGAACTGCTCGGTGGCGATGGTGTCCGACAACAGGCCGTAGGTGTGGGTCACGGTGGTCCGCAGGCTACGGGCCGTCAGGTTGGGCCGGTAGCCGAGTTCGGCGGCCGCCTCGAGCACCCGGCGGGCCGCGTCGGCGGAGATCCGCATATCTGTGCGCCCGGCGGTGACGAAAGACGCGGTACTGCGCGACACGCCGGCGCGCGCGGCGACATCGGCCAGGGTCACCCTCGTCGACGCCCATTGTCGAGCGCCCATGTCACGCCTCCGTTCGACACAGGTTCGACGCGATTGCCGCAAATCCTTGACAAGGATCAAGACGGCCGAGCATAGTTCCCGCTAATCCGATTCAGTGTGGTGCTGCGTCGATTCGGTACCGCAAGACCGGTCGCAGCAGTTCGACGGCTCAGCGGGTTCGCGGGCCACGCACGATCGTCCACGAAGGAGTGGGTCTGTGCTCGACAGGTGCACCACAGCAGCCGATCAGGTCTCGACGGGGGAGCATCGCCCTGCCACCCGCCGTCGACCACGGTACCGGTCGGCGGCATCCCTGGTCGCCGCCGCGGTCGCCGGCTCGACGGTGCTGGCCGCCTGCGGCGGGGCCGGGGCGGTCCGGACTCGTCCGTTCGAATATGCGCTCAATACTTAGTCTCGGTCCCTTCGGGGACCGAATGTCCTCTTCTAAGTCTCCCGGAGGAGAACGTCCCGTGCTGGACAACGCTTCCACCGCGCCTCCCGCCTGTCCCGGTACTCGACGCTCGCCCCGGCGGCGCTCCGCCGCGGCGGGGACGGTCGCCGCCGGCGCGATGGTCCTCGCGGCGTGCGGCGGGGGATCGGGCAGTAGCGCCGGCCGGGCGACCCTCAACTTCTACAGTTTCCCGGACAATTCCGGAGCCGTGCAGCAGGCGGTGGATACGTGCAGCACGAACAACGGCGGACGGTATTCGATCAAGTACAACAAGCTGCCGAACGACGCCGACGGCCAGCGCCAGCAAATGGTCCGGCGCCTCGCCGCCCGGGACAAGGCAATGGACATCCTCGGGCTGGACGTGACCTGGGAGGCCGAGTTCGCCGAGGCCGGCTGGATTCGTCAATGGACCGGGGACAACAAGGCGAAGGCCAGCGCGGGCACGCTCAAGGTGCCGTTGGAAACCGCGACCTGGAAGGGCAAGCTCTACGCGGTCCCGTACAACAGCAACACGCAGCTACTGTGGTACCGCTCGGACCTGGTGCCCACACCGCCCAAGACCTGGGACCAGATGATCGACATGGCGGAACGGCTCAAGCAGCAGGGCAAGCCGCACCTCATCGAGATCCAGGGCAACCAGTACGAAGGCGTCGTTGTCTGGTTCAACACCCTGCTGGCCAGTGCCGGCGGCAGCGTGCTGAACGCCGATGCCACCAAGGTCTCTCTCGGCGCGCCAGCGGTCAACGCGCTGACCATCATGAAGCGGCTGGCCACGTCCGCGGCCGCCGACCCGTCGCTGTCCGTGCAGCAGGAGGACCAGAACCGGCTGGCGATGGAGAGCGGTACCGCTGCCTTCGAGCTGAACTACCCCTTCGTCTACCCGTCGATGAAGGCGAACCAGCCCAAGATCTTCAAGAATTTCAAGTGGGCGCTGTATCCCGGGGTCGTCGCGGGCAAACCCAGCCGGGTCACCATCGGCGGCATCGACCTGGCGATCAGCAGGTACTCGCCGCACCCCGATCTGGCGTTCGAGGCCGCGCTGTGCCTGCGCAACCGGGAGAACCAAAAGGTGGCGGCGACCAAGGGCGGCCTGCCGCCGACGATCGCCGACCTCTACGACGACCCGTCCCTGCAGAAGGACTACCCCTTCCGCAAGGACATCAAGACCTCCCTGGATAACGCCAGCGTCCGTCCCAAGACTCCGGCGTACCAGAACCTGTCCATCGTGATCCAACACGCGGTCTCACCGCCGTCCAGCATCAAACCGGCAAGCACGGAGAAGACCATGGCGAAGCAGTTAAAGGACGCGCTGGCCTCTAAGGGGCTGATCCCGTGAGCCAGGCCACTACCGAGGTCGCCACCGGGGCGGTACAGCCGGCGACCCCGACCGGGGGTAAGCCTCTTTCCGAGGGCGCCAAGGCCGACCGGCGCTTGGGTTGGATGCTCTGCGCCCCCGCGGTCATCGTGATGATCGCGGTCACCGCGTACCCGATCATCTATGCCCTTTATCTGTCGGTACAGCGTTACGACCTGCGCTTTCCCAGCCAGGCGAAGTTCATCGGGCTGAGCAACTACGCGGCCGTCCTCTCCTCCCCGTACTGGTGGCAGGCGCTGCGGGTGACACTGATCATCACGGTGTTCTCGGTTATTATCGAGTTGGTGCTCGGCATGGCGCTGGCGCTTGTCATGCACCGCACGATCTTCGGCCGGGGCACGGTGCGGACCTCGATCCTGGTGCCGTACGGCATCGTCACCGTGGTCGCGGCGTTCTCCTGGCAGTATGCCTGGACCCCGTCCACCGGTTATCTCGCGGCGATCTTTGGCAACAGCGCACCGCTGACCAAGACCGTGCCGGCACTGGCCATCATCATCCTGGCCGAGGTGTGGAAGACCACGCCGTTCATGGCGCTGCTGCTGATGGCCGGGTTGGCGCTGGTCCCGGAGGACCTGCAGAAGGCGGGGATGGTCGACGGCGCCACCGCCTGGCAGCGCTTCGTGCGCATCACGCTGCCGCTGATGAAGCCAGCCATCCTGGTCGCGCTGCTCTTCCGCACCCTCGACGCATTCCGGATCTTTGACAATATCTTCGTACTCACCTCCGGCGGCCACGGCACCGGGTCAGTATCGATGCTGGGCTACCACAACCTGTTCACCGCGCTGAACCTCGGCATCGGCTCCGCGATCTCAATCCTCATCTTTCTCTGTGTGGCGATCATCGCCTTTCTGTTCATCAAGGGCTTCGGCGCGGCTGCGCCCGGTGGGGAGGTCAAGCGCTGATGGCAACTACGACCCGCGAGAAAGTCAGTTGGGGGACGGCGAACACACTGATCGTCTTGCTTGCCCTCATCCCAGTGCTCTGGATCGTGTCGCTGTCCTTCAAGGACCCGGCGACCATCACCGACGCGACGTTCTGGCCGAAGAAGTGGACGCTGGAGAACTACCGGGGCATATTCAAGACCTCGGAGTTCACCCGGGCGCTGCTCAACTCCATCGGCATCGCGCTGATCTCGACGCTGATAGCGGTCATACTCGCCTCGATGGCGGCCTATGCCGTGGCCAGGCTCGACTTTCCCGGCAAGAGCGTGCTCATCGGCATGTCGCTGCTCATTGCCATGTTCCCGGCGATCTCACTGGTGACGCCGCTGTTCAACATCGAAAGAGCCCTGCACTTGTTCGACACGTGGCCCGGCCTGATCATCCCCTACATCACTTTCGGGCTGCCACTTGGGATCTACACCCTCTCGGCGTTCTTCCGGGAGATCCCCTGGGAGTTGGAGAAGGCGGCGAAGATGGACGGCGCGACGCCGTACCAGGCGTTCACCAAGGTCATCGCTCCGCTGGCGGCGCCCGGCATGTTCACCACGGCGATTCTCATCTTCATCTTCTGCTGGAACGACTTCCTCTTTGCCATCTCGCTGACCTCCACAAACCGGGCGCGGACGGTCCCGGCGGCGATCGGCTTCTTTACCGGAAGCTCACAGTTCACCGCCCCCACCGGATCGATCGCTGCCGCAGCAGTGATCATCACTATTCCGATCATCCTGTTCGTCCTGTTCTTCCAACGCCGTATCGTTGCCGGGCTTACGTCCGGCGCCGTCAAGGGTTAGGAGCCGGCCGTGGCCGACATCGTCCTGGACAACATCACCAAGCGGTACCCAGACGGCGCGCTCGCCGTCGATAAGGTGAGTATGGAAATCGCGGACGGCGAGTTCGTCATTCTGGTGGGCCCGTCGGGGTGCGGAAAGTCCACGACGCTCAATATGATCGCCGGCCTGGAGGACATCTCCGAGGGTGAGCTGCGGATCGGCGGGCAGGTCGTGAACAACAAGGCGCCCAAGGACCGGGACATCGCGATGGTGTTCCAGAGCTATGCCCTGTACCCGCACATGACGGTACGAGACAACATGGCCTTTGCGCTCAAGCTCGCCAAGACGCCGAAGGCCACGATCGATGAGAAGGTCAACGAGGCGGCCCGGGTACTCGATCTCACCCAGCACCTCGACCGCAAGCCGGCCAACCTCTCCGGTGGCCAGCGGCAGCGGGTCGCGATGGGCCGAGCGATCGTCCGCGACCCGTCAGCGTTCCTTATGGACGAGCCCCTGTCCAACCTCGACGCCAAGCTCCGCGTCCAGATGCGGACTGAGGTGTCCCGGCTGCAGAGCCGGCTCGGAACGACCATGGTGTATGTCACTCACGACCAGACCGAGGCCATGACGCTCGGTGACCGGGTCGCGGTCATGAAGGGCGGCGTGCTCCTGCAGGTCGGTCCGCCGCAGGAGCTGTACGAGGAGCCGGCAAACCTCTTCGTGGCCGGATTCATCGGCTCGCCGGCGATGAACTTCATGCCGGCCGAGCTGGCGGAGGGGATGCTGCGGACCAGGCTCGGCGACATCCCGCTGACCGGCGAGCTCCGGGCAGCACTGGAGAAGGCTGGCCGCGGCCGGGAGGTCATCCTCGGCGTGCGCCCGGAAGCCTTCGAGGACGCCGCGCTCGTGACCGCGGACGCCCGTGGGAACGGCATTACTTTCCCGGCGTCCATCGACGTGGTGGAATCCATGGGTTCCGACGTCTTCGCCTACTTCACCCTCGGGGGTGAACAGATGGCCAGCGCCGAGCTCGAGGAGTTGGCCCGCGACTCCGGGCGCGCCGACATCGGCGGCAGCGGCGATCAGGTGGTCGCCCGGCTAGATGCGGCCACTAGGGTGCGCGAGGGCGAGAACGCCGAGCTGTGGGCCGACGTCCGGCACATCCACGTCTTCGACCCGAAAACTGGGGAGGCACTCACCCGCGGCGTGCGGTCCCGGGACGCCGGCCGCGGGGCGGCAGCGCCGGGTACCGGTTCGACGGTGATGTAGACACTTCGACTTGGAAAGTCGGTGGGGCCAGATACGGCCTAAATCTTGTCCGAGAGTGCTTCGATCGGCAAAGCTGGTGCCGTTCCGGCCGTTGACGATTCCGGCTTGGATTTTCAGGTCGAGTAGCTAGCGAAGCCGCCGCTAGAACGCGGCGCACGCCGCCCTCGGCGAAGTCGGCGATCCCATCCAGGCCTACTGCGACCTGCTGGAGGTGCGCTGGCTGCTCAGCGAGCAGGCCGGCGCCGACGTCGGCGATGCTCCCGCGCTGGAGGCGCTGGCCCACCGCGCCGCACCGGCGGAGTCGGCTGCGACACTGGTGCTTGCCGACACCCCGACCGAGGCGCTGCCCGTCCTCAGCCCGCAGCTTATGGAAGGCCTCGATCAGTCCTTCGGCGGCGGATCCGTGACCGATGCCGGCACCTGAGGCCGGCGACTACCGGCTGGCACCTACCTGATCGACCTACCTGATCGCACTAGCTGATCGCAGCGACCTCATGGCGACGAACGAAGGAGCACCGCCGATGGCAACCCGGGCCGACGAGCAGCCGGCTGCCGGCCGGGCCGCGCGGACCACACCGGTGCCGTGGTGGCGCGACGCGGTGACCTACCAGGTCTACGTCCGCAGCTTCGCCGACTCCGACGGCGACGGGATGGGGGACCTGCCAGGAGTCCGGTCCCGGCTCGGCTACCTGCGGGACCTCGGCGTGGACGCGCTGTGGCTCAACCCGTTCTACCCCTCGCCGCAGGCCGACGCGGGCTACGACGTGGCGGACTACCGCGCCGTCGATCCCACCTTCGGCACCCTGGCCGACGTCGATGACCTGCTCACCGAGGCGCACCGGCTGGGGCTGCGGGTACTCGTCGACCTGGTGCCCAATCACACCTCCGACCAGCACGCCTGGTTCCGGGCGGCGCTGGCCGCCGAGCCGGGCAGCCCGGAGCGGGCGCGCTACCTGTTCCGGGACGGCCGCGGCCCGGACGGTGCCGAGCCACCGAACAACTGGGAGAGCAACTTCGGCGGCCCGGCCTGGACCCGGGTAACCGAAGCCGACGGGTCCGGCGGCCAGTGGTACCTGCACCTGTTCGCCCCCGAGCAGCCCGACCTGGACTGGACCAACGAGGAGGTACGCACCGAATTCGAGGCGGTGCTGCGGTTCTGGCTGGACCGTGGCGCGGACGGCTTCCGGATCGACGTGGCCCACGGGCTGGCCAAGGACCCCGGGATGCCGGATCTCACCGGCGAGTACGCCGCCTCGGGACCGGCCGCCGCTGGCCACCCGTACTGGGACCAGGACGAGGTGCACGAGGTGTACCGGGGGTGGCGCCGGGTCACGGAGGAGTATTCGGGGGACCGCGTCTTCGTCGCCGAGGCGTGGGTGCAGACTCCGCAGCGCCTGGCCCGGTACGTGCGACCGGAGGAGCTGCACACCGCGTTCAACTTCGGTTTCCTGCTCGCGCCGTGGGACGCCAAGGCGCTGCGGGTGGCCATTGACGAGAGCACGGAGGCGCTGGAAGCGGTACACGCCCAGCCCACCTGGGTGCTGTCCAACCACGACGTCGTCCGGGAAGTGTCCCGGTACGCCCGGGTGGACAACGAGGCGCCCGTGCACTCCTTGGACGACCTGACTCGGCCAAGGCGCCGACCTGGCCCTCGGCGCCCGCCGCGCCCGGGCGGCGGCCCTGCTGATGCTTGCCCTGCCCGGCGGCGCCTACCTCTACCAAGGAGAGGAACTCGGGCTGCCCGAGGTGGAGGACCTGCCCACCGACGTGCTCCAGGACCCCACCTGGGAGCGCTCCGGACACACCAAGCGCGGCCGGGACGGTTGCCGGGTGCCGATCCCGTGGGAAGGTTCCGAACCGCCGTACGGGTTCAGCCCGGACCCGGCTTACGCCGTGCCGTGGCTGCCGCAGCCGACCGGCTGGGCGCCGTACACGGTGGCGGCGCAACGGGCCGACCCGGAGTCGGTCCTGGCGCTCTACCGGGCAGCGCTGACGATCCGGCACGACCATCCGGCGCTCGGCGCCGGCACGCTGCACTGGGCGGCCTCGCCGGAGGGCGTGTTGACCTTCCGTCGGGAGCCCGGCCTCACCTGCGTGGTGAACGTCAACGGGGAGCCGGTTGCGTTGCCGCCGGGGGAGCTGCTGCTCTCCAGCGGTCCGCTGACCCCCGCGGGGACGCTGCCCGCGGCGACCACGGCCTGGCTCGACACCGCCGGCACTACCTCCATGGGCACTCCCACGATCCGCCCACCGCTCTGACCAGCCGGCACGACGCTGATCGGCCGCTGGAGGAGGAGCCGCATCGTGAGCACACCCGCAGGCAACGCGTCCTGGCTGGCCGAGGCGGTGGTGTACGAGATCTACCCCCAGTCCTTCGCCGACTCCGACGGGGACGGGATCGGCGACTTCCCGGGCGTGCTGGCCAGGCTGGACTACCTGCAGTGGCTCGGCATCGACACGATCTGGTTCAATCCCTGCTTCGCCTCGCCCTTCCGCGATGCCGGCTACGACGTGTCGGACTACCTGCAGGTGGCCCCCAGGTACGGCACGAACGACGACCTCGTCGCCTTGGTGGCGGCCTGCCGCGCGAAGGGGATCCGGGTCCTGCTGGACCTGGTCGCCGGGCACACCTCATCCGACCACCCGTGGTTCGTCAAGGCCATCGACGACCCCGACGACGACCGCTACATCTGGGCGGACCGGCCGGGGGACCGGTTCGTACCGTCCCCGGGCGCCCGCCCCGGCTACTACCGGAAGAACTTCTACGACTCCCAGCCCGCGCTGAACTTCGGGTACGCCCGCGCGGACAGTGCCCAGCCCTGGCGCCAGCCGGTGGACGCGCCGGGACCGCGGGCCAACCGGGCGGCGCTGCGGGAGATCATGGCGTTCTGGCTGGACCGCGGGGTGGCCGGCTTCCGGGTCGACATGGCGTTCTCCCTGGTGAAGGACGACCCCGGGTTCGTGGCGACGGTGGCGCTGTGGCAGGAGCTGCGCGGCTGGTTGCGGGAGACCTATCCCGACGCCGTGCTCATCCCGGAGGGCTCGGAGCCCGCCGCCGGCGGCGACCCGGCCTTCGACGCCGACTTCTTCCTGGTCATCAAGGAGGCGCACAGCGCGCTGTTCAACAACGGCGCCGCCGGCACGCTGCCCTGGATACCGGCCGAGCCCTGCTTCTTCGACGCCGCCGGTGAAGGGTCGACCGCGCCGTTCCTGGGTGCCTGGGACGAGAGCCGGGCCACCCACGGCCCGGGCCGGTTGGTGCTGCTGGCCTCGGCCGATCACGACTTCTCCCGGCTGCGGTGCGGGGCCCGCACGGCGGATCAGCTCGGCGCGGCGTTCGCCTTCTTGCTGACCTGGGGTTCGGTGCCTTCGGTGTACTACGGCGACGAGATCGGCATGCGCTACCTGCCTGGGCTGCCGGAGAAGGAAGGCAGCATCTGCCATCCCACCTACAACCGGGCCGGGGCCCGCACGCCGATGCAGTGGGACGCCTCGTCCAACGCAGGTTTCTCCACCGCGCCGGCATCGGCGCTGTACCTGCCGATCGACCCGGACCCGGACCGGCCGACGGTGCGCGCGCAGCTCGAGGACGAATCCTCGACCCTGCACCTCCTCCGCCGGCTGATCGCGCTGCGGAAGGGCACCCCCGCGCTGGGTACGGCGGCGCCCACCAGGGTGGTCTCCGGCGGATACCCGCTGGTGTACCTGCGCGGCGAGCACCACCTCGTCGTCGTCAACCCCCGCCTCGCCCCGGCACGGTGCGCCATGCCGGCGCTGGGCGCGGCCCGCGGGCTGGAGGTGTCCGGGGTCTCGGTCACCGGTGGGACCATCTGCGCCGACGGCTTCTCCTACGGCGTCTTCGAGCTGTCCGACCCGGTGGGCTGAGGCCGCGGCTGGACCGTTGCGGACAGCGGCAGGTCGGCGACACACCGGCCGATCTCCAACCGGAACTCACCCGGTTCCACCGTCCAACCCTGCGCCCAGTGCTGGAACGCTCGCGGCGCCACCGCGATCCGGGTTTCGACATCCTCACCCGGTTCGGCCTGCACCCCGGCGAAGCCGCCGAGCCAGCGCACCGGGCGTTCCACGGCGCTGTCCGGCCGGCTGGCGTAGAGCTGGACCACCTCCCGGCCGCGGCGCGGACCGGTGTTGCGCAGCCGCACGGTCACGACGGCTCCGCCGCCGCCATCGGCCATCGCCTCGGCGGCGATGTACTCCCAGCCGGTGTAGCCCAGGCCGTACCCGAACGGGTACCTCGGGACGCGGCCCTCCCGGTCGTAGCCGCGGTAGCCGATGAACAGCCCCTCGTCGTATCGCAGGGTGCCCTCGACCGGAGTGACCGACGGCAGATCCACTTCGACGGCCGGCCAGGTGGTCGGCAGCCGCCCGCCCGGTTCCACCTCGCCGAGCAGCACGTCGGCCAGCGCGTTGCCGAACTCCTGGCCGGGGAACCAGCACAGCAGAACGGCCGGTACCTCCTCGGCCCACGGCAGCAGCACCGGCGCGCCGCTGTTCACCACGACGACGGTCCGCCGGTTGACCGCGGCCACCCGGGCGACGAGTTCGTCCTGACGCCCCGGCAGGGCAAGTGAGTCCCGGTCGAAGCCCTCGCTCTCCACCTCCTCGGTGGTACCGACCACCACTACCGCCACGTCGGCGGCGCGGGCCGCCTCGACGGCCCGATCCAGCTCGGTCTCTGGGTCGCCGGGGTGCGGATCGACGTTGAGCGCGAAGTTGGCCTGGGATGACGACGCCTCGCCCATCGCCGGGGTGTGCCCGGGTGAGTAGCGCAGCACGATCTCCGCGGCGGCGCCGGCCTCGACCGTCACCGGCACGATGTGCTGCGGCGGGCGCATCATGCCCTCGACCATGTCCGCGCCGGGCGGGAGGGTGAGATCGGCGTCGAAGCGCTCCCGGCCGTCCACCGTCAGCCGGAACGGGCCGATCCCCGAACCACCGACCCGGTAGGTGATATCCCGGTCCGCGCTGAGCCGAGCGTGCGCCTCGATCGCGGCGACGTCGCGTACCGGAACGCCGGGCAGCACCGTGCCGAGCCAGTTGAAGCTGGCGGCCTGCCGGTTCTCCCGGCCGAGTTCGGAGCCGTCCGGGGCCAGAAACCGCAGCTGCACGCCCGGCGCGCTGCCGTCCGGCAACATCAGGTGCGCGATCTCGGCCGGTACCCGGTCGGTGCTGCGCACCCCGGCGGCGTGCACCACCTCCACCTCCGGGCCGAGCGCGGCCCGGAGGCCGTCCAGCGGCGAGACGGTGTACGGCGGGAACACCACCGCCGACCCGCCGCCGAGAGTCCTGGCGTGCTCCGCATTCGGGCCGAGGACGGCCACCCGGCTCGGGGCCGCCAGCGGCAGCACCGGCGCCCCGCCGACCTCGGCGTTGCGGGTCAGCACGAACCCGGCAGCCGCCGCCTTCCGCAGCCGCGCCGAGAGCTCCGCCCCGGGCAACGGGCTGGTGATCGGCACGGCGGGCGGTATGCCGTCGAGTGCGCCCACCCGGGCCGACAGCCGCAACAGCCGCCGCACCTTGTCATCGACGGCGCCCTCCGCGACTTGGCCGGTGCGGACCGCGTCGAGCAGCGCACCGTCCCAGGGGCCTCCTGGTCCGGGCATGACCAGATCCAGCCCGGCGCTCGCGGCGGCCAGGGAGCGGGCGGCGAACCAGTCCGACACGACGACTCCGTCGAAGCCCCACTCCTCCTTGAGAATGTCGGTGAGCATGGGGGACTCGGTCATGGTGGGTCCGTTGACGCTGTTGTACGCGGCCATCACCGCCCACATCCCGGCGTCGGCGAGGATCGCCTCGAAGGGTGCCAGGTACAACTCGCGAAGGACTCGCTCGGCGACCACCGCGTTCAGCGTGAACCGTTCGGTCTCCGAGTCGTTGGCCACGTAGTGCTTCACCGTCGCGGCCACCCCCGACCCCTGCAGGCCGCGGACGTAGGCCGCCCCGATCCGGGCAGTGAGCAGCGGATCCTCCGACAGGCACTCGAAGTGCCGCCCACCGTACGGGGAGCGGTGCAGGTTGACGGTCGGGGCGAGCAGGACGTCCACCCCCTTGCCCCGGGCCTCGGCGGCCAGCAGGGCGCCGAGGGCCTCGACGCCCGCCTCGTCCCAGCTGGCGGACAGTGCGGTGGGGGAGGGCACGTTGGCCGACGGGTCCCGCTCTTCCCAGAGCTCCCCCCGGACCCCGGCCGGGCCGTCGGAGGTCACCAGGCGGCGCAGCCCGATCTCCGGTTCGGCGTGCAGCGCCCAGAAGTCGGCACCGGTGAGCAGTCGCACCTTCTGTTCCAGGCTCAGCCTCGCCAGCCGATCTTCGAGCTGCGTCTCGTCCGGGGTGGGGTTGGTCGTCGTGCCATCCGCTGCGGTCACCGCACGCCCTCCTCGCCGATCGCCGTCGCGGGCTCTCCCGCTGGTCCGCCTGCCATCTAACCCGGCCGGGGGATGGGTTGGTCAGCGGCGGGGAATGCGGGCCCCTGGGGCCGCTCTGGCCGCATGTCCGGCGGCTCCCATGGATTGATCAGCTCGACGCCGGTGCCGGCGAACTCGCTGATGTTCCTGGTTGCCAAAACGGACTGGTATTGACGACACACCGCTGCGACCTGAGCATCGAAGAGGCTTATCGCTCGGCCCGCTCTTCGTCGGTCGGAGAGGATCTCGGCGTAGTGCGCCGACGTTTCGAGGTCGAAAGGCAGTACGTGGGCGGCGAATGTCTCGGTGAGCAGCGTTTCCATCCGTGACCCGACCTCCGATTTCCGGCGCCCGCTCGGTAGCAAGGCGACGCCAGCCCGTATCTCGGCCGCTGTGAGCGCAGTGATCATGAGATCCGACGAATCCTTTGCATCGAGCCATTCGACTACTGACGGACTAGGCCTGGGCCTGGCCAGTTCTGATACGACGTTCGTATCTAGGACGATCATGGGCCGAAGTCCGCCCCACGGGCCGGCTCTGGGCTGCGCGCGAGGTCCAACTCGACTCCTCCGATGTCCGCGAATTGTTCGCGGATGTAGGAAGCGAGCCCTCGCGGCGGTCGACGACCGCTCAACGCTGCGGTCAACAGCATCCGTGCTTCCGCCTCCATCGAGCGGCCGTGCTCGGCCGCCTGCACCCGCAAGCGTGCCTTTACACCCTCGTCCAAGTCTCTGATCGTCAACGTTGCCATCGGCTTCACTCCCCGTGCGTCGTCGTCTGCATCCGTTGCTGTCAATGCTAGCGTGAACATCGCGTTGATGGCGCAGCTGTGCGACTGCCCACGCCACCGGCAGCGGTACCCGACGGTGATGGCCGATGACTAAGCGACGCCTGCGTCGTCTACACAGGCTGAAGCCGCGAAGGAGCGGTGTTGCGGTCTGCGCACCGCGGCCACGACTCTCGCCTAGCCCGAGGATGGCGGTGATGGTGGCGTCGCCCCGGTGGTGGCGGGCCGAATCCTCACCCGCCCGCTTCGCGGTGTACGGCCCGCTCTCGCGCACCGACCTCGCCGGACTGACGGACCGGGTCAGCCGGTTACTCCAGCGTCACCAGGGACAGCGGCTGGACTGCGATGTCGCCGGCGTGCCCGCGGATGCGGTCACGGTCGAGGCCCTCGCCCGCCTGCGGTTGGCGGCCCGTCGGCAGGGCTGCCAGGTGCGACTTCGCAACGCCTCGGCGGAGTTGCTGGACTTGGTGGACCTTATGGGTCTCGGCGAGACGCTCGGCACGGTTAGGCCCGGCACCGACAGGCCCGACACCGATAGGTCCGGCGCCGAACTCGCATCAGGCGTCGAGTCGCGGCGGCAGCCCGAACAGCGGGAAAAGCGCCTCGGTGCTGAGGAAGAACGTTAGCTCGCTAATCCGGCCGGCCCGGATCTCGAGCACCTGCAGCGCCCACGGCTGGTAGCTGCCGGCGCCGTCCGGCTTGTACTGGCCGTACGCCGGTGAGCCGTTCGCCGCCACCGTCGACACCAACCGGGAGCCGCGGCATCCGGCGCCCGGCCCGAGCCACCAGGTGAAGATGTCGGCGCGGCCGGAGAGCCACAGGTCATACGGTGGCATCGACTGGACGGCGTCTTCGGCGATGAGCGCGGTCAGCGCGGTCATGTCGTAGGCCTCGAACGCGCGCACGTACCGGGCGAGCAGCTCGTGATCGACCTCCGTCACGTCCGTCGGCGGCGCCGAAGCGGGCTGCCGGGCGGCCTGCAAGGTCGCCCGCGCCCGCTGCAGCGCGCTGTTCACCGAGGCGACCGTGGTGTCCAGCAGCTCCGCGGCCTCGCCGGCCTTCCACTGCAGCACCTCGCACAGGATCAGCGCGGCTCGTTGGCGCGGCGGTAGCTGACCCAGAGCCGCCACGAACGCGAGTCGTACGCTGTCCCGAACGGCGGCTACCTCGGCCGGGTCACCGTCGGCGGCCACGACCAGCCGGTCGGGGACGGGTTCGAGCCAGGTCGTCTCCGGCAACTCGCGCAGATTCCCGGCGACCGGCTCGCGCGCCGGACCGAGATCCGTCGGCAGCGTCCGGCGCTCCACGCTGCGCAGCAGGTCGAGGCAGACGTTGGTGGCGATCTTGTACAGCCAGGAGCGCAGCGACGAACGCCCTTCGAAGCGGTCGTAGGCCCGCCAGGCCCGAAGGAAGGTCTCCTGTACCGCGTCCTGCGCGTCGAACGGCGACCCGAGCATCCGGTAGCAGTACGCGCCCAACTCGACGCGGTGGTCCTCGAGGTGGTGTTCGAGGGAGTTCCGGGTGACGGTTGGTGCGCTCACCCGGCCATGGTACGGAAAGAGCTCCGCCGATAGGTCCCCGGGAAGCGATGACTTCCGGCCGGCTGCCGCGTCGAAGGTAGTGACAGACATCCTCTGGTACCGGGAAGGAACAGACCATGCCCACCCGAGACAACGCCCCGGTCGGAGCGCCCTGCTGGGTCGACCTGATGACCTCCGATGTCGAGCGCAGCCGGGACTTCTACAGCCAGTTGTTCGGCTGGACCGCCAGTGAGCCGGCGGAGGAGTTCGGCGGCTATGTCAACTTCGCCAAGGACGGCGTCCTGGTCGCCGGATGCATGGCCCGGCAGTCCGACGCGGGCTCCCCGGACACCTGGTCGGTCTACCTGGCCAGCGACGACGTCGCCAAGACCCTTGAGGTCGCGACCGCCCACGGCGGGTCGGTCCTGGTCCAGGCGATGCCGGTCGGCGAGCTCGGCACCATGGCTTACCTCACCGACGTCGGCGGAGCGGCCATCGGCGTCTGGCAGCCCGGCAGCCACCGCGGCTTCGGAATCCTGGCCGAGCCCGGCGCACCCAGCTGGTTCGAGTTGCACACCGGCGAGTACGCGGCGGCCGTCGCTTTCTATCGCGACGTCTTCGGCTGGGACACCACCGTCGTCGGCGACACCCCGGAGTTCCGCTACACCACCCTCGGCGAAGGCGACGCCTCGCTGGCCGGGATCATGGACTCCTCGGGGCACCTCTCTGACGGCACGCCGCCCCGGTGGTACACCTACTTCGGCGTGGCGGACACCGACGCCGCACTGGCCAGGGTCGTGGAGTTGGGCGGCACCATCGTCATGCCCGCCGAAGACACGCCGTACGGCCGGCTCGCAGTGGCCAAGGACCCGACGGGCGCCCAGTTCAGCCTGGTCGCCGCAAACGAGGCCATGCCGGCCAAGTCCTGACCCTTCGTCCGGACCGGAGCTGGAGTATGTCCGGGAAACCGGGCAAGCGCCCGGTCTGGCGGTGATCCAGGGCCGGCCAGCCCCACCCTGCTGTGGCCGGCGGGGCCTGGATCACCAGGGGCTCGACGTTGTGGGCGCGATGGTGTAGGCGTGACAGCTGCGGCGGGCGACCGCGATGCCGGTGTCGCCACCGCCCTCCAGCGGGACGGCGAACTCCCACCACCCATGCGGCCCACGGTGTCCCCGGTGCGGGTCACCAACTGTTGATGAACAGCGCCCCGATCCGTCGCCTTGAGCGGGCGCCCCGGCCGATCCCCCTTTCAGCCGACCGCCAGGAACCCCGCCACGGTGGGGACCACCGACGGGTGCATCAGCGCGGTGACGTGCCCGCGCCCGTCGAGCAGGTGGGTCGCGCAGTTCGGGATCAGCCGGGCGGTCTCGGCGAATAGTTCCGGAGTGTAGAAGCGGTCGTCGTACCCAGCCACCAGCAGTGTGGGCGCGCGGATGGCCGTCGGGCGGGTAGCGAGATCGAAGCCGTCCTCGGCCAGCAGCACCGTGGCCATGTCGTCCAGATCGGCGTCGACCGGAAACAGCCGGGGAGCCACCAGCCAGGCCAGCGCACCGGCCAGCAGTTGCCCGTGGCGCGGGGGGACCAGTGACCCGCCGAGTACGGCCAGCGCCTGCCGGCGTTTCCCGGCCGCCAGCAGAGTGGCCACTCGCCGCTGCAGCGCCCGTCCGTGCGGTCCCAGCCGGCACGCCGTGCTCTGCAGCACCAGGCGCCGGACGACGTCCGGATGGTCGGCGGCGATCTGCTGGGCGATCGAACCGCCGGTGGACACACCGAGCACGTCGACCGGCTCGCCGCCGAACGCGGCCCGCAGGGCGGCGGCGTGCTCGGCGGCCAGCATGGCCATGGTCATGCCGGGGGGCAGCCCCGGCCGGCGGTTGGTGAAGTACACCAGGCGCCCCCGAGCGTACTGGGACACGGCGGAGAGATTCACTCGGCGCATCGCCCGACGGTCCACGCCCGACTCCGGTGACAGGCCGTTGAGCCACACCAGCGGTTCGCCGGCGCCACAGGCGAGCGCCGGAAGGCCGCCGAGGTCGGTGCGGTGAACGTCCATGGGGACCGATGTTTCCATCCCAATCGGCGATGCATTGCCACGGCCGGGTACTCCTCGTGTCGACGGCGATCCAAAGGAGTAAAAAGGGTGCCCCAGACCGGGAGGAGCCGCTCATGACCGCCCTGTCCGCCGCGACGCTGGCGTCGCTGTCCGATGCCGTGCCGGTACCGAGCTACGACCGGGACCGGATCGGCGTCGGGATCGTGCATTTCGGCGTCGGTGGCTTCCACCGCGCGCACCAGGCGATGTACCTGGATCGGCTGATGAACGACGGCGCGGCCCAGGATTGGGGCATCTGCGGCGTCGGCGTGCTGCCACCGGACAAGCGGATGAGGGACGCCCTCGACGCCCAGGACTGCCTCTACACGCTGGTGGTGAAGCATGCCGACGGCACCCTGGAGCCCAGGGTTCTCGGGTCGATCGTGGAGTACCTGTTCGCCCCGGACGACCCGGAGGTGGTCATCGAGAAGATGGCCGCGCCGTCGACCCGGGTCGTCTCGCTCACCGTCACCGAAGGTGGCTACAACTTCTCACCCGTCACCGGCGAGTTCGACGCCAAGGATGCGGGCGTGGTCCACGACCTCGCGCCGGGGGCCGCCCCGGTCACCGTCTTCGGCCTGGTAATTGAGGCGCTGGCCCGCCGCCGGGCTCGGGGGCTGGTGCCGTTCACCGTGATGTCGTGCGACAACATCGCGGGCAACGGTGAGGTCGCGCACCGGACGTTCGGTGCTTTCGCTCGCTTGCGCGACGCCGAATTGGGGGAGTGGGTGGAGCGTGAGGTCGCCTTCCCCAACTCGATGGTGGACCGGATCACCCCGGTGACCAGTGAGGCGGACCGGGCACTGCTCGCCGAACGCTTCGGGATCAGCGATGCCTGGCCGGTGGTCTGCGAGCCTTTCACCCAGTGGGTACTGCAGGATGCCTTCACCGCGGGCCGCCCGCCGCTCGAGGACGCCGGCGTCCAGCTGGTGGCCGACGTCGAGCCGTACGAGCTGATGAAGCTCCGGCTGCTCAACGCCAGCCACCAGGCGTTGTGCTACCTCGGGTACCTGACCGGGTACCGGTACGCGCACGAGGTCTGCCAGGACCCGCTGTTCACCACGTTCCTGCTGGCGTATATGGACCGGGAGGCCACGCCCACGCTGTCGCCGGTGCCGGGCGTCGACCTCGCGGACTACAAGCGCACTCTGATCGAACGCTTCGCAAACCCGGAGGTCCGGGACACCCTGGCCCGGCTGTGCGCGGAAACGTCGGACCGGATCCCCAAGTGGCTGCTGCCGGTGATCCGCCAGCAACTCGCCACCGGTGGTGAGATCCACCGGGCGGCGCTGGTGGTCGCCGCCTGGGCGCGCTACGCCGAAGGGGTCGACGAGCAGGGCGAGCCGATCGAGGTCGTGGACCGGCTGCGGGAGCCGCTGATGGCCGCGGCCCGCCAGCAGCGCGAAGCTCCCACCGCTTTCCTGGCCAACCGAGACGTGTTCGGCGACCTGATCGACAACCGGCGCTTCGTCACGTCCTACACCTCGGCGCTGCAGTCCCTGCACACCCGCGGCGCACGGGCGACCCTGGAGGCTCTCCCCTCCTGAGGCGAGCCTCGGCCCGGGGGCTGCCCCGCCCGGCTGCCTGCATCGATCGAGGTCGCCCCGGCGCCCGGCCAACCTCAAGTGCACCCACAGTGGGTGTACGTTGTGATCGTGGCCAAGACGATCCAGGTTCGCGACGTGCCGGATGACGTGCACCTGCGTCTCACGATGCGTGCTGCACAGCAACGGCGCTCACTGTCCGAGCTGATCCGCGCTGAGATCGTCGAGATCGCGCTGCGACCGACCATGTCGGAGCTGCTCGATCGGCTCGCCGGTCGCCCCGTGACGGAGGTGCCCGAATCCTCCGCCGACGCGCTCGCCGGTGAGCGGGGAGAAGTCTGACGTTCGGTGATAGTGCTCGACGCCTCAGCGGCCGTGGATGTGCTGCTCGGTACGGACCGTGCGGCCGGAGTCGGAGCCCGGCTGCGCTCGGTCAGCGCGGCGCACGCACCCGAGCTGATCGATCCCGAGGTGATCGCTGTGGTGCGTCGGTGGACGCTGCGCGGTTGGCTGCCGGTTCAGCAGGCCGGCCGAGCCGTCGATGAGCTAGGTGAGCTGGCGCTGGTGCGCCATCGCCACGTCGCGTTACGTCGGCGAGCCTGGGAGCTTCGGGACCGGTGCTCGGCGTACGACGCCTGCTACGTGGCGCTGGCCGAGACGCTCGAAGCCGACTTGCTCACCACCGACGCCCGGCTGGGCCGGGTCGCGCGTTCCCTGGTCCGCGTCGTCGTCGTGCCCTGAGTGGAGCCCGGGGACGGGACCGACCGGCCAACCAGCTACGGCCAGACGATGCCCACCTTGCCCCCCGCGCCGGCATCGGCGACCGCGTACGCCACTTCGACGTCGGCGAGCGGCAGCGCGTCGGTGACCACGGCTTCCGGGTGCAGCGCCCACCTGTCCAACCGGTCCAGCAGCTCGGCCATCCGCCAGGTCGCGGCCACCCAGGAGCCGTGGATGGTCAGCTGCCGGTGGATCACGACCTCGCTCACGTCGACGGTGAGCCGGGCTCCTTCACCGACCAGGGCAACCCGCCCCCAGCGGCCGGCGTGGCGCAGCGCGGTCAACTGTCCGTCCGGGCTGCCGGAGCAGTCCACGCTCACTTCCGCGCCGTCGCCGAGGAGGTCGCGGAGTCCCTCCTCCTCGCCGGCCGACGCCTCGTCCACGGCGTCGAGGCGCAACGCCAGCGCGCACCGCGCCGGGCTGGGATCGACCCCGAGGACCATCGAAGCTCCCAGCGCCCGGCCGAGCATCCCGGTTGCCAGCCCCACCGGGCCGAGCCCGGTGACCAGCAGCCGGTCCCGGCCGTCGAGCCCGACCCGGCACAGCGCCTCGTACGCGGTACCGAAGCCGCAGGCGACGCACGCTCCGTCGAGGAAGGTCACCGCGTCGGGAAGCAACAGCAGGTCACGTTCCTCGGCGAGCAGGAGGTCGGCGTGCCCCCCGTCGCGCTGCCAGCCGTAGGCGGCCCGGGCCGGGGACTGGCAACTGATCTGGTACCCGCGCCGGCACTGGTCGCACTGCCCGCAGCCGCTGATGTGGTAGACCGCCACCCGGTCCTCGACCCGGATGCGGTGCACGTCCGGGCCTAAGGCGACCACCTCGCCGCAGGGCTCGTGGCCGCCGATCACGCCATGGTAGGCCTCCGGGCCGGTACCCAGGTGCTCGCGGTAGATCGCCCGCAGGTCGCTGCCGCAGATCGTCGACGCCCGCATGGCGAGCACCACCTGGCCGCGGCCGGGAACCGGGTCCGGCACATCCCGCAGCTCGACCCGCCGGTCGCCCGGCAGGTAGGCGGCCCGCACGCTACTTCACGGCACCGAGGGACAGGCCTTGGACGAGCTTGTCCTGAGCCGCGAAGCCGGCGGCGATGACGGGCAGCGACACGACCACGGCGGCCGCGCAGACCTTGGCCAGGAACAGGCCTTGGCTGGTGACGAAGCTGGTGAGGAACACCGGGGCGGTACTGGCCACGGTGGCGGTGAGCACCCGGGCGAAGAGCAGCTCGTTCCAGCTGAAGATGAAACAGATCAGCGAGGTGGCCGCAATGCCGGGCAGGACCACGGGAGCGATGACCTGGCGCAGGGTGCGGGACAGCCCGGCGCCGTCCAGCGCTGCGGCTTCCAGCATCTCCACCGGCACCTCGGCGAGGAAGGAGCGCATCATCCAGACCGCGATCGGCAGGTTCATCGAGGTGTAGAGCACGATCAGCAGCCAGATGTTGTCCAGGAGATGCACCTTCTGGGCGAAGAGGTAGATCGGCAGCAGGCCGGCGACGACCGGCAGCATCTTGGTCGAGAGGAAGAAGAACAGCACGTCGGTCCACTTCTTCACCGGCCGGATCGACAGCGCGTACGCCGCCGGGATCGCCAGCAGCAGCACCAGCGCGGTGGAGGCCAGGCTGGCCGTCGCCGAGTTGGCCAGCGGTGGCCAGGGGCTGGTGCCGGTCGACGCGCCGAAGAACTCCCGATAACCCTGCAAGGTCAGCGGCGCGGCGATCGACGGCGGGTTGGTGGCGGCGTCCTGCTCGCTGTGCAGCGAGGTGAGCACCATCCACAGCACGGGCAGCACGAAGAGGATCCCGATGATCCAGGCCAGCACGCCGAGCAGCATGCTGCCGCGGCGTGGAGCCTTGCGGCGCGGCTTGCCGGTGGTGGTACGGGTGGCCGGGATCGGCCCTACGTCGGTGATGGAGCTCATCCGGAGGTCTCCTCGCTGAACAGGGTCGACACCGTCCGCAGGGCAAGGGTTGCGATGATGATCGTGCCGATCACGACGACCACACCGGCCGCGGAGGCCCGGCCGTAGTCGTGCGCGGTGTAGAACGTCTGGTAGGTGATGTACGGCAAGTTTGCGGTGCCCAGGCCGCCCGAGGTGATGGTGAAGACCGCATCGAAGTTCTGCACCACGTAGATGGAGCCGAGCAGGCCGCCGAGTTCGAGGTACTGCCGCAGGTGCGGAAACGTCATGTAGCGGAAGATCTGCCAGGTACTCGCGCCGTCCACCCGGGCGGCCTCGATGACGTCCAGCGGGCGGCTCTGCAGCCCGGCGAGCAGGATCAGCATCATGAACGGCGTCCACTGCCAGATCAACGCGACTTCGATGGAGACCAACGGGTTATTGGTGATCCAGTCCGGCTGTGGCGGGTGCTGCGAGCCGAACAGGTGCCACAGCCAGGTCAGCGAGCCGTTGAGCAGGCCGTACTCCGGGTTGAACAGGGCGTGCTTCCACAGCAGGGCGGCCGCCACCGGCACGACCAGGAACGGTGTGATCATCATGGTGCGGACCGCGCTGCGCCCGAGAAACACCCGGTCGAGGAGCAGGGCGATGCACATGCCGAGCAGCAGGCTGATCAACACCACCGCGGCGGTGAGCACGATGGTGGTGAGGACGGCACTGCGCATGGCGACGTCGGTGAAGACCCGGCGGAAGTTGGAGATGCCGGCGAAGCTGCGCTCGTCGGGGTAGTACGCGTTCCAGTTCATGAACGAGATGAACAGCGTGGCCACGAAAGGCAGTTGGGTCACCACGATGGTGAAGACCAGAGCGGGCATCAGCGGAGCCCGCCGGGCCCAGTTCGCGGACCGGCGGAGCGCGGCCTTCGACCTCGGTGGCGTGGTCCCCGCGGCAGTTTCGGTGCGCTCGACGGCGACGCTCATCACGCCACCTCCCGACCTGTGCGTACATGGGACCGCCGGGTGCTCACTTGGACCGCCGCGCGCGGTATCGCTCGGCCACGTCGTTGGCCAGTTGCTGGCCGTGTTTGAGCGCCGAGGTCACGCTCTTCTTCCCGGCGATTGCCGAGGAAACGTCCTGGGAGACCTGCGTGGCCAGGTCCGGGAACTCCGGGATGTCGATGAACTGAATCCCGATCGCCGGCCGGGGTTGCACACCGGCGTTGCGGGGGTCGGCTGTCTCGATCGCCTGGCGGGTGGGTTCGGCGAAGGCGGCGGCCACCTTGAGATATTGCGGGTTCTGGTAGGTGGACGCGCGCTTGCCGGCCGGCACCCGCGACCAGCCGAGTTGAGCGCCCACCAAGTCCTCGTAGGCCTTGCTGGAGGCCCAGGAGATGAACTTCCACGCGTCCGACTTGTGGTTACTGGCCTGCTGGATGGCCCACGCCCAGGCGTAGAGCCAGCCGGAGCTGGCGGTCTTGAGGACGGGCGCGGCGACGTAGCCCACCTTCCCCTTCACCGGTGACTGGGCGGATTCCAGCGAGCCGGCGGCCGAGGTGGCGTCGTACCACATCGCCGACTTACTCTGCTCCAGGTTGTTCAGGCACTCGGTGAAGCCGGCCTGCGGTGCCCCGATCTCACCGTGGGCCCGCACCAGGTCCACGTAGAACTTCACCGCCTGGGTGAACGCGGGGGCGTTCACCTGGGCCTTCCAGTCCGCGGTGAACCAGGTGCCGCCGAAGGTGTTCACCACCGTCGTCAGCGGCGCGAAGATCTGCCCCCAGCCCGGTTGGCCGCGCAGGCAGATGCCGGACATCCCGGGTTGGGCGTGGTCCACCTTCGCGGCGATGTCGGCGACCTGCGGCCAGGTCGGCTTCGCCGGCATCTTCACGCCCTTGGCGGCCAGCACGTCCTTGCGGTACATCAGGAACGACGACTCGCCGTAGAACGGCTCGCCGTAGATTTTGCCGTTGTCGCCACTCAGCGACAGGGTCATCGGCTTGAGGATGTCCGCCTGGTCGAACGCGGGGTCTTTCGCCAGGTAGCTGTCCAGCGGGGCGATCCACTTGCTGCGCGCGTAGATCGGAATCTCGAAGTTGCTCAGCGTGGCGACGTCGTACTGGCCGGCCTGGCTGGAGAACTCCTGACTGATCTTGTCCCGGACGTCGTTCTCCGGCAGCACGGTGAAGTTGACCCTGATGCCGGTGTCGGCGGTGAAGTACTTGCCGGTGAGCTGCTGGAGATCGACCATCTGCGGGTTGTTGACCATGAGCACGTTGATGCTGTCGCCGCCGCCACCGCCGACGCCGCCGCCCCAACCGGCGCAGCCGCTGGTCACCAGCCCGACAGCCACGGCGAGGCTCCCGATCCGCCGGCCGGTGAACCCCGCTCGCGCCACGTCTACCTCCTCGGGCCGGCGGCCCGCAGCCGCCGGGACGATGCCTGCATTGCGCTGAAGTGTGGCTTCGGTTGCCGTCTGTGGTCAATGCCCCACGCGGGATTGGTCAATAGCCGGCGGTGCCGATCAGGCGCCGAGGCGTTGTCCGGTTTCGATGGAGAACATGTGCAGGTGGTCCGGGTTCGGCGCCAGGTTGACCCGGGAGCCCCGCTCCGGCGGTTGACGGCCGTCGACCCGGGCCATGATCTCGTGGTCTTCGCCGTTGACGTCCGCGGTGGCGTAGATGTAGGCGTCGGCGCCGAGTTCCTCGACCAGGTTGACCATCGCGCTGATGCCCTCGCCCGAGCCGACGAGGTCCAGGTCCTCCGGCCGGATGCCGAGAGTGATCCGGCGACCGGCCGCGCCGGCCTGGGAGGCTACCTCACGCGGCACAGGGACCCGGGACTGGCCGAAGGTGAAGGCGTCCTCCGCTACCGGTACCTCCATGAGGTTCATCGCCGGGGAGCCGATGAAGCCGGCGACGAAGACGTTGTCCGGGTGGTCGTACATCCGTCGGGGGGTGTCGATCTGCATGAGCAGGCCGTCCCGGAGCACCGCGACCCGGTCGCCCATCGTCATGGCCTCGACCTGGTCGTGGGTGACGTAGACCGTGGTGACCCCCAGGCGGCGCTGGAGAGCGGCGATCTGGGCTCGGGTCTGGACCCGCAGTTTCGCGTCGAGGTTGGACAGCGGCTCGTCCATCAGGAACACCTGCGGGCTGCGGACGATCGCCCGACCCATGGCCACCCGCTGGCGCTGCCCGCCGGATAGGGCCTTTGGCTTGCGGTCCAGGTACGGCTCGAGGTCCAGGATCTTCGCCGCCTGGACGATCCGCTCCCGGATCTTGGCCTTGTCCTCGCCGGCGATCTTCAGGGCGAAGCCCATGTTGTCGGCGACGGTCATGTGCGGGTAGAGCGCGTAGTTCTGGAAGACCATCGCGATGTCCCGCTCCTTCGGCGCGACGTTGGTGACGTCGCGGTCCCCGATCCGGATCGAGCCCTCGTCGACGTCCTCCAAGCCGGCCAGCATCCGCAGCGAGGTGGACTTCCCGCAGCCCGACGGCCCGACCAGGACGAGGAACTCCCCGTCCCCCACATCGATGCTCAGCTTGTCGACCGAGGGCTTGTCTGCCCCGGGATAGATCCTGGTGGCCTCGTCGAACGTGACGGTCGCCATGACCGCTCTCCCTTCACCGGCAGGAACGTGCCGGACGATCCGAGTGCAGGGCTTCGGGTACCCGGCGGGTAGCCGACGAGCGTGCGCCACGTCACCCAATCATCGAAATGCCCCCGAGGCAACGCTTGTCCCGCTGGACCGGCGTCGCAGCCGGTCCAGCAACCGCGAACTGTTAGGCGGGCAGCAGGTTACTCGGGTCGTGGTAGGGCATGCCGTGGGCTTCGGCGACGGGTTGGGAGACGAGTTTGCCGTCGAGGGTGCTCAGTCCGTGGGCGAGGGCGGGGTTGGCGGCGGCGGCGCCGGTGATGCCGGCGGCGGCGACGTGGAGGAGGTAGGGGAGGGTGGCGCTGGTGAGGGCGAGGGTTGAGGTGCGGGCGACCGCGCCGGGGATGTTCGCCACGCAGTAGTGGATGACTCCTTCCTCGACGTAAGTGGGGTCGGAATGGGTGGTGGGCCGGCTCGTCTCGAAGCAGCCGCCCTGGTCGATGGCGATGTCGACGACGACGCTGCCGGGGCGCATGGCCGCGAGCATCTCGCGGGTGATGAGCTTCGGCGCTTTCGCGCCGGCGACGAGGACCGCACCGATGACGACGTCGGATTCGGCGACGTAATTCGCGGTACGTGTGCGGTTCGGCATGACGAGGTCGAGGCGACCTTCGAAGATGTCGGCGAGGTAGGCGAGGCGGGACGGGTCGACGTCGAGCACGCGGACGATGGCGTGCATGCCGATGGCGATCTTCGCGGCTTCGGTACCGGCGACGCCGCCGCCGATGATGGTGACTTTGGCGGCGGGGGTGCCGGGTACCCCGCCGAGGAGCAGGCCGGGGCCGCCGGCGGAGCTTTGCAGGTGGTAGGCGGCGGCTTGTACTGACATCCGCCCGGCGACTTCGCTCATCGGGGTGAGCAGCGGCAGCCGGCCGTTCGGGGTCTGCACCGTCTCATAGGCGATCGAGTCGATGCGCCGATCGAGGAGGAACTCGGTGAGCCCGCGGGCGGCGGCGAGGTGCAGGTAGGTGAACAGCTGCTGACCGGGGCGGAAAAGCTCGTACTCCTCGGGAATCGGCTCCTTGACCTTCACGATGAGATCCGCGGTGCTGAAGACCTCCGCCGCGTCCGCGGCGATCGTGGCACCAGCCTCGGCGTACAACCCGTCGGGGAAGCCGCTGCCGACGCCGGCGCCGGCCTGGACCACCACCTGCTGGCCGGCGTGGACGAGTTCGACGACCCCGTCCGGCTGCACGGACACCCGGTTCTCCCGGTCCTTGATTTCTTTCGGCACCCCGACGATCGTTGCCATGCGAACTCCTCTCGGCGGCCAGCGGTTCCGCTGTTTGCGGAAGATTCTGACCGTAGGTAGCCCACCGTGGCACCTGTCGCAGCCGTTCGCAACGGTCACCGGCTGGTGGGGTGTTGACCGCACCGGGCGCAATAGGGACGTCGGCGCCTATTGCGTCATATTCCGCCCCTGATTCGACCGTGTTTCGTCGCCGCGCAGGTATCTGCTCTGGTGCGAGCGCAGGGGCCGCGGTACGTTGCGTCGCCGAAGCATGTTGGGCGAGGCGTGGAGGTGTGTCGTGGCCGATCGATCGGATGAGCAGCTCGCAGGAGCCGGCGAGCCGTCGGGTGAGGTGGAGGAGTTCCACCGCGGCCTGAAGGAGCGGCACATCCAGATGATCGCCATCGGGGGGGCGATCGGGGTCGGGCTGTTCCTCGGCTCGGCGTCGGCGATCCAGAAGGCGGGCCCGTCGCTGCTGCTGTCCTACACCGTGGCCGGCATGGTGATCTTCTTGATCATGCGGGCGTTGGGGGAGTTGTTGCTGTACCGGCCGGTGTCGGGGGCCTTCGCTACCTACGCGGAGGAGTTCGTCGGGGCGTGGGCGGGGTTCGTCACGGCATGGACGTACTGGCTGATGTGGGTGGTGATCGCGATGGCGGAGATCACCGCCGTCGGGATTTACGTGCAGTACTGGTGGGCCAGCGTGCCGCAGTGGATCCCGGCGCTGGTCGCGCTGGTAGTGCTGTTCGGCGTGAACCTGATCGCGGTCGGGCTGTTCGGCGAGTTCGAGTTCTGGTTCGCCGCGATCAAGGTGCTGACGATCCTGGTGATGATCGTGCTCGGCTTGTCGATCATCATCTTCGGGTTCACCAGCCTCGGCGACAGCGCATCGTTCTCCAACTTGTGGTCCCACGGCGGGTTCTTCCCGAAGGGCCTCAGCGGGCCGTTCCTCGCGCTGCAGATCGTCATGTTCGCTTTCCTGGGCGTCGAGTTGATCGGCGTGACGGCGGGTGAGGCGCAGAACCCGCACAAGACGATCCGATCCGCGATCAACAAGGTGATCTACCGGATCCTGCTGTTCTACATCGGCGCGCTGCTCGTCATCATGTCCCTGGTCGCCTGGAACCGGCTGGACCCGAAGAGCAGCCCGTTCGTCGTGGTGTTCGACCGGGTCGGTATCCCGGCCGCCGCCGGGGTGGTCAACTTCGTCGTGCTCACTGCTGCGCTGTCCTCCTGCAACAGCGGCATCTTCAGCACCGGGCGGATGCTGTACACCCTCGCCGGGTACGGCCAGGCGCCGGCAGCGCTGCGCAAGGTGAGCCGGCAGAAGGTCCCGGCGGTCGGGCTGACCGTGTCCTTCGCGGTCATGCTGATCGGCGTAGTGATCAACTACTTCATCCCCGACCGGGCGTTCATCTACATCACCAGCGTCGCCACGGTCTGCGGGGTGTTCGTCTGGGGCATGATCGTGTACTCGCACCTGAGCTACCGGCGGTACGTCAAGGAGGGCCGGCTGCCGGCGAGTGACTACCGACTCCCCGGTGCGCCGGGGACGAACTGGTTCGTGCTCGGCTTTCTGGTGCTGGTGCTGATCCTGATGGCCTCGGACTCCGACACCCGGGTCTCGCTGTACTTGACGCCGGTCTGGATCGTCGTCATGGTCGTCGGCTATTTCGCCTCGCGCGCTCAGCATCGGCCGGCCGCGCCCCAGTTGGCCGCCGCCGGCACCTACGCCACCGCCGATCACACCACCGCCCCCCCGACGTAGCGAACACTACGGACCGGGGGCTTGCCGGCAAGGCCTGCTGGCCGTGACGCGGAGGGGGCCTATCGGCGGGCCCCCTCGAGTTCTTCGGGCGACGCCGGGCCCCGTCTCAAGGCGCTCCGCTCATCCGGAGGCGGCTTTCGTAGTGGCGCAAGATTGGCGTGTGAAGGAGCCCGCGCGACCTCGGGACCGGCCGCAGGCCAACTGCTGTTGCTGATGCATTCATGAATCCGCGACGACGTCCTGGCCAGACCACCGGCCGTCTGATCGCCCGCCGCTGTATTGCCGGGGCACACGCCTGCTGATCCCGCACAGGATCTCGTAGCTGATCGTGTCGACCAAGTCGGCCCAATCATCTGCGCCGACCTCCGCCTCGCCTTGCCGCCCGATCAGAACAACCGGGTCTCCGAGCCGGACATCGGCGGCGTCGGGCGGTCCGCAATCCACCGTGGTCTGGTCCATCGTCACTGTCCCGGCGATCCGGCGACGGCGGCCGTTGATCAATACCTCCGTACCGACCGCCCCGAGCCGCCGGGGGACACCGTCTGCGTACCCGATGGGCAGAGTCGCGATCACCCGCCGCTCCGGGACCGCGTATCGCTGGCCGTAGGACATCGCGTCTCCCGGCTCCACCGTCTTCAGAAAGGAGACCCGGGTGTGCAGGGACAGCACGTGACGTAGCGGCAGCCGGCCGGCGAGGTGCCGGCTCGGCGGATACCCGTAGCTGGCGATGCCACAGCGAACCAGGTCAAACCGCGACTCCGGGAACGCAATCAAGCCGGCGGAATTGGCGGCGTGGACCAGCGTGGGGCGTCCGCCGCTGGCGGCGACCACCTCCAGCGCCTCTCGGAACCGGGCCAGCTGGGTTTCGGTGAAGCCGCAATCCGGCTCGTCGGCCTGTGCGAAGTGGGTGAAGACGCCCTCCAACCGGAGCTCGGGGGCGGCGACCACCGCTCCCACGAGGTCAGCCAGTTCGGTGCCGGAAACTCCGACCCGGTGCATGCCGGTGTCTACCTTGACGTGCACGTCGAGCGGGGTCGCCAGGCGGGCGGCCCGCACGGCCAGGGCGGCCGCGGCCACGCCTTCCAATGTGTACAGCGTCGGCGTGACACCGGCAGCGGCGACCTCAGCGAAGGCGTCCGGCGCAGGCTGGGACAGCATCAACAGCGGTACACCAATCCCGGCCTGCCGTAGCTGCACCGCTTCTTCGACCAGCGCGACGGCAAGCCGGGGGACTCCCGCCGCAATCGCCGCCTCGGCCATCGGCACCGCGCCGTGCCCATAACCGTCCGCTTTCACCACCGCGCACAGTTCAGCGTTCCCCGCCGCCGCGGCCAGTACAGCAAGGTTGTACCGGTAGGCGTCGAGATCGATCTCGGCGTACGTCGGTCGGGCCCGCGGTGCCAGCACAGAGTTGCTCCCAGCTCATCGAAGGTGATGGAGGCGGCGATCCTCCCCGGATGCCCAGTCCGCCGGGAGCTGGCAGTCTGGCAAGACGGGGCCGCACCCCCAGAGGCTCAAGATTCTTCAATATGATCTCCGGGCTGCCGGCGTGGGTGACCGCGCGATCGGCGGCTCCGCGGCACCCCGAAGTAGTCGAAGATCGCCGTGTGGGCCGAGGACTGCAGTAACAGTCTCCTCCCAGTTGCCCATCTCCATCCGAGCGGCGCCCAGGATGCCGTCATTGCGATTGCCGGAGATCAGGGCGGCGGCTCGACGTCGTCGCGACGTCGGCGCGTCCACCGGATCCGCGGGCACCGCGCCCAGGTCTCGCTAGGCCGCCACACATAGCCCTCGGGTAGTTGCCACCCGCGCCAGCGGGCTAGTAGGCACAGCCCGGCTCCGGTCGCGGTGGCCACAATGAGCCCGGCTGACGGGTGCCCGGTGCGGTACAACCCCACCATGACGCCACTGGCCGCGAGCGCGCACGTCGCGTAGAGCGTGTTGCCTCCGAAGATTCCCGGAACTCGACGGAGCACGATGTCGCGGACCATCCCCCCGCCGACCGCGGTGATCGTGCCGAGTAGCACCGCTGGCAACCAGCCGAGGCCGAGTGAGAGCGCCTTCTGCGCGCCGGTCGCGGCCCAGCAGCCTAGCGCAAGGGCGTCCACGGACGGGAACCCGCGGTCCCACGGTCGGCCCTCGATGTGCAGAACGAACGCAACGGCCGCACCGGTCAGCGCGGTCAAGACGTAGGCGTAGTCGGTCAACGCCACCGGCGTGCCGCGCTGAAGGAGGGTGTCGCGGATGACACCGCCTCCTAGCCCGGACAAGATTGCCAGGGTCGCGAAGCCGACCGGGTCGAGGCGCTCGGCGCGGGCGATCGCCCCGCCCAGCAGAGCATTGGCGAACACGCCGGTCAGGTCTATCCCGCGGAACAGGTTGGTCAGCGCAGCCTCCGGAACCATCCGGGGATCGTCTCAGTTGGCTGTGAGGCCATCTGCATGTCCCTTACTCGCTGAGGCCTCGGCCTGCAGGTATATGACCTGGCTACGGAGCACCGGGACCGGCGGCTCAACGCCTTGACGGACTTCGCCCTTGTGGGTGGGTTCGGTGGACGACCAGATACACCGGGACCCAACGCCGGCCCGGACCCGGTGCGGGCAGCGTCGGTGAAGGGACTGGTCTGCCGTTGGCTGACCGGGTACGGCGAGGGGGTGTCCGGAGGAGCGCCCAGGCAACGACCACCTGCCAGTCGGGGCAGGAGTACCTTCCCCGGGAGGAGAGCTGATGCGCTGGCGTGATCAAGCCCCACACGGCGAGCCGGTCGCGGGAATCGACCGCCTCCTCGCAGACGTACGGACCGGCCGCTTCGAGCGCACCCTGGCCGCCCTGACTGCCGCGGGCGCGATCGTGACGGCTGCGGAAATCTACACCGAGCACGACTCGGCGAGCTTCGGCAACCGGGTGATGTGGTGGCCGGTCATCATCGTTCCCACCCTGGTACCCGCCGGCATCGCAGCGGTGTTCTCCCGCCGGGCGGCCAAGACGGTGCTCCCAATCGCCTCGGCCATCGTGGTGGCCAACGGGATACAGGGCACCTACCTTCATGCCCGCGGCATCGCCCAGAAGCCGGGCGGCTGGAAGATGGCGGCCTACAACCTGGAGATGGGCCCCCCGCTGTTCGCCCCCGGCCTCGCCTCGCTCGTCGGCGGGATGGGCCTGCTCGCATCGGCGCTGCGCCGCGAGCCGCACACCCGCTCGGACCGCTGATGCCCTACCGCAGCCCGAACCAGCGGGCCGTCACCCCGCAGAACCGGGGCCGGTTTCCCGGCTACGACGTACTCGATGAGGTGGAGCGCTGGGACGCCGTGACGGCGGGTGTGGTGCTCGCTCGGCTGGCCCCGGTGACGGACCTGTCGTACTTCACCACGGCAGAGCAGGCAGCTGCCTGCGCGCTGTGCGACCTGCTGCTGCACCAGGACGGCGAGCCGCGGATCCCGGTCGTGGCGCTGATCGACCGGCGACTCGCGATCGGCGAGACGGACGGCTGGCACTACGACGACCTGCCCGAGGACGGCCAGGCGTGGCGCGACACGCTGCGCTACCTCGACGAGGACGCGGCCGCCGCCGGCGGCGACAGCCTCGCCCGGCTGCCGCCCGCCGCCCAGGCCCCGATCGTGGCGCACGTGCAGGACCTCGGCAGCGATCCCTGGCACGGGCTGCCCGCGGGCCAGGTATGGAGCCTGTGGACTCGGTACGCCTGCGCGGAGTTCTACGCGCACCCCTGGGCGTGGAACGAGATCGGGTTCGGCGGCCCGGCATACCCCCGCGGGTACAAGAACCGCAGCCAGACCGGCGCCCACGGCGGGCGCGAGCGCTGGGAGGTCGCCGACCACTCCAACGCCGACCCGGTGCCGTTGGCAACCCGGGTGGAACGCGCCCGCCAGCGGCAGGCCACCCTCGTCCGGGGCGAGGGCAAGGGCCAATGACTCGCATCCCGACCGGCGCGTACGCGAAGGTCCGCTCCCGCAACGACTCGGCGTGGTTGATCCCCAACGACGGCTCGCGGACCAACCATCGGTTGCGCCAGGACATGCGCCGCTACGACGAGGACGAGGAGGTCGACCTCGTGGTGGTCGGCGCCGGGGCCGGCGGCAGTGTCTTGACGCAGCGTCTGGCCCGCGCCGGATGGTCGGTGGTGACCCTGGACGCCGGGCCATTCTGGGATCCGGATGCGGACTGGGTCAGCGACGAACGCGGCTCGCACCGGCTGTACTGGAGCGAGCCACGGCAGATCGGTGGCAGCGATCCGGTCCCGCTCGGGTCGAACAACTCCGGCCGCGGCGTCGGCGGCTCGATGGTGCACTACGCCGGCTACACGCCCCGGCTCCATCCGTCGGACTTCCACACCGCCACTGTCGATGGTGTCGGGGCGGACTGGCCGATCACCTATGCCGACCTGCGCCCGTACTACAGCCAGATCGAGGCGGAGCTGCCGGTGGCGGGCCAGGACTGGCCGTGGGGTGACCCGCACACCTATCCGCACCACGCACACCCCGTCGGCGGCAACGGGAACATGTTCCTGCGCGGGGCCTCGGCGATGGGCATCCCGGCGCGGGTCGGGCCGGTCGCGATCGCCAACGGCCGGTTCGGCAACCGCCCACACTGCATCTACCGCGGCTTCTGCCTGCTGGGCTGCAAGGTCAACGCGAAGGCCAGCCCGCTGATCACCCACATCCCGGACGCGCTGGCGCATGGCGCCGAGGTGCGACCCGACTCGCACGTGACCCGGGTGCTGGTCCAGGACCGGACCGGGTTGGCAACCGGCGTCACCTACCTCCACGCCGGCGTCGAGCACCGGCAGCGGGCCCGGATTGTCGCGGTCGCCGGGTACTCCATCGAGACCCCCCGTTTGCTGCTGCTCTCGACCTCGCCGCGCTGGCCCGACGGGCTGGGCAACGACCATGACCAGCTCGGCCGTTACCTCATGGTCCAAGGCGCGCCCCAGACGGCCGCCCGATTCGACCACGAGGTACGGATGTACAAGGCGCCGCCGCCGGAGGTCAGCTCCGAGCACTTCTACGAGACCGACCCGAGCAAGCCGTATACGCGGGGCTGGTCGATCCAGACCGTCAGCCCGCTGCCGATCACCTGGGCCGAGCACATCGCGGCCCAGGGCCACTGGGGGGAGACGCTGCGGGAGTACATGAGGGACTACGTGCACTGGGCGACCCTAGGTGCGCTGTGCGAGTACCTGCCGCAACCGGAGAACCGGGTCACCCTCGCTGCGGAAAAGGACCGGCACGGGTTGCCGGTCGCGCACTTCGCCTACAGCCAGTGCGACAACGACAAGCAACTTCTCGACGCCGCGCAGCGGGTGATGGAGGACCGGCTCTCGGCCGCTGGCGGCAGCGAGGTAATGACCATCAAGCGGGCCGCGCACCTGGTCGGCGGCGCGCGGATGGCCGCCGGGCGAAGGACGGCGTCGTCGACGCGGACCAGAAGGTGTTCGGGGTGGACAACCTCTACATCACCGACGGCAGCGTATTGCCGACCCAGGGGGCGGCCAACCCGGCCCTGACGATCATGGCGCTTGCCGCCCGGCTCGGGGGTCACTTGGCTGGCGGCGACCGCGTGAACCGGCAGCGCCGATGACCGCTCGGTCGCCCGCACAGCGGCGGGTCGAGGCCCGGCGCCCGCCGCAAGGGCGGCGGCTACGAGGGCTGGGCGGCCAGCACCTTGTCGAGGTCGCGACGCGTCGGTGGGTCCGCGCCGGGGCGCGAGCAGGTGATCGCGGCGACCGTCGCCGCCCGGTCCAGGATGGCGACCATGGTGGACTCGTCGGCGTTGGCCAGCGCGTCCCGCCGGGAGCCGCTGATCAGGTCCGCCCGGCATAGCCCGTCGAGCAGCCCGGAGGTGTAGGAGTCACCGGCGCCGACGGTGTCCACCAGGTCAATGGTCACCGCCGGGCGTCGCACCTCGAGCCGGCGCGAGACCGCGTAGACCCCTCCGCCGCCCCGCGTCACGATCACCACCGCCGGGCCGGTGGCCAGCCACCGGCGGGCGACGGCCTCGTCCGGTTCGCCGGGGTAGAGCCAGCGCAGGTCCTCGTCGCTCACCTTCACCACGTCGGAGAGCGCGACCAGGGCTTCGATGCCCGGTTGGGCCTGCGCCGGCGTTCCGAGCAGGGCCGGTCGGACGTTCGGGTCGTAGGACACGGTGACCCGGCCCCGCTCGCGTTCGCGGGCGACCAGGTCGATGACGGCGGTATCCCCGGGCGGGAGGATGGTGGCCAGCGAGCCGGTGTGCAGGCATCGAGTCTCGACGGGAAGGGGCGGCAGGGCGGCCACATTCCAGTCGATCCGGAAGTCGTAGGACGCCACCCCCGCGGCCAGCGTGGCGATCGCCAGGCTGGTGGCGCCGCGCGGCTCGGGACCGGGGTCGACGATCACCCCGCTGGCCTCCAAGTGTGAAGTGATCATTTGTCCGAACGCATCCCGGCCGAGCCGGGTGGTCAGCGTGACCGGGTCCCCCAGACGGGCCAGCCCGAGAGCCACGTTCGCCGGGCTGCCGCCGGGGTGCGCGGCGAACGTCCGACCTCCGCGCTGGCCGACCAAGTCGACGAGCGCCTCTCCGACGACGGCAAACATTCGCCTCACCTCCGCGTGCTGACCTACTCGGCGCCGGCACCGATCCGTGGTGCCGTGACTTTGGTTCAGCGGAGGCAGCCTAGCCCTCGTCGGCCCCCCCGGCCCCTGGACTACCCGTGGCAGAAACCGGAGGTGTATGAACAGCGTCATGAGCGACGTAAGCGGTCCGCTATTCCTGGTGGTCACGATCAAGCCGCGACCGGATCGGCTGGCGGAGGCGCAGGCGCAGTTGGAGTCGATGCGTCGGAACGCGCTGGAGGAACCGGGGTGCGTCTTCATGCACCTGGTGCAGCCGCACGACGATCCGGACGT
Organism: uncultured Actinomycetota bacterium; assembly: GCA_963814355.1. Taxonomy (GTDB): domain Bacteria; phylum Actinomycetota; class Actinomycetes; order JADGOV01; family JADGOV01; genus JADGOV01. The sequence continues at coordinate 273,357 of CAWFCZ010000018.1, read as the reverse complement.
GTGGCTGATGCTGGAGATGTTCCGGTCCCGCGCGGACTGGGACGTCCACATGCGCCAGCCGTACAACACCGAGGGAAACGCCATTCTGGCCGATCTGTTGCGGGAGCCCTCCGATCTTCGGCTATGTGACGAAAAGTAGGTGACGAAAGTAGGACCGCCCCGCCCCGCGACAGCGGGTGGCGGCGTGCGCTACGTTTGCCGCCCAACGGCCAACACCGGAAAGTAGGCGAACGCCGATGGCGTCAACCTCGGTCGCGCAGGCGGGTCCGCGCAAGGCTGGCCTGGTCTATCCGAAGCTGGCCGTGCCATTCGTCCTGCTCATCCTGTGCTTCGCCGCGTGGGGTTCGGCGGCCAACCTGACCGACGTCCTGGTCGGGGTGTTTCGCACCATTTTCGCCATGTCGAACTTTCAGTCGGCTCTGGTGCAGTTCGCCTATTACGGCGCGTACTTCTCGCTGGCCATTCCGGCCGCACTGATCAACCGGCGCTTCGGCTACAAGGTCGGCGTCCTCACCGGCCTCGGACTGGCCGCAACCGGGGGTCTGCTGTTTATCCCGGCCAGTAGGTTGCTGGTCTACGGGTTCTTCCTGCTCGCCTTGTTCGTGCTGGCGGCCGGGCTGTCGATCCTGGAGACCTCGGCCAATCCCTTCGTCATAGCGATGGGTCCGGAAGCCAGCGCGACCCAGCGCCTCAACCTGGCGCAGGCGTTCAATCCGGTCGGCGCAAACATCGGTGTCCTGCTCGGCGCGGTCCTCATCCTGCCGAACATCACCTCCGAGGCCGCGAAGACGATCATGACCCCGGATGAGCTGCATCGCAGCCAGGAGTCGGACCTGTCGCTGGTGTTGGGCCCGTACCTCGGTATCGCCAGCGTGCTACTCATCATCTGGGTGCTCATCTTCTTTCGCAACATGTCCACGCCGTCGGAGCAGAACGAGGAAGCCGAGATCACCGGTGGTGCGCTGGGCCGCCTGTGGCGCAATCGGCACTATCGCTACGGGGTGGCCGCCCAGTTCTTCAATGTCGCCGCGCAGGTCTGCGCGTGGTCGTTCACGATTCAGTACGCCCAGGATGTCGTCGGCATCCCCCGGGGGCGCTCGGGCTGGTACCTGCAGGCCAGCCTGATCCTGTTCCTGATCTCCCGGTTCGCCATGACGTACTTGTTGGGAATCATTCGGCCCACCAAGCTCTTGGCCGCGATGGGCGCGCTGGGCGTGGTGTTCTGCGGTATCGCGATGTTCTCGCTGAACATGGTCGGCCTCTACGCCGTCGTCGGGATCTCGCTGTCGCTGTCCCTGATGTTTCCGACCATCTACGGGGTCGCCTTGCAGGGGCTGGGCGAGGACACCAAGTTCGGCGCGGCCGGTCTGGTGATGGCCATCCTGGGCGGGGCGTTGCTGCCGATGGTCCACGGTCGGGTGATGGACCAGGTGGGCGCGGCGCTGGCCTATGTCGTGCCCGGGGTCTGCCTGTTCCTGGTGACCTGCTACGCGTTGTTCGACCTGCGGGTACGTCGCGGCAGCGGCGAACTCGTGGTCGACGGCGCCGTCTGAAGCCGCGCGGAGGCCCTGATGAGTAAGGATCGCCGAGGGGTCGGGTGTCGCCGGTTCGCCGTGCTGGCTGCCGTGGCCCTGCTCAGCTTCGGGGTGGCCGGGTGCGGGAGCGCCGGCAAGCGGGTCACGGTCGGGCTGATCACCAAGCAGGAGGCCAATCCATTCTTCGTGACCATTCGGAAGGTCGCCGAGGCGACCGCCGGGGACGACAACGTCAAGCTGTTGACCGCGACCGGGAAGAGCGACGTCGACAACGCCAGCCAGGTGGCGGCGATCCAGGACATGGTGGCGCGCGGCGCGAAGGGGATTCTCATCACACCGGCCAACTCCACCGAGATCGTGCCGGCGATCGAGCAGGCGCGCCAGAAGGGAGTGATCGTGATCGCGCTGGACACGCCGACCAATCCGACGTCGGCGGTCGACGCGCTCTACGCCACCAACAACCGCAAGGCGGGCGAGGTGATCGGCCGGTACGCCAAGGCCAAGGCCAAGGGCAGCGATCCCAAGATCGCCATGCTCGACCTGGCGCCGGGCATAACCTCCGGCCAACTGCGCCACGACGGGTTCCTCAGCGGCTTCGGGATAGCCGACGGCGACCCGGAGATCGTGGGCTCGGTGAACACCGAAGGCGACAAGGTCAAGGCCCGGGCGGGCATGGCGCAGCTGCTCCGGGCCCACCCGGACATCAACGTCGTCTACACCGTCAACGAGCCGGCGGCCTTCGGCGCCGCCGATGCTCTGAAGGCGGCCGGCAAGCACGACAGCGACGTCATCCTGGTCTCGGTCGACGGCGGATGCGACGCCATCAAGAAGGGAATCCGGAGCGGCGTCATCGACGCCACCGCGCAGCAGTACCCGGAGAACATGGCCAGGAAGGGCGTGGAGAACATCGCCGCCGCGCTCCGCGGCGGGGAGAAGCCATCCGGCTATCTCGACACCGGTCTGGAACTCATCACCGATCACCCGGCGAAGGGCGTGCCGTCGAAGGGCGAGGCCTTCGGCGTGCGGAACTGCTGGGGGAAGTGATCGCCCGGTGAGGCTACTCGGTGGCCCTGATCACGTGCATCACCGCATTGATCAGCGCCAGATGGGTGAAGGCCTGCGGGAAGTTCCCGAGATGCCGCCCGCTGGCCGGGTCGATCTCCTCGGCGTAGAGGTGCAGCGCGGAGGCGTAGCCCAGCAGCTTCTCGCACAACTGCGTCGCCCGACCCACCTCCCCGATCTCCACCAACGCGGAAACCAGCCAGAACGAGCAGATCGTAAAAGTGCCTTCCTCGCCCTCGAAGCCGTCGTCGGTCTCGAGGGTGTCGTAGCGGCGGACCAGCCCGTCGACGCTGAGCTCGTCGGCGATGGCCATCACAGTGGCCCGCAACCGCGGGTCCTCGCCTGGTAGGAAACGCAGCAGCGGCATCAGTAACAGCGAGGCGTCCAGCGCGGTCGACCCGTAGGACTGGGTGAATACGCCACGCTCATCGACCCCATTGGCGCAGATGTCGGCGTGCATCGCATCCGCCGCGGCCCGCCATCGGGCGTAGTTCGACACGTCCTGGCGCAGTTGGGCGAGCCGGGCGCCGCGGTCGGCGGCCACCCAGCACATCAGCTTCGACGCGGTGAAGTGCTGCGGGTCGCCGCGCACCTCCCAGATGCCGCGGTCCGGCTCCCGCCAGTGGGCCAGGGCGGCTTCGACCTGCCGGACCAGCAGCGGCCAGACCCGTTCCGGGATGTAGTCCCGGGACTTGGTGTGCAGGTAGACCGAGTCCAGCACCGCGCCCCACACGTCGTGCTGCGCCTGGTCGTAGGCGGCGTTGCCGACCCGTACCGGCGCGGAACCCTCGTAGCCGGACAGGTGATCGAGCGTGCGTTCCGGCAGTTCGCGTTCACCGCCCACGCCGTACATGATCTGCAGGTCCTCGTCGCCGTGGCAGGCGTCGGCGATGAAGTAGAAGAAGTCGTTGGCCTCGTAGTCGAAACCGAGGGTGTACAGCCCCCAGAGCGCGAACGTGGCGTCCCGGATCCAGGCGAACCGGTAGTCGTAGTTGCGGGTGCCGCCGGGGGTTTCGGGGAGCGAGGTGGTCGCCGCGGCCAGCAGCGCGCCGGTCGGGGCGTAGGTCAGGCCCTTCAGGGTCAGCGCGCTGCGTTGCAAGTACACCCGCCAGGGATGGTCCGGGAAGTCGCCGCGGTTGAGCCACCGCCGCCAGAACTCCGAGGTGCGCAGCAGCGCCTCGTACGCGTCGTCCGAGGTCTGCGGCAGGTCGTGGTCGGACCAGGCGAGTGCCACGTACGCGGTCTCGCCTTCCCGCAGCATGGTGCGGGCATGCGCCCGGCGACCCTCGAAACCGAGACGTAAGTCGGTGATCACGCGCAGTTCCAGGTCGACGCCGTCCGCCTTGGCCAGCGCCTGCCCGTAACCGGAGCCGGTGTAGGTCCAGACCGCGTCGGCCAGGCCGTAGTTCATCGACGGTTCGCAGTCGACCACCACGTCGACGGTGCCGTGGATGCAGCGCACCAGCCGGTACAAGGTGTGCTCGGCGTCGTGGTCGGTGGGCGTGCGGCGGTGGCTCTTCGACCGCTGTTCGGTCTGGTACCACGGCCCGACCGCGAGCAGGTCGCGGACGATGAGCCAGCCCGTCCGGGTCTGCCAGGTGGTTTCGAGGATCATGGTGCCGGGCAGGTAGCGGCGCCCGGCCGGGATCATCACGTTCTCCGGGCCGACCCGGAACCCGCCCGCCGCGCGGTCCAGCATCGCGCCGAAGACCGACGGGTCGTCCGGTCGGGGTAGGCACATCCACTCGACGTTGCCGCTGGGCGCGATCAGGCAGCTGAACTGGCAGTCGGAGAGGAAGGCGTAGTCCGCGATCGGCGGGAACGGGCTGCCGTAGGCGTAGCCGTCGGGCTCCGGCAGCGCGGCGATCGAGGGCGGCCCACTGCGCAGCGGCTCGCCGCTCGGGGCCACCGCGGTCCGGCCCGGGGTCGCCGCGGTCCGGCCCGGGGTCGCGGTTGCCGTGCCGGTGCCGGCCGCACCGGCCGGGGAGGCCGCTGTCGCGCTCCTGCTGCCGCTGCCGGCTGCGCCGTTGCCGGTTGCGGCGTCCGATTGTGCCTGCTGCTTCGCCACGGGGCCTCCTGCGACGCTCATCGCTGGGAGCAGGCTAGCCGTAGTCTGGCCCGGTGGAGAGCGGCCAGCGCGATACCGTGCCGGCCGTCCCGCACACCTGGCGGACCCGGCCGGTGGCCCAGCGGCCGGCCTGGCCGGACGAGACCGCGCTGGCCGCGGTGGTGGCCGAGCTGGGGCGGCGGCCGCCGCTGGTGGTCTCCGGCGAGTGTGACCTGCTCCGGGACCGCCTCGGCGCGGTGGCCCGGGGTGAGGCGTTCCTGCTGCACGGCGGGGATTGCGCCGAGACCTTCGCCACGGCAACCGCGGACGCCGTTCGGGAGAAGATCCGCACCCTGCTGCAGATGGCCGTCGTGTTGACCTACGGCGCCAGCGTGCCGGTGGTCAAGGTGGGCCGGATCGCCGGGCAGTACGCCAAGCCGCGGACCCACGACCTGGAGAGCGTCGACGGCCAACTGCTGCCGTCCTACCGGGGGGACGCGGTCAACGGCGTGGCCCGGACCCCGGCCGCCCGGGTGCCGGACCCTGCGCGGCTGCTGATGGCGTACACCACTGCCGCCCAGACCCTGAACCTGCTCCGGGCCCATGCCACCGGCGGATTCTCCGACCTGCGGCGGGTTCACGCCTGGAACAAGGACTTCGTGCGGCGCAGCCCGGCCGGGGAGCGGTATGAGTCCCTGGCCCGCGACATCGACCAGGCGCTGGCGTTCATGGCGGCCTGCGGGGTGGACCTCGACCGGCTGGACTCTGCACACGGCGTCGAGTTCTACACCAGCCACGAGGCGCTGCTGCTGGACTACGAGGCGGCCCTGACCCGGTACGATGCCGACCGGCGGGTGGCCTACGACCTGTCCGGCCACCTGCTGTGGGTCGGGGAGCGGACCCGCGACCTCGGCGGCGCCCATGTCGAGTTCGCCAGCGGGATCGCCAACCCGGTCGGGGTGAAGCTCGGCCCGTCGGCCACTCCGGAGGACGCGGTGGCCCTGGTGGAACGGCTGGACCCGGACCGCGTACCCGGCCGGCTGGTGTTGATCGCCCGGATGGGCGCCGGTCGGGTGCGGGACGTACTGCCGCCGATCGTGGAGAAGGTACGCGGCACCGGTTCGCCGGTGGTCTGGGTGTGCGACCCAATGCACGGCAACACGTACTCCAGCCCGAGCGGATACAAGACCCGGCACTTCGATGAGATCCTGGAGGAGGTACGCGGCTTCTTCGCGGTACACCGGGGGCTGGGCACCTACCCGGGGGGCATCTCGGTGGAGCTGACCGGCGAGGACGTGACGGAATGCCTCGGCGGGGCGCACGACCTGCTCGACGCGGATCTGGCGGACCGGTACGAGACGGCCTGCGACCCGCGGCTCAACACCGGGCAGTCCCTGGAGCTCGCGTTCCTGGTGGCGGAGATGATCCGTTCGGGCTGAGTCCCGCGACGTCCCTCGCGCGATTGCCCAGGTTGTACGCATCGCTGGTTGTTCTGACAACCACAAACACGTACATCGACCTCGCCGGTCTGGTCGTCATGGGCGGGCAGGTCCGCGGCTGGTGCATGCTCAACCTCATGAGTGCTCCCGATCCGCCGGACCCGCGCAGCCAGCGCGAGCGGATGCTGGCCGGCGACCTCTACATCGCCGACGACCCGCAACTGGCGCAGGACAACCAGCGGGCGATGGCCTTGATGGAGCAGTTCAACCGGAGCCCGGCCGCCGAGGCGCCGGTGCGCCGCCGGATCCTGACCGAGCTGCTGGGGGCCCTCGGTGACGACGTGGAGATCCGCCCACCGCTGTACTGCGACTACGGCTACCACATTCGGATCGGTGCCCGCACCTTCGTCAACTTCGGGCTGGTGGCTATCGACGTCGCCGCGATCAGCATCGGGGAGGACGTGCAGATCGGGCCGAACGTGCAGTTGCTGACCCCGACGCATCCGGTCGAGCCCGAGCCACGGCGGGCCAAGTGGGAGGCCGCGGAGCCGATCACGATCGGGGACAACGTCTGGCTCGGTGGCGGGGTGATCGTGCTGCCCGGGGTGACGATCGGGGCGGACACGGTCGTCGGCGCGGGTTCGGTCGTGGTGCGGGACCTGCCGGCCGGGGTGGTCGCGGTCGGCAACCCGGCCCGCCTCGCCCGCCGGCTGACCGGCGGTGGAGCGCCCGGCTCGATCCGAGGTCTTGCCGCGGGGCGCGTGCCGGAGTAGGGTGCGCTGGATTCGCTCACTTTGGGGGGGTTTCAATGCGGAAAGCCCTGCTTATCGGCGCGCTGGCCGCGCTGGCACCGTTGACCACGACTCTCTCGGTGCCCGCCCAGGCGGCGACCGGGCCGGTACCGATCGCTACGCATCTCAACAACCCGCGGCAGCTCACCTTCGGACCCGACGGCGCCCTCTACGTGGCCGAGGCCGGGTCCGGCAAGGTCGGCGCCCGGATCACCGGCCGCTGCTTCCCGGGCCCGGAAGGCAGGGCGTGCGTCGGGGACACCTCGAGCGTGACCCGGATCGGTATGCCGGCGACAGCCAGCGGTGGCACCGCGGCCCGGATCCGCACTGGGCTGCTGTCGGTGGCCGCACCCGACGGCTCGTCCGCGGTGGGTCTGGATTCGGTGGCCTTCGCGGCGAACGGCACCCCTTACGGGATCATGACCTTCGCCCCGCCGGCGCTCCTGCCGCGCCGCCTGGCCTGGCAGTCCGGCCAACTGCTCGCCGACGTGGCCGGCAGGTACATCCCGATGGCCAACGTCGGGGCGTACAGCCTGGCCCATGCGCCCCGCGGGCACGCGCCGGATACCGACCCCTACGGCATCGCGACATACGGCCGAGCGGTCTACATCGCCGACGCGGCGAACAACACGCTGCTGAAGTTCGTCGACGGCAAGCTGAGCACGGTGCGGATCTTCCGGTACCGCCACGGCAACACCGGGGTCGACTCGGTGCCCACCTCGATCGCCGTCGGCCCGGACGGGCTGCTCTACATCGGCGAGCTCGGCAGCCTCATCCCCGGCCAGGGACGGGTCGAGGTCGTCAACCCGAGTACGGGGCGCATCGTCCGCTCCATTCGAGGGCTGAGCGGCGTGACGGCGGTCGCGGTCGGGAAGACCGGCACGGTCTACGCGACCGAGCTGTTCGCCGGCTGCGCTCCGGCGGACTCCACCTGCGTACCGGGCCAGATTCGGGTGATACCGAGGCACGGCTCTCGCTACGCGATCAAAGCCCCGCTGCCCGGTGGGGTCGCGATTCGTGGCGGCCACCTCTACGCCTCGGTCTTCTCCACCGTGGCTGGCGCCGGGGCGGTCTGGCGTCTGAGCTGAGCACTGCCGAGAGCCCGCCGGCTACGGAGAACTCACTACCGGGGGTACGTCGACCTTCGGCGCGTCGGTTCGCCGCTGCTGGGGCTGCGAGGACCCCGCGGGCTGGCGGCTCGGTACCCCGAGGTCGGTCAGGCCGATGGCGACGCCGCAGACCAGCGCACCGGTCAGCGTCCCGGCCACCAGCCCACGGGCCGGTCGCCGCCGCCGGCGGTGGACGACGTGACGGGGACCCTCGCTCCCCGCGTCGAGGAGCGCCTCCAAGGTGACCAGTCGGCCGGACCCGAGGCGTCCGGCGGCGGCCACCAGCGCCGACCGCGCCGACGGCTCCATCGACCGCGGTCGCACCCAGCTAAGGATTCGACGAGCCCGGCCCTGCACCTCGGCCGTCTCTTCGCAGCGCTGGCAGCGGTAGGCGTGCCGGCGCAGGTTCGCGTCGACCCCAGGCGGCGCGGTCGAGTCGCACACCGCGGCCAGCTCGCCGGGGTCGGCGGCACACGGCGGCAGCTCCAGCAGCAGCGTGGTGGCCGGTGGGTCATACCGGCGCAGGAAAGCCAGCCGGGCGGCCGCGACTCGCCGGCGCAACTCGGGGATGTCGATTCCGACCGCCACCGCGACCGAGCCCGGCGGCACGTCGTAGCTGTCCCGCAGCAGGAGCAGTCGGGCAGTGTCGGGTCCCAACGCCTCCAGCGCGACCCCCACCCCGCAGGCCATCTCGTCGGCGTTGCCGGTCGGGTGCACCGAGCACGTCGGCTTCCCTGAGCGAGCCGCTTGATCGGCCAAGTCCTGAGCCGCGCGCAGCCACTCGCCGAGCAGGTCCCCGGGGCCAGCCGTCCACTCAGCCGGTGTGCCCGTCACCTGCCGGACCGCGCTGAGCAGCACCTCCGATGCCCGATCGGGCGGGCAGCCGGCGCGTAGCACCAGGTCGTAAGCACAATCGGCGTAGCCGGCCACGACCCGTCGGACGTGCTCGGCGTCGCCCATTGCCGGCGGCCGACCGATCATGGCGCTAACCGTAGGCCGCGACGCTCCCGCTCGCCGGGATTGCGGCACCGGCCACCGCGTGTCGCCGTAGCCGCCGTCTACGGTGGCCGGATGCCCCCGCTGGTCGACCTCCGCAGCGACACCGTAACCCAGCCGACGGACGGGATGCGGGCGGCGATGGCCGCCGCGCCGGTCGGCGACGACGTGTACGGCGAAGACCCCACGGTGAACGAGCTGGAGGCTGAGGTCGCCGCCCTGTTCGGGCACGACGCCGCGGTCTTCGTGCCGACCGGCACCATGGGCAACCAGATCTGCGTGCGGCTGCTGGTGCCACCGGCGGGCGAGCTGCTGTGCGACGCGGACGCGCACCTGGTGACCTACGAGGATGGGGGCGCCGCCCAGCACGGCGGGGTGTCCAGCCGGACCATCGTCTCCCCGCGGGGGCTGCTCGACCCGGCGGTGGTAGCCGGCCAGCTCCGCCCGGCGGGGTACCACACCGTGGTCACCAGGGCGGTCGCCCTCGAGCAGACCCACAACCGCGGCGGCGGGTCGGTGTATCCGCTCCAGACGCTTGAAACCCTCCGCTCGGTAACCTCGGTTGCCGGCGTCGGGCTGCACTGCGACGGCGCCCGAATCTGGAACGCACACATCGCCACCGGCGTACCGCTCACCGGCTACGGCGCCCTGTTCGACACCATGTCGGTGTGCCTGTCCAAGGGCCTCGGCGCGCCGGCCGGCTCGGTGGTGCTCTGCCGGGCCTCCCGCGTCGCCCAAGCCCGGGTGCTGCGACACCGGCTCGGCGGCGCGATGCGTCAGGCCGGCGTCCTGGCCGCCGGCGGGCGGTACGCGCTGCGCCACCATGTGGCCCGGCTCGCCGAGGACCACGCCCGGGCGGCCCGGCTGGCGGCCCGGGTGGCCGGCGTGGCGCCGGGGGTCTGCGACCCGACGATCGTGCAGACCAACATCGTGCCGCTGGACCTGACGGGCTCGGGGCGGAGCGCCGCGGCGCTGGCGGCGGCGACCCGGGCCGGCGGCGTACTGATCTCCGTCGTCGGGCCGGCGCGGGCTCGGCTGGTCACCCACCTCGACGTCGACGACGACGGCGTGGACCTGGCCGCCGACGTGCTCGGCCGGCTGCTGGGCTGACTGGGCTGGCCCAGCGGTGCTGGCCTGGCGGTGCTGGCCTGGCGGTGCTGAGCGTCAGGAGGCGCGGGCGGGCGCGCTCGCGCGTCGCCTACCCAACAGGGCGCCGAGCCCGTCCAACGCGTTGGAGAGTTCCGCGAGGTCGGCCTCGATCAGTGCCTGCGGCCCGTCGCAGAGCGCCAACTCCGGCTGCGGGTGGACGTCGACCATCACGCCGTCCGCGCCCGCCGCGATCGCCGCCCGGGCCAGCGGCAGCACCAGGTCGCGGCGCCCACCGGCGTGTGAGGGGTCCACGATCACCGGCAGGTGGGACAGCGAGTGCACAATCGGCACCGCGCTGATGTCCAGGGTGTTGCGGGTGGCCGGTTCGAAGGTACGAATGCCGCGCTCGCAGAGCACGATGTCGAGGTTGCCGCGCTGGGCGATGTACTCGGCGGCCATCAGCCACTCCTCGATGGTGGCGTTCAGCCCCCTCTTGAGCATCACCGGCTTGCCGGACGCGCCGACCGCCTGCAGCAGGGCGAAGTTCTGCGCGTTGCGGGTGCCGACCTGCAGCAGGTCGGCGTACCGGCACACCAGCGGTACGTCGTGCGCGTCGACCACCTCGGTCACCACCGGCAGCCCGGTGGCGTCCCGGGCAATGGCCAGGATCTCCAGCCCGGCCTCGCCGAGTCCCTGGAAGGCATATGGGGACGTCCGCGGCTTGTACGCCCCGCCGCGCAGCAGCGCCGCCCCGGCATCGAGTGCCATCCGGGCGGCGGCCAGGGTCTGGCCCTCCGTCTCCACCGCGCACGGCCCGGCGATCAGTGTGACGGTGTCCGGGCCGATCGGCACCCCGCCCACGAAGATCGTCGAGGTTTCCGGATGGTTCTGCCGACTGACCAGCTTGTACGGGCTGGAGATCGGTACCACGTCGCCGACCCCGGGCAGGGCCTGCAGGTTCAGCGTTTCGAAGACCGTACGGTCTCCGACCAGCCCGATGATCGTACGGCTGATGCCGCGGCTGACGAACGCCGAGCCGCCGGCCCCCTCGACCACCGAGACCACGTGGGCCACCTCGGCCGGCGCGGCTGCCGGTTTCATCACGACCACCATCTGACTGCTCCTGTCCTGTCCGGCATCTCGGCAACAAAAAACCCCGGCTCTCGGGGAGTCGGGGCTGGCACGCGGGCGCGTTCTGCCGTCAGCTCCGGCTGGCGACATAGAAAAAGCGGCGGCTGCGCATGCCGGGAACAGTACCCGATCGCCGGCCAGTGTGGGGCCCCCCGGGCCGGGCGGATCACCTGAGGGCCGACACCCGCGCTCCGCCACCGCGGAACGATCACCTGGCGGTGGGGCGCCGGCGGTGGCCGGTAGCTGCCCGGTGATCGCGGTGAGGGCCGCCCGGCTACGCCTCGAGCCGTTGTACCGACCGGGGGCGCCCACGAGGAGCGAGTTCGGTGACCAGCATCGCGACGAGGACCAGCGTCGCGCCGCCGAGCGTGCGCAGGCCCAACCGGTCGCCGCCGACCAGTACCCCGAAGACGCCGGCGAACACCGGCTCCAACGTGAGGATGACGGCCGCCCGCGCCGGCGGCAGGTGCGCCTGGGCCCAGGTCTGGCCGACGAAGGCGAAAGCGGTCGCCAGGATGGCGGTGAGCCCGACGGCGCCCCACACCCCGGCGTTCGGCGGCGGCCCGAGTCCTCCGGCAGGCAGGGCCGCCAGGCCGCACAGCGCCGTAACCACAAGGAGTTGGACGACGGCCAGCCCGAAGGCATCCGAGCCCGCGGACCACTCGCCCAGTCCGACGATGTGCAGCGCGAAGCAGGCCGCGCAGCCGACGGTGAGCAGCTCGCCGCCACCGATCGAGAACCCTCGCAACGAGATCAGCGCCAACCCGGCGGTGGCCAGCCCCACCGCGATCCAAGCCGCCCGGCCCACCGGCCGGCGCAGCAGCCCGCCGGCGAAGATCGGCGTGAAGACCACGAACATGCCGGTGATGAAGCCGGAGATCGAGGCCGGCGTGGTCCGCAGGCCGAACGTTTGGGCGGCGTACCCGAGGCCCAGCGCCAGCCCGAGCCACCCGCCCGCCCGACAGCCAGCCGGCCCCAGTGCGGCGACGCAGCGCGGCCGCAGCGCGAGCATGACCAGCGCGGCCAGGCCGAAGCGCCAGGCGAGGAAGTCCATCACCGGCATCCGGTCGACGGCGTCCTTCACCAGGACGAACGTCGATCCCCAGACCGCGGTGATCGCGACGAGAGCAAGCACGGCCAGCGCCTCGGCCCGCCCGTCCTCGGCCCGCCCGTCCTGCGCCCGAGCGGGGCGGGGGTCCGGCGGCACCGGCCGATCCTAAGCAGCCACCGGGCCGCGCCGGGCCGCGCCGGGCCGCGCCGCGTCCAGTCAGGTGATCCGGGGCGCGCCAGCCACACCAGGCTGTGGCGGAGAAGGCCTGGATCACCGCGAGCGGCCGCGCGCTGCCGGTTTGTGCTGTGCGGGGACGGCGATACGGTGAACGCCATGAAGCGCATCGGTCACCTCATCGCAGGCAAGCGGGTCGGCGGCGAGACCTCGGATCGCGCCGGACCGGTCTACGACCCGGCGACCGGGCAGCAGACGGCCGAGGTTGCTTTCGCCGACGAGGCGGTGGTGGACGCCGCGGTGGACGCCGCGAAAGAGGCGTTCCCGGCCTGGGCGGCGACCAGCCTGGCCCGGCGCACCGAGATCCTCTTCACCGCCCGGCACCTGCTCGCCGAGCGGCGGGCGGAGGTGGCGGCCGCGCTGACCGCGGAGCACGGCAAGGTCCGCACCGACGCGATCGGCGAGGTCACCAGGGGCCTGGAGAACCTGGAGTTCGCCTGCGGGCTGTCCCACCTGCTCAAGGGCGGGTACAGCGAGCAGGTCGGCACCGGGGTGGACGTGCACGAGGTCCGCCAGCCGCTCGGGGTGGTCGCCGGGATCACGCCGTTCAACTTCCCGGCTATGGTGCCGCTGTGGATGATCGCGAACGCGCTGGCCTGTGGGAATGCGTTCGTGCTGAAGCCGAGTGAGAAGGACCCCTCGGCGTCGCTGTTGCTGGGTCAGATCTTCGCCGACGCCGGGCTGCCGGACGGTGTGCTCAACGTGGTGCAAGGCGACCGGGTGGCGGTGGACCGGCTGCTGACCCACCCCGACGTGCAGGCGGTGAGCTTCGTCGGCTCGACCCCGATCGCCCAGCACGTGTACGAGACCGGCACGAGGGCCGGCAAGCGGGTGCAGGCGCTCGGCGGGGCGAAGAACCACATGATTGTGCTTCCGGACGCCGACATCGACATGGCCGCCGACGCGGCGGTGTCCGCGGCCTACGGTTCGGCCGGCGAGCGCTGCATGGCGGTCTCGGTGGTGGTGCCGGTCGGGGCGGCGCACGATGCGGTGGTGGAGGCGATCCGGGCCCGGCTGGACAAGCTGCGGATCGGTCCGGGTACCGATCCGGACGCCGAAATGGGACCGCTGGTCACCCGTGAGCACCGCGACCGGGTGGCCGGCTACGTCGGTCGGGGCGCGCAGCAGGGCGCGACAGTGGTCGTCGACGGCCGGGACCAGCACTTCGACGGCGACGGGTTCTTCCTCGGCGTCAGCCTGATCGACGACGTGACGCCCGACATGGACGTGTACCGGGATGAGATCTTCGGACCGGTGCTGTCCGTGGTCCGGGCGGATACCTACGACGACGCGCTGGCCCTGGTGAACGACAACCCGTACGGCAACGGGGTGGCGTTGTTTACCCGGGACGGCGGCATCGCCCGGGAGTTCAGCTCGGCGGTGCAGGTCGGGATGGTCGGCGTCAACGTGCCGATCCCGGTGCCGGTGGCCGCCTACTCCTTTGGCGGCTGGAAGGACTCACTCTTCGGCGACACCCACATGTACGGGCCGGAGGGCGTGCACTTCTACACCCGGACCAAGGTGGTCACCTCCCGCTGGCCCGATCCGGCGACGTCCACGATCGACCTCGGCTTCCCCCAGAACAGGTGAGCGCTGTGACTGATCGAGACACCGTCTACGCGAACGACCGCGGCCACGTCTTCCACTCCTGGTCCGCACAGGGCCTGATCGCGCCGCTGTGCGTGGCCGGCGGCGAGGGCTCGTACTTCTGGGACTACGACGGCAACCGCTACCTCGACTTCGCCTCGCAACTGGTCAACGCCAACCTCGGCCACCAGCACCCGGACATCGTGGCCGCGATCAAGGCCCAGGCCGACAGGCTGTGCACCATCGCCCCGTTCCACGCCAACGACGTGCGCGGGGAGCTGGCCCGGCTCATCGCCGAGCGGGCGCCCGGCGACCTGGACATGGTCTTCTTCACCAACGGCGGCGCCGAGGCCACCGAGAACGCGGTCCGGATGGCCCGGCTGCACACCGGCCGGCACAAGGTGCTGGCCACCTACCGCTCCTACCACGGGGCCACCAACGGCGCGATCACCATGACCGGGGACCCGCGGCGGTGGGGCAGCGAGCCGGGGATGCCCGGCGTGGTGCACTTCTTCGGGCCCTACCCCTACCGCTCAGCCTTTTCCGCCACCGACGCGATGCAGGAGAGCGATCGGGCCCTGGAGCACCTGGCGCAGGTGCTGATGCTGGAAGGCCCGGCGTCGGTGGCCGCGATCGTGCTGGAGACCGTGGTCGGCACCAACGGCGTGCTGATCCCGCCGGACGGCTACTTGGCCGGCGTCCGGCAGCTGTGCGACAGGTACGGCATCCTGTTGATCTGCGATGAGGTGATGAGCGGCTTCGGGCGGTGCGGGGAGTGGTTCGCGGTGAACCGCTGGGGGGTGGTGCCGGACCTGATCCCGTTCGCCAAGGGGGTCAACTCCGGCTACGTGCCGCTCGGCGGCGTGGCGATCTCCCGGCGGGTCGCGGAGACCTTCCGCGAGACGCCGTATCCGGGCGGGCTGACGTACTCCGGGCATCCGCTGGCCTGCGCGTCCGGGGTGGCCTCGATCGGGGTGTTCGAGCGCGACGGCATCCTGGAGCGGACCCGCCGGCTGGGCAGCGAGGTCGTCGGACCGGCGCTGATCGAATTGATGGAGCGGCACCCGTCGGTGGGGGAGGTTCGCGGGATCGGCCTGATGTGGGCGCTGGAGCTGGTGAGGGATCGGGCCACCCGGGAGATGCTCGTGCCCTACAACGCCGGCGGTCCGGCCGCCGAACCGATGACCAAGGTGGTCGCCGCCTGCAAAGCCCGCGGGCTGTGGCCGTTCGCGCACTTCAACCGGCTGCACGTCGTGCCGCCGTTGGTTATCAGTGAGGAGGAACTCAAGGAGGGGCTGTCCGTCCTCGACGAGGCGCTCACCGTGGCCGACGGGTATTACACCGGCTGACCGCCGACTCCCCGCTCCGCCGCCTCCCCGGTCCGGTGATCCAGGCCCGGCCAGCCACACCAGGGGGTGGCCGGCGAGCCCTGGATCACCGGTAAGTTGGGCGGCGCCGCCTCAAAGCCCGGTACGCAGCGCCTTGAGCGCGGCGACGTCCTCGGCGTGCTCCGGCGCCTTCCCGGGAGTCTCGATGATCACCGGTACCCCGCGGGTGACCGGATGCCGGAACAGCTCGGCGAACGGGTCGAGCCCGATCCGACCGGTGCCGATGCGGGCGTGCCGATCCCGCCGGGAGCCGCAGTGATCCTGGGAGTCGTTGGCGTGCACCAGCTTGAGTCGCCCGGGCCCGATCGTCCTGCGCATGGCGTTCAACGTGGTGCGTACCCCGCCTGGGGTGGCGAGATCGTGCCCGGCGGCGAAGGCGTGGCAGGTGTCCAGGCAGACCCCGAGCCGGGGATGCCCGTGCGCTAGGGCCAGGTACGGGTCGAGGTCGTCCACGGTCGCGGCCAATGACCCGCCGCCGCCGGCGCTCGGTTCGACGAGGAGATCCGGGTCGGCGTCTGCCAGGTCCTCGAGCAGCGGAAGCAGCAGCCCGCGGACCCGCCGCAGCGCCGCCGCGCGGTCGCCGGAGTCCACCGCCGACCCGGCATGGAAGACCACCCCACGGGCTCCGATCCGCCGGCCCCGACGAATGGCGCCGCGCAGCGACGCCACCGACTTTTCCTGGGTGGCCTCCGTCGGGGAGCCGAGATTGACCAGGTACGTGGCGTGCACGAACACCGGCATCCGCAGTTTCGCGCACGCGGTCCGGAACGCGTCGTCCTTCGACGGGTCACCGGCCGCCGGCGCCCAGCCGCGCGGGTTGGACAGGAAGACCTGTACGGCCTCGGCACCGATCTCCCGGGCGTAGGACAGGGCGCCGGAGAGCAGTCCGCTGCCGACCGCGACGTGCGCGCCGATCGGTGAGGGCTTGCGGGGCGGCACCGGTCAGTACACGATGATCGACACAGTCGTGCCCCGGGCCACCATGGTGCCGACCTTGGGGGAGACGACGTGCACCCGCCCGAAGCCGAACGGCTCGAACGTCCGGACTTTCAGACCGGCCGCCCGCAGCGTGCGGGCGGCGTCACCGGGGGAGAGCCGGCGGACGTCGGGGACCGGGAAGAGCTGCGGACCTTTGGACACCACCACCGAGATCGAGGTGGCGTGCGGGGCGGTCGAGCCGGCGGCCGGAGAAGTGCTGATCAGGCTGCCCTGGGGCACGGTGTCACTGAAGGCGTCCGAGCGCGTGAGCGTGAAACCGAGCTTGGTGAGCGTCGCGCTGGCTTGGTCGAGCGGGGTTCCGGTCACATCCGGGACCTTGATCGGCTGACGGCCCTTGCTGACCGTCAGGGTGACCAGGTCGCCCGGATGCAGGGCGGTACCGGCTTTCGGCGCGGTCGCCACCACCCCGCCGCTAGCCACGCTGTCGGAGTACGCCCTCCGAACGGTGCCCCGGAGCCGGATGGCGGCCAGCATCTGCTGTGCCTTCGCCAGCGGCTTGCCGCCCAGCGCCGGCAACTGGTGCACTTCGGGTCCCTTGGACAGCGCGACGGCAACCGTGCCGCGCTGGCGGACCCGCTCCCCGGCCCCGGGGCTTTCGTAGGCCACCCGGCCGGCGCGGATGCTGTCGGAGTACCGCGCGGGTACCCACTGCGCCCGCAGACCGGCGCCGTCCAAGGCCGACTCGGCAGCGGCCTTCGTCTTGTTCAGCAGGCTGGGGGCCTGGGCGTAGCGGCCTGATGTCAGCCACCACCCGGTGACCGAGCCGATCAGAATGAGGGTCAGCAGGATGAGCGCTTGGCCGGCGGTGCCACGCCTTCGGCGGGTCGGACGTACCTCGGCCGGCAACTCCGGAATCACCACGGCGGTGGGCCGGATGCCGCCGAGCCGCTGGGTCGGGGCCGAGGCCCGGTTGGGTGCCGGGGCTCGGTCGGGTCCGGGGGGCCGGTCGGGTGCCGGGGGCCGGTCGGGTGCCGGGGCTCGGTCGGGTGCTGGGACCCGAGCCGCCGCCGAGCGCCACCGGCGCCCGCCGTCCCCGGACTGCCGGGCCCGGACATGGCGCAGGGCGAGCAGGAACTCCCGTGCGTCGGCGAAACGGCGCGCCGGGTCCCGCGCGGTGGCCCGGCCGACGAGCTCGTCAACCTGCCGGGACACCCCGCGGAGCACCGACGAGGGGCGTGGGACGTCCTCGTGGACGTGCCGGAAGGCCACCGCCATCGCGTTCGGCCCGTCGTAGGGCGGTTCGCCGGTGAGAAGTTCGTAGAGCAGGATGCCGGCGGCGTACACATCGGTCCGGGCGTCGGCGGCCCCGGCGGTCACCTGCTCGGGGGCCAGGTAGGCGACGGTGCCGATCAGCATGGTGACGCTGGCGGTCGAAGCGCTGGCCTCCACGGCGCGGGCCAGGCCGAAGTCGGCGACCTTCACCCCGCCGTCCGCGGCGAGCAGCACGTTCTCAGGCTTGACGTCGCGGTGCACCAGCCGGGCAGCGTGGGCGGCGCCGAGCGCGCTCAGGATGGGATCGAGCAGGGCGAGGGCGGCCTCCGGCGGTAGCTTGCCCCGCTCGCCGAGCAGCTGCCGCAGCGTCGTGCCGGCGACGTACTCCATGACCAGGAAGACCACCGGTGACCCGCGCCACCCGCCCGGCTCGGATCCTTGATCGAACACGGCGACCACGTTGGGGTGCGACAGCCGGGCGGCCGCCCGGGCTTCGGCGCTGAACCGGGCGAGGAAAGCCGGGTCGGCGGCGTAGGCCGCGTGCATCACTTTCACGGCGACCGTGCGGTCCAGCCGGGTGTCGGTCGCGGTATAGACCGTACCCATGCCGCCGTCGGCGATCCGGGCGTCGATCCGGTAACGGCCGTCCAGGACGCGCCCGACCAGGGGGTCGGTCAGCGTCGTGTCCACGACTGCGGATTCTACGTGCGCGCTCGCCTGCCGGGGACGTAGCGGCATGATCTGCGCACGCGCACAGTCAGTGTCGGGTGCCCGAGGCGTAGGACTTCCGCAGCGCGAGGATGTTGCGGACGTAGGTCTTGGTGTCCGGGTACATGCCGTTGCGCTGCACCGAAGCGAGACCCTGGTAGTAGCCGGCGACCGCTTTGTCCGCCGAAGCCGTCTTGGTCAGCACGCTGAGCAGGCCCACCCCGGCGGTGACGTTGTCCGCCGCCCGCAGCGGGTCCAGCCGGCGGTGGGCGACATAGCTGCCGACGAAGTCCGCCGTCGCCGGCAGGACCTGCATGGCGCCGATGGCGTCGGCCGGCGAGACCACACGCTGCTGGAGGCCGGACTCCTGCTGCGCGACCGCCAGGGCCAAGGCCGGGTCGACCCCGTACCGGCTGGCCGTGGCGCGGATCAGCTCGCGCACTGCGCTGCGCGAAGGGGCCGGGCGAGCGGCAAGGGCGGCCCGGTGCCGCGCGGCCGCGGCGACCACCTCAGGGGGATAGGTACGGCCGGCGAAGGTCGATCCGGGCGCCGGCCGGCTCGACGCGGGCGCCGGCACGACGAGGCGCTGGCCGATGAAGACCAGCGATCGCCGGTCCAGCCGGTTGTGCGCGCGCAGCCAATCCAGCGTGGTGTGCCGGGCGACGGCGATGCCGCTGAGCGTGTCACCGGCTCGTACGGTGTACGCAGCGGTCCGGCTGGCGGTCCGGGCATTCCCCGGCTGGACAGCGGAGCCGGGCACCTTCAGCAGCTGGCCGGCGAAGATCAGGTTGCCGTTACCGGGGAGATGGTTGAGGGCGATCAGCGTGGCGACCGTGGTGTGATGCTGCCTGGCCAGCGCCGAGAGCGTGTCGCCGCGATGCACCCGGATCGAGATCAGGCCGGGCACGCTGGCGGTCACCGCGACCCCGATCAACAGTGGCGCGGCGACCGCGCGCACCGTGCGACCGACTCGCATCGAGGTACCCCCCGCATTCCGCTGTCCAAGGCCGTGGGCTCGGACAGCGTACGCAGGTGAGCCGGCAAATCACAAGGGTGGCATTACCGGCGTGGTATTCGTGGCGTCCTATCGGGCTATCCGGGCCTGCACCCGGCCGTCGGTGATCCGGACCTCCACTCGGGGCTGGCCGGCGGTCGCCGGGCCGTGGACGACGACCCCGTCGCTGATCCGGAACGTGCTGCCGTGCCACGGGCACACGATGCACAGGTCCGCCCCGGCCCCGGTCAGCGTGCCCTCGTGCAACGGGCCGGACAGGTGCGAACACCTGTCGACGAGACCACGGACCACGCCTTCCTGGCGCACCAGCAGGACCGGGATCTGACCGAGCTGACGGACCACCGGCTGACCGTCCGGCAGGTCCTCGGCCGGCCCGAGGTCGGCGAAGGTGTCAACGGCCGCGTCGGCCACGTCGGCGGTGCGATTGCCCCCGGCGGCCCGGCGGTAGGACAGATGGCCGCCGATCGTGCCGCCGACCATCACCGAGGTCAGGCCGGCGAAGCCCAGGAGCTTGCCGCGGACGTAGCGCCGGCGGACCCGGGCCTGCAGGCTGGCCGCGTACAGGCCCACCGCGACCAGGTTCGCCGCCGCGTGGACCAGGCCGGTGCGTTGTTCGGGAGTGTGCAGTTCCGACCAGTCGGTCCAGCCGGCCACGGCGGTCGGCCCGGCCGCGGCCAGACCGACGGAGATCAGCGCCGAGGCTGCGATGCCGGTCTTCGGCAGGAAGTCGAGCATTGCGGCCGAGGTCCAGGCGCCGATCGGCACGTCACTGAGCACCGGGTGCAGCGGATGGCCCAACCAGACCCCGTGCAGTACGTCGCGCAGGGATTGCGGCTGGATCTGCTGCTGAAACAGCGCACGCAGTTTGAGCACTACCGGGTCCAGAGCGCTGAGCTGCTCAAGACGGTCCAGGGAATCGAAGGGCTGCATACCGCGGCTCTCCCGCCTTTCGCCGGAATCCAAACCAGGACGGGTGGCCGGTCTGGTGGTCGGCGAGATGTCGAATCTGACTTGACTCCGTGACAGCGACCTGCTGCGCTGGTGCCGTCACGCCCCGGAGCAGACATGCCGCCCAAGCCACTCTTTCTCGACGACCATATCGCCCTCGACGACCCTGGCGCCGTACTGCCCGCGCTGGTGCCGCGACGAGTCACGGCGGGGCCGCAGCGTCCGCTCGTACCCGGCTTGGACACCGTTCCCCTGCCGCGCACCCGGTTCGTCGGCCGCGACCGGGAGCTCTCCGAAACGTCCCGGTTGGTCGCGGCGAACCAGTGCGTGACGCTCACCGGCCCTGGTGGCGTGGGCAAGACCCGGCTCGCCGTCGAACTGGCACGCAGCACCCTGCCCGGCGGGGGGTCGGCGTGTGGCGAGGTGGTGTGGGTCAGTCTCGTGGCGCTCTCGGATCCCGGACTGCTGCCCCAGACAGTGGCGGCGGCGCTGAGGGTGCCGGAGGAGCCGGGGCGTGCGCTGCTGCCCCGGCTTCTCGAGCGGATCCGCGCTGGCCACCTGCTGCTCATCGTGGACAACTGCGAGCACCTGCGCGACGCGGTCGCCCGGTTGCTCGAGACCTTGCTCGCCGCGAACGAGCAACTCCGGGTGCTGGTCACCAGCCGGCAGCTCCTGGGTGTGCACGGCGAAGTGGGGTACCCCGTGCCGCTCCTGGAGGTACCCAACGAGAGCCTGCCCGCCGCCGACCTGCCGGGCGTGCCCGCCGTCGACCTGCTCCTGGACCGGGCTCGGGCCGTCCAGCCCGGCTTCGCCGTCACGCCCGCGAACGCTGCGGCCTTGGTCGCGCTCTGCCGTCGGTTGGACGGCGTGCCGCTCGCCATCGAACTTGCCGCCGCCCGGTTGCGGATGCTGACCCTCGAGCAGATCAATACCAGGCTGGAGGCCAGCGTACGGCTCTTGTCCGCGCCCGGCCGCGGGCCGGAGCGGGACCGCAGCTTGCAGGCCACGATGGACTGGAGCTACAGCCTGCTCTCCGAAGCCGAACGCACGTTCTTCGCCCGGCTGTCCATCTTCGCCGGCGGCTTCGACCTTGATGCGGCCGAGGAGGTCGTCGGGGGACGGGACCAGGACGAGGCGCTGGAGTTGCTGTCCGGGCTGGTGGACAAGTCGCTGGTACTCGTGACCGAGCGGGGGCCTCGGATGCGCTACCGGTTGCTGGAAACCGTCCGTACCTACGCCGAAGACAAACTGTCGACACCGGAGCGGGACGCTGTCCAGGGTGCGCACGTCGCCTATTTCGTCGCCTTGGCCGAGCGCGCGGAACGGCAGTTGTGCGCAAACGAGTCGCGGCAGTGGCTCGACGTGCTCGACCTCGAGCGAGCCAACCTGCGGTCCGCGCTGTACTCATCGGCGGCCAGCCGTGAGCCGCACGCCGGGTTGCGACTGGCCGCCGCCTGCTGGCGGTTCTGCTACCTGCGAGGGCACTACGCCGAGGGCCGATCGTGGTTGCGCCACGCCCTGAGCGCTGCCGTCGACCCGCCAGATGGCCTCCGCGCAAAGGCGCTCACGGCCGCTGGCACGCTGGCCCACCTCGAGTGCATGTACGGCGACGCCGCGGCCGATCTCAGCTCCGCCCTGCACATCTATCGCCGTCTCGGTGACCGAGCCGGCGAGGCCGCCGCGCTTCAGTCGCTGGGCAGCGTTGCACGCGAACGCGGTCTCTACGCGGCGTCTCGGCGTTTGCACGAGGCCGGCCTCGCGCTGTTCCGGAGCCTAGGTGACGATGCGTGCACCGCCCGCTCGCTGAACTACCTCGGCTTCCTGGCGTGGCTGCAAGGCGACTTCGACCGTGCGAGGTCGCTGTGCCGGCAGGCGTTGGCCATTGTCGAGCCGACGGCGGACCGGGAAGGCCTGGCGTGGTCGCTGCTGAATCTCGGCGCCACCGAGTACTACCGAGGCGAGTGCGATGCGGCCGATGGCCTCCTGCGCCGCAGCCTCCAGATGTCGAAGGAGCTGGGGCACCGGGAAGGCATTGCCTGGTGCGCCAACCTGCTGGGCCTCCTCGCGCGAGCACGTGGGGACCTACCCGCGGCGCAGCGGTGGCTGCGCGAGAGCCTGGAGGTTCATCGCGCCCTTGGCGACCGGTGGCGCTGCGCCAGCGTATTGACCGAACTGGCCGCGCTCGCCGAGGCCACCGGCGAGCCGGTGCGCGCCGTCCGCCTCTTCGCCGCCGCGCAGGCCATGCGGGAGGAGATCGGGGCGCCGGTTCCGCCGGTCGAACGAGCCGCCGCCGCCGCCGTCGCCGCCCGTGGCCGCATCGATCCCGAGGCCATGGCCAGGGCGGAGCAGGCAGGTAGGACCGAATCCCTGGACCGCCTCCTCCTCGACGTCGGTCGCGCCGACGAGCGGCCGGAGGTCCCTCGGCCGCCCGCGCTGGCGGTGTCGCCGCCACGGCTCGGAGCGCTGGATATCACCGCGTTGGGCGCCACGCGGGTGCACCTGGACGGTCGGCCGCTCGAACCGGCGGACTGGGCCTACGCCAAGCCGAAAGAGTTGCTCTTCCACCTACTGGCGTTCCCGGACCGCACCAAGGAGCAGGTTGGCGCCGCGTTGTGGCCCTGGGCTAGCCCCGGTTCGCTGCGCAACAGCTTCCACGCGACCGTGTATGCGTTGCGGCGCGCCGTGGGTCGGGCCGACCGCATCGTGTACCGCGGTGGGCGTTATGCCTTCAACCGGTCGTTGGCCTACAGCTACGATCTCGAACGGTTCGAGGTGGCTCTGGCCGCCGCTGCCGACGCCACCGGCGAATCCGTCGTGCCGGCCCTCCTCGCGGCGGTGACCGCGTACGGCGGCGATTTCCTGCCCGATGTGGAGGGCGAGGCCTGGATTGAGGTGCGTCGTGCGGAGCTGCGCCGGCAGTATTCATCGGCGTTGCTCACCTGCGGCCGGTTGCAGTCCGCGGGGTCGGATCTGACCGGTGCCATCGACACCTACCAGCGGGCAATCACCTTCGACGGGCTGCTGGAAACGGCTCATCGGGAGCTCATCCGGTGCTACGCACGGGGCGGCGAGCGGGGTCTGGCGGTCCGGCACGGCCGTACCTTGATCGGCCTGCTCCGCGACGAACTCGGCGTGCCACCCGGGCCGGAGACCGCCGAGTTGCTCGCGCGATTGCGCCGAGGTGAGCCGATCTGAGCCGCGGGAGGCTTGGCCGAGCGGGCCGGGGACCTCGACGGTTCCCCGACCCGCTCGCGGGTGCCGACGGCGACGTCAGCCGAGCGGCCCCTTGCCGTTGGCGCCCGGCTTTGTGATCATCGCGACCGGTCCGGCGTGCTGCTCCCCGTTGAACGGGGTGAAACCGGTGAACCCGCAGGCCGCGGCGTTCGCCGGGTTGTTGAACCAGAAGCCGACATGGAAGGTGTGCGTCGGCTGCAGACCGGTGTTCGCGTCGAACCCGAAGATCTCCGGGTTCAGGATGGTCCGGATGGTCACCGAACCACTGCCCTGCGCGCCGACGTGCAGGTCGCTCTGGTACCAGGCCAGCCCGAACTTGCCGTCAAAGGCGGGATTGGGCTGGCCGGCGGCATTGAACGGGCTCTTCTCCACGGTGAACAGGTCGAAGTCCAAACCCGGCTTGATACCGCTCACCTTGAGCGTCAAGGTCTGGTTCGGGCCGGTGTTGACCACCTTGGCGGTTGCCCTTGGCGTCTTACCCGGGGCCGCCAGGCAAGCCAGGGTGTTGCCCGCCGGGAGCAGGTTGAACGTCTTCGACGACGCCGCCGCCGGGTGGGCCGGCCCAATCGCGCCGGTGAGGGCTGCGGCGGCCGCCGCAGCGGCCGCAACCGACGCTCCGGTCCGGCGCAGGGTGTGCTGGGACATTCCGAACTCCTTCATCGCTATGACTCGTGCCGGGCGACTGCCCGAGGCGAAGCCAGAATGGCCGCCCGATGCCCCGGGCACCGCGGTGCGCAACGCTGGGTGAATCGCTGTGGGGCAGCCGAATGCACCCGTCTGCACCCGCTGCACCCGCTGCACCCGTTGCCTGTAGCGGCCGGTCAGGTCAGCGCCGGCGAGGACGCTTCAGCCGAGGTCAGCCAGGCCCTTGTGCGGGGAGGAGGCCTCGGCGTAGGACCGCTTCGGGATCCGTCCGGCGAGGCGGGCCAGCCGCCCGGCCTCCACCGCCCGGGCCATCGCCTCGGCCATCCGGGCCGGGTCCTGGGCGCGGGTGACCGCGGAAGCCAGCAGGACGGCGTCGCATCCAAGCTCCATGGCCAGCGCCGCGTCGGAGGCGGTGCCGACCCCGGCGTCGAGGATCACCGGTACCCCGGCCCGCTCCACGATCATCGAGATGTTGTGCGGGTTGCGGATACCGAGCCCGGTGCCGATCGGCGATCCGAGCGGCATCACCGCCGCGCAGCCGAGCTGCTCCAGGCGGCGGGCCAGCACCGGGTCGTCGTTGGTGTACGGCAGGACGACGAACCCGTCGTCCACCAGTTGCTCGGCGGCGTCGAGCAGTTCCACCGGGTCCGGCAGCAGGGTGCGCTCGTCGGCAATCACCTCCAGCTTGAGCCAGTCGGTGCCCAACGCCTCCCGGGCGAGCCGCGCAGTCAGCACGGCCTCGCGCGCGGTGTAGCAGCCGGCGGTATTCGGGAGCAGCCGAATGCCCAGTCCGGTGATCACGTCCAGGATCGACCCGGCCTCGCCCGGAGCCACCCGCCGCATGGCCACCGTGGTCAGTTCGGTGCCGGCGGCCTTGAGCGCGGCTTCCAGCACGTCGTGGCTCGGGGCCCCGCCGGTACCCATGATCAGCCGGGAGCCGAAGGTCGCCCCGGCAATGCGCAAGACATCGGGCGCGGCAGCCTCCGGTGTCACGTCAACCTCCTTGTACGGCGGCGAGGACCTCGAGGACGTCACCCTCGCTGATCGTGTGGCCAGCCCAGGCGCTACGGGGCACCACCTCGCCGTTGATCGCCACCGCCGTGCCGGTCGGCCGGGCCCCGAGCCGGGTGAGCAGCCCGGCCACCGTGGTTGCGGCGGCCACCTCGGTACGGCGGCCATTGACCGTGACGGCGACCGTGACGGTCACGCCGGGCTCCTCGCCAATCCAGGCAGCCGGTCCTGGCTGACGCGCAGCCGGTCCGGGGCGAACGGTGCCATGACCTCGGGGAGGGACCCGGCGGCCAGCAAGTCGGCGACCGCGTCCGCGGTCACCGGGGTCAGCAGGATGCCGTTGCGGTAGTGGCCGGTGGCCACGATCGGGCCGTCGCCGAGCCGCCCGACGATCGGCGCGTTGTCCGGCGAGCCGGGCCGCAGTCCGGCCCCCGCCTCGACCCAGGCCAGCTCGGTGACCCCGGGCAGGATGGCGTGGGCATCGCGGAGCAACTCGTACACCCCGCCGGCTCGTACGCTGGTGTCGAAGCCGAGTTCCTCCACCGTCGCCCCGATCACGACCTCGCCGTCGGCCCGCGGAACGACGTAGACCGGCGAGCCGGCGACCACGCCCCGGATGGTGTGGGTCAGGAACTGCCGGGGGTACGCCTCACCACGCAGCCGGAGCACGTGGCCCTTCACCGGCCGGCCCGGGAGCCCGGTGAGCCCGGGCGTCCAGCAGCCGGCGGCCACCACGACCTCCCCGGCGCTGCGCCGGGAGCCGTCCGCCAGCGCGACGGATCTCCCGGTGACCTCGGTCGCGGACTGCGCTACCACGGTGACCCCGCAGCGCTCGGAGGCCACCAGCAGCGCGGCGGTCAACCGGCGTGGGTCCACGCTGTGGTCACCCGCAACGAGCAGCCCGCCGCGGACCGTCGGGGCGAGCATCGGTTCCAGCGCTCGGACCTCCCGGCCGGACAGCACCTCGGCGGCCAACCCCAGCTTCTGCTGGTAGGCGTGCAGGTCGACCAGGACCGCCCGGTCGCCGGCGTCGGCGGCCACTACCAGCGTGCCGGCGGCGGCGTACCCGACGTCGAGGCCGCTGGTTGCCTCCACCTCGGCGACGAAGGTCGGGTAGCGCTGCGCGCTGTCCAGGTTGAGCGCCAGCAACCGCTCCTCGCCGTAGTGCGCCTCCGTGACCGCGGCCAGCATGCCAGCGGCTACCCACGACGCGCCGCTGCCGGGGGACGGGTCGACCACGGTCACGCTGAGCCCGCGGCCGGCGGCCCGCCAGGCCGTCGCCAGCCCGATCGGGCCGCCGCCGACGACGAGGACGTCTGGGCTGCTGCTGGTCATCGCCTTCGGCTCCCTTCGCCGGCATGATCCGGATCAGGTTCGACGGTCGGGGGCTCCCAGCCCACCCTCTCAGTCCGGTCGCACCGGACTCCCGCGCTGCCGAGAAGTCTAGACCGGGCGCGCCCCGGTTTACGCTGCGGGCCGTGGAGCGGATCGTGGTGGTGGGCGGCGGGCTGGCCGGCGCCCGTACCGTCGCCGCGCTGCGGGCGGGCGGCTACTCCGGCCGGCTCACCCTGCTCGGTGCCGAACGCCACCATCCCTATGACCGGCCGCCGCTGTCCAAGGCGGTGCTGCTGGGCGAGTCCGACGACACCACGCTGGACGGGTCCTACGACGGGGTCGAGTTGCGCCTCGGCGAGCGGGCGGTCGGGCTGGCCCCGGGAGTGGTGATCACCGACCGTGACCGGCTGGACTTCGACGGGCTGGTGATCGCCACCGGAGCCGCCCCCATCCCGGTCGGCGACGCGGCCGTGCTCCGGACGCTGGGTGACGCCCGCCGGCTGCGGTCGCGGCTCCTCCCCGGCACCCGGGTCGTGATCGTCGGCGCCGGGTGGATCGGCGCGGAGGTCGCCTCGGCGGCCCACCGGCTGGGCTGCACGGTGACCGTACTGGAGGCTGGCCCGGCGCCGCTGGCCGCGGCCCTCGGCGCGGCGGTGGGGTCCGCCACGCTCGGGTGGTACGACGGCATCGACCTGCGCCTCGGGACCACCGTGGCCGCGGTGACCGGCAACACGGTGTGCCTCGCCGACGGTACGTCGCTGGCCGCCGGCGTGGTGGTCGCCGGCATCGGCGTCCGCCCGGACGCGGCCTGGGCCGGCTACCCCGGCGCGGTGCCCACCGACGAGCGGCTCGGTGTGGCGCCGGGGATTGTCGCCGTCGGCGACGTGGCGTCCTGGCCTTCGCGGCGATTCGACGCCCGGCTGCACGTCGCGCACTGGGACAACGCGCTGCACGCGCCGGACGCCGCCGCCGCGGCGCTGCTCGGCGAGCCGATCCCTGGGTACGATCCGGTGCCCTACTTCTGGTCCGAGCAGTTTGGCCACATGATCCAGTACGCCGGCTGGCCGGGTGCGTCGGACACCTTCCTGTGGCGCGGCACGCCGAGCGAGCCGACCTGGACTGGGTGCTGGCTGAGGGCCGGGGTGCTGCAGGCGATCGTCACCTGCGACCGGCCCCGCGACCTGCTGGCGGGACGGCGGCTGATCGCGTCGCGGGCTGTGCTGGATCCGGACCGGCTGGCCGATCCGGCGCTGGCCCTGAAAGCTGTCCCCCAGTCGTTCTAGGCTCCGACCCATGTCCGCACCTGCCCTGTCCGTGGCGATCCTGCTCGACCTTGCGGAGCCCGGCTTGGCCGCCTCGGTCCGCGGGGTCGCCGACTACCTCGGCCGGTGCGGGGTGGTGGTACGGGACTATCCGGACCCTGCGGACGCAGTTCTGATCTTCACTGACCGGCCCCCGGACCCCGAGATGATCGACGGGTTGGCGGCGGTCGCCGGCCGCTCCAGCGTGCTGCTGGCCGGTCCGACGCTGCACGCCTGGCGGGCGGCCACCATCGTGAGCGACCTGCTCGGCCTCCTGTCCGGTCGGCTCATGCCGGTGCACGAGATCCGGCTGCGCCCCGGGACGGACGGCGAGCACCTGAACCTGCCCGGGCCGTTGCTGCTCACCGACAGTTGGCCGCAGGTGGACAAGACAGCCGACGACGTGTCGGTGCTGCTGAGCGCACACGCCGGGCTCAATCCGCATCCGGTGCTGACGCTGCGCCGCCGGTGCGGGGTCGCCCACGGTGCCTTCACGGTCGGCTCGCGGGCCGAGACGGTGGCCGACCCGGCGTACGCCCGCCTGGTGCACCGGTGGCTCCGGGCCGCCGCCGGGGTGCCCGAGGCCGCCCCGATACGGGTCGGGATGCTGGGGTACGGCGCGGTCGGCGGCGAGCACGCCGCCGCCATCGCCCGGGTGGCGGGCCTGGATCTGGTCGGGGTGTGCGACCTAAACCCGGCCCGGCTGGCGGCCGCCCGGATGCTCGCTCCGGACCTCACCTGCTACGCCGACCCGCTCGACCTGCTCGGCAGCGACGGGGTGGACCTGGTGATCGTCTCCACGCCGCCGAATTCTCACGCCGACTGGGCGCTGCGGGCGCTGAGCTGTGCGAAGTCCGTGGTGGTCGAGAAGCCGTTCGCCACCACCGTGGCCGAAGCCGACGCGATGATCGCGCTGGCCGCCGAGCGCGGCCGGACGCTCGCCGTCTACCAGAACCGGCGCTGGGACACCGACTACCTCGCCTTGCGGGCCGCGGTGCGCTCCGGGGCGATCGGGGAGGTCTTCCACTACGAGTCTTTCGTCGGCGGCTACGGCCACCCGTGCAACTACTGGCATTCCGACGCCGTGGTCTCCGGCGGCGCGTTGTACGACTGGGGCGCGCACTACCTGGACTGGATCATTGACCTGCTGCCGTCCGAGATCACCCACGTCACCGCGGCGGACCACAAACGAGTCTGGTACGACGTGACGAACGCCGACTCCACCCGGGTGACGCTGCGCTACGCCGACGGCACGGAGGCCGACTTCCTGCATTCGGACCTGGCGGCGGCGCCGAAGCCGAAGTGGTACGTGCTGGGCACCCGCGGAGCGCTGGTCGGATCGTGGCGGCGCTCCGCCGTGCTCGCCCGGGACCCGGTCGGCAACCTGGTCGAGGACCGGCTGGCGCCCGCCGAGTCCCCGGCCGACCTGAGGCTGCACGCCGCCGACGGTTCGGTCACCGAGCTGGCCCTGCCGCCGGCGCCGGACGCGCCGTTCCACCGGGAACTCGCCGACCTGATGCTCACCGGCGCGCCGATGTCGGTGACCCCGCAGCAGTCCCGCCGCACGGTCGCAGTGCTGGCGGCGGCCACCGAGTCGATCCGCCTCGGCGGCCGCCCGGTGACCCCGGAGGCGGGATGACCGACCCGGTGCGGTGGGGCTTCCTCGGTGCCGGCTCGATCGCGTCCACGGCCCTGGCGCCGGCGCTGCAGGCCGCGCCCGGCGCGGTGCTGTACGCGGCCGCCGCCCGCGATCCGGCTCGGGCCGCAGCCCTGCGACCGGCCTGGGCGTCCTACGGCGACTACGACGATCTGCTCGCCGACTCCGACGTCGAGGCGGTGTACCTCTCACTGGCCAACGACGCCCACCGGCCGTGGTCTTGCGCGGCGCTGCGCGCCGGCAAGCACGTGCTGTGCGAGAAGCCGCTGGCGCTGAACGCGGCGGAGGTGGACACCATGTCGGCGGCCGCCGCTTCGGCGAGCCGGCTACTGGTCGAGGCCTCCTGGTACCGCTGGCATCCGCGGGTCCGCTTGGCGCAGCGGCTGCTCGCCGAGGACGCGATCGGCCCCGTCCGCCACGTGCAGGCCGCGTTCGCGTTCCCCGGGGTGCCGGCGGGCAACTACCGGCTGGATCCGGGGATGGGCGGCGGCGCGCTGTACGACGTGGGCTGCTACGCCGTGTCGGCGGTGCTGTGGGCGTTCGGTGACCGGGCGCCGCTGCAGGTCGCCGCCCGGCTGGAGCTGGGACCGACCGGCGTCGACCTGCGCGCCGAGCTGGTGATCGACTTCGACGGCGGTGCGGCGGAGGTGGTGGCCGGCATGGCCGAGCCGGAACGGCAGGCGTTGGTGATCAGCGGCGATCGCGGCGAGATCGAATTGCGGGCCGCGCCGTTCACCGCCTGGCGTTCCGAGCCGACCGAGCTGTGGCTGTCCACCGGTGGCGACACCGCTCGGCTGCCGGTACCGGCGGTCGATGCCTACCAGCTGATGGTTGCCGACGTGTCCCGGCTGATCCGCGGCGAGCCGGGGGACGGCCTGCCGCTCGCTGCGTCCCGGGCCACCGCGGCCGTGCTCGACGCCGCGTTCTCCTCCGGTCGGGCCGGCGGAGCGCCGGTCGCGGTGTGACCGGGCTACCGCAGCTCGCCCGGCAGCAAGCCCATCAGGTGCTCGTCGACCCGCCGCCCGTGCTTGTACAGCCGGCTGCGGGCGGTGCCCTCGTGGACGAACCCGACCTTCTCGTACGCCCGACGGGCGCGGTCGTTGTCCGCGAATACCCACAGCTCGATCCGGGCCAGCCCCATCTCGGTGAAGCCGAACCGGCAGGCGGTCCGGACCGCGTCCGAGCCGTACCCCTTGCCCCAGCGGGTCTTGTCGAAGATCGCGATGCCCAGGTCGGCGGTCCGGTCCTCCGGCGTGGCGCCGCGCAGCCCGACGCTGCCCAGGATGCGGGCGTCGGTCTTCACCTCCACCACGAAGTGCGCGTTACCGAAGGTGATCGTCCGGATGCCATTGATCCACTGGGTCTCGTCCTCCATCGACACCGGGTAGCGCAGCAGCAGGCCGCGGGTGATCTCGGGATCGTTGGTGCCCCGGTGGAAGAACGCCGCGTCACCCGGCTCGGCGGCCCGCAGGCGGATCAGGTCTCCGTCGTACATGCCCTGACCGTACGGCGTGCCCGCGGGGATGTGCGGGTTTACTGGAGGGGTGCAGACCGATGTCGACACCGGTTCCCTGGAAGCCCTGGTGGGCGAGTGGCTGACGCTCCCCGACGTGGCCGAGCGACTCGGCGTCCGGGTGTCCGCGGTGCGGGGCCTGATCCGAAGCGGTGCGTTGATCGCGCTTCGGGTCGGTGACCCACCGCTGGTGCGGATTCCGGCCGAGTTCCTGGACGGCGCAGCGTTGATCCGTAAGCTGGCCGGGACGCTGAGTGTGCTGCGCGACCAGGCCTACTCCGACGCCGAGGCGGTGCGGTGGCTGTTCACCCCGGACGACTCGCTCCCCGGTACTCCGGTGCAGGCCCTGCGGGCCAACCGCGGTACCGAGGTACGGCGCCGCGCCCAGGCGCTCGGCTTCTAGGCGTGGCCGGTTCCGGGTCTCGATGACAGACCCTGTTCGGGCGCGGCTGGCCGACGCTCGGCTCTACCTGTGTACCGGCCTGCGGCCGGACCTCGGCGAGTTCCTCGATGCGGTCCTTGCCGGGGGGGTGGACGTCGTGCAGCTGCGCGAGAAACATGTGGAGGCCCGCACCGAGATCGCGGCGGCCGAGGTCGTGGCCGACGCCTGCCGGCGCCACGGGGCGCTGTTCGCGATCAACGATCGGGCAGATGTGGCGTACGCCGTCCGGCCGGACATCCTGCACCTCGGCCAGGACGACCTCCCAGTCGGCGTGGCCCGGGAAATCGTCGGCGACGACATCGCCATCGGTCGCTCCACGCACGCCGAGGCGGAGGTCGTGCTGGCCAGCTCGGAGCCGGGGGTGGACTACTTCGCCGTCGGACCGACCTGGGCGACGCCGACGAAGCCCGGCCGGCCGGCCCCCGGGCTTTCCCTCACCGCGCACGCCGCCCGCCTCGCCGGCCAGCGGCCCTGGTTCGCCATCGGGGGTATCGACCTGGACAACCTCGACGTCGCCCTGGCCTCCGGCGCTCGCCGGGTGGTGGTGGTCCGGGCGCTCACCGAGGCCGCCGACCCGCAGGCTGCGGCGGCTGAGTTCAGCCGCCGGCTACGGGCGGTCCCGGCGAACACCACGTGAGGCTGGTCTACCTCGGGGTGCTCGGGCTCGCGCTCGCCGGTACCGCCCTCCCGCTTGAACTGCTGCTGCATACCCAGGTCTTCTCCCGGTGGCGCCGCCTGCTGCTCACCCTGCCTCCGGTCGTGGTCGTGTTCACCGGCTGGGATCTGTATGCGATCGCCCGGCACCACTGGCGGTACGACCCCCGCCAGACGACCGGGGTGGAACTGCCGGGGCACCTGCCGCTGGAGGAGTTGCTGTTCTTCGTCGTGATCCCGATCTGCGCGATCCTGGCCTTCGAGGCGGTCCGGGCAGTGCGTGGCTGGCCGACGGGGGAGGAGTGAGTTACACCGCCCTGGCGCTGGTCGGAGTGGCCGCTACTGTGGGGCTCGACCTGCTCGTGCTGCGGACCCGGCTGCTGCGGCGGCGGGTGTTCTGGACGGCGTACGCGATCGTGGTGTTCTTCCAACTCGTGGTGAACGGCGTCCTCACCTGCCGGGACGTGGTGACCTACAACCCGGCGGTGATCACCGGCTTCCGGATCGCCTGCGCGCCGGTGGAGGATCTGCTCTTCGGCTTCGCGCTGGTCACCCAGACCCTGAGCTGGTGGGTGTGGTGGGGTCGCCGGCTGCGGCGAGAGGTGTCGGATGACGCCGGCGGGCGGAGCGGGCCCGGCCCAGCGCCGGTAGCGCGACCCGGGTCCGGGTGAGCGGGCCGACCCGAACCCGGCGGTCCAGCACCTGGTAGTCCGCCGCCTCGATCGCGTCGAGGATGCCGCCGTAGAGCCGCAGCGCGGTGGCGATGCAGTCCCGGCTGGTCGGGTGCAGCAGCCGTACCCCGGGCGCGGCGGCGCGCAGGAATTCCCTGGTCCGGGCGATCTCGAAGGCCAGCAGCCGCCGGATCCGCCCGTCGACCACTCCGGCCGCCAGATCCTGCACCGTGACGCCGAAGAGCTCGAGGCTCTCCACCGGCAGGTACACCCGCCCGCGTTGCAGATCCTCGCCGACGTCGCGCAGGAAGTTCGCCAGCTGGAAGCCGACGCCGAGGTCGCGGGCATAGGCGTACGCCGCGTCGGTGCGCGGTTCCAGGATCGGCACCATCTGCAACCCGATCACTGCCGCGGAGCCGTGCACGTAGCCCATCAGGTCATCGAAGGTGGCGTAGGAGGAGACGGTGAGGTCCATTCGCATCGAGTCCAGGAACGCGGTGAAGTGTCCCCGTGGGATGTCCCAGCGACGGATGGTGTCGTGCACCGCCGGTAGCGTCGCCTCGTCGCACTCCCCGCGCAGGAAGCGTCCGCCCCACTGCTGCAGGGCCGCCGCCTTCTCCGCCGGCGAGAGGGTGGAGCCGAGGTCGTCGACGATCTCGTCGGCGTAGCGGGCGAAGCCGTAGAGCGCATGGACGTAGGGCCGCTTCTCCGGTGGGAGCAACAGGGTGGCCAGGTAGTACGTCTTGCCGTGCGCGGAGTTCAGCCGGCGGCAGTACTCATACGACGCCCGCAGGACCGGGTCGACGATCCCGGCCGCGTCCAGTTCCCGGTTACTCACCGGGCCGATCCTGGCACGGTTCGGCCTTGTCCACAGGCGCGGCGGCGGCGCTTTCGGTCCCGGTGCCTCACCGGCACGCTGCCCGGGTGGATGTCGCCGAACTAGTGGCCGGCCTCGGTCGGGACCGTTGCGGAGTGGCGGGTCGCGACGAGTTACTCTCGGCGGGGATCTCCTCTGCGGCGCTGTCCCGGGCGGTGGCCGAGGGGAAGGTGATCCGGATGGCCCGCGGCGCCTATCGCGCCGGACCGGTTGGCGGGCTGGGCACCCTGGTGGCGGCCGCGCACGGCGTGCGAGGCGTGATCAGCCACGACAGCGCGGCCCTGGTACACGGTTGGCCGATGGCGCACACCCCGTCCAGGCACTCGATCAGCGTGCCGCGCACCCGGCGGGATAGGGGAGCAGGAGCCGTTCAGCTTCACCGCATCGACGTGTCGCCGGCGGAGTGCGTAGAAATCCAGGGCGTGCTGGTGACCTCGCCGCAACGAACTGTCATGGACTGCGCACGAAAGCTGCCGGTGGCCTCCGCTGTGGCTATCGCCGACTCGGCCCTGCGGGCCGGGTTGGACCTTGCGGAACTCCGGTCGAGCGTCGCGACGGCCACCGGGCCGGGGGCTGGCAGGGTGAGACGGGCAGCCGGGCTGGCTGACAGGCAGGCGGGTTCGGTGCTGGAATCGGTGCTGCGCGTGCTGCTGGTTCTCGCCGAGCTGCCGCCGTCTCACAGCCAGTTCGTGGTGCACGACGCCGAGGGCCGTCTGGTGGCCGTCGCGGACTTTGCTTACCGCCTAGCGCGACTGCTGATTGAAGCGGATGGCTTCGAGTTCCACCGTGAGCGGCAGGACTACCGGCAGGACCGCCGCAAGGCGAACGCGTTCCTGATCGGCGGGTGGATGCTGCTGCGATTCTCCTGGGAGGACGTCATGGGCAGCCCGGACTACGTCGTCGAGACGGTCCGAGCGGCGCTCGGCTTCCGGCTGTTGCCCGCTGCCTGAACGTTGGGACACACAATGGCCCGCTTCTGCGGGCCATTGTTGATCGTTCCAAGCGTGCGGATTCTTGCACTTCCGAAGGCATTGTGTGTCCAAACGTTCAGCGGGTCGGGCCGACGATGCGTTCGGCGGCCAGCCGGCCGCTGATCAGCACCATCGGCACCCCGACGCCGGGCTGGGTGCCGGAGCCGACGAAGACCACATTCTCCAGCCCGGGCGCCAGGTTGCGCGGGCGGAACGGGCCGGTCTGGGTGAATGTGTGCGAGGCGGCGAACGGAGCGCCGCGCTCCATGCCTTGGCGCCGCCAGTCCGCCGGCGTGGTGAGGTGCGCCACCTCGATCGCATCCCCGAAACCGACGTAACCGCGCTGTTCCAGCGTCTGCACGATCTCCTCGCGGTAGCGCGGCCCGACCACGTCCCAGTCCAGCGGCGCGTCGAGGTTCGGCGTCGGTGCGAGCACGTAGTAGGACTGCCGGCCGGGCGGGGCGAGGGTGGGGTCGGTCCGGGTCGGCACCGTGACGAGCAGGGACGGGTCGGACATCAGGGTGCGGTCGGTGATGAGTTCCCGGAAGACTCCCCGCCAGGACCGGCCGAAGGAGATGTTGTGGTGCGCGATCTTGCTGTAGCCGGCCGTCGAGCCGGCGAGCAGCACGACGCAGGACGGGGAGTAGGTCAGCCGCCGCACCCGGGCCGGGGTGTAGGCCGGCGGCAGCAGCTCGCGGTAGGCCACCGGCAGGTCGGGGTTGAGCACCACCGCGTCGGCCGCGATCCGCTCGCCGGACGCTGTGATCACCGCGGTGGCGCGTGACCCGGTCAGCTCCACCCGGGCCGCCGTGGTGGCGTAGCGCATGGTCACGCCGTGCTTCTCGGCCGCCCCGGCGAGGGCTACCGGCAGGGCGTGCATCCCACCGCGGGGGAACACCACCCCGGCGACCGTGTCCATGTAAGCGATCACCGCGTAGATCGCCAGGGCGTCGTACGGGGAGAGTCCGGCGTACATGGACTGAAAGGAGAACACCCGCTGCGTCCGCGGGTCGGAGAGGAACTGGGCCACTTTCGGCGCTAGCCGGCGGAACCCGCCGAGGGCCACCAGCCGGGCCAGTCCCGGGCGGAGCAGGTCCAGTGGCGAGTCCAGGTTGCGGTCGATGAAGTCGGCCATCTCCAGCCGGTAGAGCTTCGTGACGTAGTCCACGAACCGCAGATAGCCGGCCGCCTCGGCCGGCCCGCAGACCCGTTCCACCTCGGCCGCCATGGCGCCCGGGTCGGCCCGGACGTCGAGCGTCGACCCGTCGGGATAGTGCGCCCTGTAGAGCGGGTCGAGCGGCAGAAGATCCAGCCAGTCCTCCAGATGCTCATCCACGCAGGCCAACGCGTCCGCCACCAGGCCCGGCATGGTGAGCACCGACGGTCCGGTGTCGAAGCGGTAGCCGCGGTCGGTGAGCACGCCGGCCCGGCCGCCCGGCACCGCCTCCCGCTCCAGCACGGTGACCTCGCGCCCGGCACCGGCCAACCGCAGTGCGGCCGAGAGCCCGCCGAGGCCGGCGCCCACCACGACGACCCGTTCGGTGCGCCCGGGGACGGTCCGCATCACGTGTCCCGCTGCTGGCGGCTCATGTGTACCGGGCGGTGGCTGCGACGGCGAGCGCCCGCAAGACCTCTCGAGCCGCCGGATCGACCGGCGCGTCCTCGGTCATGGCGGCCAGCGCCTCAGCGGCGTAGCGCTCGATGAGGGACTCGACGTAGTGGACCGCGCCGGTCGCCACCATCACCGCCCGCAGCGCCGTCACCCCGCGGCTGTCGAGATGCGGGTCGCCGAGGTAGCGGCGTACGACGGCTGCCTGGCCGGGGGTCGCCCGGTCCAACGCGGCGGCGACCAGGACCGTTCGTTTGCCTTCCCGCAAGTCGTCACCGGCCGGCTTGCCGGTCACCTCGGGGTCGCCGAAGACCCCCAGTACGTCGTCCCGCAACTGGAACGCCTCGCCGAGCGGGATGCCGTAGGCGCTGTACGTCCTGAGCGTCGGCGCGTCGGCGCCGGCCAGTAGCCCGCCGATATGCAGCGGGCGCTCGATGGTGTATTTCGCGCTCTTGTACCGGGCGACGCGCAGCGCCCGCTCCACCGAGCCGCCGCCGAGCGCTTGCTCCAGCAGATCGAGGTACTGCCCGACCATCACCTCGACGCGCATCTCGTCATAGACCGGCGTGGCCCGGCTGAGCGCGGCGGTCGACATTCCGGACGTGGCCAGCAGGTTGTCCGCCCAGATCAGGCAGAGGTTCCCGAGCAGGATCGCGGCCGAGGACCCGAACGCGCCGGGGTCGCCTGACCAGCCGCTGACCCGATGCAGCGAGGCGAACCGGCGGTGTACGGCGGGCCGGCCGCGGCGGGTGTCGCTGCCGTCCATCACGTCGTCGTGGATCAACGCGCAGGCGTGGACAAATTCCAGCGCGGCCGCCGCGGTGACGATCTCCTCTGAGTCGGGACCGCCCGCACCGCGCCAACCCCAGTAGCAAAACGCCGGCCGCAGCCGCTTCCCGCGGTCGAGCAGGAAATCCCCGATCGCGTCGGTCAGCGGGCCCAGGTCCGTACTGACCGCGTCGAGGGCCGGGCTCTGCTTGGCGAGGTACGCGCTCAGCACCTTGTGGACCCGGGATCGGAGATCCGCGGTGTCCAGGGGGGCCGTGGCGTCGGACCCGGACGGTCGTGGCGGGGCCACGGTGGTAGGCGACGACAACGGCACGACAGGGCACTCCATCGGGCGGACGGGGGCGGATAGCCCCGGGCTGGCACCCCACGCTAGTTGTGCGTAGGTGGTTCGAGTATCGGCCATTTCCGCGTCGGCGTAACCGCCTGTGGCCCGTTTTCCGCTCGGCTACGCTGTGAAGCCATGTCTCCCCGCGTGCTGCCGGCGCCTGCGCCGTCGATCAGGGAGCTGCTGGCGACCGGTCGCCGGTCGGTGTCGTTCGAGTTCTTCCCGCCCAAGACGGATGAGGGCGAGCGGGTGCTGTGGCAGGCGATCCGCGAGCTGGAGCCCCTGGCGCCGACGTTCGTCTCGGTCACCTATGGCGCCGGCGGTTCGACCCGGGACCGTACCATCCGGGTGACCGAGCGGATCGCCTCCGACACGACGCTCACCCCGATGGGCCACCTGACCTGCGTCGATGCCAGCCGGTCGGAGTTGCGGCATGTGATCGGTTCCTATGCCGACGCCGGGATCCGCAACGTGTTGGCGCTGCGCGGCGATCCCCCCGGTGGCCTTACCGACGCCTGGCAACCGCATCCGCAGGGCCTGCGGTACGCCGAAGACCTCGTCGGCCTGATCCGCAGCCTCGGCGATTTCTGCGTCGGCGTGGCGGCCTTTCCGGAGGGGCATCCGGAGTCGGCTGACCTCGACGCCGACGCTCGGCATCTGGCGCGCAAGTGTGCGGCCGGCGCGGACTTCGCCATCACGCAATTCTTCTTCGACGCCGAGGACTATTTTCGGCTCCGCGACCGGGCAGCGCTCCACGGCTGCGGGCTGCCGATCATTCCGGGCATCATGCCGGTGACGAACGTGGCCCAGATCGAGCGGATGACCCAGATGTCCGGAGCGGCGTTCCCGCCTGTTCTCGCCCGGCGGCTGCGGGCGGTGCAGGACGACCCGACCGCGCTGCGGGCCATCGGCGTCGAGGTGGCCGCCGAGTTGACCGAGCGGCTGCTTGCCGGCGGCGCGCCGGGGGTGCACTTCTACACTCTGAACCGGTCGACGGCCACCCGCGAGGTGTACCAGCGGCTGGGATTGGGGTCGGTGGCCGACAAGGTAGTCGCGGGTTGAGCCACCGCCGCCGTGCTGGCGGTTCGGGGCCTGTTGTGCCATCGTGACGGGTCATGGCGTACCTGAAGCCGGCCCGGTTCACCCAGCGGTTCTTCAATCCGCTGGCCATGCGGCTTGGGCTGTCCGGCAGCGCAACGCTCGTCGTGCCGGCGCGGCGGTCCGGGGCGCCGCAGCGCGTGCCGGTGATACCGCTGGATCATGACGGCTCCCGCTACCTCGTCTCCACCCGTGGCGAGTCGCACTGGGTACGGAACCTGCGGGCCAGCGGCACTGCGACCTTGGCCCGGCGCGGCTCCGAGCAGGCCGTTCGGGCCACCGAAGTGCCGGTCGGCGACCGCGCGCCGATCATCGCCGCCTACCGGGCCAAGGCCGGCAAGATGGTCGACGGCTACTTCCGGTCGCTGCCCGACCCGGTGGACCATCCGGTGTTCCGGCTCGGACCCCTCGACGGCGCCGGGTAGCGCCGGACGTAGCGGCCGAGGCGGGGGATGAGCGGAGCCGGCCGGCTGGCGCTCACGCTGCTCGCCGGCTCGGCGATGGTGCTGGCCGCGCTGACGCTGTCCGGCGCCCGGCCGCCGCCGACACCGACGCCGCCCTTCGCCGAGTTCCGGCAGCGCTGGTCCGCGGCGCACGGTGGGTACGACTCCGCGGGGTCGGCCTTCGTCAACGGTTGGTTGCGGATCGCGTACGTCGCCGCCCAGCCGCTGGCGGCCCGGGGAGTCCAGCCGGACGCGCTGACCGGGTGGGGGTTGCTGGTCAGCGCCGCCGTGATCCCGCTGGCCTCGCCGGGCAGCCGGTGGCCGCTGCTGGCTGGGGCGACGGTGGTGCTTGCCGGGCTGGTCGACAGCCTGGACGGGACCGTGGCGGCGCTGACCGACCGGGCCACCCGGTTCGGCTTCGTGCTGGACTCGGTAGTCGACCGGTGCGCCGATACGGCGTACCTGCTGGCGCTGTGGCACCTCGGCGCGCCGCCCGGGCTGTGCGTGGCGGCCGGCGGGGCGCTGGGGCTGCTGGAGTACACCCGGGCCCGGGCCGGTAACGCCGGCCTCGGGGAGATCGGAGTGGCCACGGTGGGCGAGCGCGGCGTCCGGATACCGCTGATCGCCGCCACGCTGGGCACCGCGGGCCTCTATCCCGGCCACGCCGCGGTGATCGCCACCCTGGGTACCGGCACCACCCTGGCCGTATGCGCGATCGGCCTGGCACAGTTCTCCGTCGTGGCCTACCGGACGTTGCGCTGAGCGGCCTGCTCAGGCCGGTCCAATCAGCCGGCTGACGATCTCGGCGGACATGGCGACCAGCGGCAGCCCGCCGCCGGGGTGCGCCGAGCCGCCGACCAGGTACAGGCCGGGGACCGGTGAGGCGTTGGCCGGCCGGCGGAAGGCGGCCCGCAGGCCGTTCGAGGACGTGCCGTAGATCGCCCCGCCGGGGGAACGGGTGGCGCTCGCCAGGTCCGCGGGCGTGCGCCACTCGCAGAACGCCAACCGATCCCGCACCTCGTAGCCCCGTTCGGCCAGCAGCCTCAGCAGTTGGTCGGCGTACCCGGCCGCGACCCCGGGCGTGGTCCAGTCCACCGGGCCGTGCCGGGGGGCGTTGACCAGCACGAACCACGCCTGGCAATCCGGCGGGGCCACCGACGGGTCGTCGGCCACCGCGAGGTAGATCGTCGGGTCCTCGACCGGCCGCGGCGCGGGGCCGAAAATGGCGTCGAACTCGGCGTCGTAGTCGGCCGGGAACAACACGGTGTGGTGCGCCAGCCCGGGTGTCGCGCCGCGGACCCCGAGCAGCAGGACGTACCCGGCCAGCGACGGCGTCGCCCGCCGCAGCCGGCGCAGCGCTCCCGGCGCCTGGACCAGGTCGCCGTAGAGGTGGCCGGCGTCCGCGTCGCTGACCACCACGTCGGCCGCCAGCCGCTCCCCAGTGGCCAGCGCGACCCCGCACGCCCGGCCGCCGGACACCTCCACCGCGGTGACGTCCGCGCCGGTCCGGAGCACCGCGCCGCACCGGAGCGCCCGCTCGGCCAGCGCGTCGGCGAGCCGGCGCAGCCCGCCGCGGACGTACCAGGAACCGAAGGTCTGCTCGACGTAGGGGATGGCGGCCAGCGCGGCCGGCGCGCGGCGCGGGTCGGAGCCGGTGTAGGTGGCGTACCGGTCGAGCAGCATCCGCAGCCGCGGATCCCTGAGGTAGTGGGCGCCGAGCCCGCGCAGCGTCCGCCAGGGCGCGACGGCGCGCAGGTCCGCGGGCCGACGCAGCAGGCGCAGCAGGTCACCCGGCCCGTCCAGCGCGGAGCCCAGGACGGCGTCCCGGGTGGCGTCCCAGATCGCCGAACCACGGTCCAGCAATTCCTGCCACTGGGCGCCGGCGCCGCCGCCGAGCACACCGTCCAATGCGGCGCACACCCCGTACGCGCCGGTGTTCGGCACGTCGAGGACGGTGCCGTCGCCGAAGCGGTACCGGGCGGCCGGTTCCACCGGCACCAGGTCGCAAACCTCCTCCAGCGGCCGCCCGGTCTTGCGGAACAGGTCCCGGTACACCGCCGGCAGGGTCAGCAGCGACGGGCCGGTGTCGAACCGGAAACCGTCCCGGGTGTACTCGCCGAGCTTGCCGCCGACCACCTCGGCCTGCTCGCAGACGGTCACCCGGTGCCCGGCCCGGGCCAGCCGGGCGGCCACCGCGAGACCGCCCATGCCGGCTCCCACGACGACGATCCGGGCCACGACCGGCACCCTATGTCGAGTTCTGTCCCAGCCGCGCGATAGGACTTCAGGTATGGCGACAACGCACGTGCTGGCCCTGGACCAGGGGACCACCGGCAGTACCGCGATCGTGCTGGACCGGGACGCGAACGTCACCGGCCGGGGGTACGCCGAGTTCCCGCAGCACTACCCGCAGCCCGGCTGGGTGGAGCACGACCCGATGGACATCCTGCGGGTCACCGTGGAGGTCGCCGAGCAGGCGCTGGCCGACGCCGGGGTGGGCGCCGGGCAGCTGGCCGCTCTCGGGATCACCAACCAGCGCGAAACCACCGTGCTGTGGGACCGTTCCACCGGCGAGCCGGTCGGGAACGCGATCGTCTGGCAGGACCGGCGCACGGCCGGGGCCTGCGCGGCGCTGCGCGAGCGCGGGCTTGCCGGTTTGGTGAAGCGCAAGACCGGGCTGGTGATCGACGCGTACTTCTCGGGTACGAAGATCGCCTGGCTGCTGGACGCGGTGGACGGGCTGCGCAAACGCGCGGCCGCCGGGGAGATCGCCTTCGGCACGGTGGACAGCTGGCTGACCTACCGGCTCACCGGGGGACGGGTGCACGCCACCGACGTGACCAACGCCAGCCGGACGATGATCTACAACCTGGCCGAGGGCCGGTGGGACGAGGAGCTGCTCGCCGAGCTGGACATCCCGGCCGAGCTGCTGCCGCAGGTCCGGCCGAGTTCCTCCCTGTACGGCGAGACCGACCCCGGCGCGTTCCTCGGTGTCGCGGTGCCGCTGGCCGGGCTGGTGGGGGATCAACAGGCGGCGCTGTTCGCCCAGGGCTGCTTCGCGCCGGGGGAGTCCAAGAACACCTATGGCACCGGGTCTTTCGTGCTGATGAACACCGGCACCGAACCGGTCACCGAGCAGGACCGGCTGATCACCACGGTGGCGGTCGGGGTGGAGGGCGAGCCCACCCAGTACGCCCTGGAAGGCTCGATGTTCACCACCGGGTCGGCGGTCCAGTGGCTCCGCGACGGTCTCGGCATCATCGCCGACGCGGCCGAGACCGAGGCGCTGGCCACCTCCGTGGACGGCAACGACGACGTCTACTTCGTACCCGGCCTGGCCGGCCTCGGCGCGCCGGAGTGGGACCCGTACGCCCGCGGCACGCTGCTCGGGCTGACCCGGGGCAGCACCCGGGCGCACCTCGCCAGGGCGGTGCTGGAGTCGATCGCGTACTCCACCCGTGACGTGGTGGCGGCCATGGAGGCCGAGTCCGGGCATGAGCTGCCGGAGTTGCGGGTGGATGGCGGGGCCTGCGCGAACGGGTTCCTCATGCAGTTCCAGGCCGACATCCTCGGCGTGCCGGTGGACGTGCC
Source organism: uncultured Actinomycetota bacterium (assembly GCA_963814355.1). Lineage (GTDB taxonomy): Bacteria > Actinomycetota > Actinomycetes > JADGOV01 > JADGOV01 > JADGOV01. The sequence continues at coordinate 230,850 of CAWFCZ010000018.1, read as the reverse complement.
GGACAACATCCAGACCACCGCGCTGGGTTCCGCATATCTGGCCGGCCTGGCGACCGGTTTCTGGTCCGACCGGGGGGAGCTGGCGGCGAAGCGGACCACCGCTCGGCGCTACGAACCGGCCATGCCGGACCGGCAGCGGGACGCGCTGTACGGGCGGTGGCGGGAGGCGGTGGAGCGTGGGCTGGCCTGGGCGCGGGAGCCGGAGGCCTGAGCCGGCGTCGGGCCGGCGCGTGCCGTGAAGACAGCGATCTCGGTACCCGATGGGATCCTCGAGAAGGCGTCGCGCCGACAGCGGGCGCCTACGCTCTCCCGCTTTGGCTACCCGGTTCCGCCCGGGTGGCCGCGGTGGCTGCCGGACAGTGTCCCGTCGGGCGACCGCAGGCTGTGAAATCGCACATCCGACACAATGCGCCGCCGGCTGGGCGGATGCCGCGGGCGCGCTGGGTGAGCCGCCGGTTCGTCAGATTGGCGATCAGCAGTTCGCAGGCAGCCGTGAGCTGGTCTCGCTGTCGCCCGGTGAGCCCGGCCATTGTCGCGGTGATCGCCGCGTTGCGCTGTTGCCGGATCCGGCGTGCCGTGTTCCGGCCGGTGCGCGTGAGTGTGATGCTGACTGACCGCGCGTCACCGCCTGGGGTGCGCTCGACGTACCCGGCCCCGGCCAGCCGGTCGACGAGCCGAACGCCGCCGGCGTGCGTCAGTCCCACGATCTGGCTCAGCGTGGCGACCGTCCCTGCCGGCGCGAATTCCTGCAATGCAACCAGCGCTGTGGCGGCTGTGCGATCGAGCCCTTCGGCGGCGGCGAGGTCACCCACGCTGTCGGTAAGGCCAGTCGCCAGTGCGCCGAGCAAGTTCGCCAGCCGGGCGTCGGGGGACTCGCGCATGCCCACCACCCTAGAGATCGGCGCTTGTGGAGATATATGATTCGGTCTTATATCAGGGCGTCAGGACCTAGAGCCAGGAGGTAGGAACATGGCGAATCTCGTCGCGAGGGCCGAGGTTGACCTCGCCGCGTCGGCAGCCCAGGTGTGGGAGGCCCTGACCAGTCCAGCCGTGATCGCCGAGTACTTCTTCGGCACGAAGGTGGAAACCGACTGGCAACCCGGCAACCCGATCCGCTGGACGGGCGAGTACGAGGGCACGGCGTACGAGGACAGGGGCCAGGTCATCGAGGTCGAACCCCATCGGCGTCTGACGGTCACTCATTTCAGCCCGCTGACCGGCCTGCCGGACAAGCCGGAGAACTATCACACCATCACCTACGCGATTCAGGAACGTGGCGGCACGACCCACCTGTCGCTCACTCAGGACAACAACAAAGACGAAGCCGAGGTCAGGCACGCCAGCCAGACCTGGTCGACGATGCTGGACGGCTTGAAGGCCACCGTCGAGCGGCGTCGGTCGGCCAGCTGAGCCTCACCCCAAGACGCGTTGTCGCAGGCCCGGATGCGGTGGTCACCGGTGCGGCCGCGTAGACCCGTCTCGCCCACGTAAGTCTCGAGCGGGCTTAGATCCGTTTGATCGTCGCGAGCCAGGCCGGTGCGCCGTCGTCGTGGAATCTGGTCTGAAGCCGGTTCGGTTCGAGGGCAGCAATCTGCCATCCGGCGCCGGGCTGCAACGCGGCTTTCAACTCTTCGGAGCTGACGGGGTGCGGGCCGACATCGGGACCGACGTCACTGAAGCACAGCACATAGAGGGTTCCACCCTGCTCGGTGACCGACGCCAGACTCGCCATGTATCCTCCTCGCTCGCCGGCGTCGAAGGTGTGGAACAGCCCGCAGTCGAGCACCGTGGCAAAGCTGCGTCCCAGACTCTGCAGCGCAAACGCGTCAGCCGCCGTGAACTCGACCGCGATCCCGCGGTCGTCGGCCTTCTCCCGCGCGATCGCCAGTGCCGTCTCAGCAACGTCGACGCCGAGCACCGACAAGCCCAATGCGGCGATGTGCAGGGCGTTCTCGCCGGTCCCGCAGCCCGCGTCGAGAACCGCTCCGGTGAAGCCGCCTTCGGATGCCAAACGCACTACTGCTGGCTGCGGCTGGCCGATGTCCCACGGCGCGGGTTCGTCGTGGTAGGAGGCGTCCCAGGGCATACCCGTCATCCGTTCGTGACTGGTTGGCGGCCGACCACTGAGGTGAGACACCTTCGGGCTAGGGGGTGCCCGGCCCGGATGAGCCCGGCCCGGTGACCCACGGCGGCGCGTCGTCCGGGATGAGGGTGTGCACCTCGAAGAGCACGGCGGAGTCCACGCCCATCGCCGCCCCGCTGGCGGCGGCGATCCAGGACAGGAACTCCGCCGGGTCGAAGGCCGCGTCCCCGAGCCCCTTCATGTAGAGCGCGTGGGCCTGCAGCGAGGCGATGCCGCGCTGCACGGGGCCGCCGGTCACCTCCACCCCGTGGGTCGGGACCAGCGCGCCGCCGAAACAGACGTACCGCACCCCGGGCCAGGGCTCGAGACCTTCCTCGACGAGCTCGGGGAAGATCCAGCGGTTGCCGGCGTCCCGGGCGGCGTCCAAGGTGGCCAGGCCGACGACCCGGTGATCGGCCTGGTTGGTCATCCCGCCGACCATCCGCTCGGAGAACGCACCACTGACGACGACCTGCGGCCGGTGCCGGCGGATCGCCCGGGCGATGTCGCGGCGCAGCGGTAGGCCGTACTCCACGACGCCGTCCCGATGGTCGAGGAACTCGACGGTGTCGACGCCGACCTCCCGGGCCCCGGCCCGCTCCTCCTCCGCGCGCAGCGGGGCCGCCTCCGCCGGGGGGATCCCGTCGATGCCGGCCTCGCCGCGGGTGGCCAGCAGGTAGGTCACCGCCTTGCCCTGCTCCGTCCAGCGGGCCACAGCGGCGGCCGTGCCGTACTCCAGGTCATCGGGATGGGCGGCGACGCACAGCGCGCGGTCCCAGTTCTCGGGCAACGCCGGCAGCGGTGGCGGAAGCGGCATCGCGCCACGGTAACGGGCGGGACGGCGCCCGTACAGCGGGTATCGCTCGTTATGGCCAGCCCAGCGCCAGCGAGAGGCGGTCAGCGGATCGGGCGGCCCTTCCAGGTCAGGGTGCCGGCCGCCCGCTCCCGCCAGGACCGGGCGGTGAGCGCGCACAGCAGCAGCACGGAGACCGGATGGGCCAGCGCGTCCGGCCAGATCCGGGCGCCGGTGCGCCGCCCGGCCACCACCCGCCCGGCCACGCCCGCCGCGTAGCCCACCATCCCGGCCCGCGAGCCGCGCAGCGCGGCCACCGCCGGAAGGACGTAGAGCACGGCCAGCACCGAGCAGCCGGCCAGCGCACCGAGCGGGGAGCCGTACGCGGACCACAGCGACTTGCTGTACCCGTCGCGCAGCTCCGCCCAGCCGGAGTACATCCGGCACTGCGCGAGGTCCGTGCCGTCGGCCACCACACCGCGCCGGCCGCCGCGTTTCATCGCCCGCAGCAGCGCCACGTCCTCCAGCACCTCACCGGCGACCGCTCCGTGCCCGCCGCACTCGCGGTACGCAGCGGCATCCACGCACAGCAGCTGGCCGTTGGCCGCGGCCAGTGACGGCCGGGGGGAGCGTTCGGCGAGGCGCAGCGGCAGGAAGGTCAGCCAGGACCACTGCAGCAGCGGCTGGACCAGGCGCTCGGTGGCGGTCCCGGCGTGCTGCTTGGGGTACGGCGAGATCAGGGCGAGACCGCTGTCCCGGAGCAGGGTCACGGTCCGGGCCACGGCGTCGGGGGCCAGGACGACGTCGGCGTCGCAGAAGACCAGCACGTCGCCGGCCGCCGCCGCGCCCAGTTGGGCACACGCCCACGGTTTGCCCAGCCAGCCGGCCGGCGGCGGCGTGCCGGCCATCAGGCGTACCCGGTCACCCGCCAGTCCTCGGACCAGCTCGGTCGTGCCGTCGGTCGAGCCGTCATCGAGCACGACCACCTCGACATCGCGCAGCCGCTGCTGGGCCAGCACGGCAGGCAGGCACCGGGTCACCCGGTGGGCCTCGTCGCGCAGCGGCAGCAGCAGCGACACCCGTTCGGCGACCGGCGGTGGGTCGCGGGGGGGAGTGCGCAGCAACCGGACGTTGAGCGCGGCATGGGCGGCGAGGATCGCGGCACCGGCCGCACCGAGCCGGACCAGCGCCGGCCCACCCGCCCGGCTGTAAGCGCCCGTGGTCGCCAGGGCAGCCAAGGACGCTTCCAGCCGCCGCCTCACCGGGGCCGCCACCGGGCAAATACCACCAGGCCCATGCCGAGCCCGCCCCACAGCGCCACCCACGGCCGGCCGAAGAACGCGACGTTGGCCAGTACCGAGGACAGGTAGGTCCACAGGTACAGCAACTCCGGCACCCCGTCCGGGGCGGCCCGCTCGGGCAACCGGTCCAGGACGGCCATCAGCAGCACCGACACGACCAGCCAGCCGAGGTAGTTGGTCAGCGGCACGCCGGGCGCCCCGGGCAGGTGCGGGTCGGGGTGGGTCCACCGCCAGTGCCCGGCGGTGACCATCTGCGGGTCCAGGAACAGGTCCCAGCTGGCCAGCGCCACCCCCGCGGCCAGCGTCCGGCCGTGCCACGACGACGCGATCCGTCGGCCGATCAGCAGCGCCGGGTAGGCCATCATCGCCCAGGCCAGCGGGATCACCACCGGCACCGCCAGCACCCTGGGCCCGAGGCTGTCGCCGTAGCTGTACGCCCCGAACGGCACGCCGAGAGACGTTCCGACCGCCTCCACGACGAGTCCGGTACCGGCCGCGCCGGCGATCAGCGCGGCCGCCCACCGGGCACCCCGGGTGGCCACGGCGTGCGTCGCGGATGCGGCGAAGAAGGCCAGCACGGCGGTGATGGTGAGCAGGTCCCGGGTCCGGCCGGATACCAGCGGGTACGGCACCTCCAGCGCTACGGTCAGCGCCGCCAGCCCGACCGCCGCCCGCAGGCCGCGCCGGGGCTGGATCAGCGCGGCCGGCCGCCGGGCGGTCATCCCGCGCCCGGCCAGGCCCGGCGCCAGCGCGGCCGGCGCTCGGCCAGCAGCACCCGGGCGGCCGAGCGGCCGCTGGCGCCGAACACGCCGCCGCCCGGATGGGTGGAGGCGCCGGTGAGGTACACCCCGTACGGCCCCCGGTACGCCGACCACTCCGGCAGCGGCCGCCAGCCGAACATGGCGTCCAGCCCCATCTCCAGGTGCATGACGTTCCCCCCGCGCAGGCCGAGTTCGCGTTCGATCTCCAGCGGGGTCTGGACGTGCATGTGCTCCACGGCGGAGGCGAACCCGGGCGCGGCCGCGTCGACGGCGGCCAACAGCTTCGCACCCTCCCGCTCGCCGATGTCCGCCCAACGCTCGCCGTTGGACAGGGCGTACGGGTGCCACTGCCCCCACACGCTGACGTTGTGCTTGCCGGGCGGGGCGAGGGTGTCGTCGAACGCGGAGAAGGTCATGGCCAGCGCCGCCGGTGCCCGCGGCGGTAGCCCCGCGGCGTAGTCGCCGTGCGCCGAACGCAGGGCGCTGCGGGAGGGGGCGAGCAGCTGCAGCGCGCGGTAGCTGTCCGGGGTGGCTGCCGCGTACCGCGGCAGGTCGGTGGTGGCCAGGCGGACCACCATGCCCAGGCCGTTGCCGACCCGGGCCCGGCGCGTCGCGCCGGCGATCAACGCCTCGTCGCCGAGCAGGTCCAGCGTGGTGAGCAGGTGGCAGCCGGCGAGAACTGCCCGGGCTTCGATGACCTCTCCGTGATCGGTACGCACCCCGGTGGCCCGCCCGCCGGCGGTCGCGATGGCCCCCGCCCCGTCGCCGAGCCGGAGCCGTCCGCCGTAGGAGGCGAACCGGTCGGCGAGCGCGACGCTCAGCGCGCCGGAGCCGCCGACCGGATGCCCCGGCGCCCGCAGATGCATCATGGCGGTCCAGCCCACCAGGTCTGCGGTGGCCACCTCGTGCGCCGGCGGCCCGGCCTGTGCGCCCAGCCAGCTCAGCGCGGTCTTGAGCCGCTCGTCGGTGAAGGAGGCGTCGAGCAGCGCGTCGCCGGGCTGCAGGAACTCCCGGGCGGTCTCCATGCCGGACCCGCCGAGCCTCCACAGCGCCCGGCCGAGATGGCGCGGGGTGGGTGGCGCCTGGAAGGCGGCGAAGATCCGCTGGTTGCGGGCCTGCCACAGCGTGACGAAGTCCCGGTATGCGGCCGCGTCCGCCTCGCCGCACATCGCGGCGATCGAGGCACACGTCCGGTCCAGGTCGACCCAGAAGGTCAGCGCGTCCTCGCCGAACGGGGCGAACCCCCAGGGGTCCAGGTCCTGGTAGACCAGCCCGACCTCGGCGAGGCGCAGATCCTCGACGATCCCGGTGTGCCGGATCATGATGTGTGCGCTGGAACCGCGGTCCATCCGATAGCCGGGGAAGCGCTCCACCGTCGACACCGCGCCGCCGATCACGTGGTCGCGCTCGACGACCTCGACGTCCAGGCCGGCGCGGGCGAGGTAGCAGGCGGCGACCAGGGCATTGTGCCCGGCGCCGATCACCACCACGTCGCGCACCTGGGGCAGTCTAAGGCTGGGCGGTACGGGCCGCCCCGGTCAGCGGATCCCGGCCGTCGACCTCCCCCGCGCAGGACACCACGGCGAACCGGGCGAAGAGCTCCTCGGCGTACCAGTGCTCGGTGCCGGTGCGCCGGATCGCCTCGACGTGCGGCCCTCGGCGGTGGGCGAACGCGGTGAGGTCCGCACCGGTGCGCCACAGGCTGAACGTGCCCTGCAGTCCGACCGGAGCCTCACCGATACCGAGGGCGAGGAGCAGGCCGGCACAGCGGTGCAGGTCGGCGGAGACCGGAGGTACCGCCCGCCAGAACGTGGCCAGCTTGCGCGGCGCGATCCGGGCCCGGGTCAGCGCGGCGACCGGGCCGTCGTAGCGGCGCGGTGCCGGATCGCCGAAGGGCGCCCGATCCGACCAGCGGCCGCGGGCGGAGAGCGGCTCCAGCAGCACCCGCCAGCGCTCGTGCGCTGCGCCATTCCAACGCCGGACGGTCCCGGAGTGCTCGAATTGCTCCGCATCGGTGACGCAGTCCCACACCGTGAGCAGCGCCCAGCGCCGCGGGGTGGCGTCGGTCGGGGTGAACGTCGCGCCGGCGCCGGTGCCGAGCACCTTGCCGAAGCGCAGGTCGGGGGTACGGCGCAGGGTCAGGTGATCACGGGCCACCCGTCCCAGCGCGGCCGGGATCGCGCGCGCCGGCACCTGCCAGACGTGCAGCGCGACGATCACCGCACCGGCCGGGCGGCCACCTCGACCGGCGTCCCCGCGGTGAGCCGGAGCAGTTCGGCGTACGTGGTCGGGAAGACGGCGTTCGGCGTACCGGCGGCGGCCCAGACCTGCTCGTACTCGCCCAGCCCCGGATCGATCAGAGTGGGCAGCGATCCGGGGTGGCCGACCGGCGCGACCCCGCCGATCGCGAAGCCGGTCGCCTCGCGTACCACGGCCGGGCTGGCCTGGCGTACCGGCGCCCCGAGGTGGGCGGCCAGCGCGGCGGTGTCGACCCGGTCCGCGCCACCGAGCAGGACCAGGACCGGCTCGCCGCCGGCGGTGAAGACCAGCGACTTGACGATCGCCCCCACGGCGCAGCCGATCGTGGCGGCCGCCTCCGTCGCGGTCCGGGCGGTGTCCTGGGTTTCGACCACCGTTCCGGCCGCACCGGCCGCGGCGAGCACCCACTGGACGTGCTCAGCCCGGGGATGCACGGGTCCCAAGGTTACGTCGTGCGGGGCGGCGCCGACACCGCACCGGGATTGCTACGGTGCGCCGGTGGCGCGCCGCGATCCGGACCGGTGGCCGGCTGCCCCCGGCTGCCGACCTGCCGGCGATCAGCGCGCACGCCGACCCAGTGCTAACTCCCGGCCGCGTTCGGGCTGGTTGATCTCGGTCCACACCGTATCGAGGGCACGATCGCCATCACCAACGACGGAGCCGAAATCCTCACCCTGCCGAAGTCTGGGCACTCCTGTCGTGTGGCGCCGGATGGGGAATGGCCTCGAGCAGTTCGGTGAGACCATCGCTGACGCCTCGGCGGAGCACGTCGAGGTCGGCGGTGCTGTCGTGGTCGCCGGTGAACCCGAAGTGCAGCACGCCGAGGTAGGTGATGACCGCTACCCCGATGCGCATGTGCCCGCCGAGTGGGACGTAGGGGTACATGTGCAACATCCGCCGGCCCAGGGCGTAAAGCGGCACCGGCGGCCCGGGCAGATTCGTGATCACCGTGGCGATACTGTGCTGCGGGAGTTTCGTCGCGATCCGAAGCGCGGCCGCGACCAGCACCGGCGCTCGACCCGACAGCCCCATCAGTTCATCACCGGCCGCGGCCTGCGTGACGTCCTTCAAATGCGTGACCTGCGCGCTGATCGTGCGCAATCGCTGGACCGGGTCGTTTATCCCCACGGGCAACTCCGGGAGCATCGACCCGACCCGATTACCCGAGACCGACGGCCCCGGTTGGCGGATCGACACCGGCACCTGAGCGCGTAGCCGCACTCCGTCCACCGGCTCCCCCCGGGAGAGGAGCAGGTCACGGAACCCACGGGCGACCAGACTCAGCACCACGTCGTTCATCGTGCCGCCGAAGGCCCGCCGCACCGTCTGCATGTCCTCCATCGACGCCTGTGAGCACGACCACCGCCGGTGCGGGCTGATCGGCCCGGTCAAGGACGTCACGGCGGCCGGGCGGCCAAGCCCGGCCAGCGACGCCGCTCCCCTGGCCGTTGCGCCGAGCCAGCTACCAGTCCGTCTCGGATGCGCGATCGCTCCAGCCACCCAGCGCACCGGTTCGGCTGAGCTGGACAGCTGATTTCCGACTGCGTCGGTGACCAATCGCCACGTCGACGGCTCCGGTCTGGGCTGCCAACTCTCCGGCGGCGGCCGAGAACTGTCCCGGTCGCGGTCGAGGATCAACGTGGTCATGTCTACCGCGGCCAAGCCGTCGACCATGCTGTGATGCAGCTTGTTGATCTGCGCCCAGGCGCCGTCGGCTAGCCCTTCGACGACCCAGAGCTCCCACAACGGCTTCGTCCGGTCCAGCTGCTGGGACATGATCCGGCCTACCAACAAGAGCAGTTGGTCGTGGTCTCCGGGCGATGGCAGCGCGGTGCGGCGCAGGTGGTAGTCCAGGTTGAAGTGTGGATCGTCAACCCATACCGGCCGGGCCAGATCGAACGGGACGCCCCGCACCTTCTGCCGATGCCGTCGACTCAACGGCAGCGTCTCGCCGACCAGCCGGTGAAACTCCGCATGGCTGGGAGCCGGTCCCTCGAAAATCGACACTGAACCCAGATGCAGCAACGTCGCAGCGTCTTCCAACAGCAGGAACGACGCGTCCAACGCGCTCATCCGCTCCACAGTGCCACCTCCGCAGTCAGCTTCCTTCATACAGCACCAGAACCAGGCCCTACCCAACGTCCAGGGGCGGTCACGATACGCAACCTTTGGAGGGTGGCCTGGAGCGGCTTGGACCGGGCTCGGCAGGATCGAAGCCAATGGAACTCAGGACCGGCTCCTCGGGCACCTCGCAGGTTCCCGGTCGCGCCAACTGAACGGCCAAGGCCGCGGAACAGGTGTTGACGAGACGGCCGATCCCGAGGTTTACTGACTTCGTCATTCGAACAGACGTTCGACTGACTGGGGATGCGACGCTGGCCGGTCTTCGACCCGCCGTCCAGCATCGGATCCCGACGGCCCGGTCGTCGAGGTGTGGGGAAGCACCTCTGCGACCGGCGCCGTCGCGCCGCCTTCCCCCGGTGCCGATCCGACGGTCCGGCTGGCTGCTGGTGCAGCGGAGGGAGCAGGCGATGGCGCGGCGATGCGCGGAAACCATTGAGGTACGTCGGGGAGACGACGCCCCCGAGCAGTTCCTCTGGCGGGGACGGATTTACCTGGTGCGGGCCGTTCTGGCCACCTGGACGGAGTCCGGCGGGTGGTGGCACGGCACGGCTGCCCGGCCGCTGTTCGACGTCGAGGACGCCGCGGCGGCGGGCGGTGGGGATCCGGCTGATCTCGTACTGTCGACGATCCCGTCGACACCCAAGTGGGGACAGCGGGCCTGGGGCGAGCCGGCCCCGGATGTCGGTGCCGCCGTCGGATCGCTCACCGTCGACGACGGCGAGCGGGAGTGCTGGCGGGTGGAGGCCGGCGCCGGTCACTGGGCCGGTACCGGGGTCTACGACCTCTGCTTCGACTGGGGCGCTGGGGTCTGGTCGATCACCTGCGTCCTGGATTGAGGGCTGCCATGTCCGCTTCTTCGCTCGCTTCTTCGACGCTCCCTCGTTCGAGGCTCGCTCCTTCGATCTCCGGGCCGCCGGACCGCAGCCCGGCAGCCGTCGAGGACCTCCTCGCGCTGGCCCGACGTGGCCTGGCCGAGGCAGCCGGGGCCGGCACGCCGGCCGAGCGGTACGCCGCCGCCCACCTGGCCGCATTGCGGGCCGGCGCAGCCGTGCTCGCCGCCCGGGCCAGACCAGAGCGGAACCAGACCCGCCGGCGGGGACCGCGCAGCGTCTGGGATCTCGTGCCTGGGGTGTCCCCGGAGCTTGCCGAGTGGGCCGCTTTCTTCGCCGTCGGGGCCGGTAAGCGGGCTGCTGCCGAGGCCCGGTTGCCGGGTGCGGTCACCCGTCGCGACGCCGATGACCTGTTGCGCGACGCGGAGACCTTCCTGGCATTGATCACCGAACTGCTGGGCCGGGTGCATCAGCCGTTACTGCCGGTGCCTGGCACCGGTCCGGGACTGCCCGCCGAACCCGGACTGCCCGCCGAACCCGGACGGTCCGCGGAACCCGGACTGCCCGCCGAACCCGGACGGTCCGCGGAACCCGGACGGTCCGCCGGATGAGCGATCCGTTCGTCCATCTGCACGTGGCGTCTGGCTACTCCCTGCGCTACGGCGCGTCCCATCCACGGACGCTGGTCGAACGGGCGGCCGAGCACGGTCAACACGCGCTCGCGCTGACCGACCGGGACGGGGTCTACGGCGCGGTGAAGTTCCTTCAGGCCTGCTCCGCCGCCGGGGTGCGTCCGATACTCGGGGTGAACCTCGCCGTCGCCGCCCGACCGGTCGACCCGCCACGGCAGGCCCACTGCCCGGGAGCCGTCCGGACCTCCGGCCCGCCACCCCGGCTGGCACCGGCCCGGGGCGGGTCCTACGTCGACCCGGGCCACCCCCGGATCACGCTGTTGGCGCGGGATCTCACCGGTTGGGCGGCGCTGTGCCGGCTCACCAGCGCCACCCACCTCGCCGGGGAACGTGGCTTGCCGGTGACCAGCCTCGATCTGCTGGCCACCCACGCCCGGCGGTTGTTCGTCCTGCTCGGTCCCGACTCCGACGTCGGCCGGGCGGTGGCGCTGCGGCGCCCCGACCTGGCCCGCGCCTGCCTGGATCGGTGGCGGGCCGCGGTGGACCCGGCGGATCTGCTGGTCGAGATCGTGCATCACCGCGGGCGTGGTGACGGTGACCGGGCGGCTCGGCTGCTCACCTTCGCCGCCGACCATCGGGTACCGGCCGTGCTCAGCAATGCCGTGCGCTTCGCCGACCGGACGGACGCGCCGGTGGCCGACGTCCTGGACGCCGCCCGGCAGCTGGTCGTGCTGGACGCCCGGCACGTCGACCGGGCCAACGCGGAGGGTTACCTGAAATCCGGCAAGGAGATGGCCGTCCTCGCCGACGATCTGGCCCGGCTCACCGGTACCGCCGGCCGGGACGGCACCGACCTGCTCGCCCGGACGTACCTGGTCGCCGAGCAGTGCGCGCTGCCACCCGGCGCCGGGGGTCTCGGGCTGGGCGAAGTGCACTTCCCCGAACTCGGCACCGGCCGGCCTGCGGCCGGGCTGCCCGGGGCCGGCCTGCCCGGTGAGCCGGTGGCGGACGCGGTGCTGCGGGCCCGCTGCGAAGCCGGGTACGACCGGCGCGGCCGCCCAATCACCGCCGATGCCACCCGGCGGCTCGACGAGGAACTCGCGATGATCGCGGGCCTGGGCTACGCGTCGTACTTCCTCACCGTCGGCGACGTGGTGGAGATCATCAAAGGCATGGGCGTACGGTGCGCGGCCCGTGGGTCCGGTGCCGGCAGCCTGGTCACCTACCTGCTCGGGATCTCCGACGTCGACCCGCTGGAGCACGGGCTGCTGATGGAACGTTTCCTCTCCCCGCTGCGCGCCCAGCTTCCCGACGTCGACATCGACGTCGAGTCCGCCCGCCGGATGGAGGTGTACGAGGCGGTTCTCGCCCACTTCGGCGCCGAGCGCTGCGCCTGCGTGTCGATGATGGACACCTACCGCGCCCGGCACGCGATCCGTGACGTCGGCGCGGCGCTGGGCCTGCCGCCCGGGGAGATCGACACCATCGCCAAGGCGTTCCCGCACCTGCGGGCCAGCCAGGTCCGGGCCGCGCTGCGCGACCTGCCGGAGCTGCGGGCCAGCGGGCTCGCCGGCCCGGACGGTCGCGGCGGCCGGCTGGATCTGCTCTTCCGGCTCGTCGAGCGGCTCGACGGCCTGCCCCGGCACATCGCCGTGCACCCCTGCGGGGTGCTGCTCTCCGATGCCACCCTGCTGGATCGCACCCCGGTCGAGGCGAGCTGGCTGGGTTTTCCGATGAGCCAGTTCGACAAGGACGACGTCGAGGCGCTCGGCCTGCTCAAGCTGGACCTGCTCGGTATCCGGATGCAGTCGGCGATCGCGCACGCGGTCGCCGAGGTACGCCGCCTCGACGGCGCCGAGGTCGACATCGACGCCGTACCGCGCGACGACCCGGCCACCTTCGCGCTGGTCCAGTCCACCAAGACCCTCGGCTGCTTCCAGATCGAGTCGCCCGGCCAGCGCGAACTGATCGGAAAGTTCTCCCCGGTTAGCTTCGCCGACCTGATCATCGACATCTCGCTGTTCCGGCCGGGGCCGGTCAAGACCGACATGGTGCGGCCGTTCCTGGAATCCCGGCAGGGCTGGAGCCAGTCCAGCTACCTCCATCCCGATCTGGAACCGGTGCTGGCCGAAACCTACGGTGTGGTGGTCTTCCACGAGCAGGTGCTGCGGATCGTGGCGATCTGCACCGGGTGCTCACTCGCCGAGGCCGACGAGGTCCGCCGCGCGCTCGGTGACCCGGTCGGGCAGCCGGAGGTGCGGACCTGGTTCTACCCGGCCGCGCTGGGGCGCGGGTACTCCCTCGACGTCGTGGAGCGGGTCTGGGAGGTGTTGAAGGGATTCGGATCGTTCGGCTTCTGCAAGGCCCATGCCGCGGCCTTCGCCGTGCCCACCTACCAGTCGGCGTGGCTCAAGGCCCATTATCCGGCGGCGTTCCTGGCCGGGGTGCTGACCCACGACCCCGGCATGTACCCCAAGCGGCTGATCCTCGACGACGCCCGCCAGTTCGGCATCGCCATCCTCGGCCTGGACGTGAACCGTTCCGACGCCGAGTACCGGACCGAGCGGGTGGGCCGGTACGACGAGCCGCCGCCGGAGATCCTCGACGCCCCGCCGCGAGCGGCCCCACCGCCGGAGTTGCCGGACGGCCGGGACTACGGCATCCGGCTGGGATTGGCCGACGTCCGGGGCATCACCGAGGCGGAGATCGCCCGGATTCTCGCCGGCCGGCCGTACGCTTCGCTCACCGACTTCTGGCACCGGGCGGCGGTGTCCCGGCCGGTCGCCGAACGACTCGTCGTGGCCGGCGCCTTCGACGAGCTGTACGGCATCGGGTCGGCGCTGGCCGTTCGCCGCCGGGGCCGGGTCACCCGGCGGGATCTGCTGCTCCAGGTCGTCGAACTGGACAGCTGGAGTCGATCCGTTGCCCGGGCAGCGGCTCCCCGCGGCCGGCGCCGGAGCCCGGGCGCAGCTCCGCCGGTCGCCGGTTCGGCGCCGGCCACCGTGCTGGAGCTGGCCACCCGGCAATCGCAGGCCGCCGCTCGGGCACCGGCGGTGGCCGAGATCGCCGTCCAGCTCACCCTGGATCTCGGCGCCGCACCCGGTGAGGTCGCCCCGAGTGGGCTGCCGGAGATGACCGGGGTCGAACGGGTCCGCGCCGAGCTGGACGTGCTGGGCCTGGACGCCAGCCAGCACGTGCTCTCCGGCTACGCCCCGTTTCTCAACGAGCTCGGCGTCACCCGGGCACGTGACCTGTTGGGCCGGCGGACCCGGTCCGAAGTGCTCGTGGCCGGGGTGAAGGTGGCCACCCAGACCCCACCGGTGCGCTCCGGGCGCCGGGTGGTGTTTCTTACTCTGGATGACGGGACCGGGCCGTTGGACGCGACATTCTTCGAAGACGCCCAGGTCGGCTACGCGAGCACCCTGTTCCATTCCTGGCTGCTGGTGCTGCGGGGCATCACCCGGCGGACCGGTCCGCGGGGTATCTCGATCCGGGCGACGGGCTGCTGGGAGTTGCCCGCCCTGTGGACCAGCTGGCGCGACGGCGGCTGGCCCGCGGTGTCACAGCTGCTGGCCCGACCGCCGGGGCTGACCACCTCGGCCCTGGAAGCCGCGGTGCACGGCGCCGCCCAGAGCCGGTCCACCCGCCCGGTGCCGGCCGGGGTGCCGGTCGGCGGCGGGGCGATCCTGGCCCCGACCGGATTCGCCCAGTCGCCCTACGCCGACATCCGCTCCGCCGGGGCCGGCGGCCCACCGCCGCATCCCGGCCGCAAGCTCTGGCACGCCAGCCAGGGGAGCTCCGGGCGATGAGCCCCCCGGAACCGACCGGGCCACGGCCCCGGCCGCCGCGGCTGTCTCGCTCGCCTCCACCCCGCTCGAACCCATACCGGGCCGCGGCCGTCTCACTCGCATCCACCCCGGCCGCGGCTACCCTGACCGCACCGATGCCAGAGCAGGACCATGCCACTGAAGCGCACCGCTGACGGCGTGGCGACCGATGAAGAATCGGCGTGTTCGGTTCTGCACGTCGACATGGACGCCTTCTACGCCAGCGTGGAACTCCGCCGCCGACCCGAGCTGCGCGGCCGGCCGGTGATCGTCGGTGGTTCCGGCACTCGCGGGGTGGTGCTCTCCGCGACCTACGAGGCCCGGGCGTACGGGGTGCACAGCGCGCTGCCGATGGGCCGGGCCCGCCGACTGTGCCCGGACGCGGTGGTGATCCGGCCGGACTTCGCCGCCTACTCCGAGGTTTCCGCCGGAGTGATGGAGATCTTCCGGTCGGTGACTCCAATAGTGGAGCCGATCGCGCTCGACGAGGCGTTCCTCGACGTCTCCGGTGCCCGTCGGCGACTCGGCGGCCCGGCCGATATCGGGCAGTGGATCCGTGCCCGGGTTGCCGACGAGCAGGACATCGGCTGCTCGGTGGGGGTGGCCAGTACCAAGTTCGTCGCCAAGCTGGCCTCCACCAAGGCCAAGCCGGACGGGTTGCTCGTCGTCCTGCCCAGCCGGGTGATCGATTTCCTGCACCCGCTGCCGGTGGCGGCCCTGTGGGGGGTAGGCGAGCGGACCGAGGAAACCCTGGTACGACTCGGGCTGCGGACCGTCGGCGACCTGGCCCACACGCCGGTGACCACGCTGCAACGCGCGGTCGGGGTCGCTGCCGGCTCGCACCTCGCCGCGCTGGCCTGGGGGCGGGACCAGCGATCGGTGGTGCCGCACGAGCCAGATCGAAGCATCGGCGCCGAGGAGACCTTCGAACGCGACGTCGATGACCCGGTACGCATCAGGCGCGAACTGCTGCGGCTCTCCGAGCGCACCGCCGGGCGGCTGCGGGACGGCGGCCACCTCGGGCGTACCGTCAGCATCAAGATCCGGTTCGCCGACTTCTCCACGATCACCCGATCCCGCACCTTGCCCGAGCCGACCGACGTGGGCCGGGACATCTACGCGGTGGCCACCGAGCTGTTCGACCGGCTCGGCTTGCAGCGGGCTCGGCTCCGACTGGTCGGCGTCCGGGTGGAGGGGTTGCGCCCGGCTGCTACCCAACCACGCCAACTCCTGCTGGGGCAGCGGGCCTCGGGCTGGCGGGAGGCCGAACAGGCCGCCGATCGAGCTGCCCGGCGGTTCGGACCGGGGGCGGTACGCCCCGGCACCCTGCTGGAAAGCGGTCGGCCCGAGGCGAAGCCGTAATACAGCCGTGACCGAAGGCGCCGATGTTCCCGAGATCGACGGTTGGCCGGGCAGGACCGGGGCAAATCGTTGCCGCAAGCATCCCCGGATGCCTTCCGCCCGGCGGAAACCGCCCGTATCCTCAAGACCTGCATACCAGCTTTTCGCGACGTGGCAGGCTTACTAAACCGACCCACGGCGCCGGCCATCAGGGAGGAGCATCGTGCCGCTCTCTGAGCACGAGCAGCGCTTGCTCGATCAGATCGAGCGCGCTCTCTACGCCGAGGATCCCAAGTTCGCCTCCACGTACCGATCGACCGACCTGCGCAAGCACTACTCCCGCCGGATCGTGCGCTGCGCCGCGCTGTTCGTGCTGGGCGTCATCCTGCTCATGGTCGGCGTGATCTTCAAGATGATCCCGGTGGGTGTCGGCGGATTTCTCGTCATGCTGGTGTCGCTGGTCTTCGGGGTGACCAGTTGGCAGCGACTCGCCGGTCACCGCGAGGGAGGCCCGGCGAAGTCCCGCCGGAAGACGACGAAGGTGTCCGCTCCCCGCCCCAAGCAGCGGGCCGAACGCCGGGTGTCGTGGAAGGGCCGGCTCGAGGAGCGCTGGCGGCGCCGCTGGGAGGAGCGCGGCCGCTGAGGAGCGGCGCCGGGCTTGGTCAGCCTCGACCCGCACGTGGCGTACTGGAGGACAACAGCGTTCCGCCCCCCGGCTCGATTACCGTCCCATGCACGCCGATCACGGCGATGCCGCAGGTTCGCAGCTGCAGACGCTCGCCGGTGAGCACACCGAGCGCGGCACTTACCGACGGATTGTGGCCGACCACCGCAACCGGGCCGCCGGTGCCGGCAGAGCCGGCCGACTCGGTCAGCGCGGCCAGTACGTCGGCGACGGTCGCCTCGTACAGTCGCTGCTCGGAGCGAATTGGCGGCGGGTCATCACGGTAGGCGGCCACAATCCGCTCAGCAGTCTGGGCGGCGCGTCGGGCCGGGGAGCAGACCACCAGGGCGGGGCGGCCGACGGTGTCACGCAGCCAGACGCCAGCGGCCAGGGCATCGGCCACCCCGCGGTCGCTCAACGGCCGGTCGAAGTCGGCGACACCGGCCGGACGGGCGGACTTGGCGTGCCGGAGGAGGACGACGGTTCTCACGCTGCACCCGTTCTCATGCCGGCCCCGGCTCTCACGCTGCGCCGATTCTCATGTTCCGCCGATTCTCATGGTCGCCGATTCTCCCGCGACAGGTGAAAGGCGCCCTACCCGGTGGTGGCCCGGCGGCGGAACAGCGACCGGGTCCACCGGGCGAGATTACGGTCGTACCGGTCCCCGGCCACCGCCACCCGGGAGGTCAGCCGACGCAGCCGTTCGGTACCCGAAGGCGGCACCAGCCAGGCCCGCCAGCGTCGCCCCGTCGACGCCTGCGCCCGCAGCGCCGCCCGCACCTCGCCGACCCCCTGCCGCAGGTCGCCCCCGCCCCCCCGCGTCCCGGCGACGGCCCCGGACGCGGTGGAGGTCGCCACGCGCTGGTAGCGGGCGCGTTCTTCGGCACCCACGATGGCGTCGAGCGCCGCGCCGGCCTCTGCCGAGAGCGGGGCCCGGGAGCGCAGCCACACCGCCACGCCCCGCGGCGAAGCGCTGGCCGGCCAGACCATACCGAGGTCGCGGGCGGCGTCGCGGAGGTCCGCCCAGGCGGCGTGGGCCTCGAGTTTCGACGTTGTGGCGGATCTCCAGCGGCGCCGGCGAGCCCCGGCCGCGACGAGGGCCGGCACAGCGAGCAGCACCGGCAGCAGGCCGAGCCAGCCCAGCCGCCGGGTCCATGACCCTCCGCCAGCCGGGTCGCCCTGGGCCGGCAGCGGCAGGGTCGCCTCGCTGCTCTCCTGCCGGTTGCCGAATCGACGCTGCTGCAGATCCGCCTCGGTGCCGGCTGGGGTGAGGTCAGCCTTGCGCCGGCCGGCGTCCGGGGTCCCGGTGGTGTACGCCGGGGCCACCGCCTGGCCTCGCCCGGCGACCGGGGTAGGCTCGAACGGCAGCCAGCCGGCCTTGGCGAAGTACAGCTCGGGCCAGGCGTGCGCGTCGTGGGTGGTGATGACGTAGGTCCCGTCGGCGCTCCGCTCGCCGTAGGTGAACCCGACCGCCACCCGCGCCGGGATGCCCTCCATCCGGGCGAAGAGCGCCATCGTCGCGGCGTACTGCTCGCAGAAACCTTGCTTGGCCTGCAGGAAGCTGACGATCGCGTCGTCGCCGTTGCCGCCTGGCACCTTCAGGCTGTACCTGAACTCGCCGCTGCGGAAGTACCGCTGGATGGCCACCGCGCGCTGGTACGGGGTGGTCGCCTGGGCCCGGTTCACCACGTCGTCCACGGTCTGCCTGATCAGCTGCGGCAGGTCGCCGGGGTAGGTGGTGTAGGAGGCGAAGGCGGACCGGTCCGACAGGTCGAGCGAGGATGTGTCCAGCACGTCGGGGTCGGCCGCCAGAGCGGTGGACACCACCTGGTACGCCCGGCCGCGCACGTTGTTCCGGGTGGAGAACACCGTGCCGGTGCGGGTCTCATACCGCCAGTCGCCGTCGATCGCGATGGCGGTCGGCTGGTACGGCAACGGCAGCCAGCGGGCATCGAGCCGGTCGGTGACCTGCAGCGCGGTGCTGACCGCCTCGCCGCCTCGGACCGGCGCCGGCAGCACTTGGGCCGCAGACACCCGGTCGGCCGGGGTGGCCCGCAGGGAGGACTGCGACCAGGTCCGGCCGTCGAAGACGTCCAGCCCGGCCATCCGAAGGTAGCCGGTCGGCCTCTGCTCACTGGTCCGCAGCCTCAGCAGGGTCTCGGTCTGCGGCGAGGTGAGCTGGTCATGCAGCCGCACGATCGGGTTGTACGTCGTCACGCTGTTGCCGCCGTGACCGGACCCGACGCCGGGACCGCCCTCGCCGTCGAAGAGGGAGGTGTGCAGGGTCGGCAGCGCCACCGGCACCACCAGGGCCAGTCCGACCGCGGTGAGACCGATCCGGCGAGCCATAGCTCCGGTCGGCGGTTCCTCCCCGTAGCTGATGGCCGTCAACCGTCCGACCTGCGCCGTCGGGCCGGAGGCGCCCAGCGGGCGGCCCCAGCGGGCCAGCCGGCTCCGGCCGTCGGCGGCGAGGAGGAGCAGGTAACCGGTGACCGCGAGCCCGAAGGGTACGACTCCGCTGCCCGACGGCACGACCGCGGCCGGCACCCCGAATAAGGCCAGCAGGGGTATCCCGGCTGCCGGCGGCTGGCGCCAGGTGGTCGCCAGCACGTCGGCGGCCAGGGCTACCAGCCCGACCCCGACCACCGTGATCAGCAGCAGGCCCGGGCGGTTGGGCACCGGTGGCGCCAACGTCTGGATGTCGTCGAAACCCGAATGTGCCGTGGACCGCAGCAACCGCACGGCTCCGGGGCCGGGCAGGAAGCCGGCCACCGCGGCGGCGGAGCCGAAGACCGCCGTGACGTAGCCGATGACCGCGACGGAGATCAGTACCGGACCGAGTGCGGCCGGCAGCCGCAGCGCCCGGGCCGCCATACTGCCCGCGGCGACGACCGCGATGACCCCGGCGACCGCCGGTAGCCACCGGCCGCCGGCGAGTACGGCGAATAGCGAACTCGAGGTGAGGAGCGTCGCCAGGGCGGTGCCAAGGGAGAGCCGGTCGCGTTCGCTCACCGCCGGCCCCCGCTCCCCGCCAGCGCCGGGTCACCGGTGACCAAGCCCGACGCGTGGCGCCTGACCCCTGCACCGGCGAGTGGCCAGACCTCGGAAACCTCCGTGCCTCGCGAGACCGGGATCACCCGCCAGCCGGCGGCGTGCAGCAGCGCCGCGCCGGCGTCGTAGTCGGGGCTGGGTCGGTACTCTGCGCCGGGCTGGCCCGCCGGCGCCCAGGATGCGGTGTCCAGCAGCACGGCCACCGACACCGCCCCACCGGTCCGCACCCGAGCCACAGCGGCTGCCTCGGCCACGCTGAGCCGGCCGAGAACGGCGACCACCAGTCCCTCACCGCCTCGCCGGACGCGCTCGAGCCCACTGCCGAGCGCGACGTCAGGGCCGCATTCCACCTCGGCCAGGCCGTCGAGCAACCGGCCTTCGACCTCGCCACCGCCGGCGATCTCGGTGCCGCCGCCGTCGAGGAAGCGGAGCGCGTAGCCGCCCCGGGCCAGCGCCACCGACACCGATGCGGCCGCGCTGACCGCCCACTCGAAGGAGGAGTCGAGCCCCTCGCCTCGATGCGCGTCGAGCCGGGTGTCCAGCACGACGCAGGCCCGGGCCTGCCACGGCTGCTCCTCGCGGCGGACCATCAATTCGCCGTATCGGGCGGTGGAACGCCAGTGCACCCGGCGCAGGTCGTCCCCTTCCCGGTACTCCCGGGGGGCTACGTCCTGCTCGCCGGCACTGGCGACCGCTCGAGCCCGGCTCTCACCACTGCCGGCCCACTCCCCGCCGAGGACCACCCGCGGCAGCGCGACCACCTGCGGTGTGACGATGAGCGCGTCCACCGCGTGGAAAGCCCGGGTCAACTCGGCCAGTCCGAAGGGGTCAGCGAGCCGGATCGACAGCGGGCCGATCGGGAAACGCCCGCGGGCGTCGCACTGCAGGGTGTAGGTGACTTCGCGTACGCCCATCGGCGCAACCCGGTCCAGGACGAAGCGCGGTGGATTGTCGAAGCGGTCCGGGAGGCGGTCCTGGAGAAGCAGCAGGCCGGTCGGTAGCCGGGACAGGTTCTCCAGGCGCAGGGTGACCGCAGTGGTGCGGCCGGTGGGAAGCCGGTCCGGATCCAGCCGCCGGGTGCACGACATGCGGTACCGGGTGCGGTACAACGCGGCCACCGCCAGCAGCGGCAGGGCCATCAGGAACACCCCGAGGCGGAGCAGATCACGTTCGCCGAAAAGCGTCCCGCCGACCAGGCAGGCGCCACCACAGCAGAGGAAGCTACGACCCCGGGTCGTCAGCGCAGTGAGCTGCCGCAGTCCCCTGTTCTCCTGCCCGCCCGGCATCTCAGCGCCCCCGGCCGCCGTCGCCCGCCGGAACTGGAACCGCCGCCAGAATGTCGCGCAGGATGTCGTCCGGAGTGCGTCGGGAGATCTGTGCCTCGGGGGTGAGCAACAGCCGGTGGGCCAGTACCGGTCCGAGCAGGGTTTGGATGTCATCGGGCAGCACGAAGTCGCGGGCGTCGAGCGCGGCCGCGGCTCGAGCCGCCCGCAGCAGGTGCAGGGTCGCCCGTGGCGAGGCGCCGAGGCGGAGCTCGGCAGCGGCCCGGGTCGCGGAGACCAGGTCGATCACGTAGCGCTGCAGCGACTGCTCGACGTAGACCAGCCGTACTGCGTCGATCAGCTTGGCGACCTCCCGGGCGTCGGTCACGGCCTCCAGATCGTCCAGCGGTGACGCGGCGCTGTGGCTGTCCAGCATGGCCAGTTCAGCGCGGGGAGCGGGATAGCCCATGGACACCCGGGCCAGGAAACGGTCCCGTTGGGCCTCCGGCAGCGGGTAGGTACCCTCCATCTCGATCGGGTTTTGCGTGGCGACCACCATGAACGGCGTCTCCAGCTCGTAGGTGACCGCGTCCACGGTCACCTGGCGCTCCTCCATGCACTCCAGCAGCGCGGACTGGGTCTTGGGGGAGGCCCTGTTGATCTCGTCCCCGACGACGATGTTGGCGAAAACCGCCCCGGGCTTGAACTCGAACTCGCGGGTCTCCTGGTTGTAGACCGACACGCCGGTGACATCACTGGGCAGCAGGTCGGGGGTGAACTGGATGCGCCGTACCGAACAGTCGATGGAGCGAGCCAGCGCCTTGGCCAGCATGGTCTTCCCGACGCCCGGCACGTCCTCGATGAGGAGGTGGCCCTCGGCGAGCAGTACGGTGAGGGCCAGCCGGACCACATCGGGCTTGCCTTCGATGACCTTTTCTATCGCAGCGCTGATCCGGGAAGCCACCGCGGTCAGCGCGCCAATTCCGGCCGCGTCTTCCCCGCCGAAAGCACGTGCCGTCAACAGGTCTCCTTCGGTAGCCGGGAACCGATCCCCGCGGGTCGCGCCCTGAGCCTGTCCAAGTGTCACCTGATTCCCCACATCCCGCCACCCTGAGCCTTGGCGTACCGGGGTGGGCTTGACCGTGGTCGAGCACCGTTCCGCTCACCTCCCCGTACCTGCCGCGCCGGCGGCTCCCGGGTGGCGTGGGCCCTGCTCGGGCACGCCGGAAGGCTTGGCCGCGCTGTGTCACCTGGCAGGTTCCGAGCGTCGCCGGTGGCCCTCGGCTGCGGTAAGGTGTCGCGGCGACGTCAGCGGTCGACACCCTGCGCATCCGGCTGGCGGTCGACGTCTCGGCGGTTGAGCCCAAGCCGTCCGAGTGCGCTAGCCGGCGAGACCGGCACCCGGATCGAGTGGGGTATCGGTGGCGTACCACGTGGCGAGGAAGCGAGCACGGCTGCACCCGGTCGAGCGCGGGCTTGCCGCCTTCGGATCCGTCTGCGCCCGGCTCGGCGCCCGGTGACCTCGGAAGCTCGACTCGCCGGGGAGCTGACGGCGGTCTACGCCCGGATGTCGGGCCTGCTGCTGTCGGAAGAAACCGTGGCGACAACCCTGCGCCTGGTCACCACCCTGGCCAAGGACACCATTCCGGGAACCGTCGGTGCCGGAGTCAGCCTGATGCACGAGCGGGGGCATCCCACCAGCGCGGCAGCCTCGGACTCGGTGGTCGATCAGGCCGACAGCTTGCAGTACGGACTCGACCAGGGACCCTGCCTGGCCGCGTGGGTCGAGCGGCTCGTCATCCGTATCGACGACACGCGTACGGACCAACGCTGGCCGCGATGGTGCCGAGGCGCCGTGGCGTTGGGCATGCGGTCCTCGCTCAGCGCGCCCCTGCTGAGCGCCGAGGGCGCACTGGGAGCGATCAAGGTCTACTCGGACCGGCCCAACGCCTACGACGAATGGAGCGAGCACCTGCTCGGTTCCTTTGCGGCCCAAGCTGCCATCCTGCTGGCCAATGTGCAGTCCTACGAGGACGCCCAACGAGTCGCCGACGGCCTCAAGCAAGCGCTGCGCAGCCGTGACCTGATCGGTACCGCCAAGGGAATCGTGATGGCTCGGGACCAAGTCGACGAGGACACCGCCTTCGCGACGCTGGTCGGCATCTCGCAGCGGCAGAACCGAAAGCTGCGGGACGTCGCCGAGGCGCTGGTCCGGTCCACCTCGTCCCGAAGACGCTGATGGGCGCAGGTCCGGGGCCGGTACCCCCGCCGGCCGCGGAGCAGCAGCAGCTTCGAGCGGTGACGGCCGCCGTCGAGCGCGCCGGCCTCCCGCTGGAACAGTTGTGGTTGCGGTACTTCGCCCTGGGGGGCGATGCCGGGCCGGTCGAGATAGAGGCCCACCTCCAGGGCTTGATGCGCCTGCCTACGCTGCAGCGCGACATGCTCGCCCAGGCGGTCAACGAACGCCTCGACGAGCTGAACTGGACCAGCCGGGTCCCCTACCTGCGGACCGTCGCCGAGGTCATTGCGCCCGGCGAAGGCGCGGTGCGCGCGCTGGCCGGATTGCTCGAGGGCTCCCGGCGCGCCCCGCCGGAGCGGCTCCCGGCACTGGCCGCGGCCGCCGGCCAGGAACTCGGGCTGCGCGTCGAGATCTATCTGGTCGAGGACGACCAGCGGCGGTTGGTGCCGCTGCGGGTTCGGGGCTCCCCTCCCAGCCGGTGGTTGGCCGTGGACGACACGCCCGGCGGGCGGGCCTACCGAACCGGCGACATGGTGGCCGCCGACGCCGTGGGGCAGGACCCGAGCCGGCTCTGGGTTCCGCTGCTGGACGGGTTGCATCGACTCGGGGTTCTCGGCGTGCACCCCGTCGGCGCCTCCCTCGGTGATCCGCGGGTGCGGGAACACTGCCGATGGCTCGCCGCCGTACTGGGCGGGCTGATCACCGCAGCCGCCGCCCGCGGCGATGCGCTGGACGGGATCCGCCGCCCCTCCGCCGCCCCGGTCGCTGATCTGGTCCGGGGGCTGTTGCCGCCGCTCACCGCCGGTACCGAGACGTTCGTAGTCGCCGGCATGGTCCTCCCCGGCGCGTCCGGCGGCGGCGACGCGTTCGACTACGGCCTGTCCGAGGCGGCCGCGACGTTCGCGATCTTTCAGTCAGTGTCGCCCGTCGGCCCCGCTGGTATCGCCACGGCGACCGCGCTGGCCGCGTACCGCAGCGCGCGTCGGGAGGGCTTGCGCTTGCCGGACCAAGCCCGCGTCATAGACCGGGCCGTCGCCGCCGTGGTGACCGGCGCCGAGGTGACGGGCGTTCTCGGGGCACTCGATCTCCATACCGGCCGACTGCACTACCTCCTCGCCGGACACCCGCCGCCCCGGCTGTGCCGCAACGGCACGGTGGTGGCGGTGCTCAGCGGCGGGCGGCGCCCGGCGCTGGGCGCCGGCGATTCCGGCGGGCGGGCGGGGGTGGCGACCCTGCGGGCCGGAGACTGGCTGGTCCTGCACACCGGCGGGGTCACCGCGGTCCGCGATCGGGACGGCGCCGCCCTCGGCGATGACGGGTTCACGGCGCTGGTCGCCGAGGAGGCGGCGGCCGGCCGCTCGCCGCCTGAAGTGGCTCGCCGCCTGATCCACCGGGCAGTCGATCACCAGTACGACTCCCGGGAGGACGACGCCGCGGTGTTGGTCGCCTGTTGGCAAGGCGCCGTGGCTTCCCTCTGACGCGCCTGGCGAAATCTTCGGGCTGGGCTGGGCTGGGCTGCGGGGCGGAGCGGAGTGGAGTAGCACTCTTCCGCGCGCATTGACGCGACCGGCAAGTGGAGTAGGGTGGGGCGAAGTGGAGGACGTAGGAGCGTGAGGGGACGGCGCGGTGTTCGTCGGAACCTACTTCCCGCGGTTGGACGAGAAGGGTCGGCTGTTCCTGCCGGCCAAGTTCCGGGAGCAGCTGGCGGGAGGCCTGGTGATGACAAAGGGGCAGGACCGCTGTCTCTTCGTCTATACCGAGGGTGAATTCGCCGCCTTCGCCGAGCGGGTCCGGCAGGCGTCGATGTCGGCCAAGCGGGTGCGCGACTACGTCCGGGTGATCTTCGCCGGGGCGAACGCGGACGTACCGGACAAGCAAGGCCGGGTGACGCTGCCGCCGGCGCTGCGGCAGTACGCCGCCCTGGACCGCGACTGCGCCGTGATCGGGGCGGGCAATCGCGTCGAGATTTGGGACGCCTCGGCCTGGAACGCCTTCCTGGCCGCCAGCGAACAGTCCTTCGCCGACATCTCCGAGGAGGTACTGCCTGGGTTGCTCTGACCACCTCCGCCGGATCGGGTCCGTTCCCACCCGCTCGATGTACCGCTCGCTTCATCTACATGGGACGTCTTCTGATGCCCCTGGCGCACCTTCCCCGGTGCCAGGTGCGAGCGGGCGGGAACCGGCCCGTACGGCGGCCCTTTCCAGTCATCCGGTAACCCCTCCGCTCCGCGTCTGTCGAAGGGTCGACATGGACAGCAACGCCGCCTCCCCGCCAACGGCCGGGTCACCATCTGCGCCGGGCACCATCCCGGATCTACGCACCGAGGTGATCGGCACGGTTCTGCTCTTCATGCTTACCGTGCTCGTTACCGCCGGTGTGGCGCTCGGCGCTCACTTCCTGGTCCACACGTTCGGCTGAGCGGTGACCACGCCGCCCCCGGCGGCGCCGGCAGGCCGGCATGTGCCGGTCATGCTGGAGCGGATCCGAGACCTGCTGGGTCCGGCGCTCACCGGGAACGGTGCCGTCCTCGTGGACGCCACTCTGGGCCTTGCCGGGCATGCCGAGGCGCTGCTCGCCGACCATCCCGGACTTCGGCTGGTGGCTATCGACCGCGACCCTCAAGCTCTCGCGCTGGCCCGGCAACGCCTGGCCGCCTACGCCGCTCGGATCCGGCTGGTGCCGACCGGTTTCGACGGCCTTTCCGGGGTGCTCGCCGACGGCGGGGAGGGGCCGGTCTCGGGTGTGCTGTTCGACCTCGGTGTGTCGTCGCTCCAAATCGACTCGACCGAGAGAGGCTTTGCCTATGCCCAGGACGCCCCGCTCGACATGCGGATGAACCCGACTTCAGGCCGGACCGCGGCGGACATCCTGAACAGCTACGACGTGTCCGACCTGACCCGCGTCTTCCAGCGGTACGGGCAGGAGCGCTTCGCCCACCGGATCGCCGCCGCGATCGCCCGGGAGCGGTCCGGGAACCCGTTCACCCGATCGGGGCGGCTGGTCGACCTCGTGCGCGCCAACATTCCGGCGCCCGCCCGGCGTACCGGCGGGCACCCGGCGAAACGGGTCTTCCAGGCGCTGCGGATCGAAGTCAACGGTGAACTGGCTGCCCTCGAGCGCGGCCTGCCGGCGGCTATCGGTGCTCTCGCGGTCGGCGGACGGCTGGCCGTGTTGTCCTACCAGTCCCTGGAAGACCGCATCGTGAAGCGGGAACTGGCCGCCGGAGCCGCCGACCGTACCCCCCATGGGCTGCCCGTTCGGCTGGCGGACCAGGCGCCCGGGTTGCGGCTGTTGACCCGGGGCGCCGAGGTCCCGGACAAGGCCGAGGTGGCGGCCAATCCCCGGGCGGCGTCGGCCCGGCTGCGGGCCGCCGAGCGCATCCGACCGGCCCGAGCGGCCTCATGAGCACCGCGCCCGCCGGTCGACCGGCGGGGGGCACCCGCCGGTCCTGGCTGCATCCGGGCACCGCCGCCAGGCTGCCCCGGCTGGTGCTGCTGCCCGCTCCACAGCGTCGATCGCGCCTACCGTTCGCCCTGGTCGTCCTCCTGCTCATCGGTTCCGGGCTCATCGGCCTGCTGTTGCTCAACACCGTGCTGGCCCAGGACGCCTTCGTGCTCTTCGGATTGCAGCAGAAGTCCGCTGCCCTCGACGACCAGGAGCAGCAGCTCCGCGAGACCGTCGCCCGAGAGGCCGGGCCCACGGTCTTGGCGTCGCGAGCGGCGGCACTGGGGATGGTCCCGGGCGGGGATCCCCTGTTCCTGCGGCTCCCGGACGGCGCCGTCCTGGGCGACCCCAAAGCGGCCGGTGGCGTGGCCCCGCAGCCCACCACACACGCGTCGATCAGTCCGACCCCGACTCCGTCGCCTTCCAGGTCCACATCCGCTGGGTCCACATCCTCCGCGGGGTCCCCTGCCGGGCCGGGCGGTACCCCAAGCCTCAAGTCGAACGTGAAGCCAACCCTCAACCCCACGGTGAGGGTCTCTCCCTCTCCGAGCGCCAAAGCCAGGCCGCCGGGGACCCCGAAGCCGACCGCCGGACCCACGGGAACCCGGCGATGAGCGACCGAGGTCTGCGGAATCGACCGGTGCTCGGCAGGCGCCCCCCTCGACCGTCGGGTCGCGGTCCCGACGCCAACCTCACCCACCGCCTCCTCGGACCGCCGTCCCGCGGGCACCGCCCCCCGCCCGCCGCGGGCCCGCCCGGGGCGTTGCCGGCTTTCACCGGCCGGCGGCTGCGGGTCATCGTTGTGGTCCTCGTGGCGATGCTCGCGGTGCTGAGCCTGCGCCTGGTGCAGCTCCAAGGGCTGGACGGCGCCGCCTACGCCCAGCGCGCGGAGTCCCAGCGCAGGCAGGCCCAGGCGTTGCCGGCCACCCGGGGCGCGATCGTGGACCGAAACGGCGCGCCGCTGGCGATGAGCGTCGACAGCCGGACGATCTTCGCCGATCCGACCGAAGTGCCGGCCGGCAAGGCGGTCCAGGTGGCCCAGGCCCTGTCCCCGGTGCTGAACCTGTCGCAGTCGGACCTGCTGAGCGGGCTCACCAAACCGGGTACCCGGTACGTGGTTCTGGCGCGCAACGTGGAGCCGAGCGTGGCCCGTAGCGCGCTCGACGTGCTCCGGGCCAACAAGCTGACCGGTATCGGCACCGAGGCGCAGTCACGGCGGATCTACCCCGACGGGGAGGTCGCGGCCACTCTGCTGGGCTTCCCGCCGACCGGCCCGGGAACCGGGGCCGGGCTGGAGTTGGGTGCCAACGCGTTGCTGGCTGGGCGGGACGGCAAGCTGACCGCGGAGTTCGGCGCCGGTGGCCGGGAGATTCCGGCCGGCGAGCACGCCGAGCGGGCGCCGGTGGCCGGCTCCAGCATCCAGCTGACCATCGACCGGGACCTGCAGTGGGCCGCTCAGGACGCCATCGCCGCCCAGGTGAAGGCGGTCAAGGCGGCGAGCGGCTCGGTCATCGTGCAGGACATCACCACCGGTGAACTGCTGGCGGTGGCCACCGCCCCCAGCTATGACGCCAATGCGGCGAAGCGGCCGGCGTTCGCTGTCGGTGGCAACCCGGCGGTGGCCGAAACCTACGAGCCGGGCAGCGTCAACAAGGTCATCACCGTCGCCGGCGCCCTGCAAGATGGCAAGGTGGCGGTGGACACCCCCTTCACCGTGCCGTGGTTCCTCCACGTCGGGGACAAGACCTTCCACGACGCCGAGACGCATCCGGTGGAACGACTGACCACGGCCGGTGTGCTGGCGAAGTCCAGCAACATCGGCACCATCCAGATCGCCCAGCGACTGGGCAAGCAGCGGCTGTATGACTACCTTCGGGCCTTCGGCTTCGGCCAGACCACCGGCGTCGGCATCCCGGGGGAGAGCCGGGGCATCCTGCCCCCGCCGCAGAAGTGGAGCGGCTCCCAGCAGCACACCATCGCCTTCGGCCAGGGCGTCGGGGTGACCGCGGTGCAGATGGCCTCGGTGTACGCCACGTTGGCCAACGGCGGAATCCGCATCCCGCCGACGCTGGTCAAGGCCACCATCTCGGCCGACGGCAAGGTGACCCCGCGGGCCAGCCCGGCGCCGCGGCGGGTGGTGGACACGGCCGTGGCCCAGGAGCTGCGCGACATGCTGGAGGCGGTCACCAGTGCCCAGGGCACCGCGCCGAAGGCCCGGATCCCTGGCTACCGGGTAGCCGGCAAGACCGGCACCGCGCAGGTGGCCAACCCCCGGTGCCATTGCTACCGCGGTGGCGGGTACACGGCATCCTTCGTGGGTTTCGCCCCGGCCGACCATCCGCGCCTACTCGTGTCCGTCGTCCTGCAGAAGCCCGTCATCGGGCACTTCGGGGGAATCGTCGCTGCCCCGGTGTTCCGCACGGTCATGTCCTTCGGGCTGAAGTCGATGGGCATCGCCCCGACCGGGACCACGCCGCCCACCATGCAACTGCTGGCGCCTTGACCGGGTGGCCGCACCGTTCCCGCCCGTCCAGCCGCTAGTTTGGTCTTCCGTGCCCCGTCCCGTGCCGTCGGCCGATCTGCCGCGCCCCGAGCGGCTGGCGCCCCGGCGACTGGCAGACCTCGCGGCCCTCGCCGGCGCCCACCCGGATCCGGGCCGGGTTGGGGGGGTCGAGGTCGCCGGTGTGACACAGGACTCGCGACGGGTCCGCCCGGGAGACCTCTATGCCGCCGTACCGGGTTCGGCGGCGCACGGCGCCTCGTTCGTCGCCTCGGCGGTGCGGGCCGGCGCCGTCGCGGTGCTCACCGATCCCGCCGGGGCGGCGGCCGCCGCCGGCAGTGACGTACCGGTGTTCGTGGTGCCCGACGTGCGCGCCGTGCTCGGCCCACTGTCGGCCGAGATCTACGGGCATCCGGCCGAGGAACTGGTGCTTCTCGGAGTAACCGGTACCAACGGCAAGACGACCACGGCGTACCTGATCGAGGCGGGACTGGCGGCGGCCGGGCACATCACCGGGTTGGTCGGCACCATCGAGACCCGGATCGCCGGTCGAGCGGTGCCCAGCGTACGCACCACACCCGAGGCGCCGGACCTGCAGGCGCTGTTGGCAGCGATGCGCGAGCGCGGGGTCAGCGCGGCGGTGATGGAGGTGTCCAGCCACGCGCTGGCGTTGGGCCGGGTGGCCGGCACGCGCTTCGACGTCGCGCTGTTCACCAATCTCTCCCAGGATCACCTCGACTTCCACGCCGACATGGCCGACTACTTCGCGGCCAAGGCGCGGCTGTTCACCCCGGCCTACGCCCGCCGCGCGGTGATCGACGTGGACGACGCCTACGGGGCCCGGCTCGCCGCGATGTCCGGGCTCCCGGTGGTCACGGTCTCCCCGGGCGGGTCGGCGGACGCGGACTGGCGGGCCACCGAGGTCGGCGTGGGAGCGGCCGGGAGCACGGTCCGCCTCGCCGGGCCGCGGGGGGCTGACGCCGAGTTGGTGGTCCACTTGGCCGGCGGGTTCAACGTGGACAACGCGGTCGCCGCCTACGTGGGTCTCCTCGAAGCCGGGGTCCCCGCGGACGCCGCCGCCGAGGGAATTGCCGCGCTGCGGGCGGTACCCGGCCGGATGGAGCGGATCGAGGCGGGTCAACCTTTTCTCGCCGTGGTGGACTACGCCCACACCCCGGAGGCGGTGAGCCGGCTGCTTGCCGCCATGCGGGAGGTGACCCGGGGCCGGTTGATCGGCGTACTGGGGTGCGGCGGGGACCGGGATCGGGGCAAGCGCCCGCTGATGGGCGCCGCGCTGGCCGCCGGCGCGGACCTGGCCGTGTTCACCAGCGACAACCCCCGCTCGGAGGATCCGGCACTCATCGTGGCGGAGATGATTGCCGGCGTGCGGCGGCTGCCGGCGCCCCGGGCCGAGATCGTCGTCGAGCTCGACCGAGCGGCGGCCATCGAGGCGGCCACGGCGCGGGCCGGACCCGGGGACGCCGTCGTGGTAGCCGGCAAAGGTCACGAGCCGGGCCAGCAGGTCGGCGCGCAGACGCTGCCCTTCGACGATCGGGAGGTGCTCGCAGCCGCGCTGCGGCGGCTCGGCGCACCGGCCCGCGAACGGCCCGGCATGGGCGGCCGGCCGTGATACCGATGACCCTGGCCGAGGTGGCCGCCACTACCGGCGGTCGGCTGTTCGACGCCGCGCCGGACTCCGTGCTGAGCTCCCCGGCGGTCCTGGACTCCCGGCTGGCGGTGCCCGGCTGCCTGTTCCTTGCGCTGCCCGGGGAGCACGTCGACGGTGCCGACTTCGCGGCCGCCGCGGTGGCCGCCGGCGCGGTCGCCGTGCTGACGGATCGGCGCCTCGGCGTCCCGGCGGTGGTGGTACCCGACGTGCTGGGCGGGCTCGCCCGGCTGGCCAGGGGCGTGCTCGACCGGCTCCCCACGGTCACCGTGGTGGGGGTGACCGGGTCCGCCGGCAAGACCGGCACCAAGGATCTGCTCGCCGCCTTGCTCGGCCGTCTCGGGCCGACGGTGGCCCCGGCCGGGTCGTGGAACAACGAGATCGGGTTGCCGCTCACCGTGCTGCGGGCCGAGGCCGGCACCCGGTACCTGGTGTTGGAGTTCAGCGCGCGTGGGGTGGGTCACATCGCGGCGCTGTGCGCGGCGGCCCCGCCGCGGATCGCCGTGGTGCTCAACGTCGGCTCCGCCCACGTCGGCGTCTTCGGCAGCCGCGAGGCGATCGCCCAAGCCAAGGGCGAGCTCGTCGCGGCGCTGCCCGCGGACGGGCTCGCCGTACTCAACGCCGACGACTCGCACGTGGCCGCGATGGCCGGGCGGACCGCGGCCCGCGTGGTCACCTTCGGCACGGCGGCCCGGGCGGATGTCACCGCCGACGACATCAGGCTCAACGCCGCCGGCCAGCCGGCTTTCGTTCTGCACACCCCGGCCGGATCGGCGCCGGTGCAGCTCGCCCTGCACGGCGAGCATCACGTCGGCAACGCGCTGGCCGCGGCGGCGGTGGCCCTGGCGTCCGGCCTCCCGATGCCCGAGATCGCGGCCGCGCTGGCCGCGGCGCGCCCGGCCAGTCGGTGGCGGATGGAGGTCGGCGAAGCCCCGGGCGGGATCACGGTGGTCAACGACGCCTACAACGCCAATCCGGAGTCGATGCGGGCCGCGCTGCGGGCGGCGGTGGCCATCGCCCGCCCGGCCGGCAGCCCGGCGCGGCGGTGCTGGGTGGTCCTCGGCGAGATGGCCGAGCTCGGCGACGCCGGGCCGCCGGCGCACCGCGAGGTCGGCTGCCTGGCCGCCCGGCTCGGGATCGAGGAGGTGGTGGCCGTGGGAAGCGCCGCCGCCCCGATCGCGGCGGCGGCCGAGGCGGCTGGGGCGCGCGCCACCCGGGTGGGCGACGTCGCCGGGGCGGTGGCGCTGCTGCGGTCGCGGGCGCGGCCCGGCGACGTCGTACTGGTCAAGGCGTCGCGGGCCGCCGGGCTGGAGCGGGTCGCGGCCGCGCTGTTGACCGACCCGGGTCCGGCCGCGGCGCCGTCGGGTTCCGCGCCGTGAAGCACGTCCTGGTCGCGGCGCTGGTGGCGCTGGTGCTGTCGCTGCTCGGTACGCCGGCCGCGATCCGGCTGTTCCGGGACATCGGTTACGGGCAATTGATCCGCGACGACGGCCCGACCAGCCACCACCTCAAGCGTGGCACGCCCACCATGGGCGGTACCGTGATCATCACGGCCACGGTCATTGGCTACGGGGTGGCCCACCTGTTCGAACCGTTCGGCTTCACCGCGAGCGGGATGCTCGTGCTGTTCCTGATGACCGGCCTGGGACTGGTGGGATTCGCCGATGACTACATCAAGGTGCGCAAGCAGCGCAGCCTTGGCCTGTCCGGCCGGGCCAAGCTGGCCGGCCAGCTCGGGGTAGCCCTGATCTTCGCGCTGCTGGCGCTGCGCTTTCCCGGCGTGAACGGGCTGAGCCCGGCCTCCCGCCAGCTGTCCTTTACCAGGGATTCCACGGTCACCGTCGGCGCGCTCGGCTTCCTGCTCCTCGCCTACGTCATCGTCTCGGCCGCCTCCAACGGGGTCAACCTCACCGACGGGCTGGACGGGCTGGCCACGGGGACGTGCGTGATGGTGTTCGGTGCCTACGTCGTGGTCTGCTTCTGGGAGTTCGGTAATTCCTGCGTGCTGAACCCGGGCAATTGCTATGCCGTCCGGGACCCGTTGGACCTGGCGATCGTCGCCGCCGCGGCGATGGGCTCCTGCTTCGGCTTCCTGTGGTGGAACGCCCCGCCGGCGCGGATCTTCATGGGCGACACCGGGGCGCTGGGCCTCGGCGGAGCACTCGCCGGGCTGGCGATCTGCTCGCGCACCGAGGTGCTGCTCGTCCTGCTGGGCGGCCTGTTCGTCGTGATCACCTTGTCGGTGATCATCCAAGTGGCGGTCTTCAAGGTGTTCCACCGGCGGATCTTCAAGATGGCCCCGCTGCAGCATCACTTCGAGCTGTCCGGGTGGGCCGAGGTGACCATCGTCATCCGGTTCTGGATCATCGCCGGGCTCGCGGTGGCCTTCGGGCTGGGGGTGTTCTACGCCGACTTCGTCGCCCGCGGCGCCCTGCCGTGACCGCCCGCCCGCCGCAGCCGCCGGCAGAGTCCTGGCCGGGCCGGCGGGTCTGCGTCACCGGCCTCGGCCTGTCGGGGGCCGCGGCGGTCCGGGCACTGCTCCGGCTCGGCGCGGCGGTCACCGTCGTGGACGCCGCCGAGGGAGATGCGGCGCACCACCGCGCCGCACAGTTGCGTGCCCTCGGGGCCGCGGTACACCTCGGAGCCGAGCACACCACCGCCGTGCCGCCCGGCACCGAGCTGGTCATCACCTCGCCGGGATGGCGGCCGGACCAGCCGCTGCTGGCCGCCGCGGCCGGACGCATCCCGGTGTGGGGGGAGGTGCAGCTGGCCTGGCGGCTGCGACCGCCGAGGGCGGCCCCGTGGCTAGCGGTCACCGGTACCAACGGCAAGACCACTACGGTACGCATGCTCGCCGCGATCCTCACCGCCGCCGGTCGACGCGCGATCGCCGCCGGCAACGTCGGCGTGCCGCTGGTGGACGCCGTGCTCGCCGAGGAGCCGTACGACGTGCTCGCGGTGGAGCTGTCCAGCTTCCAGCTGCACTGGGCGGCCGGATTGGTGCCGCAGGCCGCCGCCGTCCTCAACGTGGCCGACGATCACCGGGACTGGCACGGTTCGTTCGAGGCCTACGCCAGCGCCAAGCACCGGATCTGGGCCGACCCGGTCAACGGCGGTTGGCTGTATCGGGCAAACGAGGGCTGGTCGGTGGGGCAACACCTGGTCCGGCACGATCAACCCCGGATTCCGGTCGCGATCGGCAACGCGGATGACGCGGTGAGCGCGGTGCTGCTGACCGGTGCCCACGCCGAGCGCGCGGTGTCCTTCACCGCCGGGGAGCCGGCGCCCGGGCAGCTCGGCGTGGCCGGCGGCCAGCTCATCGACCGGGCCTTCGACGACGAGGGGCGGCCGGCCGGCGCCGGTCTCGGGACGGCCCTGGCCGCGGTCGCGGACGTCCGCCCGCCCGGGTCGCACAACGTGGCCAACGCGTTGGCCGCCGCTGCGCTGGCCCGGTCCTGCGGGGTGGCGGCGTCGGCGGTGCGGGCCGGGCTGGCTGCCTTCCGGCCGGACGGGCACCGCAACGCCCTGGTGGCGGTGGTCGACGGCGTCGCCTACGTCGATGATTCCAAGGCCACCAACCCGCACGCCGCGCTGGCCAGCCTGTCGGGGTACGACCCCGTGGTGTGGATCGCCGGCGGGCTGCTCAAGGGCGCCGACGTCGACGAGCTGGTCCGCGTCTCGGCTGGCCGGCTGCGCGGCGTAGTGCTCCTCGGGCGGGATCGGGCGGCTTTTCGGTCGGCGCTGGCCCGACACGCGCCCGCCTTGCCGGTCTGGGAGGCTCCCGTCCCGGAGACTGATGCCGTGCCCTCCGCGACCGTGGTGATGACCGCCGCCGTTGAGGCTGCCGCCGCCATGGCCCGGCCGGGTACCACCGTGCTGCTGGCCCCGGCGGCGGCGTCGATGGACCAGTTCTCCGACTACGCCGCCCGCGGGGACGCCTTCGCCGCGGCGGTCCGCGCGCTGCCGGGGGGAGCCGGGCGATGAGCGTCACAGCACCCAGCGCGCCACACCCGGTGGTGGCCCAGCGCCAGCCCCTGCTGGAGCGCCCGCTCACCTCCTACTACCTGGTGCTCGGCAGCGCCGCCCTGCTCACCACCATCGGCCTGGTGATGGTGCTCTCCGCCTCCAGCGTCACCGCGTACGTCCGCACCGGTTCGTCGTACTACTACTTCATCCGCCAGAGCATCGGCGTGCTGCTCGGGCTGCCGGCGATGTGGATCGCCATGCGGCTGCCGGTGCGGGCTTACCGCTGGCTCGGGTACCCGCTGCTGCTCGCCTCGCTCGCCCTTTTGTTGGTGGTGCCCTTCATCGGGGCGTCGGCATACGGCGCCAAGCGGTGGATCGACCTCGGCGTGTTCCAGATCCAGCCCAGCGAGCCGGCGAAGCTCGCCCTGGTGTTGTGGGGCGCGGACCTGCTGTGCCGCAAGCGACGGCTGCTCGACCAGTGGCGGCACCTGCTGGTACCGCTGTTGCCGGTGTTCACCGTGCTGGCCGCGATGGTGATGCTCCAGCCGGACATGGGAACCACCATCGTGCTGCTGGCCATCACGCTCACCCTGCTGTGGATCGTCGGTGCGCCGGGCCGGCTCTTCGGCGTGCTCAGCGTCGCCGCGGCCGCGATGCTCAGCGTCATGATCGTGGTGGAGCCGTACCGGCTGCGCAGGTTCACCGGGTTCTGGAACCCATGGGCCGATCAGCTGCACAGCGGGTACCAGGCGGCGCAGGGCATGCTGACGCTGGCCTCGGGCGGCTGGTGGGGTCTGGGTCTGGGTGCCAGCCGGCAGAAATGGTCCTACCTGCCCAACCAGTACACCGACTACATCTTCGCGATCACCGGCGAGGAGCTGGGGTTGATCGGCACGCTGGCGGTGCTCGGACTCTTTGGCGCACTGGGTTTTGCCGGCATCCGCATCGCCCGGCGCAGCCCAGATCCGTTCTGCCAGCTGGCTGCGGGTGCGGTCACCTGCTGGCTGCTCGCCCAGGCGCTGGTCAACATGGGAGCCGTGGTGGGGCTGCTGCCGATCACCGGCATCCCGCTTCCGCTGGTGTCCTACGGCGGGTCCGCGTTGATTCCCAGCATGTTCGCCGTCGGGATGCTGGCCTCCTTCGCCCGCCGCGAGCCGGGGGCGGCCGCCGCGCTGGCCGCCCGCGGCCCGTCGCCGCTGGCCCGCGCGGTCCCCGGGGCGCTCCGCGGGCTGCCGGGACGCCTTCGCCCGCGCCGCGGCCGCGGCCGGATGCGATCGGGCGCGGGGGGGCGTCGGCAGGCGCGTCGGCGCACCGGCCGAAGGCGCTGAGGCGTGCACGTCGTCCTGGCCGGTGGGGGCACCGCCGGTCACATCGAGCCGGCGCTCGCCGTCGCCGACGCGCTGCGCCGCCTGGTCCCAGGCATCGGGATCACCGCGCTCGGCACCGCGCGTGGGCTGGAGACTTCTCTGGTACCGGCGCGGGGGTATCCGCTGGAGTTGGTGCCGGCCGTCCCGCTGCCGCGCCGGCTCTCCGTCGATCTCCTGACGGTACCCGGGCGGCTCGCCGGGGCCGTCGCCGCCGTCGAGGCGGTGCTGCGCGGCACCGGTGCCTCGGTCCTGCTCGGCTTCGGTGGGTACGTGTCCGTGCCCGGTTACCTGGCGGCCCGGCGGCGCCGCATCCCGATCGTGGTGCACGAGGCCAATGCCCGGCCGGGTATCGCCAACCGGTTGGGTGCCCGGCTCACCTCCGCGGTGGCCACCGGAACGCCGAACTGCCCGCTCCGGCACGCCCGGCTGGTCGGCATCCCGCTGCGTACCGCGATCGCCACCTTGGACCGGCCGGCCCGTCGGGCGGAGGCGGCCACCGCGTTCGGGCTCGATCCGGACCGACCGACTCTGCTGGTCACCGGCGGATCGCAGGGCGCCCAGCGGCTCAACACCGCGGTGGCCGGGGCCGCGCCGGCGTTGGTGGACGCCGGTGTGCAGGTGCTGCACGTCGCCGGGGCGTCCCAGGCGGCCGAGGTCGGCCGGGAGGTCGGGGCGGCCCTCGGCGCGGGGCGGGCCGGCGGGCCGGCCGACCCGGACCGGACGAGCGGCTCGGGGTACGTCCTGCTGCCCTACACCGACCGGATGGACCTGGCCTATGCCGCGGCCGACCTGGCGTTGTGCCGGGCCGGGGCGATGACCTGCGCCGAACTCGCCGCGGTCGGCCTGCCGGCGGTGTTCGTCCCGCTGCCCATCGGGAACGGCGAGCAGCGGCTCAACGCAGCCCCGCTGGTCGCGGCCGGCGCCGCCCGGACCGTGGACAACGCGGCCCTGGACGCCGCGTGGATTCGGTCGAACCTGCTGCCGCTGGTGACCGACCCGGCCCGGCTGACCGCGATGAGCCGGGCCGGCGCCGCGCTCGGCCGACGCGACGCGGATGTGGTACTGGCTCGGATGGTGCTCGCCGCCGCCCGCGGGCGGGAGGCGGCGTGATCGACGTCCCGGCGACCCGGACCCCGACCGAGTCCTGGCCCGCGCCGCACCCGTCCGCCGAGCAACTCGGCGCGGTGCACTTCATCGGTATCGGCGGGGCCGGCATGTCCGGCATCGCGCGGATCATGCTGGCCCGCGGGGTCAGGGTGTCCGGCAGCGACGCCAAGGACTCCCGCGCCCTCGCCGCCCTGGCCGCGCTCGGGGCCGACGTCGCCGTGGGGCACGACGCGGCTCACCTGGACGGCGTGGACAGCGTGGTGGTCTCCACCGCCATCCGGGCGACCAACCCGGAGCTGATCGAAAGCTCCCGCCGGGGCCTGACCATCCTCCCCCGGGCGGCCGCCCTGGCCGCGGTGATGAGCGGGCGGCGGGGAGTGGCGGTAGCCGGTACCCACGGCAAGACCACGACCACCTCCATGCTGACCGTGGCGCTGCAACGCTGCGGCCTGGATCCGTCCTTCGCCATCGGGGGGGACCTGGGGGAACCCGGCTCCAATGCCCACGCCGGCAGTGGCCCGCACTTCGTGGCGGAGGCGGATGAGAGCGACGGCTCGTTCCTGCTGCTCTCGCCGTACGCCGCAGTGGTCACCAACCTGGAGGTCGACCACGTCGACCACTACGCCGACCTGGCCGCCGTGGAAGCGGCCTTCCGGAGCTTCGTCGACCGGCTGGCGCCCGAGGGGTTCCTGGTCGCCTGCGCGGATGACCCGGGGTCGGCCAGACTGGCCGCCGAGGCCGCCGCCGCCGGCACCGACGTCCGCCGGTACGGCGAAACCCCGGATGCCGACCTGCACCTGCGGAACGTGGTACTCATCGGCGGGTCCGCCGCCTACTCCGCGTACTGGCGGGGCCGCTACCTCGGCGAGGTGCGGCTCGCGGTGCCGGGTCGGCACAACGCGCTGAACTCGGCGGCCGCCCTGGCCGCCGGCCTCGGACTTGGCCTTCCCTTCGCACCGCTCGCGACCGGACTCGGAGGCTTCACCGGGGCCCGCCGCCGCTTCGAGCTCAAGGGGACGGCGGCCGGCGTTCGGGTAATCGACGACTACGCGCACCATCCCACCGAGATCGCTGCCGCGCTGCGGGCGGCGCGTCAGGTGGCCGCTGGTGGCCGGGTGCTCGCGGTCTTCCAGCCGCACCGCTACACCCGGACAGCCAGCTTCGCCGAGGCTTTCGGCGCGGCGCTCGGGGCGGCAGACGAGGTGCTGGTGATGGAGGTCTACCCGGCCGGGGAAGATCCGATCCCGGGGGTGAGCGGCGCCACCGTATCCCGGGCGGTGCCGCTTGCGCCGAGGCTGGTCAGCTTCGAGCCGTCCTGGGTGGCGGTGGCCGAGCGGGTCGCCGCGTCGGCGCATCCGGGGGATGTGATCCTCACGATGGGGGCCGGTGACGTGACCATGCTCGGCCCGGAGATCCTCTCGACCTTGGAGCAATCCGAATGAGCTCGATGTTTCCCACGGCGTGGCGCAGTGCTGGGATGGCACTCGGCTGCCAGGGTCGTTGACGTGGTCGACACCATGGGCCGACCGTCCGGCCACGAGCCGTCGGGTACCGCCCCGGCGACCGGCGGGGACGGTGCCTCGGGCCAGGTTCGGCGGCTTCGGCAGCGGTTCGCTCGGCTCCGGCCGGCGCCCGGCGGGTCGGCCACCGGCGAGGCGAAGCAGGCCAGGTGGCTCCCCAGTCGCTCCGGTAAGGGGTCGACGGGCAAGCAGCCTGGAACCCGCCGCCGACGCCGGCCGCGCACCACTGTGCTGGCGCTGGTCTCCCTGCTGATCTCGGGCCTGGTGGGGTACGCGCTGCTCGGCTCGAGCCTGTTCCTGGCCACCACGGTGAGCGTTCGGGGGGAGCAGCGGTTGACCGGCGGGGCCATTCGCCAGGCGGCCGCCGTACCGGCCGACGTCCCGCTAGCCCGACTCGATACCGGTCCGATCGCCCGTCGGATCGCCGCCCTGCCCGCCGTCGCGCACGTGGACGTCCGTCGGGCATGGCCGCACACCGTACGCATTGCGGTGACCGAACGGGTCCCGGTGCTCGCCGTGCCGCGCGCTGGCTCGTACCTTCTCCTCGACGCCGCCGGGGTGGCCTTCGCCAGCGTTCCGACCGCGCCTCGGCGACTGCCGCAGGCAACGCTGACCACGGTCGGCCCGTCCGATCCCACCACCAAGGCGGTCGTGGGCGTGGTCACCGCACTCGGCCCGGCGCTGCGCGGCGTCATGCGCCGGATCACTGCCAGCAGTGACAGCGGCGTCACCCTCGTGCTCCGCGACGGCCGCCAGGTGGTGTGGGGGGCCGACGACCGGTCGCAGGCAAAGGCCGAGGTCCTCGCCGCGCTCCTGAAGCGCAAGGGTCGGGTGTACGACGTGTCGGCGCCCGACGTGGTCACCGTCGCCGGCTGATTTCCCGCCAAACCCGGGGCTGGTTTCGCCAGAATCCGGCTGGCTTCCCGCCAGACCCGGCCGGTTTCCGCCAGAATCCGGGTGACCTTCGGCCGAACTCGGGTGACCTTCGGCCGAACTCGGGTGACCTTCGGCCGAACTCGGGTGACCTTCGGCCAAGAACAAGGCT
This sequence comes from uncultured Actinomycetota bacterium, assembly GCA_963814355.1. Classification (GTDB taxonomy): domain Bacteria; phylum Actinomycetota; class Actinomycetes; order JADGOV01; family JADGOV01; genus JADGOV01. The sequence goes on along the minus strand of CAWFCZ010000018.1, from coordinate 191,028 downwards.
TCCCCACTCGACCCGGCAGGACCGGGCCCACCACCATGATCCAGGCCCCACGGACCACACCTGGCTGTGGCTGGCGCGGCCTGGATCATGGCACTCGGGCGGTTTGGGCGAGCCAGGAGCGGCGTTGGACGGGGTCGGCGGGGCTGGGGCGGGTCGAGGCGTGCCGACGACACGCCCACAGCCTCGGGGGAGATAACCGCACAAGCCCGACCGAAGCCGGTGAACGCCAAGCCGGGTCCAGCGGATGTCCTTGACCGAGCGTGCGCCCCGGTCTAATGTCCAGCCCTAAGCCGAAGGTTGAGATCATCTCAGCCTCAACCTGAGGTCGAGACCGGCCTCCGATACGCTCGGCCTAGGCCTGCTCAACCCGGTGGCGCCTTCCCCTCGCCATCGCCGGTGACGGCTATCCAGTTCAGCCTCCCCAGTCAGCCGCTGGACGCGACGCGCGCCCAGCCGTCCCGTCGCTGTTAGGACGTGTGGATCGTGGCAGCCCCACAGAACTACCTCGCGGTCATCAAGGTCGTCGGCATCGGTGGTGGCGGGGTCAACGCCATCAACCGGATGATCGAAGTCGGCCTGAAGGGCGTCGAGTTCATCGCGATCAACACCGACGCCCAGGCGCTGCTGATGAGCGATGCCGATGTCAAGCTCGACGTCGGGCGCGAACTGACCAGGGGGTTGGGCGCTGGGGCCAATCCCGACGTGGGACGCAAGGCGGCCGAGGACCACTCCGAGGACATCGAGGAGGTGCTCAAGGGTGCCGACATGGTCTTCGTCACGGCCGGTGAGGGCGGCGGAACCGGTACCGGTGGCGCGCCAGTGGTGGCTCGGATCGCCAAGTCGCTGGGCGCCCTGACCATCGGTGTGGTCACCCGGCCGTTCAGCTTCGAAGGCAAGCGACGGGCGACACAGTCGGAGTCCGGTATCGACGAGCTGCGCAGCGAGGTCGACACGCTGATCGTCATCCCGAACGACCGGCTGCTGTCCATCAGCGACCGGCAGGTGAGCTTGATCGACGCCTTCCGGTCGGCGGATCAGGTATTGCTCTCCGGCGTCCAGGGCATCACCGACCTGATCACGACGCCAGGTCTGATCAACCTGGACTTCGCGGACGTCAAGTCGATCATGGCAGGGGCGGGTTCGGCGCTGATGGGGATCGGCTCCGCCCGGGGGGAGGACCGGGCCGCCGTCGCCGCCGAGATGGCCATCGCCAGCCCGCTGCTCGAGGCCTCGATCGACGGGGCGTACGGCGTACTGCTCAACATCTCCGGAGGCTCCGACCTCGGCCTTTTCGAGATCAACGAAGCCGCCCGCCTGATCAGTGAGGCGGCGCACGCCGAAGCGAACATTATCTTCGGCGCGGTGATCGACGACGCGCTCGGCGACGAGGTCAGGGTCACGGTGATCGCGGCCGGCTTCGACGGCGGGCAGCCGCAGCGTCGCCGGGAGGCGCCGGTCGAGAGCCGCCGTCCCGGTGTGACGCGGGAGTCGGAGTCGCGGCGGCCGGATCCGCGCCGGGAGGAGTCCCGGGACGACCTCCGCCGCCCCGAGCGCCGTTCCGACCCGATTACCCCGGCGCCGGCGCGGGAGATTCGCCTCGACCAACCAGCGGGCGCACCGGCCGAGACACCGGGCGAGGATCGCCGCCTCGACGAGCCGGTGCCTGCCGCAGCCGGCCAGGGCGGCGGGCCGCAGTTCGTGCCGTCCGAGTCGCGGCCGCAGCCGGAACAGCGTTACGAGGCGGCCGGGCCGCCCGCCCGGCCCAACGTCCCCCGACCGAACCCGCCGCAGCCCTCCCGTCGCCCGGCCTACGACGACCCGGATGACCTCGACATCCCCGACTTCCTGAAGTAGGGGTGGCCGGGGTTCGCCTGCTCTCCGTTTCGCTACCGGCCGGGACCGCCGGCGGATTCAGTCAGCGGGCCGGCGGCCACAGCGCGCCGCCGTACGCCGGTCTGAACCTGGGCGATCACGTCGGGGACGATCCGCGGGCGGTCACCGCCAACCGTCACGCGCTGGCTAGGGAGTTGGGCGTGCGGCGGGTCGTGTTCAGTCGGCAGGTGCACGGCGCGCGGGTCCACCGGGTGGATGCCGCCGACTCCGATACCAAGCCCGAGATCGAGCCCGGCACCGGGATCGGTCGTGAGCCCCCCGAGTGCGACGCGCTGGTCACCGCGCTGCGCGGGGTGGCGCTCGGCGTCCTGGTCGCCGACTGCGTACCGGTGATCCTCGCCGACGCCCGGGCCGGCGTGATCGCCGTGGCCCATGCCGGGCGCCGCGGCCTGGTGGCCGGCGTGTTGCCGAACGCGGTGACGGCGATGTCGGCACTCGGCAGCGATCCGGCGGACGTGACGGCCGTGGTGGGTCCGGCCATCGGCGGCTGCTGCTACGAGGTCCCCGCGGAGTTGCGCTCGGCGGTGGCCGCCGTTGTGCCCGAGGTGACGTCGCGGACCACGTGGGGTACGCCGGCACTCGACCTTCCTCGTGGGGCCGCCGCCGTGCTGCGCGGCACTGGGGTGGGCCGGATCCACGGGGTCAAGGCCTGCACCTGCACCGACGACCGCTTCTACTCCTACCGGCGCGCCGCGGTCAGCGGCCGGTTCGCCGGCGTCGTGGTGCGCCGGTGAGGCGCTCCGGGGACGGCACGGGGGGCACCGATGCCGACCGGACCGCGCAGATCCGCGCCGGGCTGGCCGCGGTCCGCGATCAGATCGCCGCCGCCGCCGCGGCGGCCCGCCGGGACCCGGCCGAGGTCACCCTGGTGGCCGTCGCCAAGACCTTCCCGGCGGCCGATGTGCGGATCGCCGCCGGTCTCGGCGTACGGGAGGTGGGGGAGAACCGGGACCAGGAGGCCCGGGTCAAGGCGGCGGAACTCGCGGACCTGAACCTGAACTGGCATTTCGTCGGCCAGTTGCAGCGCAACAAGTGCGCGTCGGTGGCCCGGTACGCCACCGTCGTCCACTCCCTGGACCGGCCGGCGGTCATCGACGCGTTGGCCGCCGGGGCACAGCGGGCCGGGCGGCACGTCGTCGGGCTGGTGCAGGTCGACCTCGGCACCCCTCACAGTGACCGCACCGCGCGGCGTGGCGGAGCGTCCCCGGATGCCGTGCCGGCGCTGGCCGAGCTGATCGCCGCCGCGCCGGCGCTGCGACTGGGCGGCGTGATGGCCGTCGCCCCGCTCGGAGCCGACCTGGCGGCCGCGTTCGGGCGGCTGCGCAGAATCGCCGAGACCCTGCGGCGCAGCCATCCTGACGCCGGGATCATCTCGGCCGGCATGAGTGGTGACCTGGCCGCGGCGATTGCGGCCGGTGCCACCCATGTGCGTGTCGGAACCGCCATCTTCGGCGGCCGCCCGCCTATGCTCCTGCGATAAGGTCGGGTTTCCCGCCCGGCGATCCCTGACCCGAGCATTTTCACCCAGCAGCCGCAAACCCAGCAGCAGCAAACTCACCCAGCCCAGCACCGAGAAGCCGGAGGACCAGCGAGCATGCCCGGCGCGATGCGGAAGATGGCGGTATACCTCGGACTCGTCGAGGACGAGGACGAGCGCTACGACCTCGAAGGCGAGGAGGCCGACGAACCGGACCGTAGCCGGGCAGCGGCCGAGGAGCGGGCCCCCGCGCCGGTCCGTGGTGGCAGCGTCCGACGGATGGACGAGCCGCGCAGTGCGGCCGGGGTGGCCACGGCTGTGCGTACCGCGGAGCCGGTGAAGGCGGCCCGCCCGGCCCAGCGGATCACGACGCTGCATCCGCGGACCTACAACGAGGCCCGGACCATCGGGGAGCACTTCCGCGAGGGCACTCCGGTGATCATGAATCTGTCGGAGATGGACGACTCGGACGCTAAGCGGCTGGTCGACTTCGCCGCGGGTCTGATCTTCGGCCTCCGCGGCAGCATCGAGCGGGTGACCGCCAAGGTCTTCCTGCTCTCACCGGCCAACGTGCAGATCACCGCCGAGGACAAGCAGCGCATCGCCGAGGGTGGCTTCTTCAACCAGAGCTAGGCTCGAACTCAGCGGTGGCAGCCGCGCACGGGAACCGGGTCTGTGAGGGAGTAGGAGCAACGTGTCGCCAGTCGGGACCGTGCTCAGCGACGTCCTGCTGGTGTTCCTGCTCTTTCTGGTCTTTCGTTTGATCATGGAGTGGGTCTTCCAACTGTCCCGCAGCTACCGGCCCACCGGCTTCATGACGGTGGTCCTCGAGATCACCTACACCATCACCGACCCCCCGCTTCGGCTGCTGCGGCGCGTCATCCCGCCGCTGCGGATCGGCGGGGTCGCCCTGGACCTCGCCTTCCTCGTGCTGTTCATCCTGGTCAACATCCTGCGCAGCGTGGCCGCCAGTCTCTGACCGGCTTCAGCCGCCGACCGCCCGCAGCCAGAACCGCACACCCGCATTCTCCGCCAGATGGGGGACCAGGTCGGCCAGCGGTTCCCCCTCGGTGACCGACACCGCGAGCACCTCCGCGCCCAGCGCTTCGCTGCCGTCCCGCAGCGCCTGCTCGGTCTGCGGGTCCGACGCCTGCCACCACAGCTCGATGCGGTCCACCACCTCCAGGTTGCTCGCCTTCCGGGCGTCTTGCACGAGCCGTACGACCTCGCGCAGCCGCCCGGCCCGGCGCAGCTCCGGAGTCAGGGTGAGATCCAGGGCGAGCGTCTCGCCGTCGGCCGAGGCGGCCGCCCAGCCCTGCCGGGGCGTCTCGGTGACCACCACATCCGCCGCGGTGAGCGTGACGTCGGCGCCGTCGACGGACACCGTCGCCTCACCGGCGTCGGCCAGCCCGGCCGCGATCGCGGCGGCCGGCGCCGCCGTGATCGCGGCGGCCACCGCCTTGGTGCCGGCACCGAAGCGCCGGCCCAGCTCGCGGTAGTTCGGCTTGACCGCCGTGTCCACCTCGACCCGGCCGGATTCCACGGCGGTCACATTGAGCTCCTCCAGCACCTCCGACCGCAACTCGGCGGGCATCGCGTCCCAGCCCGGCGCCACGACCAGCGCCCGGCGCAGCGGTTGACGGATCGGTGTCGTGGCGGCGGCCCGGGCGCTGCGTCCCAGCTCCACCAGCCGCCGGACCAGCGCCATCGAAGCCGCCAGGTCGGCGTCGAGGAGCGCACCGTCGACCTTCGGCCAGTCCCGCAGGTGGACGGAGTCGCCCAGGTCGGGCCACAGGTCACTGACGATCCGCTGGTGCACCGCATCGGTGAGGAACGGAACGAACGGCGCCAGCAGCCGGGTCAGCACCTCCAGGCACTCGTGCAGCGTGGCCAGCGCGGCCGGCTCCCCGGCCCAGAACCGCCGGCGGGACCGGCGGACGTACCAGTTCGAGAGGTCGTCGATGTACGTGCTGAGCCGGCGCCCGGCTCGGGCCGAGTCGAAGGAGTCCAGCGCCGCCGTGACCTCGCGGACGGTGTCGTGCAGCTCGCCGAGCGCCCAGCGATCCAGCGCCGGCCGGGCGGCCACCTCCGGCACCGGGGCGGCACCGGGCGTCCAGCCGTTCGCGTTCGCGTACAGGATGAAGAACGACACAGTGTTCCAGTACGTCAGCAGCACCTTACGGACGACCTCGGCGAGCGGGGCGTCCCCGACCCGGCGGTCCGACCAGGGTGAGCCGCCGCACAGCATGAGCCAACGCACCGCGTCGGCGCCGTGGCGATCGAAAAGGTCGAAGGGGTCGATCACGTTGCCAAGGTGCTTGGACATCTTCCGACCCTCGGCGTCGAGGATCAGGCCCAGGCACAGCACTGTTTCGTAGGACGAGCGGTCGAAGACCAGCGTGCCGATCGCCATCAGGGTGTAGAACCAGCCCCGGGTCTGGTCCAGCGCCTCGACGATGAACTGCGCCGGGTAGGCGGCTTCGAACTCGGCCAGGTTGCGGTGCGGCGCCCCCCACTGGGCGAACGGCATGGCACCGGCGTCGTACCAGACGTCGATCACCTCGGGCACCCGGGTCGCGGTCTGGCCGCAGGTCTGGCAGTCCACGGTGATCTCATCGATGAAGGGGCGGTGCGGGTCCAGGTCGGCGAGGTCCCGCCCGGCGTGAGCGGAGAGCTCGGCGAGGGAGCCGATGACGGTCAGGTGCTCCGCCGGGCAGCGCCAGATTGGCAGCGGGGTACCCCAGTACCGGTTGCGGGACAGCGCCCAGTCCACGTTGTTGGCCAGCCAGTCGCCGTACCGGCCGGTCTTGACCCCCGGCGGGTGCCAGTCGGTGGCCGCGTTCTCGCGCAGCAGCGCGTCCTTGATCGCCGTGGTCCGGATGTACCAGGACGGCAGCGCGTAGTAGATCAGCGGGGTGTCGCAGCGCCAGCAGTGCGGGTAGCTGTGCACGTAGTCCGCCGAGCGGTAGAGCAACCCCCGTTCGGCGAGGTCGGCGACGATGGCCGGGTCGGCGGCCTTGAAGAACAGCCCGCCGATGCCCGGCAGGTCGGCGGAGAAGTGGCCGTCCGGGGTGACCGGGTTGACCACCGGCAGGTCGTAACGCCGGGCCATGTCCAGGTCCTCGGCGCCGAAGGCCGGGGCCTGGTGCACCAGGCCGGTGCCGTCGGTGATCGTGACGTAGTCCGCCAGCCCGACGTAGTGCGCGCCGGGGATGTCCACCAGGTCGAACGGGCGGGTGTAGCCGACATGCTCCAGGTCGGTGCCCGGGAAGCGGGCGAGCACCTCGGCGTCTTCGCCGAGGACCGCGGCCAGCAACGGCTCGGCGACGATCAGCGTCTCCCCGGAACTCACCCGGGCGGCCACGTAGGTGACCTCGGGGTGCACCGCCACCGCGGTGTTGGAGATCAGCGTCCAGGGTGTCGTGGTCCACACCAGCAGCGCCGCCGAACCGGCCCACCGGCCACTGGTGACCGGAAACCGGACGTACACACTGGGGTCGGTCACCGTAAGGTAACCCTGCGCCACCTCATGATCGGACAGGCCGGTGCCGCAGCGCGGGCAGTACGGCGACACCCGATGGTCTGCCACCAGCAGGCCCTTGTCGTAGATGACCTTCAGCGACCACCAGACCGACTCGATGTAGTGCGGGTCCATCGTCCGGTAGGCGTGCGCCAGGTCGCACCAGTACCCGAGCCGGGACGTCATCCGCTCGAACTCGGCGACGTGGCGGAGCACGGACTCCCGGCAGCGGGCGTTGAACTCGGCCACCCCGTACGCCTCGATGTCGGCCTTGCCGGTGAAGCCGAGTTCCTTCTCCACCGCCAACTCCACCGGCAGGCCGTGGCAGTCCCAACCGGCCCGCCGGGGCACGGAGTAACCCTGCATGGTCTTGTAGCGGCAGTAGATGTCCTTGACCGCCCGGGCCTCGGTGTGGTGCGCGCCGGGCTTGCCGTTCGCCGTCGGCGGTCCCTCGTAGAAGACCCATTGCGGGCCGCCGGCGGTCCGGGCCAGGGAACGCCCGAACACGTCGGTGCGTTCCCAGCGGTCCAGCACCTCGCGTTCGAGCGCGGGCAGGTCCACCCGGGCGGGAAGCGGGGAGATCATCGGTGGGGTACCTTCCGTCCGTCGAGTTCCGCTACGACGAAGGGACGAGGCGCCGGTCACCCGAAACCCCGCGGTACCACCCTTCTTGACGTGCGGGCTTCCTTCTCACCCGAGCACGCCCACTCCTGGTGCGCAGCGCCGGATCTACTGAGCCTCGCGGCCGTTCTGCCGGCAGCTCAGGGTGATGTTCACACCGGGCACGCCGCCGGGCTCGCACCGTCCCCGGCTCGCTGCGCCTCACGGCGCGGGCTGCGTCCGGCGCTACTCGTCCCGTCAACGCCTGCTGCGGCGCTCAGCGTAGCGGAACCTCCGCCCCAGGCGATCAGCGACACTGGAGCGGTCATGGCCACCCCCCCGGAAGCCTCCAGCGCCGCCTCGGCGGCGACGCCGTCAGCCCGGCCGCCCTGGCGGCTCGGCATCGGCGTGCTGCTCAGCGTGGCATCGGTCGTCCTCGCCCTCGACCTGGTGAGCAAGATCGTCGTGGTCGCCAAGCTCTCCGACCGCGGGCCGATCCGGCTGCCCGGCGGCCTGGTGCACCTGGTGCTGACCCGCAATTCCGGCGCGGCGTTCGGGCTGGGGCCGGGGGCGACGGCGCTGTTCACCCTGGTGGCCCTGGTGGTGGTCGTGGTGATCGTCCGGACCGCCTCGCGGCTGCGGAGCCTGCGCTGGGCGGTCACCCTCGGACTGCTGCTCGGCGGCGCCCTGGGCAACCTCGGCGACCGGCTGTTCCGCTCGCCGGGGCCGTTGAGGGGCCACGTGGTGGACTGGATCCAGTTCCCGCACTGGCCGGTGTTCAACGTCGCCGATTCGGCGATCGTGACCGGCGGCCTGCTGGCGGTCGTGCTGTCGACCCTTGGCCTGGGGCTCGACGGCCGGCGCGCCGCCGCCGGCGACCGGCGTGGGGAGCCCCCGGATGGCTAGCCGAAGCCTGCCGGTGCCCGACGGGCTGGCCGGACTCCGGCTCGACGCCGCGGTGGCCCGGCTGTTCGGCCTGTCCCGCACCGCGGCCGCCGACCTGGTCAGCGCCGGGCGCGCTCGACTCGGCGGGGCGGATTCAGCCAAGTCGGACCGGGTCCGTGCCGGGGACTGGCTGGACATCGACCTCCCCGATCCGGTGCGGGCCGCGGTGGCCCCGGCCGAGGTGGTCCCCGGGCTGCGGATCGTCGCCGAGGACGACGACCTGGTCGTGGTCGACAAGCCGGTCGGCGTGGCCGCCCACCCCAGCCCGGGCTGGACCGGGCCGACCGTGATCGGCGGGCTGGCTGCCGCCGGGCACCGGATCGCCACCGGCGGAGCCGCCGAGCGTCAGGGCGTGGTGCACCGCCTCGACGTCGGCACCACGGGGCTGATGGTGGTCGCCAAGAGCCAGCGGGCCTACTCGGCGCTCAAGACGGCGTTCCGCGAACGCACCGTCGACAAGGGCTACCGGGCGCTGGTGCAGGGCCACCCCGACCCGCTGCGCGGCACGATCGACGCGCCGATCGACCGCCATCCCGGCGCGGACTACAAGTTCGCGGTGGTCGCCGACGGCCGGCCCAGTGTCACGCACTACGACACCGTGGAAGCGTTCCGGGCGGCGTCGCTGCTCGAGGTACGTCTGGAAACCGGGCGTACCCACCAGATCCGGGTGCACATGGCGGCCCTGCGGCACCCCTGCGTAGGTGACCTCGGGTACGGCGCAGACCCCACCCTGGCGGCGCATCTCGGGGTCCGCCGGCAGTGGCTGCACGCCCATCGGCTGGCCTTCGCGCACCCGGCGGACGGCCGCCGGGTCTGCTTCGACAGCCCTTACCCACCCGACCTGGCCACCGGGCTGGAGATCCTGCGCGCCGAGAGCTAACGCTCCGAGGGGGCGTAGGTGTGGTCGCCGAAGTAGCGGCCGATGTCGGTGAGCCGGTCCACCGAACGGGTGAACAGCACATAGCGCTTGCGCGGACCGGCGTAGGTCGTCGCGGCGATCGGGACCCGGAAGTCGACGTACATCCCCGCCTTGGCGGCGATCTTGGTGAGGGACAGTGGGCTGTAGTACGACGTGTGGCCGGGGATGAACAGGTACGCCTGCCGGGTCAGGTCGCCGCCGTCGTACACATTGGTCGAGCAGACCAGCAGGCCCCGCTTGTCGACCAGCCGGAACAGCCGGGCGAACTCGCGCGGCGGATGCTGGAAGTGCTCGATCACCTCGGAGGCCACGACCAGGTCGTAGCGCCGGTCGTGGGTGGTGCGCACGTCGAAGAAGTTGGGCGCCCCGAGCAGGTCGACGATGTCCCCCAGCATGACCCGGCGGACCGCCGGCAGCCGCTCGATCCGGCGGTAGTCCAGACTGCGGCCCGGGCCGTAGAGCAGGACGTCGAGGTCTCCCAGGGCGAGGATGTCCGCACCCATCGCCACCATGTGGTATTCCCGGCCGGCCTTGGTCTCGGTGCCGACCCGCGGCGCCATCTCCAGCTGCTCCGGGGCGGTGTACCTGGTGAAGTCGTCCAGGTTGCCCGGATTGCCGACGTACCCGCAGTTGGCGCAGACGTGGACCGGGAAGGACTTCTCCGGCTCGTACCGGAAGGCGGTCTGGGAGACCGTGACCCGGACCGAGGCACAGGCTCGGCAGCGGGGCCGATCCGGGGCGGTGCGGGCATCGCGGCCGATCCGCCGGGCCGCCCGCCGCAGGGCCGCGAGGTAGGCCGGCCGGCGCTGCGGGTCGAGCAGGCCCCGGGCGACGCGGCTGAGCCGCGCGCGCTGTTCTTGGGGGAGCAGGTCGTAACGTTTCGCCACGTTGGGCAACGTACGCAGTCGTCGGACCCGGGCTCAAGCCCCCCGGCGCGACACGAGCCGACACGCCCGGAACTGCCGGCCGCGACCACTGGCGCAACCAGCGGCCGCCTCCGAGCTGACGTCGGAGGCGGCCGCTGGGGAGCTGCTGATCAGCCGATCCGGTTGAGGAACGTGAAACCGTTCGGAGTACCGATGCCGGTCACGTCGTCATAGCCGGGTCGAGTGCGGATGGGGGATCTGCCGGAACTGGCCGGAGGTGAACATCGGAATACCGTGCCGCGCGGAGTAGGTGTCCGCGTCGTGCTCGATGGTCGGGGAGGCGTACGCGTCGGTGATGGCGACGGTGATTCCGCGCCCGTCCGCGCCATGGGCCGCGGCCGGGTTGATGCCATAGGCGGCGGCGAACTGCTTTGAGGTGTAGCCGCACACCGTCACTACCCTTGGCGTGCCCGAGGTTGTGTGCCGCCGACACCCAGTCGGGTACGACACCGGGCAGGGCACGCGCTGGCGACGACGGTGCCGCGGCGGCCCCCCGAGGCGAGCCCAGCCGCCGCGAGTAGGCCGGCGACACCGGCCGCGAGCAACCGATGGCGACGCGACGAAGACGAGTTCACCCTGACTCCTCCGGTGAGAATGCGGGCTCACATACGGCCCGGGCGAAGGGCGCATAGTCTCACGATCCGCACGATTAGGTACGGTGCCTCGCACCTTTCCCCTGGTCGACAGGCTCGTGCACGGCCACCGGGGCGGGGCCGCCCGGTGCCTGGCCCCATGTTCGCCCGACACGCCTGCACGACACGCCCGGGACTGCCGGCAGGGCGTGTTAGAACCGTGGGTGCGCCCTCGCAACCGTCCAGGTGCGGAGGCTAGATTCACCGGACCCGCACGGCCGACTTCCCCCGGCCCCGCTCGCCCACGCCGGTAGGAGGCATGCCCGTGCCCGACTCGTTCGTGCACCTGCACGTGCACAGCGAGTACTCGATGCTCGACGGCGCGGCTCGGATCCCGGACCTGTTCGCCGAGGCGGCCCGGATGGAGATGCCGGCGCTGGCGATCACCGACCACGGCAACCTGCACGGTGCGTACGAGTTCTACCAGGCCGGTCGCCAGGCCGGCGTCAAGCCGATCCTCGGCATCGAGGCGTACCTGGCGCCAGGTTCCCGCTTCGACAAGAGCGGGGGCGGCGGCGACGTCAAGAACGAGAAGTACTTCCACCTGACCCTGCTCGCGGCCACCGACCAGGGCTGGCGCAACCTGATCAAGTTGTCCAGCCGGGCCAGCCTGGAGGGCTACTACTACAAGCCGCGGATGGATCGCGAGCTGCTCGCCGAGTACGCCGAAGGCCTCATCGCCACCACCGGCTGCCCTTCCGGCGAGGTGAACCGGGCCTTGCACGCCGGCCAGCCGGCCCAGGCCCGCCGGATACTGGGCGACTACCAGGAGATTTTCGGCGCCGGCAACGTCTACGTCGAGCTGATGGACCACGGGCTGGCTATCGAGCGGGCTACCCAGCGGCAGCTACTGGAACTGGCCGGCGAGCTCCACCTGCCCACCGTCGCCACCAACGACCTGCACTACACCCGGCAGGCCGACGCGGTCGCCCAGGAGGTGCTGCTGTGCGTGCAGACCGGCGCGACCCTGGCCGACCCCAACCGGTTCCGCTTCGACGTCGAGGAGTTCTACCTCAAGTCCCCGGCGCAGATGCGCGAGCTGTGGCGGGAGGTGCCCGCCGCGTGTGACAACACGCTGGCCATCGCCGAGCGGTGCGAGGTGAGCATCCCGGAAGGGCAGCGGCTGCTGCCGCACTTCCCGGTGCCGCCGGGGGAGACCGAGGAGTCCTGGCTGCGCCGGGAGGTCGAGGCCGGGATGGCCCGCCGGTGGGGGCCGAACCCGACTCAGGCGCAGCGCGCCCAGGTCGACTTCGAGCTGGCCGTGATCAACCAGATGGGCTTTCCGGCGTACTTCCTCATCGTCGCCGACCTGGTCCGCCACGCCAGGCACAGCGGTATCCGGGTCGGTCCTGGCCGGGGCAGCGCGGCCGGCTGCACGGTGTCGTACTGCCTGGGGATCACCGAACTCGACCCGCTGGAGCACGGCCTGATCTTCGAGCGGTTCCTCAACCCGGAACGCATCTCGATGCCCGACATCGACATGGACTTCGACGAGCGCCGCCGCGGCGACATGATCCGGTACGCCACCGAGCGCTACGGCGAGGACCGGGTGGCCCAGATCGTCACTTTCGGCACGATCAAGGGCAAGCAGGCCATCCGCGATTCCGCCCGGGTGCTCGGCCAGCCGTACGCGGTCGGCGACCGGCTGTCCAAGCTGATGCCCCCCAACGTCATGGGCCGCGACGTCTCCCTGGCGGACTGCTTCGACCCGACCGCCGAGCGCTACCGGGAGGCCGGCGAGCTGCGGGCGGCGTGCGAGTCCGAGCCGGACGCCAAGCAGGTCCTGGAGACCGCCCGCGGCCTGGAGGGCCTCAAGCGGCAGGCCGGCGTGCACGCCGCCGGGGTGGTGATCTGCCGCGACCCGCTCACCGACCACATCCCGATCTGGCGCCGTGAGGCCGATGGGGCGGTGATCACCCAGTACGAGATGGGCACGTGTGAGGCCCTCGGGTTGCTCAAGATGGACTTCCTCGGCCTGCGCAACCTGACCGTCCTCGACGACTGCCTGGCCCACATCGAAGCCAACCGGGACGAGCGGGTGGTGCTGGAGGAACTCGGACTCGACGACCCGGAGGCCTACGCGCTGCTGTGTCGCGGCGAGTCGATCGGCGTGTTCCAGCTCGAGGGCGGCCCGATGCGCTCCCTCATGCGCTCGCTGCAGCCCGGCACCTTCGAAGACATCTCCGCGCTGATCGCGTTGTACCGGCCGGGGCCGATGGGTGCCGGCGCGCACATCGACTACGTGGAACGCAAGCACGGCCGGCGCCCGGTCAGCTACCTGCATCCGGACCTCGAACCGATCCTCGGCGAAACCTACGGCGTGATCGTGTACCAGGAGCAGGTGATGACCATCGCCCAGCGCCTCGCCGGGTACACCCTGGGGCAGGCCGACATGCTCCGCCGGGCGATGGGCAAGAAGAAGCGCTCCATCCTGGACAAGGAGAAGGTGCCGTTCCTGGGTGGCATGCTGGCCAACGGGTACACCCAGGACTTCGCCGACGCGCTGTTCGAGCAGCTGGTGCCCTTCGCCGACTACGCGTTCAACAAGGCGCACTCCGCCGGCTACGGCGTGGTGTCGTACTGGACGGCGTACCTCAAGGCCCGCTACCCGGCGGAGTACATGGCGGCGCTGCTCACCTCGGTCAAGGACGACAAGGACAAGAGCGCGGTGTACCTCGCCGAATGCCGCAAGATGGGCATCAAAGTGCTGCCGCCGGACGTCAACGACTCCGACAGCGACTTCACCCCGCGGGGTACCGACATCCGCTTCGGGCTGTCCGCGATCCGCAACGTGGGGGAGAACGTGGTCGCCTCGATCGCCGCGACCCGGCGGTCGAAGGGGCGCTTCGCCGACTTCGCCGACTTCCTGCGCAAGGTGGAGGCCACCGCCTGCAACAAGCGAGTCGTCGAGTCGCTGATCAAGGCGGGGGCCTTCGACTCCCTCGGCCACTCCCGGCGTGGACTGAGCCAGCTCGCCGCCGACGCGATCGACGCTTGCCTGGACACCAAGCGCGCCGAGGCGGTCGGGCAGTTCGACCTGTTCAGCGTCTCGACCGAAGCGGCGGAGATCGAACCGACCCAGGCCTTCGCCTTCACGGTGCCGCCGGGGGAGTGGGACAAGCGGGATCTGCTGGCCTTCGAGCGCGAGATGCTCGGGCTCTACGTCTCCGATCACCCGCTGTTCGGGCTGGAGCACGTGCTGGCGGCCGCCGCCGACACGCCGTGCAGCCGGCTGCTGGAGGAAACCGCCCTGGCCGACGGGGCGATCGTCACCGTCGGCGGCATCCTGTCCAGCATCACCCGGCGGGTCACCAAGGCCGGGAAGCCGTGGGCGGTGGCCGTACTAGAAGATCTCGAGGCAGCGGTGGAGGTGATGTTCTTCCCCCAGACCTACGCCGAGGTCGCCACCCTGCTCGCCGAGGACACCGTGGTGTGCGTGCGAGCCCGGGTCGACCGGCGCGACGACGTACCGAAGCTGATCGCGATGGACCTGTCCCTACCCGATGTCACCGAAGGTCCGCGCGGCCCGGTGGTGATCTCCTTGCCGGCCGCCCGGTGCACCCCTCCGGTGGTGGACCGGCTGCGGGAGGTGTTGGCAACCCATCCCGGAACCACCGAGGTCCACCTGGCGCTGACCTCCGGGTCCAAGGCAACCCGGCTGCGCCTCGACGACCGGCTTCGGGTGGCCGCGAGCCCCGCCCTGATGGCGGACCTCAAGGCATTCCTCGGCTCCGGATCGGTGATCGGGGGCTAGGTCGGTGTGCCACTCGGAGCAGGCCGTTCGCGTGGTGGAATACCTTCGTGACGCTGATTTTGGCCCGCGGTACCCGTGAGCTGTTCGACCCGACCAGCCTGGTGGAGGATTACCTCGACGTCGCCCGGCCGCGGCGGCGCAGGTTCTCCTGGCCGTTCTACGACAACCTGGTCACCAACGGCCGCGCCGACGTGCTGGTCACCGGCGACTACCTGGCACCGTCGCTTCTCGGCGCCCCGATCGACTCCGACGTGATGGCCGGGTTGGTGTCCTTGCAGCAGCCGCTGCAGGAGGCGTTGACCGCCCTGCCCGCGGTGGAGCATTTGGCGGACGCCACCGAGGAAGACTGTGACGCGGTCGCCGCGCTGTGGGCGGTGCTGGACCGCGAACACGTCGAGACCGCCGACGTCAAGCCGTCCCTGGTCGCCAAGGTGCTGCACCGCAAGCGACCCGGTCTGATCCCGGTCTGGGATTCCCGGGTGTTCACCTTCTACCGCGACGCCGGCTGCGTGCTGGTCAACCGGGGTGAGCATTGCTGGGAGGACTACCTCCGGCAGTTGACGCTGGCCATCCGGGAAGACCTGCGGGCCAACGCGGACGCCTTCGCCGAGTTGACCGCGCTGGCTCCGCTCGACGGTCCGGCGCTGACCCCACTGCGGGCGCTGGACATCGTGGTGTGGATGAGCCAGGCCGCCGGCCACTGATGACCGCCTCTGACTGAGTACCGCCGCCGGTGACCGGTATCGCGCTGCTCGGCCGGGTGTGGCTGGGTGACGGCCGGGCCTTCGACGCCGGCGTCGTGCTGGTCGACCGGCACGGCCAGGTCGAAGCTGTCGGCCCACAGACCGCGGACATCGCCGGGGCGCTCGGATGGCGCGCTGCGGAGCTGCCCGGCCTGCGGGTGCTGCGCGGTGCCTGGATCGGGCCGGCGCTTCTCGACCGGCACGTGCACCTGGCTTTCGGTGCCTTCCGCGGCATGCTGGCCGGCGGGGTTGCCGGGGTACGGGATCTCGGCGCGCCACTGGACCGGGCGCTGGCTTGGCGGCACTCGCCGGTGCCGGGCGGCAACGGCGCCGGTACCGTCGTACAGATCGCCGGGCCGGTGATCACCGCCCCCGGCGGATATCCGGCCAACGGCTGGGGGGCCGACGGGTTCACGCTGCCGGTGGCCACCCCGGCCGACGCGGCCAGGGCCGTGCACCGGCTGGCCGCGGCCGACGTCGACGTGATCAAGCTCGCTCTGGAGCCGGCCGGCGGTCAACCGGTGCCCAGCCCGGCGGTGGCCGCCGCAGTGGTCCGGGCGGCCCACGATGCCGGCATCCCGGTGGTGGCCCACGCGCTGCGCGCCGCCATGGTGGGCCGTGCGCTGGACGCCGGGGTCGACGAGTTGGCGCACACCCCCGTGGAGCCGCTGCCACCGCGGCTGGTGCACCGGATCGCGGCCTCCGGGGTCCGGGTGGTCTCCACCATCGAGACGCTGCGCAGGAACCGGGGTTCCGCCGTCCGGGCCAACGCTGCCGCCCTGGTGGCCGCCGGTGTGCCGCTGGTCTACGGCACCGACCTGGGCAACGCCGGCACCCGTCCCGGCGCCGACCCCCGCGAACTGGCCCACCTGGCGGCCGCCGGCCTGGGGCCCGACGGCGCCCTGCGGGCCGCCGTGCGCCCGCTCACCCCGGGCGCCCCGGCGGCGCTCGTCGTCCTGGACCGCGACCCAATCCGGTACCCGGCGGCCTGGCGGTCCCCGCTCGCCGTGGTGGCCGGCACCACGGTGATCGAACGCGGCTCACCCGGCGCGGCGGGCTGACCGGGCCGCCTCGGTTCAGTTGCTCCCGCGCGGGGCCTGCAGAAGTTCCGGCGCCGGCACGGCATGCAGCTGGGAGATCACCGCCCGCTCCCGGCTCAGGATGGTGAGCGCGCTGCGCAGCCGGGACACCGCATCCGGCTCGGCGAGCAGGCGCTGCTTGTCACTCATGTCGAGCAGGGCCACGGCCGAGACCAGGTGGGACAGCCGGACCGGATCCGCCGGCAGCTGCGGGGTGGCCGGCGAGGACTCGTCGGCGGCCCGGAGCTCCCCGAGCGCGGCCAGGTATCCGGTGAACACCCGGCGCAGCCGTTCGGCGAGCGGTCCGGCGGCGGCCGGGTCACCGGGGTCCTCCGCCAGCTCCTCGACATCGCCGACGAGGTAGGCCCGCGACGGGCTCACGCTGTGCAGCCGGAACCGGCTGCCGCCGACCGCGACCACGTTGAACCGGCCGTCGGCCAGCGGGTCGATCCGGCGCAGCTCGGCGGTGCAGCCCACCTCGTACAGCTTGGGTTCGGGCTGCCCGGCCTCGGTGCCGAGCCTGATCGCCACCACGCCGAACCGCCGGCTGCCTTCCGGTTGGGTGAGCAGCTCACGGACCAGGCGCCGGTAGCGGTCCTCGAAGATGTGCAACGGGAGCACGAGTCCGGGAAAGAGCACGCTGCCGAGTGGGAACAGCGGCAGCCGCGTCGTTCGGCCCGCGGTCATGCCTGAAGCGTACGACGGTAATCTTGGTCTCGGCCCGGTTGCCGTCGCGGCGTCGCGGGCCACCAGCCCACCTGTCCGCCGGCGAGTCGAGGAGTGACCAGTGCTGCGCCGGATCGACCTGCGCGCCGGGCTGCCCACCACGTTGATCGGCATCCTTCCGCGGGCCGAGCTCGACGTCGACGCGGCAATGGCCGCGGTGGCGCCGGTGGTCGACGACGTGCGGGACCGGGGCGCCCAGGCGGTGCTGGCGGCGACCGAGCGCTATGACGGGGTGCGGCTCTCCGAGCTGCGGGTGCCGCCCGATGCGCTCGCCGATGCCCTGGCCGCGCTCGACCCGGACCTGCGGGACGCGCTGACCGAGGCCGCCCGCCGGGTGCGTCTGGTCAGCGCCGCCCAGCGCCGCGAGAGGACCACCACCGCGGTGGCCGAGGGTGCGACGGTCACCGAGCGCTGGCTGCCGGTACGCCGGGTCGGGCTGTACGTCCCGGGCGGCCTGGTCGCCTACCCGTCCTCCGTGGTGATGAACGTGGTGCCGGCCCAGGTGGCCGGTGTCGGTTCGCTCGCGGTCGCCAGCCCGCCGCAGCCGGCGTACGGCGGCCGGCCGCACCCGGCGGTCCTGGCGGCCTGCGCGCTGCTCGGGGTGAGCGAGGTGTACGCCGTCGGCGGCGCCCAGGCCATCGCCATGTTCGGCTACGGCGCGGGGGCGTGCGCGCCGGTGGACCTGATCACCGGGCCGGGGAACGTCTACGTGACCGCCGCCAAGCGGCTGGTCCGCGGGGTGAGCGCGGTGGACGCCGAAGCCGGACCCACCGAGATCGCCATCCTGGCCGACGACACCGCCGAGGCGGCCTTCGTGGCTGCCGACCTCGTCGCCCAGGCCGAGCACGACCCGCTGGCGGCCTGCCTGCTGGTCACCGACTCGGACCGGCTGGCGGACGCGGTGGCGGTCGAACTGGCGCGCCAGGCCCCGGCCACCCGGCATCGCGAGCGGGTGGCGAGCGCGCTGGCCGGTCAGGGCGCGGTGGCCCTGGTCGCCTCGCTCGACGACGGCGTCGCCGTGGTCGACGCCTGGGCTCCGGAGCATCTGGAGGTCCTCACCCGGGACGCCGCGGCGGTGGCCGCCCGGATTGGCAACGCCGGCGCGGTCTTTTGCGGGCCGTACGCCCCGGTCAGTCTCGGCGACTACCTCGCCGGGTCGAACCATGTGCTGCCCACCGGCGGCACCGCCCGGTCCTCCGGCGGGCTGTCGGTGCAGTCCTTCCTGCGGGTGCAGCACGTGGTCGGCTATTCCCGCGCGGCGCTCGCCGCGGTGGCGCCGCAGATCGCCGCGCTGGGCGGCGCGGAAGACCTCGCCGCCCACGTCGAGGCCGTTGCCGTGCGGTTGCGGTGAGCGCCGCGACGGCCGCCGAGCCGCAGATCCGTGCGCTGATCCGGGCGGACCTGCGCGGTTTGATGCCGTACGGCGCGCCGCAACTCGACGTGCCGGTCCGGCTCAACACCAACGAGAACCCGTGGCCGCCTCCGCCGGCCCTGCTCGCCGAGCTGGCGGTCGCCCTGCCAGCCGCCGCCGCCGGGCTGAACCGCTACCCGGACCGGGAAGCGACCGAGCTGCGGGTCGCCCTAGCCGACTACCTCGGCGCCGGTGTGCGGCCGGAGAACGTCTGGGCGGCGAACGGGTCGAACGAGGTGCTGCAGCAGATCCTGGCGGTCTTCGGCGGGCCCGGCCGGGTGGCGCTCGGCTTCGTCCCGTCCTACACCATGCACCGGCTGATCGCCCTCATCACCGGAACGTCGTGGGCGCAGGCCCCGCGCGGCGCCGACTTCGGCCTCGACCCGGCGGCCGCTGCCTCGGCGGTGCGCGAGCACCGGCCGGACGTGGTGCTGCTGGCTGCGCCGAACAACCCGACCGGCACCGCGCTGGACCCGGCGGCGCTGGAGGCGATCCTGGCGGCGGCTCCCGGCGTGGTGGTCCTCGACGAGGCGTACGCCGAGTTCGCCACCAGGCCCTCGCTGCTGGGCCACCTCGCCGCGCACCCGCGACTGATCGTAACCCGCACGATGTCCAAGGCGTTCGCCTTCGCCGGCGCCCGGCTCGGCTACCTGGCCGCCGACGCCTCCGTGGTCGATGCGCTGCGGCTGGTCCGGCTGCCCTACCACCTGTCCGCGCTGACCCAGGCGGCCGCCCTGGTCGCCCTGCGGCACGCCGCCGAGACGCTGGCGACCGTGGCCAGGGTCGCCGAGCAGCGCGACCGGCTGCTGCGCGAGCTACCCGGCCTGGGGTGCCCGGTCGTCCCCTCGGATGCCAACTTCGTCCTCTTCGGCGGCTTCGCCGATGCCCCGGCGACCTGGCAGGCGTTGCTGGCGCGGGGCGTCCTGGTCCGCGACGTCGGCTTGCCCGGGTGGCTGCGGGTCACCGCCGGGCTGCCTGCCGAGGTCGATGCATTCCTGGCCGCAGTGCGGGAGGTGACATGAGCCGGCGCGCGCGGGTGGAGCGGTCCACCAAGGAATCGCGGATCCTCATCGACCTGGACCTGGACGGCAGCGGCCGCAGCGAGATTGCGACCGGGGTGCCGTTCTTCGACCACATGCTCGCCCAGCTCGGCAGGCACGGCGGCTTCGACCTGACCGTCACCGCCGACGGTGACCTGGACGTGGACGCCCACCACACGGTCGAGGACACCGCGATCACCCTCGGCGAGGCGCTGCGCCAGGCGCTCGGCGACAAGGCCGGCATCCGCCGGTTCGGCGACGCCCTGGTCCCGCTCGACGAGACGCTCGTCCAGGCCGCCGTGGACCTGTCCGGCCGGCCGTACTGCGTGCACGACGAGCCGGACCTGGTCGAACTCATCGGGAGCTACGACACCACGCTCACCCGCCACATCTGGGAATCCATTACCGCCTCGGCTGGGATTTGCCTGCACATCCGGGTACTGGCCGGCCGTAACGCCCACCACGTCGTCGAGGCCCAGTTCAAGGCGGTCGCCCGGGCGTTGCGCGACGCGGTACGCGTCGAGGGGGGCGGCATACCCAGTACCAAGGGGGTGCTCTGAGTGGGCACGCTGCTGGTCTTCGTCGTCCTCGCCGGGCTGCTCACCGGCGGGGCGATGGGCGCGGTGCAGCGCTCCGGTGGCACCCGTCGCGGCTGGGCAGCGGCGGTGGCGATGGCCGCCGCGGCCGCGCTGTGCCTGTGGATCTCCCTGCTGCGGATGCGCAAGCTGTGAGCCCCCCACGCGTGGTCGTGCTGGACTACGGGTCGGGCAACCTGCGCTCGGCTCAACGGGCGCTCGCCCGGGCCGGCGCCGAGGTTGCGGTGACGTCCTCGTACGGCGAGGCCCGCGACGCCGACGGCCTCGTGGTCCCGGGCGTGGGGGCGTTCGCCGCCTGCATGGCCGGGCTGCGGGCCGCGGGCGGCGACCGGCTGGTCGCCGAGCGGGGTGCGCTGGGCCGGCCGGTGCTCGGGATCTGCGTCGGGATGCAGGTGCTGTTCACCCTCGGCGAGGAGCACGGGGTGGCCACCGCTGGTCTCGGCCGGTTCCCCGGCGCGGTGACCCGGCTGCGTGCGCCGGTTCTGCCACACATGGGCTGGAACACCGTGTCGCCGCCACCAGATTCGGCGCTGTTCGCCGGTGTGGAACGGGAGCGGTTTTACTTCGTCCATTCCTACGCCGCCCGGTCGGCGCCCGGGCTGGTGACCCGGGCCGAGCACGGGGAGCCGTTCGTCGCGGCGGTGGAGGACGGGACGTTGTCGGCGACCCAGTTCCATCCGGAGAAGTCCGGCGATGCCGGCGCGGTCCTGCTGGCCAACTGGGTCGGGTCGCTGCGCTGAGGTCCAGCGCACGTCACGTGTTGCGGATACCGTGCGCTGGAGCGCCGTTTCGCGCACCACGTTGCTCGGGGCGGGAAATCCGCGTCTGGCACAGTGACGGTCGTGCCCTTCATTCTGCTCCCGGCCGTGGACGTCGCCGGCGGTCGCGCGGTCCGACTGGTCCAGGGGGCGGCCGGCAGTGAGACGGTCTACGGCGATCCGCTCGCGGCGGCGCTGGCCTGGCAGCGCGACGGCGCGGACTGGATCCATCTGGTCGATCTCGACGCCGCATTCGGCCGGGGGAGCAACCGCGACCTGCTGGCGGAGGTGGTCGGCGCGCTCGACGTGTCGGTGGAGATTTCCGGCGGCATCCGCGACGACGCCAGCCTGGACGCGGCGCTGGCCACCGGCGCCACCCGGGTGAACCTGGGCACGGCCGCCCTGGAGAACCCGGACTGGGTACCCCGGGCGATTGCCCGGGTCGGGGACCGGATCGCGGTCGGCCTCGACGTCCGGGGCACGACGCTGGCCGCCCGGGGCTGGACGTCGGAGGGCGGGGAACTGTTCGAGGTACTGGCCCGCCTCGACGCCGACGGCTGCGCCCGCTACGTGGTGACCGACGTGCGGCGGGACGGCACCCTGAGCGGACCGAACCTCGACCTGCTGCGTCGGGTGACCGCGGCGACCGACCGCCCCGTGGTCGCCAGCGGCGGCGTCGGTGCGCTCGAGGATCTGCGGGCGATCTCCGGCGTGCCGGGCGTGGAGGGCGCGATCGTCGGCAAGGCGCTCTACGCCGGCGCGTTCACGCTGCCGGAGGCGCTGGCCGCGGTCGGCAGCGCCGGGGCGGCATCGAGGTGAGCACTTCGGCACACAGTGCCTCGTTCGCCCGCCCGACTCCCCGCGTGGCGATCATGGCCGGCACGCCGAAACGGCGGCCACTGTGTGCTCAACTGCTCAGCGTCGGCACCAGCCCGGTTGACGTCGGGCGGGCGCCCGCCGAGGTGTTCGGCGACATCCGCCCGGCCACGGCCATGGTCGAACTCCCCCGGCTGCTGGACCCGGAGATGCTGGTCGAGATCGAGGCCAGCGCGTACCTCCGGACGGGGCGCGGCCGATGACGGTCGCGATAAGGGTGATCCCCTGCCTGGACGTGGACGCCGGCCGGGTGGTGAAGGGGGTGAACTTCGCGGAGCTTCGCGACGCGGGCGATCCGGTCGAGATGGCTCGCCTGTACGACGCCGAAGGCGCCGACGAACTCGTCTTCCTCGACGTCACCGCCTCCTCCGGGAACCGGGAGACGACCTACGACGTCATCCGGCGGACCGCCGAGCAGGTCTTCATCCCGCTCACCGTCGGCGGCGGCGTCCGCAGCCCCGACGACGTCGACCGCTTGCTGCGGGCCGGCGCGGACAAGGTAGGCCTGAACACGGCCGCGGTGGCCCGGCCCGACCTGCTGCGGGAGGCCGCGGAGCGGTTCGGTGCCCAGTGTGTGGTGCTGTCCGTGGACGCCCGCCGGGCGCCCGGTACGACGAGTGGGTACGAGGTCACCACCCATGGCGGGCGGCGCGGCACCGGCCTCGACGCCGTCGTGTGGGCGCACCGCGGCGCGGAGTACGGGGCCGGGGAGATCCTGCTCAACTCGATCGACGCGGACGGTACCCGGGCCGGGTACGACCTCGCCATGCTACGGGCTGTGCGGGCGGCGGTCGACGTGCCGGTGATCGCCAGCGGCGGCGCCGGAGCGCTCGCCGACTTCGCCCCGGCGGTGGATGCCGGCGCGGACGCCGTCCTGGCGGCCAGTGTGTTCCACTTCGGGGTCCTGCGGATCGGCGAGGTGAAGGCCGCGCTGGCCGCCGGTGGCCATCCGGTGCGCTAGGCACCCGCCGCGCCGTCCGAGGGCCCGTTCGGTCACCACCGGTTCCCGCGAGGCGAACGGCGAGCAGTGGGCACCGGCCAGGGCACCCGAGACGGACGCGGCGGACGACTCCGCAGGGCAGTAGGGAGACCCGACCGCGCAGACCGGCCGGAGCCTGGCGGCCGAGGCCGGCAGTCACGCGCGCTGCCGGCTCGCTCGGGCACGATCGCGCCGAGGACCTCAGGTGGGTCGGGTTGCGCCTCGGATTTGGAACCGCGACACCCTTCGCGGTCAGCCGGGGCTCAGCGCGGCCATCCACCGTTCGATCTCGTCCGGGTCGCGGGGCAGCGCCTCGGACAGGTTGCGGCTGCCGTCGTCGGTGACCAGTACGTCGTCTTCGATGCGTACCCCGATGCCACGCAGCTCCTCGGGCACGGTGAGGTCGTCGGGCTGGAAGTAGAGCCCCGGTTCGACGGTGAGCACCATGCCGGGGGCGAGCGGCCCGTCGCGGTAGCGCTCGTCGCGTGCCTGCGCACAGTCGTGCACGTCCAGGCCCAGCATGTGCGAGGTGCCGTGCAGGGTGTAGCGCTGGTACACCCGGGAGGTCTTCTCCATCGCCTCCTCGACCGGCACCGGCAGGATCCCCCACTCCGCCAGGGCCTCGGCGATGATCCGCATCGCGACCCGGTGCGGCTCCAGGAAGTCCACCCCGGGTCCGACGGCGGCGATCGCCGCGGTCTGCGCCCGGTAGACCACCTCGTACACCCGGCGCTGGACCGGCGTCCACCGGCCACTCACGGGCAGCGTCCGGGTCACGTCAGCGGTGTACAGCTCACGGCTTTCCACGCCCATGTCGAGCAGCATCAGCTCGCCTGGGCGCACCGCGCCGTCGTTGCGCACCCAGTGCAGCGTGGTGGCATGAGGCCCGCATGCGCAGATGGAGCCATATCCGACGTCGTTGCCCTCCACCCGCGCCCGGCGGTCGAAGGTGCCTTCGATCCACCGCTCGCTGGTCTCGATCGCCGCCGGAAGCTCGCGTACCACGTCCTCGAACCCGCGGACGGTCGCGGCCACCGCCTCGACCACCAACGCGACCTCGTGGTCGTCCTTGACCAGGCGGAGCTCGGACAGGGCGATGGCCACCTCCTCGTCCCGAGTCGGTGGCCGGTCCTCGTCCTGCGCGCTGCCCTCGGCGGCGACCGGCTCTCGCGCCCCCGGCGGTTCGAGGGCCGGCACCGCGGCGTCCACGGCCGCGTCGTAGCCGCGGAGCACGCGGGCGTCCGGCAGGTTGGCCAACGCCGCCGGCAGGTCGGTCAGCGGGGCGGTGTCGATGCCGGAGGTCGCGGCGGTCTCCTCCAGGCCGGCGCGGGGGCCGACCCACAGCTCGCCGTACCGGCGGTCGGCGTAGAAGGCCGGAGTCGACCGGTCCGAGCGCGGATGCACGTACAGAGTGGCCGACGCCGGCTCGGTCGACGCCTCGGCCGACCGCACGATCAGCACAGCGTCCTCGCCGTGCTCCCCGGTGAGCCAGAAGAAGTCGCTACCCGGGCGGAACGGGTAGTCAGTGTCGTTCGCGCGTACTTTGAGCGTCCCGCTCGGTATGACCAACGTCTCACCCGGGAACCGGGCCAGCAACGCCGCGCGCCGCTTGGCGGTGTACGGCGCCCACGGCGCCGGCTCGGCCGCCACCACGGGCGGCGGCGCCCAGCCTTGGGCCATAAAGGCCTTCAGCGCCTCGGGCACGTCGGGATCGTGTGACTGCCGGCCGGGCAGTGTCTCCGGGGCGCCGGCCTCGTGGAGGTCGGTGGCTTCGTCATCAGGCATAGCTTGCGAGCGTACGCCGAGGCGCCGGAAGATCTGGGTGCTGCGAGACCCCCGACACCAACCGGGCATGCTGTTCCAATGGCCGACTCGCGCTTTGACTTCGATTTCGACGCCCGCTTCCGGCTGCCGCTGGCGCTGGCCGGGATCACGCCGTCCACCGCCGCGGCCTACCTGCGCGAGGGCCGGTTCGAGGTACGTTTCGGCGCCTGGTCGCTGAGCACGCCGGTGGCCAACATCGTCCTCGCCGAACTCACCGGCCCGTTCCGGTGGGTACGGGCGGTCGGCGTCCGGTTGTCGCTGACCGACCGTGGGGTAACCTTCGGCACAACCGCCCGGCGTGGGGTATGCCTCGCCTTCGCCGTGCCGGTGCCGGCGATCGAGCCGGTCGGCGTCGTACGCCACCCGGGGGTCACGGTGACCGTCCGGGAGCCGGAGGCGCTGATGCTGGCGCTGCGAGACGTCGGCGTGCCCCTCGGCAAAGGCGCCCCGGCCGGCTGACCGCCGGAGGACTGCCGGTACCGTCGCCGGAGGTCAGCGCCGCCCGCAGCGCGGGCACAGCGGGTCCGGACCGGTGACCGGCAGGGCGACGACCGCACCGCAACCGACGTGGGAGCAGGCCCGGTAGTCCACCGCCGCATCCACCCGGACCGGCATTCGCCGGCCGTGGCGGCCCGCTTTGGCAGCCCGCGGGCGCTTGTCCGACACCTCGTACAGCAGGGGAGTCCGGGGCAGGCCGCCGGGCGTGAGCGGAACGTGCGGCCGATCGGTAGCCCGGGCCTCGGGCGGCCGGCGGGTCCGGCGCAACCGTCGCCGGGCTGCCCAGGACCACCTCGGCAACAGCACCACCTCACCGGTAGCGCCGATCACTGCCCGGAGCCGGCGGTCACCCACTTCGACCAGCAGGGCCGGCACCAGGGCCGTTCCGTCCCACCACTGGGACACGAACGCCGACGCCGAGGCGCCCGGGTGCATGGCCCGGACCGCCGCCAGCAGCGCGTCGGCGGTCAGCCGGTCGCGCAGCCGCTTGCCCACCGGCGGGTCGGCCGGCGCCGCTGGCGGCGAGGTCCCGGATCTGAACCCGCCGACGGCGCCGGCATCTACCTCCGGTGCGGAACTCATGTACCGATTGTGGCGCGTTGCGGGCTACGGCGCGGGGCAACGCGCCGACCCCGATGGGAACTCGTCCGGGCGCGCCTCCCCGCCGGCGCCGTTCGGTTCGCATAGCGTCGCAGGCGTGACGGAGGAGCTGCTCGCCCTGCGCGGCGTGCTCGTGGTGTCCGGCAACCGACCACTGCTGCGCGGTGTGGACTGGTCGGTACGGGCCGGCGAGCGTTGGGTGGTGCTCGGCCCGAACGGCGCCGGCAAGACCACGCTGCTGCAGGTTGCCGCTGCCCTGCTCACCCCGGCCGCCGGGGTGGTCCGGCTGCTCGGAGAGCCGGTGGGGCGTACCGACGTTGCCGAGTTGCGCAGCCGCATCGGCCTGTGCAGCGACGCGGTGGCTCGACGGTTGCCGGCCGGCGAGACCGTGCTGGAGGTCGTCGCCTCGGCGGCGTACGGGACCTTCGGCGCCACCGGCAGCCTCGCCGGGGACGGTTTCGACGAGGTCGACGGCGAGCGCGCCCGGCGGTTGCTCGGCCAGTTGGGTTGCCGACTACTGGCCCAGCGGCCGTTCGGCCACCTGTCGGAGGGGGAGCGCAAGCGGGTCACTCTGGCCAGGGCACTGATGACGGACCCCGAGGTCCTGCTGCTCGACGAACCGGCGGCCGGGCTTGATCTCGGCGCCCGGGAAGCGTTGCTGCGATTCCTGCGCCGGCTGTCCCGCCAACCCTCGGCGCCGGCGCTCGTCGTGGTGACCCATCGGGTGGAGGAGATTCCCGCCGGGTTCACCCACGCCCTGCTCCTGCGGGGCGGGGCCGTGATCGCCTCCGGTGCGCTCGACGTGGCCCTGACGCCGGTCACGCTGTCCGCGTGTTTCGGCCTTCCGTTGCGGCTGGACCGGGTCGGTGACCGCTGGGCCGCGACCGCCTGACCCGGTACCGATCCTTCGGCCGGTTTCCCGCTCCCGGGTGAGGTGGGTGGCGCCCGCTCAGCCGATGACCGCGCTGGCCGGCGGGGCCACCGCGTTGACCGGCACACCGAAGTCGTAGAACTCGGTCGTGGTCGTGACCGTCGAGGCCGGTACGGAGATTCCCGCGACCCGCTGCGCCGGCACCGACACCGTTTCCTTCAGTCGCCGCAGCACCCCGCCGCCGTCGATCCAGGCGTCGACCGGGATCAGGTCCGGGGTCTTGACTACCGAGCGCAGCTTCTCCAGCGCCGCTCGCGCCTTGGCGTCGGACAGCGCGGCGAGTGCCTTGCGCTGGTCGAGGGTTCCGGCGACATGCGTGGTCGGCACCCCGCGCACCGGCTCCGACCCCACCGTGTGCAGCGACGTGGTCGCGCCGCGCAGCAGATTCAGCTGAGCGGCCTGGTCGAAGGTGGCACCGCCGGCGCGCCCGGTGAGGGCCGAGAGATCCAGCTTGATGTACTTCGCTTTGGTCGGCAGCCCCGGTACGTCGAGGTAGGCGACCCCGGACACCAGGATGAGGTGTTGCTTCGTGGTTCGCCCGCTGGTGGTCGTCGTCAGGTCGATCACCGCGCTGCCGCGGCGGTAGTCGTAGGCCCCGGTGGACTGCAGCCGCAGGCCGCTGGAGGCGACCACGGTGGTAGCCACCCGCGAGGTGTTCTTCGCCAGCGTCTTGGTCGAGGCGTCGGCGACCAACGAAACCGCGTCGACCGCCGCCGCCGCCGAGCGGCTGGCGCTGCGTGCGGCCGGCGGGTTCGACGGCGTGGAGCCCCCGCACCCGGCCGCCAGTACCAGCACGGTCAGGGCAGCTACCGGTAGCACCGCTCGACGCATGCGCTTCAGGCTAGCCGCTCGCCGCGGCTGCGACGGCCCGGTAATGGCCTCGGCAGCCGCCGCCGACGTGATGGACTCCACGGTCCTTCCGCAGGTCAGCGGGCCAACTCGTGCACCAGGGGAGCCCCGTTGACCGTGCCCAGCCCGCTCGCCAGGTCATAGCCGGGCCGGGCCAGGTAGCCCTTGACCGTGAACGGCTTGCCGTTGCGCTCGAAGGTCACCGTGGTGTTGCCCCGGGTGATATCCGGAATGCCGCCGGCGCCGTGCAGCCCCAGGTTGTATAGCGCGGGGTTCAGCGGGCCGAGATTGCGCCCGGCTGCCTGTTCGGCGATCGCAACCACGCCGGAGAACAGCGGGCTGGCCAGGCTGGTGCCGCCGAAGACGTACCACCCGGGGCCGGTGATGCCGGCAGCCGGACTGGTGTAGCCGATGTAGATGATCGCCCCGCCGTTGGTCGAGGCGGCCATGCTGATGTCCGGGGTGCCGCGGCGCTTGCCGACCAGCGTGGTGACCGGGTTCTGGTACCAGGGCCGGGCGAAGATGTGCGAGAGGCCGCTGCCGCCCGCCACCGCATCGCCGTAGAAGGCGGTCTGGTTCCACACCGTGTCCGGCGCGGTCCGCACGCCCCGCTGGTTGAGGTGCAGTTCGGTGCCGCCGACCGAGGTGACGAGCGGGTCGGAGGACGGCCAGCTGTTGACCCGGCGCGGGTAGTTCGCGCCGCTCCAGCCGGCGTTGGTGACCCCGGAGTCACCTGAACTGGCCAGCACCGGGATTCCGGCCGCGGCCGCCGCCTTGAAGGCCGACCGCTGCCGGAGCAGGGCCTGCGCCGTGGGGAAGGTCTCTTCGGTGGCGCCGAAGCTCTGCGTGATCACGTCACCGAGGTGGTGGGAGATCACGTAGTTCTCGGCCTTGACGATCTCCGGGATGCCGACCAGGCCCTCGGTCTCCGCGACCGGGGTGGCCACCAGCAGGATGTTCGCCCCGGGAGCCATGGCGTGCGCGTACTCGACGTCCAGCGTGGTCTCGCTGCCCCAACCGCCCTGGTCGGCGTTCTTGATGTCGACGTGCACCGTGCCCGCGGGCTCGATGATGTCGAATCGGGGCGGCGCCGGCAGGCCGTACGCCTTGTCGAAGACCGCCAGGTCGTGCTTGATCGTCGGAGAGCCGAACGAGTCGACGATCACAATCGTCTTGCCTCGACCGTCCAGACCCGAGCGGTGCAGGCCGGTCATGCTGTACGCGGCCTGGAATTGCGGCGGTCCGTAGCAGGCCCGACCGGTCCGGGCGGCCCGGCATTCCGCGATCGTCGGCGGATGGGGGAAGACCACCCGACTGGCCAGCGCGCCCATCGGGCGCATGGTGGTCGGCGGGGTGCTCACCGGAGCAGTCGCCGCCACGCCGGTCGCGGCGAGTACTGTCGCCGTCGCCAGGGCTGTCCCGGCGGCACGGACTACGCGCATGTGAGAATCCTCTCGGTCTGATGCTCCGGGGGCATCTCATCACGACCGGTCGGGACATTCAACCCATTGCGGAGGAATGCGACAACCTACTTGCGGGTGCCGGTCGCGAACCATGGCGTGCGCTGTGTTGGCTGTCGGAATCCGAGGGAAGGCAGGGCGGGTGTCCAGCCGAAGCGAACCGTCGTCGTTGTGGCTCATTCGGCACGCCGAGAGCGCCGGCAACGTCGCCCGGCGGCTGGCCTACGCCCAGCGCGCCGCCGTGATCGACGTGGCACACCGGGACATGGACGTGCCGTTGTCGGACCTGGGTCGCCGGCAGGCCGCCGCCCTGGGGCGGTGGCTGCGTACGCTCCCGCGGCAGGAATTGCCCACGGTCGCGCTGTCCTCGCCCTACGTGCGGGCCGGTGAGACCGCCCGGATCGCACTCACCGAGTGCGGCGGGCCGGCGGCTGACCTTCGGGTCGTCAAAGACGAGCGGCTGCGCGATCGCGATTTCGGCATCCTGGACCGGCTCACCGGCCGCGGCATCGCCGAGCGCTATCCGGAAGAGGCCACCTTGCGGGCGCACCTCGGCAAGTTCTACCACCGGCCACCGGGCGGGGAGGCGTGGACGGATGTCTTGCTGCGGCTGCGCAGCCTGTACGACAGCGTCGCCCGGGACCATCCCGGCGAGAACGTGGTGATCTTCGCTCACGACATCGTGGTCTGCTGTTTCCGGTACCTGTTCGAAGGTCTTACCGAAGCGCAGGTCCTGCAACTCAGCCATACCGTCGACATCGCGAACTGTTCGGTGACCTCCTACCGGCTCGGCGGCCGGACTCCGGAGCTCACCCGGTTCAACGAGGTGGCGCCGATGGATGAGGAGCCCGCTCCGGTCACCGCGGAGCCGGACGCCGCCGCGGCCCGGCCGTGACCGGGTCCTCGGCCGCCGAGGCGCCCGACCCGGTCGCCCTGCTCGACCTCGCCACCCCGGTGGCGCGCCGGGCCGGGGAGTTGATTCGGCGCCGGCCGGCGGATCTGCAGGTCGACACCAAGAGCACGCCGACCGACGTGGTGACCGCGGTGGACGGGGCCGCCGAGCGGCTGATCGTCGATGCCCTTCTGGCCGCCCGCCCGCACGACGGGGTCTTGGGCGAGGAGGGCGCGGGCGCCGCCGGCACCAGCGGAGTGCGCTGGGTGATCGACCCGATCGACGGCACCGTCAACTACCTCTACGGCATCCCGGCCTACGCGGTGTCCATTGGCGCCGAGTACGCCGGGCACGTGGTGGCCGGAGTCGTCCTCGATGTGGTCGCGAACCAGGTGTACACCGCCACCGTCGGCGGTGGCGCGGCGTGCGAGGGCCGGGCGCTGCACGCTTCCGGGGTGACCGAACTCGGCCAGTCGCTGATCGGCACCGGATTCGCCTACGACTCCGTCCAGCGCGCCGCGCAGGCCCAGGTGCTGACCGGAGTGCTGCCCCGGATCCGGGACATCCGGCGGATCGGGTCCTGCGCGCTGGACCTGTGCGCGGTGGCGGCCGGCCGCCTCGACGGCTACTACGAGTGGGGACCGTCGCTGTGGGACTACGCCGCCGGCGGGTTGATCGCGCGAGAGGCCGGTGCCCGCACCTCGGCGATCTCAGGCGGGCTGGTGGTGGCCGCGCCGCCGGGCATCTTCGACGCGCTGACCCGCCTGCTGCAGGCCTGACCGACGGTGGTGGTGGCGGCGGAGTCGAGCGATGGGACCCGACGCCGCCGTACCAAGCGTAAGCGTATGACTACGCACGGCATCGGTCAACCCGAGGGCGCTCAATCCAGGTAGTCCCGCAGCACCTGGGAGCGGGACGGGTGGCGCAGCTTGGACATCGTCTTTGCCTCGATCTGCCGAATGCGCTCCCGGGTGACGCCGTAGACGTGCCCGATCTCGTCGAGGGTCTTGGGCTGACCGTCGGTCAGTCCGAAGCGCATGGACACCACGCCAGCCTCTCGCTCGGAGAGGGTTTGCAGCACGGAGGAAAGTTGATCCTGGAGCAAGCCGAAGGAGACCACGTCGGCGGCCACCGGCGCCTCGGAGTCCTCGATGAAGTCCCCGAGTTGGCTGTCGCCGTCGTCGCCGATGGTCTGGTCCAGGCTCACCGGCTCCCGGGCGTACTTCTGGATCTCCACGACCTTCTCTGGCGCCATGTCCAGCTCCCGGCCGAGTTCCTCCGGGGTGGGCTCGCGGCCCAGGTCTTGCAACATCTGGCGCTGCACCCTGGCCAGCTTGTTGATGACCTCGACCATGTGCACCGGAATCCGGATGGTGCGGGCCTGATCGGCCATCGCCCGGGTGATCGCCTGTCGGATCCACCAGGTGGCGTAGGTCGAGAACTTGTAGCCCTTGGTGTAGTCGAACTTCTCCACCGCGCGGATCAGGCCGAGATTGCCTTCCTGAATGAGGTCGAGGAACTGCATCCCGCGACCGGTGTAGCGCTTGGCGAGGGATACCACGAGCCGGAGGTTGGCTTCCAGGAGGTGATTCTTGGCTCGTTCGCCGTCCCGGATGAGCCACTCGAACTCGCGCCGCAGCTGCGGGGGCATCCGCCGCTTCTTCACATCCGGGTGGCGCAACTTCTCGGCCGCGAAAAGCCCGGCTTCTATGCGCTTGGCAAGTTCCACTTCCTGCTCGGCATTGAGCAGGGCCACCTTGCCGATCTGCTTGAGGTAAGCCCGGACCGGGTCGGCCGAGGCCGCCGTTTCGGCCTCGTCCCGGTCGGCCTGCAAGACGATGACCTCGTCTTCCTCCTCCAGCGCGGCCGGCTCGTCCTCTTCCGCCGGGTCCACCTCAGCCGTCGCGGATCCCGCCGCCGGTTCGGCGCCGTTGGACCTCGCCGGTGGTCTCGACTCGCCCGCGGGGTGAGCCGATGGGGTCGCGGCCGCAGCCGTGACCCCGTTGGGTGTGACCGGCGGACCCGACGGCGAGGTGCCGTTGACGCCGCGGGCGGGACGCTCTGCACCGCGGCTGGGGTTCGGCGCTGTGCCGTTGGCCACCCACCGCACCGTAGTGGGAGGCGCCGCTGCCACAATGGACCCGGCAGCTGGGGTGGCATGGGTAGCGGTGTGGGTACCGGAGTCGGGATCGGAGCGGGGACGGTGGCGCGGGCTCGGCGGCCCGGCGACCGCGGCGTCCGGGGCAGCGGCTTGGTGCACCGCAGGGGGGGAGTCGGGATACTTGTCGGTGACCTCGGTCGAGGACACCGATCCCGAGCCGGATGTTCCAGACGCAGAAGTCACGGAGCCCCTTTCGGCCGCTGCGGCGACAGAACCGCGCCTCCGCACGCCCTGAGCGGCGGTCGGTATCCTCAGGATAACCGCGGATACCGGGACCGTAGGTCACCTAATGCGAGCAATAGGTCCCAACTCGCAGCGCCCGATTTCTTGCCCAACCGATGACGCGGTATTGTTCCGCGGGAGGTTGCACCGGCAATAGTTGGGTCGGCTGAGGACAATTGGCCGTGAAGAATGCCCGGTGTCAGGCGTTCCGGGTTGCGCTCTCGTCGGTGAAACTGATGGTGATCTTGCGTAACCGGTCCTCATGTTTGCGGGCGTGGTGGCGGCAGAACAGCAACTCGCTGCCGCCCGGAAGGACGGCACGCACGTGGGCCTGGGCACCGCAGCGGTCGCAGCGGTCAAACGCGCTGAGCGGAGGCCGCTCCATGGTCGACGGGGTCACGGTGCCGTTCTCCTTTCGGTGGACACTTGGTGCAACGCCGAAGTTTCCTTCGACGTTCCCGACCGCGCGCCTTCGACGCCGGCAGGTCGTTCCCATTCCACCCTAGGCTGACTTGCGATGGGTGACATCGAAGTTGGGACGGCTTCCTGGACCGACAAGACACTGCTGGCCTCGGGGTGGTACCCGCCGGAGGCGGCCACCCCGGCGGCCCGACTGGCGTACTACGCCGAGCGCTTCGGAATCGTCGAAGTCGATGCGACGTACTACACGCCGCCCAACGAGCGCAACAGCGCGCTGTGGGCGGCCCGCACACCGCCCGGCTTCACGTTCAACGTCAAGGCGTTCTCACTGCTCACCCAGCACCCCACCCGACCGGCGGCGTTGTACAAGGACCTGCGGCCGAAGACCGAGAAGAAGAACCTCTACCTGGCCGACCTCACCCCGCAGGTCGTGGACTCGGTGTGGGAACGGTTCCTCGGCGCACTCGCGCCGCTGCGCGACGCCGGCAAGCTCGGCGCGCTTCTCTTCCAGTTTCCGCAGTGGTTCCCGATCGGGAAGCGCAGCCGGGCCTACCTGCTGGAGTGTCAGGAGCGCTGCGCCAGCGCGGCGATGACGATCTGCGTCGAGTTCCGGAACGCGACCTGGATGAGACCGGAGAACCAGCGGGAGACGCTGGACTTCCTCGCCTCCTACGGCATCCCGTACGTCTGCGTGGACATGCCCCAGGGTCACCCCAGCTCCATCCCCCCGGTGCTCGCCGCGACCGCCAGGCTGGCCGTCGTCCGGTTCCACGGTCACAGCGAGCACTGGACCAGCCGGGACATCTACCAGCGCTTCGGATACCGCTATGCCGATGCCGAGTTGGCCTCTTGGGCGCCGAGAATCGCCGCTCTGGCGTCCTCCGCCGATACGACGCACGTCCTGATGAACAACTGCTACCGCGATTACGCCCAGACCAATGCGCGCCAATTGATCCGGTACCTGGCAGATCAACCGCGGTAACGTCTCAGGGGCCGCTATTTCCGGCAATCCCCAACAAGGTGCGCACCTCGTCGTCGGAAACTTGGGTGAAGTCGGCATAGGCGTGCCCGACCGCGAGGAACGACTTGGGGTAGTGCGCCACGACGACCCGGTCCACCACGTCGTCCAGCCGCCGGTCGACCCCGGTTGGACCCACGGGGGCCGCAGCCAGGACGGCGGCCGGCCCGCTGGCCCGCACCGCGATGGCGGCCACTCGCATGCTGGCGCCGGTGGCCAGCCCGTCGTCGATGAGGACCACGGTCCGGCCGGCGAGCTCCAACGGTTCCCGCGTCCCCCGGTACACCGCCTCCCGCCGGGCGAGCTCGGCGGTTTCGGCGGCCACCACCGCGGCGACCTGCCCTGCGCTCACTCCCAGCCGGCGGATCAACTCGTCGTCGAGGTAGCACGCGTCGGCGCTGCCGAGAGCCCCGAGGGCCAACTCGGGGCGCCCCGGCATGCCGATCTTGCGCACCACCAGCACGTCGAGCGGTAGTCCCAGGCGCTGCGCGACGGCTGCCGCCACCGGCACGCCACCCCGTGGCAGGCCGAGGATCACCGTCTCCCGGGCCGGGTCCTCCCCGGCCAGGACCGGGGAGAGCACCTCGGCCAAGGCGTACCCGGCAGCTCGGCGATCCGCGAAGCGCGCCACGACCGGCTCAGTCCTCCCCGGCCGGTCAGCCGGAGGGGCTGCCGGACCCGGTGTCGGTCCCCGGACCGCCGCCGGTTCCGAGCAGGATGTCTTCCCACGACGGCACGCTCTTGCGCCGGGTACCGCGCCGGGCCGCTCGGGACGAATCGCCGGCCGATCCGGCCACCGGCTCCTCGGCGTCCGCCGGCTCGGCTTCGGCTGCCGGGGTTCCGGCGGGGGACTCCGGATCGGGGCTCGGGTCGCCGTGCGGTGAGCCGCCCTCTGGCCCGCTGGCGCGATGCGGGGCGCTCTCGGACTCGGCATCGGCGGCGCTCTCCGAGCGCAGCTCCACCACCAGCTCAGGCTCCAGAGCGTCCGGAGGAACCGGCTCCTGGGGTGGCTCGGGTTCCGGTGGCGCCGGCGCCAGCGTGAGCCGTCGTGGTTCGGCCGGGCGGGTCGCCGGTCCGGTACCGGCGCCGTCGGGTTGCAGCAGGGCACGAGCGGCGTCGTCGTGGACGACCAGCCGTTGCAACGCCGGGTCCCACAGCCAGTGCGCCGCGAAGGTGCCGACCTGGAGCTGGAGCACCCAACGACCGTCGTCTCGGCGCCAGGCATCCCACTCGGCAACCTCTGGCCGGTTGCCGTCGGCTTCCAGCCGGGCGGCGACGATCTCCTCCAGGGGTACCCCGGTCCACTCCCCGCCGCTCACGGAGAGCGAAGCGTGCCTGGCCTGGCTGGCCACCTGGGCGCGCTCGGCAAGTACCGGCGTCTCGAACCGCAGTACCCACTCCACCGCCACCCCGGCGGCCGCCGCGATGGTCTCCGCCGTCTCCCCGGCCCGGACCCGAGCCTGGATCTCCCGCGGCGTGAGCGCGCTGTCCGGCCTGATCTTGCGCTCCAGGCGGCCCAGCTCTCCGCGCAGCGCGGCCCGCAGCCGGTCATCGACGGCCACCCGGTAGCGCTCTCGCCGGCCCGGCAACACCGGCGCCAGCACGACGTGGCGGGCGTCCTCGCTCAGCGCGACGACGCGCAGCTCATACATTCGCGGACTTCCTCTCCTGTCCCGGACAGTCTGCCGAATCCCAGCGCCGGACGCCTACTCCTCGGCGATCCGGGCGTGGTGTGGACCGTCCCGGCGTGTGCCAGGGTGGGCGGGTGCCTGCCCTGATCCTCGGACCGATGCTGCGCCACGTCGGCGACGCGTGCGCGACGGTCTGGGTGGAGACCGACGCGACCTGCGACGTCGACGTGGGCGGCTTCCGTGCTCCGACTTTCGCGGTGGCCGGCCACCACTACGCCCTGGTGGTGATCGAGGGGCTGACCGCCGGGGAGCCGCGGGAGTACCAGGTACGCCTCGACGGGAAGCTGGTCTGGCCGGAGCCGGACAGCGGGTTCCCGCCGAGCGTGCTCCGGACCCGCGGACCCGGGGAGGCGCTTCGGGTGACCTTCGGTTCCTGCCGGGCCGCGCGGCCGGACACCCCGCCGTACTGCCTGGACAAGCGGGCCGATCCGCGGGGCATGGGCGCCGACGCGCTGCGGGCGCTGGGGCTGCGGATGCTGCGGGGGGAACCCGTGCAGTGGCCCCACGTGCTGCTGCTGGTGGGCGATCAGGTCTACGCCGACGAGGTGTCGCCACGAACCAAGGAATTCATCAGAGCCCGCCGGGACACCACGGTGCCGCCGTATGAAGAGGTCGCCGACTTCGAGGAGTACACCCAGCTCTACCGCGAAGCCTGGTCCGAGCCGGTGGTGCGGTGGCTGTTCTCGGTGGTGCCCTCCGCCATGATCTTCGACGACCACGACGTACACGACGATTGGAATACCTCGGAGGCATGGCGCGCCGCACAGCAGCGCACCGACTGGTGGCCGCCCCGAATCATCGGGGCCCTGGCGTCGTACTGGCTCTACCAGCACCTCGGGAACCTGACGCCGGCGGCTATCGCCGACGAGGGTGTCCTGGCCCGGCTGCACGGGGTGGCCGACGGTTGGCCGGTGCTGCGCGACCTGGCCGTACGGGCTGATCGCGAGGCCGACGGCTACAAGGGGCACCGCTGGAGCTACCGGCACGACCACGGCCGGGTGCGGATCATGGTGATCGACTCGCGGTGTGGGCGCGTCCTCACCGGCCGGCGGGAAATGGTGGACCGCCGAGAGTGGGCCTGGATCACCGAGCAGGTCACCGGCGACTTCGACCATTTGTTGGTGGTGTCCTCGCTGCCGGTGCTGCTGCCACCGTCGATCCATTTCCTGGAGAGCTGGAACGAGGCGGTCTGCGCCGGGGCCTGGGGGGCCGCGGCCGCCAGGTGGGCGGAGAAGGTGCGCCAGGCCGTCGACCTGGAGCACTGGGGCGCCTTCCGCGACTCGTTCATCGCCCTGATGGACCTGGTCGCCGAGGTCACTTCGGGTCGCCGCGGCGAGATACCGGCTTCGGTGGTCTTCCTCTCCGGCGACGTGCACTACGCCTACCTCGCCGAAGCCAGCTTCCCGCCCGAGGCCGGGGTTCGCAGCCCGGTCTATCAGGTCGTCGCCTCACCCATCCGCAACCCGATCCAGCGCGCCATCCAGTTCGCCGATCGGTTCTCCCGAACCCGCCCGGCCCGCCGGCTCGGGCAGGCCCTGTCCCGCCGCGCCGGAGTGCCGGACCCGCCGTATGCCTGGGCGGTGACCAAGGGCCCGTGGTTCGAGAACAACCTGGCCACCTTGGAGATGAACGGCCGCGAGTTGGCGATCACCTTCCAGTTGGCCATCGCCGACAGCGGGATCGACCCATCGCTGGAAACCGCCTGGGCCGGGGAGTTGGTGCGCCGTCCGTTGCCGGAACTCGGTGCGGCCCGCCGCTCGCGCAGCGCGTCAGCCGATCGGTAGCGCGTCGACCGCCTTCGCCTTGGCGAAGGTGGATGCCTTCGACGCCCGCCAGCGCAGCGACGGCTTGCCCGCGGTGTCCATGGCCGCGATCAGCAGGCCGCCGAACAGGCTGACGTTGGCGAAGAAGTGCTGCTGCTGGTCGCGCATCGCGGCACTGTCCTTCGCCTCCCAGAATCGGTGCGCCATCAGCGTGCTCGGAACCAGGCTCACGGCCAGCACGGCGGAGGACAGCCGGGGAGCCCGGTTGGTGGCCAGCATCAGGCCACTGAGAATCTTCACGCCGGCGTCGATCTTCATGTACTGCTCCGGGTCCGAGGCCACCGACCGGGGGAGCTTCGTCGCCAGTGCCGGGGCGACCGGAGCGGCCGAGGCTCCCGACGGGTTCCGCAGGGTGTCCACCCCGCCGGCGACGAAGTAGGCGGCGAGGAGCGGGCGGGCGAGGCGTCGGACGATCATGGGGAGCCTTTCTCGACGGGCGGAGAACCGGGTGCATCGGCAACGCCCGGAGACTACCGCGCTCGGTCGAGCCCACGCGGCTGGGAGTGCCTGCGCCGGGAGTGCACGCGGCGGTAGTGACAAACCGGGAACGCAGTGATCAAATGGCTACGAGCAGCCACAGCCGAAGAAGGGTCGCCCCATGCAGGGATTTCGCGGTGACCGGCTCGTCGTCCGCAGCCGGCATCTGCGCGGCTACGAGCGACGGGGTGAGATCGTTGAGGTGCACGGTGTCGATGGCGCTCCGCCCTACGTCGTGGCCTGGGAACCCGACGGTGCCCGGGGACTGTTCTTCCCCGGCCCCGATGTCGTGGTACGGCGCCTCGCCGACCAACAGGCCGGCGCCCGGTAGCGTCGCGGGCTCGCCGAGACGCGAGGCCTTTAAGGTCGCGGCCCCTGGTACCGGCTAGGAACTCAGGCCGCGCAGGTAGTCGGCGAACCCGCCGACCGTACGGCTTTCGCGCCGGCCGCTGGTGGTGACCGGGATCCGCCCGGTGGCAACCATCCGGCGGGCCCGCCCGCGCAGTGCCGCCACCAGAGCCCGGTCCTCGGCGAGCGCTAGCGGCGGCATCCCGTCGGCGTCGAGGTAGGCCGCGGCGGACAAGCCGAGGTTCGCGCCGTGCACGTGCGGGTGCCCGTCGCCGGGCGTACCGTAACCGCCGGCGAAGCGGGACCGGACCGCAGCCGGCTGCTCCGACCAGTCGCTGACCCGGACGGTGCCGGCCACGACTTCGGCACCGAGCGCGGCCAGCCGCAACTGCTGGGCCAGCCAGTCGGCCGGGACGGTGGAATCGGCGTCGGTGGTCGCCAGCCAGATCTGCGTCGGGTCCTGCCCGGCCTCCCGCCGGAGAACCGCGGCGAACCCGGCCGCTCGGGCGACCCCGACGTTGCGGGCCGCAACGTGCACTGCCCCGGGAGCCACCGCGCCGGTGTCGTCTGTGCAGGCGTCGAGGACCGGCACGAGGTGCACCGGGATGTGCCGCAGCGCCGGATGCCGGGCGGCCGCTCGCAGCCCGGCCAGGCAGGCCGGCAGCAGATGTCGTTCGTTGTGGGCGGGCACTACGATCCCGACCGCCCGGATGCCGGCCGCCCGGCTGCCGGCCGGGCGGGTCGGATCGTCGTCGGTCAGAGCAGTCCCTCCCGCCGGGCCACGCTCGGCCCGCCACCGGGTGCCAGTACGTCGAGGAGGAAGTCCTCCTCCTCGACCCGGCACAGCCGCGGCCACCGGGCCAGGGCGGCGTGCACCTGATCCCCACTTTGCGGGTAGTCCGAAACCGGGTGCCGCCAGTGGCAGGCCACCACGGTGCCCCCGGGCGCCAGGTCGTGCTCGATGAGGTCCAGCAATCGAGCCAGGTCCCCGGCGTCGAGGTAGTAGCCGACCTCGGAGAGCACCACCAGGTCGTAGCTCCCGGCCGGCCACTCGCCGGGTACCGCGGCCCGTACCAGCCGAACCGACGTGGGCAGCCGGCCCCGAGCCGCATCGAGGGCCGCCGCGCTGGCGTCGACGGCGACCAGCGAGGCGCACCGGGTGGCGAGCGCCGCGCTCAGCACGCCGACCGAGCAGCCGATCTCCAATCCCAGGTCGTAACTCGGGGCCGGCAGCGCCGCCACGGTGAGGGCGTACTTGCGCCGCTCGTACCAGCGGGTGGTGAAGCCCCACGGATCGGGGTCGGCGGCGTAGAGCCGGTCGAAGTAGTCGGCGGGCAGGGTCATCGGAACAGCACCTCGTACGGCCGGGCGAAGCGGTCCAGCACGTTCGGCGGGAGCACCGGCGCGTCGGCCGGCGCCTGGCCGAGCGGAGCGATCTGGGTGCCGAACGCGGCGATGGCCGCCGCCTTGCGCACCGACACCTCGGGCGGCCAGGTGACCTGGACCGCGGTGGCCCACGGTACCCGCGGGTCGCCGGGGGCCGCCCAGTGCCAGGTCCACACCGGGTAGCCGAGCAGGCGGGCGCCGTCGCGCTCGGCGGCCCGGACGCAGGCCCGGCCGACCGCTTCGTGGTCAGGGTGCCCATCGGCGATCCACGGGCCGAGCAGCCAGTCCCCGGGCCGCAGTGCCAGGGCCTCGGCCACCGGCTCGGTGAGCGCGTCCCGACCGCCGTCCGGCAGGTGCAGGTGGCGTACCCGGGCCGGTACCGCCAAGGCGTCCAGCGCGGCGCACGTCTCGGCGCGACGCCGCCTGGCCAACTCCGGCGGCGGCACCGATCCGCCGGGATGGCTGGCCTCGCCGTCGGTGACGGCCAGCAGATCCACCTGAGTGCCGGCCGCGGCGAGGACGGCCAGCAGGCCGCCGACGCCGAGCACCTCGTCGTCCGGGTGCGGCGCGACGACGACCGCCCGGCTCGGCGCGGGCGTCACGGCCAGCGCGGGCAGGGTGAGGGAGCGCAGGTACGGCTGCCAGGCGCTCTCCGGCGTCCCCGTGCCCGCGATCCGCTCTACCACGGCAGCTCTACCACGGCAGCGCTAACACGTCGGCGCTCACCAGGTCGCCTCGTCGACCGCGAGCTGGCCCAACGCGGCGAGGTCGCGCTCGGCATGGGACTGCCGCAGGTAGACCGGCAGGTCCGCGGCTCGCCGGGCCTGAACCGGATCCAGGCACAGCGGGCCGGCTCCGAGCCCGCGGCCGACCCGGTCGAGGATTTCCGTGGCCCCGGCCTCCACCCGAGACCGCAACCGGAGCGCCCGCTGCCGCGCGGCCGGGCCGTGCGGATCGGCATCTATTTCCGCCGCCGCGACGGCCAGGTGCGCCCCAAGCCCGGCGACCAGCGCGTCAACGGCACCGAGGTGGGCCACGGCGTGCGGGTCGCGCGCGGCGGATCGGGCGGCGCGCAGCAGCACCCGGGCGGCCCCGAGCGCGCCGCCGTACCAGCAGGCCGCCACCCCGGCGCCGCCGTGCCAGAATCCGGGCCGGTCCAGGTACGCTCCCGGGCCGCCGACCGGGACCGCCGACACCTCGCCCAGCTCGACGCTGACCGACCCGCTGGCCGCCATCCCGACCGCCGCCCAGCTGTCGGCTACCGGCGTGAGGCCGCGGACGGCGATGTCGAACAGCCGCCGGCCGTCCGCGGCGTGCGCCGTCACCAGGGCGCGGTCGAGGAGCAGCGCGCCGGAGCACCAGGCCTTGCGCCCGTTCAGCACCCAGCCGGCTGCCGTGTGGGCCGCCTCGACACGAGCCCACGGGGGCTCGGCGGCCCACACCCCGTACAGGCCGTCGGGCCGGGCGGAGCCGAGCTCGGCGAGGATGGCGACCGCGTCGGCGTGCGCCTCGGCGAGCCGGCCGAGCACCAGGTCGGCGGCGGACATCTCGGCAAGGGCCTGCCAGCGGGCCAGCGTCGCACCGCAGCCGGGTAACGGCAGGTCCAGCGCCCCCGCCGCCCGGGCCGCCCGCAGCAGCGGGCCGACCGACTCGGCGGTCACCGGCAGGCGCGCGCCGGCCAGCCAGGGGGGAGGCGAGGTCACCCGGAGCAGCTACCCCCGAAACCCCCTCGCTAAAGACCCCACGGCCGGCTTGCCCGGCGAGATGATCTCGAGCCGGCTGCGCGGTACCCGGGTGTTCCTCGCTTGGACAAGAAGGAGCCAATGGTCGCCATGCGCGCCCTTCTTCCCCGGTACCCGGTCGCTCAGAGGTGGGACCTGGGTCCTGCGGTCAGTGCGTTTTCATCAAATCGGTCGCGAACGGGCGTGTGATGGGACACAATCAGCCGCCGCCCGGAATACCGCGCCAGCTCAGGCGTTATCTTCCGCGCTCAAGGCGAAAGCGAGGAACATTATGGCAACTGACTACGACAGCCCGAGAACAACCGAAGACGAGATCGGCGAGGACAGCCTCGAAGAGCTGAAGGCGCGGCGCGCCGAGGCCCAGACGGGTGCCGTCGACGTCGACGAGGCCGACCTCGCCGAGGCGCTGGAACTGCCCGGCGCCGACCTGTCCGGGGAAGAGCTCACCGTCCGGGTGCTCCCCCGCCAAGCGGATGAGTTCACCTGCTCGCGCTGCTTCCTGGTGCATCACCGCAGCCAGCTGGCGACCAGTGCCGGCGGTGCACTGGTCTGCCGGGAGTGTGCGGCCTGAGCAGTCGAGGCCGGAACCGGGACGGCAAGCCCGACGCACCGGTTTCCGCGGCGCCGATCGAAGCCGACTCCATCCCACAGCTGGTGGCCCGGCTGTCTCGGGACGAGCCGCTGGACACCCGATCCCGGGGGCGGCTGATCGGCTCGCTGGCGGCCGGGTTGGCCGGTAGTGCCAAGCTGGCCGGCGCCGCCGCTGTGAGCAGCGGCCGTTGGCTGAGCGAGATCGTCCTGGAAGTGGCTCCACAGGTGCCCATTCGGGATCTGGCGGCGCTGCGGGACCAGCACGACGGACTGGACGGCGCCGCGCTGGCCGACGCCCTGGTCACCGCGGCCGCGCGGGCCACGGCCTCGGTGGGCGCCGCCGGCGGGGCGGTGGCGGCGATCGAGTTCGTCGCGCCCCCGGCTTTGCTCACTGCGCCGGTGCTGGTGGCCGCGGAGACGCTGGCCGTGGTCGCCATCGAGGTGAAGCTGCTTGCCGAACTGCACGAGGTGTACCGCCGGCGACCAACCGGCAGTACGGCCCAGCGAGGCACCGCGTACGTCCTGGCCTGGGCCAGTCAGCGGGCCATCGATCCGAACCAGCGGGCCGGGCTCACCGGAGTGGTCGGGGTGGCGGTGCGCCGGCAGCTCCGGCAGCGGCTGATGCGCCGAGCCGGTCGCAATGTCACGACCTACCTGCCGTTCCTGGCCGGCGCGGTCGCCGGCGGCGAACTCAACCGGCGGGAAACCCGCCGCTTCGCAGACGCGATGCTTCGCCAGCTTCGGGGCTGACCGCAACGGTCAGCTGACTTCCTCCAGACCCGGCGGCAGGCTGCCGCTTGCCTTGCGCCAGGTGTCGGCCGCCTTCCGCTGGGCAACGACCCGGGCGATGCCGTACGCCGTGCCGGACAGGGCGGCCCAGCCGATCGCCTCGGGCCAGGTGGTCTCCGCCGAAGCCGGATTCACCGGCGGCGTCTTGCCGGTGGCCTTCGTCCATGCCGCCGTGAGGAGCTTGCGAGCCAGAATGCCCGCGCCCAGGGCGGACACCCCGCCGAAGACCTTCCAGCCCATCTTTGACGCCGCTTGCGCCATGCGTCGACCTCCTCGGAGACGGTGGGATCTGCCCGGAACCAGTTCGCGGTATCCGGCAGCAGCCTAAGCCCCGCCGTCCGGCGGGGCGGGCGCGCCGGGGAGAACCTGTGACTGGGCGGCGGCCA
This sequence comes from uncultured Actinomycetota bacterium, assembly GCA_963814355.1. Classification (GTDB taxonomy): domain Bacteria; phylum Actinomycetota; class Actinomycetes; order JADGOV01; family JADGOV01; genus JADGOV01. Next base: position 148,046 of record CAWFCZ010000018.1, on the reverse strand, counting down.
GCGCGGCCGCCAAGCGTGTCGGCCGCCGGGTGCTGATCAGCCAGTACGGGGTGTCGTCGTCCGGGTCGGCCACCACCACAGCCAGGCCCTCCCGGATCCACGGCCGGTGGACCGTCCAGGCGGCCGGGTCGGCCTCCGGGCCCATCAGGCGGCGGATCGCCGCCCGGTCCAGAAGGTGCACCTCGCCGGCGTGGCGCACCGGCAGGCTCGCCCGGCCGGCGAGGAGCGCCCCGTCGCGCACGCCCACCCGGACCGCCCCCGCGAAGAGCAGGAGGAAGACCGCGACGCCGCCGAAGACCAGGTAGGTGGCCACCTTGGCGGCCAGCGGCAGCCCGACGTGGAATTCCGCGCCGAGCAGGGTCACCAGGAAGGCGGCGACCGGCCACCACCACAGCGGGACGGTGAGCCGCTCGGTGTAGCTCGACGGCGAGGAAGCCTCGCCGCCTGGGGCTGCGGAACTGGGCATGCCACCAGTCTGGATGCTCCCCCTCGGACCGGCGGAGCGGGCCCTTACCGGGTACGTATCTGCCCGCGGACGATCACTTGGGGGAGCCGTGCGTGGGTGGTCCGTACCTGCCGAGTGATGGTTCGAGCGAGCCGGCGGGGCGGCTGGTACCGGGCAGCCGGTCGGGCCGAGGACGGATAGGGTCGCCAACCGTGGAGGCCCCCGTGCGACACCCGGACACCCCGCCGGCCGGCACCCCGATGGGCCCGCACTATGCGCGGTGTTTCGGGTGCGGCCCGGAGCAGCCGCACGGCCTGCAACTCCAGGTCACTGTCGGCGAGGGGGTCAGCGTCGAGGCCCGGCTCACCGTGGCCGAGGCGCATCAAGGTGCCCCGGGGCTGGCCCACGGCGGCGTCATCGCGGCCGCCTTCGACGAGGCGCTCGGGGCCTTGTTGTGGATGATCCGGCAACCCGCCGTGACCGCCCGGCTGACCACCACGTACCGGCACCCGTTGCCGGTGGGGGAGACGCTGCACATCGTGGCCGAGTGCACCGGCGTCTCCCGCCGGCTGATCCGGACCAGCGCGCGCGGCTGGATCGGCGACGCCGACGGGACGCTGGCGGCGACCGCCGAGGCGCTGTTCGCGGTGGTGCCCTTGGAACACTTCACCACCTTCGGGCGGGCGAGTGAGTGGGCGGCCGACTCGGTACGCCTGCACGACCGCTTCGTCGAGAGCCGATACAACCCGTGAGCGACCTGGTGGTGGCCGTTCAACGGCTGGACCCCGAGCTTCCGTTGCCCAGCTACGCCCATGTCGGCGACGCGGGTGCCGACCTGGTGGCCGCCATGGACGTCCGGCTGGCGCCCGGGGAACGGGCTGTCGTGCCGACCGGCATCGCGCTCGCCCTGCCGTCCGGGTACGCCGGCTTCGTGCATCCCCGCTCCGGGCTGGCGGCCCAGCGGGGGCTGGCCCTGGTCAACGCTCCAGGCACGATCGACAGCGGGTACCGTGGCGAGGTCAAGGTAATCGTGGTGAACCTGGACCCGAGGCGGCCGATCGAACTGCGGCGCGGCGACCGTATCGCTCAACTGGTGGTCCAACCCGTCGCGGCGGTCAGCTTCCTCGACGTCGAAACCCTGCCCGCATCGGGACGGGCCGACGCCGGCTTCGGCTCCACCGGCGGCTTCGCCGCCGCGACCGAGGCGCCGCCCTCGGGGCCGTCGGCGACCGAGCCGTCGCCGATCGGGAGCGCCCGCACATCGACCAGCAGCAGGGAGTAGGCCGTGTTCCGACGGCGACGTGGCACGACTGACAAGGAACCGCGCCACCCCCATGGCGAGACCCATCACGGTGCCCAGGACGAGGGCCGGGCCGCGGGGGCGGACCCACGGGCGGAGGCCGAGCTCGAGGCCACCTCGGAACGGGTCGGGCTGGCGCCGCGGCCCAACGGTCCGTGGGACCTCGCCGAGGTACCGGATGCCGACGTCGAGCGGTTCGACCTCGGTGGCCTTCGGCTGGCTATTCCAGACGGTGCCCAGGTCCAGTTGGACGTGACCCCCGAAGGCACCGTCGTGCCGACCGTCATCATCGGGGCGGGCGCGGTGCAGCTCTCGGCGTTCGCCGCGCCTCGCCGCAGTGGCATCTGGGCGGAGGTCAGGACCGAGATCGCCGAATCGCTGCGGGAGGCCGGCGGGAAGGTCGCCGAAGCCGACGGGACGTTCGGCACCGAGTTGCACGGTCAGGTCCCGGTCCAGGACGAAGGCGGCGCCATCGGCTTCCAGCCGGCCCGATTCGTCGGCGTCGATGGCCCGCGCTGGTTCCTGCGCGGGCTGTTCACCGGCGAAGCGGTGTCCCCTGGCGCGGCGGGGGAGTTGGAGGAGGCTTTCCGAGCGACCGTCGTGGTACGCGGCAGCGAAGCGATGGCTCCGCGTGACCCGCTGCCGTTGAGTGTCCCGCGCGAGATCATGGAGGCGGCCGGAGTGCCGACCGACGCGGCTAGCGAGGAGCCGGCCGAACCGGGTGGCCCGCCGCCGGCCACCGCTGCGGATCCCTCGACGATGAATCCATTCGAGCGCGGGCCGGAGATCACCGAGGTGCGGTGAGGCTCCGGTACCGAACCCGCCTACGCTGGGGGCATGAAACAGGGCGGTCTGATCAAACGGGCCCTGCACAACCTATCCGCACAGCCCGCCGAGCTGGAGGCTGAAGATCTTCAGGGCTCGGTGAGTTCGCTGGGGGCCACGCCGGTGGCGCAGTGCCCGGACCGGCAGCCGACCAGCGTCGCGGGCATCCTGCGCACGGTCACCTTGCGGCCCCGGGCCGGGATTCCGGCTCTGGCGGCGGAGTTGTGGGACGGCTCCGGAACGGTGAACCTGGTCTGGCTGGGCCGACGTCGCATCGCCGGCATCGAGCCGGGCCGCCACGTCCTGGCGCACGGCCGGATCTGCGCGTTGGATGGCGCCCGTACGATCTACAACCCCACGTACGACCTTTTGCCGCCGGAGGGCTGAACCGGCCGTATTCGGCCGGTGAGCAGTTCCTCCAACTGGTCTTCGACGTCCGGGGCGGCGATGAACAGCAACTCGTCGGCGGCCTCGAGCGGGTCGTCCGGGTGGGGTACCAACACCCGCCCGCTGCGCAGGATGGCCACCAACGCCGTATCCGGCGGCCAGCTCACACTTCCGACGCGATGCCCGACGAGCCCGGCGTCATCGCTGAGGGTCAGCTCGACGAGGTTGGCCTGACCCTCCCGGAACGTCATCAGCCGAACCAGGTCGCCCACGCTAACGGCTTCCTCCACCAGCGCGGAGAGTAGCCGCGGTGTGGACACCGCCACGTCGACTCCCCACGACTCGTTGAACAGCCACTCGTTCTTCGGGTGGTTGACCCGGGCAACCACCCGGCGGACCCCGTACTCGGTCTTCGCCAGCAGCGACATGACCAGGTTCGCCTTGTCATCACCGGTGGCCGCGATCACCACCTGGCAGCGTTCCAGTTGGGCGTCCTCCAGGGAGGTGATCTCGCACGCGTCGGCGAGCAACCAGGTCGCGCCGGGAACGGTCGCCTTCTTCAACGCGTGCTCGTCCTTTTCCAGGAGCAGCACCTCGTGGCCGTTGTCGACCAGTTCAGCGGCGATCGAGCGTCCGACGTTGCCGGCGCCCGCGATGGCCACTCTCATGGCTGCCTCCCAGCGCTGTCATCATGCCAAACCCGTGGCCCCCCACCGTGCCATCACCCAACCCACACGACGCCCGCCGGTCGGCTACCGCGCATTCGGCGGCGCCGCGCCGAGCACCTGCTCGATCCGGCCGAGGTCCGCGCTGCGCGCCAGGACGTGCAGCAGGTCCCCTTCCTGCAGGACCAGTCCCGGCTCGGGCAACCTGGCCTCGTCGAGGCGGGTGAGGAAGGCCAGCCGCAGCCGGGCCAGCTCCTCGATCTCGATACAGCGCAGCCCGATCCAGGCCGGGTCGACGTGCACTTCGGCGACCACGACGGTGCCGGTGGCGTCGCGCCACTCCGGCTCCGCGCCGGCCGGCAGCAGGCGTCGTCTCATCTGATCGGTGGTCCAGCGCACGGTGGCCACCGTCGGAATGCCGAAGCGCTGGTACACCGCGGCCCGGCGCGGGTCGTAGATCCGGGCGGCAACGTTCGCCACGTTGAAGGTCTCCCGGGCCACCCGAGCCGAGATGATGTTGGAATTGTCCCCACTGCTCACCGCGGCGAAGGCGTCGGCGCGCTCTATGCCGGCTTCCAGCAGCGTGTCCCGGTCGAAGCCGACGCCGAACACCGTCTGCCCGGAAAAGTTCTCCCCGAGTCGCCGGAACGCGGTGACTTCGCGGTCGACGACCGCCACGGTGTGACCGTCGGCGACCAAGCCCTTGGCCAGGCGCGAGCCGACCCGACCGCAGCCCATGATCACGATATGCACGTCTGGAGACGCTACACGGGCGCTCCGGCGCTCGGACGGTCGTCCCGGAGACCTACCATTTCACCGTGCCTTCCTCCCCGGCTGCGCTGGCCAAGCGGCTCTTCGTCGGCCAGCCGCTCGGCAGCGAGCAGCTGGGCGAGACGCTGCTGCCGAAGAAGATCGCACTGCCGGTGTTCGCCAGCGACGCCATGTCCTCGGTGGCCTATGCGACCCAGGAAATCCTGCTCGTGCTGGCGCTCGGCGGCACGGCGCTGTTCCACTTCACCCCCTACATCGCCGCCGCTGTCGGGCTGCTCATGCTGGTCGTGGTCGCCTCCTATCGCCAGAACGTGCATGCCTATCCCAGCGGCGGCGGCGACTACGAGGTCGCCACCACCAACTTGGGGCAGTACGCCGGACTCACCGTGGCCAGCGCACTGATGGTCGACTACGTGCTCACCGTGGCCGTGTCGGTGAGTTCCGGGGTGGACAACATCACCTCGGCGATCACCTCGCTGCAGGGCCGCCAGGTCGAGTTGTGCGTGGTCATCATCGCCGTCATCACCCTGCTGAACCTGCGGGGCGTTCGTGAGTCGGGCACCACGTTCGCCATTCCCACCTATGGGTTCATCCTCGGCGTGACCGTGATGATCGCGCTGGGCGGATACCGGATCGTCAGCGGGCACCACATCGAGGCGGAGAGCGCCCGGTACTCGATTGCGCCGGCCGGGTCCGGTACCTTCGCCGGGCTGGCCCTGGGCTTTCTGCTACTCCGGGCCTTCGCCTCGGGGTGCACGGCGCTGACCGGCGTGGAAGCCATCAGCAACGGGGTGCCCGCCTTCAAGGTGCCGAAGTCGAAGAACGCCGCGACCACGCTCGCGCTCCTCGGGTCCGTCGCGGTCGCCATGTTCGCCGGGGTCACCGCGCTGGCGCTGGCCACCCACGTCAAGATCACCGACCCGGCCACCGGCGCCCGGCTGGTGGGCTTCAACGGGCCGCAGGACGCCCAGCCGACAGTGATCGCCCAGGTGGGCGCGGCAGTGTTCGGCGGCCACAACACCATCGGGTTCTACTACCTGCAGACCGTAACCGCCCTGATCCTGGTGCTGGCGGCGAACACCGCCTTCAACGGCTTCCCGGTGCTCGGCTCGATTCTGGCCCGCGACGGCTTCTTGCCGCGCCAGCTCTACACCCGCGGCGACCGGTTGGCCTTCAGCAACGGCATCGTTGTGCTGGCCGGCTTCGCCTGCCTGCTCATCGTCGCCTTCGAGGCGTCCTCGACCCGGCTGATCCAGCTCTACATCGTCGGGGTTTTCGTCTCCTTCACTCTGAGCCAGACCGGGATGATCCGGCACTGGAACCGGCTGCTCAGCATCGAGCGGGAGCCCGCCGCCCGGCGGCGGATGTTCCGGTCGAGGATTGTCAACTCGATCGGCGCCGTCTTCACCGGCACCGTGCTCGTCATCGTGTTGGGCACCAAGTTCACCCACGGCGCGTACATCGTGGTTATCGCCATGCCGGTGATCTTCGGCATCATGGTGGCCATCCGGCGGCACTACCGGCAGGTGGCCCGCGAGCTCGTGCCAGACGAGCAGGACACCACCCTGCCGTCCCGGATCCACGCCGTGGTGCTGGTATCCAGGATTCACAAGCCCACGCTGCAGGCGATCGCGTACGCCAGGGCCACCCGGCCCAGCACGCTGGTCGCGGTCACCGTCCAGGTCGACCCCGACGACGCCAAGGTCCTGCAGGAGGAGTGGGACCGGCGCGGCATCCCGGTGCCGCTGGTCGTGTTGGACTCACCCTTCCGCGAGGTCACCAGTTCGGTGGTGGACTATGTCAAGCACGTCCGCCGGGAAAGCCCGCGCGACGTCGTCATCGTCTACGTCCCGGAGTACGTCGTCGGGCACTGGTGGGAGCACCTGCTGCACAACCAGAGCGCCCTTCGCTTGAAGACCAGGCTGCGTTTCCAGTCCGGGGTGCTCATGACCAGCGTGCCCTGGCAGCTCCGCTCCTCCCACGGCCGGGAGCACACCGCGACATCTATCTGGGCCGCGCCCGGTGACAGCCGACGTCCCCTGGACGGTACCCGGCGCGTCCCGCCGGCCAGCGAGCCGGGGAACGGCCGGCGATCTACCGACACGCCGGCCGAGCCGCCGGTCGGCACGGGTACGGGCTGAATGACCCGACCCGGCCACCGTCACTGGCTGGAGCTCGAGGTGGGTGCGGTGGCCCCCGGCGGGGCCTGCGTCGCGCGGGCCGCCGACGGCCGGGTGGTCTTCGTCCGCCATACCCTGCCCGGTGAGCGGGTTCGGGCCAGGGTGACCGAGGAGCGGGCGCGCTACCTGCGGGCGGATGCGGTTGAGATCCTGCGGCCGGCGCCGGACCGCGTGCCGCCGCCGTGCCGCTACGCCGGCCCCGGAGCATGCGGTGGCTGCGACTGGCAGCACGTCGCCCTGGGCGCTCAGCGGCGGGGAAAGGCGGACGTCATCCGGGAGCAGTTCGCCCGGCTTGCCGGGCTGGACGTCAGCCCGGAGGTGCGCGAGGTACCCGGCGCGCCCGACGGGCTGGGTTGGCGGACCCGGGTCGCCTTCGCGGTCTCCGGCGGTGGTGAGGTCGGTTTCCGCCAGCACCGGTCCCACGCCGTGCAGCCCGTCGAGCAATGCCTCATCGCCCACCCGCTGGTGAACTCCGCCGGCGTGCCGCAGCGCCGCTGGCCCGGCGTCGACTCGGTGCGCGTAGCGGTCGGGGCGACCAGCGGCGATTGCCTGGTCAGCGCGTCGGGTAACCCGCCGGGGCCCATCCGGGAGCAGTCCGCCGGGCGCAGCTGGCGGGTCTCCGGTGGCGCCTTCTGGCAGGTTCACCCCGGCGCGGCGGACACCCTTGTGGCCACAGTGGTCGAGTTGTCCGATCCGGCTCCTGGGGAGCACATCCTCGACCTGTACTGCGGAGTGGGGCTGTTCGCCGGCGCGCTGGGGGAGCAGGTCGGGCCGGACGGGCGGGTCCTGGCCGTAGAAGGCAACCGGCGAGCGGCCGCGGATGCCGCGCATAATCTGGCCGACCTGCCCCAGGTCCGCGTCCGGCGGGCTCGGGTCGGCGCCGGGCTGCTGGACCGGCTGCCGCCGGCCGAGATCGCCCGGGACGTGGTCGTCCTGGACCCACCGCGTGCCGGGGCCGGCCGCGAGGTGGTGACCGCGGTGGTCCGCACCGGAGCCCGGGCCATTGGGTACGTCGGGTGCGACCCGGCAAGCCTGGCCCGCGATGTGGCCACCTTCGGCCGGCTCGGCTACCGGCTGGCGGGGCTGCGGGCGCTGGACCTGTTCCCGATGACGCACCACGTCGAATGCGTCGCCCTGCTGGTACCGACCGAGCCGGTCCCGGCCTAGCTGGTAGCTACCAAGGGAACCGCAGGGCCTAATGACCCTGCCGAGACTGTGCGGCAACCAGCGATACTGATCAGTAGCGGCACCGGTCGGTAGCGGCCCCCACTCCCGGAGGTGGCCCAATGTCCCAGCAAGGGCCCCAGCAACGGCCTCAGCAAGGCTCTCAGCGATCACTCGGGACGGCGGCTGCCCGAGGCCGGGCCGCGCTGCGCGGCGAGCATCGTCGCCTGCAACCGCTGGCCGAACTCCTGCGGCGTACCGCCTGCCTGGTGGAGAAGGCGGACGTCCGGGCGGTCCGCCGGGCCTGCGACGACTCCTACACGCTGCTGATCAAGCAGATCATCCCGCACCTGGCCGCCCAGTCTGTGGCCTTGGCGGCCGTCATCGACAGCGAGGTCAGTGCCCTGAGCCGGGACACCCGCGAGATGGTCACGCTGACCCACGAGCTCGGCGTACTGCGGGGTCGACTGACCACCTCCACGTCAGCGCCGCAGGCGGACGACCTTCGCCGTGTGCTGTTCGGTCTGTACGCCTTGGTCCGCCTCCAGTTCGTCAAGACCGAGGACGTCTACCTCCCGATGCTCGATGCCCTGGGTGCCGGAGAAGCCGACCGGGGCTGGCCGAACGGCAGGCTGCACGTGCCGGCAATGCCCGGCCCGCCCCTGGCCCGGCGGGCCGTGCCCGAGGCGCTGGCGAGTACCGCCGGCCGCTGAGCCCGCGGTGGCGGCGAGCGTGGCGAGCGGCGGGGTGGCCCGCACACTGGGGCGGTGACTGCGGCCCACAGCCCGCCGGGGTGGCCCCCGGACCTGCCACCGCCCGGCTCGCCCGGCTTCCAGCGCAGGGCGATCGGCTGGCTCTTCGACCTGTGCCCGCCGGAGTACCGGGCCTACCAGGTGCTGCGGGCCCATCCGGTGCTGCTGGCCCGCTTCGCCGCCGGCCACCTGAGCGGTGCGATGGAGGCGGCTCGCCGGGGATTGGCTACATCCCGGGCCGATCTGCGTGGCGTCGTCCCGCCGGAGGCGATCGAAGCGGCGGTGGCGGCCTATGAGCGGGAAGGGCTTCGGTTGCACAGGACGGCCGCCGCCGTGTCGGTCGTTGAACGTGCCCTGCGCGGGGAGACCTTCGTTCCCCGGTTGTAGAGCGATCCCCAAGGTTCGCTGGTCGCCGCCAGGCGTTCAGAAGGTGACCCGTAGGACGGTGATGCAATCGTTATATGTTCAGAACTTGACAGAAACGTGAGCCTCCGGCACGCTGCTGGTCGTGGATGAGTCGGATTCCCGGTGGGTGGACAACCGCAGCGAACCCGGGGTGGGCTCGCCCACCGCACTCCGCAGTGCCAACCGTCAACGGGTCCTCGACCTGCTGAGGACCGCCGGGTCCGTCAGCCAATCCGAGATCGCCCGCCGGACCGGACTTTCCCGGGCCACGGTATCGAACATCGTCCGAGAGTTGCGGGACATTAACTGGATCAGCGATCCCTCGGTCGACGGAGCCGGCGGGCGGGCGAGCGGCCGGCGGGGCGCCGGGATCGTGCTCAATCAGCGTGCCGGCCTGGTGCTGGCTCTGGATTTCGGACACCGGCATCTTCGGGCCGCGGTGGCCGACCTCGGCCATACCGTGCTCGCCGAGGACCACCGCGACCTACCCGCCGATCACGGCGCGGACGACGACCTTCCACTGGCCGCCGACGTCGCCGACAGCCTGCTCGCCAAGGTCGACGCACCGCGTTCCGCAGTGCTGGGCGTCGGCATGGGGTTGGCCGGTCCGGTGGACCCGACCACCGGTGAGGTCCGGTCCCCCGCCATCCTGCCGGGCTGGGTCGGCGTCCCGGCCCGGGCGGCGATGTCGGAGCACCTGGGGCTTCCGGTGCTGGTGGACAACGACGCCAATCTCGGCGCTCTCGGCGAGCTGACGTGGGGCTCAGGCATGGGTGCCCGGCACCTGCTCTACGTCAAGGCGGCAACCGGTGTCGGCGCCGGGCTGATCCTCGACGGCCGGCTCTACCGGGGTTCCGGCGGCATCGCGGGTGAGATCGGGCACGTCACCGTGGACGACCGCGGGGGCCTGTGCCAGTGCGGCGATCGCGGCTGCCTGGAGACCATGGCCGGCTCGGAGGCCCTGCTGGCGCTGCTGCGGTCCAGCCACGGTGCGGGGCTGACCATTCCGGAGGCCATCAGCCGGGCAGTCAACGGCGACAGCGGCTGCCGTCGAATTATCGCCGACGCCGGTCGGGCGATCGGCACAGCGGTGGCCGCGGCCTGCAACGTGCTCGCCCCGGAACGGGTAGTGGTCGGCGGGACGCTGGCCGCGGCCGGGACCATCCTGTTGGCTCCGATGCGCGACGTGGTCCGACGGCACGCCATGCATACCATCTCCGACAATGCGCAGATCGTCGCGGGAGCGCTTGGTCAACGCGCCGAAGTGCTCGGCGGATTGGCGCTGGCCCTGCGCAGCGCCAACCGGCTGCTGGCCCAGCACATGGCCCCCCCGGCGCCGACCTAGCCACCTGCTCCGACCGGTTCGCCGCGTCGTTTCCTCCGGCACAATCGCCCATAGCGGGATCACCCCACGAAAGGAAGTCGCATGACATCACGGTCCACACGCGCGCTGGCGGCCGGCTCGATGCTGCTGCTCGCGCTCGGCTCTGCCGCCTGCGGCAGCAGCAAGAAGTCCACCACCTCGACCGGCACCACGCCCCCCGCCGGGTCCAGCACGGCCGCCGCCGGCGGCAAGACCGGGGACATCGCGCTGCTCCTCCCGGAGACTAAGACCGCCCGGTACGAGGCCCACGACCGGCCGGAGTTCGAAGCCAAGATGAAAGAACTCTGTTCCGGGTGCAAGGTGCTGTACTCCAACGCCAACCAGGACTCGGCCAAGCAGCAGCAGCAGGCCGACGCGGCGCTCACTCAGGGCGCGAAGGTCCTGGTCCTGGACCCGGTCGACGGCAAGGCAGCCCAAACCATCGTCGCCAAGGCCAAGGCCCAGAACGTCCCGGTGGTCTCCTACGACCGCCTGGTCAGCGGGCCGGCCGACGTCTACGTCTCCTTCCAGAACGAGCAGGTCGGCAAGTTGCAGGGTCAGGCGCTGCTCAAGGGCCTGGCGGCCGCCGGCGCCGGAGCCAAGCCGACGATCGTCATGATCAACGGCTCGCCGACCGACCCGAACGCCGCCCAGTTCAAGAAGGGCGCGCACAGCGCGCTGGACGGCAAGGTCACGATCGGCGCCGAGTACGACACGCCGGACTGGAGCAACGACAAGGCGCAGCAGGAGATGCAGGCTGCCATCACGAAGCTCGGCAAGGGCAAGATCGACGGCGTGTACGCGGCGAACGACGGCACCGCCGGTGGCGCCATCGCCGCCATGAAGTCCGGTGGGTTCACCAAGATCCCGCCGGTGACCGGGCAGGACGCCGAGGCGGCCGGTATCCAGCGAATCCTCACCGGTGACCAGTACATGACCGTCTACAAGGCGACCAAGGCCGAGACCGCGGCCGCCGCCCAGGCGGCGTACGACTTGCTGCAGGGCAAGAAGCCGACCGGTGCCACGGCGACGACCAACAACGGCACGTCCGACATCCCCTCGATCCTGCTGCCGCCGGTCGCGGTGACCAAGAGCAATATCAAGTCGACCGTCATCGCAGACGGGTTCTGGAAGCCCAGCGAAGTCTGCACCGGCGCAGCCGCTGCCGTCTGCAAGACCCTCGGCATCAGCTGAGGTCCGCAAGCTGCCCGGCCGGCACAGCGCGAGCGTGCCGGCCGGCGGCCCGGCTGCCTGGAGGCACCGCACATGGCTCAGCCACAACTGGCGCTGCACGGCATTTCCAAGCGTTTCGGCGCCGTGCAGGCGCTCACCGACGTCGACTTCGAGGTCAGCTCCGGCGAGGCGGTGGCCCTGGTCGGGGACAACGGCGCCGGCAAATCGACCTTGGTCAAGGTGATGGCCGGGGTCGGACCAGCCGACGACGGGGAAATCCGTTTCGAGGGCAATCCGGTGACCATCAGCCGGCCGCACGACGCCACCGGGATGGGTATCGCCACCGTCTACCAGGACCTGGCGCTGTGCGACAACCTCGACGTGGTCAACAATCTCTACCTGGGCCACGAGGTGACCAGTCGGGCGAAGTGGCTCGACGAGATCAACATGGAGCGCCGCGCCGGTGAACTGCTGCAGACGCTGTCGGTGAAGATTCCCAGCGTCCGCATCCCGGTGGCCTCGCTCTCCGGCGGCCAGCGTCAGTCGGTGGCCATTGCTCGGTCCCTGATCGGCGAGCCGAAGGTTGTGCTGCTCGACGAGCCCACCGCGGCGCTGGGAGTGGCGCAGACCGCCCAGGTCCTCGACCTCATCACCCGCCTCAAGGACCGGGGTCTGGCGGTCGTGGTCATCAGCCACAACCTGGCCGACGTCTTCGCCGTCTGCGACCGGGTGGTGGTCCTTCGGCTGGGCCGCAACGGCGGAGAGTTCGTGGTCGGCGAGGCCAGTCAGGAGCAAATCGTCGGAGCGATCACCGGAGCGACGGCGTCGTCCGGCGCCGGTCGGCGTCCCGGCCTGCCGGCCACCGCGCGCCCCACCACCGCGGGAGAGACACCGTGACCGAGGCACCGCCCACCGAGACCCCGTCGCCGGCCGAGCGCGACCCCCGGCTCATCGTCCAGGAGGAGGGCCTGCGGGGCTATCTCACCGCGTTCAAGCGCAAGGTGTCCGGCGGGGAACTGGGCTCGCTGCCGGTCGTCATCGGGCTGATCGTGATCTGGACGTACCTGCAGACCCAGAACAGCCGATTCCTCTCCGCGGAGAACCTCACCAACCTCAGCTCGCAGATGGTGGCCACCGGCACGATCTCGGTCGGCATCGTGCTGGTGCTGCTGCTCGGCGAGATCGACCTCTCGGTGGGTGTGGTCAGTGGCCTTGCCGGCGCGGTGCTGGTCGTGCTCAACGTCGGCCACGGCATGGGCACCGTCGAGGCGATCGTGCTCGCGCTCCTCGTCGGGTTGGCGATCGGAACCTTCCAGGGCGCGGTGTTCACCCGCTTCGGGGTACCGAGTTTCGTCGTCACCCTCGCCGGCCTGATCGGCTGGCAGGGTGTGCAACTCGACGTGCTCGGCTCGAAGGGGACCGTCAACCTTCCGTTCGGCGGCGGGGTGGCGAAACTGGCGAACACCTATCTGTCCTCCGGTGTCGGCTGGCTGCTGGCCGTTCTGGCCATCGTGGGCTACGTGGCCGCTCAGCTCTCCGAGGCGCGGTCGCGTCGTGGCGCCGGGCTTCGGCCCCGGCCGTTCTCCGAGGTCGTGCTGCGCAGCGTGGTGGTCGCGGCCGCGCTGGCCGTCAGCGTGTCGGTACTCAACAACTTCCGAGGCGTCCCGCTCAACCTGCTGATCTTCCTGGTGTTCGTCGTCGTCTTCGACCTGTTGATCAAGAAGACCACGTACGGCCGGCACGTGCTGGCCGTCGGCGGCAACGAGGAGGCGGCCCGCCGGGCCGGCATCTCGGTGAACCGGATCCGGCTGACGGTGTTCATGCTGGCGTCCACCATGGCTGCTGCCGGCGGCGTGCTGGCCGCGTCACGGGCCCTATCGGTCGGCCAGTCGACCGGCGGCGGGGACGTGCTGCTCAACGCCATCGCCGCGGCCGTGATCGGAGGAACCAGCCTTTTCGGTGGCCGGGGCACGGCGTACTCCGCCCTGCTCGGCATCCTGGTCATCCAGTCCATTTCCAACGGGCTGGACCTGCTGAACAAGGCATCGTCGACCAAGTTCATCATCACCGGCGCGGTCCTGCTGATCGCGGTGATCGTCGACGCGCTGGCCCGGCGGGGACGCCAAGCCAGCGGCCGGGGCTAGTCGCCATCGGCCGGGGCGCACGCGAGGCGGATTACCCTAGTGACAAGCAGCCCGGGTAGCGACGGGACCGAACTGCGCCAGTTCCGACGACAGCGTAAGGAGCCCGGCCGGTGACGTTGCTGGATTCCATCTCCGGACCGGAGGACGTCAAGCGCCTGACGGAGAAGGACCTGCCGCGATTGGCCGCGGACATCCGGCACTTCCTCGTCCAGGCGGTGTCGCGGACCGGCGGGCACCTGGGTCCCAACCTCGGCGCCGTCGAACTCACCATCGCGTTGCACCGGGTGTTCGACTCCCCGCGCGATCGGATCATCTGGGACACCGGCCACCAGAGCTACGTGCACAAGCTGCTCACCGGCCGCCAGGGCGACTTCGGCTCGCTGCGCCAGCAGGACGGGCTGTCGGGCTACCCCAGCCGGACGGAGTCCGACCACGATGTGATGGAGAATTCGCACGCCTCGACCGCGCTGTCCTATGCCGACGGCTTGGCGAAGGCCTACGCGCTGCGGGGGGAGTCCCGGGACCGCGCCGTGGTCGCCGTCGTCGGTGACGGCGCACTGACCGGCGGGATGTGCTGGGAGGCGCTGAACAACATCGCCGCCGCCAAAGACCGGCCGATGGTGATCGTGGTCAACGACAACGGCCGCTCGTATGCCCCGACGGTGGGCGGGATTGCGGCCCACCTGGCGGCCCTGCGGCTCAATCCCGGGTACGAGCAGGTGCTGGGTGCGGTCAAGGGCGTGCTGGGCCGTACTCCGGTGGTCGGGCCGCCGATCTACGAGGCGCTGCACGGCATGAAGAAGGGCCTGAAGGACGCGGTCGCGCCGCAGGTCATGTTCGAAGACCTCGGCTTGAAGTATGTCGGCGCGATCGACGGGCACGACGTCGGGGCGGTCGAGGCCGCGCTGCGCCGGGCCCGGGATTTCGGCGGCCCGGTGATCGTGCACGTCATCACCCGGAAGGGATCCGGGTACGCACCGGCCGAGGACGACGACGACGACAACTTCCACGGGGTATCGGTCATCGACCCGGTCACCGGCCGGCCGGTGGGCGTGTCCCCGCGGGGCTGGACGCACGCCTTCTCCGAAGAGTTGGTGGCCATCGGGGCCGAGCGCCCGGATGTGGTGGCTATCACCGCCGCCATGCTGCTGCCGGTCGGGCTGCACGCCTTCCGCGCACGCTGGCCCGACCGGGTGTTCGACGTCGGGATCGCCGAACAACATGCGGTCACCTCGGCCGCTGGCCTCGCCCTGGGTGGGCTGCGGCCGGTTGTCCCGATCTACGCCACCTTCCTGAACCGAGCCTTCGACCAGGTGCTGATGGACGTCGCCCTGCACCGGCTGCCGGTCACCTTCGTCCTGGACCGGGCCGGGGTGACCGGCGAGGACGGGCCGAGCCACAACGGGATGTGGGATCTGTCGATCCTGTCGGTGGTCCCGGGCCTGCGGGTCGCCGCCCCGCGCGACGAGCCGACGTTGCGGGCGGAGCTTCGCGAAGCGCTGGCCGACGGCGACGGCCCGACCGTGCTGCGTTTCCCCAAGGGGCCGGTGGGTCCGGCCATTCCGGCGGTGGACCGGCACGGTGACCTCGATGTGCTGCGGGCCGACCCGGACGCGGCGGTGTTGCTGGTGTCGGTCGGGGCGATGGCCGGGGTCTGCCTCGCAGCGGCCGAGCGGATCGCGGCGCAGGGCATCGGCGTCACGGTGGTCGACCCGCGATGGGTGCTGCCGGTGAACGCCGTACTGTCCGACCTGGCCGCTCGGCACCGCCTCGTCGTCACCGTGGAGGACAACGGCCGGGCCGGGGGCGTCGGTGACGCCGTCGCCAAGGCGTTGCGCGACAGCGGCGTGTACGTGCCGCTGCGCGACTTCGGGATACCTCGAGAGTTCCTGGCCCAGGGCAAGCGTGACCAGGTGCTGGCCCGGATCGGCCTGACCGCACAGGACATCGGGCGGGCGGTGATCGAGGCGGTCGCCGGCCTGGACCCGGCGTTGGAAGACGAGCCGGCCACCGACTGATTCAGGGCTGGCCAGCCACCCCTGGCTGTGGCCAGCGGGGCCTGGACCAGCGGCGGGTGTCGGTTCGCCGAGGTCGTGTCGTCGGCCGGATCGCCAGTTCGGACCGTACATGAACGGCAACACGGCGACACGCCCGTTCTCCTTGACGTAGTGCGGTTCGGTGTGTTTGATCCGTGCAGCGCGTCAGCCGCCGAGTCTGCGCTGGAGAGGTGTCGGATGAACGCCTTCAAGACCAAGTCGATCGAGCAGTCCATCCGCGACACCGACGAACCGGGCCACCAGCTCAAGCGGACCCTTGGGCCGATCGACCTGACGGTCTTCGGCATCGGCGTCATCATCGGAACCGGCATCTTCGTCCTGACCGGCAAGGCAGCCGGCATCCAGGCCGGCCCCGCGGTCGCCCTCTCCTTCGTATTCGCGGCGATTGCCTGTGGCCTGGCGGCGCTGTGCTACGCCGAGTTCGCTTCCACCGTGCCGGTGGCCGGTTCGGCGTACACCTTCTCCTACGCCACCCTTGGCGAGCTGGTGGCGTGGATCATCGGCTGGGACCTCATCCTCGAACTCGCACTCGGCGCGGCGACGGTCGCGGTGGGATGGTCGGAGTACCTGGAGGTGGTGCTCGGCAACGCCAACATCAACGTGCCCGCGTGGTTCATCGGGCAGCACCACGACTTCGCCGCCGCCCTTATCGTGCTCGTCTTGACCGGGGTCATCTGCCTCGGCATGAAGGTTTCCTCCCAGGTCAACTCCGTGATGGTGGCGATCAAGCTGTCCGTGGTGATGTTTGTGATCATCGCGGGCCTGTTCTACATCAAGGTGCACAACTACTCGCCGTTCATCCCTCCGACCGGTTCCAAGGGCGCCGCCGGCGGCACATCGGCCCCGTCGCTGTTGCAGGACCTGGGCTTCTCGCCCGGCGCCTTCGGTGTGACCGGCATTTTCACCGGCGCCGCACTGGTCTTCTTCGCCTTCATCGGCTTCGACATCGTGGCCACCGCGGCCGAGGAGACCAGGAATCCGCAGCGTGACCTGCCGATCGGGATCATCGCCTCGCTGGCGGTGTGCACCACGCTCTACGTCGCCGTGTCCCTGGTAGTCACCGGCATGGTCAAGTACAACAAGATGAACATCAAGGCGCCGCTGGCCAGCGCCTTCGAGTCCGTCGGGCGCCCCGGCTTCGCCAACCTCATCTCGATCGGCGCCATCGTCGGCCTGACGACGGTGATGATGATCCTGCTGCTCGGGCAGAGCCGGGTGTTCTTCGCGATGAGTCGGGACCATCTGCTTCCCCCGGTGTTCTCCGCGATCAGCGAAAGATTCGGTACGCCCTACCGCACGTCGATCGCGACCGGCATCGTGGTGGCCGGGCTGGCGTTCTACTTCTCCCTCGGCACCCTCGCCGAGCTGGTCAACATCGGCACCCTGTTTGCCTTCATCCTGGTCTCCCTCGGAGTGATCATCCTGCGACGGACCCGACCGGATCTCAAGCGGGCCTTCACCTGCCCCGGCGTGCCGGTGACGCCGATCCTGGCCGCCCTGGCCAGCCTCTACCTGATGCTCAACCTGCCGGCCGCCACCTGGATCCGGTTTGGCATCTGGATGATCCTTGGACTGGTGGTCTACTTCTTCTACGGCGCCCGGCACAGCCGGCTGCAGACCGAGCCCGACTTCGCCAGCGTCAGGAGCGGTGGCCGCGGCGAAGTGACGCCTGGGGATGGTCCACCGGCCGGGGGTACCCGGATTTAGGTCCGGCGAGCACCAGTTCGTCGGCGGTCACCAGCAAGGGTCGATCGAAGCCCCGGTCGTCCGGCTCGGTGAGCGCGGCGGCGCAGGTCACGAACTCCGGGTCGATCCGACGCAGGTCCAGCCAGCCACGGTCCCGGCTGGGCACGGCGGCGGTGCGCAGGCCGCGCAGGCTGCCTGGCCGCTGCGCCACCAGCGCGGCCCGGAACGTTCGGGCGGCCAGCAAGGTGAGGACATCGCAGTCGCCTATCGGCCGAAGCGTCTCGTCCGGGCGGCGGGCCAGCCGGGCCACCGCCAACTCGGCCATCCGCTCCAGGTAGGCCAGCGCTTCGGCGAGGTCCGCGGCACCACCGTCCTCCGCCGCGCCGGTAGCCCCCGGAGGGAGTGGTGTGATCCGGCCCGGGTCGGGGTGGAGGCCGGCGACACCGACCCCCAGGTGCAGGATTCCGCCGGGCACGGTCGCGGCGATCCACCTCGCCCCCGGGTGCGAGGGGTGACCGGCGGGTATCGCGAACGGCCGGGGCACCAACGCGATCCCGCTGGCGGCCACCAGTCGGGCCCTGGCGTAGCGGGCCAGCCGGTCACGGCCCAAGCAGCTGGCTGGCCCGGCGCCGTCCAGGGCGGCGGCCCACTCCGCCCAGCTGACCAACTCCGCGGCCGGTGCCGGCAGGCAGGCACCGCGGGCATCGGGCGCCAGGTCCAGGCCGTGCCCGATCGCTACCGCAAGCAGGGCTCGACGCAGGTCAGGCGAGTCACAACCTGTCACATTCTCACGGTACGGGGCGTTTCTGGCGGAAACAGCGGCGAACGGGTGAACCCGCGGTTCGGCCGTCTCAGGCGCTGACGTCGGCGGTGGTGAAGCGGCTCCAGGCCAGGGCGCCGAAGACTCCGATGTACCCGAGTTGCACGGCGAGACCGCTGAGCACGACGGAGCGGTCCGGCGCCAGCCGGAGCATTTGGTCGAACTCGTACCAGTGGTGCGTGAGCAGGTACGGGTGGATCGCGGAGACCTGCGGAAGCCCGTCGAGGACGGCTGAGATCACCGCCAGCACCACGGTGGTCGCCATCGCGGCCACCGGCACCTCGGTCAAGGTCGAGATAAACAGCCCGATGGTCACCAGGCCGAGCAGGGAGATCACCACGAACACACCCACGCCCAGACCGCGCGTCAGGCCGTTGACCAATGACACCTGGTCGCCGGAGAGGAGGGTCACCGGTCCGATCGGGAACAGCGCCACGCCGGTGCCCAAGCCCACCAGCACCACGGTGGCGACCGCGGCCAGCGCGAAGCTCGCCGAGCCCAGCCACTTGGCGATCAGCAGCCGGCTGCGCGACACCGGAACAGTGAGCAGGTATCGAAGCGTCCCGAGGTTGGCTTCGCCGGAGATGGCGTCACCGCTGACGATGCCCACCGCCAGCGGTAGGAACAGCGGCAGCGAGACCACCAGGGCGGTGAAGACCAGGAACAGCCCATTGGACGTGACCTGGTTGAGGAACGGCGGGCCGCCGGATGCCTGGTTGTTGTCGCTGGAGACCTTGACGGCGACCCCGATGAGCACCGGCACGCAGCCCAGCGCCGCGAGCAGCACCTGGTTGCGGCGTCGGCCGAAGACCAGCCTGGTCTCGCTGCGCACCAACCGGCCGAAGCCGGACCACGGCAGCGCGGTGCGGGCCTGCGTCGGGGGGCCACCGCTCGACGACGTGGCGGTGACCGGCTCAGCGAGCGACATCGAAGCCCTCCCCGGTCAAGGTGACGAAGAGATCCTCCAGGGTCGGGCGGGTGACCGCGAGCCCCTGCAGCGGCACACCCGCCGACACCAGCGCGATGGCCACGTCCTCGGGGCGCACCGAATCGGCGGCGGCCTGGAACCCGTCGGTGCCGACGCTGCGCCCGGTCAGCCCCAGCCGGGTGAACACCTCGGCCGCACCGGTCAGGTCCGAGGTGGTCACCGTCAGGGTGGCCGCCTGGGCGCCGCGCAGGGCGTCCAAGCTGCCCTGCAGGACGAGGCTGCCCTGGCTCATGATGCCGACGTGGGTGCACACCTGCTCGATCTCGGCCAGCAGGTGCGAGGATACGAAGACCGTCGCGCCGTCGGCGGCGAGGTCGCGGATCAGGCCGCGGACCTCTCGGGTGCCCTGCGGGTCCAGACCGTTGGTCGGCTCGTCGAGCACCAAGAGCTCGCGGGGCGCCAGCAGGGCCGCTGCCAGGCCGAGCCGCTGCTTCATGCCGAGGGAGTACTGCCGGTAGCGCTTGCCGGCGGCGTTGGCCAGACCGACCCGGGACAGCGCGTCGTTGATCCGTCGACGGCTGGTCCGGGGATCGGCGCTGCGGTCGACGGCGTCGAGTCGTCGCAGGTTCGATCGACCGGAGAGGTACGGATGAAAAGCCGGTCCTTCGATCAGGGACCCCACCCGGGGGAGAACGGCCGCCCCGGCGCCCGGCATCCCGGCACCCAGCAGCCGCACCGTCCCGGCCGTGGGGGCCACCAAGCCGAGCAGCATCCGGATCGTGGTGGTCTTGCCGCTGCCGTTGGGGCCGAGGAAGCCGTAGACCGCGCCCCGGGGGACGTCAAGGTCGAGCGCGTTCACCGCCACCTGGCCGCTGCGGAAGCGCTTCGTCAGCGTACGGGTGAAGATCGCCGTGCCGGCCGCCGATGAGACGTCGGCCATGGCGGGCGCGGCTCCCTCGTTCTCCCGCGCGGCGGCTCGCCGGCCGACGTCGGAGATGGTCACCGTTGCGCGGAGGTGGCGGCGAGGCGCTGGAGTCGCTCGGGCGCCACCGCGCCGACCAGCAGCCGGCCGTCATCGGTGAGCAGGGCCGAGAACAGCGAGGTCTTCAGCAACTGCCCTTGCGGCACCCGGGTGGTCACCTTGTCCAGCAGAGCAGCGCTCGGGCCGCCCTCGTCGTGCTGGACCGCTGACGCACCGGTCTTGATCACCACGACCGACGTCCAGCCGGTGCCGAGCACCTGCGGCGCCGCGTCCGGGGTCGGGGTGGGTCGGGCGCTACCCGAGGACGCGGGAATCCGAAGCTTGGTGACCGTGGCCCCGGGCGGAGCGGCAAAGGCGAACACCGACGCGGCGGGGCGGTGGAACCGGACATCGGTGAAACCGACTTCCAGGGCCGGCTTGCCCGCATCGCGGCTGCCCCACACCTGCACCCGTAGCGGCGTCTTGGTGGCGCTGTCGATGGCGATCTTGACCGAGGTCACCAGCGAGGTGTGGTCCCGGGGAGTGAGGACCAGTTGGTAGGCAGGTCGGCCGGCGACCCGGGCGCTGCGATCGACGCCGACGACCGTGGTCGGGCCGACCGCCCGCAGGGCCGCGTCGGCAGCCGCGCCGGGGGTCACGTAGGAGCGCGGGTCACCCGCCGCACCCGAGCCGCCGCCCGCCGCGCTCGCCTCCGCGGGCAGGGCAGGCAGCACGGCGTGGGTGGCAGCATTGGACTCGCTCGTGTACGTCCACACGTCGCGGCCGTTGTGCACGACGTCGTACTCGGCCAGCTGGCTGATCATGGCAATCCGCTGCCGCTGTGGACCGTCTAGCCACACCTTCAGGGTGTGGCTACCGGTGATCAAAGCCAGCGGCGACCCGGTGCCGGTCGAACTCTGCGCCGGCAGCTGCGGCAGCCCTAACCGAGCTGTCGCCACCACGGTCCCGGACAGCGCACTGACCCGGGACCCGGCAACGTCGGCGAGCAGCTGGGCGGCGCTGCGGGCGGCCAGCTCGGGATGGGCGTTGGCGGTGGTGGTAGTCGAGGGGAGCAGCACGGTGGCGGTGAGTACGCCGACGACACCGACCGGTGCAATCCAGCGCAGCGCCCGGGTCCGGCCGCGGCTCGACGTCCCGGTGCCGCCGGTGGGGAGGCGAGGGAAACTCATGAGGCCATCCTGCGCCCGGGCGGCTGTGACGGGGCTGAGAATGTCCGGCCGTCGCTCGACCGGGTGTCGGCGTCGGTGCCAGGGTGAGCGGATGCGCCTGCTGCTGGTGGAGGACGAGGTGGGGTTGGCGGCCGCGCTGCGTCGCGGACTGGGCGCGGAGGGTTTCGCGATCGAGGTGGTCGGCGACGGGCTCAGCGGGCTGGAGCGGGCGCTGGCCGGGACTTACGACGTGATCATCCTCGACCTCATGCTGCCCGGCCTGTCCGGCTACAACGTTCTTCGCCGGCTGCGGGCTGCCCGGGTGTGGACGCCCGTGCTGATCCTGTCGGCGAAGGACGGCGAGTACGACCAGGCGGACGGTTTGGACGAGGGCGCGGATGACTACCTGACCAAGCCGTTCTCTTTTGTCGTCCTGCTCGCCCGGCTGCGGGCGTTGGTGCGGCGCGGGGCCAGGCCACGCCCGGCCGTGCTTCGCGCGGGGGCGCTGGCGTTGGATCCGGCCAGCCACCTGGTGACCCTCGGCGGCCGGCCCGTCGAGCTGACCATGCGGGAATTCGCTGTGCTGGAGTCGCTGCTGCGCCAGCCGGGAGCGGTGCTGAGCAAGGCGGAGCTCTACGCCCAGGTCTGGGACCCGGTCGCCGACGGGGACCTCAACGTGGTCGAGGTCTACGTCGGGTACCTGCGGCGCAAGCTGGGTGCGGGCACCGTGGAGACAGTACGGGGGGCCGGCTACCGGGTACCCGAGGAGGTGCCCCACCCACTGTCCACCGGCGGGGCCGGCGCCGGGTGATGCGCTGGTGGCGGCGCCGATCGCTGCGGGCGCGCCTCACGCTGGTGGCCAGCGGCGCCCTGGCTCTCGGGTTGGCGGCCGGGGCCGCGGCGCTGGCGCTGGCCTTCACTCACAGCCGGATCGAGCAACTCGACGCCGGTCTGCGTCAGCGCGCGGACCTGGTGCGCCAGTTGGTGGCCAGCGACCGGCTGCCGCCCGTCTTGCCGGCGGGCAGCGGCGGCGCCGAGTTGGTCCAGGTGGTCGACCGGCACAACTCGGTGCTGGCGTCGTCGCTGTCGGCCTCCCGGACCCTGGCGCTGCTCGCCCCGGAGCAACTCGCCACGTGGCCGCGGGACACCCCACGCAGCTATGACGACGAGCGGTTGACCGGTGAGCCGCTGCGGATCGTGCTGCTCGAGGCGACCACGGGCGCTGCGTCAGCTGGTCAGCCGGCCAGTGCGCCGGTGACGGTCATCGCCGCTGTCCCACTGAACGACGTTCTCGACACCCTCGGCGAGCTACGCCGCACCCTGCTGGTCGTGCTGCCGCTGCTGCTCGTGGCGGTGGCTTCCGGCTCCTGGGTACTGGCCGGATCGGCGTTGCGCCCGGTCGGCGCGCTGCGGCGGCGTGCGGAGCGGATCAGCGATGTCGGCGGCGGCGGAGTGCTTCCGGTCCCGCCGGGCGCGGACGAGGTGGCTCGGCTGGCCACAACCTTGAACCGGATGCTCGACCGGCTGGCCCTCGCCGGCACCCGCCAGCGGATCTTTCTGGCCGACGCGGCGCACGAGCTGCGATCACCGCTGACCGCGCTCCGTACCCAGCTCGAGGTCGCACAGGCCCATCCCCGTACCCCGGGGGAGAGGTCGGTGGCCACCGAGTTGCTGCCCGAGGTGCTGCGGCTGTCCACGCTAGTGGACGACCTTCTGACCTTGGCCCGCCTGGACGAACGCCGGATGCCGGCAGGCAGGTCGCTCGATCTAGCCGCCGTGGCGAGTGAGGTGGCCGCCGGTGCCGGGCAGGTCGGGCGCGCTCGGCCGGGCAGCGCACCGGAAGTGACCGTGTCCGGCGTGGGCAGCGCGTACGGCGACCCGCACGACGTCCGCCGGATCGTGCAGAATCTGCTGGACAACGCCCGCCGGCACGCCCGCAGCCGAGTGGAGATCGTCGCCGCCGGCGACACCTTGACGGTGGCCGACGACGGCGACGGGATCGCCACGGGAGACCATGAACGGATCTTCGAGCGCTTCACCCGCCTCGACGACGCCCGGACTCGGGCGGGCGGTGGCAGCGGGCTCGGCTTGGCCATCGCCCGCGAGCTCGCCGTGGTGAATGGCGGCGAACTGACCGTGGCCAGCACCCCGAGCGGCGGCGCGGCGTTCCGCCTCGTACTGCCCGGCCGGCCGGCCGGCCCGAACGTGGTCCACGTGGCCCGGACGTGACCCAGCACGCCCGAACGAGGTCCAGCAGCCCCGAACGTGATCCAGGGCCCGTCCACCACCCTCTGGGGTGGCTGACGGGCCCTGGATCACCGTTGAGCGGACGGCTGGTGCGCGGCTGAGCGCACAGACCGCGGCCGCGTACCGGCGGCTGCTACGCGGGGAGGCTGGCGACGCCCCGGGGCAGGAAGCGGCTGCCGGTGACCCTCTCCGATACGCCGGTCCGGTCCAGGTAGGGGGTGATGCCACCGATGTGGAACGGCCAACCCGCGCCCATGATCATCGAAAGGTCGATGTCCTGGGCCTCGGCCACCACACGCTCGTCCAGCATCAGCCGAATCTCCTCGGCGAGGCCCGCCAGCGCCCGCTGCCGAACCTCGTCTGCGGTGCGTACCGTGTTGCCCAGCTGCAGCATGCCGGCCACTTCCGGGTCGATCGCCGGCTTGCCACCGGCGAAGGTGTACACCCCTGGCTTACCAGCTTCCACGATCCGCCGCAGGTTCGGGGACACCGAGAACCGGTCTGGGAAGGCCTCAGCCAGCGTCTCGCCGCTGTGCAGTGCGATCGCCGGTCCTACCAGCCCGAGCAGCATCATCGGCGACATCGGCAGTCCCAGCGGATTGAAGGCGCTGTCGGCCACCTCGATGGGGGTTCCCTCGTCGATGGACTGCCAGATCTCGCTCATCCAGCGCACCAGCAACCGGTTGACGATGAACGCCGGCCGGTCCTTCGACAGCACGCAGGACTTGCCGAGCGACTTGCCGACCACAAATGCGGTAGCCAGTGTCGTCTCGTCGGTCCGCTCGGCTTGAATGACCTCCAGCAGCGGCATGACCGCGACCGGGTTGAAGAAGTGGAAACCCACGACCCGCTGCGGATTCTGTAGCCCGCTGGCCATCTCCGTGATGGACAGCGAGGAGGTGTTGGTCGCCAGGATCGTGTCCGGTGCGACTTCGGCCTCGACCTCGGCGAGCACCTGCTGCTTGACCTTCATGTCCTCGAAGACGGCCTCGATGACGAAGTCGGCGTCGGCAAAGGCGGCCTTCGTCAGCGAGCCGCTGACCAGTGACTTGAAGTGGTTGGCCTTGTCGGAGTTGATCCGCTTCTTCGACAACAGGCCGTCGATCTCGGAGTGGACGTAGCCGACGCCCTTGTCGACCCGAGGCTGGTCGATGTCGGTCAGCACCACCGGCACCTGAAGCCGCCGGATGAACAGCAGCGCGAGTTGGCTGGCCATCAGGCCGGCCCCGACGATCCCGACCTTGGCGATCGGCTTGGCCAGCTTCTTGTCCGGCGCCCCGACCGGGCGCTTGGCCCGGCGCTGGGTGAGGTTGAAGGCGTATATGCCGGCCCGCAGTTCCTCGCTCATGATGAGGTCGGCCAGGGCCTCGTCCTCGGCGGCGAAGCCTTCGTCGCGGCTGGCCGTCTTGGCGGCGCCGACCAAGTCCAGGGCTCGGGGGAAGGACGGCGCCGCGCCGTGGAACCTCGTGTCGATCATCTTGCGGGTCTTGGCCACCGCCGCGTCCCAGGCCTCGCCCCGGTCCGGCTCCGGGCGGTCGACCTTGACCTCGCCACGCAGCACCTTGCCGGTCCACTCCAGCGATTCCTCGAGGAAGTCGGCCGGGGCGAACAAAGCGTCGGCGATCCCCAGCTTGCCGGCCACCCCGGCGTTGATCATCTTGTTCTGGTTGGCCGGGTTCTCAACGATGAGCTTGAGCGCATTCTCGGCGCCGATCAGGTTGGGCAGCAGGTAGGTGCCGCCCCAGCCGGGTACCAGGCCGAGGAAGCATTCCGGCGTGGCGATCGGGGCCGCGCCGTAGGACAGCGTCCGGTAGGTGCAGTGCAGGGCCACCTCCAGGCCACCGCCCATCGCCGCGCCGTTGACGAAGGCGAAGGTCGGCTTGTCGACCTCGCCGAGCTTGCGGAAGGTGTCGTGGCCGGACTTGCCGATGCCGTACGCCTGGTCACGGCTGCTGATGGTGGGGATCACTGTCAGGTCGGCGCCGACCACGAAGACGAACGGCTTGCCGGTGATCGCGATGGCGTCGGCGTCACTGGCCGCGGCGGCGTCGATCGCCTCAGCGAGCGAGGCGAGCCCGGCCGGCCCGAAGGAGCTGGGCTTGGTGTGGTCGAACCCGTTGTCCAGGGTGATCAGCGCGATCTTCTCGCCGGTGACGAGCGGTACCTCGCGCAGGATGGCCTTGGTCACGACCTCGGTTGGGGCGTTGACAGTGGCGGTCACTTGTTCTGCTCTCCGTTCCAGTGCGGGTTCTCCCAGATCACGGAGCCGCCCATGCCGATGCCGATGCACATGGCGGTCAGGCCGTAGCGCACCTCGGGGTGCTCGGTGAACTCCTGCGCGAGCTGGATCATCAGCCGCACGCCGGAGGAGGCCAGCGGGTGGCCCATGGCGATCGCGCCGCCGTAGGGGTTGACCCTGGGGTCGTCGTCCTTGATTCCGAAATGGTCCAGGAAGGCCAACACCTGCACGGCGAAAGCTTCGTTGAGCTCGAAGAGTCCGATGTCGTCGATGCTCATGCCGGTACGGGCCAGCGCCCGCTCGGTGCTGGGCACGGGGCCGTAGCCCATGACCTCCGGCTCGACGCCGGCGAACCCGAACCCGACCAGGCGCATCTTGACCGGCAGGCCAAGATTCTTGCGCCACGTCCTCGGCGGCCAGGATGCAGGCCGTCGCACCGTCGTTGAGTCCGGCGGCGTTACCGGCGGTGACATGGCCAGCGGCCCTGAACGGCGTCTTGAGGGCGGCCAGCGACTCCATCGTGGTGCCTGGGCGCGGCGGCTCGTCGGCGGTCGCCAGGCCCCAGCCCAGCTCGGCGCTGCGGGTGGCCACCGGGACCAGCGCAGGCTGGATCTTGCCGGCAGCCAGCGCCTCGGCGTACTTGCGCTGGCTTGCGGCGCCGAAGGCGTCGCAGCGTTCCTTGGTGATCTCGGGGTAGCGGTCGTGCAGATTCTCCGCGGTCGAGCCCATCACCAGGGCGGAGGTGTCGACGACTTTCTCCGAGACGAATCGCGGGTTCGGGTCGACGCCGGAGCCCATCGGGTGATGTCCCATGTGCTCCACACCGCCGGCGATGACCACGTCGTACATGCCCATGCCGATGCCGCTGGCGGTAGTGGTCACGGCGGTCATCGCTCCGGCGCACATCCGGTCCAGCGCGAAGCCGGGAACCGTGTTGGGCAGCCCGGCGAGCAGCGCGACGGTCCGCCCGATGGTCAGGCCCTGGTCACCGGTCTGGGTGGTGGCCGCGATGGCGCAATCGTCGACCCGCTCCGGGGGCAGTTGGGGGTTGCGGCGCAACAATTCACGGACGACCTTGATGACCAGGTCGTCGGCTCGGGTCTCGGCGTAGATGCCCTTCTTGCCGGCCTTGCCGAAGGGGGTACGGGCGCCGTCGACGAACACGACGTCGCGAACCGTACGGGCCGCGCCTCGAGGCGCGGTAGTTGTGGTGGTAGTAGTGGTCACGCGAGGAAACTCCTTCCGGCGAGCAGTGGGCCGAACAGTACCGCTGCACCACGCCAGCCCGGGTCGCGGGGGTGAAACCTCCACCCTCCCACCAGCTCTCCGGGGTGGGAGCGGCCCGGGCTCATTTGGGGGCTTAGGTCCCTCTGGCCGGAGGCTTGCGGTCCGGAGTGGCCAGGTCGTCCGCCGGGCCGGCAGCCTGGATTGGGGAGGCACAGCGCTGGAAGGCGTAGCGCTGGTAGGCACCTCCGGTCCCGGCCGGCTCGAAGCCAAGCCGGGTCAGGAGCCGGCGGGACGGCTCGTTGCCGGCCACGACCTCGGCCACCAATCGCCGCACGCCCGGTTGTCCGGTGCCCCACTGCAGGAGGCCGCCGATCGCCTCAGTGGCATACCCCCGACCCCGCCAGGGGGCGGCCAGGCCGTACCCGATCTCCGCCTCACCGGCGGAGTCCGGCCCGCCACGCCACCCGCAGTCCCCGATGACCTCCCCGGAGGACCGGAGGATGATGAACCAGCCGGTACGGCTCTGATCGCCCGTGGCCAGGTCCATGGTCAGGGCATCGAGGGTGTCCGGGGGCGGCCAGCCCGCCCCGGCGACCAGGCCGGGCACCGGTGATCCGGCGAGCAGGGCCGCCGCGCTGGCCACCGGGATGGGCTCCAGGACCAGGCGCGGTGTGACGATCCGACGGTGCGCCTCACCCGGGGCGCCGACGCCGCTCAGGGTGGCACCTCCGAAGGCTCCGCCAGCGCGGCGGCCAGCGCGGCCGAGGTCAACGACACCTGCCAGCCCCGGGCGCCGCGCCCCGCCAAGGCCTCGGCTACCGCATCGGCATCCAGCGGCGTCGGAGGGTGCCAGGCCAGGCGCCGTACGGCATCGGGGGAGAGCAGGTTCTCCACCGGAATGCCCAGTGGCCCGGCGACGGCGGCGACCGCCGCCCGGCCGGCGGCCAGCCGCTGCGCGGCGGCCGCGTCCCGGTCGGCCCAGCGGTGCGCCGGAGGCGGGCCGTCGCCACCCGCGACTGCCGCCGGCAGGTCGCCTTCGGCGAGCGCGGTGGCGGATTGAAGCGCGCCAAACCAGCGGTCGAGGTAGCGGCGGGTGGCCCGTCCGGTGAAGGCCGGCAGCCGGCCCAGCGCGGCCGCCGACCGAGGTCCGGCCAGTACCGCTGACATCATCGCCGCGTCGGGCAGGATCCGCCCCGGTGCGATATCCCGGCTGCGGGCGATGTCGTCCCGAGTTTCCCATAATGCCCGGACGGCGGCCAGCTGGCGGCGGCTCCGGACCCGGTGGATGCCCGACGTGCGGCGCCACGGCTCGGCGCGCGGCGCCGGCGTCGGGTTCGCCGTGACCGCGGCGAACTCCTCGTGCGCCCATTCGAGCTTGCCCTGCGCGGCGAGTTCGGCCTCGAGCGCGTCCCGCAACTCGATGAGCACTTCGACGTCGAGGGCCGCATAGCGCAGCCATGGCTCCGGTAGCGGCCGACGGGACCAGTCGGCGGCCGAGTGTCCCTTCTCCAGGGTGAGGCCGAGCACGGAGGAGACCATGGCGCCCAGGCCGACCCGGGGGTAGCCGGCCAGCCGCCCGGCGAGCTCGGTGTCGAACAGGGCGGTGGGCCGCAATCCCACCTCCGCCAGGCAGGGTAGGTCCTGGTTGGCGGCGTGCAGTACCCACTCCGCGTGGCAGATCCCGTCGTTGACCCGCCGCAGGTCCGGGCAGGCGATCGGGTCGATCAGCGTGGTGCCCGCCCCGGAGCGGCGCAGCTGGATGAGGTACGCCCGCTGGCCGTACCGGTAACCCGAGGCCCGCTCGGCGTCGACCGCGACCGGCCCGCCGGCCCGGCGCAGCGCCTCGGCGGCGGCCGCCAGAGCTGCCGGCGTGGCAACCACCGCAGGGATCCCGTCCCGCGGGGTCCGCAGCGGCACCGGCGCCTCCGAGCCGCCGGGGGCGGCGTCGGTCGAGGCGGTCACGAGGCCACGCTACGGCCGATCGGGGAGCGCGGGTCGCCCGCGCGCCGCCGGTCGGTCGCGCCGGCCCGGTGAACCGAGCCTCAGCGGATGACTCCCGAGCGCATGACCAGGGCGACCATCTCGGCCCGGTCGCCGGTACCGAGCTTGCGGGAGATCCGGGCCAGGTGACTCTTCACCGTGAGCGCGGAAAGACCGAGGGTCTGCCCCACCTCCTTGTTCGATCGCCCGTCGGCCACCAGCCGCAGAACTTCGATCTCCCGGCCGGACAATTCGGTGGTGCCGTCCGGGGTCGCCGAATTGCGCAACCCGGTTGCCAGCAGCGAGGCCACCATCGGGTCGGCGAAGACTCCGCCGTCGAGGACCCGACGCATCCCGTCGGCGACGGTCCGTGGACTGGCTGACTTGAGCAGGTACCCCTGCGCGCCGGCGACGAACGCAGCGCGGACCGAGTACGGATCGTCGGCCGCGGAGAGCACCACCAGTCGTGGCCAGCCGGCGGCGCGAAGCTCGGCGAGCAGCTCGAGCCCGGAACCGTCCGGCAGGCCGACGTCGAGGACGCAGAGGTCGAGAGGACCCTGGCCCCTTGCCCGGGCCCGGGCCTCGGCCACGCTGGCCGCCTCGATCACCTCCCGGGCGCCCATCGCGGTCAGCCGGGACACCATGGACTCGCGGACCAGCGGATGGTCATCCACCACCATCGCGGTGAACCTGAGAGTCCCGGCCGCTGCCGGCGCGCCGGCGCGCTCGATGTGAACGGTCACGTAGTCCTCTGTCGGGTTGCCCAATCGAAGGTGTGCTGTGCGCCGTTCGAGCCAAGCGCAGCTACTCCATCGGACGGGGCAGGGCGGTCCTGAAGACGGACTGAAGGCCCGATAGGGGTCCGAACGGGTGAACCTTGTCAGCTTTCGGCCCAGTGGCAACAGATTGGCTCATCCCGGTACGACACCTCCTTCGGACGCCGGGCCAGCCGGCTTATGGGAGAAGGGAACGCGGTGAGGCGGAGATCTCGTCGAAGAACCGCCAGGCACGCGGCGGCTGTCCTGGCTGTTGCGACGGGGTGCATGGCCGGCAGCTCGGCGGCTGCCGGGACAACCCGTCCACAGCAGGTACCCCTCCCGGTGAACGCAGCGTCGATCTCGGCAGTGGCGACGCTGGCCGGCGACGCTGCGGTCGGTGGGCCCGGCGTCCATGTCGTGGCTCACCTGGCCGGCATCGGATCGGAGGTGGTCCGCGGCACGCCTGAAGCACTGGCGCAGTTGCGGCGCTCACCGCTGGTGACCGGGCTGCGGGCCGACGCGCCGGTCTCCCCGACGAGCGCTTCGATCGCCGCGCTCAACGACACCGGCCGAGGCGTCTACGCCTGGCAGGGCCTCGGCGGCGACGCCGGGCGACCCGACGCCGGGCGGGGGGTCACCGTAGCCGTGGTCGATACCGGCATCAGCGACACGCCGGCACTGAACCGGGCTTCCGGGCGACTTGTCGACGGGGTGGACACCTCTGGCCTGGCCCGCGACCTCACCCGCACCTCGGATGATCCGGTCGACGGCCTCGGCGGGGCTGGCTCGGTCCGCACCGTCGGGGAGTTCACCGACGGCTTCGGCCATGGCACCTTCCAGGCGAACCTGCTCGCCGGCGGTCCGGTGCCGAGCGGCGTGGCCGGCGGCGCGGGCTCGTCCAGCGTGCCCGCGTTGGGCGTCGCACCCGGCGCGCGGGTGGTGTCGGTCAAGGTCGCCGACGACGGCGGAGCCACCAGCCTGGCCGCGGTGCTCGCCGGGCTGGACTGGGTAGCCACGCACCGCCCGATCGACGTGGTGTCCCTGGCCCTGGGTGCGGACCGGCCGGGTGAGGCCTACGGGGCCGACCCGCTCACCGCCGCCGTCCGGCACCTGCGCGCCGCCGGGCTCACCGTCGTGGTCGCCGCCGGCAACACCGCCGGAGAGCTCGCCGACCCGGGCTTCGATCCGCAGGCGCTGACTGTCGGCGCGGCGGATACCACCGGCGACGCACCGGCCGTGGCGCCGTTCAGTGGTTCCGGCATGGTGCACGGTGTCCGAAAGCCCGACCTGGTCGCTCCCGGCGTACGGGTGCTGAGCCTCCTTCCGGAAGACTCCGACATCGCCCGGGACAACCCGTCCGCCCGGGTGTCCGGCGGGCTGTGGCGCGGCTCTGGTACCAGCGAGGCCACCGCGGTGACCGCTGGGGTGGCTGCCCTGTACCTAGGGAATCACCCGGGTGCCCCGCCGGCGGCGGTCAAGGCCATCCTGCGCGGTGCCGCCGACCCGATGAACGCCTGGCGCGCCGGTCAGGGGCTGCTGAACGTTCCGACCGGCACGGACCTCCCGGACTTCCGCGGCGGCGCCCTCGACGAGGCGGCCTGGTCGGCGGCCGCTTGGGATGCCGAAGGCTGGGTGGGTGCCCTGGAGGCGGCGTGGAGCACCGGGGTCTGGACGGCAAAGAGCTGGTCGAGCAGTCCGTGGGCCGGCGACGCCTGGTCGGCCAAGTCGTGGTCGGCTAAGTCGTGGTCGGCTAAGTCGTGGTCGGCCAAGTCGTGGTCCGCTAAGTCCTGGTCGGCCAAGTCGTGGTCGGCCAAGTCGTGGTCGGCCTACGGCTGGGTGACCGGTTCGGGGACCCGATGACGCTCCCGCTGGCCCGGAAAGCGACCTCCGTCGGGGCCTCCGGAAACCGGCTCAGCGAGCCGGCCGCCCGGGTGCGGTTCCTCACCGGGGCCGCGCTGGCGCTCACCGCCCTGGCCAGCCTGCTGATCGACTGGGGTCGCCCGACGTGGTGGGCGGTACCGGTGTTGATCGCTGCGGTGGCCAGTACCGAACTCGCCGTCGTGCACGTCGCCTTCCGCCGGCAGCGGTGGACGTTCTCCCTCACCGAGGGTGTGATCGGGGCGGCGTACGTCTTCGCCAGCGGCAGCTGGGCGGTGCTCGCCGTGGCCGCCGGGGTGTTGATCGCTCAGCGGGTACGCCATCAGCCGACGTTGAAGTTGTTGTTCAATGTGACGCTGTTCGCGGCCAGCACGCTGGCCGGTGCCGCCACGGCGCGAGCGCTCGGCTCCAACGTGGCCGCCGCTACCGCCGGCCTGGCGGTCTTCTGGCTGGTCAACACCGGTTTGGTGGCCGTCCCGATGGCGATCATGACAGGGCAGCGCTTTCGCTCCGTGCTCTGGCACAGCGGTTCGGTGAGCACCTTGCAGGAGGCCGGCACGTCCAGCATCGGCCTGCTGGCTGCCTGGCTGGCGCTCAACGCGCCGCTCGGCCTGCTCGGGCTGGTAGTTCCGGTCATCCTGCTCTGGATCTCCTACGAGGAACAGTCCGCCCGCAGTGCCGAGGCCCGGCTGTTCGCGGAACTGGCCCGGGGGCAGGAGAGCGCCGGTGCCCGGTCTATCGATGTCTCCGCGGAGGTCGTCCTTACCGCGGCTGCCCGGCTCTTCGGTGGCGCGGACGTCGAGATGGTCCGGCTCGGCATCGACGGCCCGGTGCGCTACGCCGGCAACGAGTCCGGTGTGGTGCGGCGGAGCACGGAGCCGACCGCCTTCGACCAACCCTGGGTGCTTGCCACCTTGGGCTCCGGCGTCCGCACCGGCGTGGAGCACGGTCAGCCGTACTGCTCGGCCGTGCTGGGCGACCGGGACCAGCCGCTGGCAGTGTTCTGCGCCCGCCGCCCCGTCGGCGGCGCGGTGTTCGGCCGCCGCGAGGTCGCGCTGGCCCGCTTGCTGATCGGCCAGGGTGAATCGTGGCTGGCGGCCGCCTGGCTCAGCGTGCAACGCGACGCCGCCGTCGGGCACGCCGCCGCCGTCGGCAGGGCGGCCAAGGCACTCGGTGACATCGGCGCGCACACCGCCCCGGCGCTCGGCTTGCTGCGCGAGTCCGCCAGCCGCCTGGTTCGCCTGGCCGGCGCCCTGGACGCCCCGGCCGGCGTCAGCGAGATCGTCGGCGAGCTGCACGTCGTGGAGCGAGCGGTGGCCTCCCTGCTCGGGGCGGTCGCG
This sequence comes from uncultured Actinomycetota bacterium, assembly GCA_963814355.1. Taxonomy (GTDB): domain Bacteria; phylum Actinomycetota; class Actinomycetes; order JADGOV01; family JADGOV01; genus JADGOV01. Next base: position 115,182 of record CAWFCZ010000018.1, on the reverse strand, counting down.
CTGTCCGCGGAACCGGATCTGGCCACCGGCGGGGACGGTTTCGGCGACGAGCCGGAGCCGATCCGGCCGGAGTGGACCACGACCGGGGTCCTCCCGCCCCGGGCCGCGCCGGGGACCGGTGCCGTCCTGCTGGTCCCGCGACCGGATGGAGTCCGGCTCGGATGAGGCCGCTGACGCCGGGCTGGCGGCTGCGGCGACGGGTGCCGCTCCGGGTCTGGGCAGCCTTCCGTGTGCTGGCCGCCGGGCTGGTGGCGTTGGGTACCGGCCTGGCCGGGCTGTGGGTCGCCGGCCTGGACTGCTCGCCGGCCGCGGTGCTGGCCGTCGGCGTCCTGGTGGCGATCAGCGGGGCTGGGGCGGCTGGCGTCGCTGCCGGTCGTGGGGTCCGCGCGCTGCGCGACCTGCGCCGCGACGCGCTGCTGCACCTGTCCCGTCGCGGCCCGGCCGAGGAGACGGAGGTACCCGAGATCCGGGAGCTGTGCGAGCTGCGGGACACCCTGCACGCCCTCTACCGCCGGGTGCGGGTGGCGGATGAGATCGCCGAGCGGCACCGGCGCACCGCCTCCACCGCGAGCGCTGGGATGTACGAACTGCTCTCCGGGCTGGTGGCCGCCGAGGAGGGAGCCCGCGGTCAGCTGGCCGCGGAGTTGCACGACACCGTCGCCCAGACCTTGATGACCGCCCGGTCCATGCTGGCCATGGACCAGCAGGAACCCGATGAGGTGCGGCGGGCGACCGAGCTGATCTCCGAGGCGGAGGAGCAGGTTCGTGGTGTGATGGCCCGGACCCGACCGCCGGCCCTCCGCGAGGGCGACTTGGCGCTCGCGGTCAGCGACCTGTGCGACGACATGAACCAGCGGTACGCCCTCGAGGTGCAACTGGACTGGCCGGCGGAACCCCGGCCGCTGCCGCTGGCCACCGCGGTCACGGTGTACCGATTCCTGCAGGAGGCCCTGCTCAACGTGGCCAAGCACGCCGACGTCTTCACCGCGCAGGCGGCGCTGCAGATCGTCGGCCCGGACCTGATCGCCAGCGTGACCGACCGCGGGCCCGGATTCGATCCGGAGGAGGTGTCCCCGGAGCGGGGTCGCCACGTCGGCCTGGGCCTGCTCCGCGAGCGGTCCCGGCTCGCCGGCGGCTCCCTGCAGGTCACGTCCTGGCCGGGCGACGGCACCACGCTGGAGCTGCGGCTGCCGCTGTCCGCCAGCCCCAGTGTGGCGCTGTCGACCCCGGGGGCCGGCTGAGAGCGGGTGAAAACCCTGACATCCTGACCGGTGTGACCCATCAGCCAGGCAGTGAACTGCCGTTGACCGGCACCACCCGGGTCCGGCGCAAGCCGGAACGACAGGTCCTCGACCGCGACGCGCTCTACGCAGTGCTCGACGAGGCGCTGGTGGCCCACGTCGGCTTCGTGCGCGACGGCCGGCCGGTCGTGCTGCCGCTCGGGCTGGCCAGGGACGGTGACGACCTGCTGGTTCACGGCTCCACCGGCGGCGGGCTGTTCGTCGAGGCCGCTACCCCGGGCGGGCTGCCGGTCTCGGTCTGCGTCACCCTGCTCGACGGCCTGGTCTACGCCCGGTCAGCGTTCAACTCGTCGATGAACTACCGCAGCGCGGTGATCCACGGGGTGGCTACCGCCGTACCGGCCGAAGAGAAGCTTGCGGCGCTAAGGGTGGTGTCGGACCACCTGCTGCCGGGACGGTGGGCGGAGCTGCGGCCGTTGACCCGCCAGGAACTCGCGTCCACCGCCGTGCTGCGGGTTCCACTGGCGCAGGCCAGCCTGAAGGTACGGGCGTCCGGGCCGGCCGAGGAACCCGACGACGGTGAGAACCACGGCATCTGGGCGGGAGTGCTGCCGTTCGCCCTGGAGCCGGGCACCCCGCAGCGCTCCCCGCTCACCCCACCCGGCGCGCCCCTCCCGGTGTCGGTCCGCCGCCGCGTGACCCAGCTCGAAGGCCCGAAGCCGACCGGATTCTAGCCCTCAAGCGGGTGCCCCAGCCGGGAGGTGCTGCGCCGGATCAGGCGTCGGGGATGAAGGTGGCGGAGTCGCGGTAGCGGGCCGGCATGGCCACCCACCCCCTGCCGGGGTGACCGGCGTGGGAACGAGCCATCGGTGCGGGCACCGGCGCGCCCGAATCCGCTGAGACGCCGAGCAGCGCCCGGGTCACCCCCTGGGCGCTGTCCAGCAGATCGTCGAGTGCCCGGATCAGGTGTTCCCCGTTGACGCTGTGTAGGAGGCCGCCGACGCCCGGCAGGGCTTCGAGCACGGCCCGTCGCAGCAGTTCCTTGACAAAGGACGCGGTGACGCCCTCGGTACGGCCGACCACCGCATCCAGCTCTTCCGGCGTGACCCTTAACGGCACCTGGCGGCTGTAGACCTCCAGCAGTCGGCGTCGGGACGGCGGGTCGGGGAGCCCGATCTCGACGGCGACGTCCACCCGGCCCGGTCGGGCGGCCAGCGCCGGCTCGAGCAGATCGGCCCGGTTGGTGGTGAGCAGGAAGAGCAGGTCCGCGTCGGGGGCCGCCCCGTCCATGGCGTCCAGGAGTTCGAACAGGACGGGGCTGGACGACGGCCCGTACCCGCGATCCTCGGCGACCACGTCGACGTCTTCCAGCACGATCACCGCAGGTTGAAGGTCGCGAGCGAGTGAGCTGACCGTGCCGATCAGCTCCAGCGACCGGCCGGAGAGCAGCAGGACGGTTGCGCCGGACAATTGTTGGACGACGTACCGGGTGGTGTGCGTCTTGCCGGTGCCGGGCGGACCGTAGAGCAGCAGTCCACGCTTGAGATGCTGGCCGGCGGCCCGCAGCGCTTGGCTGTGGTCGGCCATGTCGATGGTGTGCCGCTCGATGCGCCGCAGCACCGGCTCCGGGAGGACGACATCGGCCCGGGCCGTCGCCGGCAGCACGGCGAAGGTGATGGTTGGAGCCCCGGGGCCGGGAAGGAGTTCCAGGGTCTGGCCGCGGTAGACGTTCAACCTGCCCCGCAGCTCGTCGATTTCCCGCAGGACCTCCTGGGCGGCCGCAGTGCTCAGCCCGGCGACTTCCACGCTCAGACCGGGCTCCTCGTGCAGCACCGGGCCCCGGACCAGCACGACGTACCTACCGCGCCGGTCCTCGACCAGCAGCAGCGCCCGGCGGAGACAGGCGAGCATCCGGTCCGGCGCCGAGGGCAGGTCGATCAGGTCGGGCGCCGAGAGCCTCACCGGAGGCAGCGCGTCGCCGTGCACCAGCTGCTGGAGGCCCAGCCCACCGTAGTGTGGCGGCACCATCAACCCCGCGACGGTGACCTGGCGGGCCGACTCGACCGACCAGGCGTTCACGGCGACCTGTAGGTTGACGTGCTCGAACGCCGGCAGCCGCCGAGTCACCACCGACTGTTCCGTGCCCTGCGCGCCGAGGTGGTCGCGTACCAGCCGAACCACCTCGTTACCCCGGCTCCCCCCGGCTTCACCCTGCTGGAGCCAGGACAGGAACTCGCGGAACGCCCGGGCGAACTCCGCAGGCTCCCCCGGGGGGCCGGTCAGGTCGGGCACGGCCGATCAGACCCGCCGCCGGCGGCGGGTCGGGAGCGACAGCACGCCGGGTATCTCCGGGGGAAGGCCGGCGGCGGTGCACATCAGGTCGCCCCAGGCAGCCAGGTGCGGCGCGAGGTCGAGTGCCCCGTCGGCGGGGACCGGGGTCCAGGACGCCCGTACTTCGAACTCGCCGGCATCCTCGCCGCCCGCCAGGGTGCCGAAGCGCTCGGACGCGGCCCGGGTGACGGTGCCGCCGGCCGCGACGTAGCGGGCGGCCCGGCCCTCCAACGCCTCCACCAGCCAGCTCCAGCCCACCGCGGGGAGCAGCGGATCACCGGCGATCTCGATCTCCATGCCGGCCCGGACGTAGGCCACGCACCTGGTGCGCCCGGCCCACGCCTCCTGCCCCGCCGGGTCGTGCAGGACGACCAACCGACCGGTGGCCAACTCCTCGTCCCCGACCCGCAGGTCGCCGAGGATGGCCGCGGAGTGGGGCGCCAGCCGCTGTGGGGCCGGTGTCTCGCTGATCGTCACCTCGGCCCGGACCCGCGCGGTGCGCAGCGTCGCCAGGGCGTACCGGAACTCTGCCGGGAGCTCGGCTGCCTCGCGGCTGGCCACCATGCGGCGAGCGTACGGTGCTTCGGCGCCGGCGACCCAGCTCAGCGCGGCGTGTCGCTCACCCTTCCCGATCCGGTGATCCAGGCCCCGCTAGCCCCCGCTGGCGGTGGTCAGCCGGCCCTGGATCGTCGGCGGAGGGCTTGACTCAGGGCTCTGCTCCTGCCTCGGCCCCTTACCTCGGCCTCCTACCCTTGGCCGGTGACCGCCCTGCTCGCGCTGGCCTCCAGCCTGCTCTGGGGGACCGCCGACTTCCTGGGCGGCACCGCGAGCCGGCGGCTGTCCGCGTACGCGGTGATCGGCGGCTCCCAGGCGCTGGCCCTGCTCATGCTGGCGCCGGTGGCGGTGGCAACCGGCGGGTTCGGTGCTCCACTGGGCTACCTGCCGTGGGCGCTGGGCTCCGGGCTCGTCGGCCTGATCGCGCTGGCCGCCTTCTACTCCGCGCTGGCCACCGGCACCATGGGGGTGGTGGCGCCGATCGCCGCCACCAGCGTGGTGGTTCCGGTCGCGGTCGGCGTGGCCCGGGGCGACACCCCGAGCGCCCTGCAGGTCGGTGGCATCCTCGCTGCGGTAGCCGGGGTCGTGCTGGCCAGCGGGGCCGACGGCGGGGGCCGGAAGGGCCGGGCGGCCCGCCCGCTGCTGCTCGCCGCCCTGGCGGCCGCCGGTTTCGGTGCGGTGACCGTCTTCCTGGCGTTCGGTGCCCGCTCCAGTGTGATCATGACCTTGATCAGTATGCGGGCCGAGACGGTCGGGCTGCTCCTGGTCGCGGTCGTGCTGGCTCGGCGCCGCAGCGGGATCGGCCGGGCGGACCTGCCGTTGCTGGCGGTGATCGGCTTCGGAGATGCCGCCGCAAACGGGGCGTACTCCCTGGCGACGCTGGCCGGCGACCTGTCGCTTGTGGCCGTACTCAGCTCGCTCTACCCGGCGGTGACGGTCGTCCTGGCCCGGCAGGTCCACGGGGAGCGGCTGCGCAGGGTGCAGACCGTCGGCGTGACGGTAGCCTTGGGCGGTGTCGTGCTCATCGCGGCCGGTGGCGGCACCGGCTGATCCGCGAACGGCCGGTTCCAGTCAGCCGGTTTCAGGCAGCGGCGTGGGTCGGCACGGGCACCGGGTCGGGCAGGACGTCGCCCACCACGACGGCGAACCCGCACTCGACGCAGAGCTCCTCCGGGCAGTCGCCACCATGGTCGTCGATGCAGGGTGGCCGCTCGAATAAGCGCTCGTCCCGGCAGGCGGAGCAATACCTCCTGGTCAGATACGTCGTGATCAGCATGGCTTCACGGTGACACGGGGGTGGGACAGAATCGCGCAACTCACCCCGCGTGTCGCCCGTGAAAAGCTGGCAGTATGCCGGATCCGCGCTCCTGCCTCTTCCTGCGCGCCTGCCGGCGGGAAATAGGCCCCTACCCACCGGTCTGGTTCATGCGCCAAGCGGGGCGAGCGCTGCCGGAGTACCGGGCGCTGCGGGCCGGTACTTCCATGCTGGACGCCTGCTCCCGACCCGACCTGATCACCGAGATCACCCTGCAGCCGGTCCGCCGGTACGGGGTCGACGCGGCGATCCTGTTCAGTGACATCGTCGTGCCGCTGCGGGCGGTCGGCGTCGACCTCGACATCGTCCCCGGCGTCGGCCCGGTGATCGCCGACCCGGTTCGCCGGCCGGCGGACGTGGCCCGGTTGCGGCCGCTGAGCCAGGACGACGTGGCGTACGTCGCCGAGGCGATCCGTTCGCTGGTCGCCGAGTTGGCCGGCACGCCGCTCATCGGCTTCGCCGGCGCACCGTTCACGCTCGCCAGCTACCTCGTCGAAGGCGGCCCGAGCCGCAACCACGAACGCACCAAGGCGTTGATGTACGGCGACCCGGACACCTGGCACGCGCTGTGCGCGGCGCTGGCCACCATCGCGGCCGGCTACCTGCGGGTGCAGATCGACGCCGGGGTCAGCGCCGTGCAGCTCTTCGATTCCTGGGCCGGGGCGCTGTCCGCGGCGGACTACCGGCGCTACGTCATGCCGCACAGCGCCGCCGTCCTGGCCGCGGTGGCCGACGTGCCCCGGATCCACTTCGGCGTCGGGACCGGGGAGCTGCTCGGCCTTCTGGCCGCGGCCGGCGCGGACGTCGTCGGGGTGGACTGGCGGGTACCGCTGGACTCCGCGGCCGCCCGGGTCGGCCCCGGCTACGCGCTGCAGGGCAACTTGGATCCGGCGGTGTGCTTCGCGCCGTGGCCGGTGATCGCCGAGCGGGTCCGGGACGTCGTCCGGCGCGGGCGGGCCGCGCCGGGGCACATCTTCAACCTGGGCCATGGGGTGCTGCCCGACACCGACCCGGACGTGCTGGCCCGAGTCGTCGATTTGGTGCACTCGGAGCCGGCTCCAGGATCGTGCGGCTCCGACCCGGTCGAGCCGGCGGAGTGATCGGCGAACCGCCGCCCGGCCGGCACGTGGTCGTTGTCGGCGGCGGCATCGGCGGGCTGGCGGCCGCGCTGGCGCTGCGCCGGCAGGCCCCTCCCGGTCTTAGGATCACCGTGGTCGAGGCCGGGCCTCGACTCGGCGGCAAGCTGCGCACCGGCGAGCTCGACGCCGTGGCGGTCGAGGAGGGAGCCGAGGCGTTCCTGGTCCGGCGACCGGAGGCACTGCGCCTGGCGGGCTCGGTCGGGCTGGCACCGGAGCTCGTCGGCCCGGCGACGCTGGCGGCGTCGGTGTGGTGCCGCGACCGGTTGCGCCCGCTGCCGGCGCGGACCGTCCTGGGCGTGCCGACCCGGCTGCGCACCCTGCGGGGCGTGATCTCACCCGGCGGGATCGCCCGGGCGGCGCTGGACCCGTGGCTGCCGAGAACGGCGGCCGGCGACGACGTCTCGGTCGGCCGGTACGTCACCGCCCGGCTCGGTCGGGAGGTCGTCGAGGCGCTGGTGGACCCGCTGCTCGGCGGGGTGTACGCCGGGCGGGCCGACGAGCTGTCGATGGCGGTCACCGTGCCGGACCTGATGCGGACGGTACGCCGGGAACGCTCGCTGCTGGCCGCCGCCCGCGCCGGGCTGCGCCCGCCGAGCGCCGGACCGGTGTTCGCCACCCTCCCCGGCGGGCTGAGCCGGCTGGTCGACGCGGTCGCGGCGGCCACCGGCGCCGAGCTGCGGACGTCGCTCCCGGTCCGGGAGCTGCGCCGGACGGAGCGCGGCTGGCGGCTCACGCTCGGGTCGGCCCGCGACCCGCAGCGCCTCGACGCGGACGCGGTGGTCCTGGCCGTGCCGGCGGCGCCGGCCGCCCGGCTGCTCGGCGCGGCGGTGCCCGCGGCGGCCGTGGAGCTGGCCGGCCTGGAGTACGCCAGCGTCGCCATCGTCACGCTGGCCTACCGCCGGCCGGTACCGGCCCCGGGCAGCGGCCTGCTGGTGCCCGCGACGGCGGGGCTGGCGGTCAAGGCGGTCACCTTCAGCAGCGCGAAGTGGCCGCATCTCGCCCCGCCGGCGACCGGCGGGCTGACCGTGGCCCGAGCCTCGATCGGCCGGCACGGCGAACCGGCCGATCTGCAGCGTGACGACGCCGACCTGGTCGCCGGGGCGGCGGCGGAGCTGAGCGCGATGACCGGCGCCGGGCGGCCGGTCGCCAGCCGGGTCACCCGATGGGGCGGCGCGCTGCCGCAGTACCCGGTCGGGCACCTGGACCGGGTGGCCCGGATCCGGGCGGCGGTTGCGCTGGCGCCGGGGTTGGCGGTCGCCGGGGCGGCCTACGACGGGGTCGGCATCCCGGCCTGCATCGCCTCCGGGGAGCGGGCCGCGGCCGAGTTGGCACCCTGGCTGGCCCGCCGGATGCCGGCGGGCTAAGGTTCGGCGTGGTCACCGGGTGGACAGTGCGACCACACCGCTGGTGGTGGGTAGGAACACCCGGGAGCCGGACAGCGCCGGCGAGGCGAAGTGCGCCACCGAGCCCACGTCGTAAGAGGCCCGGACCGCGCCGGTCGCCGGGTCGAGCGCCAGCACGGTGCCGCTGTCCGGGTCGACGGAGAAGACCGCGCCGCCGCCGAGGACGGGTGGACCCTTCGCCGCCGACGGCCCGCGCCAGCCGGGGGTCAGCGCGGACCCGGTGACGGTGACCTGGCGGATGCCCTCGCGGCACGGCAGGTACGCCGTGGAACCGAGCACCGCGGCCGCGCCGAAGCCGCGGCAGCCCAGGTCCACGGCGGTCAACTGGCCGCCGATACCGCCGAGGTGATCGGCGTCGAGCAGGTAGCCGATGCCGCTCTTGCCGGCTACCACCACTCGGTTGCCGACCAGCGCCGCGCCCATCGAGCCGAGATCGGCGTCGACCGCGTTGTCCTGCGCCCACTGCTGCGGCGCGAAGAAGTCCTGCCGGCGCAGCGTCGGGGAGAGCCGGGTGATCGAGTCGCTTCCGTCGTAGCTTCCCGAGGTGGCCGCGCCGTTGCCGATGCTGACGTAGAGCGACCCGGCCCGTACCGCCGGCCCACCGGGGGTCCAGATGCCGCCCATCCGCTGCGTCTTCACGGACCAGCCGAGCCGCCCGGTGCCGTCGGTGCGCAGGCTGGCCACCCCGCCGATGTACTGCCCGCAGTCCCCGGCCAGCCCGCCGTAGGCGACGTACACCCGGTCGCCCAGCAGGGTCAGGGCGCTGCGCTGCTGCGCGTCGCGGGGGTTCCCGGCCGGCGGCTCCAGCGGCTGCCGGACATCCACGTGCCCGGTAGCCAGGCTGACCCCGACCAGCTCATGGCGCCGGCCGCGAAGCTCGGCAAGGGCGAAGACGCGACCGGTGGCCGGGTCGTAGACCGGCGTACCGGTGATGCCGAGCGGGTCGATGTTGCCGCACGGCAGGTTCGACAGCGGCACCGGGGTACCCACCGAGGTCCGCCAGCGCTGGCGGCCAGTGGCGGCGTCCAGCGCGTAGAGCGTGTCGTTCTCGGTCGCCACGATCACCGTGCGGCCGATCACCAGGGGCTGGGCGTACACCGCGCCGTCGAGTTCGGTGGCCCACGCCTTGTCCAGCCGTCGCACCGCGGTGGCCGACGGGGCGTACCCGGAGCGGGCGGCGTCGTGGTGGTACGTCGGCCAGTCCGCGGCGGTGACCCGGGCCGGAGGGCCGGGGGTGGCGTCGGTACCCGGGCCGGTCACCGACTGGCTCGCAACGGTGGTGGGGTCCCCGCCGGCCGAGGTGGGGGAGCCGCTGGAACACGACGCGACCGCCAGGCCGGCCAGGGTGGCCGCCGCGAGGCCGACGGCGAACCGGGAAGCGGAGCGGGGGGCGTTCACAATGGCAGCATGCCTCAGAATTCCGCCGCCACCACCGAACCGGCCGAGCAGACCCTGTACACCATGTACGCCGTCTTCGCCGGACCGCTGCAGCGCCCGGCCGAACAGGTGCAGGACGTGCTGGACAGCGCCGCCGCCAAGGGCGTCACCACCAGGGGCAGCTACGACGTGTCGGGGTACCGGGCCGACGCCGACCTGCTGATGTGGTGGATCTCCCCCTCGGCCGACGACCTGCAGGACACCTACCGCCGGTTCCGCCAGACCGAGGCGGCCGCGGAACTGGAGCCGGTGTGGTCGGTGGTCGGGGTGCACCGGCCGGCCGAGTTCAATCCCGACCACCAGCCGGCCTTTGTTACCGGCCGGGAGCCGCAGCGGTACCTGTGCGTGTACCCGTTCGTGCGATCCCTGGAGTGGTACCTGCTGCCGCCCCGGGAGCGCGGCGCGATGCTCCGCGAGCACGGCGAGATGGCCGCCGGCTTCACCGACGTCGGCGCCAACACCGTGGCCTGCTTCGGCCTCAACGACTACGAGTGGCTGCTCGCCTTCGAAGCCGCCGAGCCGCACCGGATCGTCGACCTGATGCGCGCGCTGCGGGCGGCCGAGGCCCGGCGGCACACCAGGGAGGAGATCCCGTTCTTCTTCGGCGCCCGCAAGCCGGTTGCCGAACTCCTTACCCCGGCCTGAGTGGGGCTACTGGGCCGGACTACTGCGCCGCCGGGTCGAAGTCCAGCGCGGCCGAGTTCATGCAGTACCGCATCCCGGTGGTCTCCCGGGGGCCGTCGTCGAAGAGGTGCCCGAGGTGGCCGCCGCAGCGGGCGCAGGTCACCTCGGTGCGCACCATGAACATCGACCGGTCCTTCTTCAGCGTCACCACCTCGGGGGAGATGGCGTCCCAGAAGCTCGGCCAGCCGCTGCCCGAGTGGTACTTGGTGTCCGAGCGGAACAGCGGCGCCTTGCACCCCGCACAGCGGTAGACGCCCGGGTCCTCCAGATCGGTGTAGGCCCCGGTGAACGCGCGCTCGGTGCCGGCCCGCCGGAGCACCTCGTACTGCTCGGGGGTCAGTTCGGCCCGCCACTGCTCGTCGGTCTTCTCCATCTGCTCCATCCCCCCAGTGTGCCCCCGCGCCCGGTAGCTTTCCGAGCATGCCCTCGCCGTTCGTGGAGATCGAGGCCGGTCCGCAGCTGGTCAAGGTGACCAACCCGCAGAAGGTCTTCTTCGCCAGCCGCGGCGAGACCAAGCTCGACCTGGTCCGGTACTACCTGTCGGTGGCCGACGGCATGGTGCGCGGGCTGTACGACCGGCCGACCCAGCTCAAGCGGCACCCCGACGGGGCGCAGGGCGAGGCGATCTACCAGAAGCGGGTACCGGAGCATCGCCCGCCCTGGATCCACACCGCACGGGTGACCTTCCCCTCCGGCCGGCACGCCGACGAACTGTGCCCGCAGGACATCGCGCACGTCGCCTGGGCGGCGAATCTCGGCACGATCGACTTCCACCCGTGGCCGTCGCGGCGCACCGACACCGAGAAGCCCGACGAGCTGCGGATCGACCTGGACCCGCAACCCGGCACCGGCTATGCCGACGCCAGGGCGGTGGCCGCCACGGTGGCCGAGCTGCTCGCCGAACTTGGCTACACCGGCTGGCCGAAGACCTCCGGCAACCGCGGGCTGCACGTCTACGTCCGGATCGAGCCGCGCTGGGGCTTCACCACGGTACGGCGCGCCGCGCTGGCCTTCGCCCGGGAGCTGGAGCGCCGCCGGCCGGCGGAGGTCACCACCGCCTGGTGGAAGGAGGAACGCGGGGAAAAGGTCTTCATCGACTACAACCAGAACGCCCGGGACCGCACCATCGCCTCCGCCTACTCGGTCCGCGCCCGTCCGGACGCCACCGTGTCGGCGCCGCTGCGCTGGGCGGAGGTGCCGGAGGCGGACACCGAGGACTTCACCATGGCCACCATGCCGGCCCGCTACGCCCAACTCGGCGACCTGCACGCCGGCATCGACGCCCGGGCCCACGTCCTGGACCCGCTGCTGGAGTGGGCCGAGCGCGACGAGCGCGACCGCGGGCTCGGTGACGCCCCGTACCCGCCCAACTTCCCAAAGATGGCCGGCGAGCCCAGGCGGGTGCAACCCAGCCGGGCACGACGCGACGTCGCGGCTCCGGACTGAGCCTCCGCCCACCCAGACGGCGCCAGCACGGCGGCGTACAGCGTCTGGTGAAACGGCCTCGACGGGACCGGGGCGTAGGACCGGGCCCACACCAGGTACAGCTTCGAGGCGCTCGCCGCCGACCCGATGTAGTCGCCGGGGAAGTCGCCACCGGCCAGCGCGGGGTACCGCAGGTCCGAGGTCGGTCCGAGCGCGAGCGGTGCGCGGAAAGTCGCCGCGTCGTCGTAGGACGCGGAGAGCAGGTGTCGCTGCCGGCCGCCGGTGGACGGGCCGCCGACGCCTGGCAGCTGCCGGGTCGCTCCGCCATCTCGATGTCCCCGGATCGGTAGTACTGGTAGGCGTCGACGAGGGTCCCGTCCGGGCGGATCATGGGCTGGGAGTCCTGGCTGCGGTCCGTCCGTCCCGTGACGTAGTGCAGCGCGCTCCAGTGCCGGGCGCGGTCGTCCGACCAGCGCACCACCTGCGGACTCCCGAGGTATCAGCCGGCGGCGGACACCGGAAAGGCGTCCAGGACTGGTAGATCCGGCCGTAGTGGGGGCTGGCCGGCGAGGTGTCGACGACGATCCAGTTCTTGTCGTCGGAGAAGGTGCACGAGGTGCGGCGGTCCGGCGGTCGGCGTAGAACGGTGGTCCCCAGGTCCGTCCGCCGGTGGTGGAGCGCAGCACCGCGACAGCGGTGGGGCACCCGTAGGGCTGGAACAGCAGCACGGACAGGTAGGCGCTGCCGTCCGGCCCGAAAGCCAGCACCGGGTCCGAGGCCCGCGGCCATGCCCGACGTGTCATGACACCTACCTACGCTAGAGCGCCGAAGGTAGCCGTTTCGCCGACGATGCCCCACGAGCGGCGGGGGAAGGTGACGGTGGCCGTAAGGTCGCAATCATGTCCGACTTCGTGTACCCGCCGGTCATCCTGGTCGCCAGAGCCTGCTTCCGGGTGTTCGGCCTGCGTTTTATCATGGCAGGTACCGAGAACGTGCCCCGTACCGGCGGCGCTGTGCTGGCCAGCAATCACGTCAGCTACCTGGACTTCATCTTCGCCGGGCTGGCGGGTCAGGACTCCGGCCGGCTGGTGCGGTTCATGGCCAAGGACGCGACCTTCACCCACCGGGTGTCCGGGCCGCTGATGCGCGGCATGAAGCACATCCCGGTGGACCGCTCGGCCGGCTCGGCGTCTTACCGGGCGGGGTTGGACGCCCTGCGTCGCGGCGAGATCATCGGGCTGTTCCCGGAGGCGACGATCAGCCGGTCCTTCCTGCTGAAGGAGTTCAAGACCGGCGCGGTGCGGATGGCGATGCGGGCCGAGGTCCCGCTGGTCCCGATGGTCACCTGGGGCGGCCAGCGGATGTTCACCAAGGACCACCCCCGAGACTTCACCCGCGGCCGGACCATCTCGATCAGCGTGGGCGAGCCGCTGCGCCCGGCGCGCGCAGACGACGCCGAGGACGTCACGGCCGCACTACGGGCCCGGATGACCGCCTTGCTCGACGACGTGCAGCGCGGCTATCCGGACGTACCGGACGGTCCGGAGGACCGCTGGTGGCTACCGCAGACCCTCGGCGGGACCGCCCCGACGCCGGCGGAGGCGGCCGCCAAGGACGCCGCCGAGATGGCCGCCCGCCGCGGCGGGCTGAGTTGACGGTTCAACCCCGGCCGAGATAGGGACCGAAACGGCGCCCCGCGGGTCGGTTTCACCCGCTGCCCCCTTCAGCCAGCGACCCGACCTGCCGATTTCCCACTATCCGGCCGGCCGTCCCGGCGACGCGTACGTGGTGCCACCTGACGTCCGACACACCCGGATGCGGAGCGAGGGGCAGGATGCAGCCGCGCCGACCGCACCCGACTCGCGGCGTGGCATTCGACGCTGTCGTCATCGTGCTGGGCGGCTGGATTGCGGCGGCCAGCCTGGAGCAGTGGGTGCTCTCCGGAGCGCTGAGTTCGCCCTGGATGCTGCTGGCGCCGCTGGTCGTCGTCGTACTGGCCCAGTTCCCCCTGATCGTCTCCGAAGGCGGCGGCGACGCGGTGATCGGGTTCGAGTTCTGCGTACTCGTCTTCTTGGCGTTGCTCACCTCGAAGGTCGAGGCCGGGGCGCTGTGGGCGATCGGCACCACGCTGGCCCACGTGTGGCAGCGGAAGAGCTTCCGCAGCCGGGCGTTCAACGTCGGGGTCACCAACCTGCTCGGCCCGATCGCGGTTTCCGTGCTGGTACGGGCCAAGCCGGTGGCCCAGGACGTGGGCCGGGAGCTGTTCTGGATCGGGGTCGCCGGCGCCGTCTACTTCCTGCTCGACCTCGTCATCACCGGGGTCAGCCTGAGCGCCGACGGTGCGGGGCGGTTGTCGCAAACCATCCCGCTGATGCATGTTCCGGTGCCGCTGGCCTGCTTCGTCGGCATCGACACCCTGGGGTACCTCGGCGCGCTGACCCATCTGCGCCTTCCGCCTGCTGCCCTTGGGCTGCTGCTGGTACCGCTCGGGGCGATCGTGGTGGCCGCCCGGGCGTTGAGCGGGGCGCGGCTGAACCACCGACGCATGATCGGCCTGTTCGAAGCCGCCTCGACCGCGAGCCGCATGCCCGACACCGTCGAGCTGGAAGCCGCCCTCGTCGGCCACGCCGAACGGGCGCTGCGCTCCACCCGGGTGCAGTGGCGCGACTCCGCACCGGTCGGGCACGAGATCGGCGCTCGGCTGTCGGCCGATGGTCGCCCGGACCGGTACCTCATCGCCCGTCGGGAGGACACCAGCGGGACGTACTTCGGCGAGGACGACCACCGGGCGCTGCAGGCGCTGGTGGCGGTGGCCACCGAATCGTTGGAACGGCGCCGGCTGGTCGAGGAGATGGCCTACCTCGCCCAGCACGACCCGTTGACCGGCCTCGGGAACCGCACCGTGCTGATGGAACGCATGGCGCATGCCGTACGGCCGTCGCGGCGCGACTGGACCCCGCCTGTCGTGCTCTACGCCGATCTCGACGGTTTCAAGAAGGTCAACGACCGGCTGGGTCACGCCACCGGGGACCGGCTGCTCATCGCGGTCGCGGACCGGCTGCGGTCATGCACCCGCGAGACCGATACGGTGGCCCGGCTCGGGGGGGACGAATTCGCGGTCCTGGTCGAGGAGTGCGCCGGTGACGCGGAAGCGGCGGAGCTCGCGGACCGGATTCTGGCCGCGCTGTCGCAACCCTTCGAGGTGGACGGCTACGACATCCGGATCAGCGGCTCCATCGGGCTGGCCTTCGGCCGGGGCATCGCCGACAGCGCCGACTTGCTGCGCAACGCCGACCTGGCCCTGTACCGCGCGAAGACCCGAGGCCGCAGTCGGGTGGAAACCTTCGACCCGGCCCTGCGGCGGGCGAACCTGCACCGGCTGGACCTGGAGGAAGAGCTGCGCCGGGCGCTGGAGCAGGACTCCTTCGAGATGCACTACCAGCCGATCGTGGCACTGGACACCGGTTCCGTGGCCGGCTTCGAGGCCCTGGCCCGCTGGAACCACCCGCGGCTCGGGCCGATCGCGCCGGACGTCTTCATCCCGCTCGCCGAGCAGATCGGGCTGATCCCCCGGCTGGGGGAACGACTGCTGCGGCGCGCGGTCGCCGACGGCGCCTTGCTCAGCGCCGCCAGCGGCCGCCGGCTCTCCATCGCGGTCAACGTCTCCACCATTCAGCTCGCCGAGCCGTCCTTCCCGGCCCTGCTGGCGGGCATCGTCGAGTCGGGGTCGGCGGTTCGGCTGGTCATCGAGCTGACCGAGGGAACCCTGCTGGGCGAGGACGCGGCTACCGCCGCGGCCTTGGCGGCGATCCGCGCGGTGGGCGCCTGCCTGTCGGTGGACGACTTCGGCGTCGGGTACTCCTCCATCGCCTATCTGCACCGGCTCACTGTGGACAGCCTGAAGATCGACAAGTCTTTCGTCCTTCGGCTGCCGGATGACCAGCGGGCCGCCGCGCTGATCGAAGGGGTCTGCGCGATGGCCCGGGCGCTCGACATCGCGGTCGTCGCCGAGGGCATCGAGAACACCGCCTCGGCCGCCTTGGTGTACAGCCTCGGGTGCCGCACCGGTCAGGGGTACTACTTCTCCCCGGCGGTTCCGCTGGTCGCCGCCCTGCCGCTGGTCGCCGCCCGGTACGACGTCGGTGCGTGCGCAGCGGTCGGCGCCCCGCCGCAGCCGCGCTCGGACCGACGCTGACCGGTCGCGGTCCGGGCCGCCCGGGTTGGGGTAACAGATCGGGATCAGAACCCCGGCGAAGCTCCCCGGCTCGCGCCCGCGGGTGAACGTCACGGGAGACTGTGGGCGTGCAACTGCCCGTCATGCCGCCGGTCGCCCCGATGCTGGCCAAGTCCGTGCCCACGATCCCGGACGTCGGGCACGTCGAGCCGAAGTGGGATGGCTTCCGGACGATCGTCTTCCGGGACGGTGCCGAGGTGGTCCTGGGCAGCCGCAACGAGCGGCCGATGACCCGCTACTTCCCCGAAGTCCTCGACGCGGTCCGGGCCAGCTTGCCACCGCGCTGCGTCGTGGACGGGGAGATCGTCATCGCGCGCGGCGACCGGCTGGACTTCGAAGCGCTTCAGCAGCGGATCCACCCGGCGACGTCGCGGGTGAACCTGCTGGCCGGCCAGACTCCGGCCTCCTTCGTCGCCTTCGACCTGCTCGCCCTCGACGACGACTCGCTGATGAGCACCCCGTTCGGGCAGCGCCGGGAGCGCCTGGAGGCGGCGCTGGCCGGCGCGACCGCGCCGGTCTACCTGACCCCGGCGACCGACGACCTGACCGTGGGCGCGCAGTGGCTGGAGGTCTTCGAGGGCGCCGGACTCGACGGTGTGGTGGCGAAGCCGGTCGGCGCCCCGTACACCCCGGACAAGCGCACCATGTTCAAGGTCAAGCATGAGCGGACCGCGGACTGCGTCGTCGCCGGCTTCCGGTGGCACAAGTCCGGCCAGGTCATCGGCTCGCTGCTGCTGGGCCTGTACGACGACAGCCGTGCCCTGCAGCACGTCGGCGTCTCCGCGTCGTTCCCGATGCAGCGCCGGGCCGAGCTGGTCACCGAGTTGGAGCCGTACCGGATGGTGTCCAGCGCCGGGCATCCCTGGGCCGCCTGGGCGGAGGCCGAGGCCCATGCCGGTGGCCGGCTCCCCGGCGCGGTGTCCCGCTGGAACGCCAAGAAAGACCTCTCCTGGCTGCCGCTGCGCCCGGAGCTCGTCGTCGAAGTCGCCTACGACCACATGGAAGGTACCCGCTTCCGGCACACCGCCCAGTTCCGCCGCTGGCGACCAGACCGGTCCCCGGAATCCTGCACCTACGCACAGCTCGAGGTGCCGGTCCGGTTCGATCTGGCGCGGGTCCTGGGGGCCGGCGATCACCGCGGCTGACGGTGGCGCGTCGCCGCCGCCCGGCAGGAGGGTCCGCCTGCGCCGTCCCCGTATCGCCTCGGTCAAGGGGCTGGTCATCCTGCTGGTCTGTCTGGCGCTGATCGCCGTCGGCGCGCTGGGCGCGTTCGGGGTGTACTACGCCAACCAGGTGCTCAACGTCAGCCACACGCCGGACCCGTACAAGCTGCGGGTGCTCGCCGTCCACGGCGCCACGGTGACGCTGCCCCGCAACGTCGGCACCGAGCGGCCCGGAACGTACGGGCTGGCCTGGCGGGGCGGCTCGGCCGTGCTGGGGGCGATCACCGCCGAGACGGCGTCGGGGGTGACCCGGCGAATCCAGGGCAGTGCACCTGCGGCGGGCACCGGGACCCGGCTGGAGACCGACGTGTGGCTCACCGACCCGCGGGCGGCTCGCGGCCTGGCCTACACCGATGTCAGCTACCTTTCCTCGCTCGGACGGATGCCGGCCTGGTACGTACCGGGCAGCAAGCGCACCTGGGTGGTGGCGGTGCACGGCCGCGGCGGGACCCGGCAGGAGCCACTGCGGATCCTCCCCGCCCTGCACCGCCTGGGCCTGCCGGTCCTGGACATCAGCTACCGCAACGACCTCGGCGCACCGGCCGAGACCGACCGGCTGTACCACCTCGGCGATCGGGAGTGGCGCGACGTGGAAGGCGCGGTCGACTACGCGATCAGCCACGGCGCCCGGCGGGTCGTGCTCTACGGCTGGTCGATGGGCGGCGCGGTCATCGAGGCGTTCCTGCAGCGCTCACCGGCGGCGGCCCGGGTGCCCGCGGTGGTGTTGGACGCGCCGGTGCTGGACTGGCGGGCGACCCTTGCCCTGCAGGGCAAGAACCGGGGGCTGCCGCTGTTCCTGACCGCTACCGCCGAGCAGGTCGTGTCCTGGCGGATCGGCATTCACTGGGGAGACTTCGACCTCGACAACCACCCGCAGCAGGTGACCCGCCCGACCCTGCTCTTCCACGGCGAAGCGGACGACTCGGTGCCGATCCGCCCGGCCCGCCGGTTGGCCGCGGCCCAACCCAAGGTGAGGTTCGTGCCAGTTCCGCTAGCCGGGCACACCCAGAGCTGGAACGTCAACCCGGCCGGCTACGAGCGTCAGGTGACCGACTTCCTCCGGCCCTATGCCCGCTGACGATCACCTGGCGAACGATGGCCCCTCCACGCATTCCCGTGGCCAGGTGATCGCCAAGGTCAGGGGCGCAGCCCATAGCGCAGGAACAGCGTTCCGCCCTCTTCCAGGGCGCCCACCAGGCGTGCCTGGGCCGGCTGCGGCCGGCCGGGCCCGGAAAGTACCCGGCCGGCCGGTCCGGCGACAAGCATTGGCGAGACCGTGAGGCACAGCTCGTCGAGGTGGTCCCCGGCCACCATCCCGGCCAGCAGCTGCGGGCCGCCCTCGCAGAGCACCCGGCGGTAGCCCCCGGCGGCGAGCTGGTCGAGCGCCAGGCCCAGGTCGACGGTTTCCTCGCCGGCCACCACCACGTCGGCCACCTCGGCGAGGGCGGCCCGGCGTTCGGCCGGCGCCGACGCGCAGGTGATCACCATCGGCCGTACCGCGGTGTCGGTGAAGAACCGGGTCGCCGGGTGCAGATCCAGGGACCGGCTGAGCACGGCGATCGGCGGCGCGCTGGCCAGCCCGGCGGCCTGCCGCCGCGCCCGGCGCTCCGGGTTGGGGCGGGCGCCGCCATAGTTCTCTCCGCGTACGGTGCCGGCACCGACCAGGATCACCTCGGCCAGCCCCCGCAGGACGGCGAACAACCGCCGGTCGGCCGGCCCGGAGAGCGTCCCCGAGACGTCGTCCGCCACCGCCGCGCCGTCCAGGCTGGCCACCATGTTCGCTCGCACGCAGCGGGGTCCGGCCGGCCAGGCGTATTCCTCGTCGAGATCCACCTCGCCGGCGGGGGAGGGCAGCAGCCGGCGCACTAGCCGCGCCGCTGCGGCGGGCGGCCGGCCGCGGCCCGCAGCGTGGAGAACCGGTCGCCGATGAGCTGGCCGACCGACGGCCTGTCCCGCAACACCGGGGTCGGTCCGTCCGCGCGGTCGGCCAGGCCGTCGAGCAGCTCCAGCAACGCCTCGCCCGAGCGGTACGCCGGGATCCAGCCAAGCTCGCTACGCGCCCGGGTGATGTCCATCAGCGGCACGTCCCGGCCCATGTCCAGCCAGCCGGCCTCCGTCGGTTGCAGGTGCAAGCGCCAGGAGAGGTCGACGAGGATCCGCAGCGGGGCGGCCGGGACCGGTACCGGCCGGGCGTCGAGCAGGTCACCGAGTGTCGGCGCATCGAGCACCGGATCGGCGGCCAGGTTGAACGCGCCGCGGACCTCGCGGGTGATCGCCAGGTGGTACGCGGCCGCGGCGTCCTCGGCGTGCAGCGCCTGCAAGGCGATCCGGTTCACCGCCGGGATCACCGGAAGGAACTGCTTACGCAGCAGCGGCCGGGGAACCAGCGGCCCGAGGAAGTACCGGGCGATCGCACTGGCGGCCTGCCGCTGGAAGATCAGGCCGGGCCGCATCCGGACCACCCTCGTCGCCGGGTGCGCTGCCTCGAATACGTCGAGGATGCGCTCGACCGTCGCCTTGTGCCGGGAGTACGTCGAGGTCGGGACCCCGCCGGTGGGCCACGATTCGTCCACCGCGGAGTACTTCGGACCACGCGAGTAGGCGCCTACCGAGGAGGCGTGGACGAGCGCCGGCACACCGGCGGCGGTGGCTGCGGCGAACACCCGCCGGCTGCCCTCGACGTTGACCGCGCGCATGTAGTCCCGGTCGTGGCTCGGGGAGATCACCCAGGCCAGGTGGACCACCGCGTCGGCGCCGCGAAAAGCGTCGGCCAGCGGCCCGGCGGCGCTGTCCTCCGCGAGGTCGGCGGCCAGCCAGTCCAGCTTGGCGATCGAGGCCTCCGGTGGCCGGCGAACGACCCCGGTGACCGCGGCGACCGCCGGGTCGTCGAGCAGCCGACGGATCAGTGGAGTGCCTACGTTGCCGGTCGCCCCGGTCACCACGATGCGCATACCGTCTGGATGCCCGCTCGCCGGGTCGGGTACCCACCGGAGCGACGGCCATCCGCAGCCGGCCTCCTTTCGAGGCAGGCTAGCCTGCGCGGATGTCGGGCGCCGCGGTCAGCTTCCGGCCGTTGCGGCGGGAGGACTTCCCGCTCCTCGCCGGCTGGCTGGCCGAGCCGCTGGTGGACCGGTGGTGGCACCACCGGTCCTCCGCCGATGCGGTGGAGCGCGACTTCGGGCCCAGCGTCGACGGCCGCGACGCCACGGACATGTTCCTGGCCAGCGTCGCGCAGGCGGACTTCGGGCTGATCCAGCGGTATCCGATCGCCGCCTACCAGGAGTACCTCGACGAGCTAACCGCCCTCTGCGCGGTGCCGCCAGGGGCGTTGAGCATCGACTACCTCATCGGCGATGCGCGGCTACGCGGCCGCGGCCTGGGGGCGGCTATGATTGCCGCTCTAGTTGCCCAGACCTGGTCAAGCTACCCCGAGGCGCAGGACGTCATCGTCCCGGTGAGCACCGGGAACGTCGCGTCATGGCGGGCTCTGGAACGTGCCGGCTTCCGGCGGATCGCCGAGGGGGAGATGGAACCGGACAACCCGATCGACCCCCGGGACCACTTCGTCTACCGGATCGGCCGCCCGGGCCTCGGCGCAGCGACGCCTGGCGGACCCGGCCGCGGGTAGATCGGCCTCGAGCCGCTGTAGTTGCTGGGCCGGGCATCGATCGGCTCTGTACCAGGCCGGAACTCCAGCTTGGCCGGCTTCGCATGGGGGCGCGCCTGGTCGGGCGCGCGTCGCTGTGGGTGTGGGTGGACGCACCCGATAGAAGTTCGAAGGTCCGGGACTCCCGCTTCGTGACGATACGCCGTCGGCGGCGGTGACGCGGCGGCAGGCGTGGTCGTGCGAGAGTCGATGTCTGACCTGGCTAGTTCACTGTGGTCATGCCGCTATCACTGCTTGGCCTTCGCACTGTCATCTATCCGGCGCCGGAGCTCGATGCCGCCAGGACCTGGTGGACTGAAGTGCTCGGAGCGCAGCCGTACTTCGACGAACCGTTCTACGTCGGTTACAACGTCGCCGGCTACGAGCTCGGGCTGCTTCCCGATGGCGACCCGGCCGACGGGGCATTGACCTATTGGGGCGTCGACGACGTAGCCGATGAGGTGCGGATCGCACTCTTGGCCGGCGCTGTCGAGCACACGCCGCTGAGCGAGGTCGGCGGCGGGATCATCACTGCGACGGTGCGTACCCCGCACGGGACGGTGCTCGGCCTGATTTTCAACCCGCACATCGGTCAGTCCTGAGGCCGTCGTGGTGACGTTGCCGCCGTACACGGCGCTGCGCCGGGACCAAGAGCAGACCCGAGCGCGTGGACTGGTGGAGCTGCAAAGACGCATCGCGACGCACATAGGACGATCCGCGTGCGGTGATGGCTGCTTAGGACTCGCACCGCGGGCTCGCTCTTGCGCAACCGCAAGGTACTGCTCGGACACCGCAGCCCGTCCCGCCGCTGGTACCCGCGCGCCGACGTTGCCCGATACCGTCCTCATAGTCGCCGTTGCAGGCCAGCTCCCGGCTCACCTTTGACGGGCTGCGCCCTACCGGGCCGCGATCGAGCGCAGCGACTCCCCAGCCGCCCGGACCCAGGAGATCCTCCCGTCCCGGACATCCCCGTGGCGACGGGTGCTCCTCACGGGCCAGGAACGCACCCGACGAGCAGTCCGGCCAGCAGGCTCAACGCGGACCCGACCCCGATGAGCGCAACAGTCCTGGTCAGCGGTCGGTCGAACCCTCCGCGGGCAACTGGATGACGCAGACGGACTCGGCGTCGAGTTCGACGGTCCCCGGGCCGAAGGTGAAGCCGGGAGCGGAGGACGCCAGCACGTCCACCGGCGTACCGTCCACCGGCACGGCCTGCCGATCTCCGGCCAGGTTGCAGACCACTCCCAGCGTGGCGCCGCGACCGAGCACCAGCCAGCGGGCGTCCTCGTCGTAGGACACCGACACCTGCTCGAAGCGCGAATCGGTGAACCCCGGATGACGGCGGCGCAACGCGATCAGCTTGCGGTGCCACTCCAGCAGGCTGGCGTGCGGCTCGGCGGGCAGCTCCGACCAGTCCAGGGTGGAGCGGCTGAAGGTCGCCGGGTCCTGCGGGTCGGGTACATCTTCCGGCCGCCAGCCGAAGGCGGCGAATTCCTCCGTCCGGCCCTTTCGGACCGCCTCGGCCAGCGCCGGGTCGTCATGGTCGGTGAAGTACATCCACGGCGTGGAGGCGCCCCACTCCTCGCCCATCCACAGCATCGGGGTGAACGGGGACAGCAAGACCAGCGCGGCGGCCACCCGCAGCAACCCGTCGCTCATCAGCGCCGCCGAGCGCTCCCCGCACGCTCGGTTGCCGACCTGATCGTGGTCCTGGAGGTATCCGAGGAAGCGGTGCGCCGGGAGGAACAGCGGGCGCCGGCCGTGTACCCGGCCACGGTAGGCGGAGTGCTCCCCGGTGTAGACGTAGCCCTCGGTGAAGGCGGTCGCCAGATCGTCCAGGCGGCCGAAATCGGTGTAGTAGCCGGTACGTTCCCCGGTCAGGAGGGCGTGCAGGGCATGGTGGAAGTCGTCGCTCCACTGGGCGTCCAGCCCGGTCCCGCCGGCTTCCCGGCTGCGGACCACCCGAGGGTCGTTCAGGTCACTCTCCGCGATCAGGAACTTCGTCCGCCGCAGATGCGCGCTCAGTGAGCTCACCTCGGCTGCGAGTTCCTCGAGGATCGGAATGGCCGAGGTGTCGATGATGGCGTGGATCGCGTCGAGCCGCAGCCCGTCGATGTGGTAGTCCCGTAGCCACATCACCGCGTTGTCCAGGACGAAGCGCCGGACCTCGATCGACCCGACGTCGTCGAAGTTCACCGCGGCCCCCCAGGGGGTGCGGTGCCGGGTGGTGAAGTACGGGCCGAAGCGTTCCAGGTAGTTCCCGCTCGGGCCGAGGTGGTTGTAGACCACGTCGAGGATCACCCCGATGCCGCGAGCGTGCGCCGCGTCGACAAAGCGGGCCAACGCGGCCGGACCGCCGTAGGCGTCCTGCACCGCGTAGAGCGCCACCCCGTCGTACCCCCAGCCGCGCCGACCCGGAAACGCGTTCACCGGTAGCAGCTCGACCAGGTCGATGCCGAGGTTCGCCAGGTGGTCCAGCTTGCCGATCGCCGCGTCCAGCGTGCCGGCCGCGGTGAAGGTACCGATGTGCAGCTCGTAGATCACCCCGCCGGCCAGCGGCAACCCGTGCCAGCTCTGGTCGGTCCAGGCGAAGGCGGCCGGGTCGACGAGCCGGCTCACGCCGTGCACGCCGTGCGGCTGGTGCATCGAGCGCGGGTCGGGCAGCACGTCGCCGCCCTCGAGCACGAATCCGTAGTCCTCGCCCGGCATCAAAGTGGGCAGCTCCGCTTCCCACCAGCCGCCGGCGCCGGCGATCATCGAGGTGCGCTCGTCGTGGGTCGCGATGTCCACCCGGTGCGCGTCCGGAGCCCACACCCGCAGCGTGGTCATGGCCGTGGACCTCTCGAAGCGGTATCCGCCCGGCACCGCCGGGCGCCGACAGTGTGCACCGCCCGCCTCACGTCCGGCACAGCAGCGCCACCGGCAAGGCCGTGAAGATCTCCGCCAGCGCGACCGCATTCGTGCCGTCGTAGGTGACGCCGGTCAGCTCGTCGCGCCACCGCCCGGCCGGCAGGTTCACGGTGGTCCCGTTCCACCCACCACGCCGGGCGAGACCCACCGGCAGCCGGGTGGCCAGCGCCGCGACGGCCGGGCCGTCGGCGTCGGCCCGGGTGAACCCGACGAGGTGTTGCGCCGCGTCGCCGTCCGCGGTCAGCGGGCGGTATGGCCCGCGGAAGGCCGCCGGCCTCCCGCGCCGCAGCCGCAGCGCCTGGCTGAGCACCGTCAGCTTGGCGGCGTCCACGTCGTCGGCAGGACCCGCGGGTCCGCCGGCCAGATCGGCCAGCAGCCGGACCCGCTGTTGGTAGTCCACCGGGCGGCGGTTGTCCGGGTCGACCAGGGACAGCGTCTCGTACTCGGTGCCCTGGTAGACGTCCGGGACGCCGGGCATGGCGAGCTGCAGCAGCTTCTGGGACAGCACGTTGGACCGGCCGGGGCGCGCGAGGTGCTCCCGGACCCACGCTTCGATGTCGGCGAGCAGCGCCACATCGGCGAAGATGCAGGTCACAAAGGCGTCGCGGTCGCGCTCGTAGCCCGGATCGGGGTCGGTCCAGGAGGTCCGCAGTTTGGCTTCCCGGGAGGCTTTTTCCAGGTACGCCCGGACCCGATCGACGTCGATCGGCCAGGCCCCGACCAGGGTCTGCCAGCACAGGTACTCCAGGTTCGGGTCGCCAAAGGTGTGCCGGGACCGCCATTCGCCGACCGCGTCCGCCCATTCCGCCGGCAGTTCGGCGAGCACCGCGAGCCGGGCCCGGACGTCTTCTGACCGCTTCGTGTCGTGGGTGGTCAGCGCGGTCATCGACTCCGGCCAATCCCGCTGCAGCATGGCGGCCGCGGCATGGAAGTCGGCGACGCTGAGGCCGAAGTGGTCCGGGCTGCCGCCGACCTCGTTGAGGGCACAGAGCCGGAACCAGCGGTAGAACGCGGTGTCCTCCACACCCTTGGCCATCACTGGGCCGCAGGTCTGCTGGAACCGGACGGCGAACTCGGTGTCGGTGACCGCCAGTTCACCCAGGAACCGGATCTCCGTGGCGCGCGTCGGTTCCCGGCTCACCGCCCGGGCGGTGGCGGCGTCCAGCCGGTCGCGGGCCTGGTCGGTCAGCGCCACGCCGGGCCGAACGTAGGCCCGGTACACGTCGAACGCGCCGAGCAGGGCGAGCAAGCCGGCCCGCAGCCCGCGTTCGGAGAGGTCCTGCTGCCGCGCCCGGGATGCCCGGTAGGCGACCCGGACCAGCCGGGACACCTCGGCGGCCAGCACGTTCTCCAGCACGTCGGCTTTCGAGGGCTCGACCACCTCGGCGAAGCTCGCCGAACTGCCGGTGATCTCCGCGTACAGCTTGCTGAGCGGTTCGGCGCCGGCCGGGTCGAGCAGCACACCGCCGATCCGCCGGAGCGCGTCATAGCCGGTGGTACCGGCACACGGCCAGTCGGCGTCCAGCTGCTCCCCGGGCTCGAGGATCTTCTCCACGACGACCCAGGTGCCGCCGGTGGCCTCCTCGAGTCGCTCGAGGTACCCCACCGGATCGGCGAGCCCGTCGGGGTGGTCGATCCGCAGGCCGTCGACCTCGCCGGCGTCGATCAGCGCGAGGATCCGCGCCGACGTCGCGGCGAACACGTCGGGGTCCTCGACCCGGACCGCGACCAGCGAGGTCACGTCGAAGAACCGGCGGTAGTTGAGCTCTTCCGCGCCGAGCCGCCACCAGGCGAGCCGGTAGTGCTCCGAGTCGGGGTAGGTGTGCTCGAAGTAGTGCACGCCGGTGGCGTCGCGCGCGAGCGGGGCCTGCGCCAGCGGTTCGCCGAGTACCGGCAGCAGGACCCGACCCTGCTGGGCCTCCCAGTCCACGTCGAACCAGTCGGCCGCCGGACCGTCGCGGCCGGTGGCCAGTAGTTCCTGCCAGCGGGCGTTCTGCGGGGCGGTGGCCATGTGGTTGGGTACCACGTCGAGGACGATGCCCAGGCCGTGCTGCCGGGTGGCCGCGACCAACTCCGCCCACCCGGCGTCCCCTCCGAGGTCGTCGGACAGCCGCGACGGGTCGACCACGTCGTAGCCGTGGGAGGACCCCGGTGCGGCCTGCAGGACGGGAGAGCAGTACAGGTGCGTGACGCCGAGGTCGGCCAGGTAACCCACGATGGCGGCGGCCTCGACGAAGCCGAACCCCGGTTGCAGCTGCACCCGGTAGGTGGAGAGCGGGACGCCCACCTCAGAACGTCTTCTGCATGATGACGATGGACCGGGCCTCGACCTGAATCTGCCCCAGCGCCTTGACGAAGCGCTCGTCTGCGGCCATCGGCGCGGCGGTGTCGACGCAGACCTCCCAGGACTGCGCGTAGGCCTCGCCGGGCGCGTGGAAGCAGATCGTCTCGTGGTGGCCGTTGAACAGCACGAGGAAGGAGTCGTCGCGCACCTGCTGGCCGCGGGCGTCGTGGTCCGGGATGCCGTTGCCGTTGAGGTACATGGTGACGCTGCGGACGTAGGCGGTGTCCCAGTCCTCGCCGGACATTTCCTCGCCGGCCGGGGTGAACCAGGCGATGTCGTCCAGTGCGCTGCGCCGCACGGGCTGGCCCTGGAAGAACCGGCGCCGCCGAAAGACCGGGTGTTCCTTGCGTAGCCGGGCCACCTGGGCGACGAATTCGAGCAGGGTCCAATTCTCCCGGGCCCGGTTCCAGTCCACCCAGGAGACCTCGTTGTCCTGGCAGTAGGCGTTGTTGTTGCCGTGCTGGGTACGCCCGGTCTCGTCGCCGTGCAGAATCATCGGCACGCCTTGGGAGATGAGCAGCGTGGTCAGCAAATTGCGCTTCTGCTGCTCGCGCAGGGCCACGACGTCGATGTCGTCAGTCGGCCCCTCCACGCCGCAATTCCATGACCGGTTGTGGCTCTCGCCGTCGCGGCCGTCCTCGGCGTTGGCATTGTTGTGTTTGGCGTTGTAGGACACCAGGTCGTTGAGCGTGAAGCCGTCGTGGGCTGTGACGAAGTTCACCGAGGCGAACGGGCGTCGCCCGCTGAACTCGTACAGGTCGCTGGACCCGGTAATGCGGAAGGCGAACTCCGCCAGCGTCCCCGGCTCGCCCCGCCAGAAGTCACGCACCGTGTCCCGGTACTTCCCGTTCCACTCCGTCCACAGCGGCGGGAAGTTGCCGACCTGATAGCCCCCCTCGCCGACGTCCCACGGCTCGGCGATCAGCTTCACCTGGGACACCACCGGGTCCTGCTGCACGAGGTCGAAAAAGGTGGCCAGCCGGTCGACATCGTGCAGTTCGCGAGCCAGGGCGGCGGCCAGGTCGAACCGGAAGCCGTCGACGTGCATCTCCAGCACCCAGTACCGCAGCGAGTCCATGATGAGCTGCAGCACGTGGGGATGGCGGACGTTGAAGGTGTTGCCGGTACCGGTGTAGTCCATGTAGTGCCGGGCGTCCCCGCGCATGGTCCGGTAGTACGCCTTGTTGTCGATTCCTCGGAAGCACAGCGTGGGGCCTAGGTGGTTCCCTTCGGCGGTGTGGTTGTAGACCACGTCGAGGATGACCTCGATGCCGGCCCGGTGCAATCCCCGGACCATGGCCTGGAACTCCTGCACCTGCTGACCGTCATGCGCCGTCGCGTAGGAATTGTGCGGCGCCAGATAGCCGATCGTGTTGTATCCCCAGTAATTGCTCAGGCCCTGCTCCATAAGGTGCGGAGCCTGCACGAACTGGTGCACCGGCATCAGCTCGAGTGCGGTCAGGCCGAGACGGTGGTAGTAGTCAATCATGATCGGGTGGGCCAGTCCGCTGTACGTGCCGCGCAGCTCCTCGGGGAGTTCCGGATGTCGTATGGTCAAGCCGCGTACATGGGCCTCGTAAATCAGGGTCTCGTTGTACGGCGTCCGCGGCGGCCGGTCACCCTGCCAGTCGAAGAACGGATTGATGACCACCGCTTTCATCATGTGCGGCGCCGAATCCACCGTGTTGACCTGGTCGTGATGGTCGAAACGGTAGCTGAACAGTGACTCGTCACCGTCGATTTGGCCCTCGATGGCCTTGGCGTACGGGTCGAGCAGCAGCTTCGCCGGGTTGCAGCGCACCCCACGCGCCGGGTCGTACGGGCCATGGACCCGGAACCCGTAGCGCTGGCCGGGTGTCACGCCGGGCAGGAAGCCGTGCCAGACAAAAGCGTCCACCTCAGGCAGCGTTACCCGGGTCTCCCCGCCTTCCGGACTGAACAGGC
Source organism: uncultured Actinomycetota bacterium (assembly GCA_963814355.1). GTDB lineage: Bacteria > Actinomycetota > Actinomycetes > JADGOV01 > JADGOV01 > JADGOV01. The sequence goes on along the minus strand of CAWFCZ010000018.1, from coordinate 87,351 downwards.
AGACCTCGACCCGCTCGGCGACCTCGGAAAACAGAGCGAAGTTTGTCCCCATGCCGTCGTAGGTCGCCCCCAACGGGTAAGCCGTCCCTGGCCACGTCTCCATCCGCAAACCGTACGTGGCCCGCGGCCGTACGGCAGCCGCCCCCTCGGCGACAATGGCGGGCGTGACCTCCGCCCGGGTGCCTGCGCCGCTGGCGTTCCGGCCATGGTCACCGCGCGGGCTGCGCCTCCTGCTGGTCAGCACCGCGCGGGAGTTCTGGGCCGACCGGGTGCTCGGGCTCTCCGCCGAAGCGGCCTTCTGGCAACTGCTCAGCCTGCCGCCGCTGCTGCTGGCCGTGGTGGGTACGATCGGCTTCTTCGGCGGGTGGCTAGGCCCGGACACGGTCGCCGACGTGGAGCGGGCGATCCTCGACGCGGCGAGCCGGGTGCTGGCCCCGAACGCGGTCCAGAACGTCGTGCATCCCGCGGTCGAGGCGGTGCTCAAGGCCGGCCGACTCGATGTGGTGTCGGTCGGCTTCCTGCTCTCGCTGTGGTCCGGGTCGACGGCGATGAGCACGTACGTCAACACCATCACCATCGCCTATGACCTGCGGGATCGCCGCTCCGCCATCCGGAGCCGGTTACTCGCCCTCGCGCTCTACCTCGGCGCGGTGGTGACTGGCATCGTGATGCTGCCGGCCCTGGTCCTCGGACCCGGCTTGCTAGTGCGGCTGGCGCCTGAATCGCTACGGCCCGATGTGTCCACCGCCGTGCACGCGGCGTACTGGCCGGTGGTGGTGCTCGGCTGCATCGGTCTGCTGACCACCCTCTACCACCTCTCGGTGCCGATCCGGACCCAGTGGCTGCGGGCCCTGCCCGGGTCGGTGCTGGCCATGACAATCTGGCTGCTCGGCAGCATCGCGCTGCGCTGGTACGTCGGCGTGGTGATCCGGGCGTCGTCGACGTACTCCTCCCTGTCCGCCCCGATCGCCATGCTGCTGTTCCTCTACATGACCGCGCTCGCCGTGCTGATCGGGGCCGAACTCAACGCCGAGATCGACAAGCTGTGGCCCACCGCCGAAACCGCGGCGGCCCGGGACCGCGACCAACTCGCACCCCTCGGCCCCCGTGCGCGCCGGTGGATTCCTACGCTCCGGGAGTGAGCGCTTCCAGCGTCGCACCGGCGGTGCTCAGCCCGCGCCGCCCGCGCTGACGCCCGCGGTGCCGTCCGGGGGACCGCCTTCCGGGTCGGGCTCGCCGGCGCGGTCCGGGACCGCCGGGACAGACCCCCGTTCCGCAGTCAGCGCAGCCTCCACATCGGTGGACTCGCCGACCTCCGGTGCCTTGCCCGGGGCGATGCTCTGCTGACGCTCCAATGCGCTTCTCCTCCATGACGGGGTCGCGGTGCCGCGTTTCGCTGCGCCGGTTACAGGGTGCGCAGCGCGCCGCCCTCGACCGGAATCATGCACCCGGTCAGGTAGGACGCCGCCGGCGAGAGCAGGAAGGCGGCCACCCGGCCGAACTCCGCCGGCTCCCCGTACCGGCGCAGCGGGATCGCCGCCTCGTTGCTGCGCCGGGTCTGCTCGTCGGGGTCCAGCGACAACGTCCGGTCGGTCGAAAGCCGACCCGGCAGCAGGCCCAGCACCCGGATGCCGCGAGGACCCAACTCGTCGGCCATCGTCTTGGCCAGCATGCCGAGCCCCGGGCGCAGGCCGTTGGAGATCGCCAGGCCGGGCACCGGGGACCGGGTGGAGGAGGAGAGCACAAAGGCCAGCGCTCCGTCGGCGGGCAGGACCGGCACGGCGGCCCGGGCGATCCGCACCGCGCCCAGGAAGACCGACTCGAAGGAGTCTCGCCACTGGTCGTCGGTGGCCGCCAGGGCCGACCCCGGCGGCGGCCCACCGACGCTGATCAACGCGCCGTCGAGGCGGCCGAAGTGGTCCTGAGCGGCGTCGACCAACCGCTGCGCCGTGGCCGGGTCGGCGTTGTCCGCAGCCACCCCAGCCACCCGGGTCGGGCCGCCGAGTGCGTTGACGGCCTGCTCGACGGTCTCCGGGTCGCGAGCGGAGACCACGACGGACGCCCCCTCCTCGACCAAACAGGCGGCGGTGGCCCGGCCCAGGCCGCGGGTGCCGCCGGTGACGAGGTAGACGCGGTCGGCGAGTCCGAGATCCATGCCGGTCATCTTCTCCCGTGGCCGGTCGCGGACACCCACGGGGCTCGACGGCCGGAAACTGTCACCGCGCCTCGGTACGTTGTTCCGGTGACTGAAGCCACCTTCGAAGGCGAGATGAGTCGGGTCCAGGCCGAGGCCGAGTCCGCTTTGCGGGTGGCTGCCGCCCTGGTCGGGGAGCTCAAGCGGGTTCGGGCGACCGCGGCCACCGGAGCGGTCCGCGACCTGCGCAAGGCGCTGGAGCGCTGTCAGCAGGTCGCCGAGGAAGCCTCCTCGGCGGCCCGGGCGATCTCCCCCGGTCCGGTCGTGGCGCAGGCGCGGGACTACCTGTCCTCCGGGGCGTACACCAAGGAGGTGTTGGCGGCCGCCGTAGAGGCGGGCGTGGCGATCTACGAGACCGACGACGGGCTGCTCTGCTACCCCGCGCTACTGCGCCTACTGCCGGCCGACGAGGCGATCGATATCGACGGAAAGCGCGAGCGTCGGCTTCGCCCGTCTGTGTTGCTCGCCGCGCTCGCGACCACGCAGCGGGCGGGGCCGCGGTTCAAGCCCGAGCCGTTCCTGGAGGCCCTGGCCCTCGGCTACCGCTATGTGATCGGCCAGCAGGGCAAGCCGCCGGGCACGGTGATCCGGCTGATAGACCTGCACCGGGTGTTGACCCTGCTCCCCGGCCGGTCGCGGGACTACCCCAAGTCGGAGTTCGCCCGCGACCTGTACCTGATCGACCAGAGTCGGCACACCCACACCAACGACGGTCGGGTGCTGAGCCTGCCGGCCAGCACCGGCACTCGCCAGCCCGGTGTGCTGACCACGGTTTCCCGAGGCGGGGAGCGGCAGCGCTACTGGGGCATCGCTTTCCTGAGCCGGCCCGGTTCGGTACTGCCGTGAGCGAGCTCCGTTTGCTCGGCGGGGCCGGCATGGGAGTCGAGCTCTACGTGGCTTTCCTCGAGCAGGAGTACCTGGCCGACTACCTGCCCGCCGGCGGGGCGGCCGTGCGCTTCGTCGTCCCCGGCAGTGACGAGGTGGCCGCGCGCTGGCATTCCGGCCTGGCTGCCGCCGCCGACCGAAGCGACTATCTGTACTGCCGCGTGGACGCCGAAACCACCCGGGTGCACCTCATGCACGAGCTGTTCGCCGCGGTGAGCCGCCAGCTCGACTGGACGGCCCTGCTCCGTCACCCGGTCAGGTCGGCGTATGCCTCGCTCGGGCTGCCCCCGCCCGAGGCCGGCGCGCTGACCGTGGCCACGGTTGCCCGCCACCACGACGTCGACCCGCGTGAGCTCCAGCGCGACGTCCGCCGGGCACTGGAAGCCACGTTGCTCAATGAGCCCCGGCTGCCCCGCGAGTTCCGTCTGGGCTTGCTTCGACTCGCCCAGGCGGAGGTCGGCTCCGCCACGGTGGAGGCCGCCGAACGCGACGCGGTCCTGGCCTGGCTTCGGGTCGAGCCCGTGCCGTTGCGGGCGCTGAAGTCTGCGCTGATCTACAGCCGGATCAACCGGCACAACGCTGGGGCCATGCTCACCGGTCTGGTCGACTGGCTGCCCTCGGTCGGCATACCCGGTCTCGTGATCGACATCGACGTGGCCCGGCTCGCCGTGGTTCGTCGTCCGCCGGCCGAGCAACGGGACGGCTTCTACTTCAGCAAGGCGGCCGCGCTCGATGCGTACGAGGTGCTGCGCCAACTCATCGACGCGATTGACCGGCTCAGCCACCTCTTGATCACCGTCGCCGGTCCGCCGGAGTTGCTGACCGACGAGGCTCGAGGTCTGCCGGCCTACAGCGCGCTGCATCTGAGGGTGATGGACGAGGTACGCGACCGTCGGCGGAGCAATCCGTTCGCCGCGCTGATGCGCCTGGAGACTCGGATGGAGGCGATCGGGTGAGCCGGGTGCAGGCTCGACGGGCGCTGGAGGCGCTGCGCTCCGGGGTGCCCAGCCGGGAGGCGGTTGCCGCGCTGGGCACCGGACAGAGCGCTATCGAGGATGCTTTTCTCGCGATCGTGGGTCGGGTGGGGCTGCCAGCGGCGCCACGCGCCAGCGCCGAGGCCACCCGCGGCCTGCTGCTCGGGGCCGATTTCGGGGCCGGCAAGAGCCACCTGCTGGAGCACCTCGCCGCCTTGGCTGCCGGCGACAATCTGGTCGTCAGCCGAGTGGTGATCAGTAAAGAGACCCCGTTGCACGATCCCGGCAAGGTGTTCCGGGCCGCAGCCGACACCGCCGCCGTGTCCGCCGGCTTCGCGGATGTGATCACCGAGTCGGCGATGGGTTTGGATCCGGGCGGCTCGGCGTACGCGGAGTTGCTCCGCTGGAGCACCGGTGCCGACCTCGACGACAGGTTCGCCGCCACCCTGGCCCTGCTGCCGCGGATGATCGACGCCGACGGTGAGTTCGCCGAGGCTATCGTGCGGTTCTGGGCGGGTGACCCGCTATCCGTGGTCGAGGTTCGCCGCCGGTTGCGGGCGGCCGGCGAGGGTCGCCGGACGTTGCGCGCCGCGCCGGCGCGGGATCTCGCCCGCCAGCGGTTCCGCTTCCTCGCCCGGTTGTTCACCGCGGCTGGCTACGCCGGCTGGGTCCTGCTGTTCGACGAAGTCGAGCTGATCGGCCGGTACTCCCTGCTGCAACGCGGCCGGGCGTACGCCGAGGTCGCGGCCTGGCTACGGCCGGACCCCGAGGATCCGGGCTCGCCGATCGTGCCGGTGCTGGCGATGACGTCGGACTTCGCGGCGGCGGTCCTGACCCACAAGAATGACCGGGAGGTCGTACCGGCGAAGATGCGGGCCAAGCAGCGGCCGGAGTGGGACGAGCTGGCGTCGGCAGCCGATCTCGGCATCCGGCTGATCGAGCGGCAGATGCATCTGCTCGAGCCGCCGGATGACGCCGAGCTCGACAGCGCGTACGCGCGACTGAAGGCGCTGCACGGTGAGGCGTTCGGCTGGAGCCCGCCGGACGTCGGTGGGTTGGAGCGCTTGGGCGCCACCCGGATGCGGCAGTACGTCCGGGCCTGGATCAACGAGTGGGACCTCGTCCGGCTCTACCCGGAGTACGTACCGGATCTCGAGGTGATCGGGATTGCTCCGGACTACCGGGAAGATCCGAACCTCGACGGGATGGATGCGGCCGAGAACTGAGCCGGCTGTACGTCACCGGCATCGGGCCAACCTGTCCCTTGACGGGTACGCCGGTCACACGGCAAGAATGACGCGAGCCCCTGTCTTCTCATACGTCTCCCTGGCCCGAGCGTCGCGGGTGCCGAGGTCTGCGCCGGTGCTCGACGGCGGCCAGGGCCACCAGCGCGTCGTAGACAGCGCCACCGGCGATGCCCAGCCGGCTGAGCACTTGCGGGAGGTTCCTTGCCGTGTCGCCGCCGAGGAGCAGGGGGGAGCAAAGCGCTCGGCAAGCAGTCGGGCGGCGTCCGCCGGCGCCAGCCGCAGGTCGGCGGGGAGTCGGGTGAGCACGGAGTACGTCTCCACCACGGCGTGACCGCAGAGGGCGACCCGTCGATGCGCCCACCACCGGACCACCGCGGCGTGCGCCTCGTGGGTCCGGACCAGCAGCGGTACCGCCACACTGGTGTCCAATGCCAGCGCCGCGGTCACCGCCGTCCGGCATCCGAAAGCCCGAAGACGACGACGTCGTCGATTGTTGCCTTACCGGTGGCCACCAGAACGCCGTCTTCGGTGACGAGTCGCGCCGTGCGACCGGCCGGAACCAGCGCAAGCCCAGCGCCGTAGCGCGAGATTTCAACGGTCGAACCGGTTTGGAGCCCCAAGGCGTCCCGGAGCGGCTTGGGAACGACGATGCGTCCGACAGAGTCGACGACGGCCTTCATGGGATCAGCCTACCTGCGAGTACCCAGTCGCAGCCATGACTAGAGAAGCACCAGCCGAAAGGAGAGCACGGCTGCCGGACGGCCGTGCTTGGTGATGTGCACGATCTCGGGCGTGCTCATCACCGGCCTGTGGCCGGAGACCAGGACGGGCTTGCCTCGCGTGCCGCTGGTGGCCAGCGGCGCGGTAGCCACCCGGCCGACGTACAGGCCGTGCTCAATGGCGTCGACCGAGCCGGCGGTGGTGAGCGTCCGTTCCGCGGCATCCCCCGCAGGCTGCTGCTCTTGAAAAGATACTCGCCTCGAGGCCGCGCTCTTGGAGCCGGAAAGACCCAACCTCGTCGCCGTCGCCCAGCCGGGACTCATCGGTGTGGCACGTGGACCTTGAGCTCATCGAGGGCCGGCCGCCCGATCTACCCAGAACGACTCAGAAGTACCAACCGGAGGGAACCCATGGCCCGGGCGGCTGCGGGCGTCCGGCGATGAATAAGGCTCCGCCCGTGACGAGCTTGAGCCGGGCCGCCAACGCGACCTGTACCGCCCAGTCCTGGGCCGCGGTCAGACACCAGATGTCGACGGAGGCGTCACTGTCGGCGAGGAACCGCCAGAGCAGGACGGCGGCCGTCGCCTCGCCGGTGGCACCGAGCAGGCGGAGCCGGTTGCCGCGGTGCACGGCGTACCCCCGCCCGGCGGCACCGTCGACGATCTCGAGCTGAGCTCCGACGTCCAGCAAGTAGCCGACATCCTCGGCGCGCGAGCCTCGCAACTCCTCATCGACGGCGGCGACGAGGTCTAGATCGGTGGCGTCGCCGGCCCTGCCGGGCAGGCCTGTCGGGATGGCGGCCCGGTCGACGGCACCACTGACTTCCACGGCGGGGTGGATGGCGTGACCGGCGAGTGAGTAGCGGCGTAGCGCCCGCGGGTCGGGCGAGGACATGATCATCCGGACCGTGGCGCCGTCCGAGTAGCCCAGGCTGGCCTCGAGCAGCCGGAGGCCGATGCCCTGACTCTGCACGTCTGGGTGGACAAAGAGCATCGACAGCCCCCAGAAGTCGGCGCGGCGGATCGCCTCGGCCATGCCGATCACCCGGTCGCCGTCTACGGCAACCCACGCGCCCGCCGGATCACGGGCAACGAAGCGCGACATGCCGCGTCGAAAGTCGGCAGTGTCCGCCTCGGAGCGGACCTGGGGCTCACGGCCGGCGGCCCGCTCGGTGGCCGCGTCGGCCGCCTCCACCACGTCCATGACGCCGGGGACGTCGACCTCTGTCATGGGCCGGATCGCCACGTCACCGCGCCGGGGACTCGTCGTCGTCATGAGCGACGATCCTGCCGTGCGGGCGGGGGCCGGCGCACCTGGGTTGTTGCGGCTGGACCATCACATTGGGCGAGTTGCGGGCAGCGCCGGCCGACATCCCGGACTCAACACCAGGCTCATCTGGGACTCGTGACTCGGACCCGGCACGGTCCGCCTCGCCGAGCGTGGGATGCTGCTGTCCCGCCGGGGGCCGGGCAGCCGCGAGCGTCTCTCCGGCCGTCGATATGAGCGGGTCGCGAGGGGATGGCTCATGCGTAGGTTTCCAGCCCTGACGGTGGCCGCCTTCTCCGCGGCGGCCCTGCTCGGCCCACCGGCGGCCGCCGCCCCGTCAGAGGCCGCCGCACCGCCAGCGGCGCCGACGGACCGGCTCACCACCGCGCCTACCACCGTCACCCTGGTCACCGGTCAGCACGTCACCCTGAGTCCCGACGGGCGCCAGGTTCGGGTCGCGGCCGCGCAAGGTGCACCGGCCACTCCGCTCACCACGCTGCGCGGCGGCTCTCACACGTACGTCATTCCGGCGACCGCCGCGCCGTACCTGGGGCGCCAGCTCGATCCGGCGCTGTTCGACGTCGCCGGGCTGGGCGCGGCGCCCACCGGCCGGCTCCCGGTGCGGATCGGCTACCAGGGGTCAGGACCCCCGACCGTTCCCGGCGTTACGGTGACCTCGGCCTCCAGTGGCCTTGCGCTCGGGTACCTCACCGCTGCCTCGGCCTCGGACTTCGGTGCTGCACTGGCCCGGCAGTACGCGGCCGATGCCGCCGCCGGATGGCCGGAGCACTCCACCCTGTTCGGAGCCGTGCTCACCATCCGCCCCGACGTTGGCAGCGTGCCGGTCGTCCACCCGCAGTTCCCCATGGTCACGCTGATCGTCAAGGTCGTCGACGCCAAGGGACGGCCGGCGAAGTTCGGCTTTCTCGGAATCATGAACGTCGACGACGCCCGGCGCTACATCGGCTTCGTCCCGGTGTACCGCGGGGAGGCCCGGGTCAGTGTGCCGCGCGGGAACTATTCGGCGATGACCCAGGTGACCGACGTCTCCGGCCGCCGGCTGACGCTCCGGGTCGTCACCAGAAACGTCTACCGGGTCAGTGCCGACCAGCAGACGCTGACCCTCGACGCGCGCAGCGCCACCCAGGCGCCCACCGCCACAACCCCACGGCCGGCGACGGTGGAGGCACTGACGTTCGACTGGGTGCGCACCGACCGTACCGGGCACGGCAGCTTCGACGCCGGCGTCTTGCTCGACGGCGGCGCCCGCTTGCTGCTCACGCCGGCGCCTGCCGCTCGGGTTGGCACGACGGTCTCGGCCACCGTCTGGCAACTGCACAGCGCCGCGTCGGCCCGTCGGCCGTACACCTACGACCTCGCCTTCCCGGCCGTCGGCATCCCTGCGGACCAGTCCCACCGGGTCCGGCCCGGCGACCTCGGGACCGTCACGGCGCGCTATTACAGCGAAGCCGGTCCGTCCTCAGGCGCGACGGGTCGACTGGTCACCCTGCCGGGCCTGCCGTTCCCCTTCGGCACCCTCCTCCCGCTGCGGCTGCCGACCGTGCGCACCGAGTATGTGTCGGCGATACCGGGCGCGGTCTGGTACCAGAGCCTGCTGCCGAACGTGGGGAGCGGCGACAACCCGTTCGCCGGAGCGCTCGACGACGGCGGCCGACTGGTCCGGCCCGGGTCCGTAGGCGCCGCCGAGTGGAACCGCGGCCCGCTCGTGCCGCGCGTCCCGGTCCGGACCTCCGGGGACTCCCACTGGTTCTGCTACGCCTGCCGTACCGCCGACAGCATGCTCCTCGTGCTCGCCCCGTTCACCGACTCCAACCCCGGTCACACCGGCGAGCTGTACCCCGAGCCGAACGGTCGGCACGTGACCCGGGTGCGGCTCTTCCGCGACGGAGCTCTGGTCGCCGACGAGCGCGACGTCGCCGGTGTCCAGGTGCCGGCCCCGGCCGCGGGGGCCGGCTACCGGCTCGTCGACGACGTCGACCGGCGCAGCAACGGGGCCCGGCTTTCGACGACGACCCACACCGAGGTGACGTTCCGATCCGGCGCCGGTGATGGTTCGGCCGCGCCGCCGGGCTGGGCGTGCTTCGCCCCGGGTACCTGTCACGTGCTCCCGCTGCTGCAGGCGTACCTCGAACTGCCGCTCACGCTCACCAACCTGCTGCCGTCGGGCCGGTCGACCGCGACCCTGCTCGTCGGGCACATTCCCGCCGCGGCCCGGCCGGCGATCAGCGCCGCCGCAGTGGCCCTGCGGGTCCAGGGCGGCACGTGGCGCACTGTCCCGCTCACCCGCCTTGCCGACGGGCAGTACCGGGCCGCGCTCGACCTTGCGGCCGGCACGGTCGGGAAGAGTGTCGATGTCGCGCTGACGGCCCGCGACGCCGCCGGCGGCACCCTGACCCAGATCGCGACCCGCGCGACGATTGTGGCGCGGTGACGTCCCGTGTGCGACCGACTCCGGGAGATTCCGTGACACTGCGACATCCGGTACTAACCCTCACCGTCGGTGCCGCCGCGCTGGCGGCCGGTCTGGCACTCCTCGCCCCGGCCGCCGCGACGGCGATTCCGGCCAAGGCGGTGCTGCACCAGGCGTGCTCCACGGCGGCGTCCGGTGAGTTCCGGTGCTTCGCCCTGTGGCAGGCGGGGTCGACGCGACCCGGCGCGGCCTCGACCGCGAGCGGGGCGCCCGCCGCCGGGTACCGGCCGGCGGACATCCGCATCGCCTACCGAGTCGATACCAGCCGCGGGGCTGGCTCGACGATCGCGATCGTCGACGCGTACGACAATCCGCGGGCCGAAACCGACCTCGCCGTCTACCGGAAGACCTTCGGCCTGCCGCCCTGCACGAGCGCGAACGGCTGCTTCCGCACGGTCAACCAGCGCGGTGGCCGCAGCCGACCTGCTCCCGATCCGGGATGGGGAGTCGAGATCGCCCTCGATCTGCAGGCCGCCTCCGCGGGCTGCCCGCGCTGCAAACTCCTGCTGGTCGAGGGAGACGAGCCCTCCATGAGTGCTCTCGCCACCGGCGTCGACACGGCCGTGCGCCTGGGCGCTGACGTCGTGTCCAACAGCTACGGCGCGGAGGAGTTCAGCGGCATGCTCGCCATCCGATCCCATTACGCCCACCGTGGGGTCGCGGTCGTCGCCTCCTCAGGTGACTACGGCTTTCAGGCCGCCCAGTTCCCGGCGGTCTTCCCGGCCAGCATCGCCGTCGGCGGGACCACCCTGCGGAAGACCGCCGCCGGTGGCTGGGGCGAGCGGGCCTGGCCGGGGTCCGGGTCCGGCTGCTCGGCGTACATCGGCAAGCCGGCCTGGCAGCATGACCGGCACTGCCTGATGCGAACCGTCGCGGACCTTTCCGCCGTGGCCGACCCGGAAACCGGGCTGGCGGTGTACGACACCTTCGGCCTCGGCCCGGACAACGGGTGGATCGTCGTCGGGGGGACCAGCCTCTCCACCCCGCTCGTCGCCGGAATGATCGGGCTGGCCGGCAACGCCGACCGGCTCCGCAACGCCGGATACCTCTACTCCCACCGTTCAGGTCTGCGGGACGTCGTGGGCGGCAGCAACGGCTTCTGTGGCGGTGACTACCTGTGCACCGCCCTGGCCGGCTACGACGCGCCGACGGGCTGGGGAAGCCCCCTCGGGCTGGGCGCGCTGTGAGTCCGGCGCCGGTCCGGACAAGGCGCTGGCCCAGCAGATGACGAGCAGGGGATCAGGTCGACGTGGCGGCGCCGGGGCTGGTGTGGACCCCGCTGGAGGTCGTCCGGGAGACCTCAACGCCAACAGAGGGCAGCCCACGCCGTGACGGTGTGGGCCGGCGGTCGGGGACTCAACGGGCGTAGATCGCGCGTACCGTCTCCAGCGTGTCGGCGTCCTCGGCGCGCTTGTCCGGCCGGTAGCGCAAGACCCGGGCGAAGCGCAGGGCCATCCCGCCGGGATAGCGGGAGGAGGTCTGCACCCCGTCGAAGGCGACCTCGACGACGAGTTCCGGCCGGACGACGACCTGCCATTCGTTGCGGCTGACCTCTAGAGCCAGCAAGCGTTCGGTCTGCCAGCGCAGCAGCTCGTCGGTGAGCCCCTTGAAGGTCTTGCCGAGCATGACGAAGCCGCCCGAGGCGGGGTCCCGGGCGCCGAGGTGCAGGTTGGACAGCCAGCCGCGCCGTCGACCGGATCCCCATTCCACCGCCAGCACGACCAGGTCGAGGGTGTGGCGCGGCTTGACCTTGAGCCAGCCGGCGCCGCGCCGCCCGGCCTCGTACGGCGCGGTCAACGCCTTCACGACCACGCCTTCGTGCCCTCGGCGCAGCGCCGCCTCGTAGTGGGCGACGGCCGCGGCGGCGTCGGTGGTGACCAGCCGGGGAACTGTCAGGTCCGCCGGAAGGACGGCGGCACCGGCGTCGTAGCGCTCGGCCGCGGGGCGGTCGAGGAGGTCCTTGCCGTCGAGGTGCAGCAGGTCGAACACGAAGGTGGACAGCGGTGTGATCTCGACGGTGGGGGTCGCGACCGCCGGTGCGGGCCGGCGGGCCACCCGTCCGGCGGTCTCCTGGAACCGGCGCGGCCGCCCGTGGGCGTCTAAGGCGAGGACCTCGCCGTCCAGGACGACCGTGCGCACCGGCAGGGCGCGCGTCTGGGCGACCACCTCCGGCAGCCGGTCGGTGATCTCCTCCAGGGTGCGGGTGAAGATCGCGACCGCCTCGCCGTCGCGGTGGATCTGCACCCGTACCCCGTCCAGCTTCCAGTCCACCGCGGCATCCCCGACCCGCTCCAGCGCCTCGGGTACGGACGCCGCGGTCGAGGCCAGCATCGGCTGGACCGGGCGCCCCACCTCCAGGCCGAAGGCCGCCAACCCGGCGCGCCCGGATGCCAGGGCAGCGCCGGCCACGGCGGGGAGCGAACCGCGCAGCATGGCCGCCCGGCGCACCTCGGCTGCTGCCACCCCCGCAGCCCGGGCCACCGCGTCGACCATGACGCCCTGTTGCGCGCCCTGGCGCAACTCCCCGGACAGCAGCCCGCGCAGCATCCGCTGTTCGGCAGCGGTGGACCGGGCCATCAGCTGGCCGATCAGCGTGCGCCGGGCGGTGGTCGAACCGGAACCGCTCAGCACGGCCAGCTCGCCGAGTACGCCGTCGACTTCGGTCACCGACAGCGTTGGTGACTCGGCCGCAGGCGGCGGGTCCCGCAGCGAAGCCCAGCCCACGCCGGTACGCCGCTGGGGTAGCTCGCCGGACAGGTACGCGACCGCCACCTCGGCCTCCGCCGGGGCTGCCCGGCGCAGGCACTCGGCGATCAGCGCGATCTTGCCCGACCGGGCCGCTGTGCCGGCAACGGCTTCGGAGGTGCTGGCCAGGTCGGCGAAGAGCACGCGATCAGGGGTCCGGTCAGCTCAGGCCGAGAACGCCGAGGGCGGTACGGGCCGTCGTACCGCCGGCTTCCTCGGCGACCGCCAGCGCCCCCGACACGTCGAGGTCGTCGAGCAGGGCGTCGGTGACCGCGGTCTCGGCGGCGGCGAGCGCACCGTCGGGCCGTCCGGCGGCCGTGTAGAGCCGATCCAGCTTCGCCTCGGCGGCGGCTAAACCGGCCGGATCGTAGTTCCAGGCTTGCGACCAGGTCCGGTCCAGCAGCAGCAGGCGCAACGCCGCCGCTGGATGGTCCGCGAGCACGTCGCCGACCAGCACCAGGTTGCCGGTGGACTTCGCCATCTTCCTGCCGTCCACCAACACCGTGCCGACCTGCATCCAGCCGCGGGCGAAAGGCCGCACCCCGGTCAATGTCTGGGCCATCGCCGTTTCGTAGGCGTGGTGCGGGAACCGCAGGTCCGCGCCACCGCCGTGCAGGTCGATCGCCGGGCCCAGGATGGTCAGCGCCATGGCCGCGCATTCGGCGTGCCAGCCCGGCCGGCCAGGACCCCAGGGGGAGGGCCAGGCGGGCTCACCGGGCGCCGACGCCTTCCAGATCGCGACGTCGAACGGGTCCTGCTTCGCCGGGTCATCCGGGTCGTCGCCGTATTCCGCGGCCAGGGACAACGCGGTGGCCTGCTCCAGTCCGGCCGCCGCCGGCACGTCAGCGCCCGGGAAGTACACGCTGCCGTTGGCGACGTACGCCGACCCCGTGCCCAGAAGTCCGGCCGCCAGCGCCGCCACCTGCCGGACATGGTTGTGCGCTCGCGGCTCGTGGGCCGGGGGCCGGACACCGAGTGCTTCCATGTCCCGGTCGAAGTGGAACTTGCCGACCGCGGCGAACGAGTCGTACGGACTGCCGGCCCGCGCCGCCGCCGCGGTGAGCACGTCGTCGACATCCGTCACGTTGCGGCAGACCTCCACCTCGACGCCGAGGTGGCGGAGCACCCGAGCCGCGGTGTCCGCCCAGACGAAGGTGGCCGCGTGGCCGAGATGCGTGGTGTCGTACGGGGTGATGCCGCAGACGTACATCCGGGCCCGGCCGACCACGGGCAGCGGCCGGCCGGCGATGCGCAGGGCGCGATGCGGCGGGTTCGAGGTCACGGCCCCGATTCTGTCTCACCTCTGCGACGCATGGCGCCGATGCGGCGGCGATCTCGGCCCCGTCCCCCGCGGCCCCCGCCACGCCCCCAGCCACCGCTCGGCTGGGCTGGGCTGGGGTAGCGTGCCGGGGTTCCAGCCCCGCCAGCCTTCCCCAGCCCGACCCTTCGGCCGCTGGTTCGATAGGCCTACAGCAGGGAGCGAAGCACGTAGGGCATGATCCCGCCATGCCGGTAGTACTCGGCCTCGCCGGGGGTGTCGATCCGGACGACGGCCGAGAACTCGCGGCCGTCGGCCAACACGGTGATCTCCGGCCCGATCTCCTGCGCCCCGGCCAGGCCGGCGATGGCGAAGGTCTCCTGACCCGTCAACCCCAACGACTCCGCGGTCTCGCCGTCGCGGTACTGCAGGGGCAGCACGCCCATCCCGATCAGGTTCGAGCGGTGGATCCGTTCGTAGGATTCGGCGATCACGGCCCGCACGCCGAGCAGCGCGGTGCCCTTCGCCGCCCAGTCCCGCGACGATCCGGAGCCGTACTCCTTGCCGGCCAGGATCACCAGCGGCACCCCGTCGGCGGCGTAGCGCTGGGCGGCGTCGTAGATGTCGAGCTGCTCGCCGTCCGGCAGGTGCCGGGTCACTCCGCCCTCGGTACCCGGCGCCAAGGCGTTGCGGAGCCGGATGTTGGCGAAGGTGCCGCGGATCATCACCTCGTGGTTGCCCCGGCGGGAGCCGTAGGAGTTGAAGTCGGCGCGCGCCACGCCGTGCTCGCGCAGGTAGCGCCCGGCCGGGGAGCCGGCCTTGATCGCGCCCGCCGGGGAGATGTGGTCGGTGGTCACCGAGTCGCCGAGAACTGCGAGCACCCGGGCCCCTTCGATGTCGGTGAGCGGTGCCGGCTCGCGGTCCATCCCGTCGAAGTACGGCGGCTTGCGGACATAGGTGGAGTCGGGATCCCAGGCGAAGGTGTCGCCGGAGGGCACGGACAGTCCCTGCCAGGTCTCGTCGCCGGCGAACACGTCGGCGTAGTCCCGGCTGAACATCTCCGAGCGGATGGCCTGCCCGATTACCTCCTGGATTTCGGCCGAGGTCGGCCAGATGTCGTGCAGGTAGACCGGTTCGCCGTCGGTACCGGTGCCCAGCGGTTCGGTGGTGAGGTCGAGGTCCATCGTCCCGGCGAGGGCGTACGCGACCACCAGCGGCGGGCTGGCGAGGTAGTTCATCTTCACGTCGGGGTTGATCCGGCCCTCGAAGTTGCGGTTGCCGGACAGCACCGCGGTGACGGCGAGGTCGGCCTCGTTGACCGCCGCGGACACCTCCGGGATCAACGGCCCGGAGTTGCCGATACACGTCGTGCAGCCGTACCCGACGAGGGAGAAGCCCAGCTTCTCCAGGTACGGGGTGAGCCCGGCACGGTCGTAGTAGTCCATGACCACCTTCGACCCGGGCGCCAGCGAGGTCTTCACCCACGGCTTGCGCTCCAGGCCGGCCTCCACCGCCTTCTTCGCCAGCAGCGCCGCACCCAGCATGACCGAGGGATTCGAGGTGTTCGTACAGGAGGTGATGGCGGCAATCGCCACCGCGCCGTGGTCGATCTCGACCGGCTGGCCGCTCAGCGAGATGGCGGTACGCCGCTGCGGACGGCTGCCGGACTCCGGATCGGCGGCGGCCGGTGTAGCCGGTGCCTCGGCGTGGTCGACGGTGCCGACGGCGATCGGGTCGCTGGAGGGGAAAGAGGCCGCCGAGGCCACGTCGATGCCGCCGTTGAGGTCCTCCGCGGTCGTCGCCGGCGGCACCCCGGGCTTGCGCGAGTTCGCCGCACCCTCGCCGGTGTAGTTGCGCAATGCGCGGCGGAAGCTGGCCTTGGCCGCCGCCAGCGGCACCCGGTCCTGCGGTCGCTTCGGGCCGGCGATCGAGGGCACGATGGTGCCGAGATCGAGTTCCAGGGTCTCGGTGAAGTCCGGCTCGGCGGCCGGATCGTGCCACAGGCCCTGCTCCTTGGCGTACGCCTCGACCAGCGCCACCTGCTCCTGCGGCCGGCCGGTGAACCGCAGGTAGGCCAGCGTCTCGTCGTCGATCGGGAAGATGGCGCAAGTGGAGCCGTACTCCGGGCTCATGTTGCCGATGGTGGCCCGGTTGGCCAGCGGCACATTGGACACACCGGGGCCGTAGAACTCCACGAACTTGCCGACCACACCGTGCCGGCGCAGCATCTCGGTCACGGTGAGCACCAGGTCGGTCGCGGTCGCGCCTTCCGGCATCTCGCCGCCGAGCTTGAACCCGACCACCTTCGGGATGAGCATGGACACCGGCTGGCCGAGCATCGCGGCCTCGGCTTCGATGCCGCCCACGCCCCAGCCCAGCACGCCTAACCCGTTGACCATCGTGGTGTGGGAGTCGGTGCCGACCAGGGTGTCCGGGTAGGCCAGGCGCCGCCCGTCGGCGGGCGTGTCGAACACCACCCGGGCCAGGTGTTCGATGTTGACCTGGTGCACGATGCCGGTGCCGGGCGGCACCACCTGGAAATCGGCGAAGGCCTGCTGCCCCCAGCGCAGGAACTGGTACCGCTCGCTGTTGCGCTGGTATTCCAGTTCGACGTTGCGGGCGAAGGAATCCGGCGCGCCGAAGAGGTCGGCGATCACCGAGTGGTCGATGACCAACTCGGCCGGGCGCAGCGGGTTGATCCGGGTGGGGTCGCCGCCGAGGTCGCTCATCGCCTCCCGCATGGCCGCCAGGTCGACGACACACGGCACGCCGGTGAAGTCCTGCATCAGCACCCGGGCCGGGGTGAACTGGATCTCCTCGCTCGGCTCGGCCGCCGGGTCCCAACCGGCGACCGCCCGGACCTGGTCGGCGGTGATCCGGTGGCCGTCGAAGTTGCGCAGCAGGTTCTCCAGCAGCACCTTGAGGCTGAACGGAAGCCGAGCCGAGCCCTCCACCGCGTCCAGCCGGAAGATGTCGTAGGAGGAATCGCCGACCGTCACGGTGGCCTGGGCGTCGAAGCTGTTCTCGCTCATCGCGGATCCCCTTTCACGGGGGCAGTCTTGCCCACCGGTTGCGCTCGTCGGACGGCACCCTCGGCCAACGCGATGACGGCCGGGGCGTCGAAGTCGGTCCCGCGGTCGCGGGCACCGCGGGCCAGGTGCAGGACCAGCCCGTCGTGCACCAGTTGCAGAAAATCGGCGAGCGTCTCGGCGGTGACGTCGTCGCGGATCGTCCCGTTTGCCTGGCCGCGTCGCAGCCGGGCGCAGGTGGTGCTCCGCACCACTTCGAGTCGCTGCTGCCAGGCCGACCTGAAGGCCGGGTCGGTACGCAACCGGCTGGCGACCTCCAGTTGGACGCCGAGCCACCCGGGGTCCCGACTCGGCAGTTCGGCCATCACCTGGACCAGGCCGTGCTCGGTGACCACCGCTGCGAGTTCGGCGGCGTCCTCGGCGGCGAGGGCCAGGAACAACGCGTTCTTGTCCGGGAAGTGATGGAAGATCGCGCCTCGGCTCAGCCCGACCTCCCGTTCCAGCACCCGCACCGTGGCACCGCCGTAGCCATGCCGGGCGAACGCCCGGCGGGCACCGTCGAGGATCCGCCGCCTGGTCTCCTCGATGCGGTCGTCGCTCACCTTCGGCACGAGAAGAGCGTACCAGCAAACCGTACGTTCGTCTTGTCATTCCCGAATGCCGAGTCTCCGAGGTTGGGGACGTTCCGGTCGCGTGCTACCCGCTGACCACCAGCGTGCCGACGACACTTGTGTGACGTTGTAGGTCCCTGTGGTACATACTGAGCGTGTGGATCGAGTGGGCCGAGGAGGATGCGCACCACATCGCCACACGCTCCCGGCGTTACCCCGATGCGCTCGACGTCGCCGTCGAGTGGACACAAGAGGCCGTCAACGACGAGCGCGCCGTGCTGATCGACCCCTATCCGCGTTCGCGGGTCGGGGCGGCCGCGACCGTCGGCTTCGCACCCAGCGCCGGACGGGTACTGGTCGTCCTGGCGCATCTGGGCATCGACGGCCGCTGGCACGGGCGCACCGCCTGGCCGGCAACCGGTCGCGACCTTGCCCTCTGGAGGGGCTCAGCAATGACCCAGAATGACGTTCCGCTGCACTGGGAACAGGAAAGCCGCGCCGACGCGCGGCGCATCGAGGACGAGGTGGTGGCCGACCCCGACGCGCCGTACCCGACTGGTGTCGAGCACACGGTGAGCCGTCTTAACCGGCGCAGTCATCTGTTCACCGTGCGGCTAAGCGCGGACGAGTACGCGACCATGCAGCGCGTCGCAACCGCTCGACACTTGCCGGCCTCGACACTCGCTCGCGCGTGGCTGCTCGACCGGCTTGCCGATGAGCAGCGCGCCTCGTAGGCCGTGGGGCTTGCGACCGCGCCCCAGCCCGACACGTCGGCCCATCGATGCGGCAGTGCTAGGTCACGCTCCGTAGTCTCCCGCCGAGCCGTCGGGGTGAGAATCCGGAAACGGCACATGACCCATCGAAGCCGCCGTGGCTAGTGCGTCTGCTTGACGATCAGAAAGGCCCCGAACAGCAGAACGAGCATGAACGCGCCGTACACGACACCAGTGCGGCGGAACACCGTCGTGTCGGAATTGCCGAGCCGGGCGGCGATCGGCACCCCGAGCAGCAGGGCGACCAGGCTCACCACGATCATGACGAAGCCGCCGGACTCGATGCCCAAGATCTCTTTCCCGGCGGCCAGTACAGGTCCGGCCAGTGCGGCGCTCACCGCAACACCTCCAGTCGTCCGGGGCCTCACGCGTCTCAGGGAAGCATGACGCATCGAGCTAGCGTGGGTTCGTGCCCGACAGTATCTCCGCCTCGATCGTCCAGCTGTCCGGGTGGGTGGCCGACGCTGCGGCGATCACCGTGCTGACCGGGGCCGGCATCTCTACCGACTCCGGCATCCCGGACTACCGGGGGCCGAACGGCGTCTGGACCCGCGATCCGCAGGCGCAGCGCACCGTCACCTTCGCCGATTACGTGGCCGACCCGCAGGTTCGCCGCCGCGCCTGGCAGCACCGCCGGGAGCACGGGGTGTGGGCCGCCACCCCGAACTCCGGGCACCAGGCGCTCGCGGCGCTGGAGCACGCCGGCACGCTGCGGGCGCTGCTCACCCAGAATATCGACGGTCTGCATCAGCGCGCCGGCTCGACGCCGGATCTGGTGGTCGAGCTGCACGGCACGATCCTGGCGGTGCGGTGCCTGGCCTGCGGGGTCCGTACGTCGATGGAGTCGGAGTTAGCCCGGATCAACGCGGCCCTGCCGGATCCGCCGTGTCGCTCCTGCGGCGGCCTGCTCAAGTCCGCGACCATCAGCTTCGGCCAGCCGCTGGAGGAGGCCGTGTTGCGGCGCGCGCTGTCCGCGGCCCGGGGTTGCGACCTGTTCCTGGCTGTCGGCAGTTCCCTCACCGTGCAGCCCGCGGCCGGGTTGTGCCGGGTCGCGGCCGAGACGGGGGCCAGGCTCGTGGTCGTCAACGCTCAACCCACGCCGTACGACGAACTCGCCGCGGCGACCGGAGGAGCCGTGCTGCGCGAGCCGATCGGGGTCGTGCTACCAGCTGTCGTCGGCTTGGTGCGCAGCGGGTGAGCGCTCCGCCGGCCGGGACTGCGGGCGCGAGGCGGGCCGCTGCCGGAGTATGTGCCCGGCCTGGTGTCCCGAGGTGGACAGCGTACGGGCAGTGTTGACCAGCGGTACGTGGCTGAAGGCCTGCGGCGTGTTGCCGAGCTGACGGCCGAGCTTCGGGTCGTACTCCTCGGCCAGCAGCCCGACGTCGTTACGCAGGCCGAGCAACCGTTCGAAGACCTCGCGGGCCTCCTGCTGTTCGCCGATCAGGTGCAGATCGTCGGCCAGCCAGAAGGTGCAGGCGAGGAACGCACCTTCGCCCGGCGGGAGGCCGTCGAGCCCCTCGGAAGTGTCGTAACGCTGGATGAATCCGTCGGCGCAGAGCTCCCGCTGCACGGCGCGGACGGTGCCGACGATCCGCTCGTCGGTGGCCGGCAGGAAGCCCACCTGCGGCAGCAGCAGCAGCGCCGCGTCCAAACCTTTCGAGCCGTAGAACTGGGTGAAGGTGTTACGCAGCGAGTCGTACCCCTTCGCGCACACGTCGTCGTGGATCTCAGCCCGGAGCCGCCGCCAGCGGTCGAGCGGACCGTCGAACCCGCTCTGCTCCACCGAACGCACCGCCCGGTCGATCCCCACCCAGGCCATCACCTTGGAGTGCACGAAATGCTGCGATGGTCCGCGGATTTCCCACAGTGACTCGTCCGCCCGGTCCCAGGACTCCTCCAGGAAGCGCACCAGCGCCAGCTGCAGCCGCCAGGCCTGCTCCTCGGCGGCCAGGCCGCTCTCCCGGGCCAGGTACAGCCCGTCGAGCACCTCCCCCCATACGTCGAGTTGGAACTGGTCGACTGCGGCGTTGCCGATCCGTACCGGCGTGGAGCCTTCGTAGCCGGGCAGCCACGGTGCTTCGTACTCGGTGATCCGCCGTTCGCCGCAGAGTCCGTAGAGAATCTGCAGCCGGGCAGGGTCGCCGGCCACGGCCCGCAGCAACCAGTCCCGCCAGGCCCTGGCCTCGGTGCGGAAGCCGGAGTAGAGCAGTGCCTGCAACGTGAAGGTGGCATCGCGCAGCCAGCAGTAGCGGTAGTCCCAGTTGCGTACCCCGCCGATCATTTCCGGCAGCGACGTCGTGGTCGCGGCCACGATCGCCCCGGTCGGGTGATACGTGAGGCCCTTGAGGGTGATCAGCGACCGGATGACGGCGTCGCGCCATTCCCCGTCGTAGCTGCACGAGGTCATCCAGTTCCGCCACCAGGTTTCGGTCTGCTCAAGGGCGTGCTCGGGGTCGGTCGCCTTCGGCCGCGGCAGGTGCGACTCGTGCCAGGTCAGGACGAACGGCACCCGGTCCCCGCGGCCGACCGCGAAGTCGTTGTAGGTGGTGAAGTCACGGCCGTGGGAGGGCACCGGGGTGCGGAGCCAGACGGCGTTCGGGCCGGCCACCGCGGCCAGTACGCCGTCTATGGACCGGACCCACGGCACGGTCTGGCCGTAGTCGAAGCGCAGCCGCAGCTCGCTGCTCATCTCGACCCGGCCTTCCAGGCCTTCCACGATTCGCACGATGTCTGGCGCCGTACCCCGCGGCGGCATCGTGTCGATCACCCGCACGGTGCCGTTCGCCGTTTCCCACTCCGTTTCCAGGATCAGGGTGTCGCCGCGATAACGCCGCCGGGAGCAGGTCCCGCCGTCGGAGGGGGCGATGCGCCACTGCCCGTGCCGGTCATCGCCGAGCAGCGCGGCGAAGCAGGCCGGGGAGTCGAAGCGGGGCAGGCACAGCCAGTCGATAGAGCCGGTGCGGCCGACCAGGGCGGCGGTCTGGGAGTCACCGATCAGCGCGTAGTCCTCGATGCGTTCCGGCACTGGTCTCCTCGCGCGTGAGGCGGGCGGACGTTAGTCTGGCCATGATGCCCCTCGCCCGCGCCCGGTTCGCCGTTCTGCCCGGGCTGGCCGTGGCGGTGCTGCTCGGCGGCTGCGGCAAGTACCAGACGCAGCGCGAGGTCGTGGTCACCTTCCGCCCCGATGCCACCCAGGCTCAACACGACGCCGCCCGCGTGGCCTGCACCGGGGTCGTCGCCCGCAGCACTCCCGAGCCGAAATCGACCTCCACACTTGCCTCGGTCCGACTCAACGACGTCCGGTTCCGGGTCGACAACGCGAATGACGGCGAGTTGGGCCGGCTGTACGAGTGCCTGCGCCATCAACCGGGCGTGCTCGGGGTCAGCCTGCCGAGCGACTAGCCGGCTGCCCGGTGCGTATGGCACTGTTGCCGAGCCCGGGTACCTGCCAGTGAGTTCCGGGTCCACGACCTGGCCGACCCGCTGGACTGGCTGCCGGACGCCTGCGTAGACCTCGTGCTGCTCGCCCTGGCCATCGAGTACGTCGGCGACCTGGCCAGAACCTGGCCGGTCGTGAATGTCATCGGGTCACGCTGGGGTTGGCGTCAGTCCAGGCCCAGTACCGCCAAGAGCGCTGTGTCGAGCTGGCGCAACTCCGCGGCGTCGAGCCGCCCGACGAAGTCCCCCAAGCGGGTCTCTGGGTCGACCACGGTGAGCTGCTCGACCATGACTCGGGTTTTCACGCCTTCGATCTCGATCTCGGGGCGAAAGGTGGCCTCGCGCCTGCTGGTCGAGGTCGGCGCGATGATCCAGGTGGACAGTAAGAGGTCGTCGGACTGCACCACCACGGCGAATCGTCTCCCGGCCCGCTCGTGTCCATGTCCGTGCTTGGGTGCTCGGAGCCGGTGGAGGTCACCACGCACGGAGGGCGTCCATCTCTGCGGCCAGCTCACGCGATGCCGCAACGTCCTCGGGGTCGTTGCGCAGTGACTCAGCCTCTGCCCGGAGTCGCGCGCGGCGGTGCGCCCGTTCAGCCTCGAGGATCGCCCTCCTCACCGCCTCTGACCGCGACACGGCGGAGATCCTGCTTCCGTCACACCCGGCCGGTAGAACGGGGGCATGGACCTTCCGGTCGCCCGCGTCGCGGTCGACGTGCCGCATCCTCACCTCGACCGGCCCTTCGACTACGCGGTGCCACCGGAGCTCGACGCGGCTGCGCAGGCCGGGTGCCGGGTCAAGGTGCGCTTCGCCGGCCGGCTCCTCGGCGGCTTCCTGCTGGCTCGCGCGCCGGACACCGAGCACCCGGGGCGGCTGGCTCCGCTGGTCACGGTGGTGTCTCCGGAGCCGGTGCTAGCCCCGGAGGTGGCCGCACTGGCCGGGGCGGTGGCCGAGCGGACCGCCGGCACCGTCGCCGACGTGCTGCGCTTCGCGGTGCCGCCGCGACACGCCCGGGTTGAGGCGCAGCCCTCGCCCGAGCCGCTGGGCCGCCCGCCCCCACCGGATCCCGGCGGCTGGGCCAGGTACGGGGCCGGCCCTTCCTTCCTCGACGCTCTGGCGGCCGGCAGATCCCCGCGGGCGGTGTGGTCCGCGCTGCCTGGGGCCGACTGGCCGGCGGAGATCGGCGCGGCCGTGGCTGCGACGCTGGCCAGCGGGCGGGGAGCTGTGGTCGTGGTGCCGGACGCCCGTGACCTGGCGCGGGTGGACGCGGCGCTGCTGGCTGCCCTCGGCGGGCCCGGGCGGCACGTCGTGCTGGCCGCGGAGCTGGGTCCGGCCGAGCGGTACCGGCGGTTTCTGGCGGTGTGCAGGGGCAGCGTGGCCGCGGTCGTCGGGACCCGTTCGGCGGCGTACGCCCCGGTCCGGGACCTCGGGCTGGTGGTCATCTGGGATGACGGCGACGACCTGCACGACGAGCCGCGGGCACCGTACGGGACGGCCCGGGACACCCTCGTGCTCCGGGCCCATCTCACCGGAGCCGGGGCGCTGATCGGCGGCTTCGCGCCCAGCGTGGAGGCCTTCTCGCTGCTGGCCAGCCGCTGGGCTCGGCCGATCACCGCGGACCGGATCACGGTACGGGCTGCCGCGCCGCGGATCACCGCCGCCGGCACCGACGTGCACCTGACCCGGGATCCGGCGGCTCGGGCCGCCCGGCTGCCGTCCGCGGCCTGGGAGGTCGCCAAGGCCGCCCTGGGCGAGGGGCCGGTGCTGGTCCAGACGCCGCGTAGCGGGTACCAGCCGGGACTCGGCTGCCAGGACTGCCGGGCCGCCGCCCGGTGCGAACGGTGCGGCGGGCCGTTGGGGCGGATGGCGCGGCAGGCCACGCCGGCCTGCCGCTGGTGCCGGCGGACGGCGGCCGACTGGCGGTGCGCGGAGTGCGACGGCGGACGGCTGCGCACCACGGTGACCGGCGACGCGAGGACCGCCGAGGAACTCGGCCGTGCCTTTCCCGGCGTTCCGCTCCTGCTCAGCGGCGGGGACCGTGTGCTGTCCACGGTCGGCCCGGCGTCCGCCCTGGTCGTCGCCACCCCCGGTGCCGAGCCGGTCGCCGAGGGCGGGTACGCCGCGGTGCTGCTCCTCGACGGCTGGGCGCTGCTCGGCCGACCTGGGTTACGGGCGGCCGAGGAGACGCTGCGGCGCTGGATGAACGCCGCCGCGCTGGCCCGGCCGGCCCCGCAGGGCCGGGTGCTGGTTGTTGCCGACCACGAGCTGCCGGTTGTGCGGGCCTTGCTCCGCTGGGATCCGCAGGAGCAGGCCTGGCGCGAGATGGCTGAGCGAACGGCATTGCGCTTCCCGCCGGCCACCCGGCTGGCGGCCGTCGACGCCGCACCCGAGGCGCTCGCCGACCTGCTCGCCGGCCTGCGCAGCGATGGCGGGCTCGGCGACCGGCTTGACGCGCTCGGCCCCGTACCGGTGTCGGACGGGCGGGAGCGGGCCGTACTCCGGGTTCACCGCCGGGACGGCCCGGAGCTGGCCAGGGCGCTGAAGCGGGCGCTGTCGAAGCGCAGTGCCCGCAAGGCCGCCGAGCCGGCACGCGTCGAACTCGACCCGCGGGAGCCGCTGTGATCACCGCGGGAAGCGCTCGGAGGCCGAGCGGGCCACCGCCGGTAGAATCGCTCAGTGGCCATCCGACCCGTCCGGCTCTTCGGCGACCCCATTCTGCGTACGCCCGCCGACCCGGTGACCAGCTTCGACCGCGAACTCCGGAACCTGGTCAGCGACCTGACCGACACCATGCTCGCCGAGGAGGGCGCCGGCCTCGCGGCGCCCCAGATCGGCGTCGGGCTGCGGGTGTTCAGTTACGCCATCGACGACAGCGTGGGCCACCTGGTCAACCCGACGATCGCCGAGCTCTCCGCCGAGGAGCAGGAGGGCGACGAGGGCTGCCTGTCCTTCCCCGGCCTGTGGTTCCCGTGTGTGCGGGCGCTGCGTGCCCGGGTGACCGGCTTCACGGTGCACGGCGAGCCGGTCGTCCTCGACGCCAGCGACATGATGGCCCGCTGCGCGCAGCACGAGATCGACCATCTCGACGGCGTGCTGTTCATCGACCGGCTCGACCGGGCCACCCGCAAGCGGGCGATGCGGGCCATCAACGAGGCGGAGTGGGCCAACGGGACCCCGCCGTTGGTCAAGGTCTCGCCGCACCCGATGTACGGCACCGGCCGCTAGCGCGTGCGGGTCCTGTTCGCCGGGACACCGGAGGCGGCGCTACCGAGCCTGGAGGCGTTGCTGACCTCGCGCCACGAGGTAATCGCGGTGCTGACCAGGCCGGACGCCCCGGCGGGGCGTGGTCGCCGGGTCACCGCCAGTCCGGTCAAGGCTCGGGCGGGCGATGCCGGACTGGAGGTTCTGACCCCGGATCGACTCTCGGAGCCGGCCTTCCTCGACCGGCTGCGGGGGCTGGCGCCGCAGTGCTGCCCAGTGGTCGCCTACGGCGCCCTCGTCCCCCCGACGGCGCTGGCCGTCCCACCTCGGGGCTGGGTGAACCTGCACTTCTCCCTGCTGCCGGCCTGGCGCGGCGCGGCCCCGGTACAGCACGCCATCCTCGCCGGGGACGAGGTGACCGGCGCGAGCACGTTCCGGCTGGAGGCGGGCCTGGACACCGGCCCCGTGTACGGGGTGATCACCGAGGAGATCCGGAAGGCCGACACCGCCGGCGACCTGCTGGGACGGCTGGCGAAGGCTGGCGCCGGGCTGCTGGTGGCCACCCTGGACGGGATCGAGGACGGCGCCATGACCGCGGTACCGCAGCCGGCGGACGGCGTCTCGCTGGCGCCCAAGTTCACCCCGAGCGACGCACGCGTCGACTGGGGCGCCCCGGCGCTGCGGGTCGACCGGCTGGTCCGGGCCGCCACCCCGGACCCGGGCGCCTGGACCACGTTCCGCGGAACCCGCCTCGGCCTCGGCCCGGTCCGCCCGGCGCCGCCGGACTCCGTGGCGCCGGCCTCCGTGGCGCCGGCCTCCGTGGCGCCGCCTTCCGAGGCGGCGCCGGCCAGCCCGGCACTGGTACCGGGGGAGCTGGCCGCCGGGCGGCGCCAGGTGGCTGTCGGCACCGCCAGCACGGCGGTGTTGCTCTCCGACGTGCAGCCCGAAGGGCGCCGGATGATGCCGGCGGCGGCCTGGGCCCGCGGCGTGAGGCTGGTCCCAGAGGATCGGCTGAGGTGAGCCCGGGCTCCCGGCCGGGCCACCACCGGCCCGCTCAGCGCGGGACGGGTGCGCGCCGGCCGGCCCCAGCCGCCGACCCGGCCCGCCGGGCCGGGTACGACGCCCTGCTCGCGGTCGCCGAGGACGGCGCGTACGCCAACCTGCTGCTGCCGGCGCTGCTGCGGGAGCGGCGGCTCAGTCCCCGGGACGCGGCGCTGGCCACCGAGTTGACGTACGGGTCGCTGCGCTGGCAGGGCAGCCTGGACGCGGTGCTCGCCCATGGCAGCAACCGCACGCTGGAGGCGCTCGACCCCGCGGTCCTCGCCCTCCTCCGCCTCGGGGCCTACCAGCTGCTGCACCTGCGCATCCCGGCGCACGCGGCGGTGTCGGCGACGGTCGACCTGGCGCCGGACCGGTCCCGCGGCTTCGTGAACGCCGTCCTGCGGCGGGTCTCGGAGCGGGACTGGCCGCAATGGCGGGCCCTACTCGCCCCGACGGATCCGGTCGGGCGGCTGGCACTGGCGACCGCCCACCCGGCGTGGGTGGTCCGGGCCTTCGCCGACGCGCTCGGCTCACGGGCGGACCTGGAAGCGGCGTTGGCCGCGGACAACGAGCGCCCCGTCGTCCACCTGGTCGCCCGGCCGGGGCGGATCACCCGAGCCGAGCTGCTGGGGGCCGCCGGCCCGGACGCCGAGGCGGGTGCCTGGTCGCGGTACGCGATACGGCTGCGCGGCGGCAACCCGGCCGAGCTGGCCGCGGTCCGGGATGGGCGGGCCGCCGTGCAGGACGAGGGCAGTCAGCTGGTCGCCCTGGCCGCCGCCGCGGCAGCCGGGCCGGGGCCCGCGCTGTGGCTGGACCTGGCCGCCGGGCCGGGCGGCAAGGCGGCCCTGCTCGCAAGTCTCGCCGCGCAGGTCGGCGCCCGGCTGGTCGCCAACGAGCTGGCGCCGCACCGCTCCCGGCTGGTGGCGAGGTCGCTGCGCGGCACCGGCGCGCTCACCATCTGCGCCGACGGGCGGGCACCGGCCTGGACGCCGGGCAGCTTTGACCTGGTCCTGCTCGACGCCCCGTGCACCGGGCTCGGCGCGCTGCGCCGCCGGCCGGAGGCCCGCTGGCGACGGCAGCCGCAGGACGTACCGCGGCTGGCCGCGCTGCAACTCGCGCTGCTGGTCAGCGCGGTGGAGGCGGTCCGGGTCGGTGGCGTCGTGCTCTACGCCACCTGCTCCCCGCACCTCGCCGAGACCGTGGGCGTGGTCGGTGACCTGCTGCACCAGCGGCGCGACGTCCGCCAGGAGGACGCCCGGCCGCTGTTCGGCGGCCTCAGCCGGCTCGGCGACGGTCCGCACGTGCAGCTCTGGCCGCATCGGCACGGCACGGACGCGATGTTCGCCGCGGCGCTGCGTAGGGTTTCCTGACGTGAGCGTCCGAATCTCGCCCAGCATCCTGTCCGCCGACTTCGCCAAGCTGGCCGATGCCGAGCGCGCCGTGGCCGGGGACGCCGACTGGCTCCACGTGGACGTCATGGACAACCATTTCGTCCCGAACCTCACCCTCGGCCTGCCGGTGGTCACCGCCCTGCTTCGGTACGCCTCGCTTCCGGTGGACTGCCACCTGATGATCGAGGACCCGGACCGCTGGGCGCCGGAGTACGCCGAGGCCGGGGCCCGCAACGTCACGTTCCACGCCGAGGCGGCCGACGCGCCGGTACGCCTGGCTCGGGCGATCCGCGCGGCAGGCGCCCGGGCCGGGCTGGCGGTCAAGCCGGCGACCCCGATCGAGCCTTACGCCGACCTGCTCGGCGAAGTCGACATGATCCTGGTGATGACCGTCGAGCCGGGTTTCGGCGGCCAGAAATTCCTCGACCTGGCGCTGCCGAAGGTGCGCCGGGCCCGGGAGCTGATCGGTGACCTGGACATCTGGTTGCAGGTCGACGGCGGGGTGGACGAGCGCACCATCGAACGCTGCGCCGAGGCCGGGGCGGACACCTTCGTCGCCGGCTCGTCGGTGTACGGCACCGCCGACCCGGGGGAAGCCGTACGCCGGCTGCGGGCGGCCGCGCAGCGGTGCACCGATCGGTGAGTGACCTGCAGCCGCCCGAGCACCCGCCCGCGATCGACCCCGCCTACCTCATCGGCGGCCCGGAACGGCGGCCGATCGTCCTGGTCGACCACGACGCGCGATGGGCCGAGCGCTTCCGGGTCGAGCGGGGGAGGATCGAACGGGCCCTGGGAGCATCGGCCCGCCGGATCGAGCACATCGGGTCGACCGCGGTCCCTGACCTGGTGGCCAAGCCCGTCGTCGACCTGCTGGTCACGGTGCCCGACGTCGAGGACGAGTCCGGCTATCTCCCGGCTTTGGAGCGGGCCGGATACGTGCTGCGGGTGCGCGAGCCAGGGCACCGGATGCTGCGGACTCGGGAGCTGGACGTGCACGTGCACATCTGGACCGACGACGACCCGGCGGTCGAGGAGTACGTGCTGTTCCGGGACCGGCTCCGGTCCAGGGCCGAGGATCGGGAAACGTACGCGGCGACGAAGCGCCGGCTTGCTGCGCGGGACTGGCCGACGGTGAACCACTACGCCACCGCGAAGACGGAGGTCATCCGCCGGATCCTTACCGGCGCCCGCGGCGAGCCCTCGCCGGGCGCCGGCGCCGTGCCGTGAAGCCAGTGGCCATCCAGTACATCCTGACCCTGTCCTGCCTCGATCGCCTGGGCATCGTGCACGCGGTGGCCGGCAGTCTCGCCGCCCTGCGCTGCAACATCCTGGACAGCCAGCAGTACGGCGACCCGTATACCGGCCGGTTCTTCATGCGGGTGCATTTCTCCGCCGAGAGTCCGGACCGCGACCGGCTGCTCGCCGAGCTGGCCCTGGTCGCCGACCGTTTCGCCATGACCTGGGAGGTGCACGGCACCGAGGAACGCAGCCGGGTCCTCGTCCTGGTCTCGCGCCAGGAACATTGCCTCAACGACCTGCTTTACCGCTGGCGGATCGGGGCGCTGCCGGCGGACATCGTCGCGGTGGCGTCCAATCACGACACGGCCGCGCCGCTCGCCACGTCCTACGGGGTGCCCTTCCACCATCTGCCGGTGACGGCGCAGATCAAGGGTGAGCAGGAGGCCGCGCTGCTCGGGCTCGTCGAGCGTTACCGGGTGGATCTCGTCGTGCTCGCCCGGTACATGCAGATCCTCTCCGCCGAGGTGTGTGCCCGTCTCGCCGGTCGGGCGATCAACATTCACCACTCGTTCCTGCCCGGGTTCAAGGGCGCCCGGCCCTACGTCCAAGCGCACCAGCGCGGCGTGAAGCTGATCGGCGCCACCGCGCACTACGTCACCGCGACCCTCGATGAGGGCCCGATCATCGAACAGGAAGTCGCCCGGGTCGATCACAGCATGGGGCCGGACAAGCTGGCCGCCGTCGGCCGGGACGTGGAGTGCCTCGCGCTGGCTCGCGCAGTGCTCTGGCACGTCGAGCACCGGGTGCTCCTCGACGGCGGGAAAACGGTCGTCTTCCGGTAACCGCGCCTCGTCAGGCCGTCGGGGTCAGGAGACTCGGGCTCGCAGCTCGGCCACGATGCGGGCGGTCACCGGTACGTCGATGCCGTGCCGCTGGGCCGCCCGCAGCACCGCCCCGCCGATCGCCTCGATCTCCAGTGCCCGGCCGGCTTCGGCGTCGCGCTGCATCGAGGACCGCATCGCCGCCGGGACCCGGTCGAAGAAGGCGAGCGCCGCGTCACCGTCGCCGGCCGCGCCCTCGGCGCGGGCCACGGCGGCCACCTCGGCAACGACGGCGGTCAGCTCCTCCCGGCGGGTCTCGCGCACCACGCCGGCCGGTGCCTGGGCGTGCGTGGTCAGCAGCGCGAGCGGCCCGAGGAAGCCGAGCTTGTCCCACAGCACGCCCACCTCATCCGGCCTGATCGTGACGGTGACTCCGGCGCGCTCCAGGTGCGCGGCGAAGCGCCGTACCCGGTCCTGGGCCGCCGCGGGCGCCGCCAGCTCCACCGCCGTGAACGGGCTGTCGTGCCGGATCTCGCCCGGGGTCAGCCGGGCCGACTCCACCCGGATGCTGGCGGCCACCACCGTGGCCCTCGGGTAGGTCGCCCGCAGCGCGGCGAGATGCTCCACGCCGTTGAGCAGCGGTACGACGAGCGCCTCGCCGAGCACGCCGGCCGGTACGCGCACCAAGGCGTCGTCCAGCGCGGTCGCCTTCACCGTGACCAGGCAGACATCCACCGGTCCGTCGAGCCGCTCGGCGGCGGTGGCCGGTACGGCGAAGCTGCCGAACTGCCCGCTCGCCACCCGCAGCCCCTGCGTCGCCAGGGCGGTGGCGGTGTCCAGCCCGGCGAGGCACACCACGTCATCCCCGGCCCGGATCAGCAGCGCGGCGAGCAGCCCGCCGACTCCGCCGGGGCCGAGCACCGCGATCCGCATCCGGTCGCGGTCCGATGGCGGGGGAAGCGCGGGGTCCGACATGCCGCCGACCCTAGTTGACGATGACAAGGCGCTGGTCGCCGCCGACGGGCCGCTGCAGATGAGCCTGTTCGACACCCAGGACCTGGCCGAGATCACCCATCCGGACTACCCGGGCGAACGCCTCATCGCCGGCCGCAACCCGGTCCTGGCCGAGCGTCGCAGCGCCAAGCGAGAGAGCCTGCTGGCCGCCACCGAGGCCCTGCTGGCCAAGGTCGCCGCCCGGGCACAGGCCGGCACCCTCGCCGGCGCCGACGCGATCGGGGTCGCGGTCGGCAAGGTGGTCGACACGTACACGATGGCCAAGCACCTGCGCTACCGTGATCCGCACCCCGCTGCCCGCGCACCGCCTGGCCCCCCGGCGGAGTCACCGGCTACAAGAACCTCGCCCGGGTCGAGCGCGACTTCCGCACCATCCAGGCCGACGACCTCGACCTGCGTCTTAACGCGCCCGCAAGACCGACGAGCACGGGAACGCCGTACTCAGCTTCCGCGGGCTTCCCGATCACCTGACCACCTGGCCCGCAACACCATCATCGTCGGCGAGCACACCAGCTCACCCAGGGTTCCTCCGATCAAGATCACGAAACTTTGGCCTAGGCGGTGCGGGCGGCCAACGGCCGGGGGGTCATCCCGAGCGCCGCCATCGCGGCGAGCGCCGCGGTGGCGGCCACCGCCCACCACACCCGCTGGAAACCCGCCTGCGCTGCTCTGTACCCCACCGGGGAGCCGAGCAGGACGACGAGCACGCTGACGCCGAGCACGAACCCGATCTGGCGGGCCATGTTCACCACCCCGCTGCCGGTCGCTGCACGGTCGGCCGGTAGGTCGAGCGTGGCCGAGCCCAGGATCGTCGGCAGGGCCAGGCCCACCCCGGCTCCGCCGACGAGCCAGCCGGGCAGGATCTCGAGCGCGTAGCTTGGTTCCTGGCCGACGCTCAGCGCGACCAGCACCGACCCGAGCCCGAGCAGCAGGCAGCCTGCCGCCGCGATCCGGCCGACGGGCATTGACCGCGAGAGTTGCTGTGCCACCGCGGCGAACACCGGGACCATCAGCGGTCCCGGGGCGACCGCCAGCCCGGTCCGCAGTGCCGACCACCCCCACACCTGCTGCAGCCACAGCACGAGGGTCAGCAGCGAGGCGGCGAAGGCGAGGGAGAACACGAGGGAGGTGACGTTCGACCACGCAAAGGCGCGCACCCGGAGCAGGGCCGGCTCGACGATCGGTGCCGGGTGGCGCGTGCATCGCCCGGCGAAGGCTGCGACGCCGAGCGCGGCGACGACGAATGCCGATATCACCCCCGCACTGCCCCAGCCCCACACCGGCCCCTGGACCAGGGCCAGGGTGAGCGCGCCGACGCCGAGCGCCAGCAGCGCCGCGCCGACGAGGTCGGGTACCCGGCCGCTGCGGTCCTCGCGGACGTCGGGTACGAGTCGGACCGCGGCGACGATCGCCAGCACCCCGATCGGGAGGTTGACCAGGAACACCCAACGCCACGACACGGCCACCAGGAGACCGCCGAGGACCGGGCCTGCCGCGGCGGCCAGAGCGCCGGTCGCGGCCCAGATTCGCACCGCCCGGGCGCGCTCGGCCAGCGGTGTGGAGGCCACCAGCAGGCCGAGGCTGGTCGGGGTGAGCAGCGCGGCCCCCGCCGCCTGCAGTGTCCGGAACAGCACCAGTGCCCACAGTCCTGCGCTCGCCGCGCACGCTGCGCTGGCGACCACGAACACGGCGAGGCCGAGTAGGAAGCCGCGCTTGCGGCCGTAGCGGTCGGCGAGGCGGCCGAGCGGGACGAGCAGAGCGGCATAGACGATCGCGTAGCCGTTGAGTACCCAGCTGAGGTCTGACAGCACCAGGGTGCCGCCCGGGCGCGCGAGGTCGCGGCCGATGTCATCGAAAGCTACGTTGACGATGAACAGGTCGAGGCTGGCCATGAACGCGGCTATCGAGAGGACCGCGAGCACGGGCCCGGGCCGGACCGCCGGGGTCCCGGGCGCGGCGGGTTCTGTCAGCGACACGGGGGCCTCACGGGGTGAGTGGGGAAGTCCAACCGATTGGCCCGACAGTAGCCGAAGTGAGTTTGATGTGCAAACCTTATCGGATGAACATCGTTGACGATCCGCGGCCCATCGACCCCGACAGGCTTGCTGGGCGGGCGTGCTCCGCCGCTGCCGCGCTCGAGCTGGTCGGCGACCGCTGGACACTGCTCGTGGTCCGGGAGGTCCTGTTCGGCAACCACCGCTTCGGCGAGATCGCGCACGGTACCGGCGCACCGCGGGACCGGCTCACGGCACGGTTGGCGAAGCTCGTCGCCGCTGGCATCCTCGAGCGCCGGCCCTACTCGAAGCACCCCCCGCGCTCGGAGTACCACCTCACGGCGTCCGGTCGAGGCCTCGTCCCGGTGCTCCACGCACTGCGTCAGTGGGGGGACCGGTGGGCCGTGGCCGAGCCCCCCGCGCGAGCACTGCACGACCCCCAAGGACGAGGGCGCCACGAAGTGGTCGGGGAGTGGCGCTGCCGGATATGCGGGGAGAAGGCCGTCGCGGGCGGCTACGAGCTCGTCCCTACCGGCGCGGTGGAGCACGCCCGCGAGCGTGTCGCGGGAGTCGGTGCTCCGGCGGGTGACGACGGGGAGTCGCAGCCGTGAGCCCCGCGGACGGTCCGGTGCGTTCGCGCACCGTCACCTGGCAGGACCCGCTGGCCGCGGCCGCGGCTGCCGCCGGGCTCTCCGGTCTGGAGGCGATGCGCGCACTGGCCGACGGCACGCTCCCCCCGCCGCCGATCTCGGAGCTGATGCGGATGTCGGTCACCCGCGTCGAGCGCGGTGAGGTCGAGTTCACCTGCCAGCCCGACGAGTCGCACTACAACCCCATCGGCATCGTCCACGGTGGACTGGTCTGCACCGTGCTGGACTCCGTCGTCGGGTGCGCGGTGCACACCACGCTCGAGCGGGGGATCGGCTACACCTCCCTCGAGCTGAAGGTCAGCTACCTGGGAGCTGTCCACGCCTACAGCGGCACGCTCACCGCGACAGGCAGGGTCGTCAAGCTGGGCACGCGGGTCGCCTTCGCCGAGGGCGAGGTGCGGGACGCGGCGGGCAAGATCCTCGCCACCGCCTCGAGCACGCTCCTGGTGTTCCCGCTGCCCGCATCCTGACCGCTCAGCCGGGGCGGCTCGCCACCAAGGGCTGGTGTCGGGCTCCTTGCGACGGGCGGCCGGCCGACTCCTCCGGTGAGCTATCGACGCCCTTCGGCGCGGCGCGTGATGAGGCCCGCGGCGACGTGTCTTCAGCCGGCCTAGGGGAGTCGTGCCTGAGGTCTCTCGATTCCGGTTCGACGAAGAGCACTGATACGGATGTTGTCGCCGCCATCGAGGGTCCGGCTCGGGCACGGCGCCGATAACCGACCAAAACTACGGGTACTGGGGCCGAGTTCGACGAGCCGGGTGTGGTGCGAGCCGGCCGGGGGGCGGCCCCGCGCCGGCAGAATCCAGTAGCGCCCAGACCAACCCCGCCCGGCGGGTAGGCTTCGCGCGATGTCCTGGCTTGCCGGTCCGTACCTGGTCGCGGCCGCGATCCTTGTCGTGGCCGGGGTACCAAAGATCTTCCGCCCGGACTCGGCGGTTCGGGCGCTGGCGTCGCTGCGGCTGCCGGCCCACCCGGGGCTAGTGCGAGTCTTCGGCGCGGCCGAAGCGGTCGTCGGCGCGGCAGCGGCGGGAGCTGGCGGGCGGCTGTCCGCGGTGCTCGTCGCCGCCAGCTACGCCGCCTTTTCGGTTTTCGTTTCTGTCGCCCTGGCTCGCGGCGGCGTGCTCGCCTCGTGCGGCTGCTTCGGTACCGCGGACACCCCGCCGACCCGGCTGCACCTGGCGGTCACCAGCGTGCTGGCCGGTGTGGCGCTCGCCGTCGCGGCCGGACCGGCCCGCTCGATGGTCGACGTGGTGGGCAACGGCCCGCTCGCCGGGTTGCCGTTTCTCGCGATGACATCGCTCGGTGTCTGGTTCACTTACCTTCTGCTAGCGGTCCTGCCGCGCAGCACCGCCGCGGCGATCGCCCGGGCCGCTGTACCCGCCCAAACCTGACGTCCACCGGAGCTGCCGTGCTCGCCCTGATCGTGGCCGAGGGATGCGCCATCGTGCTGCTCGGCCTGCTGGTCGCTGGCCTGCTGCGCAGCCATGCGGAGATCCTCCGGGCGCTGCACGAACTCGGTGCCAGCCTCGACCCGGGCGCGGAGTCCACCCGTCGGAGGCAGCCCGTGGAGATCAAGTCCCGGTCGGGCGATGGCGGCGCGACGGCGTACGACATCACCGGTACGAGCCTCGACGACGAGCTGAGCGCTTTGGTGATCGTCGGGGCGCCACGCCCGACGCTGCTGGCCTTCCTGACCTCGGGATGCGCTACCTGCGCCACCTTCTGGGCCGCGTTCACCGGTCGGGACCTGGCCATCCCCGGCGGCGCGCACCTGGTCATCGTGGCCAAGGACGCCGCCGAGGAGAGCGAGTCGCGGCTGCGGGAGCTGGCCCCGCCGCAGGCGACGCTCGTGCTGTCCAGCGCGGCGTGGGTGGACTACCGGGTGCCGGCCTCGCCGTACTTCGTCTACGTCGACGGCGAATCCGGGCGGGTCACCGGCGAGGGATCCGCGGCCAGCTGGCAGCAGGTCGCCGACCTGATGCGCCAGGCGTTACGGGATGCCGGGCAGCGGTCACCACGGCCCAGTGGTGCCCGGGCCGGTCGGCCGGAGGACCCGGACCGGCCGGATCGGATCGACGCCGAGCTGCTGGCCGCCGGCATCGCACCCGGGCATGGCAGCCTGTACGCCCAACCTGCCGACCCCTCTTCCGGCCGGCGGGAATGACCGGCGCGGTGCTGGTGATCGGGCTGCCGCTGGCGGCGACCGCCGCGATCCGCTCGAGCTGGTCCCCTTGAGGCGAATCGATGCTCGCGAGCATCACCCCGCTCGGGGAGCGGGGACGCCACAACCGATGGGCGCTGACGGTCACCGGCTACGTCCTCGGCTCGATCGCCGGGGGCGCGCTGGCCGGCGGGGCGGCGGGAGCTCTGGGGAGTTGGCTGCCGGCGGGTGCGGAGCGTGCGCGGTGGCTGGCCTTCGCGCTCGCTTGCCTGGCCGGCCTGCTGCTCGACCTCCGGGTGCTGGACCGGCGACTGCCCACACTGCGGCGGCAGGTCGATGAGAACTGGCTCCACCACTACCGCGGCTGGGTATACGGCAGCGGATTCGGCTTTCAGCTGGGGACCGGCGTGGCGACCGTAGTGAGCACATCGACGGTGTACCTGATGCTGCTGCTGAGCCTGCTCAGCGCCTCGGCGGCCTTCGGCGGGCTGCTCGGGATGACCTACGGCGCAGTCCGGGCTGCCCCGGTGCTGCTGCTGGCCCGGGTCAACCGGCCCGATCACCTGCGGGCCGCGCACCGCCGGCTGCGGGCGTGGCGGCCGGGGGCCGACCGGGTCACGTGGGGGATCCTCGCCGCGGTCGCGGCCGGTGCCGTAGCCGCGGGATGGGCGGCGTGAGACTGGAGCGGCTCGGCCTGGTCGTGGAGGTACCGTCCGGCTGGAGCGCTCGTGTGTCCCGGCGGCCGGCCTCGGCCGGGGCCACCACCAACGCCGTGCTGCACCTGGCCACCTTCCCGCTGCCGGACCAGCGCGGCGACTTCGGCAGCGGCGCGGTCGAGCGGATGGGCCCGGACGACGTGCTCGTCGTGGTGTTCGAGTACGACCCGCAGGCCAGCGGCACCGCCCTGTTCACCCGCCGGGGACGTCCCCGGCCCACCCCGGCGGACTTCAGCACCCGGCAGCTGCAGCGGGCGCTGCCCGGGCAGAGCGGTGTGCAGTACTTCTACACCGAGGCCGGCCGGGCTTTCTGCCTCTACGTCGTGCTCGGCAGCCATTCCCGGCGGGCCTGGCTCGTCCCGAAGGTGGCCGGCCTGCTCGGTGGGCTGGCGATCAGTCCCAGGTCGGTGGCCGCCCCGTGAGCCTGGCGACCCCGCAGCTCAGCCATCGCCTGGTCGATACCGGGTCGAGGCTGCTGGCCGCCCGGGTCTCCCGCCGCGGCTTCCTGGTCCGGGCCACGGTCGTCGGCTCGGCGCTCGCGGTGGACCCCTTCGGGTACGTGCTGCGGCCCGGTTCCGCCTACGCCTCGGTGTGCGGTAACGACGCCGGCTGCGGCGACGGCTACACCGTGTTCTGCTGCACGGTGAACGGCGGGTTGAACGCCTGCCCGCCGGGCACCATCGCAGCCGGCTGGTGGAAGGCCGACGGGGCCGCCCTGTGCGGCGGGCAGGCCCGGTACTTCATCGACTGCAACGCGGAATGCACCCGGTGCGCCACCGGCTGCGGCAGTTTCTGCGACTCGTCCTGCTGGGCGTGTTCCTGCCGCTGCGGATCCCCGTCGACCTGTGACCAGCGGCGGGTGTGCTGCAACGTCTTCCGGTACGGGCAGTGTCACCAGGAGGTCGGCTGCGTCGGCCCGGTCGCCTGCCGGATGGTCAGCTGCACGCCGCCGTACGAGCTCCCGCTGTCCTGCAGCACGGCCAGCGCCACCGACAACAACACCGCCGGCCACAGCGCGCCCTGCCTGACGCATACTCCGGTCCCGGCCTCGATCGCGGTCTGGCGGCCGTCGAGCGGGGTCTGGTACACGCGCGGTGGGGGCGCGGTGCGGTACGGGGTGCGCGGCGACGTCCCGGTGCCGGCGGACTACACCGGCGACCGGCGGACCGAGATCGCGGTGTGGCGGCCGTCGGCCGGGGTGTGGTACGTGCGGGGCCGGGCGCCGGTGCGATATGGCACCAAGGGCGACGTCCCGGTGCCCGGGGACTATTCGGGGGCCGGCCGGGTCGAGATCGCGGTGTGGCGGCCGTCGGCCGGGGTGTGGTACGTGCGGGGCCGGGCGCCGGTGCGATATGGCACCAAGGGCGACGTCCCGGTGCCCGGGGACTATTCGGGGGTCGGCCGGGTCGAGATCGCGGTGTGGCGGCCGTCGACCGGGGTGTGGTACGTGCGGGGCCGGGCGCCGGTGCGATATGGCACCAAGGGCGACGTCCCGGTGCCCGGGGACTATTCGGGGGTCGGCCGGGTCGAGATCGCGGTGTGGCGGCCGTCGACCGGGGTGTGGTACGTGCGGGGCCGGGCGCCGGTGCGGTACGGGGTGCGCGGCGACGTCCCGGTGCCCGGCGACTACTCCGGGGCCGGCCGGACCGAGATCGCGCTGTGGCGGCCCTCGACCGGGGTGTGGTACGTCCGCAGCCGCACGCCGGTCGCCTACGGCACCAAGGGCGACATTCCGGTACCGGGTCCGGGCCTGACCAGCATGTCGGCGGCGAGCATGATCCAGGGCCCGCCGACCACCGCCTGGGGTGGCTGACGGGCCCTGGATCACCCCGCCGATGGCAATACGACTGGCTATACTCGAGGTATGTCCAAGGTGATGGTGTCGTTACCTGAGGATCTGCTCGCGGCTGTCGATGAGGAGGCCCGCAGGCGGTCAACCAGCCGGAGCGCGCTCTTGGCTGCGGCCGCCCGTCGTGAGCTGGCTCGTCGGGATTCAGATCACATCGCTGCGGCGATAGCGCGATCGGAGGCGCGCTTCGCCCGGGCCGGGTCGTTCGAGGCGTCCGACCTCGTGCGCCAGGGCCGCGATTCGCGCGGATGACGCACCTGCTCATCGACA
The DNA here is from genome assembly GCA_963814355.1 of uncultured Actinomycetota bacterium. GTDB lineage: Bacteria > Actinomycetota > Actinomycetes > JADGOV01 > JADGOV01 > JADGOV01. The sequence goes on along the minus strand of CAWFCZ010000018.1, from coordinate 49,373 downwards.
CCTCGATTTTGATCAAGTGGTTTCATCGCGAGGGCGAAGGTGACGTCGACCCCGCTCGGGCGTTACGTGCAGCGCATGTGCGCGGGGACGTCGAGGCGCACATCCTCGACCTGGCAACATACGAGGTCGGTAACGTCCTCATCCGCGCACTGCGGTGGACCGCGAGGGACGCCGCCGACCAGCTGGATGATCTGCGCGAGATCCTCGGTCCCACCCTCGCGCTGACGCCGTCCGGAATCCGGGACGCCGCCGCACTCGCGGAGAGTCATGCGTTGTCCTTCTACGATGCGGCCTGGGCCGCCGGAGCCCGTGAACTCGGCATCGCGCTGATCAGCGCCGACAGACGCCTATTGGCGACGGGTCTCGCCGAGTCACCCATACAAGTCACAGCGCGGCTCAAGCTCCCGCTCGCATGAGCAACGGCCCGACATGACGTCCGGATCCGGTCAGGGTTGGACGATGTGGCCATACACCTCCCCCGACACGCGGACCGAGGATCACCGCACCGCCCATGATCCAGGGCCCGCCGGCCACCGTCTGGGGTGGCTGACGGGCCCTGGATCACCCGCCGGTCGGCGACGGCCGTACGCCAGGTGGCTGACGCGGGGTCCAGCCGCGGATGCTGTCCTCACGGGGGTATGGCAAACTAAATCCCGAGCACGTGCGCTCCGGGGTCGGTGCAAATCCGAACCGGCGGTCATAGTCCGCGACCCGTCCGCAGCCAGCGGCCGGTTGAGCCGGTGAAATTCCGGTACCGACGGTGAAAGTCCGGATGGGAGGCGCGCACGGGCGGGTCGAGGAGGATTCTGCCGGCGTCGTGGACGCCTACGGCAGCGCCCGGCGCCCCGTCACCCCCGGAGCCATGCGCCCGGAGGAGGTGACGGGCACTGTGGCCACCGAGGCCGACCAGCCGGACCAGGTCGCGATGCGTCGCGCGCTGGAACTGGCCCGCCGCGGACTGGGTATCACCAGCCCGAACCCGATCGTCGGCGCCGTGATCTTGGACTCCGCCGGGCATCAGGTCGGCGAGGGTTGGCACGTCCGGGCCGGTGGGTCGCACGCCGAGATAGCCGCACTCAGCGCGGCCGGCGACCGGGCCCGGGGCGGTACCGCCGTGGTCACCTTGGAGCCCTGCGCACACACCGGCCGGACCGGCCCATGCACCTCGGCGCTGATCGCCGCCGGCATCGCCCGGGTGGTGTACGCGGTGCCTGATCCGCTGCACGGCGGCGGCGCGGACATCCTGCGGGCCGAGGGGATCGAGGTCCGAGGCCGTGTGCTTGCGGCCGAGGCCGCGGCGGACAACGAGGCCTGGCTGCACGCGGCGCGTACCGGTCGGCCCTTCGTGACCTGGAAGTACGCGGCCACCTTCGACGGCCGCTCGGCCGCCGCGGACGGGTCCAGCCGCTGGATCACCGGGCCGCCCGCCCGGGCCGACGTGCACCGGCTGCGCGCCGAGGCCGACGCGGTCCTCGTCGGGGTCGGCACCGTCCTGGCCGACGATCCGCAGCTCACCGCCCGGGACGCCGACGCCGCCCGGCAGCCGCTGCGGGTGGTGCTGGACACCGACGGCCGCACGCCACCCGACGCCAGGGTCCGCGACGCCGCGGCCGGCACGCTGATCCTCACCGCCGCGCAGGTGAAGCGCGGCGCCGACGGGCGGCTCGACCCGGCCGCCGCTCTGCGCCTGCTCCACCACCGGGACGTCCGCAGCGTGCTGCTGGAGGGCGGACCGACCCTGGCCGGGGCGCTGCTGGCCGCCAGGTGCGTGGACAAGGTGATCGGGTACCTGGCTCCCGCGCTGCTCGGTGCCGGACCGGCCGCGCTCGGCGACGCCGGGATCACCGCCATCGCAGGCGCCCGCCGCCTGAAAATCACCGACGTCAGCCGGCTGGGCGACGACATCAGGCTCACCGCCTATCCGATGGGAGTGGCGTAGATGTTCACCGGCATTGTGGAAGAGCTCGGCGAGGTCCTCGCGGTGCGACCGCTGGAGAACGCCGCCCGGCTGACAGTCCGCGGCGCCACTGTGACCGACGATGCCCGGGCGGGTGACTCGATCGCGGTCAACGGCGTTTGCCTCACCGTCACCGACGTGTCCGGCGGGGCCTTCAGCGCGGACGTGATGGCCGAGACGCTGGCCCGGTCCAGCCTCGGCCCGCTGCGCCCGGGTGACCCGGTGAACCTGGAACGCCCGCTGACCCCGACCACCCGTCTCGGCGGGCACCTCGTGCAAGGTCACGTCGACGGCACCGGCGAGATCGTCGAACGCACCAGGGCCGAACACTGGGACTTGGTGCGGATCTCACTCCCCGCCGACCTCGCCCGGTACGTGGTCGAGAAGGGCTCGATCAGCGTTGACGGGATCAGCCTCACCGTGGTGAGCGCCGCCGAGGACACCTTCACCGTCAGCCTGATCCCGACCACGCTGGACCGTACGACCCTGGGCTCCAAGGTGCCGGGGGACCGCGTCAACCTCGAAGTCGACGTGCTGGCGAAGTACGTCGAGAAGCTGCTGGGGAGCACCCGATGACCACTCCGCTGCAAGACGGTGACCTGCGCTTCGGCACCATCGAACGGGCGATCGCCGACATCGCCGCCGGACGGGGCGTGATCGTCACCGACGATGCCGACCGGGAGAACGAAGGCGACCTGATCCTGGCAGCCGAGCGGGTGACACCGGAGCTGATCGCCTTCCTGATGACGCACTGCCGAGGCTTGCTGTGCGTACCGATGGAGGCCGCCGACCTGGACCGGCTCCAGCTGCGGCAGATGGCGCTGGACAACACCGAGCGGATGGGCACCGCGTTCACCGTCTCGGTGGACGCCCGGCACGGGGTCAGCACCGGCATCTCGGCCGCCGACCGGGCCCGGACCGTCGAGGTCCTCGTCGACCCGGCCTCGACCGGGCAGGACCTGGTCCGGCCCGGCCACATGTTCCCGCTGCGGGCCAAGGCCGGCGGGGTGCTGCGCCGGCCGGGGCACACCGAGGCGGCGGTGGACCTGGCCCGGCTCGCCGGGCTGCGGCCGGCCGGGGTGATCTGCGAGATCGTCAACCCCGACGGCACCATGGCCCGGTTGCCGGAGCTGACCGCGTTCGCCGCCGAACACGACCTGACGATGATCTCGATCGCGGACCTGATCGAGTACCGGCGGCGGCACGAGAGCCAGGTCCGGGCGGTGGCCGAGGCACAGATCCCGACTGCGCACGGCACGTTCCGGGCGGTCGGCTACCAGGGATTGCTCGACGGTAGGGAGCATCTGGCGCTGGTCGCCGGCGACCTCGGCGACGGCCGCGACGTACTGGTCCGGGTGCACTCGGAATGCCTCACCGGCGACGTGCTCGGCTCGCTGCGCTGCGACTGCGGCCCGCAGCTGGATGCGGCGATCGACGCGGTGGCCGCCGAGGGCCGCGGCGTGGTGCTCTACCTGCGCGGCCACGAGGGCCGCGGCATCGGGCTGTTGCACAAGCTGGCGGCCTATGAACTGCAGCAGTCCGGCGCGGACACCGTGGACGCCAACCTGGAGCTCGGGTTGCCGGCTGACGGCCGGGACTACGGCACGGGCGCGCAGATCCTGGTCGACCTCGGTATCCGTACCATGCGGCTGCTCACCAACAACCCGGCGAAACGCGCCGGGCTGGAGGGGTACGGGCTGGCGATCGTCGGCCGGGTACCGCTGCCGGCCACCCCGACCCCGGAGAACCTGCGCTACCTGCAGACCAAGCGCGACCGGATGGGTCACGACCTGCCGGACCTGCCCGAGCGGCTGGTCGCGAGTTGCGGCTCATGATCGGCCCTGCTGGTGGCCGGCTCCGCCACTGTCCCCCGGGCCGGCGCCGGTGAGTGGGGAGGGCGCCCCCGAACCGGAGGTACCGGAGGCGGCCGGCCTCACCCTGGCGCTGGTCGCCACCGGGTGGCACCAGGAGATCACCGACGCGCTACTGGCCGCCGCCGTCCGCGCCGCCGGTCAGGCCGGGGTGGGCCAACCCACCGTCGTGCGGGTGGCCGGGGCGCTGGAGATCCCGGTGGTCGCCGCCGAACTCGCCGCCGGGCACGACGCGGTGGTCGCGCTCGGGTTGGTGCTGCGCGGTGGTACCGCGCACTTCGACCACGTCTGCCGGGTAGTCGCCGACGGCTGCGCCCGGGTCGCCCTGGACACCGGTACCCCGATCGCCTCGGGCGTGCTGATGTGCGACACCATGGAGCAGGCCCGCGACCGGGCCGGGTTGCCCGGTTCGGCCGAGGACAAGGGGCGGGAAGCGACCTTCGCCGGGCTGCATACCGCGCTCATCCTGCGTGGCCTGCGCCGCAGCGCCCGCCGTAGCGCCGGCTTCTGAGCAGACACCGGCCAACCAGCCGGGCCACGAAACCGGCTACCACCAGACCACCAGCACCACAAGCAGAAGGGCAAACCCGCACGTGCTCTCCCTCGTCCTGCCGAAAGGCTCGCTGGAACGCGCCACCCTGGATCTGTTCGAGGCTGCCGACCTGCCGGTGCGGCGCGGTTCGGACCGGGACTACCACGCCTCGGTGGACGACCCGCGGATCGACACCGTGCGCTTCCTGCGCCCCCAGGAGATCCCCACCTACCTCGAGCAGGGACTGTTCGACGTCGGGATCACCGGCCGGGACTGGATCGCCGAGACCGGCGCGGACGTCACCTCGATCACCGAGCTGGAGTACTCCAAGGCCACCGCCAACCCGGTCCGGATCGTGCTCGCGGTACCGAGGGAGACCCCGGCCGAGCGGGGCGACGAGCTCACCGACGGGGTCCGGGTCTCCACCGAGTATCCGGACCTGACCCGCCGCTACTTCGCCAAGATCGGCGTCCATGCCGTGATCGTGCCGTCCTACGGCGCGACCGAGGCGAAGGTGCCGGACATCGTGGACGCGATCGTCGACGTCACCGAGACCGGCTCCAGCCTGCGCAAGCACGGGCTGAAGGTGATCGAGACGCTGCTGACCAGCCGTACCGAACTGGTCGCCAACCCGGCCGCGTACGCCGATCCGGAAAAGCGGGCCGCGATGGCCGATGTGGCCCTGCTGCTGCAGGGTGCCATTCGGGCGCGCGGCAACGTCTACCTGATGCTCAACGTGTCCGCCGACCGGCTCGACGCGGTGTTGACCGCGCTGCCGTCAATGGGATCACCGACCGTCACCTCGCTCGCCAACGGTGAGCACGCGGTGGGCAGCGTCGTGCCCAAGCCCGGCGTCAACCGACTGATCCCGGCGCTCAAGGCGGCCGGCGCCCGGGACATCCTTGAATTGCCGATTTCCAAGATCGTCGAGTAGGTCATCCGCTGCCGACCCGGAGGCCTGGGCGGAGCCGCGGCACCAGACCCAGTTGCAGCAGGTCCACCGCGATCAGGGCGGCGAAGGGCACCGTGAACGACCCGGTCAGGTCCCGCAGCCCGCCGACCACGGTGGGGCCGGTCGCCGCGAAGCAGTACGCCACGGCGAAGGCCATCGCCGACAGCCGGCTGGACGCGGCCGGGTCCGGAGCGTAGGCCACCAGCAGGACCAGGCCGAGGCCGAAGCCGCCACCCCGACCGAAACCGAGAACGCTGACGGCGATCCACGGTGCGGCGTCGGGCGCGAAGGTCACGGTCATCATCCCGAGCAAGGAGCAGGCCACTACCAGGAAGATCAACGGGCGGAGGTCGGGGGTTCGGTCGGACAGTGCGGGCAGCAGCAGCGCCGCGATCAGCTGGGCGACGTTGAAGGCAGCCAGGAGTAGCCCGGCCCGCCCCGCCGACCAGGCCCGGTCTTCATACGCCGGGGCCAGCCAGGCCAGCTCGCTGTAGAACAAGATCGACTGGCCGCCGAGATAGCCGCTGACCAGCCACGCGGTGCGGCTGCGCCACGGCAGCGCGGAGACCACCGGTTCTCCCAGGTGCGGCTCGCCGGTGCGGGTCACCACCAGCCAGGCGATCAGACCGGCCGCCGCCGGCACGGTCCAGGCCGACAGCGAGAGCTCCCAGGAGCCCAGTACCCGGGCCGCGGGCACCGCGACACCGGCCGCCAGCGCCGCGCCGGCGGACATGGCGACCAGGTACAGCCCGCTGACCGTGCCACCGCGACCGGGGAAGAACTCCTTGACCACCCCGGGCAGTACCACCCCGGCGGTGGCGATGCCCACCCCGGCCAGGAAGGTGCCGAGGTAGAGCGCCGGCACCCAGCCGATCAGCCGCAGCCCCAGGCCGGCGGCCAGCGAGAGCATCGCCAGGCCGACGGTGCGTTCCCGGCCGATGCGGGCGGCGAGTCGCTGCGCGGGTGGGGCGAACAGTCCCATGCACAGCACCGGCAACGTGGTCAGCGCCCCGGTTGCGGCTGCGCCGAGGCCGAGATCGTGCTGGATGGTGGCCACCAGCGGCGGTACCGAGGCGATCGCCGCCCGCAGGTTGAGCGCCACCAGGAACAGTGCGCCGAGCAGCAGGGCCGGCCGGACCGGTCGCGGCGCCCGGGCGGTGCGCTCGGGCGAGAGGGTCATCGCCTCGGCGCGGCGGGTTCGGTCACGATGGGTTCCTTCGGCTGGGGCCAGGCAGAGCGGGCGTGGTCATTGTCGTCCACAGGCACCCTTCCTGCGCCTGGCCCGTCCGGCTGCGTGCTCACCGACTATCGAGTGCCGCGGCCCCGGCCGAGGCCGGTGATCCAGGGCACGCCAGCCACCGCCGAGTGTGGTCCACGCGCCCTGGATCACCGTTACAGGGCGACACCCACGCGCCCTGGATCACCGGTACAGGGCGACACCCACGCGCCCTGGATCACCGGTACAGGGCGACACCCGCCGTCCACCGCCGGTCCACACCCCGCCATGGCCCTGTCCCCACCGGGCGCCCAGGCGCTTCCCCAACCGCACTTGGCCGGCCGAGCCGGACGTGCGTACCTTCGGTGGCACAGCCTGGCGGGAGGTGAGGTCCATGGCGGCGCGTCGGTCGGATCCCCGGTCGGTTGCAGGCCGTCCCGACGCCGGGCCGGAGGACCTCGACACGGCGCTGGAGGACGCGCTGGCCCGGGTGCGGGAGCTGTCGATCCGGCTCTGGGCAGTCCGCGAAGCCCACCGGCCGGGTCGCGGACTGCTGGGCCGGACCCGGTGCTGGACGTGCGGCCAGCCCTACCCCTGCCCGACGCTGCGGGCGGCCGGCCCGCCGGTACTGCCGCGCTCGGCGTGACGGCACCGGGTGCGGAGCGGGCCGGTCAAGCAGGTCGCCCACTCCGGCCGGCCGGACGCCCTACAGTATCGGCAGACACTTTTCCCGAACACGCTCGGCACGCCAGCGCCGGCGGCGCGTTCGACGAGCCCGGGGGGACCGACGATGCCCGATGCCGGCGGCGAGGGAGCCGCCCGAGGGTCAGTGCCCGAGGAGTCCGCCCACTCCGACTCCGGTGTCCCCGACCACGGTGCCGCCGACCCGGCGCTGGCCGCTGCTCTCGCCGCCTGGCATGCCGACCCGCGGCCAGAGGCCGAGGCCGGAGTGCAGGCCTCGCTGGTCGGTGCCCGGCTGCTGGTCCCGATCGTGCCGCTGCCGCCGGGGAAGGCCGGGGAGAACGGGGCCGCGCCCGGCGAGATGTCACGTCCCACGCTGATCGGTGAGGATGGCCGGCCGGCAACCCCAGCCTTCACCTCGATCGAGTCGATGGCCACCTGGCGAGGCGACGCCAGGCCGGTCCCCGTCCCTGGTCGGGAGGTGCTCGCCGCCGCGGCCGAGGCCGGCAACGCCGTGGTGCTCGACGTCGGTGGTCCGGTGCCCTTCGTCGTCGAGGGGGAGGCACTGGCCCTCCTGGCGACCGGTGTCGTCAGGCTGCCGGACAGCGACATCATCTCCGAGGCGATCGCCGGCCGCCAGGTGGAGGGCGGTCTGTCGCAGGTCAGCGGACTGCGCTCGGCCTCCGGCGGGCTGCGGGCTTCACTCGGGACCGTGCTCGCCGGCGAGCCGCTGATCGCCGAGGCCTACCTGCTGGCGCCGGAGGCCGGACCGGAAGCCAGCGATCTGGCCGTCGGGCTCGTGCTGTCGGACGACGTGACACCGACCATGCTGGTGGCCTTGGTCCGCCGCCTTGCCGATGCGTTGGGGGCCGCGCCCGAAGTACCCCGATCCCTCGACATCGCGGTGCTCACCGACGAGCAACGATCGGCCGCCCGGGCACTCGGGCCGCCGATACACCAGGCCCGCGTCGGCCGATAGCGGTGATCGCGGCTCGGCGGCCATCTCCTCCGGTGGTAGCCTGATACCGACGACCAGTGCAAGCGGAGCAACTCCCACCTAGCCGGCTCCCACCGGCGGGTACCGGTCGGCGGTCGGGTTGCTGTATCCGGTCCCGTTCGCCGTCGAGGACGCCCCGCAGGCTGCGGGGCTTTTCGCATTCCCGGCCTCGGCCGACACTCGGTCGCCGTCAGAACTCCCGAATGTGCCTGAGGAGGCCCCATCAGCGTCGAACCGCGCATCAACGACCGGATCCGCGTACCCGAAGTGCGCCTGGTCGGTCCAGGAGGTGAGCAGGTCGGCATCGTCGCCATCGGCGATGCGCTGCGGTTGGCCCAGGAGTCCGACCTCGACCTCGTCGAGGTGGCGCCCACGGCCCGCCCGCCGGTCTGCAAACTCATGGACTATGGCAAGTGGAAATACGAAAACGCCCAGAAGGCTCGTGAGGCGCGCAAGAACCAGGCGCACACGATCATCAAGGAAATGAAGCTCCGGCCGAAGATCGACCCGCACGACTACGCAACCAAGAAGGGGCACGTCGTACGGTTCCTCAAGGCCGGCGACAAGGTGAAGATCACCATTATGTTCCGGGGCCGCGAGCAGTCCCGCCCCGAACTGGGCTTCCGCCTCCTGCAGCGCCTGGCCGAGGACGTCGTGGACTTGGGCTATGTCGAGGCGGCCCCGAAGCAGGACGGCCGGAATATGATCATGGTGATGGCGCCGCATCGCAACGTCAAGGCGGAGGCGAAGTCCCGCCAGCAGCGCCCGGCGCTGGCCGAATCCGAGCAGCCGGCCTGACAACGTTCGATCGGCCGACGCGACCGCAGACCACCTCAGATGGAGTTCCCGACGTGAAGCAGAAGACGCACAGCGGCGCCAAGAAGAGATTCAAGATCACCGGCAGCGGCAAGATCATGCACCGGCAGGCGAACCGCAACCACATGCTCGAGCACAAGCCGAGCACCCGGACGCGCCGGCTGTGGCGGGACACCGAAGTCGCGCCGGAAGACACCAAGCGGATCCGCCGGCTGCTCAACATGTGAGCGGCGAGCGGCTCGCCCGGCTGATCTTTCGATCCATCTGACCTCCGGCATCCCGCGGCTCTCCCGCGGGGTCGCCGGCCAGCACCTGGCAAGGAGAACTTTCGTGGCACGGGTCAAACGGGCGGTCAACGCCCACAAGAAGCGACGGTCGACGCTGGATCGAGCCAGCGGCTACCGGGGCCAGCGGTCCCGGCTGTACCGCAAGGCCAAGGAGCAGGTCACACATTCACTGACCTACTCCTTCCGGGACCGCAAGGCTCGCAAGGGGGAGTTCCGGCGGCTGTGGATCCAGCGGATCAACGCCGCCTGCCGGGCTCAGGGGATGACCTACAACCGGTTCATCCAGGGACTCAAGCTGGCCGAGGTCGAGGTCGACCGCAAGGCCTTGGCCGACCTGGCGGTCACTGACCCGCCCGCCTTCATCGCCTTGGTCGAGGTCTCCCGCGGCGCGCTGCCGGCCGAGCGCGGGGCAGCCTGACCCGGCGGTCCGGCGGCGGCGGACGCCTGCTCACCGACGTACGGGCCGGACCGGTACTGGCTGCCCGCCGGCTTGCCAAACGCAGCTTCCGAGCGGCCGACCGGCGCTTTCTGGTCGAAGGGCCGCAGGGCATCCGGGAGGCCTTGGCGGATGCGGGACCCGACGGTTCGCCCCTGATCAGCCTGCTGGCCACCGAGGAAGCCGCCCGGCGACACCCCGACCTGATCGGCGCGGGGGAGGTCGCCGCCGTCGACGTGCACCTGGTGAGCGGCGCGGTACTCGCGGCGATCGCCCAGACCGTCACCCCACAGGGCATGGTGGGGGTGGCACGTTTCGTCGACGTCGACGTGGCGACTGTCCTGTCAGCGGCACCGCGACTGGTCGTCGTCTTGGCCGCGGTCCGGGACCCCGGCAACGCCGGCACCGTGATCCGCGCTGCCGACGCCGCCGGCGCCGACGCGGTGATCTTCGCGACGGACTCGGTGGATTGCTACAACGGCAAGTGCGTGCGGGCTTCGGCGGGCAGCCTGTTCCATGTTCCGATGGTTCTCGACGCCCCGCTGGCGCCGACCATCGAGGGCCTTCGCGGCGCCGGTCTGCGAATCCTCGCCGCGGACCGGTCCGCCGAGCCGGATGTGGACACCCTGGCGGAGCGTGGTGACCTGCAGCGCCGGACCGTCTGGCTGTTCGGCAACGAGGCCTGGGGGCTACCGGCCGCCGCTCTGGAACTGGCGGACACCGCGGTCCGGGTACCGATCTACGGCCGGGCGGAGAGCCTGAACCTGGCCACCGCGGCCGCGGTGTGCCTCTACGCCTCGGCCCGGGCCCAGCGCGCCGGTAACCGGCGGGACGGCACCGGCGAACCCCGGTCCACAGGATACGTTCGGTAGTGAGCGATGCAGTCTTCGTCGCAGGTTTGCTCGGTCGCGGTGGTGGTCAGGAGGTGCCGATGGAGCCCAGCGCGAAGTCGGCAGTACCCGGGCCGAAACCGGCCGATCCGCCGCGCGTCGGTCTGGTACCCACCGGTTACGACGAACTCCCGGACGGTCTGGTGATCGCCGATGCCACCGGTCGCGTCGTCGTCATCAACTCGGCCGCTACGCGATTGCTGCGCCGTCCGGCGGAAGGCGCCCACGGCCTCGACTACCGCACGGTTCTCCCGCTGACCAACGCCGCCGGGCGGGACTGGTGGGCCTGTACCGAGCCCTACTCCGGGTTGGCCACCCGGAGCGGGTCACCGGAGAACCCGCTCATCCTCCAGCACTCCGACGGCAGCCTCGCCGAGCTGCTCGTTACCGCCCGCTACGTCCGCGACCGGCCCGCGGGACGGGTAATCAGGCTGGTGGTGTCCCTGCGGGACACCGCGGCCCGGCGGCGCGGCGAACGGGAACGGGCCGACCTGGTTTCCACGTTCGCTCATGAGTTGCGCTCGCCGCTGACCAGCGTCAAGGGGTTTGCCGCGACCATGCTCGCCAAGTGGGACCGGTTCTCCGACGAGCAGAAGAAGTTGATGCTGGAGACCATCAACGCCGACGCCGACCGGGTCACCCAGCTGATCACCGAACTGCTGGACGTGTCCCGGATGGAGTCCGGGCGGTTGGAGTTGCGGCGTCAGTTGGTCGACCTGCCGGATCGGGTACGCCGCACGTTCGCCTCCCAGGGTGGGGCGGGCCACTCGGCGGACCGGTTCCACTTGGTCGTCCACGGTCCGCTCCCCGAGGTCTGGGGCGACCCGGGAAAGATCGACCAGATTCTCGGCAACCTGGTGGAGAACGGTATCCGTCATGGTGCCGGGCAGGTGGAGGTCGTGATTTCGCCGGCCCCACCCGAGGAGTCCGACGGCGTGGAGGTGGTCGTGACCGACCAGGGGCAGGGTATCGCTCCGGAGATCAGCCCCCGGCTGTTCACCAAGTTCTGGCGGGCCGGCCATCGCGGCGGAACCGGCCTCGGGCTCTACATCACCCGCGGCTTGGTCGAGGCCCACGGCGGGTCCATAGCGGCGGACAACGCACCCTCGGGGGGTGCCCGGTTCCGGTTCCGGCTGCCCGGGGGCGCCCCGCCGTGTGCCCGCTGAGCTTCGCCCGGGCGGCGCTCGTCCGGCAGCATGAACTGCGGCACCTAGACTGATCTGGCCATGTCGGCCCCGAAGTCCAGCTACGACCCGGTACAGGTGACTCTGTTGCAGCGCCATGACCTGGAGGCCGCGCTGGCGGCCGGACAGGCGGCGATCACCGCGGCCGCGGACCCGCCGGCGCTGCACGAGGCCGAGATCGCCCACCTGGGGCCGCGCTCCCCGATAGCCCTGGCGAGACGCGAGATCGGGGCGCTGCCACCGCAGGCGAGGGCGGACGCCGGCCGCCGGGTCAACGCGGTGCTCTCCGCCTTGACCCGGGCGCACGCCGCGCGCCGGGCCGCGCTGGAGGCCGAGCGGGACGCGCGGGCGCTGGCCCAGGAAGCCGTCGACGTCACGCTGCCCTGGAACCGGCGGCCGCTCGGTGCCCGGCATCCGCTGACGCTGATCCAGGACGTGGTGGCCAACGTCTTCGTGGCGATGGGCTGGGAGGTCGCCGAGGGTCCCGAGGTCGAGACCGAGTGGCACAACTTCGATGCGCTGAACTTCGTACCCGACCATCCGGCGCGGACCATGCAGGACACCTTCTTCGTGGCCCCACCGGATTCCGGTCTGGTGCTGCGCACGCACACCTCGCCGGTGCAAGTCAGGGCGCTGCTGGAGCGGGGCGCGCCGACGTACGTGATCTGTCCCGGCCGGACGTACCGGACCGACGAGCTCGATGCCACGCACACCCCGGTGTTCCACCAGGCCGAAGGTCTGGCGGTGGACGAGGGGCTCACCCTGGCCCACCTCAAGGGGACGATCGACGCCTTCGCCAAGGCGATGTTCGGCGACGCCGTCCGCACCCGGCTGCGGCCGTCGTACTTCCCGTTCACCGAACCCAGCGCCGAGCCGGACTTGAGCTGCTGGATCTGCGCAGGCGCGGATCCCGACTGCCGCACCTGCGCTGGGGAAGGCTGGGTGGAATGGGGCGGCTGCGGCATGGTGCACCCGGCCGTGCTGGCCTCCTGCGGCCTGGACCCCGACCGGTACTCCGGGTTCGCCTTCGGGATGGGCCTGGAGCGGACGCTGATGGCCCGGGAAGGTTTCGCCGACATGCGGGACCTGGTCGAGGGCGACATCCGGGTGCCGCTCACGCTCGGGTCGGCGGGCTGATGCGGGTCCCGCTGTCCTGGCTGCGCGAGCATGCCGACCTGCCGGACGTAGCGGCCCGCGAGATCGCCAACCGGCTGGTCTTCGCCGGGCTGGAGGTCGAGGCGGTCGAAGCGGTCGGCGCCGGCGTCCGCGGTGTCGTGCTCGGCGAGGTGCGCGCGATCGAGGAACTGACCGGGTTCCGCAAGCCCGTGCGGTACTGCTCGGTCGAGGTCGGGGACGGTGCGCCGCGGGGCATCGTGTGCGGGGCCGTCAACTTCGCGGTGGGCGATCGGGTGCCGGTGGCGTTGCCCGGGGCGGTGCTGCCCGGCGGCTTCGAGATCGGCGCCCGGACGACGTACGGGCACGTCTCCGACGGCATGATCTGCTCGGCGCGTGAGCTGGGCTTGGGGGATGACCATGCCGGCATCCTGGTGCTGGCCTCCGACGCCGAGATCGGCGCCGACGCGGTGGACGCGCTCCGGTTGCGCGACGACGTGCTGGAGATCGCGGTCACCCCGGACCGCGGGTACTGCTGGTCGATCCGGGGCATCGCCCGGGAGGCTGCGCTGGCCTTCGACGTGGCGTTTCGCGACCCCGCCGCCGGACGGCCGCCGAGCTCCCCGCCGCAGCCGGTGTACGAGCGGGGCGGAGGAGGCTACGAGGTACGCGTCTCGGACCGGCTGGCCTGCGACCGGTACCTGGCCCGCACGGTGAGCGGCCTGGATCCGACGGCGGTCACGCCCCTGGAGACGCGGCGCCGGCTGCTGCTCGCCGGGATGCGGCCCATCTCGCTCGCCGTCGATGTGACGAACTACGTCTTGCTCGATCTCGGCCAGCCGCTGCACGCCTTCGACCGGGCCCGGCTGACCGGGCCGGTGATCGTCCGGCGGGCCAGCGCCGGGGAGCGGCTGCGGACCCTGGACGGCGTCGAGCGGCACCTCGATCCCGACGATCTGCTGATCGCCGACGGCTCCGGGCCGATCGCGCTGGCCGGGGTGATGGGCGGCGGACCGACCGAGGTGAGCGAAAGTACGACCGACCTGCTGATCGAGTCTGCGCACTTCGACCCCTACGTCGTCGCCCGAACCTCCCGCCGGCACAAGCTGTCCACCGAGGCGTCGAAGCGGTTCGAGCGCGGCGTGGACGACGACGTGCCGGCGGCCGCCGCCGGTGCTGCCGTGGCCATGCTCGTCGAGCATGGCGGTGCCAAGGCGGAGCCGGGCGCGACCGACGTGGACAGCCGCCAGCCGCGCCCGACGATCTGGCTGAGGTCCGGCCTGCCGGCCCGGGTCGCCGGCCGGCACTACGACCCGGAGACCGTGACCCGCCGGCTGCGCGACGTCGGCTGCGAGGTGCGCGCCGAAGGAGTGTCCGAAGCCGGGCTCACGGTGGCGGTGCCCTCCTGGCGACCCGACCTGCTGCGCCCGATCGACCTCGCCGACGAGGTGATCCGCCTCGAGGGATACGACACGGTGCCGGCCGCGCTGCCGGCCGCGCCGATCGGGCTGGGGCTGACCCGCCGGCAGCGGCAGCGGCGGCGGCTGGCGCGTGCCCTGGCGGGTGCCGGGTACGTGGAGACGCCGACCTACCCGTTCACCTCGGCCGAGGTGCTGGACCGGCTTCGGCTCCCGGCCGACGATCCGCGTCGCCGGACGGTGGGGCTGGCCAACCCGCTCGACGACGCCGAGCCACTGCTGCGCACCACGCTGCTGCCGGGGTTGCTCGCCGCGCTGGCCCGCAACGCCTCCCGCGGGTTCGCCGATCTGGCGCTGTTCGAACTCGGGCCGGTGTTCCTCGCCCGGCCGGACGCCGGGCCGGCCCCCCGCCCGCCGGGTGGAATCCGGCCGGACGACGCCGTCCTGGCCGCGCTGGACGCCGCGCTGCCCGAGCAGCCGCTGCACCTGGCCGTGGTACTCACCGGCCTGCGCGAGCCGGCCGGCTGGTGGGGTGCGGGCCGCCCGGCCGGGTGGGCGGACGCCGTCGAGGCCGGGCGGGCGGCCGCCTTCTCCCTAGGCGTGCCGGTGGCCGTACGCCAGGGACGCCACGCGCCGTGGCATCCGGGCCGATGCGCCGAGCTGGTGCACGGCGCGACCGACGGCTCGGCCCTGAGTGCTACCGACGCCACGGGCACCGTCGTCGGGTATGCCGGCGAGCTGCACCCCGGCGTGCTGGAGGCGTTGGAGCTGCCTGCGCGGACCTGCGCGATGGAAATGGACGTTGCCCGGCTGTGGGGGCTGACCGGGGTGGGGGCGGCGGAGTACGGCGAGGCGACCGGACGGGCGCCGACCATCTCCGCCTACCCGCTGGCCACCGTCGACGTCGCGGTGGTGGTGGCGGAGTCGGTACCGGCGGCCGCGGTCGAGGCCGCCCTGCGCCGCGGCGCGGGGGAGCTGCTGGAGTCCATCGCGCTGTTCGACGTCTACCGGGGCTCGCAAGTTGCCGCCGGGCACAGGTCGCTGGCCTTTGGGCTCCGGTTGCGGGCTCCGGACCGTACCCTCACCTCCGCCGAGGTGACCGCCGTTCGGGACGCTGCCGTCGCGGCGGCGGCCGAAGCGACCGGTGCGGTGCTGCGGGGCCAGTGACGCTGTGGGCCGGGCATTGATCGGCCCGCCGGGAGGTCGTTCGATGCCCGGCAGGCATCGACCCGTGCCTGGCAGGCACCGACCGACGCGCACCGGAGGTGACCAATGGGCGGGGAGCTGAGCGGGCAGGTCGCGATCGTGACCGGCGGCGGCCGGGGCATCGGCCGGGCTGTCGCCCTCGCGCTGGCCCAGGCCGGTATGGGCATCGCGGTGATCTCCCGGACCGGGACGCAGGTGCGGGAGACCGTAGCTCAGGTCGAGGCACGGCACGCGCCGGCGCTGGGCTTCGCGGTCGACGTCACCGACTCCTCGGCCCTGGCCCGGTTGCTGCCCCAGGTCGAGCAGCGCCTGGGCCCGATCGACCTGCTGGTCAACGGCGCCGGTCGGACAGAGGCGACCGATACCGCGCTGTGGGAATCCGACGTCGAGGAGACCTGGTCGGTGATCGAGACCAACCTGCGCGGGCCGTTGATGTACGCCGCGGCCGTGCTGCCGGACATGGTGCGCCGGCGCCGCGGGCGGATCGTCAACCTCACCAGCCTGCTGGGAGTCACCCCGACGTCGGGCTACGTCGGTTACGCGGTGTCGAAGGGGGCGCTGTGCCGGCTCACCGACTCCCTGCGCGCCGGCCTGGATGGCACCGGCGTCTCGGTCTTCGACGTCAGCCCCGGTCTGGTGCGCACCGAGATGACCCGAGGCATGACCCGCTGGGCCGATGTCCCGGACCGCGAGTGGGTACCGGCCGAACGCACCGCGGCGCTGGTCCTGGCCCTCGCCTCCGGTCGGCTCGACCTGCTCTCCGGTCGGTTCCTGCACGCCACCGACGACGTGGCCACCTTGGCCGACCGGGCTGAGGGGATTCTGGCTTCGGACGGCCGCGTGCTGCGACTCGTACCGTACGGCGAGGACGACCCGCTGTTCACCCCGACGGACTGAGCTGAGCGAAGCGCCGGCTGGCTGACAGCGCGGGTTGTCGCCCCGAGGAACACTGGCGCTTGCGGCCCCAGCCGGCGGCCACAACCGCTACACACGGCCGCCGAACTCGCGCGGCTCGGTTTACGCACTGCTCAGCCCCCTGTACATGGAGGACGCCGGAGCCGCTCACCGCGAGTCGCCCAGGGCAAGAAGACCGAGGCGGAAGGCCGGTGTCACCGGCCGAACTGCTGCTCGGTTTCCGGATGCTGCTTCATAGCAGGACGTCCACAGCGCACTCGACCAGCTCAACACGCTCCGAGAGACCCCCGCTGCCTGCTGCCACATACTGATCCGGTGATTCCAGGGCACGGACAGCGCTCCTACACAGTCCGAGTCGACTGGGGCCTGGACGGGGCGAAGGCGGTCGCCGATACCGCGGACATCGCCGTGGTGGTCGATGTGCTGTCGTTCACGACCACGCTCAGCGTGGCGCTCGACGCGGGCACCGTGGTGCTGCCCTACTCCTGGAACGACGAGTCAGCGGCCGTGTTCGCGCGCCAGCAGGGCGCGGTTCTGGCGGTCGGCCGAGCCGGCGCTGGCCCCGGTCAGATCAGCCTGTCCCCGGTCACGCTACGCGCCAGGCCGCTACCTGCCCGGGTCGTTCTGCCTTCGCCGAACGGGTCGACAATCGCCCACCACCTCGCGGAGGCGACGTTGGTGTGTCTCGGGGCCAGCTTGCGCAACGCCACCGCGGTCACCGACTGGGTCGCGTCGCGTTGGAACCCCGACGCGGCGAGCGTCGCCATCGTCGCGGCAGGGGAACACTGGGCCGGTGGTGGGCTCCGGCTGGCGGTCGAGGACTTGTGGGGTGCGGGGATTGTCGTAGACCGCCTGGCCCGGCTGGGCTGGTCGAGGCCGTCACCCGAGGCGACTGCGGCCCGCGCTGCCTGGCTGGCCGCGGCAGACCACGTGTCCGAGGGACTTTTGGCCTCGGCAAGCGGACGGGAGCTCGCCGAGGAGGGCTACGGGCGCGACGTACAGATTGCCGCCGAGGTCGACACCAGCCGATCCGTTCCCCCTACTGCGCAACCTGATGTTCAACCACGCAGCCCTGGTCACAAGCTCCGGTAGTTGATCGCGCTACGGAGCAGCGGTCTGTGGGGCTCGGCGAAGGCGGCCAGCTATCGGTAGATGTCGCTTCGTCGGTCGATGTGAAGGATCTCTACGCGGCGTTCGTCCTCGACGATCACGTAGACGACGCGGTAGTCGCCGCGGCGAGCAGACCGTAGACCGGCGAGCTCTTCCCGGAGCGGCTTTCCCACCCGTCGGGGGTTCGCCGAGAGCGGCCCGAAGATGAATTCGACGCAGGCCGCAGCGATCTTCTCCGGCAGTCTCCGCAGGTCGCGGGCGGCGCGAGCGGTGATCTGGATCCGGAAGGGTTCGCTCACGCGATCCCGTAGCGGGCTTTGATGTCGTCGTTATCAGCGAATCGCTTGGCGGTCGCATCCGCCTGTCCCTCCCGGATCGCGTCCACGGCGCCTGGGGTTCCGAGAATCTCTAGGGTCTCCTCGATCGAGGCGAGATCGTCGGCCGAGATCAGCACGGCGGCTGGATGGCCGTGGCGAGTGATCGTGACCCTTTCGTGGGTGCGCTCCACCTCCGCGACAAACTCCGAGAGCCGGTCACGGGCTTCACCTAGTGGTACAGCGGTCATGCCGGTACTGTAGCCAAGACTACGGGCAAACACCATCGGTCACGTACTCGAACGTGCACGCCGGGGGTCAGCTCGGGCCACCTCGTTCACCGATCCGCTTGCGGCACGAACGCAAGGGCCGGTGCCCCATGACGCCGACCGACGCACCGACAGCAGCCAACTCGTGCAGCGGGGCGCTGTATGCAATATCTGGCCGGTCGGGGTCGCCAGGTTCATGGACGCGGGCCGCGCGGTCACGAAAGCCCTCGGCCCGGCACGTCGCTTGACCCTGGCGGCGTGCACTCTGCTCCGGGCCAGCCGCCAAGAGCCATGCAAGATCACTTTGCACGTTTGCTAGTAACGGCGGGACTGACGGGAACCCGCCTCTGCCACCCACACTCGGCCGGTTCTCCAAAGCGACCCCATCCCCGGCGGTAGCGCCAAGAAAGACGATTACGCGAACCAAGAGCCAGTCCCAACACCTTCGACCTCGATGACGGTGCGGCATTTGTCTTGGCTCCATTGGTCGGGCAGGCCTATGGCGCCACGTCGGGTGGGCGATATCGCCCCTGGCCGCCAGTGGCGCGTCGGGCACATGGTGTTCACCATTCTTACGGGTTTCCGGGCTCTTCGAACTTGAGGGGGAAGTGACACCCTCAGCAGGCGGTGGCCCGGCGTTGTTGCCGGGTGCAGGCGAAGCGTACCCGGCGGCGTTGGTTGTTGAGGTTGCGGAAGCCGTGGGCGGTCCGGGCCGCGGTCTTGACCGTGCGGTTCGTGGCCTCGGTTCCGGCGTTGGTGTCCGCCGGCACCCAGCCCGGCGAGCACATCCACCCCGAAGTGGCGGAGGCGCTGCAGAAGCTTGGCCTGGACACCTCCAATGAGCACCCCAAGGTGCTCACCCACGAGACCGTCGCGGTCAGCGACATGGCGATCACGCTGGGATGCGGCGAGGAGTGCCCCTACGTCCCGGGCGTGAAGTACGTCGATTGGCCGGTCGCCGACCCAGGCGGCCAGGACGAGGAGACCGTCCGCGGCATCGTCGCCGACATCGACGGCCGAGTCCGGGACATGCTCACCGACCTGGTTCCCGACCTCGAGCTGCCGCCCTCGGTGCTCGACTCACGTTTCTGATCCGAGCCGCGTCCTGTGGGGGTCGCCGAAGGCCTCGGCAGCCTTGTGTAGGCGGCACACTGGGCCTGACGTCGAGGAGGTCGACCCCCTTACCTTCCGCCGTTACGACCACACCTGCACGGGACATCGTCAAACCAGTCGAGCACCAGTGTTGGATGCCCGAGGTGGTCCGCCCGGTCGGACTCGGTGCGCAATGGCGCCCCGTCATATAGACAAACAACCATCATGCCGCCAGCTCCTTCGGTGCATCGTCGCTCCGCTACCTGTCGAGCATGGAGAAGACGATCTCGGCGTTTCCGAAGACACGGGTGGCTTCGGCGAAGCGGGCGATCTTGACGGTCTCGAGAATCTTGGCTTCGTCGAGGTCCTGGGCCTTAGCCTTGTTCATCATGGCCTCGATGCACGCGCCGCTGCCGGTCGCGAGCGCCACGCCGAGGTAGATCAGCGTTCGGGTCTCGTTGGTCAGTGCGCCGCCCTCTTTGGGCATGGCGTACCCGCTGTCCTGGGCGTGGCGCAGCACGAGGTCGGGCATCACGGTGGCGGCCAGCTGTACCGAGGGCGGCAGGGTGCCGTTGAGCGAGCCGGACATGCCGGCGAGGACCTGATCGAGGGTGGGCGCGGCGGCGGCGGCGGCGGTGGTGGTGGTGGTCATGATCGTGCCTTCTTTCGTGGGTGGTTCGCCGGGTGAGTTCCCGGATGCAAGGGGGTGGGTCCGGGCTCGGGTGTGAAGTAGGCGCGGATCCGGTCGGCGATCTTGAGGTAGCCGATGAGGAGCAGGACCTGGAAGATCGGCATGGTGGCTGCAGGGACGGCCACCAGGGGAGAGAACGCGGTGGCTGCGATCGCGATGGCGGTGCCGTTGTTCTTGCCGGTGGACGCGAACACCACGGCCATGTGGTCGCCGTAGGGCAGCTTCAGGCGGTGGTCGAGCCAGGTCACCGCGAGCAGGGTGAGCGCGATGAACAGGGCGTTGGGCGCCAGAAGCAGCAGGACGGTGGACCACTTGTCGATGATCAGGTCGGCCTTGCCGAAGAAGATGAGGAAGATGATGGCGAACATGGCCAGCATCGAGGCGATCGGGAAGACCGGCTGGAGGCGGGCGAACCGGGTGGGACCAATGGTGGCGGTCAGCAGCTTGCGGGTGGCGAACCCCAGGATCATCGGGGCGATGAGCACGGTGCCGATCGAGGTGAGCATGTCGGAGACGGGGACCTGCACGTCGTAACCCGAGGCGAAGACCAGCATCCACGCGGGCACGGCAATGATTGCGACGACGAAGCTGAGTGCCACCGCCATGGTGGCCAGCGCGACGTTGCCCTTGGCCAGTCCGGTGTAGGCGATGGTCATGCTCGAGCAGGGCACGACCATGACCAGCAGGAACCCGATGGCCAGCAACGGGTCGGGCAGGAAGATCTTCGCCAGGGCCAGCCCCAGGAGGGGTGCCCACACGAAGTTGAACGCCAGCGCCAGGGCTAGACCCTTGATGTTGTGTCCGGCGTGGAGCAGCGCTTCGAACTTCAGCCCGACCATCATCGGGTAGATCACCAGGAAGACCATGGCCGTTGTGGCTGAGGACACCAGCTGGACGTGGCTTGTCGTCCAGGCCGAGGCCAGCTGGCCAAGACCCAGGCCCAGCCCCATCGCGGACAGCGCGTAGGCCATCAGCCAGCGACTCAGATGTTCCTGGAGCGCTTGCACGCGACCACTTCCTGATGATCCTCGGGATCCAGGCCGGATTGCTTCGAAAGATCCTGAAGTCAGTTCGAGTTCTTCGCTGAGTTGCTTGAACTTCGACGTCTCTGAGCCTACACTTCAAGTGTGGCTGTATCAAGAACTATTGAAATAATGACCTCGGCTCAGGCGAAGGCAACCGCCTCGCGGCTCGATGCGTCGGTGTCGCTGCTGGCAGCGGTGGCCGACCCGATCAGGTGGACGGTGCTGCAGCGCTTGGCGCAGGCGCCCTCGTGTGTGTGCGACATCCAAGAGCACGTGCCGATCGCGGCGAACCTGCTGAGCTACCACCTCAAGGTGCTGCGCGAGGCCGGACTGGTCACCACCAGCCGACGCGGGCGCTGGGTCGACTACGCCCTGGCCGACGATGCCCTGGATCGGCTCCGGGGTGCGCTGCCAGGCGCGGACTGAGCGCGGTGATCTGATGAGCATCGTCGAACACCTGCCCGCCACCAAGCGGGGCCGGAACCTGTCGCTCGCGGGCGCAGCGGCGCTGTGGGTCCTGGCGTACTGGGTCAACGGCCGGCTGTGGGACACGGTGTTCTACGACGTGCTCGGCATGGCGCCCGAGGACCGGTTGACCTCGTCTTTGCACTTCTTCTTCTACGACACGATCAAGATCGGTCTGTTGTTGTCGGGGATCATCTTCGTGATCACCATCTTGCGCTCCTACATGAGCATCGAGCGCACCCGAGCGCTGCTCGGCGGGCGCCGCGAAGGCGTCGGCAACGTGATGGCCGCCGCGCTCGGGGTGGCTACCCCGTTCTGCTCGTGCAGCGCGGTGCCGGCCTTCATCGGATTCGTCGCGGCAGGAGTGCCGCTGGGCGTGACACTCAGCTTCCTGATCGCCAGCCCCCTGGTCAACGAGATCGCCATCGGCCTGCTGCTGACCCTGTTCGGAGTGAAGATCACCCTGGCCTACATCGGTGCCGGACTCGCGATCGCGATCGCGGCGGGCTGGGTGCTCGGCCGACTCAAGCTCGAGCGGTACGTCGAGCCCTTCGTCTACGAGACCAAGCTCGGTGGGCAGGTCATCGACTCCACCGCCGGGTTGACCTTCAACCAGCGGGCCCAGATGGGCGCGGAAGAGGTCGGCACCATCCTGCGCAAGATCTGGCCCTACCTGCTGGTCGGCATCGGGCTCGGCGCGGTTATCCACGGCTGGGCGCCGGAGGACTTCTTCACCCAGTACGCCGGCCCCGGCAACCCCTTCGCGGTCCTCATCGCCGTTGGTATCGGCATCCCGCTCTACTCGAACGCGGCCGGCATCCTGCCGCTGGTCGAGTCGCTGCACGAGAAGGGTCTGCCGATGGGGACCCTGCTTGCGTTCATGATGGCCGTCGTGGCGCTCTCGCTGCCCGAGATGATCCTGCTCCGCCGCGTGCTCAAGCTGCAGCTACTCGCGATCTACATCGCGGTGGTCGGCTCCTCGATCGTGGCCGTGGGCTACCTGTTCAACTTCCTGCTCGCCTGAACCACAGAAAGGAACACGGTCATGATCATCAAGATCCTCGGCCCCGGCTGCAACAACTGCAAGAACCTGGAACGCGCCACCAGGGAGGCGCTCGACCAACTCGGCATGGATGCCACCGTGGAGAAGGTCGAGGACTATCCGACGATCATGGGCTACGGCATCATGTCCACCCCCGGCCTCGTGGTCGACGAGAAGGTCCTGGTCTCGGGCCGCGTCCCGAAGCCAGCGGAGATCAAGCAGCTTCTGACAGCCGCGTCCTCGTCATGAGCACGGTGGCTGCCGGCGGGGGAGGTGCCGCGCCGTTGGAGTACCGGGTGAGCGCGCGGGCAACCCACGGCGGCGCCGCCGAGGTCACCGCCGCGCAGAGCCCCATCCCGCTCGACGCGGGCTGGGCGACACCACCCACCGGCGCACCGGGACCGGCGGACCTGCTCGGCAGCGCCTTCGCCGCCTGCCTGCTCAAGAACCTGGCCCGCTCTGGCGCCCTGCTGGGTTTCGAGTACGACGACGCCGCGGTCGACGTCGTCATTCGCAGGCAGGACGCGCCCCCGAAGTTCGTCTCGGTGCGGTACGACCTGCGCATCACCACCGAGGAGCCGCCGCGCCGCATCGAGCTGGTCCACACCAACCTGCGGAGGTTTGGCACCGTCTACAACACGCTGGCCTCGGTGTGCGACGTGGACGGCACCGTCACCGCGGTGCCGACGACGCCGAAGCACTAGCCAAGGTCGCGGGCGGACAACGTCCGCCCGCCTGATCTCCTCCAACACGAGGTAGGAGTCCCGCCATGTCACCCCCGACCACGGACCCTGAGGGAACTCGGTCCGACGCCACCTTCGTGCCGGGGGTCGAGCATGCCTACGTCCACGCTCCGGATCTCGCCCGTACCGGTCAACGGCGTGCCCTGGGCTGGGCGTTGGGTGTCAACGCCGGACTCCTCGTGGTCGAAGTCATCGGCGGCTTCGTCTTCGGCTCGTTGGCGTTGCTCGCCGACGCCGTACACCTGGTCTCGGACGTAGCCGGGCTCGGCATCGCGCTCGGAGCACTGGTGCTGGCTGGCCGTGCCGTCAGCAGCCGGCATAGCTTCGGCTTCGCGCGAGCCGACGTGCTCGCAGCCCAGATGAGCGCGTTGATGCTGCTCGCCGCTGGCGCCTGGATCATCGTCGAGAGCGTGGCCCGCTTACGGGAACCGACAGCCGTGGCCGGCGGAGGCCTCGTCGCTATCGCGACCCTCGGCCTCCTGGTCAACGCCGGCAGCGCGATCGTGGTCCACCGATCCCAAGGCGAGAGCCTGAACATGCGCGCCTCCTTCGCCCACCTCGCCACCGACGCCGTCGGTTCACTGGGCGCGACCATCGCCGGTGTGCTTATCCTCGGCTGGGGATGGATGCGTGCCGACGCGGTCGCCTCCATCACCACCGCGCTGCTGGTCCTCGTTGCCGGCTGGGGGCTCCTGCGCGAGACCACGCACGTCCTCATGGAAGGCAGCCCCAGAGGGCTGGACCCCGCGCTGATCCGTGCGGCCGTGCTCGACGTGGACGGCATCACCGACGTCCACCACCTGCACCTGTGGAACCTTGCCTCCGACGTCCCGGCCTTGTCCGCCCACATCGTCCTCGACGGCGAGCCCAGCCTTCGTGAAGCCCAGGAGACCACGGACCAGGTCAGGGCTGTCCTCGAACATCGGTTCGCTATAGCGAACGTAACCCTTGAGTCGGAGTGCGGCGTGGCCCCGCGGGAGTAGCGTCAGGAGCGGACTGGGTGTAGCCCAGCCGTCCCAGGCCGGTGTCGCCGCCCAAGAGCGGAGTTGAGAGCCATGTCGTCGGACCCTTCCGCGAGTGGTCAGAGTCCGCGAGAGTGGAAATCATCGACAGTCAGCTGGGACGAGGGAGAAGCCACGATGCCCATCACGATCGAATCCGTTCACGGGGTGGAGATCCTCGACTCGCGCGGACGCCCGACCGTGGCGGTGACACTGCGAACTACAGACGGCATCCAATGTCGAGCGGGCGTCCCCTCGGGCGCCTCGACCGGGTCAGGAGAAGCGGTCGAGCTCCGCGACGACGACGCCGCGCGGTTCGGTGGCAAAGGCACCAGGACCGCGGTGGCCAACGTCAACGACACCACTGGTCCCGCGCTGAACGCGCGAACGTTCGCCGACCTCGGCGAACTGGACCGCGCGCTGATCGACCTGGACGGCACCGCGAACAAGTCCAATCTGGGGGCCAACGCGATCATCGGGATCTCGATGGCCGCGGCCCGAGCGTTCGCCGCAGCCGAGGACAGGCCGCTGTGGCGCTACCTCACCCCGCCAGGGGTCACTCCGACCCTTCCGGTGCCGCACTTCAACGTGGTCAACGG
The DNA here is from genome assembly GCA_963814355.1 of uncultured Actinomycetota bacterium. Classification (GTDB taxonomy): domain Bacteria; phylum Actinomycetota; class Actinomycetes; order JADGOV01; family JADGOV01; genus JADGOV01. The sequence continues at coordinate 24,551 of CAWFCZ010000018.1, read as the reverse complement.
CGGCGCCCACGCCCCGAACACTCTGGACTTCCAGGAGTTCATGCTCGCACCGATCGGAGCTCCCAGCTACGCCGAGGCAGTCCGCGCGGGCGCTGAGGTGTACGCGGCGTTGAAGTCCCGGCTGACAGCCGCAGGGTTCGCCACCGGTCTCGGGGATGAGGGCGGGTTCGCCCCCGACATTGCGATGCCGGAGGACGTGCTGGACACCCTGGTGGCTGCGATCAAGGACGCCGGCTACAGCCCCGGCCGGAATGGAGTCGCGATCGCGCTGGATCCCGCCGCCAGCGAGTTCTACCGCGACGGCACCTACCACGTCGCAGGCAAGGCCTTGAGCACCGGCGAGATGGTCGACTACTACGCCGAGCTGGTGGAGCGATTCCCGATCTGGAGCATCGAGGACGGGCTGGCCGAGGACGACTGGGACGGCTGGACCGAGCTGACCCGACGGCTCGGGGAGACCACGCAGCTGGTCGGCGACGACATCTTCGTCACCAACCCAGCCGTCATCCGCGACGCAATCAGCCGGAACGTCGGCAACGCCGCGCTGATCAAGGTCAATCAGATCGGAACTGTCACAGAGACCCTCGAGGCGCTCACGGTGTGCCGAGAGGCGGGTTACGCAGCGATGATCTCGCATCGCTCCGGTGAGACCGAGGACTCGTTCATCGCCGACCTCGCCGTGGGCTCCGGGTGCGGGGAGCTGAAGTCCGGAGCGCCCGCGCGCGGTGAGCGCGTCGCGAAGTACAACCGAATCCTGGAGATCGCCGACGCGGCTCCCGAGGTGGTCCTGCACAAGCTCTGAGGTACGCCGCGGGCCCATGCCCGGTTACGATGACCGGACGCGATGGCGGTGGGGCTCGCCGACAACCGTGGCGCGACGCCACCAACCAGGGACCCTCGCCAGGACGGCTTCTCACGAGCCAGCCCCAGCCAGGAGAATCGAACGGTGTCCATTTAGTGCGCACCGCGACAACACCAGTAGCGAAGCCCGTCGGCGCCGAACTCCTCGACGAGCTGCGCCGGCGTGAGCACGTTGCCCTTCGACTTCGACATCTTCTTCCGGTCAGGATCGAGGATCCAGCCGTTGACGCTGATCGTGCTCCAGGGCTCCCAGTCCTCGGCCAGCAGGCTGCGCAACAGCGTCGAGAAGGTCCAGGTGCCGGTGATCTCGGGGCCCTGCGGTCGCAGGTGCAGCTTGACGCGCTGGCCGCCGCTGTACTTGCGGTTGGGGCGGGCGTACGCGCTGGGCACCGGGACCACGAACCGCATCCCGTCGATCGCGGCGACCAGCCCGCCGCCCAGCGCCTGGGCGAACCCGATCCGGGCCTGCTTGGCGACCAGGTGCGGGTTGCCGGCCGCGTAGTTCTCCGCCCGCGACGGCCTAACGGCGGGCCCGGCCACACCGGCCACCCGGATGATCGGCGAACACCATATCTCGGCCCGTTGAGCCAGCCCGCCTCCGCTTCCGCCGTTCCCGCGGAACCGCGCGGTCCACAGCCGCACAGCAGCGGCGACGGCTGTGGTTCCCGCCGTAGGCGGGACCGGCCGCGCATCCGGAGAGTCTGGCGTGCAGTCGTCCGGCGGGAGTCGCTGACCCCGGCTCCGCGTCAGTGGCATGACGGTGAGCGCCGGCTGGCTCATGTCGCGGCCGCGGTGCGGTCGAGTTCGGTGAGGACGTGGGTGCTGAATCGCTCGAGCTGAGTGACCTCGTCGGGGGTGAGGCGGTTGAACACCAGCTGGCGTACTGCGTCGACGTGTGCCGGCGCGGCCAGCGTGATGGCTACGCGGCCGGCGTCGGTAAGGGTGACGTAGGAACCTCGCCGGTCCTCGTGGCACTCCTTCCGCGTGATGAGGCCGCGGCGCTGCATGCGGGTCAGCTGGTGAGACAGCCGGCTCTGCTGCCACTGCAGGTCGTGCTCCAGCTGGAAGGGCCGGAGCCGGCCGTGGTCGGCTTCGCTGAGCCGCACGAGCACGTCGAAGTCGGACAGTGAGAGCCCGCACGCGGATTGCAGCTGGCGGTTCAGCGCGGCCGCCAGGCCCGACTGCATCCGCAGGTACGCCCGCCACGCGCGTTGCTCGGGCGGGCTGAGCCACCGTGCCGTGGTCACGGGTTCATCGTACGGCGGAATGAATGACGAGTCATGTACGTTCACCAAGCACGTACATGACACGTCATCATCCTGATGGCCTCGGGACCGGAGACCCTATGTCCACCAACAGTTCCGCGCCGCGGGTCGACGTGCGCCGTGCCAACGAGCGGTTCAAGACCGAGATCGGCTGGTTGGACTCGAAGCACTCGTTCTCCTTCGGGCACCACTACGACCGGGCCAACACCCATCACGGGCTGCTGCTGGTCAACAACGACGACGTCGTGACGCCCGGCTTCGGTTTCGAGACGCACCCGCACCGCGACATGGAGATCGTCACCTGGGTGATGCAGGGCTCCCTGGTGCACCAGGACTCCACGGGGCACTCCGGAGTGATCTACCCGGGCCTCGCCCAGCGGATGAGCGCGGGCACCGGCATCCTGCACTCGGAGAAGAACGACTCCTGGCGGCTGCGCGGCGGCGACTCCCACAGCGAACCGGTCCACTTCGTGCAGATGTGGGTCGTCCCCGACGGGCCCAGTATCACCCCCGGCTACGAGCAACTGGAGATCGACGACGAGTTGCTGGCCGGCGGGCTCGTCCCGGTCGCGTCCGGCATGTCCGCGCACGACGGCGCCGCGGCCATCCGGATCAAGAACCGGCACGCCGCGCTGTACGCCGCCCGGCTTCAGCCGGGGGAGAGCATCACCTTGCCGGAGGCGCCGTTTCTCCACCTGTTCCTGCCCCGTGGAACCGTGTCGCTGGAGGGCGTCGGAGAGTTGGCCAGCGGCGACGCCGTCCGGTTCACCGCAACCGGCGGCCAGCGTGTTAGCGCTGTTGAGCCCGCCGAGCTCCTCGTGTGGGAGATGCACGCCGCTCTCGCCTGACCACCTGCAAACCATTCCTTCAACTGGGAGCGCTATCGCCATGACCTCGCTGAAGACCGCCTCGACGTCGGTGCCGGTCCACCCGCTGCTGGCGCAGCGGTGGAGCCCGCGTGGTTTTGACACCGCTCACGTGCTGGACGACGACGCACTCTCCGCGCTGCTGGAAGCGGCCCGCTGGGCGCCGTCGGCGAACAACACCCAACCGTGGCGGTTCGTCGTCACCCGCCGCGGCGAGGAGGCGTTCACCAGGCTGCTCGGCACCCTCACCGAGGGCAACCGCAGCTGGGCGTACGCGGCGAGCGCGCTGCTCCTGGTCGCCGCGCAGACCGTCGACGAAACGGGCCGGGGTCGGCCGTGGGCGCTGTACGACACCGGGCAGGCCGTCGCCACGCTCAGCGTGCAGGCACAGTCCGGTGGGCTGCAGATTCACCAGCTCGGTGGGTTCGGCGCCGCGGCGGCCGCGGCCGAGTTCGGGCTGGACGCCAGCTTGCAGCCGCTCGTCGTCGTTGCGGTCGGGCGCCGGAACCCGCACGCTGAGCTTCCCGAACCGTTCGCCTCGCGCGAGACCGCGCTGCGTACCCGGCAGCCGCTCGGGGCGTTGCTGCTGCCCGCCGGGCAGCTGCAGGCGGCCTGACCCTGTGAACACCCAGTGGAAGGATGACGCGATGAGCGGTCCGGTAAGCACCATCGACGCCCCGCCGACCACCGCCGACTGCGGCCAGCCCAGCGCGGCGTGCCTGCAGGTCAGCGACAGCCGGGATGAGTTCGTCGGGAAGGTGCGGGTCCGGCGAGCGCTGCCCCGAAGGGGGCGCCGCACCGTCGGAGCGTGGTGCTTCGCCGACCACATGGGGCCGGCTGATGTCACCGAAAACAGCGGCCTGGACGTCGGACCGCATCCGCACATCGGCCTGCAGACCGTCACCTGGCTGCTCGACGGGGAGGTGCTGCACCGCGACAGCCTCGGTTCTGAGCAGGTCATCAAGCCGGGTCAGCTCAATTTGATGACCGCCGGCGACGCCGTCTCCCACGCCGAGGAGGCCACGGGCCACTACCGGGGGACGCTGGAAGGCATCCAGCTGTGGGTGGCGCTGCCGGAGGTCACCCGGCACGGCGCCGCCGCGTTCGAGCACCACCCGGCCCTGCCGCAGACCGATCTGGACGGCGGCGTCGCGACCGTCCTGATCGGAGCGCTCGACGGCTCTCGCAGCCCCGCGCGGCACGACACGCCTCTGGTCGGTGTCGACCTGAGGCTGCACCGGCCCACCACGGTGCCGCTCCGGCCCGGATTCGAGTACGGGATCGTCGTCCTTGACGGGGCCGTCGCGATCGCCGGCACGCCCCTGGAACCGGGCAAGCTGGGCTACCTCGGCCGAGGCCGGGACGAGCTCACCGTCGACGTCCGCGAGCCCACCCGCGCGCTGCTCATCGGCGGCGAGCCGTTCGAGGACCCCATCGTGATGTGGTGGAACTTCGTCGGACGCACCCACCAGGAGATCGACGCGGCGTACGCCTCATGGGCCGCGCAGGACGACCGGTTCGGCACAGTGGCCTCCGCGCTGCCACGGATCCCCACCAAGGCCCCGTACTGGCAGCAGGGACCAGGCACCCGGTGAGCGGCAACCGGTGAGCGGAGACCACGGCGGCGGGAGCAACGACGCCGCTCCAGTACGGATCGACATTCAGGGTCGGGGGGCGTACCGCGCGCAGATCGCCGTCGCCCGAACGGTTATGAAGACGGCACAGGAAGCCGGGCTGGACCGAGTCCTGGTTGAACTGCTCAACATCCGGGTTTCCCAGCTCAACGGCTGCGCCGCCTGCCTCGACGTGCACGTCGCAGACGCCCTGGCCGAAGGGGAAAGCCACCAACGCATCGCCGTCCTCCCGGCCTGGCGCGATACCGCCCTGTTCACCGACAAGGAACGCGCGGCGCTGACCCTCGCCGAATCGATCACCACCCTGCCCGGCCCCCGCGCCCAGGAGCAGGACTACACCGAGGCCCGGAGGCACCTGTCCGCCGACGAGTTCTCCGCCGTCGCCTGGACCGCGATCACCATCAACACCTTCAACCGCATCTCCATCGTCAGCCGCCACACCGTTCCCTCGCCTGGGCATTGCGCGCCGGCTCCGGAAGAACCGGCACTGAGGAACATCACATGAGCACCACCGTGCAGGACAACCCGTCCGAGAACCGCTACGAGATCTTCGACGAGGACACCGTCGCCGGCTTCACCGCCTACAAGCTCCAGCCAGGCCAGATCGCTTTCACCCACACCGAGACCGAGCCCGCGTTCGCCGGCCAAGGGCTGGCCAAGCGCCTGGTCGCCGAGGCGCTCGACGACATCCGCCGCCGTGGCCTCGCCGTCCTGCCGTTCTGCCCCTACGTCCGCGGCTTCATCGCCCGCAACCCCGACTATCTGGACCTCGTCCGGGAGGAAGACCGCCCGCGCTTCGAGCTCACCCCAGACGTCGGCTGACCGCGTAGTCTTGCTCGCCGCGGCGTCAGTCGACGGCATCGCCCTTGAGCCGGCGTGCGACCGTGACCACCCGGGGTTGCCGTAGCAACGGAACGAAATCGGGTGTTTTCCTGATCTTGGTTGAGCGACTCCGCGCTGTTCGCCTTGCCGTAGTGCCTCACGTCAAGATGCCCGCGAAACCCGTTCGGTGCCTCATGTAGGAATGCCCGCGAAGTGGGTGGGTCAGCTGGCCTTGACGCGGACGCCTTTGCGGATGTCGGGCAGGGCGGTGGGGATGCTGGCGAGGTAGAGCTGTTCGGTCTTCTCCTTGGCCAGGACGAGCAGTCTGATCTGCAGCTCGGCGATCTTGCGGGCGATCTTGGCCGGGTTGAGGCTGTCGCGGTAGGCGGTCAGTTCGGCCTGCTGGGCCGGGGAGAGCACGCCTGCTGCGAGGAGGCGGTCCAGCGGTGTGGCCGGCTTGTCGTAGAGGCGGGTGCGGCGGCCGTCGCGGCTGCTGCCGAAGCCGGTGGGCTTCTTGGTCGGGGTCAGGTGGTTGAGCCGGTCGTTGACGAGCTTCCAGAGCCGGTTGAGCAGCTGCCGCTCGGCGTCGGTGTCGTAGCGGTAGTAGAAGCCGTACTTGCGCACGAGGTGGTTGTTCTTGGACTCGATGGTGGCCTGGTCGTTCTTCTTGTACGGCCGCGACCGGGTGAAGAAGATCTCCATGTCCGCGGCCCACTTGATCACAGCCTTGTTCAGGAACTCGCTGCCGTTGTCGAAGTCCACCGACGTGACACCGCCGCCCCCGCCGCGGGTCACCGAGTACCAGATCCTCACGCGGACCTGCCCGGGCTGCGGGGCCGCCGCGACCGGCGCTTCACCGGCGTGCGCGCCGGCCCGTGCGCAGTACGGGCCCGGGGTGTTGGCGCGGGCGGCGGAGTTGCTGTGCGCCCACTATCTGCCGGTGGCCCGCGCCGCCGGGCTGATGCGCTCCCTGGTGGGCGTGGCGGTCTCCGTCGGGTTCATGGCCACGGTGCGGCACCGGGCCGCCGCGTTGCTGGAGCACACGTTTCTGCCCCGGGTCCGGGCGCTGCTGCGCCAGGCCGGCGTGCTGCACGCCGATGAGACCCCGGGCCGCGCCGACGGCGGCCTGGAATACGTCCACGTCGCGGCCACCGAGTTCCTGACCGTCATGCACACCGGCGGGCGCGCCAAGACCGACATCGACGCCGGCGGCGTGCTGGACGGCTACGCCGGCACGATCGTGCGCGACGGCTACGCCGGCTACACGCATCTGATCGACGCCCACCACGCCTGGTGCGGCGCGCATCTGCTCCGCGACCTGCGGGCCTTCCACACCGCCGACCCCGACGGGCAGGTGTGGGCGGCCGCGATGGCCGACACCCTCACCGACGCCCACCACGCCGCGACCGCGGCCCGCGCCGCCGGCAACGACGCCCTGGCCCCGGAAACACTGCGGCGGATCCGCAACCACTACCGCGGCGCGGCCGCCAAAGGCATCACCGACAACACCCCCCGAGCCGGACCGCTGACCCGTGACGCGCTCACCCTGGCGCGACGCTTCCGCGACCACGAAGACATGATCCTGCGCTTCGTGGTCGACCTCGCCGTGCCCTTCACCAACAACCAAGCAGAGCGCGATCTCCGCCCGGTCAAGATCCAACAACGGACCTCCGGGGGCTGCTGGCGCACCCTCGCCGGCATCGCCGACTTCGCCGTCGTGCAGTCCTACCTGTTGTTGTCCCGATCGTTCGCCGCCGCCACCAGGACGTTGGTGTCGACCAGGATCACGCCTGGCCGAACCCCGCCAGGTAGTCATCGACCCGTTCGGAGAGATCAGGTTCGGCGTGTATGGAGCCCGCAAAGCTCAGACGTCGCGGACCGGCCGGCTCGGCTTCAGGCTGCTCGGGCTGGCCCGTGTTTTCCGGACCGACCGTGACCTGGAGGTGGCGACCAGGCCGAACGCCATGACGGCGTAGCTCTGCTAGCAGCTCAGCATCGGTGGCAGGCACGGTGAAGCCCCATCCACTGGAAGCCTGAGCGTCGGACATGATCTAAGCCTACGACTCTGGGTTACTCGCACCGGCGGGCTCGTCCGGTCCCCAACGACCACCCGTGAGCGTAACGAGCTTCGTGATCGGCAACGCCGGCCCGGCTTGGCTGCAAGTCCTCCCAGCTCACATCGTGAACAACAACGCCAGCGAGGTTTGCCTGCGATGCTGCCGCAGTGGACACCATCCGCGGGCTGAAGAACGACTTCGGCATGATCCACGCCCCGGTGCGGCCGTTCTTCGGCAACTGGCTGTACTGGCAGGCGTGTGCGCTGGCGCACAACATCGGGCGGTGGCTGCGCACCCTCGCGCTGCCCCCGACGTTCCGCCGGGCCTGCGGCACAAGGCTCCGACTGGCGTTCCTCAACGTCGCCGCCCGCGTCGTCCATCACGGGCGGCCGCTACATCTGCGGCTGGGACGGGCCTACCCCCCACGCCGCCGCCTTCGCCGAAGCGTTGCGGCACCTCCGCGCGGTGCCCGCGGCCGGCTGACCGCCGGCCCTCCACTCTCCGCCGCACTCCCCAGCATGAAAGCAGCGGCTCGACGCTGCCCGCCCACCCCGGTGCACAGCCCCACGACCCCCAGGGCCTCGGCATTCTTGATCTGCCCGTTATCTAACTCGTGTTGATCTTGACTTGTAGCAGCAGCGGTAAGACGCGGCTGGGATGTCGGGATACGTGGCGGGTCGCGGCGGCGATGTTGGTCGCGCCGTGATGACGGTGGACGCTGATGGCGAGGTTACGCAGGGAGGCCATCACTGCTGGGCCGTGTCCGGTGCGGATCTGCGAGCTGTCTTCGGCGAAGGTGACGTCGCGGACCCAGTGCAGCCGGTTTTCGATGTGCCAGTGTCCGCGGGCGATGTCGGCGAACTCGTCGGGGCGGATCTGGCTCTGGTCGAGGTCACTGATCGCGTAGACGGTCTCGGTCTTCCACCGTTTGCCGGTCAGTGGCCGTCGGCGGCGGGTGATCTGGATCGCGGTGGTCGCGTGCGGGAACCCGAGGCCGGCCGACACGGCAGTGATCTTCGCGATGCGTGTCTCGGCTCGGCCGTGGCCCTTGCCGCGGACGATGTCGAGGGCCGGGACTTCACGCCACGGCAGTGCCCGGAGTTGGGCGTGGAGCTTGGGCTGGTTCGCCTTCACAGTCAACAGGTAGTGCGCGCCGCGGCCGATCAGGTACTCGGCGTGCTGACGCTGAGTGTGCAGCGCGTCGGCGGTGACGATCGTGTCGGTGATGTCGATGCCGTCCAGCAGCGGCGCGAACTCGGTGATCTCGTTGGTCTTGCCGTCCACGACACGCTGGCCCAGCACCACCCCGCCGGCGTGTTCGAGCGCGGCGAGCAGGTGCACCGCACGGCCATCACCGACCCGGGCGCCACGGGCGGTCTTGCCGTCGATCGCGATCGCCCGCCACCGCCGCCCCGGCCAGTTCGACGGCTCGGCCGTCCCCGCGCGAGAGGCGAGCCAGCTACAGATCGTGCGGTCCAGCAGGTGCGGATCGATGGCCTGCAGCACCCGCCGAAACGCCGACTCGCTCGGCGGATCGCGTTCGATCCCCAGCCGCTCGCGCACGCCGGCGGGCAGATCGTGCGCCCACTCGGCGATCGCCACGTAGGAGCGGGCGCCGGCCAGCACCGCGCACACCGCAGGCCCCAGCACCGCGACCAATGGATGCCGCACGCCACGCCGACACCGCGGATCCGTGATCGCCCGCAACGCTGCCAGCAGGTCAGCAGGGACGTCCTCACCAGCGAACACCTCGCAGTCGGCACTGCGCGTGGCGGTAGAGCAGATCAGCGACAATGCAGATGCGGGCACGGCACACGCTCCGAGGATCACGATGGCGTAAAGACCCTTCATGATCACCAGCGGTGCCGTGTCCGCCCGGCTACTACACCATCACCGGCGTGTCACCCACCGACACGCCCAAGATCACGACTTTGCCGACCCCCTGCCCCACGACCCCCTCGACAAGCAGCAGTCATGCCCGCACCAAGAATTCGCCGTCAACGGTCCCGGGCTGCAAAATCGGGGTCAGATGGGCAAGTTTGCCACTTCGGCGAGCAGGCCTTCCGGCGCGCGTTGTCCGGGTAAAACTCGAGACAGTTGCTCGGTATGCATGTTATCTGCCAGGATCCCCGCTATTGTGCGGTTGTACTTCTCCGGGGGGTTGTTATGTCTCGCTGCTCTCGATGGTTGTCGATTACCGCGATGGCAGGATGTCTGCTGGGGGGGACAGCAGCGGCTGCCCCTGGTGCGTCGACGGATTGGGCGCAGTATCTGGGCGATGCCGCGCACTCCAGCGCCAGCCGCGCGTCGGTATTGACGCCGGCGCGTGTTGGCCGGCTGTCTCCGCGGTGGACGTTTACGGCGCCTACTGTGCCGGGACGGCCGCCGCCTCTGTTGTTCGCGACGCCGGTGGTGGCCGGCGGTCGGATCTTCATCGGATCGATGTCTGGCTTCTTCTACGCCCTCAGTGAGCGGACGGGTGGCGTGTTATGGCAGCGGGATGTCGGTTTCGTAGGCAGGCACACGTGCGGCGCCCGGGGTATTACAGGCAGTGCGGCAGTCGCACCGGAGGTGGGCGGCGGGGGCACGGTCTATGTCCCGGGTGGGGACGGCGGGTTGTACGCGTTCGACGCTGCGACCGGCGTGCGGCGCTGGCGGGCGGTCGTCGGTGTGCCGTCACCGATGATCAACGACTACTACAACTGGTCGTCGGTGGCGCTGAGCGGGCACACCTTGTACGTCGGAGTTTCCTCCCAATGTGACCATCCGTTTGTCCCTGGGGGCGTTAAGGCCTTTGATCGGCGTACTGGCCGCCTGCTGGCGCGCTTCACATCCGTGCCGCCCGGTCAGATCGGTGGCGGGGTCTGGACGACACCGGGGGTGTCCGTCGACGGGCGGCATGTGCTTCTGACCACTGCCAGCGGACCGCCGCACGTCGCCGGCGTGAACTCGTTGTTCGAGTTGGACAGCGCGACCCTGCGGAAGGAAGCCTCTTGGTCAATTCCGGCCTCCGAACAGGTGCTGGACAGCGATTTCGGCTCTTCACCGACGATGTTCCGAGCGGACGTGGGGCAGGGCGACGAGCCGTTGGTGGCGGCGTGCAACAAGAACGGCATCCTTTACGCTTGGCGGCTCGCCAGGGTGCCCGCGGGCCCGGTGTGGCGTTTCAGGGCGGGTGTGGGCACACCGCGGGGGCTGTTGTCTTGCCTGTCCGTACCGGTGTGGACAGGCAAGGCTATGTACGCGGCGAGCAACGAAACGACCATCGGGGGGAGGCGCTACCCGGGAGCGATCCGCCGGCTCAACCCGGTCAATGGCCGGCCGCTATGGGAAACGGGTCTAGCCGGCAATGTTCTGGGCAGTCCGAGTATCAACGGCGCTGGCCTGCTGGCCGTCCCCACTTACGGTACGTCAGGGTCGGCCGGCCTCGCGCTGGTGCGCGCGGCAGACGGCCGGCTCCTGAGATTCCTCCCGAACGCGGGCCCGCTCTTCGCGCAGCCGGTCTTTGTCGACGACCTCCTCCTGACCTCGTCGGTGTCGCGGAAGTTAACCGCGTGGTCGACCCCCGCCGGGGCCTGATGGGTCGCAGGATTGACGAGGGATACGGAGCCGCCGATGTCGCGATCGAGGCGAAGGCTCGGCCAGCGGTCTTTCGCGGCCGGCTTGGCGGCCGCTGCGGTGGCGGTCGCGGTCGGGCTTGGCCCGGCCGATGTGCCCCGGCCGGCCGGTGCCAGCGGCCGGCCGGTGGTCTTCGGGGCCGCGCAGGCGGCCTATGGCGGACGGACGCCGCAACAGGCTGTGACGTCCCTCCAGTCTTCGATCCGTCGGCCGCTCGCGGTCGTGCGCATCTACGACAGTTGGGAGTCGACCTTTCCGGATCCCTACATCAGTTGGCTCAGGAGGAGCGGGCATAGCGTCTTCGTGTCGATCCGTCCCAAGCGGAGCAACGGCAGCGTGATCAAGTGGGCGGACATCGCCAGGGCGCGCCGGGGTGATGCGCTGTATGCCGAGATGACCCAATGGGCTGAGAACATCAAAGCGTTCGGTGCACACTTGTACCTCGCGTTTCACCACGAGCCGGAGATCCGGAAGTCGGCGGCCTACGGGACTCCGGCTGAGTTTGTTCGGGCGTGGCACACATTTGTCGAGGTGATGCGGTCCGCAGGGGTGCGGAACGCCGAATACGCGTGGACGGTGGCGGAAAGCAACTTCTTCGTCCCGCCGACCGATCCGCGATACGCGCCTCATTTCTACCCGGGGGACGCCTATGTCGATGACATTGCGGTCGATGCCTACAACATGTATTGCCTTCGTACGGACCACCATTACCAGCAACCGTGGCGGTCCCTGCGAACGGTGCTCGTTCCGCTGATGGCTTTCGCACGGGCACGCCCGGGGCCGGGGCTGATGCTCGCCGAGTGGGGCACACCGGAAGACGTCAACGCGCCGGGGCGGAAGGCCCAGTGGTTCAACGAGGCTCGGCAGCTGTTCAAGGAACCGGGCTACGCGCGCTTCAAGGCGATGCTGTACTGGAATCAGATCTCGACTAACTTCGCAAACTGCAACTTCAAGGTCGCCACCAGCCAGTCGGCACTCAACGCCTTCGCTGCCATGGCGAACGATCCATACTATTCCGCGCCCGTCTCCTAAGAACGTGTTGGGAAAGCGCTCGGCGCGCCTACGTGACTGCGGTGGCCGGTGTGATCACTGTGAGGTGTGCGATCTTCTTCCCCGGCCCGATATCCCTCGGATTTGACCGATGAGCAGTGGGCGCTGATCGAGCCGATGGTTCCGGTGCGCGGTGGTGGCCGGCCGGCGATCCACCCACGTCGGCGGATCGTTGAGGCGATCCTGTACGTGAACCGGACGGGGTGCTCGTGGCGGCAGTTGCCGCACGACTTCCCGCCGTGGGACACCGTGTACTGGTACTTCAAGCGGTGGAACGCCGAGGGCACCACCGACCGGATCCACGACGCGTTGCGGGCTGCGGTCCGCGACGCCGCCGGCCGGGACCCGTTGGCCTCGGCGGGGATCGTGGACGCCCAGTCGGTCAAGGGCGCCGACACCGTCGGCCGGGACTCCCGCGGCTTCGACGCGGGCAAGAAGGTCAACGGCCGCAAGCGTCATGTCGTCGTGGACACGATCGGCCTGCTGGTGGTGGTGCTGGTCACCGCGGCCAGCGTGCAGGACCGCGACGGCGGCAGGCTGGTGTTGGACAAGGCCCGGATGGCGATGCCCTCGATCGTGCTGGTCTGGGCCGATGGCGGTTACGCCGGGCGGTGTGTGGAGTTCGCCCGCCGGATGCTGCGGATAACCCTGCACATCGTGAGGAAGCCCGAGGGCCAGCGCACGTTCGAGGTCCTGCCCCGCCGTTGGGTGGTGGAACGAACCCTGTCCTGGCTGGTGCGCTGCCGCCGCCTGGACCACGACTACGAACGGCTACCCGCCCACGCCGAGGCCATGGTCAGATGGGCCATGATCGGGCTGATGACCCGACGGCTCGCGCCGTCACCTGGCCGCCGGCCGCTGGCAGCCCGCCCAGGCCACATGATCCCTTTCCCAACACGTTCTAAGACTAAGGGCTGTAGCTATTCAGCAGGGTCGGCCGCTGGTCGACCGCTGAGGACGGTTCCTCCTGCTGGTCGGGATGGTTTGGTGCGCCTTTCGTGAGCGTGCCGGCTTGATCTTGCTGCCGCTGTTGTGATCATGGGTTGGTGCCCGCAAGCCCGTCCGCGTCGCCGTCCGCCTCGGCGGAGGATCTGCATGCGCTGGTAAGCGATCTGCAAGGCGCGACGACCGGACCCGGGGTAGCTGGGAGCCGGCCGAAGGATTAGCACCGCCTGCCCGGGTCGGGTAGGCCGGCCGCCGGCCGCATGGTTGGGTTGCTCGGCGTGCTGCCACCGATGACGAGTGCCATGGAGTGACCGCGTGGAGCGGATGAACCTGCTGGACGCGTCGTTCCTGCTCATGGAGAACGCCGCCGCCCCGCTGCACATGGGCTCCGTCGCGATCTTCGAGGGGCCGGCTCCCGGCCGCGAGGAGTTCCAGCGGCTAGTGGAGGGGACGCTCCCAATGAGCCGGCGTCACCGGCAGAAGGTCCGCGTGGTCCCCTTCGACCTGGCCCGGCCGGTGTGGGTCGACGACCCGCGCTTCAACCTCGATGACCACCTGCGCCGGACCGTCCTGCCGGCGCCCGGCGGGGACGACCAGCTCCGCCGGCTGGTCGGGCGGATCATGTCCCAGCGGCTGGACCGGTCCAGGCCGCTGTGGGAGCTGTGGGTAGTTGACGGGTTGGCTGAGGGCGCGTGGGCGCAGATCAACAAGGTCCACCACTGCATGCTCGACGGCCTCGCCGGCATCGACCTGACCACATTGATCCTCGACCGCGGGCCGGCCGATCCCCGGCCGGCGGCGGCGGGCTGGCAACCCAGACCTGAGCCGTCGAGCCGGCGGCTGATCGCCGACGCCGTCGGCAGTCACCTGGCCCGTTCGGCGGGGTCGCTGCGCTGGGCGGCCGATGCGCTGACCCACCCTCGGCGGGCCACCACCCGGATCGGCGCGACCGCCAAAGGCACCGCGTCCCTCGCCGGGCTCGGGCGCCCGGCCACGGCGACGTCGCTGACCGGGCCGATCGGCCCGTACCGGCGGTGGACCTCGTCACGGGTGTCCTTGGAGGAGGTGCTGGCGGTGCGGCGGGCCTTCGGCGGCACGGTGATACGACGTGGTGCTCTTTCTCGTCACCCGCGGCTTGGCGACCACGGACCCGCCGGTGCACGGGACAGCCGCGCCAACCTGGAGGTACTGCGCGCCGGCGTCGAAGCCGGGCTCAGCGAGCTGATCGAGGCCGTCCCGTAGGTGGTGGGTGAATCGGCTCTCCGGCGTGGCCGGCGGTGGGGCCCACGTCGGGCCGGACCGACCGGTTCGCCGACCGGCTCCGCCCGCACCCTTTACCCGCACCGCTATCAGGAGGGAGCAGCCTCCGGTGGTCAGCGCAGGCCGAGCCGGACGGGCCGACGCCGCCCATCGCCGCGGCGACCGTGCCGGCGCTGGTAGAGGACCTGGCGGCCACGGACCAGCCCGCCGAGCGCGACCCCCACGCCCACCGCCAGCACGGCCAGCACCCGCAACCGCGAGTCGGCCGACAGCAGATTCCGCACGACACCAGCCCCCATCGGCGAGCTCCGGCATCCCCCGGGTGTCGGAGGGCACCGGCTGACCATTCTCCCCCACCGCCGGCCTTCCGACCGCCGAAGAGGCAGACCACAGCGGCAACAGCCGGGTCCGGCAAAGCCCGTTGCGGGACCGACCGCAGCACCCGCGGGCGGCCACCGCCAACGCGTAGCCGAGCCAGGGTCGGTTACGCCGCGTACGCGCGGTGCAGGTTGCCGACGAGGCGTTCGCTGTCCAGCAGCTCGGCATACCCCGCCGAGGTCGCTCTGTCGGGCGGCGTCGAGCGGGCCGAGGTCGGCTCCCGGCCGCGGCGGGCGACGTCCTGGACGAACCGCAGGTAGCCGGCGACGGTGTCGATGATCTCCGGCCCGCAGACCGTCCCGTGCCCGGGCACGATCGTGGCCACGTCCAGGTCGCGGAGCGCCTCGACGGCGGCGAACGCGCCGCTGACCGACCCTTGCAGCAGGAACGGGGTGCCGCCGTTGAACAGCAGGTCGCCGCTGAAGCACAGCTGCGGGTCCGGGATTCACAGCAGCGAGTCGTTGGTGGTGTGCGCCGGGGTGCCGACGTAGCGCAGCTGGCAGGCCAGGTCGTCGACGTAGAGCGTGACCTCCTCGCGGTAGGTCAGGAACGGCGGCGCTAGTTCAACGTCGCCCCACTCGACCTCGGTCCAGTACGGGGCCGACTTCGGCATCCCCCAGTTGAGCAGCGACTGCCGGACCCCGTCCTGCGCGACGATCGTGGCGCCGCGGAACAGGTAGTTGCCGAAGGTGTGGCCGCCGTCGTGATGGGTGTTGATCAGGGTGCGGAACCCGTCCGGCTGCGGGATCTCCTTCGGCTTCGGCATCGACGAGCCGGTGCGGGCAGCGATCCTCACCCTGCCCGCCGATGCGTGGACACCGGCCCACGACATCAACGGCGACCCACGTGAGGGCGCCTGGATCGCCGAGATCACCGACCTGCTCGACCTGTCGAAATGGCCGGACCGCTCACGTGTCCTCGTGCGCCGCGAACGCCCACACCCCGGCGCCCAGTTACGGTTCACCGACGCCGACGGGCACCGCTTCACGGCCTTCATCACCGACGCCCAACGCGGCGGCCCGAAGGCACAACACGCCGACCTGGAGGTGCGCCACCGCGCCCATGCCCGAGTCGAGGACCGCATCCGAACCGCGGGGCAAGGCGACCGGCAAGGCGACCGGCCTGCGGAACCTGCCCTGCAAGGGCTACGCCCAGAACAAGGTCTGGCTCGAACTCGCCCTGGCCGCAGCCGACCTGCTGTCCTGGACGCAGAAGATCTGCCTCGACGGTGACCTGGCCACCTGCGAACCCGCCGCCCTGCGCTACCGACTCCTACACAACTGGTCGACGTCGCCGGCGAGTCAGCAGATCCACCCAGGCCGGCCTTTGGCGAGCTTGTTGCTGCTGGTAGGCGTGCAATCCTGCTTGGGTAACATCACCTTTCGTCTGCGGGCCGCCATGCGACCGTCGAGTAGAGGGGGTGGCGGGAGTGCGTTGGCCCGGGGGAGGACGTTCGGGTTGGTTGGTGGCCGCGCTGCTCGGCGTCGTCCTGGTCGGGGTGGCGATTCTGGCGCTCCAACACCGCCGGGGCGGTGAGAAGGCTCCGGGCGTCGCGCGGTACACGGCTCGCCCGGCGTGGCGGTTTTCGGCGTCGGGCTTAGCTTGCGATTAAACCTGCGTCGATTTGGTCGCCGTGTCTTTCATGATCAGTTCGGTTGCTTTCGTGGCGACTTCGCGCATTCGTTCGATGAGTTCTCGTAGTTGTCGGTCGTTGTCGATCCATTGCTGGTAGTAGCGGGCCTCGGTCTCGCTGAGGCGGCGAGTGACGGTCTTGCCGTCGATCTTGGCGGTCCATTGCCAGTAGGGGCCGTGGGGTTGTGGTGGGTCGGCGTGGCATCGGCAGCCCGTTGTCGCGCAGCGGGTGTAGCGGTGGGTGATGGAGCCGGCTGCGATGTAGCCGATGTCGCTGATGCGTTGGGCGAGCTGGCGGTAGCTGCGCTCGTAGGCCGCGAGCCGTGCCGCGGTGGTCCGCGCCATCGTGTGCTCCCTCCGGCGTGTCGGGTCGATTGTGCCGAACCGATACCAGACAGTATCCCTACTGTCTGATATCGGAGGCGTCGTGGAGAACATCTCGAGCGGGTGCGTGTCCATTGCAGCTACCAGCGCGGCGCTGCCCCTGTTCCGCGCGGGCTTCTACCGTTGCGTGACCGGTTGGAGCGACGCGCTGTTCGAACTGTCCGACGCACTGTTGTGCACGCCGAGCCCGGTGTCCTCGGTGCCGACCTTGTCGCTGGAGCCGGTGTTCCGCCGCAGCCACGGCAGCCTCTACAAGGGGCTGGACCGCGGCAGCATCGACACCGACGCGCTGCGGGCGCTGCTGGTCGCCAACCGTCCCGCCGGCTGGCCGCTGGTGTTCGCCGTGGACGCGTCCAGCTGGGCACGGTGCGACGCCGAGACCAGCCCGGAACGCGGCTTCTACTACTCGGCGTCGCACCACTCGGCCGGGCAGCCGATCGTGGCCGGCTGGTCCTACCAGTGGATCTGCCAGCTGGATTGGGCGATGGACTCCTGGACCGCGCCGCTGGACGCGACACGCCTCCTACCGACCCAGGACACCACCAGCGTCACGATCGCCCAAGTCCGCCAACTCCTCGATCGACTGCCGGCCGGCGCCGACACCCCGACGTTCGTCTTCGACGCCGGCTACGACCCGATCGCGCTCACCCACGAGCTCTCCGAACACGCCGCGATCGTGGTGCGTATCCGCTCAGACCCTGATTTTGCAGCCTGCCTCCGCGACGGCCTGATTTCTTGATCGTCTCGGGGTTTGGTTCTTCTTACAGTTGGTCGTGGTGTGCTCGGCAGGCTCGGTGGTGGGGTGGCGGTGCCGCGGGCGGGGGTCTGGCGGGTTCAGCCGGTGTTGATGGCGGGTTCGGGGCGTGGGGTATCACGGTTTCGGTGACGTGATCGCAGGCCGGCTGTGCTTGCGGTCAGCCGAAGGCGGGTAGCGCCCGGATCCGGGTGAGGGCTGCGCTGAACGCGGCGAGGTGGCGGTAGGCGGCGGCGAAGCGGAGCTGCAGCCGCCGGCCGTGGCGGACCAGGCGGGCGGGCACGTTGAGGAATCCCAGCCGCAGCCGCTTGCCGCGGGCCCGGCGGAACGCCCGGGGCAGCGCGAGGGTCCGCAGCCACAGCCCGACGTTGTGCGCGAGGGCGGCGGCCTGCCAGTACAGCCAGTTGCCGAAGAACGGCCGCACCGGGGCGTGGATCATGCCGAAGTCGTTCTTCAACCCGCGGATGGTGTCCTCCGGGATCCCGCCCCGGAGGCGGTGATGCGCCTCGACCTTGGCCGCGCTCATCCGGTCGGCATCCACATTGGTGATGATGGCGTGCAGCCGCCAGGCGTCGAGGTCGTCGAAGGCGAGCTGCGCACCGGCGGCCTTCGGTTGGCGGCGCACGATCAACCGCACGGTGCGGCCGAGCAGGGTGGTGGTGGTCTCGGCGATCTCGCTGCCGGCGTCGGTCTCACGCCCGAGCGCCGGCACCCAGGCGGTGGCCGGGTCGACGGCCAGCGCGTGGACGACGCCGAGCACGTTCGGATAGCCCTTGGTGGTGACGGAGAAGTCGGCGCGGTGGCGTTCGGCGGCGTCGAGCACCTGCTGCTGGTAGCCGGCGGAGTCGACCCGGATCCACAGCCGGTACCGGTCCCGGCAGCCGGCCGGGACCGCCCACACGCACTCGTCGATGAAGCTGCCCATCGCCCGGCCGTCGTTCGCCGCCCCGCCGCGGGCGCGCAACGCCAGCACGTCGCCGGTCTCCCCGAGCACCCCGACCAGCGGGGACAGCGCGGTCTGCCCGGTCCGGGAAAACGCCGAGCCTTCCTTCCCCGGCCCGTAGACCGCGACCCTGGTGGCGTCCGGGTCGACCGTCAGCCGCTCACCGGCCGGGGCGGCCCCGGCCGCCCACGCCCGGGCCAGCATCACCCGGTTCACCGCGGCCGCCTTCGCCACCCGGCCCAGGTCGGCCCCGGCCAGGAACCGCCACAACGTCGACACACTCGGCAGCGCGTTCCCCCCGCGCAGCGCCGCCGTCGCCGGGTCGGCCAGCAGCGCCCGGTCACTCAAGAAATCCCCACCGGCCAGCAGCGTCTCGGTCAGCGCCCGGTAACACTCCCCGCCGGTGTAGCCACCGGGCCCGATCGGCCGCAGCCCCCGACGGTCCGCCTCCGCCACCACGTTCAGCCGGTCCAACAGCGGACCCCACAACGCCACCCCGGCGACCGGGGTCAAATCCCCCCCGGACCCGCTCACCACCGGCGTCGGCACCGGCCGGACCGGACACGCCAAGACGGAATCGTCGACCTCGAACAACAGCCCGGTAGCATTCACCTCGCGGGTGCCCTTCTGCACGGGAATCGTTGACGTCAGCAATCACGATTTTCCCTTGCAGCAAGGGCACTTCCGCGCTACGACACGACCATCACCCCAACCCCGCTGCAAAATCAGGGTCTGATGACGTGCGGGGTGACGTTCACGGCGGGCGCGTAGCCGGGGTCGCGCCGGCGCAGCGACTGGACGTGCCTGACGAGGATCTTGGTGACGCCCCAGCGGGTTAACCGGGTGTGCTGGGGCCCGCTGAACAGCGGGTCGGCGTCTTTGCCGACGCCGGGGTGAGGCGCGCGGCGGCTGAGGTAGTCCTGGATCAGGCGGGCTGTGGGGTCCATCAGCGGGACCCGCCTTGTCTTGGATCCTTTACCGTGCAACGTCACGACCGTCGGGCGGGCGGCGCGGACGTCGCAGGTGTTCAGGTCGCAGATCTCCTGGACGCGGGCGGCGGTGTCGTAGAGCGTGGACAGCAAGACCATGTCGCGCAGCCCGCGCCGGGTGGCCGGGTCTGGTTCGGCCAGGAGGGCTTTGACCTCGTCGCCGGACAGGTGGACCATGTCGCCGGCGGGGGTCTTCTTCTGCTTGATGGCGAGGATCTCGGTGGCCTGGCCGAGGAACTCTGGCCGCTCGATGGCGGTGTAGCGGATGAACGACCTGATGGCGGCCAGGCGCTGGTTTCGGGTTGACGCCGAGTTGCCGCGCTCAGCTTGCAGCCAGTCCAGGAACGCCAGCACCCGCGCCCGGTCGATGTCGGCGAGGCGGAGCCTTTCGGGCGGGGTTGCCTGCACGTCGCGGAACCAGGTGAGCAGCAGCCTGATCGCGTCCCGGTAGGACGCGATGGTCTGCGGGGACAGGTCCCTTTCGGCGGCCAGGTGGCTGGTGAGGAACCTTGACAGCCACCGGCCGGCCAGGTCTCCGCCGTCAGGCCCGGGCCGGCTCACTGCCGGGGTCCTTGCGGCTTGGCCGAGCCGGGGATGACATTGCCGAACCTGGCGGTGACTATGGCGGCGACCTCGGGGTGCGCGTCCGCGGTCAGCTGAAGGTAGTACTGGGTTCCGCGCAGGTCAGCGTGGCCCATGTAGGCCGACAGGTAAGGCAGCATGACCACCAGGTCCGCGCCGCCGGCGGCCCAGCGTCGCAGGTTCGCCACGGCGAAGCCGTGCCGCAGCGAGTGGATGTGCGGTCCTCCCGGGAAATGGGGGATGTCGGCGTCGGCGAGGTAACGCCGGAACCTGTTGTAAACCGTGGACTTGTCCGCCGGCCTGGCAGGGTTGCCGGTGTGGAACAGCTTGCCGCCGGGTTCGGGGCAGGGATGGGCGGCGGCGATATAGGTATCCACGGTGGCGGCCAGGCGCCTGGTGACGGGCAGAAGGCGGTTCTCGTGGTTTTTGCCGTCGCGTATCTCGATGGTCGCGCGGGCCGGGTCGAAGTCGCGCAGTTCCAGGCCGAGTGCTTCGGACAGCCGCAGCCCGGTGCCGTAGAACACCCGGAACAGCACCGGGTCGACCAGTGCCCGGTTCGAGTTCTCTGACAGCGGCTGGGTGTCGATGACGCGGAACAGGCGGCGGATCTCCTCGTCGCTGAACACATACGGCGGCGGCCGGTGCGGTTTCCTCACCGCTGTCAGCGCCGGCGGCGCCCACGCGTGCCAGCCGAACTGGCGGGCGTGTTCGGCCAGGTCACGCAGGACGAGTTCCTCGCGGCGGATGGTGGCGGCTTTGAGGTGGCGGCCGTAAAGGAACTCCTCGACGGCTTCCTTGACGATCGAGCCGTCGGCGTAGCCTTCCCGGCGGCAGTACCCGGCGAACTGGCGCAGCACCCGTTCGGGGAAGTCGTACCGGTACCCGCCGGCGTGGCGGGCGGCGACCAGCGTGCCGATCAGGCCGCCCAGCGTCGCCGCGCTCACGAACGTGCTCCTTGCCCGGCGGCAAGGACGTCTTCGACGTCCAGAGCGCAGCCGAGCAGGTGCTCGGTATCGAGCCGCAGGTAGTGCGCGGCGGTTGTCGCGGCAGCTGCGTGACCCAGGACCGCCGTGACCACTGGCGGGGGCGTGTCGGCCTGGAGCATCGCGACCGCCAGTGCGCTGCGCAGCGAGTGCAGGCCGTGCGACCGCCCGGCGGAGAACAGGATCCCGGCGCGGCGCGCGTAATACCGGAGCCGGCAGCCCGCCGACGACGACGAGCCGAACGCCGTGAACGGGTAGCGGTGCTTCACAAACACCTGCGCACATCCGGCTTCGGGCCGCCCGTGGCGGATGTAGTCGATCACCGCCCATCCCACGTCGCCGGGCACCGGCAGCCTCAGCGCCACGCCGGTCTTGTGCTGGGTCAGCGTCAGGGTCTTGGCCCGCCAGTCGAACCAGCCCAGTTCCAGGCAGCGCAGGTCTCCGACCCGCAGGCCGAGCCTGGCGGTCAGTAAGACCATCGCGTAGTCGCGCTTGCCGATCGCCGATTGCCGGTCGATCTGGTCCAGGACCAGGCCGACCTCCGCAGCCGTCCACGGATAGGGCGCCGTCTGACCGCGCCGGGGATAGCGCTGCGCCGGGAGCCGCCCGGCCAGATCCTCGCCGATCTGACCGGACTGGTGCAGGTGGCGCAGGAAATCGGCCAGGCTCGAGCGCAGCGTGCCGGTGGTTTTCGCCACGTAGCCCCGGTTCTGGCGCCGGGCCCAGAATCCGGCCAGGTCCCGAGCCTGCACCTGGCCGAGGGTTTCCCGTCCGACCCCCTCCAGGTAGGCCAGGAACGCATCCGCGGCGCGCTGCTTGGTCACGACGCTGGCTTCGGCGTTACCGCGCCGTCGGCACGCCGCAAGGTACTCCTCCCGGGCCGCGCGGAAACATGGCGGGCACCGGTCGACCAGCGGCGCGGTAGCCTGGCCCACCTGCGGAACGCCACCGTCCAGGCATTCCATCAGCAACACCAGGGGCCGGCGTGCGAGCTGGGCCTGCCGGGAACTCGCAGGCTCACGCAGGCCCGCCAGCCTGCACCCGGACCGCTGGGCCACGAAATCGAGGCAATCCACCTCGGTCGGGAGGTCCTGGCCGCGGGCCTGCAGGAACCTGGCGAACGCGTTCAGCTCCGCCTCGTGGCGCTTGATCGTCGTGCGCGATCTGCCTGCCGCACTCAACGCGGCGATCACCCGAGCTGATGCCTCGCGGACGCTTGCTGTCTCCATGCGAATCGGCCTTTCTGATCGTGGTGAACAGACAAGGCGATTCTTCGCTGCGTTATGTGGCCGGAACCAGCACGCGCGGCTCTGCTACCAGCAGAGATGCTGCTTCCAGCCACATAACACGGCCGTCCACATAATGCCGCAGATCGTGTGGGGTGAGCGGTTCAAGGCCGCACTGCCTGACCGCCCGGTCGAAGGACCGGCGCCGGAAGTTGCCGCTCCGCAACGTGCCACCGTCCGGTGCCGGAAACGCCGGCTCGGTCGGGTCCGAGCCGACCAGGTGCTCGGTGAGCTGGTCCCGGAGGAAGCGGGGGAGCGGCACGGACCTGGCCCGGTGCCCCTTCGGGGTGCCGACCCGCTCCCTGCGAGCGTGCTTGGCGGCCAAGGGCGGACTAAGCGACTTCAAGCACGGGGTCAGTAGCAGCGACGGCGTTGCGCCTTGTGGCCGGAATGTACGGCAGAATCGTCAACGGCATCCTGGGGCGTTCGCCACGGAGTAGCTCGGCCACCGTGATGATTTGAACCCTTGGGTACGTCTGCCCGTTTGCTGGCAGCGTGTAGGTCCCGCCGTGGTTGACCGCATCGATGACGCCGGGTGTCGGTGCGGTCAAGGTAATGAGGACGCCCATGTCGGCCTTCTGCGTCTGCACGGTGCCCAGGAGGTCCCTAACGAACTGCGGGCCGATCGTCTTGCCGCCCTTCACCGAAACCAGCACCCGGCCGAACCCGCCCTTCGCGTCGGTGGGGAAGCGCGCCACGCCGTCGACTCCCTTGTCGCCAACCTGCTTCACGTTGGGCTGAGCGTTGATGCGTGACACCGCCCAGCGCTCAAAGTCGAACGGCGAGTAATTGAACAGCGCCTGCGCGCCCGTCAAGTCGCGGGGGATACCAATTACCTCGTACGTGTCCGCAACGGAGCGGCCGTAGGCGTGCAGCAACCGCTTCTCGATGAGGTCTACCGCGATGTAAGTGACATCGATGCCGATCCATTGCCGCTCGAGGCGGATCGCCGCGTCGATTGTGGTGCCGCAACCACAGAAGGGGTCGAGTACCACGTCTCCGGGCCTACTAGACGCTGCGATGATTCGTTCGAGGAGAGCTATAGGCTTCTGAGTAGGGTAACCAAGTCGTTCGACGGCACGAGGATTAATCTTATCTATGTCATCCCAGATGTCCGTAACGCCCAACCCCTTGAGTTCATCACGGTATCGTTTGTACTGCGGCC
Organism: uncultured Actinomycetota bacterium; assembly: GCA_963814355.1. Taxonomy (GTDB): domain Bacteria; phylum Actinomycetota; class Actinomycetes; order JADGOV01; family JADGOV01; genus JADGOV01. The sequence continues at coordinate 1,077 of CAWFCZ010000018.1, read as the reverse complement.
ACCCGGCGCCGCGCTTCGGCCAGTAGATCCTGCCCGCAACGTCGAGATCGTCTAGACTCTCGGCCTTGAACTTCCAGTGCATGCCCTTACTAGCCGGTGAAAAGCCACGCCAGGGTTGCCCACTGCTTCCGTTCCGAGTTCCAGCCGCGCATAAATCGGCTCGCCAATACAGCTTACCGTCGCCATCATCAAACCTATAGTACTTCTCTAGGTATTCGTCACTGTATGTGGTACGTGGCGTGTGCCATCTCAACCTCGAACTCTTGCCGTAGTAAAGGATTACGTCGTGTACGGGAGCGAACTTCTTGGCGCTACTATGGGCTGATGTGCGCTTCCAAATAATTTCGTTCCGGAAGTTTGCCGTTCCGAAGATGGCATCTAGAATGATCTTAAGATAGTGGCTCATCGTTGGATCGCAATGCAGGTAAAGGGAGCCGGTCACTTTCAGCACCCGGTGCAGCTCCACGAGGCGAGGGGCCATGTTGACCAGATATGCCATGGCGTCGTTCTCGCCGACGAGTATCCGCATGGCGGCCAATGCCTCGGCTACCTTTGCCGGTACTTGATCGGTCATCAGACCGGCGAACTGCCTATCGGTGGCGGGGATCCACACCCAGGTGTCGCCGAATGCCTGAATTTGCGCTGCGTCCGAAGCTCGGGAGTTGGCGTGCCTGCCAAACAAGACGTTGTAGTTGCGGTTCGAGTTGAACGGGGGGTCCAGATAGACGAGGTCGACTAACTCCGTGGCGATATGCTGATGCAACACGTCAAGGTTGTCGCCGTAGTACAGGCGGTTCTGAGCCACGGTCGCGCCTTTCCGCAGGGGATCGCAAGCCGACGTGACCGGCCGACCGCGGGTTCGTCCAGTAGTTACCTCGCTACTTTCGGCAACCCGCGACGCGACTTGAGTCCCGAATCTTGGGCAAGGTCCGGATGATGTGGGTTCGCGAGCCCAGCACCCGACCGAGCCGGATTAGCCGGTCAACAGGCAGTCGCCGACGGTGCCGACGGAGGCGTCGGATCTTCGGGTGTCCCGTTTTGGACAGTTGGCGACGAAGGGGGTCAGCGCCGGTCCCC
>CAWFCZ010000017.1:0-90701 GCA_963814355.1 uncultured Actinomycetota bacterium | reverse complement strand
GGCGTACGGGTTGGAGTGGGCTCGGGACGCGGCCCGTCAGCATGCCTCGGGTGGGGTTCCGGGGGGCGTTCAGCTTGCGGGTCTGGTGGTGGTGGCGGACGCGCCGGGTCGGGTTCCTCGGCGGGTGGCCCGGTTTCTGGAGTTGGTGTGCGGGGCGTTCCCGCGGGTGTGGGTGGTGCCGTGGGTGGAGGAGTGGCGGCTGGCTGGGTATGCGGAGCCGCTGCCGGCGCCGCCGGCGGTGCGGCAGCTGGGTGAGGACATGCGGGCGCTGGTCGGCGCCGGTGACGCTTCGGTGAAAGGAGTAGACGGTGATGGTTTCCCTGATGTCCGCGGCCTCGTTCGCGGCTCCCTGCGGCGGCACCGGCTGGGCGGGTGGTGGCGGATATCCCGCAGCCGACGGGGGTGCAGCCGCCGGGGACGACGGGGTTGAGCATGGTGTTGAACTGGACGTTTTGGGGGGTGACGTTCCTGTGTGTGGTGGGGGTGTTGATGGTGGCCGGGGCGATGGCGGTGGCCCACCGCCGCGGTGAGGGTGGGGAGCATCTGGCGAAGCTGGGTTGGGTGATGGGCGCCTGTGTGTTGGGTGCTGCCGGGGCGCAGCTGGTCAACACGCTGGTGTGACGATGCTGGACCGCATGACCGATCCGCAGATGTCACCGCCCGCGCCGCCGCGTCGTTCCGGGGGGAGGTTGGGCCGGGCGTGGACGGTGACGGCGGCGGTGGTGGTCGCGTTGATCGTGCTCGCCGCGGTGGCCGTGATCTTCGCTACCCGGGATCCCGGCACGGCCCCGGCGCCGGCCGCCCCGAGCCCGTCGTCGGCCCGGCCGGGTCCGGCCACCCCGGCGGCCAGCAGCCCGCCGGTGGTGGATCAGGCGGTTCCGGTGAGCGCCCCGGCGGGGGTGAGTTGGGCGCTGTTCCAGGGGGTGGCGCTGCCGTCGAGCCGGACCGCCGGACCGTCCCGGGTCGACGGGCCGGTGCACGCCGGCTACGCCCACACGCCCGTCGGCGCGCTGCTCGCATCGGCGTCAGATCGGGGCTCGGCACTTGATCTACGCCAGGCAACGGCTGGCGGCAGGTAGTCGATCAGCAGGTTGCGCCCGGCCCCGGGCGTGAACGCCTTTCACCAAGGCTCGCGCCACGGTGACGACAACCGAGGTCGCTCCGGGCACGTACGGACAGATCGCCGGCTTCCGCTTCGTGACCTACACCCCCGATGTAGCCGTCATCCAGTTCGTGACTCGATTCAGGAACGGGAACCTGCAGGTCACCACGACCACGGTCCGCTGGTTGAGCGGCGACTGGAAGCAGCAGCTGCAACCCGACGGCTCGGAGAGCCCGACCGCGCAGAGCGTGAGCAGCCTGGCCGGCTTCGTCCCGTGGGGCGGTCTCTAGTGGCGGGCCCATGCGACGTTCCCGTCCTCGGTCGCTTCTGCGAGCCGCTGGTGGTGCGGTGGCGGCGGCGGCGGGGAGTGTGTTCGACGCGGCGGCGCAGAAGTTGGCGGAGGGGTTGGCGGATGCGACGCGGGTGGTGTTGACGTTCTGGACGGATCTGCCGATGCCGGAGTTGTCGACGTCGGTGGGTCCGGTGGCGGAGTTGCGGTCGTTGACGTATTGGCTGACGGGGTTCGTGGCGGTGTTGTCGCTGTTGGTGGCGGCGGGGCGGATGGCGTTGTCCCGGTCGGGGGAGCCGGCGGGGCGGGCGGCGAAAGGCCTGCTGACGTTGATCGTCGCCTCGGGGGCTGGGGTGGCCGCGGTGAACGCGTTGGCCTATTTCGGGGATGAGTATTCGCGGTGGATTCTGGACCGCTCCGCGGACGGGGATCTGGGCGCCCGGCTGGCGAGTTTGGCGACGATCAGCAACGTGTCCGGCCTGGGCCCGGGTCTGGTGTTGATCGTGGCGTTGGTGGCGATTCTGGCGTCGCTGGCGCAGATGGGGTTGATGCTGGTCCGGATCGGTGTGGTGACGATGCTGGCCGGGACGTTGCCGTTGTCGGCGGCGGGGACGGCGACGGACACCGGGCGGGCGTGGTTTCAGCGGGTCCTGGCGTGGCTGCTGGCGTTCGTCCTGTACAAGCCGGCGGCGGCGACGGTGTACGCGTCCGCGTTTCTGCTGGTCGGGAAGGGGCGGGACGCGGCGTCGGTGCTGTCCGGGCTGTTCCTGATGATCCTGGCGATCGTGGCGCTGCCGGCGCTGCTGCGGCTGCTCACCCCGGCGGTCGCGGCGGCGTCCAGTTCCGGCGCGGCCGGTGGGGCGGCGGCCGCGGCCGGGGTGACCGCGGTGGCGACCGGCGCGCGGATGGTCGCGGACCGCGGCGGCCGTGGGGCGGCGCCGCCGCCGGGTCCGCAGCAGCCGGGGCTGGTTCCCGGCCCGCCCGGTGCCGGCCCGCCCCCGCAAGGTTCGGCCCCGTCGACCACGCCGGGTTCCAGCGGCCCGAACGGTTCCGGCGGTTCTAGCGGTGCTGGTGGTTCGGGCGGCGCCTCGGCCGGGGCGGCGGGTACCGCGGCGGCCGCGGGGACGGCCGCGGCCACCGCCGGCACGTCGGTGGTCCTGCGGGGTGTCGTGACCGGCGCCCAGGCGGGGGTGGCCGGGGCGCGCTCCGCGGCCCGCGACGCCACCGGCGGCGACGGCCAGGGAGCGGGCGCGTGAACGGGTCGGGGTGGTGAGTTCGGCGGCGGCGGATGAGCCGCGGACCTACGGCAACTGGCGGAAACCGTCGACGCCGGGGCTGCCCCGGCTCGGGTTGATCGGCACCGGGCTGGCGTTGGGCGGGCTGGTGGTGGTGATGTTCGTGCAGCTCGCCGCCGGGCTGCTGGCCGCGGCGGGGGTGGCGGCCGGGGTGGCGGGTTTGTTGGCGCCGTTGGCGTGGCGGAACCGGGCCGGGCGCAACGGCTGGCAGGTGGCGACCGCGAACGTGGCGTGGGCGGCGGGCCGCCGCCGGCGGCAGCACGTGTATCTGGCCGGGTTGGCCGGGCCGGTGGCGTTCGGCGCGCACCGGCTGCCGGGTTTGCTGGCCCGTTCGGAGTTGCTGGCCGCGCAGAACTCCTACGGGGAGGAGTTCGGGCTGATCGTCGTGCCGGCGGCCCGGCATTACACGGTGGTGCTGCGCTGCGACCCGGAAGGCTCCCAGCTGGTCGACCCGGAGACGGTCGACGGCTGGGTGGCGATGCACGGCCGCTGGCTGGCCGCCCTCGGGCACGAACCGGGGCTGGAGGCGTGTTCGGTGACGGTGGAGACCGCGCCGGACCCGGGGTCGCGGCTGGCCGCGGAGGTGTCCCGGATGCTCGTCGACGACGCGCCGGCGCTGTCCCGGCAGATGCTCACCGAGGCGGTGGCCACCTACCCGAAAGGCTCCGCCGCGGTCTCCGCGCGGGTGGCGTTGACGTTCACCGCGACCCGACCGGGTGCGCAGGAACGGGAAGGTCTGGGGCTGCGCCGCCGCAGCGGGTCGGTCACCTCGTCGTCAGGGTCGGAGGGCCGGGTGCGTACCCCGGAGCAGATGGCCACCCTGATCGGGCAGCGGCTGCCCGGGCTGCTGCACCAGCTCCGGGCGACCGGCGCCGGCGCGGCGCGGGCGTTGACCGCGCCGGAAGTGGCGGAGCTGGTCCGGATCGCCTACGACCCGGCCGCGGCGCCGGCGATCGAGGAGGTCCGCGCCGGCGGCGGTGATCCTGGGATCGGCTGGGATGACGCCGGCCCGGCCGGGCAGCTGGAGGCGTGGGACAGCCTGCGCCACGACGGCGCCGCGTCGATCACCTGGCAGATGGTGCAGCCCCCGGCGTGCGCGGTGCAGTCCCGCGTCCTGGAGCGGCTGCTGGCCGCGGATGAGCATGTGGACCGCAAACGGGTCACCCTCATCTACCGCCCGCACGGCCCGGCGTCGGCCGGGGCCATCGCGCACGCCGACGTGCGGACCGCGCTGGGCCGGGCCGGCGCCGGGCGGGGGGAGACCCGCGCCGCGGAGTCGCTGTCGGTGCAGGCCACCCGGCAGTCCTCGGTCGAGGTCGCCGGCGGTGCCGGGCTGACCAGGTTCTCGATGCTGGTCACCGCGACCGTCACCGACCCGGCCCGGCTGCCCGCGGCGGCGGAAGTCGTCTCCCAGCTGGGGGCGGCGAGCCAGCTCCGGCTGCGGCGCTGCTACTTCGCGCAGGCCGCGAGTTTCACCGCCGCCCTCGGCGTCGGCGTGATCCTCCCCGCGCATGTCGCCGTCCCGGACCTGCTCCGCGACAACCTGTAGAGGACGCCGCCGTCGTGACTCTTGCTGCCGCCGCCGCCGCGCCGCCGCCCGCCGCCCCCGCCGCCCGCGCCGCTGCCGGGCCTGACGGGGCGGGGGCTGCGGGGCCGCGGCCGCGGGCGGGTGTCCTATGTGGAGGCCCCGCCGGAGTGGCGCGGGACGACGGTACAGGTCTGCGGGCTGTTCCCGTGGGTGGTCGGCGGCCTGTCGCCGACGGTCGGCGTGCCGCTCGGGCGGAATCTGATCACCGGCGGGACGGTGTGCTGCGACCCGATCTCCTGGTTCGAGGCCGCCCGGCTGATCCTCAACCCGTCCGGGTTCTACCTCGGCCTGCCGGCGTTGGGGAAGAGCACCCTGGTCCGCCGGCAGGTGATCGGCCTCGCCGGCGCCGGCGTCGTCCCGCTCGTCCTGGGGGATCTGAAACCGGACTACGTGGACACCGTGCGGGCGTTGGGCGGGCAGGTCGTCCGCCTCGGCCGCGGCCTGGGGTCGCTGAACGTCCTCGACGTCGGCGCCCTGGACGCGGCCGCCGCCCGGCTCCCGGCGGCGGAGGCGGCCCGGCTGCGGGAAGAGGCCCACGGCCGGCGGGTGAACATGGTCGGCGCGCTGGTCGAACTCGGCCGCGGCGCCCGGATGAGCGACACCGAACGCACCGTGCTCTCCGCCGCGCTGCGGCTGCTCGCGGCGAAGCACCGCCGGCGGAAGAACCCGCCGCTGCTCGGGGACCTGGTCGCCGTATTGGAGGACGGCCCCGGCCCGGTGCGGGTGCCGACCCTGGACCGCGGGGACGACGCCCGCTACCGGGCGGTGGTCGACCCGCTGCAGCGTTCCCTGCTCAGCTTGCTGGACGGGCCGTTGGGGTCGGTGTTCGCCCGGCCGACGACGGAGCGGATCTCGCTGGACGCGACCGCGGTATGCGTGGATGTCTCCGGGATCTCCGCGAACGACACCGCGTTGCAGGCCGCGGTGCTCCTGGCCTGCTGGTCCGAAGGCTTCGGGGCGGTGGAGGCGGCGAACGCGCTCGCCGACACCGGCACCGGGGCGCAGCGCCGGTTCTTCATCGTCCTGGACGAGTTGTGGCGGGTGCTGCGCTCGGGGGAGGGGATGGTCGACAAGGTCGACCAGCTGACCCGGCTGAACCGCAACCAAGGCGTCGGGCAGGTGATGATCTCCCACTCGCTGGCCGACCTCCGCGCGCTGCGGAACGCCGGAGGACCGGGACAAGGCCAAGGGTTTCGTGGAACGCGCCGGGCTGGTGGTCGTCGGTGGCCTGCCGGCGCAGGAGATCGACGAACTGTCGGAGATCGTGGCGTTCTCCCGGGCGGAACGGGCGCAGGTCACTTCCTGGTCGACCCCGCCCGGGTGGGACGCCGAAGCCGCCCCGCCCGGGCGGGGGAAGTTCCTGCTCAAATGCGGGCAGCGGCCCGGCATCCCCGTGCACGTGGACCTGACCCGGGCCGAGCTGGCCGCGCAGGTGCACAACACGAACAAACGCTGGGCCGGTGGGCTCTGATGCCGCGGGCGGTGTCCGCCGGCGGCGGCGCCGGTGGTGGTGGTGGTGCCGGCGCGGGCGCGGCGTGGGTGGTGCCGGCGGTCGGCGCCGGGCTGCTGGTCGCCGACGCGGCGGTATGGCTCGCCGGCGGGCTGGCCTCGGTGCTGGCCGGGGCGGGCTGGCGTTCGGCGCCGTTCAGCTGGTTCCTCACCGTGCAGGCGGCGCCCGCGGCGGCGCGGCCGGGTTGTGGCCGGGGGCGCCGGTGCGGCTGGTGTGGGCGCTGACCGCCGCGCTGGCCGGGCTGGTCGCGGTCCCGGCCGGGGTGCTGGGGCTGCGGTGGGAGCTGCGCCGGCCGCGGGCGGATGAGCCGCTGCGGTCCCTCGCCAAGGCCGGTCGACGTGGCGGAGTTGACCGCCGGCCCGGCCGCCGGGCGGGCCCGCCGACTCCGCCCCACCCTGGCCGGGGTGGCGGGGAAGGAAACCAAGACTCTGCCGGCCGACCAGGTGGGGCTGCTGCTGGGGGAGCTACGCCGGACCGGATCACCGCCGGGGCGGGCCGGCGCTGTTCGGGTCGTGGGAGGACGTGCTGCTGGCGTTCATGGCCCCCCGCCAAGGCAAGACCACCACCTACGTCATCCCGCCGACGCTGGCCGCGCCGGGTGCGGTGGTGCTCACCTCGAACAAGGCCGACGCGTGGGCGGCCACCGCCGCACTCCGCGGGCGGGGGACGGGGGAGCGGGTGTGGACGTTCGACCCGCAGCGCATCGCGCACGCCGAACAGTCGTGGTGGTGGAACCCGCTCCGCGGCCTGGACACCGTGGAGGAAGCCGAACGCCTGGCCGGGCATTTCGTGCTCACCGTCGACGACCAGCGTTCCCGCGACATCTGGGGGCCGGCGGCGCAGGAACTCCTCGCCGCCCTGCTGCTCGCCGCCAGGTGCTCCGGCGGCACGATCCTCGACGTCTACGACTGGCTCAACGACGAAGCGGTACCGATCCCCGGTCAGGTACTCCGCGACGCCGGGCTACGGGGGATCGCCGCCTCCCTGGCCGGGACGCAGGGCAGCCCCCCGGAAACCCGCGGCAGCGTCTATTTCACCGCCCGGGTCGCGGCGAAATGCCTGCGGAACCCGGAGATCACCGCCTGGGTCACCCCGCCACCGGCCGGCACGACGCTGGCCGGTACGACGCGCTGGCGGAGTTCGACGCGGCCGGGTTCCCCACCACCCGGCAGACGCTGTATCTGCTGTCCAAGGACGGCGGCGGCTCGGCCGCCCCGCTGGTCGCCGCCCTGACCGACCGGGTGATGCGCGCCGGGGTACTCGCCGCGGAGGCCCGCGGCGGGCGGCTGGACCCGCCGCTGCTGGTACTGCTCGATGAGGCGGCGAACATCTGCCGGATCGCCGACCTCCCCCAGCTGTACAGCCACCTCGGCAGCCGCGGCATCGTGCCGCTGACGATCCTGCAGTCCTACCCGCAAGGCGCCGCGGTGTGGGGCGAGACCGGGATGAAAGCGCTCTGGTCCGCCGCCACCGTGAAGGTCATCGGCCCGGGGATCGACGACCCGCGCTTCGCCGAGGACCTGTCCCGCCTGATCGGCGACCACGACGTCGCCGTCGAGGGCAGCAGCGTCGCCGACGGCCGCCGCTCCCGCTCCACCTCGCTACGCCAGCAGCGGATCCTGCCCGGCCGCGGTGATCCGCGCCCTCCCCAAAGGGCGGGCGCTGATCTGGCTGACCGGGACGAAAGTCGCCATGGTCGACACCCTCCCCTGGTACACCGGCCCCCGCGCCGAGGAGATCGACGCCGCCCGCCGGGCCGCCGAAACCGCCATCACCACCGCCGCCGCCGGCAACTCCGCCGGCGCGAGCACCGACCGTCCGATCCGAGCCGGGGAGCCCGCCCGATGACCAACAACCCGCCCGCCGGCGAGAACCCGGTCGGGGAGCCGGCCGGGGAGGCCGATGTGCGGGCCCAGCTGCGCGGGCTGCGCGCCGACCTGGAGGTCCTCGACCAGGTGGTCTCCGACTTCCTCCACCCCACCCCCGCACCAGCTGACGGGCCGGATGACGGGTCGGGTACCGGGTCGGGGGGCGGGCCGTTCGCCCCGGTGTACGGCGGGGTGGAGGAGTGGGTGGTCGACTACTTCGCGCCGATGTTCACCCGGCCCACCACCCCGGCGATCCGCTGGTGCGCGCGGTGGTGGGACCACGCCGAAGCGATCTCCCGGCTGGAAGCGCTGTGGCGCAGCTGGGAGGCGCACCGCCTCGACCCGCTGCGCGGGATGGCGATCTGGTACCGCGACTTCCTCGACCACCAGCTCGCGGTGCTCACCGCGGCGGCCGGGCCGTTCGCGCAGTGCACCCCGGACCGCCACGCCCCCACCACACCGCTGCCCACCACGCTCGCCCCCGACGGCTACTGGGACGACGAACCCGACGGCGAGCCGCTGCCCGAGGACGGGCCGTGGGCACCCCACCGGCCAGACCCCGGCCACCCGGGCACCGATCCGCCGAACCCGACGACACAGGGAGAGCAGGAATGACTGAGTTGACGTACCCGACGGCCGCGCAGCCGCCGCGGGTGGCGGCCGCCCGGGCGGCGCTGGCCACCGTCCTCGCCCACGGCCGGGCCCTGCCGATCCCGCTGCGGCTGGCCACCGCGTCGGCGTTCACCGAACTCGAAGCCCGCGCCGAGCTGCCCTACCCGCCGGCCGAGCCCTACCAGCTGTCCGCGCCGCTCACCGCGGACGCCGCCGCCGGGCTGCTGACCGCCGCCCGCGACGCGATCACCGCGGAGATCGGCGACGCCGACCCGCGGTCCGCGGTCGGCCTGGCCTTCGCCGCCCGGGAACTCACCGACGCCCTCCACCCCACCCTCGGCCAGTGACACACCAGCCAGGGGCGCAGCCCGGGGTGCAGCCCGGGGTGCGGGGAGCCCGGGGTGCGGGGCGGGGTGCAGCCCGGGGTGCGGGGGAGCGGCTACCAGCAGGAGCTCGCCGGGCTGGGTGCGGCGCTGGCCCGGGTGCTGCTCACCCCACCCCCCGCCCGGCTCCCGGCGGGGGAACCGGCCCGGCTGCTCGCCGACCGCCGCGACGTGCTCACCTCCCTCACCGGGCTGCACCGGGCACTCGCCCGCGACGCCCCCGGCCGGGCCGACGCCACCGGCGCCGTCGACGTGGCCGACCTGGAACGCGACCCGGTCGGCACCCTCGGGGTGCTCCTCCGCCGCCACCCAAGCGGCCCGCCCCCGGCGCTGTCCCCGACCGGGCGGGTCCTCCAGACCCCGGCCACCCCGGCCGGGCAGGCGTGGCGGGCCGCCGCCGGGCAGGCGCTGACCGCGGCCGCGGCCGCGGAACGGCTGGACCGCGGCTGGGACCGGGACCCGGCCACCGCCTGGGCCGTGGCCGCTGACCTCGCCGCGCTCGTCGAGGCGTTCGCCGTCGCCGACGCCGACCTCGCCGCCGTACTCCCCACCCACCCCACCACCCACCCGGCGCCCCACCCCACCGGCAGTAGCGGTGCGGGGTTGCGGGCCGCGGCCGCGTGCTGCGCCCGGATCGCCGCCGGCGGGCCGCTGGCCGCCGTCCCCGGCGACCTCGCCGCCCCGGTACCCCCACAGCCGGCGGCGGTGACCCGACCCGCGCAGCTGGCCGCCGCGCAGCGCCGCACCGCCGCCCTCCTCGACCACACCCTGCCGGCGCCGACGCTGCTCGCCCGGGTCGCGGTCGGGCAGGCCCGCGCGCAGCTGAGCGCCGCCCGGCTGCTGCACACCGCCGCCGGGGACGACACCACCGACCCGGCGGCCGGGGGGCTGCTCACCGCCGCCGCCGCCGCGGTGGAGACCCGCGCCGGGCACCTCACCGAGATCGCCGAACGCTGCGGGCCGGTCCGCGCCCTCACCTCCGGCGGCGGGTGGCGGGCCGGGGAGCAGACCGGGGAGATCCTGCGGCACCTCACCCGGCTGGAGGAAACCGCCCAGCCGGCCTCGGCCTCGGCGGGGATGGTGCCGGCGCTGCTCGGTTTCGCCGGCCGCAGCCTCGACGTCACCACCGCCGCTGGACCGGGCGGTCCGCCGAGCCGTCGCCGCCGGGGACTACCTCATACCCAACCCGCGCACCGCCCGTACCGCGCCCGGCTGGATCCCGGCCCGCCTCGACGACCCGCCGCCGCTGCTCGCGGCCACCAGCCGGGCCGCCGCCGCCGAACCCCGCATCGCCGCCGCCGTCGCCGCCGCCGCCCGCCACCTCGGCGGCTCCCCGGCTACCCGGGCCGGCGCCACCCCCGCCGCGGCCGAGCTGCGGCACGCCCTCACCACCCGGGCCGCCGCCCGACCTACCCGACCCGGGCCTCCCATCCCCAGCCGCCGCCGGTCCCGCGGCGGCCGCACCACCCCCCACCCGCCGCCCGGCCAGGCAGCCGATGAGGAGCCGCTGAATGTCCGAACAGCCACCCGAGGACCCGCTCGCCCACGCCAGCGCGAAGATCACCTCGTATGTGTCGGTGGCCGCGGTGGCCGCCGAGGCGATCGCGCAGGTCGCCGCCGCCCGGGCCCGGGAACGCGCCGCCACCGACGAGCGGGCCACCCGCGCGCTGCGCGCCGCCCGCCAGGCCGCCTACGGCCAGGCCCGGCTCGGCTGGGCGCCGATCCTCGACCCGAAGCTGCGGGCCCGCGCCGGTCTGCTCGACGCCGGGGAGGTGTGGGCCGGGGCGCAGCCGTGGCGGCCGGACCCGGAAGCCGAACGCGCCTCCCGCCTCGCCGAAGACCGGCTGGCCGAGCTGCGCCCGGACGTGATGGACCGTTACGACCGGCTCCGCGCCGACGGGACCGAACCGGTGGAGGCGATGCGCCGGGTCGCCCCGTACTTCGACCAGCCCCCGCCCCGGACCGGGGAACCCGCCCCCGGCCGGGCGGCGCTCACCGAGCAGGACACCGCCCGCCGGGCCGGGGACGCCGAACTCACCCGGTACCGGGCGAAGACCGCGGTCGCCGACGACCCGCGCACCCCCCGGGTCGATGAACACGCCGACGCGCTCGCCGCGGCCGCCCCGCACCGCGACCACGCCGCCGCGCAGCACAGCGCGAGCCCAGGCCGCGGCCGCCGCCCGCACCCCGGCCGAGATCGCCGCCGACGGCTACCCGCAGCCCATCACCGCCGGCAACCCCGCCGCCGCCACGACCACGCCGCCGCGGCTGCCGGCCGGCCGGTCCAGCACCGCGCCGCCGCCCGACACACCACCACCACGGGGAGGACCCGATGACCGAACCCGCCACCACCCGCCAGCCGCCCGAGTGGGGGAGCGGGCGGCGAGCCGGTCCTCGACCTCGGCGCGGTCCTCGCCGCGATGCAAGACCAGCTCGACGACCTCACCGCCGCCCTCGAAGCCCAGCAGCGCACCCTCGACGAACTCCTCCGCGGCCACCGCGCCGGCCGCCCCACCGGCCCGCGTCCGGGCCGCGGAACGGCACCGGCCGGCGCTGATGCCCACCCGCTACCAGCGGCCCGTCACCGCCGAGGAGCAAGGCCCGGCGGGAACAGGCCCACACGCGAGAAACTCACCGCCCTGCACGCCCGCCTCGCCGAGCAGGTGCAGGCGCTGCGCACCGGCGAGGACTGGCAGCGGTGGCTCGACGTCGCCGGCCGCTTCCATACCTACTCCTTCAACAACACGCTGCTCATCTACGCCCAACGGCCCGACGCGAGCGCCGTCGCCGGCTACCAGGCCTGGCAGACCCTCGGCCGCCAGGTCGACAAAGGCGAGAAAGGCATCCAGATCCTCGCCCCGATCCGCCGCCGGCCCCGCCCCGGCGAACCGGCCGAAGCCGGAAACCCCGACACCCGCACCCACCCGGGTCAGAGCGCGGCGGCCGCGGCGAGGGGGGCGGCGCCTTCGGGCGCCGAAACCCGCACCGAGGAAACGGCCGGGCGGGGGAACGCCGGGCGGATCACCGGGTTCCGCCTCGCCTACGTCTGGGACGTCACCCAGACCACCGGCCAGCCGCTGCCCGAGCGCCCCAGCCCGGAGCTGCTGACGGGGCAGGCCCCGCCCGGGTTGTGGGACGCCCTCACCCAGCTCCTCGCCGACCGCGGTTTCACCGTCGAACGCGGCGACTGCGGCCCGGCGAACGGCTACACCGACTACCCCACCCGCACCGTGCGGATCCGCGACGACGTCGACGACGCCCAGGCCGTGAAAACGTTGATCCACGAGGCCGGGCACGTCCTGCTCCACGACCCCACCCACCCCAGCCCCAGCACCAGCACCAGCACCAGCACCAATAGGAACGCGGGCACCGCCGGCGCGACCACCGCGCACTGCCGCGGGATCAAAGAGGTCGAAGCCGAATCGGTCGCCTACCTGGTCGCCGCCGCCCACGGCCTGGACACCGGCGGGTACACCTTCCCCTACGTCACCGGCTGGGCGGCCGGCGTCGACGGCAGCGAGCCGGAGCAGATCGTCCGGGACACCGGGCAGCGGGTCCTCACCGCCGCCCGGACCGTGCTCGCCGCCACCACCCCCGACACCGCCGACGGGGCCGCGGAGGCCGCGCTGGCCGCCCGGGTGGAGGCCGGCGCGGAACGCACCGCCGCCGCCCGCGAGCACGCCGCAACCACCCGTGAACTCGCCGCTCCGCCGGCGGTCGACCCGGCGGCGGCCGTCGCGGAGCTCGACGTCCTGACCCGGTTGCACGCCGACGCGACCGCCTTCTACACCACCCAGCTGCAGGCCGGCGGCACCCCGGACGCGGCCCGGGCCCGCGCCATCCTCGACGAGCGGGGGGTGCCGGCGGCGGCCGTCGCCGGCTACCAGCTCGGCTACGCCCCACCCGGCTGGACCGCGCTGGCCGACCACCTCCGCGGCCGCGGCTGGACCGACCCCCAGCTCCTCGCCGCCGGCGTCGCCATGACCACCTCACGGGGGACCGTGGTCGACCGGTTCCGGGACCGGATCATGTTCCCCGTCCACCACCCCGCCGGCGGGCGGGTGATCGCCTTCATCGGCCGGGCGCTCGACGCAGCAGAAGGCACCCCGAAGTATTTGAACAGCCCGGACACCGCCCTGTACCGGAAGGGAGAGGTGCTGTACGGAGCCGGCGCCCAACCAACCCGGGAGGCCCTCACCGCCGGCGCCCGTCCGGTCCTCGTCGAAGGCGCCCTCGACGCGATCGCCGTCACCACCGCCAGCGCCGGGGCCTACGCCGGGATCGCCCCGTCCGGTACCGCGCTAACCGCCGCCCAGGTCGCCGCCCTCGACGCGCCGCCGGACCGCTCACCCAACGCGGAGTGACCGTCGCCTTCGACAACGACCCCGCCGGCCGGCAAGCCGCCCTCCGCGCGTACCCGCTGCTCCGGGCCGGCCGGCGCCTGGCCCACCGCCGCCCACCTGCCCGACGGGCAGGACCCGGCCGGCCTCAACCAGCACTCCGGCCCGGGCGCGCTACACGCCGCCCTCGACGCCGCCGTACCACTCGCGGACCTCGTCATCGATGAGCGCCTCGACCGCTGGACCGACCGGCTGCAGTGGGTCGAAGGAAAGGTCGGCGCCGCCCGCGACGCGGCGCAGCTCCTCGCCACCCTCCCCCCAGAACACATCGGGCCCCAGGTTCTGCGGGTCGCCGACCGCCTCGGCCTCGACCCCACCGCAATCACCGCCCAGGTCGCCGACGCGATCAGCCGGGACGCCGATGCCCCGGGGCGACTCGCGCGGCGGGACCGCCGCGACGACCTAGATTGCGGCCAGACCGTGATCAGCAGCGCGGCGCACTTCGCCCGCAGTGGCTTCCCGGCTGGGCTGCGGTCCGCCTCGACGTCTCCTGGCCCCACCGACTACCGTCCCGAGCCGGGATGCGGCCGCTCATCCGCGTTTGGCAACCGCCCGGGCGGGTGGTTCAGTGTTGGTCGATAGTGTTGTCACTGCTAGGAAGAACAAACGTTTAGTCTGCCCACATGTCCCATTAGGCATGGGCATCGGTCCTAGACGTCGGGAGAGGTTTCTGGAAGATTCTTGAGACGGGCACCGGGCACTGGCCTTGGTACAGGGAGGAGCCGAGCTGGCCGGCCAAGTCACCGGCGCCGTCACCGGTTTCCTTACCGGGCTCTTCGTCATTGATCGGCGGCCCAGCAGGGGGCTGCGGCAGGAAGCTGGAGGCAGCTTCGTGGCTAGCAAGGTGCTGCGCTGGGCGGGTTCCGAGATACAACGGCGCGTCATGACCCGTCTACGCCTCGTCCAGTCAGAGGCGTGTATTGGATCGAGGAGTGCTCAGTCGTCCTCCCGCACGACCGCACCGTTACTCAATAGCACGCCATAATGGCAGCCATTGCCGGTGAGCTGATACACGGCTCTCATACATGTGGCGGACAATTGATGCCACAATCGCCTTATTGTCCCAGTGGTCGCGGCGGCGAACGTTCTCCAATACCTGTAGGCCCATGGACTTGCTAGCCGACATCGGAATCGCCACGTCGAAGTCGCTGGCCACGGCATTCACCACTGGCAGCGAAAAACCCGTAGTTCGCGCGAAAGTGGTCAACGGCTCAAGCTTAGCGAGTCTTGACGAACCGACGGCTCCTGGAAACACAAGCGTCTCGATCCGATTGTTCGAGTCTACCTTTGCGTAGTAGATCAGGACAGGCTCCATCAACTGAAACTTTAGGCTGAATGGCCAGAGGTTGAAAGGTGCCCCTGACTTCGAATTTGCTTTTATGTTGAAGTAGTAGTCCACCATGCAGAATGCGAATCCGGGGTGACGAGGGTCGACCTGCCAGATCCTGGCATTGATTTCTGTTGGATCTGCCAAATCCTCGAAGTCAAAAAGAACAAGGTAGTAGAGAAGCGGATCGTAAAGGCTTCGCATATCCGCTTCGTGTTTAGGGCTGATCAACCACTTAGAGTCATCCTTGCGCAGGATTTGGGCTGACTCACATAGCGGGCAACGTACCTCAACGGAGGCCACCACCTGGCCGCACTTCATACAGCTGCCTAGTTGATCGACGCGGTAACACGTTTTGATTTCGGCGTGACCTCCATCCGGCAGGATTAGATCCTTTCCGCGTGCGCCCGACCGACCGCCAGGGAATCCGGTCACCACGCTGGTTAGGTGCTGCCCGATATAACCCATTCGTGGCTGTGGGGTCTGAAACGTAACGGAGGCCCAGTTGAACAACTCCGTCCGAAGGTTTAGGTACAGATCGCGAATAACGGCTTCGGCGGCTCCGACGGTCCCGAGTCGGTAGTGATCCCTCGTCACAGGCGGCTACTCTAGCTTCCCCCCCGGTCGTGCAGTCGGTACGGACCTCGCAGCGGCGCTCCGACGTGCCGGCTCAGCTGCTCGCCTACCCCGCTTGCATCACGCTGGACGCTTCTCCTTCGTCGGCGCTGAGGTGATAGCCAAGCGATGTAAGTCGCCTACCACATCCACCTGGCGGACGATTACCCGTTAGCCAAACCGGGACCGCTTGCGCCCGATCCTCCAGCCGAGTAGCGAGATACAGCATGAGCAGCAGCATTCCGGCGGTCTTGTCCGCGTCTGGCCCGCCCAGGACGACAACTCGCGCCCGCTCTCGCGGCAGCCGCTGATAACAACCGCGCATTCAATTCACCGAAGTTGCCTACAGTCGCGGGTGCCGGCGGCGCGCCCCCAGAACATCCACACGACGGCCACAAGGCATCCGGGCAGCGCGACGAGAACCAGCGACTTGCGACCTACACCCTTCACGTTGGAAGGAGTCTTCGGGCACGCGTTGACGCCTCCTTCTCTACACCGCGTGGAAGGCCATCATCAAAGCTGCACAAGGGTCGCGATCTGATCCTCTATCTCCAGGTACCGCCGAAAGGATGCCTCCGCCTCTGCGTGAAGTGCGGCGACTACGGCGTCACGCTCCCCGAGATAATCCTCCGGAATACGTAACTCCATCAAGTCCTTCGGATAGACATGAGCCGTACTCCCTCTCACAAGTTGTTGGATAGCCCCACGGCCCCGGCTACTCCGTATGTAATAGAGCAGACCAATGGGGGAGATGGGCGCACCGTCTCGTAGTCGCAGGACTATCACTTCCCCCGAAGCCATTGCCCCTGACTCTGGCACTGTCGTTATGAGGTCGACTTTTTGTGCGATGTACCGCGGCGTATGCGCACTCCCGGTGAAACAAACGTCCCCAACTCGCAAGTGTTTGGCGTGGTTCGCGGCGAAGAAGGCGTGAGGGACAAATGTCCGCGTTCGCTCCCGCCAGGATATGAATCCGCCGGCCAGATCTCCGACCTTCAACAAGAACGGACCCTGTTCAACGTACGAGTCGCGATTCGGATTCTTCCCACGAAAAATCTCTGCCAGATCTCCTAGTCGGTGCTCCTTGCCGCCGATCATCTCGGAGGGCTCAGCGCAAACAGCGCCTTCGACAGTCACGAGGCCGGGTGGCTGGGTACCAGCGCGGTAACGGGCACTGACTTGGCAGACATCCTCTCGCCCCGTCGGTCGTCCCGTGGCGTCATACCCAACGTCCCGGATGTAGTCGTATCCTATGGCGTAAGGCGGCTTCTTCGGCGGCGTCTTCTCGATCAGGAGAACGCAGGCTTTTGCCACGCCCCGAAACGGTGCGAACGTTTCCTCGGGGAGAGAGCTGACATGCTTAAGTGTGTGGGAAGAGAACAGCTCCCTCCTGAAGTCGCAGAAGCGGTTATTTGTCAACACACTTTGGGGCAGAACGATTACAAGCGTTCCACCGCTTCGAAGTCTGTCCATAGATAGCGCCATGGCGAGCAACTCGACCGGTACTCTGCCCATTCCAGTGAGCGAGCTAGGGACGCGGTCGGAAGGTAGGGACTTGAGTTCGACCGTGCCGAGGTGTGCCCCAAAGGGGGGGTTGGTGATGACTGCGTCCACGCGCGGTAGAAGTCCGTGCGACCACTGCGCGAAAGCGTCGCCCAGGACGATGCTCGCGGAGTGGCCAGCGAATGACATCGCAGCATCGGCTACGTGAGCGACGGGTCTGTTGATTTCTACGCCGACAAGTTGGTAAGTTCCGCAGCGCGCCACGGCGTCTAAGAGGACACCAGACCCAAGAAAGGGATCCATGACAACTCCCGTACGAGTCGTTTGGCACAGCAATTCTGCTGCATGCCCTGCGACGACTGGAGGGGTCAGGTATTGCCCAAAGGCTCCTCGCAGATCGGTTGTGATGAATTCTTGGAACGCTGTCCAGGCGACCGTCGCTGACTCCGCGGCAAGTGGCGCTACCGCCCAATCATTGAATATCCCGGAGGACAGTTGGTCAGCCAGTGTTTCCAGCGCCTCGAGCGGGTTCTTACCCTCGGCCCGCAACTTGCTGTGCCTTTGAGACAGAGCGCGGCGCAAAGTTGCCACGTCGTGCTGAACCGCGGGAGCGGTTACGACCTCGACCATCTGAGTCTGGCCCTTCTCACGGGAAGCAATGGACCTCGAATGACGCGATTGCACAGTCTGCCGTCCCCGTACGACAGAAGCCGTCCACCCCCGCTGGGAACAAGGAGAGCACACTTGGCGCTCGACCGGAGGGAGCGCAACGCTGCAAGGCGATCAGTCAAGGGCCGGGGGCAGATGATCCTCACCGCCTGGATCGCCAAGGAGGAGCTGCGGGCGCTGCTGGCGACCGCCCGCCGCGGCGGGCAGCGGCACGACATCGCGCACCGGCTGCACCGCTTCTACGACTGGTGCGCCCGGGTCGACGTTCCCGAGGTGACCACCCTCGCCACCACCATCGACGCCTGGTGGCCCGAAGTTCTCGGCTTCCTCGAAACCGGGATCACGAATGCCGGTACCGAAGGCCGGAACCGTCTCGTCAAAGACGCCGCCCGCGTGGCGTTCGGCTTCCGATCCCTGGACAACCAACGCCGTCGAGTACGGTTCCACTGCACCCGGCAATCACGCCGGGCGCCAGCCAAAACGAGGGCCATGCCCCCTCAAGTTCGATGAGCCCACAAAGTCGAGGTCAGTGTGGACGCCGCCGGAGAACGCAGTGGCGTCGCCGACGGTGTTGGTCGCGCTTGCAAGGTTCCCGGAGATCGTCGTGTCGCGGATCGTCCCGGCGGCTCGGTCGGAGATATGGACCCCGCCGGCGATCGCCAGCAGGTCCACGCTGTTCGGCAGCGCCGCAGCAAGGACGGCGCGGTTGCCGCTGACTGCGCTGTCCCGCATCGCTAGGTCGACGCCCTCAAGGAAGATCGCACCGGAGTCGGCGAACCGCCCGTTCGGCGCCGTCGCTGTAGCAGCGTTATCGCTGATCACGCTGTTGCTGATCGTCAGCGTGTCTCGCCAGTTCATGATGGCTCCGCTGTACGCGTCGCTCGCCAGGTTTAGAAAGCTCGGAGGCGGAGCCGACCCCGGTTGTGGCTGACGATCGTGTTCCTCAGTGTCAGCTTCCCCCAGTTGTCGATCCCACCGCCGGCCGCCAGCGCGAACGGGCACTTGCGGTTTCCGGGGCAGGGCGGCCCGAGCGGCAGAGCATTCAGAGGGGCGACCCGGTTGCCGGTGATCACACTGTTGGTGATGGTGACCGTGGCGCCCCCGCGGCCGGGACTGCAACAAGATCTACGCGGTCACCGACCTGACGGGGGACCTCGAAGCCAGCCATCAGCTCTCCCGCAGGCTGGCGCGGGACCCCGGGGAGCCGGTCACCCCCGAGGAGCTGGTGGCGGCGGTCCTGGAACGGGAAAGCGCGGAACGCTCCGCGACGGAAACCATGACGCAGCCCGAGCGGGAACTAGAGACCTCCGGCCCGGCGATGAACCTGTGACCGGGGACCACAGCTGCATGCGCTGCTGAACGTCGGGACAACGCTAGCGGCAAGCGCGACATGTTGGTGACGAACTGCGTCGGGGGATTCGGATTGCCGTGCATGAGTCGGTGACGCCTGGCGCGATCCCCGGGGGGGGTAATCCGGAGGAGGTGTGGTCGGTGGTGGTGCTGCGCCAGGGTGGCGCGGAGTCTCGGCGACGGGACATTGGTCGCGACGATGCCGGCCTTGGAGATGGACGGCGGCCCCAGCATGGGCGTCTGAGCCACCAGCCTAAAGGTCTAGAGCCAATTGCCTAGGTATCCGATTCGACTCCCAGTGTCGGGTAGAAAGGGGCTGTGTGTGCTGCTCAGCGTCGCAACCGTCCCTCCCCGGGTGGGCCGGGACGTCGGCCTGCGCTGCACATTGCCCCCGCTGGCGTTGCACGCACACGTGAAGGACCTTGGAAGGACCGCGTCTGGTCAATGACGATCAATATTCTCGCAAGCTTGATCGCCGCGATTGTTGGGGGGCTTATCGTCGTCTCGCTGACGGATCGCGAGCAAAGCCGCCGGCCAACCACGGTCTCGGTCAGCCTGACTGGGCACCCCGGCATTGGACGGGAAGGTGTCGCGGCCGTAACAGCAAACCTTCGCGTTACTAATGTGGGAGGGGTCGCCGCGCGTGATTGTCGGGCAATAATGGAGATTGCTCCCTGGGGGCAGTCAGGGGATACGCAAACTGTTTCGGATCCGGTGAGCGCCACCGTACAGCCCGGTTCAGCGATGACAATTCAAGCTGAGGCACTGTCCATCACCGAATCGGACGTGTCGGTTGATTACCCAGTTAGGAACGGGAAATTGTCGTCGCAACCCTCGTACGCTTTTCGAGCGCTCCTCGGTGTGACTTGCGGGAACGCGGTCGGGCCAGCATGGGTTCGGACCCCAATTAGCGTGCCGCTACCGAAGAACTTCAAATTTTGGGGGGCTCCGGCTGTTTCGCTTTCCACCGAAGACTCAGGTCAACTTGACCGCTTGGTAAATCCTCCCCTAAAGTAACCGCCGATCGCGCTCTCCGGTGGCCTCATACGTCGTGTAACCGGCGGTGCGGTGTTGGTGGCGACTGCGGTTCACACGGGCGACGCGGCGAGAACTACACCGGTTTCGACATGGTGGACCCGATCACCTTTACCTCGTCATTCCTGAAGGAACGGAGCGCGGTCAAGCCTGTTTCGGGATAATGGCCAGTACGACCCCACTAACCGCTACGCCGTCGGCGGACCGGTCCTCGGGTAAACCACGGCAGCTCGGCCGCGAGTAAGCGCCCGCCTTCGCGCTCGCTCCGCTGGGCCGTCGGTGAACGACATAGGGGCTACACAGGCTATGGACTGATTGGCCGCTCCGGGACATACTGGGCGACGCGGGGAAGGCCCGCGAAGCGACAAGCGCGCCAGGCGTCAGCGCGGTCGAGGGGGATCAATGTCCATCCACGTTCAAGGTCCACCTATCCCGCCCGACCCTGGCGTCCTTGGCCGGCTGGCCGAGAAGTGGTTTCACCTGTGGGGTGCCAATCCCGGCCCGTCCGACGCGGACGCTGGCCACGTGGTCAGCACCTCCCGCCGGTTCGACCCGTACGGCGCTGGCTCCATCGGTGGGGATGTGTGGCTCCCCAGCCGCATCTACGACCGCTGGCAGGAACTCGCTGCCGTCCTCGACCCAGCCGACCCCAGCCGTCGCAGCCATCACGACACCCTGGGCGCACCTGTCACCACGTACTGGACCTACGAGCTCCAGCCCTATGGCCTGCACGGTGTGGCTCTGCGCGACGGCCTCGGCATGGCCACCCGCTTCGACTACGGCATCCTGCTCGTCCGCCACGCGGGCGATATCCGACTCGTCCCGGCTCCGTGCTTCGGATTTTACTGGACCTCATTGGGCCGGGAGAGCAGCTTGTTCGGACCCGACGTTCCCGGTCTCGCCGACCGCCTCGGCCTGCCCGACGCCGACCCCCACCTGATCGCCGGGGGCCCCCCGGACCTGTACATCCAGCCGTTTTCGGTACCGGGCACGACCGAGGGCGTGGACGTGTACTGGCGGGGCGACGGCCATGATGCTTTGGCCTGGCTGGCTCGCCATTCGGCGCTCACCCAGCGCTGGACCGCTGGCGGCGGCGGTCAGGGTCCGCTCGGCTGGCCTCGGCAGGGGGAGTCGGCGTTTGCGCCACCCGAGGCCGAGCACGACCTACTCTTCGACCGCGGCTCCCTCACTTCGCACCCGCAGCTCGGGGTGCACCAGCTCGATGCACTGCTCACCACCAGCCGGCCCGCTCTCTACCAGCGAGTATCTGCGCTGGACCCGGCAGCCGTGCACCTGCTCGCTCGGATCACTTCCGACGCCCGGCCAACCGCCCGCGGTGGCTCCGGCTACGACGTCGACGGCGGCCTGGTCCTGCAGGCTCCTGGAACCGCCGAGTCCCAATTCGTGCATGGCGCGATCGCCGCCCGCTACCGGCTGCTCGGCGCCGAGGCCGGATTCCTCGGCTACCCGCTCACCTGCGAGACCGCCGGGCCGGGCAGCGGCCGGTACAACCGGTTCGAGAACGGGTCCATCTCGTGGGACGGGCGGGCGGCGTACGAGAGCCACGGCCCGATCCACACCTACTGGGCGGCTGCCGGGCACGAGACCAGCCGCTTCGGCTACCCCCAGTCCGACGTCGTCAGCATCGGGGCGGGCGGGCAGCAGCAGGCGTTCCAGCACGGCACCCTCGAGTTCCGGCCCGGCGCCGGCGTCTACGAGCGCGTTCCAGCGACCCCACCCCCACCCAGCGGGATGACCGGCGACATGTACCCGCACGCCTCATCGCTGCAGGTGTGGAACTGCAGCACGGCCCGGAACCCCATGCACGTGTGGATCGCCGACCTCACCGCCGGTACTGGCCCACAGGACCTAGGTGAGATTCCCGCCGGTTGGGTGGGGGGGCTCCCCGGCGGATTGGGGGGCTTTTGCGGGCCCGGGCAGACTTCACCAGGCCTGTCCCACGAACTCACCGACGGTCACCTGTACCAGATCCGGTACGTCGTTCCCGCTAACTGCGGCGGAAACAACGACCCAAACAACGGGGCCTGCCTCACCTACGACATCGTCCTGCGCGGTGACGCGTCCGCCGACGCGTGGGCTCCACCACCGCAGCTATAGCACCACGCCCGGTAGGAAGGGGGGTCGTCGTGGGCTTTCCCCCGTAGCCGGCCAGGGCCTCTGGTGAGGCCGCCCCTGTCGATGAAAAATCGATGAAAAATGGTGTGGCGGCGGCCCTGCTGCCCGGTGACGTCGTTCCACACTTTTTCCTGCGTGCCGTTGGCTGGTCACGGTCGGGCGCGGACCCGGTTACGGCCGGTCCCCCCAGCGTCAAGGCCTGCACCGCTGCGCGGTCGGCTGCCGGCCGAGCCTTGACCCTGGAGGCCCCTGACCACCCTCGCCACCGTTGCGGTCCGGGTTAGTCCTGCCTCCCACCCTCCGGGAGGGTCAGGCCGCGGCCGCTAGCCCGCGGGGTTGATTTCGTGTTGGTGTTGTAGTTGACGGGGCTGACCCCGTCGCACCACCGTGCCGCCGCCGGGTGTTGTAGAAGCCGTTGATCCAGCGGCCCACGGCCAGCCGGGCCTGCTCGCGGGTGGGAAAGGCATGCCGGTAACGAACTCGGTCTTGAGGATGCTGTTCACCGCTTCGGCGGCGGCGTTGTCCAGCGCCGAGGCGACCCGACCCATCGACTGGGTCACCCCGAGCGGCACGCAGGCGGCGGTGTAGTCCGCTGCGGCATGCTCCGATCCCCTATCGCTGTGAAAGATCACACCCTGCACCGCGACGCCGCGGGTCGCGGCCGCCATCTGCAGCGACCCGACGGTGAGCTCCGCGTCGTGATGGGCAGCTCATCGCAACCCAGGCGGTGACGGAACCCGAGACAAGTTCGCGAACTGGAGCACATTGGTCTGGCCAGCCACCCCATAAAGTCGGCCTCAGCTGGCCCCCCGGCCGGCCGGCTCGTACTGCTTACGACGCGCAGAGCTTTGAACCGACCGCGGCGGGGAGCAGGGTGCTGTGTGCGGCTGCAACGAGAACAAGCCCCCCGGAGATCAGCGTGGCTGCGACTTCAGGACCGGAACCGCGCGCCGCCGCTGAGGAGGACATCGCGGTCGCTGACGCGGCCGGTCGCCAGCGCGTTCACTCCGCCGGCCTGGGAGACCGGTGGGCGGACACCTGACGCAGTCCGGTTTACACGGGATAATGAACGGAATCCCGTGTAACAGCGGCTAGGCTCCGGCCTCGTGACGGACCTCGACGAGCAGCCGCCCGCGGCTACGTCCGCGGTGGCGGGGAACGACCCGCTGGACCTGCTCGACGAGGTGCCGCTGTCCGGGGCGGAGGCCGGCTACGTCGCCGCCGCCCGGGCCGCGAACACGCTGCGCGGCTACCGGTCGGATTGGGCGGAGTTCACCGCCTGGTGCGCCCAGCACGGGCTCCAACCGTTGCCGCCCGGGCCGGCGACGGTCACCGGCTACCTCACCGACCTGGCCCGGCACGGCGCGAAGGTCGGCACGATGAGCCGGCGGCTGTCCGCGATCCGCTTCGCCGCCCGGCTGCGCAACACCCCGGACCCCACGGCGAACGCCCGGGTGATCGCGGTCTGGGAGGGCATCCGCCGCACCCACGGCGCCCCACCCGTGCAGGCCGCGCCGCTGATGCCCCCCGAGCTGTTCGACGTCCTCGCCGCCTGCCCGATACATAAGGCATGGAAGACCAAGGGCCGGCCGCCGGAGCCGGACCTGGGCGGCCTCCGCGACACCGCGCTCCTGCTCGTCGGTTTCGTCGCCGCCCTCCGCCGCTCCGAGCTCGCCGCCCTCCAAGTCCATGACGTGGCCGAGCACCCGAACGGGGCGGTGCTCACCCTCCCCCGGTCCAAGACCAACCAGACCGGCGAACAGACCGAACTCGTCGTCCTCCCCCGCGCCGGCAACCCCACCCGCTGCCCCGTCACCACCCTCCAGACCTGGCTGGAAGTCGCGGGGGTCACCGACGGGCCGGTGTTCCGCCCGGTCAGCAAGGGCAACCGGGCCCAACCCCGCCCGCTGCACCCCGAATCGATCAACACCCTGATCCAGAACGCCGTCGCCCGCGCCGGCCTCGACCCCACCCCGTACAGCGCGCACAGCCTCCGCGCCGGCTTCGTCACCTACGCCCACCTCCGCGGCGCCACCGACCGGGCCATCGCCCACCAGACCCGCCACCGCAGCCTCGCCACCCTCGGCGGCTACGTCCGCATCCACACCGCCTGGACCGACAACGCCGCCACCCAGTTGGGGCTGTAACGCCCGACCCCGACGCCTAACGGGAACTCAGCATGAGGGGCATCCGCCGGCCGGGACGGCGGCCAGGTCCATTAGCAGATCAAGGACGACCTGGGTGGAACGGCCCGAGAGGGCCACGGGACGAATAAGAAGACGCGACGCGCACAACTCTTGGCGCTACTTCGCCTGGGCGGCTTGCTTCAGCTGAGTGTCGAGTCCGATCAAAGCATCGGACACCGCGACCAGCGCATCCGGTGCCATTGCGGCCAGCGGACGCAGTCCTGCGAGCCAGGCTGGCCCCGCAAGGACAACTGCAAGCAGGTAAGGCACACGTTCCGGTGGTAGCAAGGGCGCGTCTCCCAGGGTGAGCGCCTTCACGACGCTGACCAGCGCCTCTGAGTCGGAACTTGCACGAGCGGCCTGCTCGGCGGCGGTCGCGGCCTGCTCGGCACGGTCGGCCAGCCCGATCGCGGCGAAGGCGCGCGCGACGTCGGCCAGCGCCACGGCCTGCCGGCGAGGGTCGGTGATCGCCCGGGCAGCCTGCTCGGCGGCGGTCGCGGCCTGCTCGGCACGGTCGGCCAGCCCGATCGCGGCGAGGGCGCGCGCGACGTCGGCCAGCGCCGCGGCCTGCCAGTCGGAGTCGGTGATCGCCCGGGCGGCCTGCTCGGCACGGTCGGCCAGCCCGATCGCGGCGAGGGCGCGCGCGACGTCGGCCAGCGCCGCGGCCTGCCGGCGGGGGTCGGTGATCGCCCGGGCAGCCTGCTCGGCGGCGGTCGCGGCCTGCTCGGCACGGTCGGCCAGCCCGATCTCAGCGAAGGCGCGCGCGACGTCGGCCAGCGCCGCGGCCTGCCCGTAGGGGTCGGTGATCGCCCGGGCAGCCTGCTCGGCGGCGGTCGCGGCCTGCTCGGCACGGTCGGCCAGCCCGATCTCAGCGAAGGCGCGCGCGACGTCGGCCAGCGCCGCGGCCTGCCCGTAGGGGTCGGTGATCGCCCGGGCAGCCTGCTCGGCGGCGGTCGCGGCCTGCTCGGCACGGTCGGCCAGCCCGATCTCAGCGAAGGCGCGCGCGACGTCGGCCAGCGCCGCGGCCTGCCAGTAGGGGTCGGTGATCGCCCGGGCAGCCTGCTCGGCGCGGTCGGCCAGCCCGATCGCGGCGAGGGCGCGCGCGACGTCGGCCAGCGCCGCGGCCTGCCAGTAGGCGTCGGTGATCGCCCGGGCAGCCTGCTCGGCGCGGTCGGCCAGCCCGATCGCGGCGAGGGCGCGCGCGACGTCGGCCAGCGCCGCGGCCTGCCAGTCGGAGTCGGTGATCGCCCGGGCAGCCTGCTCGGCGCGGTCGGCCAGCCCGATCGCGGCGAGGGCGCGCGCGACGTCGGCCAGCGCCGCGGCCTGCCGGCGGGGGTCGGTGATCGCCCGGGCAGCCTGCTCGGCGGCGGTCGCGGCCTGCTCGGCACGGTCGACTAGCCCGATCTCAGCGAAGGCGCGCGCGACGTCGGCCAGCGCCGCGGCCTGCCAGTCGGAGTCGGTGATCGCCCGGGCGGCCTGCTCGGCGGCGGTCGCGGCCTGCTCGGCACGGTCGGCTAGCCCGATCTCAGCGAAGGCGCGCGCGACGTCGGCCAGCGCCGCGGCCTGCCGGCGGGGGTCGGTGATCGCCCGGGCGGCCTGCTCGGCGGCGGTCGCGGCCTGCTCGGCACGGTCGGCCAGCCCGATCTCAGCGAGGGCGCGCGCGACGTCGGCCAGCGCCGCGGCCTGCCAGTAGGCGTCGGTGATCGCCCGGGCCTCCTGCCAGTCGGGGTCGGTGATCGTCCGGGCGGCCTGCTCGGCGGCGGTCGCGGCCTGCTCGGCACGGTCGGCCAGCCCGATCGCGGCGAGGGCGCGCGCGACGTCGGCCAGCGCCTCGGCCTGCCGGCGGGGGTCGGTGATCGCCCGGGCGGCCTGCTCGGCGGCGGTCGCGGCCTGCTCGGCACGGTCGGCCAGCCCGATCTCAGCGAGGGCGCGCGCGACGTCGGCCAGCGCCGCGGCCTGCCAGTAGGCGTCGGTGATCGCCCGGGCCTCCCGCCAGTCGGGGTCGGTGATCGTCCGGGCGGCCTGCTCGGCGGCGGTCGCGGCCTGCTCGGCACGGTCGGCCAGCCCGATCGCGGCGAGGGCGCGCGCGACGTCGGCCAGCGCCTCGGCCTGCCGGCGGGGGTCGGTGATCGCCCGGGCGGCCTGCTCGGCGGCGGTCGCGGCCTGCTCGGCACGGTCGGCCTGCCCGATCGCGGCGAGGGCGCGCGCGACGTCGGCCACCGCCGCGGCCTGCCGGCGGGGGTCGGTGATCGCCCGGGCGGCCTGCTCGGCGGCGGTCGCGGCCTGCTCGGCACGGTCGGCCTGCCCGATCTCAGCGAGGGCGCGGGCGACGTCGGCCAGCGCCTTCGCTCCAACCGCCGGGTCTGGGAGGCTGAGCGCTAGGGCGAGTCCTCGCTGCGGGTGGCCGAGACGGACGCGGAGCGCGGGCAGCAGCGCAGGGATTCCACGGTTACGGTTGGCCAGCCGCTCGCCGTGTACAGCGAGGACGGCGAGGTCGGCCAGTCCGGGGCGGGGCAGGCGGAGCAAGAGTTGCTGCGTCCCAGTAATCTCGGCCAGCGCGGCCGCGTCGCCCTGCGTGTAGTCGAGCATCCGCTCGTGCCGGGCGGTATCAGTGGCGGCCTGCACCAGACGGTCGAGGTCGCGGATCTCGGCGAGCAGTCGGCCGTAGGGGCGGAGGAGGAAGCGGGGGGTGGTGGCGGGCCAGCCCTGCTTGCGATACCGGTCGGCCCACTGATAGATGATCTGCCGGTACCGGTCCAGGTCGTAGGCGAGTTGCTCGCTAGCGATCTCGCGTAGGCTCTCGTGCTGGAAGAGGTACACCCGGTCCGGGCGGTCGGGCGGGGCGTCGGTCGAGGTTCGGGTGTACAGGCTGCGGCCGAACACCCCGCCCAGGCGGCCTTCGATCTGCGGCTGCGGCATCTGGGTCAGCTCGCACAGCTCGCGCAGGGTTAACCCGCCGGCGGCGGTGATGAAGCCGATGATGTCCAGGCTGAGTACGTCGCTGCCCTGCAGGTGCTCGGCCAGTTCCGCCTTAGCGGCGGTCTTCAGGTGCTCCGCGTAGGGGGACGGGGTCAGCGGGCGCTGTCGGCATGTGCGGAGCGGATGTCCGCCCGGGAGATCGGGGGGCGGGTCGGGATGCGGCCGGCTGGTAACCAGGATGCGCAACCCTTCCGGCGGTTGCGCGGGCAGCAGCGAGGCGATGCTGGACGGCCCGGCTGGAGGAATGCCGCGGTCCTCATCCAGCCCATCGACGATGAGCAGCAAGCGGCCGCCAGCTTCCCGGACCTGCTCGGTGGCTCGCTTGAGCAGCCGCCGGCGCTGCCCGTCTCGGGCCATTGCTGTCGCTGCTGGGGCCGCTGGCTCGCCGATGATCAGCGCTAGCTGCTGAATCAGCGCCTCAGTGAATGCTGTGCTGTCGGCCTGGCCGGCGAGCCGGCCGGTGATGAAGAACGACACCGCGGTCGCGCCCGCGGGTGGGTGCAGCGCCAGCCAGGCGGCCAGCGCGCTCTTGCCGGTCCAGGCCGGGCCGCGCCACCACTGGTAGGCCTCTGCGCCGGCGCAGAACGCGGACAGCTCGGCCAGCTCGTCGTTCCGGCCTAACAGCATCGGGGGGGCAAGGTCTTCCACCTGCGCCCGGTAGTCGGCGCCGAGCAGCGCGGCCGGGCTCGGCGGGATGACGTCGGCGAGGTCGGCGGCTCGGGCCGGCAGACCAATCCGAGCCTGCAAATGGCTCAGCGCGGCCGAGGGAAGCTGGCTGTACCAGCGGTCCACCCGGACTGCGGTCAGCCGGTTCTGCCCGTCGGTGCGGTAGTGGCGGCTGACCAGTCCGACGATCCGATCGGCGGCGAATACTGCCGCCCCGGACATCCCCTCCCACGGGGACTGCTTCGGATCCGGGTCCCGCTCCGGCGGTGGCACCGTGAGCTCGAGCGTCCCCTCCTTGCGGTTCGATAAGGCCGCGGCCATGCCCACCGCGTGCACCGAGTCCCGGTACTTGGACGGGGAAGCGTCCCCGACCGGCCCGAGCTCGTCGTCGCGGAGCTTGAATAGCGGAAAACCCAGCGCGGAGAACCGCACCACGGCGTCGCGGTCGCCCACCCGACCGAACCGGACCGGTGGCAGCTCGGTCGCCGCCGGCGGTTGAATGGTCAGCAGCGCGACGTCCCCGGCTGGTTCTGCCCATACCTGGGTCACCTCGGCGACCCACTCGCCGGCCGTGTCGGCGTCGAACCGGACCAGCACGGACGCCGCGTTCCGCACGACATGTGCCGCGGTCAGTACCACCGCGGCAGTTACCCGGTAGCCGGACCCGCGACGACCCGGCCCGTCCAGTGTGGCAACGAGCACCTCCGCCACCCGGTGCGGATCCAACCCGCTCTCCGGCGGCTCCGACCCGGCCGGCTCACCGCTCACTTGGCCCGGCCTCGCCGGACACCCACGGCGGTTCCGACGACCCAGTCAGCCGCGGCTGCAACGTCAGCTTGATCCTCTGCGTGGACGATTGGGACGCCTTGGCGTCCCCGCCCAGCTCTAGTACCCAGAACCGAACCTTGCCGCCACCACCGCCCTCGCGTCCGACCACAACCGCCGCCTCCAGCTCGATCGGCCCGAGCTCGAAACGCAGCGACGCGTCCTTCGCCGCCGTTGTCGCCGACTCCAACTCCTGCCGCAGCTCCGAGATCATCTCCGCCAACCCCACCACCAGGCCACCTCCTCACTCGACTTAGCTGTCGCCCGGGACAAGTCACGTCACCGATAGTGCCGCCAGGCCTGCCCACCTTTGACTCACCCCGAGTCGACCTCCCCGCCCGGGCAGTCGGCTGCAATTCTGCGCCCGCCCTTGCACCGCTGCGGGGGAAGGGGGATCAGCGGCGGGTGACTGGACCAGCAAATGACCTCCTCTGCGACAGGCGATCGCCCTACCGGCCGGGGGCCGCGGCGGTGCCTCGCAGGTCCCTGACCCGGGGCGGGTCGTGGCTCGCCGAGGTCGAAGGAGAGACCCGTCCGGCGAACCTTAGCCGCGGCCTCCGGCCCACTCGAGGCCATGGCGACGCGTTGGGCGGTGGTAAGTCGTATCTGCTCGGCGGTCGAGTCAGTAGGCCGGAGCTTGCGGTAACAGTCAGTTCCCAGCTGAGGGAAGCCCTCGCTCCCTGCTAAAGAAGGGCATGCAGCGACGTGACCACTCGTCATAGTTCGCCTAAGAGGCGGATACGACCGCCTCTCCTCCCCCCTGCCTCGGTGGTCACCGTCATCGCGACCACCGTCCTAGTGGTGGCTCAGCAGTTGCCACCCATTAAGGCGGTCACAGTTACGTTCTTGACCTGACCTGCGGCGGGCGTGCAGCGCAAAAGCAACCAGCACGCCCGCTGAGGGGACTGAGCCTGTACGTCATGTCGGCGACGCGTTAAAGCTGTCCCTCGGACGACCCTAGGGCGGCTCCCTTTGGCCCGGCCGGACTCGTCGGCCCGCGGCGCTGCACCTTCCGCCACACCGCTCAAGTCACCGGGACGAGGAAGTGCCCAGCTGCGCGCACGCCGGCGCTACCGCCGAGGGCCACGGCGGGAGTCGGCGGGTCCTTGACCTTGCCCGGACCCCGGACCGCCGACGTCGAAGGAGAGGCCCGTCCGGCGGGCCCTGGTGGCAGTCGGCGGCCCTCCCGGCGCCATGGCGACGCGCTGGGCGGTCGTGAGCCGCAGCTGCTCAGCAGCACGGCGGGCGGAGGCGGCCTGCGCCGCCCGGTGCTGGTTCTCCCGTAGCCGAGTCACGGCATCCGCCAATGCCGCGAGTTGGGCGAGCAGCGCCAGGAGCTGCTTGTTCTCGTTACGGCCGACGAACCGCGCCGTGGTAAGCAACACCGAGGCGGTGCGGACCCCGTTACCGGCCTTCGACGGCGGTGGAATGCGGCCCCACAACTCCCGAGCGGCCCGGTCGTACTCCCCGGCCGCGACCGTCAGTGACCCACCCCGGCGGCCTTCGACGACCCGGGCGGCGGCGCTGAGGAAGTCCGACGCGGCCCACGCCGCGTCCGCCGCCGCAACACTCGGATCCGTGCCGGCGGCCGCCCGCACCTGCTCAGTTGCTCGTGCCGCGGCAGCGGTTGCTTGCTCCCAGATCCGGTCCCGTTCCTCCGGGGTGAGCCGGTGCCGGCCCTCACCCGCCGGAGTTGCGCCGGCCGCGGCAGCGCCCCGCGCCGTCGATGTTGACCCCGCCGTTGTGCCGGCGGCGCGACCTGCCGCACTTCTCTCCGGGTCCGTGGCCGGCTTGTCGCCCGCTGGCACGGCGAGGTCCCAGCGGCGGCGCAGTTTGGGGAGGGTCAGGTCGGCGGCGAGTTTCCCCCCGCCGAAGTAGACCGGCTTACCCCCCGCGTCAGTGGTGCCGGCGAGGGCCACCGCATAGCCGGTGACCTCCCCCGGGTTGCGTTCGCTGTGCCGCTCCCGAACCAGCAGCCCGTCGTCGCGGAGGCGGTCGAGGAACTCCGCCAGGCTGGTGGCGCCCGCGGCGGCGGCCCGCACCGACCGGCGCAGCGTGTCCCGTACCGGCTCGCTTTGACCGCGCCGGGCGGCCTTCGCCGTCTCGGCGTACGTCGGCCGCTTCGCCGCCGTGCGATCGCTGGCGGCGGTGACGCTCAGCCCGTACTTCGCCTCGACCGCCCGCGAGGCTTCGCCGGCGCGGTAGAAGTCGTTGCGCGGGTACACCCGCCGGCCGTCCTGCCGGACCAGCGTGGCCACCACATGAATGTGGTCATCGGCGTGCCGGACCGCCACCCACCGGCAACCCAGGTCGTCGCCCCGCGGGGCGATCCCGATCCGGTCCAGGTACTCCTCCGCGATGTCCCGCCACTCCGCGTCGTCCAGGTAGCGGTCGACCATCACCCCGGTCTGCGGGTCTTTCCGGGCCGCGATCACCAGGTGGTATACCGGCCGCTTCTCCGGCCCGAGGCCGGCCGCGGCCAGCGGCTGCTCCAGCAGGGACACCAGCCGGCGGAAGTCCCGTCCCCGCTCCCCCACCCTCGGCTCCAGCACAGCCGGCTCGTCGAACCCGCCGACCACCCGCGGATTCGAATGCGGGTTCCGCCGGTTGCGGCCTTCCGGGGCGTGAGTAGCAACTCTGCAGGATCGTGCGCTAAGGACGGATCGGCAGCTGCTGCTGGGCCACGCGGTCGCGGTTAACACGCAGCGACTTGACGCTGGCGGTGATTGAGACGAGTGTCTGGACCAAGTGGTCGGGACAACCCTCAGTACACCAAGCCGGACGTTTCTGGTCACGGCTGGTGGACGAAGGGCAACTGCTCCGGCAGCACGGCGACCGTCTACAACTGCCTATACGAGTACTACAGTGACGCCACGTGGCGGCAGAAAGCTTGCTCGCCGAAGGCCAAGACGCTCAGGCCCGGTGGCGGCAGTGCCAACTGGACGAACGCACGGGTGGCGTGCAACTCCACCGCTCGACCGATCTCGTGGCGCAACCACGTCGACGTGGACGTGAACGGCGAAAATGACACGGCCGAAGAGCCTTACAACCAGGCCGACGTCAACTGCGTCGTGAACTAGCTTTCAGGGGATCGTGTGCACCGCTTGACGGACCTGTCGGCGGCAGCCTGGCTAACGAGCACCGCTGCGGATCCGTTGCGCCTCGTCACGTTCGGCCCAGCCGCTTTTGAGGCCTACGCGCGACTGCGCTACGTGCCAGACCCAGACAAGCGGGGCTTGCTCGAATTCGACGTCCTGCTCCCTGAGGACCACCTGTCTGACATCGCGCAGGCGCGGATTGTGCTACGGGCCTTGGCTGAGCTCACCCACACCGCCGCGGACTGCCTCTACTACTGCGTTTGGGACGGCTGGGTCGGGTCATCCCTGGACCCGGAGTTGACTCGTGGACCCCTGGTCGAGCTTCCGCACCGGCAATACGTGTTGTTTGCCGGTGACCTCGGCGACCTCGATCAGTGGGAACAGAAGTTCGGTGGCGGGGCACCGTGTCCGCCACCTGCCTTTGTGTGGCCAGCGCAGCACCAGTGGTGCTTCACCAGCGACGTCGATCCTCACTGGGCCGGCATCGGGGCGAGCGCCCGTGTGATCCAGCCGCTGATTACACGAACGGATGTGGACGTGGTGCCTGCTTCACCGGATCAAGTCCCGCTGCGATATGGCAGCTGATCTCTACGGGTCGGCCGCGTGATCATCCAGCAGGGCTGCGGGCTCGGCAATCTGGGGTGTACCCCAGCCTGACGTCAGGAGCAGGACGGGCAGGAGCGTCAGGTTAGGGCGGCCGTTCGGCTTGATGGACACCTGCGCCTGCGGGTCATAGGCTTTAACCTGACACTTCGGGGTCGGGAGGCGCATGAGCGGGCAGCGGGTCGGCTACACCCGGGTCAGCAGCCTGGACCAGAACCCCGACCGGCAGCTCGACGGGGTTCCCGTGGACCGGACGTTCACCGACAGCGCCTCCGGCCGCAGCACCGCCCGGCCGCAGCTCGAGGCGATGCTGGCCTTCGTCCGCGACGGCGACACCGTTTTGGTGCACTCGATGGACCGCCTCGCCCGCAACCTCGACGACCTGCGCGCCCTGGTCCGCACGATGACCGGACGGGGGGTGCGGGTGCAGTTTATGAAGGAGCAGCTGACATTCACCGGCGACGACACGGCGATGGCGACCCTGCTGCTGTCGGTGATGGGGGCGTTCGCGGAGTTCGAGCGGTCGCTGATCCGAGAGCGACAGCGCGAGGGCATCGCCCTCGCCCGGCAGCGCGGCGCCTACCGCGGCCGCGCCTCGGCGCTGAACGCCGAGCAGGTCGCCCAGCTGCGCCGGCGGGTCGCCGACGGCACCCCCAAGGCGACACTGGCCCGCGAGTTCGGGGTTAGCCGCGAGACCGTCTACCAGTACCTGCGAACCGTCCCAGGGGCGGAGCGGGCCGGCTGACGCCGGCAGAGGTCGAGCCGGAACCGTTCGGTCCGGCCCTGCCCGGGCGAGGAGGCGAGGGGTTCCTCAGCGCCGAGCAGCAGCGCCGCTACGGCCAGTACACCGGGGAGCCGGACCAGGCGCAGCTCGACCGGTACTTCCACCTCGACGCCGCCGACCGCGAGCTGGTCGACGTGCGGCGCGGCGAGCACAACCGCCTCGGGTTCGCCGTCCAGCTCGGCACCGTCCGCTTCCTCGGGACGTTCCTGCCCGACCCGGCCGACGTGCCCTGGTCGATCGCGGCGCACCTGGCCGCCCAGCTCGGCGTCGCTGACCCGGGAGTGCTCAAGCAGTACGCCGCCCGGGACGGCACGAACCGGCTGCACGCCGGTCAGATCCAGCAGGCCTACGGCTACCGCGACTTCGCCGACCCGCAGGTTCAGCGCGACCTCACCGGCTGGCTGCAGGCCCGCGTGCGGCTGGCCACCGAGCGGCCGGGGGTCCTGTTCGACCTGGCGACCGCACGCCTGCTCGAGGCGAAGGTCCTGCTGCCCGGCCCGACGGTGCTGGCCCGGCTTGTCGCGTCGGTCCGCGACCAGGCAGCCACCCGCCTGTGGGAGACACTGGCCGACCTGCCCGACGACGCGCAGCGCGCCCGCCTGGAAGGCCTGCTCGCGGTAGCGGACGGGGCCCGCACCTCGACGCTGGAACGGCTGCGGCGCGGGCCGACCAGCGTCACCGCCGCCGGCCTCTTGGGCGCGCTGCACCGCCTGGAGGAGATCCGGGCGCTCGGCGTCGGCCAGCTGGACCTCAGCTTCGTCCCACCCGGCCGGCTGGACGCGCTCGCCCGGCACGCCGCGACCGCCAGGGCGCAGGCCGTTGCCCGGATGGGCGAACAGCGCCGCACCGCCACGCTGCTCGCAACAGCGCGGCAGCTGGAGACCGACGCCGGCGACGACGCCCTCGACCTGCTCGACCAGCTCCTGGGCGCCCTGCTGGCCCGGGCCGACCGAGCCGGCGCCCGCGAACGGCTCCGGACCTTGCCGACACTCGACCTGGCCGCGATCCAGCTGCGGGACGCCGTCAAGGTCCTGCTCGACCCGCCGGCCGGCGGGCTGCCCGCGCTTTGGGCGGCGATCGGACGGACCGTGTCCCGCGAGCAGCTCGCGGCCGCCGTCGAGGCCGTCGACGCCACCACCCGCCCGCCGGCGGACACCCACCTGCAGGACCTGCTGACCCGCTACAGCCTGGTCCGCCGCTTCCTGCCGGCGCTGCTGGCCACCCTGCGGCTGCAGGCCGCGCCGGCCGGCGCGGACGTCCTGGCAGCATGGGAGGCGCTGCGCGCCCTGGAGGGCCGCCGCACGGTGCGGGTCGACGAGGTGCCCCTCGCGCTGGCCACCGGCCCCTGGGCCGCCCGGGTCCTCGGCCCGGCCGGCCTGCTGCACCGGCCCGCCTACACCTTTCTCGTCCTCGAGCGCCTGCGGGAGGCCCTGCGTCGCCGGGACGTCTACGCCACTCCCAGCCGGCGCTGGGCCGACCCACGCGCCCGGCTCCTGCAGGGCGAGGCGTGGGAGGCAGCCCGTCACGGCGTCGCGACCAGCCTGGGGCACGACCTGGACCCGCACCGCGAGCTCACCGAGCTCGCCTCCGACCTCGACAGCGCCTACCAGGCGGTCGCCGGACGGCTCGCGGACAACGCCGCCGTCCAGATCGAGACCGCCGACAACCGCGACCGGCTCGTCCTGACCCCGCTCGACCGGCTGGACGAACCGCCGAGCCTGCTCGCGCTGCGGGCAGCCGTCGACGACCTGCTGCCCCGGGTCGACCTGCCCGACGTGCTCCTCGAGGTCGCCGGCTGGACCGGGTTCCTCACCGACTTCACCCACGTCTCCGAAGGCGCCGCCCGCGCCGAGGACCTCGACGTCAGCATCTGCGCCGTCCTGGTCGCCGAGGCCTGCAACATCGGCCTCGAACCCGTCGTGCAGCCCGGCAGCCCGGCGCTGACGCGGGGCCGGCTGTCCTGGGTTGACCAGAACTACCTGCGCGGCGACACCATCACCGCCGCCACTGGTCGGATGGTCGACGCCCAAGGCGAGATCCCGCTCGCCCGGGCCTGGGGCGGCGGCGACGTTGCGTCCGCCGACGGGCTGCGGTTCGTCGTCCCGGTCCGGACCCTGAATGCCGGACCCAACCCGCGCTACTTCGGGCCCGGCCGCGGCGTCACCTACCTCAACTTCCTGTCCGACCAGTTCACCGGCTTCCACGCCATCGTCGTGCCCGGCACCCTGCGCGACAGCCTGCACATCCTCGACGGCCTCCTCGAGCAGCAGACAACCCTGCAGCCCACCGAGCTGATGACCGACACCGCCGGCTACTCCGACCAGGTCTTCGGGCTGTTCCGGCTCCTCGGCTACCAGTTCAGCCCCCGCCTGGCCGACATCGGCTCCGCCCGCTTCTGGCGGATCACCCGCACCGCCGACTACGGACCGCTCAACGGCCTGGCCCGCCACCAGATCAACACCGACTTCATCGCCGCGCACTGGGACGACCTGCTCCGCGTCGCCGGCAGCCTGGCCACCGGCACCGTCCGCGCCAGCGAGCTCCTGCGCGTCCTGCAAGGCGGCGGCCGGCCCACCCCACTCGGCCGTGCCGTGGCCGAGCTCGGCCGGATCACCAAGACCCTCTACCTGCTCGCCTACCTCGACGACGAGACCTACCGACGGCGCATCCTCACCCAGCTCAACCGCACCGAGAGCCGCCACGCCCTCGCGCGGGCCATCTTCCACGGCCAGCGCGGGCAACTCCGCCAGCGCTACCGCGAAGGCCAGGAAGACCAACTCGGCGCCCTCGGCCTCGTCGTCAACGCCATCGTGCTATGGAACACCCGCTACCAGAACGCCGCCCTGGACCAGCTTCACCGCGATGGACACGACGTCCGCGGCGACGACGTACGACGGCTGTCACCCCTCGGCTACGACCACATCAACCTGCTCGGCCGCTACCAGTTCAGCACCACCGACCTGCCTGACGGACAACTCCGCACGCTACGCGACCCCGCCGCACCCGAAACCTGACCGAAGCACCGCGCTTAGCGCACGATCCTGCACCGTTGCTACTCACACCCCTGTTGTGCCGGGCGCGTTTGACCGCGCGGGGACAGGTCCGGTGCCGGCGCTTGCGGATGAGCAGCTTCGCGATCTTGGCCAGGTGAGGCTGGTAGGCGTCAGCCCAGTCCTCAGGGGGGAATGTCCGCCGTCCCGGTAGCGGAGCGGCGGATCAGGCGCAGTGTCCTGGCGTAGGAAATCCGGTCCGGGTCGAGGTCGGCGGCCTCGGATGCTGCCGCGATGAGGTCACTGATCGCGTGGTGCACGATCAGGTAGGCCCAGATCTCCTGGTAGACCAGATCGGGCAGCCGCGAGCGCAGGACCTTGCCCGGTCCGCGGAGGTGGGTTTTCAGCTGGTCGTGACCGGTTTCCTGTTCCCACCGCTCGTGGTATGCGGCGGCCAGTTCCTTGGCCTTCGCGTCACCGGGTTTGGTGATCGTGGTGAGCAGAACGATCAGTTCGCCGGTGCCGTTGCCGTCGCGGTCGGGCACGTCGTACTCGATCACCCGCGCGGTCCGCGCGACCGGCAGCCCGTTCTTCCCTAGAGCGTCGGGATGATCGGCCAGTTCATGCCCGTCGCGGGCGGCGGTGAGGATCTTCTCGCGGCGGGTGCCGCGGACCGTGGAGTCCATGACGACGGTGAGGTAGGTGCCGTCCTTGAGGACCTTCACGATCGGTAGGTCGAGCTGGGTCGGGACGCGCCACACCAGCTGCGCGCCGGTCGCGGCGGCGGTGTCCCACGCGTTCCAGGAGTAGAAGCCGCGGTCGGCGGTGAGCAGCTCATCGCCGCGCAGCCGTGGATACAACCGCTGGGCGAGCGTCTTCTCCCCGAGAGAGTACGGGGCGATCTCGGCGGCGAGGAAGGCGTGGGTGCCGCACTCGGCCAGGGCCACCACCCGGGCTTTCGGGAACGCCGAACGGTTGTCCCCGGAACCGGCGTAACCGAACTCGGCGGCATTGGCGGGCGTATCCGGCAGGTCGAGGTCGAACCCGTCGATGGCCAGCAGCCGCCACCGGCGCAGGAACGAGCCGCGCGCGGTACCCAGCGCCGTCCGCTCCGCCAGCGGACCGGTCTCACCCGCGACCGGACCGCAGGTCCGCTCGAACAACTCAGCGAACACCTCACGCCCGAGGCGTTTACGGGCCTGCGTGACCGCGCTCGCCGTCGGCACCGACCACGACGCATCCCAGCAGCCGAAACGGTCCAACGAACCAGTGACCTTAGCGGCGACCTCCTCGTAATCGTCGTCCGGGAACAACGCCAAACCCAGCGTCAAATACGCGGTCACATGCGCGGGCAGCTTCCCGTCCGAGCGCCGCTCCCGCACCCCGCACATCGCGATGGCCTCAACCACCGCATCGCGCGGCACCGCGCTGACCAGCATCCCAATCGACACCTGATCCGGCGTCACCATCCTCATGACCGCTGATCACAACAGCCACACCAGTCACAGACCTCACGCCACGCCGCAAGCCCACCCAACAACGAAGATCAACTTAAGCTACGTGGCATTGGGCCTAGCCGCGGCCCCCGCGTGAACCGGCCGAGGGGCACAGGCCACGATCGCGAATGAAGATGTCCTCGACATTGTTCGTGTCGTTCGGCACGAGGTTGTCAGCCTCTGACCAGAAGGCGACGGCGCAGCCGTCAGCACTGATCACGGGGAACAGGTTATCACCATTCCCCAACTCGCCATGACTGGAAACGCTTATCAGCGTAGTCGTGCGACGAGCACGATCGCGGAGGTAAATGTCGGCCGCGCCGTTCGAGTCCCGAGGGACGAGCCCGTCAGACGATACGAAAGCAACGAAACGGCCGTCGGCGCTGACGGTAGCGCCCTCGCCACGGCGACTAACCAGCCGCGTGGTTCCAGTCACGCGATCCCGCACCAGAAGGTCGCCCCACTGGGACGCCGGCGTAAGGTTGGAGGCCCCCGATGTGAATGCAACGTATCGCCCGCTCGCACTTACCGCTCCGCCCGAGCTGCCCGCATCCCCTTGGGACTCGTTGCCCGACAGGCTCACGCGCGTCGTTGTGGACTTCTTGATATCTCGCACGAAGACATCCTCAGCGTTGTTGGTGTCCCCTCGCGCGAGGTTCGACGCGTCGGACGTGAAGGCGACGTACCGGCCATCGGCGCTTACGGCGTTAGGACCGATCCAGCTATACCCGTTCGCCTGCTCGCCGCGACTCGAAACATTGACCAGGGTGGTCGTCCCGCGTTGAGTGTCCCTGATGAAAAGATCCGGAATGCCGTTAGTGTCACCCGGAACGAGATTTGTAGCATCGGACCAGAAGACCAGGTACCTACCGTCGGCGCTAATCGCAGGGCTCATGGCATTTTCGGCGACTCCGTTGCTCTGAAACCCGGCACTCGATACGCTTATGCGTCGTGTCGTCCCGGTTACCCGGTCGCGGACGAACACGTCATCGTTTCCGTTCGTGTCCCGCGGCACAAGGTTGGTAGCAAATGAAATGAACGCGACATAGCGAGCATCGGGTGTCATGGCAGGAAGGCCGCTGACACTGTCGGCTTTCTCACCCGTACTTGAGCGGCTGACCAACGTCGTCGTCCCTGCCACCCGGTCACGGACAAAGACATCCGAGTTTGCGGTGTCGCCGGGAACGAGATTGTCCGCGTTGGAAGTGAACGCCACGTACCTTCCGTCGCCGCTGACCGCGGGATAACTGAACCCCACCCCGGCGATCGCCTGAGCTTCGCGGCCACTCACATCCACGCGTTCCGTCACAGCCCCAGCAGCCTCAGTCGGCTGGAAGGAAGCGTTCGAGACGGCTAGTGTCACGGCTGCAACAAACAGAACCCGGAGACGACTCACAGCAGCCCCCCGTCTGAGGCACTCGGCCAACGCTACGGCGCTGGACCTTGTACTACCCGCTACCCGGTCTATCAGATGTGCGGGGAGTATCGCATATCGCCCCGTTGCAACCGCTTCAGCCAGGTCATCACGGCCGGCCAACCGGCGGCGGCACGGCATGTCACGCACTCAGCGCGGCTTGCAATGTGCAGCGTCGCGAGCATCGAGCACCCGAGCCGGAGGATCATCAGGGCGGCGGCGATGGTGACGGCTAGGGCGGCCGGCCGCAAGGGTGTCCAACTCAGGCAGTTCGTGGACCGGCCCAAAGTGGTGCGGCCGGTGGCTGCAAACCGCCGGCCGCTGCGCCGGGTCAATGCCCGGGTGGTGAGCGGAGACGGAATGGCGCGACGTGATCGCGCCAGGTGTGGACCGGGAGGGCGAGCGGAAGCGAACCACCGTGCTCGTGTCGAAACGTCGTGAGGACCACCGGGCGTCCACCCGTGGTCCTGTGGTCCTTCCGTGTGTTCACCGTGGGCGGGTGATGTCCCGGACGGTCTGGTAGGTGGGGTTGCTGGCGGCCGCGGCGCGCACCTCGCGGGCGGTGGCCTGGATGTAGCCCTGGGAGGTGGCCAGGCTGCCGTGGCCGAGCAGCTCCATGATCTCCGTCGCGCTGGCGCCGTTCTCCCCCAGGCGGGTGGCGAAGGTGTGCCGCAGGGCGTGCACCAGGGTGCCGCGTTCGACCCGGTCGTACACCCCGGCCCAGCGGTAGCAGGACCGGACCAGGTGCTGCAGGGCGCTGCGGGTCATCGATTTCCCGGCCCGGCCGGTGAACAGCGGGGCGCCGGCGGGCAGCCGGCCGCGGCGGGTCGGGAAGCGGCGCAGCCGGGACGCCTGGTAGGCCCCGATCACCGCCTCCAGCGACGGCTCGATCGGCACGTTGCGCTGCCGGTCGCCCTTGCCGGTGACCAGCAGCCGGCGCTCCCCGGGCGGGCCGGCGACGTCGCCGACGGTCAGCCCGGTCAGCTCACTGGACCGGATGCCGGTGACCAGCAGGGTGGCGATGACGGCGAGGTCCCGCTCCGGCCAGGGGTCCCGGGCCGCCCGGGCGCCGTCGGCCAGCGCCCGCAGCAGCCGGTCCGGGGTGTCGCCGCCGCGCAGCGGCTTCGGGGTGCGTCTCCCGGCGCGGGGGCGGGTCACCCCCGACATCGGGTTGCCGGGCAGGGCGCCGTCGGTGACCAGGAAGGTGCAGAAGGAGTTCCACACCGACCAGGCGCGGGCGATGGAGGCCTTCGCGTGGCCGGCGGCGAAGGCCGCGAACGCGGCCCGCAGCGCCGGCACGCTCAGCGCGTCCACGCCCAGCCCGGCCACGTCCACGCCGAGCTGCCCGGCGAGGATCCCCTGTATCAGGCGCAGGTCGCGGCGGTAAGCCCAGGCTCGCCGCAAATTTCGAGGCCGTGCGGCGCCTACTGTTCTTCGACGGACCAGACGCAGCCGCTCCCAGCCCGGTGACACCCTCGTCCGATTACGACATCGAGCGGATCGACGCGACTGTGCTACGCGGCCCTGAGGGCGCCGACAGGGACGTCGTCAAGCTGCGTCTCGTTAGAAACAACCAGAGCGAGGCGCTGTTCAAGGAAGAGGGCAGACTGTCATCAAAGGTAACGCTGCCGGACCCCCGCTTCTGGGGGTACCACAAGGAGTACGAAGTTGACCCCGAGCCACTAGGGCCGTTTAAGCTCACGCTGGCAAACCCTTTGCGCCGGTCCGA
Organism: uncultured Actinomycetota bacterium; assembly: GCA_963814355.1. Taxonomy (GTDB): domain Bacteria; phylum Actinomycetota; class Actinomycetes; order JADGOV01; family JADGOV01; genus JADGOV01. Next base: position 50,249 of record CAWFCZ010000017.1, on the reverse strand, counting down.
GATCAAGGGGTTCGAGATCCACTTCGAGCCGGGGCAAGGAGGCTGGAAGTTCTCGCTTCGCGGTCTGAAGGTAACCGTGCGCAAGCCAGACGGTCAAGAAGACGTCCTGGTCGACGAATCCAGCGGGCGCAATTTTGTAACTCCGGGCATCGAACCCTTCGGCGTTACAGTCCCGAAACCGCCCGAGCCCTCCAATCCGAAAACAACCAGCGCCGAGAAGGACCAGCAAGCTTCCGCGCAGCGCGCGCAAGACCTCGGGCTGGCGTGGGAGCTGACCACCCACTTGTACGACCACCGCGACACGTACGGACCGCGGCTGGTCGCGCTGAAAGAGCCGATGTGGTTAGCCGAGGCGCTCGACTGGGCAATGGGGCGGGGAGCAGCGCGCGACAACATCGATTCGGTGCCCGTGGCCATCAGCGGCCAGCACATCGTCTTCGCCTACCACGGCGACACCGGTGGCAAAACGCTGCCACCGGCCACCGAGCAGCCCGCCGCGACGATCGTAAGCCTCCCCACCCGCGGCGTGCTCGCCGAGGCACAGCTCGGAAACTGCAACGCCTGCGAGAAACGCGACGTCACGCGCTTCTGGAAATGGGAAGAATCGCCCTGCGAGCAGGCGCCCGCCATCGAGGGCATCACGCCGGGATTCCGCGGTCAGCCAACGAACGTCGAACAGGGCCAACTGCCGAATGCCGTGGTGCAGATCACGCAGCCGCCGGCTGCACCCGACCCTGTCGGGCTTGCCGCGGCGCTTAACTTGCTAGGGAAGGGCGACGCGTTCCGCGACATGTCAGGTCTGCCAGAGCTGCAGCAGCTGCTGTCCGGTCTTGCCAGCGGCGCCGTCGACCTCGTCAAGGCAAAGCAGCTCGCGCAGCAGGTCCAGGCAAAGCAGGCGGAGCAAAATGCTGGCGCAAACTCCGGTGGCGACAGCGGGAGAGCGCGGACGCCCGAGCAGCGGTACGACAACCTTCAGGTCGTAAAGGCTGCGCGAGACGACGGGCTAATCAGCACCGACGACGCCCGCGCGGCCGCGCTCGACCAGGTCGGCGTCGGCGGCGACCGTGGCGGCGTGGATGTTGAGGCGGTGATCGGGTCCTACGAGCCGCTACCTCACCCCGGACTCGCGGTTGCAGCAAAGCAGCTTGGCGACGACGCAGTCTCCATGGAGTCCTATCAGCACTTCCAAGGCCCAGGCAACGGTGACGGGCTCGCCCCAGCTTGGGGTTGGTTCTTCTCTCCGAACACGGCGTTGGAAGCTGCTGCAAAGAAACCGGCGAAGTTCGACTCCTGGGCGGACTGGCACGCTCTCTCTTCGCCCACAAACCGCGAGCGCACCGTAATCGCAGACCTGGCGGGTTTCGACCCTGCTCACGGCATCCCTGAGACTCCCACAAACCTGGCCAAGCTGAAAGCTGCCTTCGCAAAGTGGCCCGATACTAAGGTTGCAGCTTTCCTGCGCGGGAACACTGAAGCCTCAAATACCTGCAACGTGTTCCTTGGAGACTCGCTCTATATGGCGGGGTTGGCGAAGATGCGCGTCAGCGAGGCGAAGTACTTCTCCGCTGCCGAAGTCTTCACCGGCAATCCACCCTTCTATGAGGTCTCTAAGGCGCATGTGCGGCCCGGGGACATCGCGGCGTTTGGAGGCAGCCACGTGGAGATCGTGACGAGCGTGACGGCGGGTCTGGGCGGTCCCACGTTCTGCTCTCGGGGAGGCTATCGCGCTCCGATGGGCCAAGAGAAGTGCACAGGGCGAGTTGTCTCTGACAGCAGCATCAGGTTCATGCGCGTGATCCGCTCAGGCTTCCAGATCTAAGCCCTGATCCGTAGTGCGTCCTGAAGGACCGGGGGTGACCTGATGACGGGGTGATCTGCTGGTTCGTGCTCGACGTCGCTTGCCGGTGTGAGTCCGGTCCGGGTAGCTGCTACCAGGCTCCCTGGCGACTACCTGGACGGGACACCAACCGTCATCATCACCAACGACCGCCGCGCCAGCGCCAAACAACTCATCGGGCGCTACGCCCGGCGGATGACCATCGAGCAGCGCCTGGCGGAGTCCATCCGCTCCTTCCACCTCGACGCACTCGCCGGCGCCGTACCGCTGAACGTCGACCTCGACGTCGCGCTCACCGTGCTCGCCAACACCGTCTGCGCCTCCCTACGACGCCGGCTCACCGGCTACCACCACACCACCCCCGACACCCTGCAACGACGGTTCCTCTCCACCGGCGGCGTCATCCTCAACCAGGGCCAGACCATCACCGTCCGCCTGAACCGGCGCACCTACTCCCCGGTCCTGCGCCAAGCCGACATACCCGAAGTCGCCGTCCCCTGGTGGGCCGGACACACCCTGCGCTTCGAGTTCGACTAGACCATCCAGGCCCCCCGAAACTGGGGCCGAACTTGCTGCGCGAGAATCCGCGCTAATCGCCCTCAGCTGCCAGCCTTGTCTGGCGTGATCGCTAAGCACCTTCTCGTCGAGGGTGCCCCACTCGCGCCGCCGAGGTGCAGGCCTGCTGGGCCGCTAAGGCGGCGATGCATCGCGGTCACATGCGCATCAGCCGTCGGCTAACACGGAGGAGTGGGTTCTCTCGCCAGCTGCGACTCACGCCAGATTCACACGGGATAAATGGGGCTAGGTGCAGCAACGGGCCCTTAGCAGCCGGACGTCATGTGCCGAGACCAAATTCGCGGCCCCCGCGTGGGTGCGGGCTACCTTGAGGGTAAGAACCGTGGGTCAGGGCAGCCGAGCGGGTCGTGTGCGACGTCAGCGGGCGGCGGTCATTCCCGCTTGGCGGCCTGATCCTCGGCCGTGGTGCCCTCGGCGGTCGCGTCGGCTAGGCCTTCCCAGGGCTTCCCTTGCATCGCCCAGAAGTATTGAGTCTCTTTCGGAGAACCTAGAATAGTGTCCAGGCGCTCCAAGGTGTATTGGACCGCCTCCCTTGCCTCTTTGCTCTTTTCCCCGTACTGCTGTAGGTCCACTGTTACCATCGGCTCCATCTCACGTGCGAGTCCGTCGAGCTCCTTTGCACGGTACTGGGCGGCTCTCCACTCGTGGCCAGGGTTGAGACCGGCTCCGAGTGCGGTTGCTCCAGCGCCGATCAAGGCCAGGGCCGCGATAAGCCCGGGCGGCAGACCCAGTATAGAGTCGGGCTTGTTAGTAGTGCCGATTGCCGCCGCGCCCGCGATAGCGGCGCCGACGGCACCGATCGATGCAACGAAAATGTGCGTTATAAGCCAGCTCAAGGCTAGTCGTCTTTCTTTGTACGCCTGCGCTATCGCGAAATCCCGAAGCGACTCCAATAACAGTCGTATGGACCCTGGGGCGCCTTCCGCGAGAGATAGAGACGATGTCCACGGGGTATCGCTTGGCGGTTGCGCGCGCCAGGCGACAAATCCGGCCACGGCAGCTGCGGTAAATGACGCGACAAGAGTGGCGACGGTAAGTCGGGTGCCGCGCTGACCGGTCACGGCCAAGAACGCTACTGCTATGGTCAGGATTGCGGGCGGCCCCAGCCAAATACGCCATCGCCAGGAAAAGAGTTCGTGCTGAGCTGTCTCCCAGCCGGCCCATGCGGCAACTGCTGAGGCGCAGACCATGCCCAGGGCAATGAGTAAGATTAGGCTAGATGGGCTGGATGGGGACTCTAGAGCCCAGAAGAATACGGCTGTGGCGACCAGCAGACTGACCGTAACTACGAGTAGTGCCTCCTTCCTAAGTCGCCATCGCCTCTGTACCTGAGTCAAGAGGGGGCTTGTTCCGGACACCAATTCTGTAACAATCCGATGCCACTCCTCAATGGGATCGGGCATGGCCGCCACAAGAGGGATAAGCCGCGACAGCTCTTGGTGCAGACGCTCGGCCTGCTCTCTTCGGTCTGGGCGAAGTCCTATGCGACGTAGCGCTTTCTCAAAAGCCAGAGCACTATTAAGGGACTTCCAGTCAGGTAGTTGCTCTTGATTACTGCTCTTGGAACAGAGTGCACTTAGTGCTTCAACGGCATCTCGTGCGTTCGTTTGATCTTGTGGGTTCGACCCCTTGGCTCCAGGCGTCAGGTCCACCATTCTCCTTGTCTGGTCGGCGCTTGTACTACGATTGAGCTAGGCGTCGCCACTAATCGAGATCCGCGTCTCTCCTCAACATGCGGGCTATTCTCAACGTAACTGCACCAGCGATCAGCAAAAGAATTGCTTCCGCACCTAATATCAAGGGACTTAAGGGGAGCCCTGTCCGAGGCAACTTGGTCGCGCCGCTGCTGCGGTGGGTCACGGTCGTAGCGGGCCTAGGTGTCGCCTGACCGCCCCGCCTGGTGTTGCTGGGTGATGGCGTCGGCGGGCTGCTGGTGGGGGTGGTGGTCGGCCTGCTGCTGCGGTGGGTCACGGTCGTGGCGGGCCTCGGTGTCGCCTGACCGCCCCGCCTGGTGTTGCTGGGTGATGGCGTCGGCGGGCTGCTGCGGTAGGTCACGGTCGTGGCGGGCCTCGGTGTCGCCTGACCGCCCCGCCTGGTGTTGCTGGGTGATGGCGTCGGCGGGCTGCTGCGGTAGGTCACGGTCGTGGCGGGCCTCGGTGTCGCCTGACCGCCCCGCCTGGTGTTGCTGGGTGATGGCGTCGGCGGGCTGCTGCGGTAGGTCACGGTCGTGGCGGGCCTCGGTGTCGCCTGACCGCCCCGCCTGGTGTTGCTGGGTGATGGCGTCGGCGGGCTGCTGCTGGTGGGGGTGGTGGTCGGCCTGCTGCTGCGGTGGGTCACGGTCGTGGCGGGCCTCGGTGTCGCCTGACCGCCCCGCCTGGTGTTGCTGGGTGATGGCGTCGGCGGGCTGCTGGCGGTGGCGGTCGTGGTGGGTGTTCCGACTCTCGGTTTCGCTGAGGCACTGCCAACGAGAATCACAAGCAACCCTGCCACGCCGTAGCAGACCAGAACGGCTAGAGACCATGGGGATGACTTGATAGTTCGCCCAGGGGCCGTGTTACCACTATCAGTCACACGTCGAAGAGTAGGACTAGTCCCCGCTGTCGCAGACTGCCGGTTGATGGTGGGCGATACGGAGTGCGGCACCGCGTTCCGCTGAGGGTGCGGCGAGACGGGAAGCGACTAACCGGACATACCCCGCAAGTTGGTTGCTCGCCGTATGAGCCGAAGCAAGCCTCTTGTGGTTGCAGCACCTTACCTGTCAGGATCTGGTCTCTGGTCTCCGCTCTGCCCAGTGGCGGCAGTGGATGAGTCATTTCGGGCCAGCATATGAGGGGGTATACCTTGCCGATCGAGGACGTCCGGAGCTTACACAATTCCGCTAGTCGCCCACTCGACGAGTCGGTCCCGACAGAGCCGGTGGAGCAGCCCACAGCTGTTCCTGAGGCGGCACCTGCCGACCCGGGAAGAACCCCCCCCAGGGACAACAACGCCGTCCCGGGAATACCACCGCGCAACTGGATGAAGTTTAGGCTGCCACTGAGACGAGATGGAGAGAGTGGGGTTAGGCTGCGACCCGGCCGAGGTGAAAGGAAGAGTTCGTCACGGCGCGTCTGGCAGGAGCAGGTACTCGTTCGCTGCGACTTACTGGACGCCTCGTGCGCAGCTATTTCCCATGGTGACTCAAAAGAGTCGGAAACCAACGCTGCCCTAGAATCGGCTGCAGGACTTATCGGTGCGGCCCGTAGGGCGGCATCTCATGAGCGACTGACGGAGCGCGTTACCGGTGCAGCCATTGAACGCGCTTGGGGTAGCGTTCACGCGGCGGAGGTCGTCATCGTAGCGGCGTCTCCCCGTGACCACTTGTCGGCGCTCTATGCCTGGGTTGAAGACGAGATCGCGCCCTACCTCGAAGGAGGGAGTTTTCAACGGAAGGCACTCACCCAGCCGCCGTTGCAACCGGGGGCACATCAGATATCCGCGGCGAGCGGACTCTCCCTTGCAGCCGCGCTCAACTCGGCTCACGCAGCGTCGTCGGCCCAGCACATCAGGGTTAGGAGCTTCAGAAATATCGTTTGGTTCTCATTCCTGCTCCTTTCTGCAGGTGCAGTGATGCTGGCACTCATTGCTGCGGGACATCCCGAGGTCGCACCAATGTGCTCACAGAACACTAGGATCTGCGTATCTGGCACCATGCCCAGCGGGATGGATGTGTTCATGGTGGAGGCGCTCGGGGCGGTCGCGGGGATGGTCACCGCAGTTGGTTCTCTTCCTCGGATCCAGGGAACCTCGACGCCGTACTCAGTACCCATAGCACTCGCCGCACTTAAGGTGCCGACAGGTGCCCTGTCCGCGGTACTAGGCATACTCCTGTTGAGAGTAGTGGCAGCGAACGCCCTAGTTGGACCGAGCACTGAGGCGGCTCTGGTCGCCTGGGCAGTCGTCTTTGGATCGGCTCAGCACTTGGTCACCCGGTTGGCGGATGTCCAAGGTCAGGTAGTCCTGAGTTCGGTGAAGTCTGGGACGAGCGGCAATTCTGACCGACAGAGCTAGCCGGCGTCGGAACTAATCGAGGATGGCCTTAGAAGGGTGGGAGACGAATTGCGTAGACTAACGGTTCCCAGGGTTACCGTCCCGTCCGCGCACGGTGCCCCGTCGTTTTGGCCAGTGCCAACTGACGGTGACCAACCCGGGGGGATCCTCGTAGCAAGTGAGAACGGAAAATGGACATGGTTCTCACGCAGGGAAGCAGGGGGCGCCGATAACCAACTCCAGTGGCGTGAGATCGGTGCCACGGGCGGCCTTGGCTGGCTTACCGATGACCAGCACTTCCTTTACCTTGGAAAGTTCAACGCGGGTCAGGCGTGGCAGCTACTCATGCACTTTGGCTTGGACGGTCACTGGTGGCTCGCGACCGTAGGCTCTCAAGGAATGACAAGCTTCGCGCTTGTCGCTGACACCTCTGGCTTCGGCAATTTAACTGACGGCGCGCATGCACTGTGGTCGGCGCCCTTCACAACGTCGGAGCGAGCCCAAATCCTGATGCATCATGCTGGCGACAGTAATTGGTGGCTCGGCGACCTAAGCAGTCCAGATGCGCTCGCATGGGCTCCCGTGTCCAACACGGGCGGCTTCGGGAATATTCTTGATGGGAACCACGGCATCTGGGTAGGGAACTTCACTCGCCCTGACGTCGCCCAGGTGCTGATGTATTACAACGGGGACGGGAATTGGTGGCTCGGCGACTTCGTGCCCGATGGGATCAACTGGACGAATCCTTCCACGACCCCCGGCTTCGGGAATATTCTTGATGGGAACCACGGCATCTGGGTAGGGAACTTCACTCGCCCTGACGTCGCCCAGGTGCTGATGTATTACAACGGGGACGGGAATTGGTGGCTCGGCGACTTCGTGCCCGATGGGATCAACTGGACGAATCCTTCCACGACCCCCGGCTTCGGGAATATTCTTGATGGGAACCACGGCATCTGGGTAGGGAACTTCACTCGCCCTGACGTCGCCCAGGTGCTGATGTATTACAACGGGGACGGGAATTGGTGGCTCGGCGACTTCGTGCCCGATGGGATCAACTGGACCAACCCGTCGAATACCGGTGGGCTAGGGGACCTCCTTGATAGCTTCCACGTCGTGTTCCCGGTCGATCTGGGAGGCGCCGGTCTCAACGTCGTTATCATGCTAAACAGAATGGGAGCGGAATGGTGGCAGTTCGACCTACAGGCCGGCTCCTGGACGCGGATATATGCGCCACCTCCGCCACCTCCGCAACCTCCCCCCGCAATGACGCAAGTCCCGTCGCTCCAGGGGCTCACTGAAGCCGCAGCCTTCAAAGCGCTAGATCAGGCGAGCCTCAAGCCAGGCTTCGTTTGGAACCTGAGCAGCGAGCTTCGTCCGGACTACCTGAATGTGATATCGCAGGATCCAGCTGCCGGCGCATTGATCCAGGCCGGCTCCTTGGTGAGCTTCCGGGTAGAGCCCGTCGCTCCGATTAAGGGCCTCCGATCTCTAGCTCTGTATAACTGCATAGATGCGCGGCCACTGTCAATCTGGGTAAACGACTGGAGCGTCGGCTCGGGCTGGCTTAAGGTCGCCACCCTGGACTCTCAGTGGGCTGTTGGAGGCGGCGGTTGTCCCTGCGCGGGATGCCGTCCATATGTCGTCGACCTCCAGTCCTCACATGTGTATACCGTTGTAGCCGTGGACCCCGCGGCTGGTGCGGATGATCCAACCCGCGTGGATTGCCAGCGATATACGAAAAACCTGATCGGGGATGACCAGGGCCCACAAGCGACGGATGTAATAGCGGGATAGGTGGCAAGGACTCCCGGCTCTCTCGCGTGAGCGGGAGGACCTGTTGCCTATTGAGCGCCGTTGTTGGCAGTTGCCTTCGCTGCCATGGCATCGCCTTAGATGGCCATGGGCCTCGGGGTGAGCGAGGGCGCGGCTAACCCCTCGGGGGTGAGCCGTCACCACTCTCCCCAACGTACCCAAAGACCGTGGCCAAGCGTTCCGAGCGCAGGAAAGCTCGAGCTGCACGCCGAAGCTGTACGACACATCGGGGAACGGCTAGCGCCGCTGCACCTGGTCCTGCAGGACGCCACGGCGCACGCGGGCGTCCCGCAGGCGCGCCGTGAAGCGAGTCCTCTCGTCAGATGCAACTCACGCCGGCTTACGCGGGATAATTCGACTCGAAGGTCCTTGAGCCGTTTAGCGTCGTCAGCGGTCAACCCGCCGAATTGGTTGCGCCTGCGGTAGTAGGGGTGCCGGTAAGGAGCTCGTCACCAGGGGCGAAGTGACCGGCGAGTAACTTGGGCTGTCGTTCTCCCGCCCCACCGTAGGTGATCACCGATAACGTCCGGGCCGGGTCTTGGCGTGATCACCCGCCGGAGGGGCTGCGTGGCGCGTCGGTTGGAGCTGGACGAGCTCGTCGAGCACTTCACGCTTCTGCCGGACGAGGTGGCGCGACTGCGCAACAAGTCGGGTCCGACCCGGCTGGGTTTCGCGCTGTTGCTGAAGTTCTTCACCCACAGGGGTCGGTTCCCGGCTGGTCGTGGGGAGCTGGCGGATGAAGTCGTCGAGTTCGTCGCCAAACAGGTGGGGGTGGCGGGGGCTGAGCTCGGTTTCTATGACTGGTCGGGCCGGCAGATCAAGGCACACCGGTCGGAGATCCGTGGGTCGCTGGGTTTCCGGGAATGCTCCGTCGCGGATGCGGAGAAGCTGACCGCGTGGCTGGCCGAGCACGTCGCGCAGGCCGAGCGGCGCCCGGATCAGGTCCGCGTAGAGCTGTTGGCCCGCTGCTGGGAAGAGCGGATCGAGCCGCCGGGTCGGACCCGGGTCGAGCGGATCCTGGCCTCGGCGCTGTACCAAGGCGAGGAGACGCTGTTCGCGGGGGTGACCAGCCGGCTGCCGCCAGAGGTGGCGACTCGGCTGGTAACGCTGATCGCCGCCGGCGAGGACGACGAGGGCCGGGCCGGGATCGGTGGAGGTCCCTCGGTGCTGGCGCTGATCAAGACCGATCCGGGCAACGTGAGCTTGGAGAGCATGCTCACCGAGATCGATAAGCTGCTCGCGGTGCGGGCGGTCGCCGTGCCGGCTGAGGTGTTCGCCGATGTGGGCCGAGGGTGCTGGCCGGCTGGCGGGCCCAGGCTGCGGTGGAGTCCCCGTCGCACCTGCGAGCGCATCCGAACCCGGCCAAGACGCTCACGCTGCTGGCGGCGTTGCTGCACATCCGGGAGCGGGAGATCACCGACACGCTGGTGGAGCTGTTGATCGCCACGGTGCACCGGATCAACGCCCGCGCAGAGAAGAAGGTCACCGCAGAGCTGATCAACGCCTTCAAGAAGGTGACCGACAAGGAGAACATCCTGTTCTCGATCGCCGAGGCCTAGCTCGCGGCACCGGAGGAGAAGGTGCGCCGGGTGGTGTACCCGGCGATCGCCGGCGGGGAGGCGACGCTGCGGGAGCTGGTACACGAGTACCGGACGAAGGGTCCGGTGTACCGGACAACGGTGGCGACCACACTGCGCGCCTCCTACACCAACCACTACCGGCGCGGGCTGATCCGGCTGCTCGAGGTGCTCCAGTTCCGGTCCAGCAACACACACCGGCCGGTGATCGAGGCCTTGGAACAGGTCAGCCGGTACGCCGCGGCGGGAAACCTGTCGTACTACCCGGCCGGTGAGCACGTCCCCGCTCACCCGGGTCTGCGCGGGGACTGGGAGCCGCTGGTGCGCAAGGTCGACAAGCGCGGCCGCCGCCGCACCGTGCGCATGGCCTACGAGGTGTGCACGTTCCGGGAGCTGCGCGGCCGGCTGCGCTGCAAGGAAATCTGGGTGGTCGGTGCGGAGCGCTGCGCGTAACCCGGACGAGGACCTGCCGGCCGACTTCGAGGAACGCCGGCACGAGCACTATCGGGAACTGTCCAAGCCGCTGGACGCCGCGGCGTTCGTCGACCCGCTGCGTGAGGAGATGCGCGCCGAGCTCGCGGCGCTGCACGACGCGCTGCCCGCGGCGGACTGGTTGCAGGTCGCCGATCGGCCCGCTGGAGCGATCAAGCTCGCACCGATCGAGGCCGCACCCGAGCCGCGCAACCTGCGCCGCCTTAAGGCCGAGGTAGGCCGGCGCTGGGGCATGGTGCCGCTGATCGACATGCTCAAGGAGGCGGTGCTGCGCACAGGCTGCCTGAGCGTGGTCACCTCGGTCGCCGGCCGCGGCACGATCAGCCCAGAGGACCTGGCCGAGCGGTTGATGCTGGCGATCTACGGCTACGGCACCAACACCGGGTTGCGGGCCGTCGCGGCCGGCCAGCACAGCCACTCCGAGGACGAGATCCGCTACGTGCGCCGCCGGTACCTGACCGCCCAAGCGGCCCGCGCCATCGCCATCGAGATCGCGAACGCCACCTTCACCGCCCGGCAGCAGGCCATCTGGGGCGCCGGGTCGACCGCGGTCGCCTCGGACTCCACTCACTTCGGCGCGTTCGACCAGAACATCTTCACCGAGTGGCACTCGCGCTACGGCGGCCGCGGGGTGCTGATCTACTGGCACGTCGAACGTGGCTCGGTGGTGGTGCACTCCCAGCACCTGACCTGCTCGGCATCCAGGTACACGCGATGGTCGAAGGCGCGATCCGGCACGGCACTTCGATGAGCGTGGAGGCCAACTACGTCGACTCGCACGGCCAGTCCGAGATCGGGTTCGGCATCACCAGGCTGCTCGGCTTCGACCTGCTGCCGCGGATCAAGCGGATCAACAAGGTCAAGCTGTATCGGCCGGCCGCCGGCGAACCGGACGCCTACCCCGCCCTGGCGCCGGCGCTGACCCGGCCGATCCGATGGGAGCTGATCGCCCAGCAGTACGACCAGATGATCAGATACGCCACCGCGATCCGCACCGGCACCGCCTCCACCGAGGCGATCCTGCGCCGCTTCACCCGCAACGCCACCCACCCCACCTACCAGGCGATGCTCGAAGTCGGCCGCGCGCAGAAGACCATCTTCGTCGCCCGCTACCTGCGCACGAGGGACCTGCAGCGGGAGATCAACGAGGGCCTGAACGGCGTGGAGTCCTGGAACCGCGCCAACAGCGTGATCTTCTACGGCAAGGGCGGCGACATCGCCACCAACCGCCGCGACGAGCAGGAGACAGCCGTGCTGTGCCTGCGGATCCTGCAGGCCGCCCTGGTCTACGTGAACACCCTCATGCTCCAAGACGTGCTCGCCGACCCCGACTGGGCCGCCGTGCTCAACGCCGAGGACCAGCGCGGCCTGACCCCGTTGTTCTGGACCCATGTCCTGCCCTACGGCGAGGTTCGCCTGGACATGACCGCCCGGCTCACCCTCGGCGCCGGCGGTACTCCTCCGGCGGGCTAACACCCCACCAGTGTCGACAAACGAGCGATTGCCGACACCCGTCGGCAATCGCGGCGTTCACCCAGGCCACTACCGTCGACAAGCCATGTCGGGAAACAACGTCGACAAACCTCGGGCGAACGTATCGTCGACGGATGCTGTTCGGCTACGCGCGGGTCTCCGCCACCGACCAGAACCCCGACCACCAGATCGACGCCCTGCTGCGGGCCGGCGTCGCGCGGGACAACATCCACCTCGATACCGCCAGCGGCGCCAAAGCCAGCCGGTCCCAGCTCGACCTGGCCCTCAAGCTGCTCCGCGGCGGCGACACCCTCAAGATCACCCGCCTGGACCGGCTCGGCCGCTCCGTGCTGCACCTGGTGACCCTCGGCGCCGAGCTGCGCGAACGCGGCGTCGAACTGCACGTCATCGACCAAGGCATCGACACCGCCACCGCCGAAGGCCGCGCCATGTTCGGCATGCTCTCGGTACTCGCCGAACTCCAACGTGAGCTGATCGTGGCCAACACCCACGACGGCCTGCAAGCAGCCCGCGCCCACGGCCGCCGCGGCGGCCGCCGCCGCAAGCTCACACCCCAGCAGGCCACCCTCGCCCAACAGCTCTACGACGGTGGCGAGCACACCGTCCAGCAGATCGCCGACATCTTCGGCGTGCCCCGCACCACCGTCTACGGCCACCTGGACCAGAACACCGTAGGCAGCCGACCGGGCGCGCTCACCACCGCAAAGCTGACCGCCAAGCTGGCGCCACCTGGAGCCGGTCTGCCTCCGGAGATCACCTATCGGTCACCGTCGGGCTGGTCCCCACGGGGAACGGACGACGGTTGATTACGCAACCTCACCAGTAGGTTACGGGGAGGCCTTGCTTGGTGAGTAGTTGGCAGACCTTCGTCGAATCACCGCGGCGACGCTGTCGACGAGTAGTCACTTGTTGACTCGCCGTCATAGCGTGGTACTGGGTTTCTACGCGACATCCCAGGAGTGGAAGTGGGGAAGCGCACAGGCGCGTCAGGCAGGGCGACGGATGACGCTCAGTAATGTTGCGTCCCGGTCGACGCTGCCCGAGATCGGCGAGATGGTTCGCGTCCGGGGGCAGCACTGGGTTGTCTCGGACGTGTCCGGTTCAACCCTGCCGCCGGACGTGCTTGCCGCACGAGGAGGCGCCGGGCACACGCTGGTGCGTCTGAGCAACGTCGAGGACCACGGCCTCGGCGACGAACTCGACGTGATTTGGGAGGTCGAGCCGGGACGAGAGGTTCTTGACGTCGCGACGTTGCCGAATCTCGTCCCAGGTGATGAGGCCGACGACCCGGCCCGGCTGCAGGCGTTCCTGGATGCGGTTCGCTGGGGTGCGGTCGCCAGCGCCGACGTACGCGCGCTTCAAGCCCCGTTCCGCGCTGGCATCCAGATCGAGGACTACCAGCTTGAACCTGTCACCCGCGCTCTCCGCAGCCCGCGCGTCAACCTGCTCGTGGCCGACGACGTCGGCCTCGGCAAGACCGTCGAGGCGGGGCTTGTCGCCCAGGAACTCGTCCTGCGGCACCGCGCCCGACGCATCGTCATCGTCTGCCCCGCCGACCTCACCGACAAATGGCGGCGGGAGATGGCGGAGAAGTTCGGCATGGACTTCAAGATCGTGAACTCGGACGCGCTCAAGGAGCTTCGCCGGTCCCACGGCGTTCGAGCGAACCCATGGCGGGTGTGGCCCCGGACGATCATCAGTATGCCGTGGCTGCGCGGCGACCGCGCCCAGCGGCTCCTCCGCGAGGTCCTGCCCCCCGGCGGCGTCCCCGAGTACCCGCGCACGTTCGGGCTGCTGATCGTCGACGAGGCTCACCACTGCGCGCCGTCCGGCAAGGGCAGGTACGCGATCGACAGCCAGCAGACCAAGGCGGTACGGCTGCTGGCCCCCCACTTCGAACACCGACTGTTCCTGTCCGCCACCCCGCACAACGGCTACCGCAACAGCTTCGAGGCGCTGCTCGAGCTGCTGGACCCGCAGCGTTTTGCCCGCGGCGTCCGGCCCCGCCAGGACCTCCTGGACGAGGTGATGGTCCGCCGGATGAAGGCCGACATCGTCAACCCGGACGGCACCCCAAGATTCGCCGGCCGCCGGTCCGAGGCGCTGGAAGTCGACTACCCCGACGACGAGCGGGAGGCGCATCGGCTGCTCGCCGCATACACAGCCGCCCGGCACCAGCGGATCCGCGGCGCCGCCGCGCACCAGGCGACGGACATGATCGCGCTGCTGCTCAAGAAGCGGCTGTTCTCCTCTGCCGCCGCGTTCGCCGTCACCCTCGCAGTCCACGAGGAAACACTCGCCCGCCGCGCTGCTGCCGATGAGTGGGCCGACGAGGACGAGCTTCCGTCGTGGCTCGTAGAGGCCCGGCTCCGGGCCGATGAGGACAGGACGGATGAGGACCGAGAGGCGGCCGAGCAGGACCTGCTCGGGCAGGCCGCCCGGCTGCAGAGCAAGCCGTCGGCTGATGAGCTTGCACTCCTCGCCCGGATGCGGCAGTGGGCCGGCGTCCACGCAAACCGGCCCGACGCCAAAGCCGAACGGCTGATCGGCTGGCTGGACCAGACCTGCCGGCCCGGCGGGTGGTGGAACGATGAGCGCGTTGTCATCTTCACCGAGTACCGCGACACGCAGAAGGCGCTCAAGACCTGGCTCGACGCCCGCGGCCTCGGCGGGGACCGGCTGCGCCTGCTGCACGGCGGGATGGACGACGCGCTCCGGGAGCGCATCAAGGACGCGTTCCAGGCCCCACCCGACCGCGACCCGGTCCGGATCCTGCTGGCGACTGACAGCGCCAGCGAGGGCATCGACCTCCAGCTCCACTGCCACCGGATCGTTAACTACGACATCCCGTTCAACCCCAACCGGCTGGAGCAGCGGATCGGCCGTCTCGACCGATACGGCCAGACCCGTACCGTCGAGGTCAGGCACTTCGTTGGTGCCGGCTGGGAGCATGCCGAGGCCGGCAGCTACGAACGCGACCTGGAGTTCCTGTCCCGCGTCGCGAACAAGGTCGCGACCATCCGCGAGGACCTCGGCAAGGTCAACGCCGTCCTGTCCGCCGAGGTCGAGAAGCGCATGCTCGGACGCGGCACCGGGCTCGACGTCGATCGGATCGACACTGCCCCGACCGTCCGGCTCACCCGCGCCGAGCTTGACCTGCGCGAACAGGCGAAGCGGCTGCGCGCGCAGCTCGATGAGTCCATCGAGGAGCTGCGGGTCCGACCGGCGAATGTGGCACACGTCGTCGGCACCGCCCTTGCGCTTGCCCATCAGCCGCCGCTCCAACCGGGAACCCTCCCCGGCAGCTGGGACGTGCCCGCGCTTACCAGCTCGTGGGCGACCGTGACGCTGGATCTGCCGCACCGGCTCACCGGCCAGCGCCGCCCGGTCACGTTCGACCGGGCGGTTGCCGCGAGCCAACCGGAGGGCGACGTGGTGTACGTCCACCTCGGGCATCCCCTTGTTGCGATGGCGACCCGTCTGCTCCGCGCCGAGGTCTGGGGTGGGGAGACCAGCACGCTTAGCCGGGTCGCCTACTGCCGCGTCCCCGACGGTCTCGCCGAGGGGCCGGTGCTGGCCGCGTACAGCCGGCTGGTCCTCGTCGGCGCCGACGGGCACCGGCTCCATGAGGAGGTGTTCGCCGCCGGCGGCGTGATCCGCGACGGCCGCTTCGCGCGGCTCGGCGTCGGCGCCCTCGACCGGGTGCTCCAGGCCGCGTTCGACCCGGCCGCAGCTCCCGTCCCACCCGCTGTCGCCGACACCATGGCGGGCATGTGGGAGCGCGTCAGCGGCGGCCTCCGCAGCGCCATCGACGCCCGCGCCGCCGAGCGCGAGCAGTCCCTACGCGGCAAGCTCGCCGAGCGGCAGGAGGAGCAGACCCGCCGCATCACCCGCGTTCTTGACCAGCTCGCCCTGTCCATCCAGGAGGCGCTGCACGAGCCCGAAAGCGACCAGCTTGCGCTGTGGGAGGACGGCGAACGTGACCAGCTCCGACGCGATCAGGAGGCCTGGCGTATCCGGCTCGCCTCCGTCCCGGAGGAGATAGCCCGCGAAACCGAGCTCATCCGCCGCCGTTACGCGACGACGAATGTCCTGGCGTTCCCCGCGGCGCTCCTCGTCTGCGTACCCGACTCCCTTACCCGGCTGGCCGCGTGACCGACATCGGCGCCGTCCGTCGCCAGCACGCCACCTGGCTCGCGTTGGTCGAGAGCGGCGGCCCGTTCCTCACCCTTCCGGTCCTCACCGTCGCGCTGCCGCAGGGGCTCGACCCGGTTCGCAAGCCGGAGATGGACCGGCTCCGCCTCGGCTGGTCAACATGGGACGCCGAGCAACACGCGAAGGATCCCGGCCGGGCCCAGATGGCCTGGCTCGACTACGTCGTCCGCGACCTGCTCGACTGGCAGGACGACGCCGACTTCGACCCCCCGGCCGGGAAGTGGGAACACACCGAGCCGGAGTACGGCACGCTCACCGCTGCCGCGTTCACCCTCGACGACCCGGAGAAGGGCACGCCCGCGGTGCTCGGGTTCACCGTGCCGCCCGGCACGAGCCTGACCGCCCGCAGCACCGACGGCTGGTCGGCATCGCCGCTGGACAGGGTAGCGATCACGCTGCGCGAACACGACATCCCACTCGGCCTGCTGACTGACGGGCGGTGGTGGGGCCTGGTCTGGTCCCCTCGTGACGGGGCGACGGCGCACGCCCTGTGGGACTCGGTCCTGTGGATCGAGGACCGGGTCACGCTGGAAGCGTTCGTCACGCTGCAGGGTCGCCGGCGGACGCTCGGCGTCGCCGACAATCGCACCCTGCTCGGGATGCTCCAGGCGAGCTTGGACTCGCAGGAAGAGGTCACCGACCAGCTCGGCAAGCAGGTTCGGGCAGCGGTCGAGACGCTCGTTGACAGCATCGGCCGGGTGGCCGAACGCACCCGCGGGAGCCAGGTCGGCGTCGCTGGTCGCTACCTGGCCGGAGTCGACAGCGAGCACGTCTACGAGGCAGCCGTCGCGGTGCTGATGCGCCTGGTCTTCATCCTCGCCGCCGAGGAACGTCGCCTCCTGCCCATCGACGACGACCTGTACGCGCGTTCCTACGGCATCGCCACCCTCGGCGACGAGCTCGACCGGCGCGCCGCCGACGCGGGCGAGGACGCGCTGGAGCACGGCATCGGGGCGTGGCACAGGCTCCTGGCGGCGTTCCGGGTCGTGCACGACGGCGCCGACCACCACGAGTTCCGGCTGCCCGGCTACGGCGGTGGCCTGTTCGACCCGGACCGGTACGGCTGGCTTGAAGGACGCCTCGCCGACGGCACCCGGCTGCCGCCGTTGCCCGTCGATGACCGCACCGTCCGGCGGGTCATCCGATCGCTGATGTGGCTGGAGTTCCACGACAGAGGCGTCCGGGAGAACCGGCGCGTCACCTACCGTGCGCTCGACGTCGAGCAGATCGGCTACGTGTACGAGGGCCTGCTCGACCACAACGCGACCCGCGCCGACGGCTGGGTGCTCGGCTTCACCGGGCCGAAAGAGCCCGAGATCAGCCTGGACGAGCTCGACGCCCAGGCCGCGGCCGATAGAGGCGGCTTCGCCGGCTGGCTCGGCAAACAGCTCGGCAAGACCGCCTCCTGGATCGGCCAGCGACTCGGCGCCCCAGCCGATGCCGCGGCACGGGATGCGCTGTGGCGACGAACCCTCGCCGCGACCGACAACGACGAAGCGCAGGCCTCGCGAGTTCTGCCGTTCGCGCGGCTCCTACGCGAGGACCAGCGCGGCCTGCCGGTCATCATCCCACCCGGGCGGTTCTACGTCACCGCGTCGTCCGCGCGCAGCGACACCGGCACCCACTACACCCCCCGCGCGCTCGCGGAGGGCGTCGTCGCCGGCGCGCTGGAGCCGCTCGTCTACCATCCCGGCCCGTTACAGACCCTGGACCGGGCTCGGTGGCGGCTCCGCCAGCCGGCCACGATCCTCGGACTTCGGGTGGCGGACATCGCGATGGGCTCCGGCGCATTTCTCGTCGCCGCCTGCCGCTACCTGGCCGACCGGCTCATCGAAGCAGTTTCCGCCGCCTCGGTCGACACGCTCGGCGAGGTTGCGACGAGAACGCTGTGGGAGCTCCTGCACGACCAGGAAATCCGTACCGAAACCTCAGACGAAGAAGCAGACGAGGCGCTCATCCACGCCCGCCGGCTCGTCGTCGAACGTTGCCTATACGGCGCCGACATCAACCTGCTCGCGGTCGAGATGGCGAAGCTCAGCCTCTGGCTGATCACCTCCGCCCAGAACAGGCCGTTCACATTCCTTGACCACCGCCTCGTCACCGGCGACTCGCTGCTCGGGTTGACGTCCCTAGCCCAGATCGAGAACCTGCACGTCGTCCCCATCCGCGGACAGGAACTCCACTCGGGCACGCTGCTCGGCGAGACCGCGCACGTCCGGCGACTCCTCGCCGCCGCCGCAGCCACCCGCCACGACCTAACCAGCCGGCCAAGCACCGACCTCCGCGAAGTCGAGTTCAAGACGACGCTCCTCGCGCAGGCTGACCGGCAGCTGGCCGACCTGACGCTGCTCGCTGACGGCCTGACCGGTGCGGCCCTTGCCGGCGCCAGGGCCGGCGAGGCGCATGTCGACGGACGCAGCGCGCAGCTTGCCGGCCACGTCGCCGCCCTGCTGGGCGCCCGGCCCGGCTCGCCAGAGCAGGCCGAGGCCGTCACGTCCGTGCGTGCTCTCGCCGAAGGCTGGCTGAACACCGATCGGCCCCCTGCGGTCGCCAGGCGCCGGCCGGTGCAGTGGCTCACCCGATTCCCAGAGGTATTCCTCGGAACCGACGACCCCGGATTCGACGCCGTGATCGGCAATCCGCCCTTCCTCGGCGGCCAGAAGATCACCGGCGCTGCCGGCGTCGCCTACCGCGAACATTTGGTACGCCACGTCGGCGGCGGCACCCGAGGCAGCGCCGACCTCGTCGCCTACTTTCTCCTCACCGCCCACGCGCTCCTCAACACCCACGGCCAGCTCGGGCTCATCGCGACCAACACCGTCACCCAGGGCGACACCCGCGAAGTCGGCCTCGACCGGCTGGTTGCCGCCGGCCTCGACCTCCGCGCAGCGATCAAGAGCCGGAAGTGGCCCACCCGCGGCGCCAACCTGGAGTTCAGCGTCCTATGGGGCAGCCGTACGAGCCGCGAACCGGGTGTGCTCGCCGTCGCAGACGGCGTGCAGGTGGCCGCCATCTCACCCGCGCTCGACCCAGCCGGGCGTGTCACCGGTAATCCGTACCGGCTGCTCGCCAACCGTGGCATCGGTTTCATCGGCTCGTACGTCCTCGGCCTCGGCTTCACGATGAGCGCGGTGGACGCGCACACGCTCATCGACCGGGACCCGCGCAACGCGGACGTGTTGTTCCCGTACGTCAACGGAGAGGACCTCAACACGCGCCCTGACAGCAGCGGCAGCCGCTGGATCATCAACTTCTTCGACTGGCCGGAGGAACGCGCAGCGCAGTATCCGGACTGCTACGAGATCGTCCGCCAGCGGGTCAAGCCCGAGCGCGCGCGAAACAACAACAAACAACGCCGGGAGGTTTGGTGGCGTTACACAAGGCCTGCGGTCGGGCTGTACACAGCAATCCGAGGCCTGTCGCATGTCCTCGCCATCACCCGCGTTAGCAAGGTTGTCATGCCCGTACGGGTGCGAACAGGGCAGGTGCTCAGCGAGGCGTGCGTGGTCTTCGCGACCGATGACATGGCCGACTTCGCCTTGCTGTCGAGTGCGCCGCACTACTGGTGGGCCATCTCACGAGCGTCCACCATGCGCAATGACCTCCGATACACGCCGTCGGACGTCTTCGAAACCCTGACCCGGCCTGAGAACAGCGACGAGACGCGCGGGGCAGGCAGGCGGCTCCAGGAGGACCGGCGGGCGTTCATGCTCGGACGGCGGTTGGGTCTGACGAAGACATACAACCTGGTGCACAACCCGGCGGTGACGGACGGTGAGGTCGCGCAGCTGCGCCGGCTGCACCTGGCCGTAGACGAAACGGTGTGTGCCGCGTACGGCTGGGCCGACCTGCCGCTGGACCACGGCCATTACGAGACCCGTCAGGGGGTCCGCTGGACCGTCTCGCCGGCTGCCCAGGTCGAGCTACTCGACCGGCTGCTGCTGCTCAACCAGGAGCGGCACGCCGCCGAGGCCGGGCAAGCACCGGCCGGGCGCCGCGGCCACAAGATGTCGGCGCCGCCGCGTACACCTGCGCCATCCTTGTTCGACGAGGAGGTCTTGTGACCGCGCCGACCAGCCGAATCCTGTCATCGCCTGCCGTCCGGGACGCGCTCGCCGAGCAGCTCCGCACCGACCTCGTCGGCCCCTGGGACGGGGCGGAGGAAGAGTTCCAGCAGACCGACGGCGGGAACCCGCGTGACCGCTACGCTGTCGGGCTGCTGGCCCCCTGGGATGCGGACACGCAGGCTGAGGCGGACACAGACGCGGACGACTTCGCCGTGACCGGCGAGGATGACGAGGAGGACGAGGACCCGGCGCCGCGACCAGCGAGGTCGCAGATGTTCCCGTCGTCGTTCGGGCTGACGTTCGTGGTGGACAGCGACGCAACCCACGTCCACGTTCACGCCCGCTGGGGCGCGTACCTACGAGTGAAGTCCACGACGGCCACCACCGAGACCGGTAAACCGGCGACGGTGTGGCAGCGTGTGCCGCGCGGCGGTGAGGTCGAGGTGGACCTGCTTGCGCCGCAGAGCAGGGTCGCCCCGGCTCCGGAGGACGCGCCGGGGGTCGTCGTCCGCTCCGTCTCCCGCGACCGGGGCACGCACCGCGTCGTGACGCTGTTCCTGGTGAATGACCAGGAGGCGGCGGCGGGCGCGAAGGAGTCCGCCTGGCTGTTCCAGGCCGGGCTGATGGTGAGCGCACTCGACGGCACGTCGCCGGTCTTCCTCGCGAAAAACGATCTGGAGCCGGCGGACGGGCACGGGCAGGATGAGGACGAGGCGGCGGCGCTGCGGATGCTGTACCGGAACTGCCCGGAGTTCGCCGTCGGCCATGGCATCGCGGTGCACGCCGAGCGCAGCGCTGTGGAGCCGCGGCGCGCGGTTCGGCTCACGACCGATCCGCTGCCGTCCTACGACGTGCCGCAGACGGTCCCACCGAAGCCGGCCGAGGTAGAAGGCTTCCAGGACGTCGTGCTCGACATGCACCGGCTGGGGCAGGCGTCGCAGGAGGAGCTGTCTCTGTGGCTGTCGCCGCTGTTCAGCGCCTACCGCACCTGGCTGGGTCAGCAGGAGAAACGGCTGTCAGCGCCCGCCGCGCGCCTTGCCGGGCATGAGGAGTCGGCCCGGCGCAACCTCAGGACGGCCCGGGTCGCGGCGGACCGCATCCAGGCCGGCGTCCGGCTGGTCACGTCCAAGGACCGGCAGGGGCAGGCCGCGTGGCGGGCGTTCCGGTTCGCGAATAGGGCGATGAAGCTGCAGCGGCAGCGCACCGAGGCCACCCGGTACCTCGCCGAGCGGCCGGAGCTGACGCTGGAAGATGCGCTGCGCGAGGTGGACGTCCCCGAACTGCGGTCCTGGCGGCCCTTCCAGCTCGCGTTCGTGCTGCTCAACCTGCCCTCGCTGACCGACCCGGCGCATGAGGAACGGTCGGCCGGCGGCGACGCGGTCGTCGACCTGTTGTTCTTCCCGACCGGCGGCGGTAAGACCGAGGCGTACCTCGGGCTGACGGCCTACACTTTCGCGATCCGCCGGCTGCAGGGCGTTCTGGACGGCCGGGACGGTGCCGCCGGCGTCGCCGTCATCATGCGGTACACGCTGCGGCTGCTCACCGCCCAGCAGTTCACCCGCGCCGCCGCGCTCGTCTGCGCGTGCGAGGTGCTGCGCCGGGACCGGCTCGGCGCCGACGTGCCCGACCTGGGCGGGGAGCCGTTCCGGATCGGCCTCTGGGTGGGTGGCAGCGTCACCCCGAACCGGTGGGGCGACGCGGAGCAGGCCGTCGAGGACGCCGGCAGCGTGAGCGGCCGCCGACCCAGCGGCGTGTCCTCGCCGATGCCGATCCGCTCCTGCCCGTGGTGCGGATCGGGGATGGACCTCGCAAAGCACGTGCACGCGGACAAGGGCCGGCAGCGGACCGTCATGTACTGCGGGGACCCGCGGGGCCGGTGTGAGTTCAGCGAGCGGCGGAACCCCGGCGAGGGTCTGCCGATCCTGACAGTCGATGAGGAGATGTACCGACACCCGCCGTCGCTGCTCATCGGCACGGTCGACAAGTTCGCCGCGCTGCCCTGGTTAGGCGCGGCGGGGAACCTGTTCGGCCACGTCAGCAGGCGCTGCGAACGGCACGGCTACCGCAGCCCGGACCTCGACGAGACAATCGACTGCCGAGACTCCCACGATGCGAGCGGCAGGTACGGGCTGCCGCGCGCCAAGACGCTCGACGTGACGCCGCTACGCCCCCCGGACCTGGTCATCCAGGACGAGCTCCACCTGATCTCCGGTGCGCTGGGCACGATGGTCGGGCTGTATGAGACCGCCGTCGACGAGCTGTGCTCGTGGGAGACCGACGGTAGGCGGACCAGGGCAAGAGTCGTCGCGTCGACCGCGACGGTGCGGCGGGCGGACCGGCAGGCGCACGCGCTGTTCCACCGCCGGCTGGCGGTGTTCCCGCCGCCCGTCCTCGACATCGGGGACTCGTTCTTCGCCCGGCAGCTGCCGGTCTCCGACGAGCATCCCGGCCGCCGGTACGTCGGCGTGTGCACACCCGGGCTGCGCTTGAAGGCAGCGGAGATCCGGGTCGCGTCGGCGGTGCTGCTGCTCGCGCAGAAGATGCTTGACGAGCACGGCAACGCCGCCGACCCGTACATGACGCTCGTCGCCTACTTCTCGGCGCTGCGCGAGCTCGGCGGAATGCGGCGGCTGCTGGAGGACGACATCACCGCCCGCATCCAGTTCCCCCGCCCAGGGCTGGAGCGCCGGCGGACGCTGATGAAGGAGGAGCTCACCTCCCGCGTCCCGTCCGGACGGATCCCGGACACGCTGCGCAAATTGGAAGTCCCGTTCGACACCGACCGCGACAGTAACGAGGCGCGACGGAAGTGGGCCGAACAGCAGAAGAAGGGCGGACGACACCGGCAGGAGCAGGGTGAGCTACCGCTGGACGTCCTGCTCGCGACCAACATGTTCGCCGTCGGCGTCGACGTGCAGCGCCTCGGGCTGATGCTCGTCACCGGGCAGCCGAAAGCAACAGCGGAGTACATCCAGGCGACCAGCCGGGTCGGCCGCAGCCCCAACCGGCCGGGTCTAATCGTTGTCCTCTACAACTGGGCGCGTCCCCGGGACCTGTCGCACTACGAAACCTTCGAGCACTACCACGAAACGTTCTACGCGCAGGTCGAGGCGCTGTCGGTGACGCCGTTCAGCCCCCGCGCGCTCGACCGGGGCCTAACCGGGGTGTTCATGGGCATGTTGCGGCACAGCGACCCCGAGCTGGTGCCGAACCGCGCCGCGCACGGCGTCGAGGGAGACGACCCGCGGATCGAGCAGGTCATACGGCGGATCGTCGAGCGTGCCTGCGGCGTCACCAGCGAAGCCAGGGTCGGTGACGAAATCGAGCGGCTGGTCGCCGAGCGGGTCGACGACTGGCAGCGCACGAAAAGGCAGGCGGAGGGGTCGGTCATCGCCTACGCCCGCCGGGCCAAGCAGCCGGTTACCGCCCTGCTGCGCCCGCCCGGTGTGTCGGCGTGGGGAACATGGACAGCGCCCTACTCGATGCGGGAGACCGAGCCGACGGTGAACCTCCAACTCGAACCGGACGACCCGAGCCTGCGTGACGCGCCGCGCTGGACGTGGGCGGCGAACCAGGACGGCGACCGCGACGGGGGGGACGGGTGACCGCGCCCGGGAGAACCGAGCGTGACTTCTGGCCGCGGGTTGGGGGCGTCCGACCGTCCGCGCTGCTGTGGTCCTCCGGTGTCGGGTCGGTTGTCGACCTGCCGCAGATGACCGTGCTGATCCGCGGTTTGGAGTTCTGGGACTTCCGGCAGCAGGTCCGACTGACTGAGAACCGGCTGCTCGCGGAGGTGAAGCGCCGCCTCGGGCCGCAAGTGGCCGAGCTTCGGTCCGCGCCCTGGACGGGGGAGAAGCCGAACGAGCCGTTCGGTGAGTGGGCATTCGTCGGTGTCCCCGTCGTTCCGTTCCCGCGGTGGCTGCGGTGCCTGCGCCCGCGGTGCAACCGGCTCGCGCGGCTGGACTCCGACGATTTCACGCTCCAGACGAACGCGTTCCGCCCCGACCGGGCCCGATACGTCCACGCGCAGTGCCACGCCAATCGCAGCACCAGCGCGAAGAGAGCCTCACCGGCGGTGGCCGCGCGTTTCGTCGTCGCGTGTAAGGCCGGGCACCTGGACGAATTCCCGTGGATCGAGTTCGTCCACAAGGTCGATGCTGATGGCAGCATCTGCGCGACCCCGGTCCTGACGCTGGAAGACTTCGGCAAGACCCTCGGGCCATCGTTGCGGGTCCGGTGCGGCTGCGGGGCGAAGCGCAGCCTGATGGAGGCGACCGGGGAGCGCTCCGCGGGCGTGCTGCCCCTGTGCCGAGGCCGGCACCCGCACCTGAACTGGTTCGATCCGAAAGGCTGCCGGGAGCCCGCTCGGATGGTCGTCCTGGGCGCGACGAACTTGTGGTTCCCGGACACCCTGTCCTCGCTCTATCTACCCGCCGCGGGCAGCGACATCGATGTGGTCGTCGAGCGACTGTGGGGCGACCTGGAGAAGGTGCCGAGCAAGGACGCGCTCGGTTACGCCGTCAGCCTCGGCGGCGCGCTCGACCCGCTCCGCCGGTTCGACACCGAAGAGGCGTGGGCGGCCATCGAGCGGCACCGCACGCCGAAGGACACGGAATGGGAGGGGGAGTCGGAGAACGACCTCAAGAGACCGGAGTGGGATGCGTTCACCAACCCGGACGGGGTGAAGTTCGACCGAGACTTCCAGCTCCGCGAGGTCCCGGCGGCGCAAGGCACCCGGCTCGGGCAGGTCGTGCTCGCCGAGCGGCTCCGCGAGGTCCGCGCGTTCATCGGGTTCACCCGGATCGACAGCGAGCGCGGGGAGGGTGAGAAGAGCAACCGCGCCCCGATCTCCCGCCGCGGACCGGAGTGGGTGCCCGCCGCGGAGGTCCGCGGCGAGGGCCTGTTCCTGCGCCTGGACGAAAAGGCCGTCCAACAGTGGGAGCAGCGCGTCCGCGACGCCGGAACGCTGGACCCGCTCATGCGGGCCCACCGGGCGTGGCGCCGCCGGATCAGTCCGGACGGTGACTCCGGCGCTGGTTGGCCCGGTGACCGGTACATCCTGCTGCACACGCTGTCGCACGCGCTCATGCGCGAGGTCGCGCTCGACTGCGGGTACGCCGCCGCGAGCATCAGCGAGCGGATCTACACCGGGACGCAGGACGATCCAGCCGCCGGGATACTGCTCTACACCACCGCGTCCGACAGCGAGGGCACTCTCGGCGGGCTCGTCTCCCTCGGTGAGAGCGAACGGCTCGGTGAGCTGCTGACCCTCGCGTTGCGCGCCGCGGGACGGTGTTCATCCGACCCGCTGTGCGCCGAGCATGACCCCCAGCCGCCCAGGGAGGCGTTACACGGCGCGGCGTGCCACGCCTGCCTGTTCGCGCCGGAGACGTCGTGCGAGCGCGGCAACCGTTACCTCGACCGTCGGCTCCTCGTACCGGTCGGGCCCGTCGCGGCTACCGCGTTCTACCCGGCGACGTGAAGCCGGGCGGGGCGCCGCCCGGCCTGCTCGACGCGCTCGTCGATGCCGCCCGCGTCCTCCCGACAGATCACGTCCGGCGTCTCGCGGACGGCCTGCGAGATGCCGGAGCGCCGGCGAACGCCGGCGGCCTACTCGAGCGGCCCCCCACGATGATGTACCGGTCCCGTGCCGGCGCCGTCCTGCACGAGTGGCAGTCGCATGCTGAGCTGCCCGGCGCCCAGGTCGCCGCCCTGCTGACCGGCGCGCACGCCGGCTACACCACCGCCGCGGACGAGCAGCGCGTCGACCTCGTCTGGTCCGGCCCGACCACCGGACGCGTTCCTATCCGGCTCGCCAGCCAGGTCGTCCTCGACCTCGTCAATCAGGCCAAGCGTGAGCTCCTCCTCGTCAGTTTTGCCGCCTACCGCGTCCCCTATCTCCGCGATGCGCTCACCGCCGCCGCCGCCCGCGGCGTCCGGATCACCCTGGTCTTGGAGAACAAGGAGGCGTCCGGCAGCAAGCTCTCCCGCGACGCCGCTCTCGCGTTCAAGGGCATCGCCGGGATCACCGTCCTCGAGTGGCCGTACGAGCGGCGGCCCGCCGTCGGCGACGGTGTAGCCGTCATGCACGCCAAGGTCGCTGTAGCCGACGCTGACGCCGCCCTCGTCACCAGCACCAACCTCACCGAAGCCGGCCTGGACCACAACATGGAGTGCGGCCTACTTGTGAGCGGCGGCCCCGTCCCCGGTTCGCTCCGAGACCACTTCCGGGCCCTCCGCTACGCCGGCGAACTCGTCGCGGTCACGGGGGAAGGCTGACCCGTCACCAAGCCAGGGTCATCACCGGGGGCCCACGATCACGGGCCGGCAGCGAACTACCGATCAAGCACCATCGGCGAGAAAGGAGGCCACGGCGTAGGTCGCATGGCGATCGAGACTGTGCCGAGTGCGGTCGCCACAACCTCGACCGACACCCGACGTACGTGCTGGCCGCTCACCTACGCCGACACGATCAACCTGACGACGTAGCGCCATGAACGGCCGAACCGGGGCTGATCAGTCGAGGACCTCGCTGAGATCCCCCGCTCCTGCACGTTGGATCGGCACGCCTCGATGAGCCCGCTGGAGCCGGCGCCGGCCGGTGGCATGCCGACGACTGACCGTCAATCGGCAGTCTGCTCCGCCTCGTCCTTGCCGGCCTGGCTCCTCGGGCTCGGGCTCCTGGCGCTTCGCGACCGTACCGGCAAGCGTCCCCGGTAGTGGAGCCGAGTAGCTGCTGGGCGAGCGGGTTGAATGTCTCCAGGGCCTTGCGTACGTCGTACCGACTAGCGGGTGACGGCGTGACGGCGAACCCGCCGACGGCGGGACGGAAAGTTGCCGACGAGGTTGGGCAGCACGAGCTGATCGGCTGCCCGTCGAGGGGCGTTTAAATGAGTGCGAACGACCTAGAGCCGGAAGCCCCAAAGGATGACGCCTCGGACCGGCCGCACGAGCTGGCCACCTTCATGCGCCAAGACGCCGCAGAGATGCAGTCCGAGTACGAGCGAATCCGCTCGGTCTCTAGTGAAGATCCTGGGACGGCGGGTGACGAAGGCGAAGAAACCTGGGCGAAGCTCCTGCGTGACTGGTTGCCCGAGACATACCAGGTCGTTACAAAGGGACGCCTGCTAGCGGCGGACGGAGCCCGGGGGCCACAAGTCGACTTGATCGTGCTGCGCCCGGGGTACCCGAGGCGGCTCATCAACAAGAAGCTGTACCTCGTCGGAGGGGTCGCAGCGGCATTCGAGTGCAAGAACACCCTGAAGGCCGAGCACGTAGAGCGATCGTTCGAACAAGTGCAAAAGATCAACGCCCTGTCGTCCGAACGGGTGCCAACACCGTTTACCGAGGCCGTACCGGAAGTTTTCTTCGGCGTGCTGGGGCACTCGACGATCTGGCAGTCGTCGCCCGAGGTCCAGCGGGTGAAGATCGATGGTCTCTTGCAGGCGGGCTTAGACGGCATGGCCAACATGAGGGACTCCCCCGGCCTGTTCTGCGTAGCCGATCTTGCATGCTGGTCCATGTTCCGCATGGTCTACGACGGCCCCTGGTTGATGCCTCCCGATGTCTGGGAAGCTCGAAGAGCTCAAACAGGACTACCGCCCGAGGGGGCTGCCCACGTCTCGTACATGCGATATGTGGAGGGGGTGATGGCGACCAAGCATGCCCCGTTCAACGCTCTGTCGGCCGCTATCGCTTCGCTTGTTGGACGTCTTGCACATGGTGACGCAAGCGTCCGCCCGTTGTCTCAATACTTCTTCGCCGCCGGGCTTCAGGGCAGCGGAACGGGGACAGCAACACGTGGGTTCCCGCTGGAAGCCTTCCCGCAAGAAGTTCGCAGCCGGTTGCCCAGCGCATTGACCAGCGGCATAGTTGGATCGGATTGGTCCATGGCGTACCTGTTCTAGAAGGCCATCGAGAAACTCCTCACGCGGGTCGACAGTCCCGGCGGCGTCAGCCAGGACCCGATCTTGACGATGCCAGAAGCGGGTAAGCCCGTAGACTTGATCATGACTTCGTCGGAGGAGGCACCCGAACCTGCCCGCGGCAAGCATCGCAGCCAGCCGGGTCGGCGTTGCCGATCACGAAGTTCGTTACGCTCACGGGTGGTTGTTGGGGGGCGGACGAGCCCGCCGGTGCGGGTAACCCAGAGTCGTAGGCTGAGATCATGTCCGACGCTCAGGCTTCCAGTGGATGGGGCTTCACCGTGCCTGCCACCGATGCTGAGCTGCTAGCAGAGCTACGCCGTCATGGCGTTCGGCCTGGTCGCCACCTCCAGGTCACGGTCGGTCCGGAAAACACGGGCCAGCCCGAGGAGCCTGAAGCCGAGCCGGCCGGTCCGCGACGTCTGAGCTTTGCGGGCTCCATACACGCCGAACCTGATCTCTCCGAACGGGTCGATGACTACCTGGCGGGGTTCGGCCAGGCGTGATCCTGGTCGACACCAACGTCCTGGTGGCGGCGGCGAACGATCGAGACAACAACCATCGCAGCGCCCTGGAGCTGCTGGAAACCTCCCCCCAGCGTCTGCTGGTTGCGCCGACGGTCATCGCCGAAGTCTGCTACCTCCTTCACCAACGCGCCGGCGCCCGAGCCGAGGTTCAGTTCCTCCGGGCCTTCGAACTCGGTGAACTCGACCTGGCCGAACTCACATCAGCAGGCCTCCGGCGGGCAGCCGACCTGGCCGATCAGTACGCCGACCTCGGCCTCGGCGGTACCGATGCGTCGGTTGTTGCCATCGCCGAACGGCCTGGGCATCACTGAGGTGGCCACATTCGACTACCGCCACTTCACGGTCGTGCGACCGCGTCACATCGAGGCCTTCGCACTCCTCCCCGCCTCTTGATCGAGGGGTAGGCCCGCCCTCCCCCCGGAAGCCTCGACACACGTTGGTTGGGCGATCCGTCGACTACCCGGCGTCGCCATACCGCAGTAGGGCCCTACGCGGGACCTGATCGTGCCCGGCTCGTATGCCGATGGCGAGCCGGAATGAGGCACGTGTCCAAGATCGTCGCCGTTGCAGCTGCCAAGGGCGGCGTGGGCAAGACGACCCTCGCCCACGAGCCGGCACACACTGGACGCGCCGCTGATCGACCTCGACTGTGACGGCGGGCGGAGCCACCCGGGTCTGCCGCCACGAGGGTAGGACGAGGGCGCCTCTCCTTGACGCCCTCGAGAACGGGCGACGCCCTTGGCCGGCAAAGGCCGCAGCCCGACCTCGTACCCAGTCCACCCTGGCAACGGCATCGGCGGTGTCGGCAGGGTTCGGCCTCACCTACCGGCGGGGTCCACGGCGATGGGCGGGTCCTTGAGCGGCGGGCCGGGAGCGTCCGACATCGACAGGGATTCCCGGTTGGCGAAGCTGGGTCGCGGCCGGCGGCCCGGGCTGCGCGCCGGCCCGTTGGGCGCTGGTGAGCCGCAGCCCCTCGGCGGCCCGGCGGGCGGCGGCGGCCTGCGCCGCCCGGTCCTGGTTCTCCCTGAGCCGGGTGACGGCGTCGGTCAACGCCGCGAGCTGGGCGAGCAGAGCGAGGAGCTGCTGGGTCTCGTTCCGGCCGACGAACCGCGTGGCGGCGAGCAGCACGGACGCCGCCCGTAGCCCCTGACCGGCAGTGGAGCGTGGCGGGGTGCGGCCCCACAGTTCGCGGGCGGCCCGGTCGTACTCCCCGGCGGCGGCGGTGAGCGGCCCGCCGCGGCGGCCTTCCACGACCCGTGCGGCGGAGCTGAGGAAGTCCGACGCGGCCCACGCGGCGTCCCCGGCGGTGTTCGGGTCGCCGCTCGCGCTGGCCTGGATCTGTTCGGTGGCCCGGGCGGCGGCCGCGGCGGCCTGCTCCCAGATCCGGGCCCGTTCCTCCGGGGTGAGCCGGTGCCGGTCCTCCCCCGCCTGCGAGCTACGCGCCCCCGTACCGCCGGGGATCGCGTCGGCCGCCGGCTCGGACCCGTCGGCCGGCGCTCCCCCACCCGCAGCAGTGTCGGCACCGGAGCCGGCTGGTACGGCGAGCTCCCAGCGGCGGCGCAGTTTGGGCAGGGTCAGGTCCGGGGCGAGTTTCCCCCCGCCGTAGAACACCGGCTTCCCCCCGGCGTCGGTGCTCCCGGCGAGCGCGACCGAGTAGCCGGTGACCTCCCCCGGGTTCCGTTCACTGAGCCGTTCCCGCACGAGCACCCCGTCCTCCCGCAGCCGCTCCAGGAACCCGGCCAGGCTGCTCGCCCCGGCCGCCGCGGTGCGGACCTGCCGCCGCAGCGTGTCCCGCACCGGCTCGCCCCGCCCCTGCCGGGCGGCCTTCGCCGTCTCCGCGTACGTCGGCCGTTTCGCCGCCGTCCGATCCGAGGCGGCGGTCACGCTCAGCCCGTACCTCGCCTCGACCGCCCGGGACGCTTCCCCGGCCCGGTAGAAGTCGTTCCGCGGGTACACCCGCCGGCCGTCCTGCCGGGCCAGCGTGGCCACCACATGCACATGGTCATCGGCGTGGCGGACGGCGACCCACCGGCAGCCCAGCTCATCCCCCCGGGGGGCGATCCCGATCCGGTCCAGGTAGGTCTCCGCGATGTCCCGCCACTCCGCGTCCGTCAGATAACGGTCGACCATCCTGCCGGTCTGCGGGTCTTTCCGGGCGGCGATCACCAGGTGATACACCGGCCGCTTCCCCGGCCCCACCCCGGCCGCCGCCAGCGGCTGCTCCAACAGCGACACCAGCCGGCGGAAATCCCGCCGGCCCCGCACCCCCACCCCCCGCTCCAACACCCCCGGCTCGTCGAACCCGCCGACCACCCGCGGGTCGGTGTGCGGGTTCCGCCGGTTGCGGCCTTCCTGCTGCGCCGGACTCTCCGAATACAGGTAGCGCAGCAGCCCGGCGACCCGCTCCCCCCGCAACACCTTCCCGATCACCCGCTCACGACCTCTTCCGCATCAGCGCCTCGGCGGCCTCATCCACCCGGGCCACCGCCCGCCCCGCCAACGCCACCGCCTGCCCCAACCACTCCGGCGCATCCCCCGACGCGTGCAACGCCGCCACCGCCTGATTCACGTTCGTCCCGAACCGGCGCACCTGCACCCGCGCCGCCATCAACTCCGCCAACGCCACCCGCTCCCCCGACGACACCCCCGGCGCCGCCGTCCCCTCCGCGGCCGCCAACGCCGCCCGCCCCACGAACCCAGACGGCGTCAACCCCGCCCGGCCCGCCGCCAACACGATCGCCGCGAACTCCTCCTCGTCCAACCGCACCGTGACCCGACGCCCCCGCCCCGGGAACCGGTGATCCCGATGCCGGGTCGCCACCACCGCACCACCCCCCGGAACCTCCGCACCCCCCGGGCCGCCCCCCGGAACCTCCGCACCCCCCGGGCCGCCCCCCGGAACCTCCGCACCCCCCGGGCCGCCCCCCGGAACCTCCGCACCCCCCGGGCCGCCCCCCGTCCCGGGCTCCGCAGCCGGCCGCGGCTCTTCGGGCATCTGGTCTTCCCCTCTCGACGCTCTCCGTCCGGCTTCCTGTCCCGACCGCGCCCGGTCGGGACAGTTGCCCTCCTGCGACCCCGCCGGGTCGCGCCCACCGCCGAGGATGCCAGCCCGGGGCCCGCCGGGTCCAGAGGTCTGGCAGCCAAACCCATATCTTGCTTCTCCTGCAGTTGGGTTGATCTTAGAAGTGGCTGCTGACGGCTGCTGCTGCGCTCAGTTCGCCGGGCCTTCAGGCCCGGCACAAACGGCGCCCAGAAGAGGGAGTCTCCTTGGGTGCACTCGACTGGCTGGGATGATGATCCAGGTGGAAGCGCCGGACCGAGGTGGCCAGCAGGGCGCCCCCGATCGACCCCGGCTCACCGCCGCCCGGCTACGGCGCCGGTACGTCGAGCAACGCCGCACCGCGCAGCAGATCGCCGCCGAGACCGGCTGGTCCAGCCAGTACATCCGGGACCGGCTCCGCGACCACGGCATCCCGCTGCGCCCGCCCGGCGCGGTGGCCAGCCACCCCCCTCCGGTCGACCCGGCGGCGCTGGCCGGCTGGTCCGCGCAAGGGCTGACCCTCGCCGAGATCGCCGCCCGCACCGGCTACAGCCCCAGCGGAGTCCACAACCTGCTCCGCCGCGCCGGGCTGCCCACCCGACCCGCTGCCCCCCGGACAGTGCGCCACGACCCGGCCGAGCTCGCCGAGGTGGTCCGGCTGTACCGGGACGAAGAGCGCAGCCTCCACGACGTCGGGGCAGCGTTCGGCCGCGGCCCGGACTGGGCGAAAACCCGCGTACAAGCCGCCGGGCTGACTATCCGCCCCGCCGGCACCCGAGGCACCCGGCTGGACGTGGAACAGCTCCGCCGCTGGCGAGTCGCCGACCAGCTCACCATCGCCGAGGTCGCCGCCCGCGCCGGCGCCCCGGCGGCGACCGTCGCCGAGACCCTCCGCAAAGCCGGCGTCACCATGCCCCCGCGCCGCCGACAACGGACCGCCCTGGACCCCGCCGTGCTGCGGCGGCTCTACGTCGAGGAACACCGCACCCTCACCCAGGTCGCCGCCCAGCTCGGCGCCTCCGGACCACGGGTAAGAGCCGCGTTGGTCGCCGCCGGTATCCCGCTGCGGCCGGCCCGCCGCCGCGCCGACCGGCCACCCCTGCCGACCCTCACCACCGAGCAACTCAGCGAGCTCTACCTCGACCAGGGGCTCACCGCCAGGCAGATCGCCGCCCGGTTCGGCGGCAGCGCCAACTGGGTTCTCACCGCCCTGGACACGCGCGGCATCCCCCGCCGCCCCGGGGGCTCCCGGACCGTCCCGCCCCTCGCCGTGGACGCCGCCACCCTCACCGACCTCTACCTCACCCGCCGCCTCGACGACCCGGCGATCGGCGCCCAGCTCGGCGTGCCGGCCTGGCGGGTCACCGCCCGCCGCCGGCAGCTCGGCGTCACCCGGCCCCACCTACCGCCGCCGCATCCCGGGCCGCCGCCCCCGCCGCCCCCGGAGGTGCTGCGCCGGCTGTACCTCGGCCAACGGCTGACCATCGCGGCCCTCGGCAAGCGCTACCACACCGCGCCTAAAGTCGCCCGGCGCTGGCTCCGCGACGCCGGCGTCCCGATCCAGCCCCGAACGAGCCGGGACCACCGCATCACCCTGGACACCACCCAGCTGCGGGAGCTCTACCACGACCGGGAATGGACCGCCGCCGAGATCGCCGCCCGCCTCGACACCACCACGCATCTCGTGCTCCGGACGTTGCACGACGCCGGTATCCCGGTCCGCCGCGGGTCGCGCCGCCGCCGCCGGCCCGAGGAGGACACCCGGCTGATCGCCGAGCTCTACGCCGACGCCGAGATCACCGCCGCGCTCGACCGACACCAGGTGCCCCGCCGGTCGGAGCCGGGCAGCATCACCAGCCGCTTCCCCACCGCGGTACCGCTCAGCGAGGAGCTGCTCCACGACCTCTACACCGACATCGGGCTGTCCGCCCGGCAGATCGAACTTCTCACCGGCCAACCCCACGAACAGGTCCTCGACGCCCTCCACCGAGCAGGGATCACCGTCCGCCGGCAGGCCGGCCCCTCCCCCTGGCTGGCCCGCCAACGAACCTGACGCCATCCCAGTCGGGGAGAACAACCGGGCGTACCGGGCTTTGGGCGGCAGACCGCGGGCAGCAGCGGACGCGCTGACATCACCAGGAACATTGCTAGCGCCACGGTCGGCTACCGGGTGATCGTGGACGTCGGCGTGTCTCTCGCCGGGAAGACTGCTAGCTGCGGGACGTCGTTCACCCCGCGCCCTTGACCGAAAGGAACACCGTCAGGTCGGGCGCCACCCCCGGGGCTTAGGCGAACACCTGGCGGGTCAGCTCTCCGGTGCGGGGTTCACCCTGGCGGTGGCCTCGAGGAGCGCGCGTGTGTCTCGGGCTTTCGGGCGATAGGCAGCGGGTTCTAGATTCGAGGCGTGGGGTTCACTGTCAAGCTCGCGCCGGGGGTGCGGGCGCGCGCCTCGAGCCGGGGGTTACGCACCAGCGTCGGTCCTCGCGCCGCTCGGGTGCATTTCGGTACTACCGGCAGGCCCGGCTTTTCCACCGGGGCGGGTCCGGTCGGTTTCTACACCAGCCTGGGCGGCGGCTCCCGCCGGCCAGCCCGCGGTACCTCGACCGGGTACCTCGACGCGGGCGCTGGCTGCTGCGGAGAAGACGCAGCAGGCACAGCATCTGGCCGCGGCCCTGGTTGCGATCACTGACCTGCACCGCCCGGAGTTCCCCCCGGCCCAGCGGCCGGTCGCCCAGCCGCCGCCCGCACCCGACAAGCGATGCGATCACCGCCCGGCACCGTAAGGCGGCGCTGGAGGGCATCGGCCTGTTCAACCGGGCAGGGCGGGCCGCCGCGAAGACGACCGCGGACCAGGCCGCCCAGGCGGAGGTCGCCGCCATCACAGAGAACGACCGCGGGCTGCACGCCGAGGACCAGGCGCAGCTGGATGCTTTGTGGCAGCGCCTCCTCGACAACGACCCGGACGTCGTGCTCGGCATGCTCGCTGAGGCCTTCGAGGACAACGAAGCCGCGGCCGCGTCGGTCGGCGTCCACGCCTGCGAGGCGTCCCTCGTCGTCCTCGTCCCCAACCCGGCCGCGGTTCCTGAGCGGCGTCCCGCCACCACACCGGCCGGGACTTGTCGCTGAAGAAGCTGACCAAGAAGGAAGCGGCCGACTTCTACAAGCTGATGGTGGTGCGGATACGTCCTGGCCACCGTCAAGGAGGCGTTCGCTGTTGCGCCCGGGCTCACGCACGCTCGGATCGTCGCGCTGCGCAGCGCCGGCCGCGACGCGTACGGTCAGCACCGCTTCGAAGCGGTGCTGGCGGAGCGGTTCCCGCGGGCAGCCTTCCGGGGGGGTGCAATGGGCGACTGTGGACGCGCACATCATCCTCAACGACACCAGCGACGAGCTCCAGGCCCGCTTCGTTGGCCCCAGCAAGGAGTTCGCCGCTCTCGACCTCGCGGCCGTGATCGCCGCCGTAGACCTCGAAGAACTAGCGGTCTAACCCGGCGCTGCCGGGGCCGGGAGACACCGGCCACCTGGCCAGGCTCGACCGTTCGGCCTATTTCTCGTGATTGCGGCCAACAGTGCGTGATGGCGCCAATACGGTGACGTCAACGCTGGGGGGTTGTCATGGGATCGCTGCTGGCGTTTGCCGGTGCTGTGGGGGTCGTCATCTCGGTGATCGCGTTGGTACGCGGGCGGCTGGGCTGGGCGCATCTGCGGGGTCGGCGGCCGGCGGCGTGGACGCTGGTCGGCGCGGCCGCGCTACTGGCCGTCGGGGGTGCCCTGAACCCGCCGGCGGCGAAGACCGCGGCGGACCCGGCCACGACCCCCAACCCGGCGGCGAGTAGCCCCGTCGCCGCGCCGGCGACGGCACCGGCGACGGCGACCCCGCCCGCGGCGGTCACTCCCTCGCCGACCACGGCCACACCGTCAGCGCCGGCGGTGACCCGCACGGTCGCCGGCAGCGTGCTCCTCCCGGACGGGCGTCGCACCCCCGGCGCGGTGTTCGCCGGGGTGAGCGCCGGGCAGGTCTGCGTATCCGGGTGGTCCGCGGCCCACCGCGACGTCTCGGACAGCCTGCGCCGGCAGGTGTTCACCAGCTACGGCATCCCCTGGTCCCGACACGGCGGCTACGAGGTGGATCACCTGGTGCCGTTGGAACTCGGCGGGAGCAACTCGATCCGGAATCTGTGGCCCGAACCCGAGACCGCCGCCACGGCTGGGGCGGCAAGCAAGGACCGGCTGGAGAACCAGCTCCACGCTCTCGTCTGTGCCGGCCAGCTCAGCCTGCCCACCGCGCAGCAGGCGATAGCCAGTAACTGGTACACCGCCTACCACCGGTACATGACCGTCGCCGCCATCCCGGGCACGCCGGCGCCGCGTACCCAACCAGCGGCCTCCACTCCCCCACCCACCGCCGGCGGCGGGGCGACAGCGCTATGCAACGACGGGACGTTGTCCTACGTCGCGCACCACCAAGGAGCCTGCAGCCACCACGGCGGAGTGCGGATCTTCTACCATTAGCTAGCTCCCCGACCACCCGGCCCCCCGCCTTCAAGAGTGGCCTCACCGGCACCGGCCGCGCTCGACCTTGAGCCGAAATCCGGAGATCGAGGATCCCGCTTATGGATCACCCCCGGGGAACGCGAGCGGCGTGACCCCGCTCGCCGACCCGGCGGGTACACACAGCCGGCCACGTTGGGGTTGCCGCGCTGGGCGAACGCTCCCAGTAACGGTCCATCCGCCCGCCGAGCAGAAGCTCGTTGGTCGTCAGTGGCCGCGCACCCAAGGTGAGGTTCCATAGGTACGCGAGCTCGGCGCTGTGGGCGTTGGACATGTCAGTGTGCACGAGCCCGAACACCAGAGCGATACCGGCCCAGAGCCACGGAGCGGTCGCCGCAGGCGGGCTGTGGTCACGACCAGGTTGGTCGGTGGTGACGCTGCCGTGGCGGTTGCACGTGGCCACAGTCCCTGGTCATGGTGGGTCCTCGGCGCCCTGGTCGGCGGGTCGGCGCTTGCGCTGCGCCGACGGCCCCGGCCATCGCACTCCACTGGGCCGAGCGGGCCGCCCCCGGCGGCCGGGGGGGTTGTGGCTGTTCGCCGCGTTCGGACAGTCCCGGTTTCGGGCGGCGTGGTCTGTGGGCCGCCGAAATCACCGATGACGGGTCGGCGTTGACCTTGGTTCCTCGTCGTCACCGGCCTGGGTCGCGGGGGTCCCTCCGGCGTCGCCGCGCCGGGTTCGGGTGTGGCCGCGGGCGTCGGTGAGGTCTTCGCGGAGCCGGTCGAGGTGGGTTTGGTAGCTGGCATGGAGGTCGGCGACCCGCTGATCGGCGACGGCCCGTTCCCGCTCGACGTCGGCGCGGGCGGCGTCCCGCTCCGCGGCCGCGGTCGCCACCTGCCCGCGGAGGTCGGCGACCTGCTCCCGAACCTCGTCGAGCCGCCCACGGGCGGCGTCCACCACATCCCGCAGCTCAGCCGCCCCAGCCTCGACCCGATCGGCCCGCTCCCTCTCCCCCCGGGCACGTTCCGCGGCGGCGTCCCGCTCCGCCTCGGCGGCCGACACCCGGCCGGTCAGCGCGGCCACCTGCTCCCGGAACCCGTCGAGCTGGCCGCGGGCGGCGTCCAGCTCCGCCCGCACGTCCACGGTGGTGCTCTCCGCCCGGCCGGCCCGCTCCGCCTCGACCCCGGCGCGTTCCCCAGCCGCGGCGGCGCGTTCCTCCGCCGCGGCCCGCCCGGCCGCCTCGGCGGCGACCCGCTCGAACGCGGTGTCCCGGTCCCGCTCGGCCCGCGCCAACCCGACCGTAACGGTGGCGAGCTCCTCCCCCACCCGTGCGAGGTCGGCGTGCAGCTCCGCCCGCTCCGCCGCCGCGGCCGCCTGGACCTCGGCGAGCCGGGCGGCGACCTGATCCCGGCCGTGCTCCGCCTCAACCCGGCCGGCCCGCTCCGCCGCCAGCTCCCCCTGCAGCTGCCCGGCGAACTGCGCGGCTTCGGTGGCCGCGGCGTCCGCCTCGCCCCGCTCCCCCTCGGCCCGGCGCTGCGCCTGCTCGGCGCGGCTCGCCCGCGCGGCCGCCGCGGCCACGCGTTCCGCCGCCTCAGCGGTGACCGCCTCGATCTGCGCCTGCGCCGCGTCCGGATCCCCCACCGTCCGAAGCTCGACGACCAACGCCCGCAGCTGCTGCTCCAGGTGCTCCACCATCCCCACCACCTGCCCGCGGAGCTCCCCGGCCCGCTGCCGGGCGGCGTCCACCGGCCAGGCCTCCCCTGTCGCTCCACCACCCGGCGGCTCCTGGCCGGGACGCTGCCGTGCCCGCCACGCCGCAGCCCGATTGTGCCCCGGGTCGTCGCAGTACTCCGATGGGCGGCCAACCCCCTCCACCGCGACCGCCGGCCGGGTGCACCCGGGGAATCGGCACATGCGCTGCTCCGTCGACTGAGTCATACCGTCATCGTAACGTACGGAGCGTTATACGTAAGACCTAAGACGTAACGGAATAGCGGCGCAAGGCCCCGCCCGGGCGGGGAGCGCGCCGGGAACGGCCGGGAAACCGCCAGGCCCCCCCACCCCCCACCCCCCCTCCCCCCTCGTTGGCCCGCCGGCTTTCGACCCGCTTCCCCGGGGGCGCCCCGGGACATTGGCCGGCAGGCGCGGCTCAGCGGGATGACGACGACCTCCCTCCCCTGGTTGCGGTTACAAGTAGCGCTCGGATCCGGCGTGGTTGAGTCATCTCCGTCCGTCATTCTGCGGTTCTAATGGCGCGGTGTTTGGCGGTTGTAATCGCTCAACGTTCCACCGCCTTGCCTGCGTAACATTGCAACTTTCCGGCGCTGGAGGGTTTGGAAATTGCACGGTTATCGCGGCGCGCCTCCACAACGTTCAGACATTGGGACGCCACAATGCCGGTATGACCAAGATCGTGACTGTGGCGGCTCGCAAGGGCGGGGTCGGTAAGACGACGTTGGCCTACGAGCTGGCGTGGCTGTTGGACGCTCCGCTGGTGGACTTGGAGTTCGACGACGGGTCAGCCACGCGAGTGTGGGGGTATCGCCATGAAGCTAGGGTGCGCGCACCGCTGCTTGATGCACTGGAGTCGGGCCGGACGCCGCGGCCGCTCACGGGGTATCACAAGCCGGACCTGGTGCCGTGCCATCCGGATTTTCAGTTGAACCAACCGGTGCCGGATGAGATGGCGGACGCGTTGGGACGCTGGGCGGGGGAGTGGGGGAGGGATTTCGTGGTGGTCGACACCCATGGTGGTGGTTCACCGTCGGGTGATGGTGCGATCGCGGCGGCTTCGACGGTTGTAGTGCCCGTACCACTGAAGACGAAGGATCTCAACGCCGCGGAGGGGATGGTTCGCGAGATGCCCGATTACCCGTTGGTCATCGTGCCAAATATGGTTCCGCGGATACCAAGTGCCGCGGAGATCGCTCGGGTCGCTCAGATTGTGGCAGGTACTCCGGTGCCGGTTGCTGAGCCTGTTCCGTACGTGCGGGGTGTTGAGACTCGGAAGAAGCGCGTCGCGATCACGTCCGACGATCCGACGCCGAAGGCTTATCAGCCATTTGTGACAGCACTGCATAGCCTCGCTGGCTTTGTGAAGGCAGAGTCGTGGTGACGGCGGCGCCGAATGGTCTCGCAAGTCTGAGCGCGCAGCGGGAGCGGGCCCGCAGGTCGATGCCGCCCCCGCGGCACCCGGTACCGTCGGAGCCGCCGCCTAGCACCGCTTCGGAGACGGCGCCGAGTTCCTCTGGTCGAAGTGAGCTACTGGCGGCTCCGACAAGCATTGAGCTCCGTGAGTCCGCCCCTCCGTCGGCAAGGCCTTCACCGGAGACGACAGGTGCCACGTTCAAGGTGACCCTGTACGTGGACCGCCGGACGGACGAGTTCATGGAGGCGGCTCGAGTGGAGGGTTTAACATCCCGCCCGAAGGTGGACATATCGCGAAGTGCGGTCGTGCGCCTCGCTTTGCGCCGGCTCATGGACGACATGAGCCCCGCAGAGGTGAAGACACTCCTGGAACGTCAAGCGGTTCGCAGCACTGGGCCAGGTCGTAAACGCAGGTAGTCCCGTGCACGAAGACGCGCGCCCGGGCTGCCGTTAGGGCGTTCGGCAGCCCGGGCGGGTCCGCTTCGGACGCGGCAAGGGGGCGCATGTGCGCTTCAGCGGCAGGTGGAGCGCAGGCGCTGGTGGGCCCCTCGCGGCCCGCCGGCGTACGGAGCGGTACGCCCGATCAGACACCGCCGAGGTCGGGGCAAGGTTAGCCTTGCTCCGTCAGCCGACGGGCCCCGCCTCAGCCAGGTCCGGCCGCCACACCGCGGCCCAGCCTGAAGTCATGGTGACCAGGGCGTAGCCGCCGACCAGGTGACCCCCGCGCGCTGCCGTGTCGATGTCCTCCATAGTGCTGATCGGCCTCGGCGACACCGCCACGCATACCAGCGCGTTGCGGGTTCCCTCGGCTAGTTCCGCCCAGCCGGGCGGCAGCATCGACCGAAAGGGCGGCGGCAGCCGCTCCGCGCCGTACAGCAGCTCACCGGCCGCGGTCACGGTGATCGCGCTGGTCCCGGTGCAGCTGATGGCCGCCATCGCGATCTTCCGGGCCGGCTCGAAGTGCCCAACCGGTGCTGCAACAAGCTCCCAGCCCTGCGCAAGCAGACCCCGCAGCACCCGGTTGGCTAGGCGTGGCCCCGGATCGAACCGGATCGCGAGTCCGGCAATGGGCCGCGACATCATCGGGTCCTCGATCACGGGCCGCAGGGCAAGGAACATCGTCAACTCCGCCTCGTCGAGGCTGGCCACTCCAGGTGTCCTTTCGCTCTCCGGCAATCTGACGACCCCTCACCGCCCGGCGCGCTCTTCGGGTCGAGGAGGTATTGCGCGGACCGTATCGGAACCCTCCGACAGGATCGAGAAACGGTCCGCCGGATGCCCGCGGCCCGCAGGCTTCGGTCAAGTGGGGTGGGGTGGCTGGCGGTCTTCCCCCCTGACGGGCCGGAGGCCCCTCGTCCCGCCATCTTTGGGCTCCAGCCTCGGCTGGGCGACTCCTGGGCCCGGCATCCCCCCTTACGACGCGCTCCGGCGGTCCCCGACGATCATCCCGGCAGAGATATTCAACGGTCGACATTTCCATCGGTCTAGCGACGGTCAATTGCGAAGCGTCTTCCCGAGCTGTCCTCAGGCGGCGTTGCTCGTTCGGTGTTGATGGTGATGTTCGACGGCAGCCAGGGCGGCGGGGTAGTCGGCTCGGCTGTCGGGTCGTCGGGGGTGGGGGCCGTAGCGTTGCCTGATGCTGAGGCCGGGGAGGTGCAGGACGGCCTGGCCGGGTGCCGGATCGTGGCGGCGCCGTTTCCGCACTCGGGGTTGGCGCATCCAGTCAAGCTCATCGCACCACCACGCCCAGGCTTCGCGTTCAATCAGGTAACGCCGCCGCCGGGTGGCGAGGACGCCGTGCACGCCGAGAGTGCGAGCGGCCCGCCGGCGGCCACCCTGGGCACGGCGCCAGCCGGCGGCGGGTCCGGGACGGGCGAGGCCGGCGGCGGCGAGCCGGTCGAGGTACCGGTCGAGTTGGGTGGGGGAGTAGCCAAGGAGTTGGGTGAGTTCCAGCCTGGTGCGGGGTACGCCACCCAGCGCCCCGTACACCCGGCCGGCGTGATGTCCCAGCCCAGGCGAAGGAGTGAAGACGTCGTGGGCCTGATCGGTGCGCCGGCGGGCCAGGGTGTGCCGCCACGCTGAGCGGGCAGCCCAACCCGCCCCTGCGGGGCGCGGGAGAGCTTGTGACACACCTTCCTCGACATCTGCTGTGGGTAACCCGGCAGGCTCTTTTTGATCAAGACCCCAGTGGGCGGCGCGGACCCCGGCGGCCGGCGCGGCCTGGCGCAGCCAGCCGCCGGCGGCCAGCCGGTACAGGGCGCGGCGGGCGGTCTCCCGGCTCACCCCGCACAACACCCCCAGCCGGCGGATGTCGAGTTCGACGTCGAGGCGGACGGCGGCCAGCAGCTGCTCACAGCAGGCGTCGAGGACCCGGCGGTCCGCCGGCCCACCCGGGCGGGCCCACCGCCCCGGCGCCGCATCAGCCCTCGACTGCGCCGCCCGCACCACGGCCACCACCCCGGCAGCCCGGGCATCGAAACCCGGATCCCCACCAGCCAACGGGCCGCCGGGCGGGGGTTGCGGGGGGGTGGCGGCGGCGGTAACCGCCCGGTCCCACTGCCGGCGCAGCAACCGGCGGACCTCGACCGGAGCTCGTGGGTCCCGCCGGGCGCCGGTGCGGGCCGTGCGGGCGTGTTCCAGCCCCGGCGCGGTGGTGAGC
This sequence comes from uncultured Actinomycetota bacterium, assembly GCA_963814355.1. Taxonomy (GTDB): domain Bacteria; phylum Actinomycetota; class Actinomycetes; order JADGOV01; family JADGOV01; genus JADGOV01. The sequence continues at coordinate 8,360 of CAWFCZ010000017.1, read as the reverse complement.
AGGGGGTACAGGTCGGTGAGCCGCCAGCGGGCGACGGCCGCCCCCAGCAGGGTCTTCCACAACACCGCGGAGGCATCCGCCCCGGCCGGCAGCAGGTCATCCAACGCCGCCCGGGCGGCCGGGGGGAGGGGGCGCCGGTCACCGTACAGGAACGGCACACCGCCGGAATCCCGGCCGACCGTGTGAGCCGGGGCCGGCCTTCGGGCCGGCGGGGCGCCGAGCAGCGCCAGCAGGGCCCGGACCTGCGCCACCCCGGCGGTCGGGGCGGTCAACGCCGCCAGCGACCCGGTGAGCAGCTCGGAGCGGCCGGTGAGCCGGTGCGGCGCCCCCGGCGGGCGCAGGCAGCCGGTCACCGGGTTGGTCAGCGGGGCGATGTCCAGGCTCGGCAGCCGCCCGGCCAACACCCGGGCCACCTCGGCGACCAACCCGGCCGGCACCGGCTCGGCCAGCCCCACCCACACATGCCGCCCGCCACCCGGACCGGACCCGCACACCACATGCCCCAGCCCGGCCCGGGTCAACAGGCCGGTCAGCTCGGCGAGGTCCTCACCGACCGGGCCGAACCCCGGGTCCAGGTCGAAACCCAACAGCCGGAACCCCCGACCGGTGTCCGTCAGATACACCGCGTACGGCCGGCCCGGCGGGGGTCCGTCCAACACCGCCTCGCCCGGGTAGCGGTTCACCGGCCGGCCGGCCTCGTCCACATCGGCGACCCGGACCCGCGGCCGGGGGCTCACCACCCGGGCCAGCTCCCACGCCCCCTCCGCGGTGCCCAGACCAGCGGGTTCGGCGGGCCCATCGTCCGCCCGCCGGCCCCGGTCGGGCGGTCCGGGGGCGGGGGAGCGGTCGCCGGGGCGGGTCACGCCGACCGGCCCCCCACCCCGTCAACCTGATCGGCGGCGGCCTGCGCGGCCCGCCAGCGGTGCACCGTCCGGCGGCTGACCCCCAACCCGGCGGCCGCCACAGCCGGGGGTCCGGCCAGGTCCAGGCCGTCGACCGCCCGCCGGCGCGCGGCCCGATCCCCGCGGGCCTCGGCCAGAGCGTCCAGTTCCCGCACCCGGGCCGGCAACGCGGCCGCCACCCGCAGCGGGCGCAGCCCGAGCAGCGCCGCCGCCGTGCCCGGCGCGGTGCTCCCCGCGCCGTGCCACACCCCGTACACCGTGCGCCGCGGCACCCCCGCCTCATCGGCGAGATGACCCAACACCAGCCCCGAAGCCACCAGCGCCCGCAGATGCGCCCGGACCGGCCCGGTATCCACCCGGCCGGGGATCCGCCCCGCCCGCCACTCCCGGAAATAGCCGGCATGCGCCGCCCGACACGCCCGGCAGCGGCACCCCTCGCAATACCGGGTATGCGAACCGACATGACCCGACAGCAGCCCAGCAGTGACCCGCGCCGGGGCAGGCCGCTCCGGCCGGGCAGATGCCCGGTCGGGCGGCCCGACGACCGGCCCGGCGGGGTCGGCAGACGGCAGGGAACGGGCGCACGGGGGCAGCACAGCATCGCGACACGCCGCAGCGTTCGCATTGCTGGAACCCCGGCCCGGGGTTCGGGGTACAGTTCCTCCACAACGTGTCGGAAGACCTCGTTCCCTGGGCCGCGAAACTCAGGGGAGCGGGGTCTTCGGCTTTCCAGGACCGCCGGCCGGCGAGCCCGTCAGCCGGCCGCTACGCGGTCAGCTTCATCTGGGCTTCGTTCTTCGGGATAGTCACCGGAGGTAGGCCATAGTGCGCGGCGAGCACGTTGGCGAGCACCTCGCTGTAGGCGAGGTCAAGCCGCTCGGCCTCCTCGCGCAGCAGCCGTCCGAGTTCAGGCGCCACCCTGGTCGCATACACCTCGCGTGGGCCCTTGCTCTTACGCCCGGAACCGGGCATCTTCTGCCTCTCCATGGGAAGCACTCTGGCACCACCGGTTTTAGATAGAAGGCATTCGCTGCGGCGTGTCGCAGAAGTTTTGTGCATTTGTTTGTCGACCTCCTTCGGATAGACGGCTCGGTTCGAGCGTGTTACCGGCCACTTGGGCTCCAGTGCCATGGTTCCGTTTTGAGGTTTTTCAGGCCGTAACCGCCGGCGTGGGCGGATAGCCAGCCCCAGGCGGGGTCGCTGTGGGAACCGATCAGGTGACCGCTGCTGGTGAAGTCGACCGCCAGCCCCCACTCGTGCTGGCTGGTGCCGGGGATCGCGGTCGGCGGGTGACAGGAGGACGGTGGGGAGGTCCACACGTCCGGGCAGTGCGCCCGGCGTAGGGCGATCTGCTGGGCTTCGGAGCGGAACCCGCCGCCGCCGATGCGCAGCCCGGCGCTCCCGGCGGCGGTCAGGAGCTGGGAGAGCGGGCCGGCGAGGCTGGTGTTCACCGTGATCCCGCCGACGGTGCACAACCGGATCGCCACCCCGCCCGGGGCCTGGGCGAGCCCGGCGTCGATCCCGGCGGCGCACGGGATACCGGCGGTGGACACCCCCGGGGCGGCCCCACCCGCACCGCCGGCCGGGGCCGGGCAGCCGGCCGGCACCCCACCGCCCGCCCCGCCGTCCGCGGTCGCCGCCGACGCGTCCGGGAGGAAGCGCAGGTAAGCGCCCGAAGTGAAGGTCACCCACGGAGTGAACGACCCCCCAGCGTTTCGGTACACCGCGTAGGCCATCACCGCGTTCTGCGCCGGGTCCCGCCAGTCGTAACGGGCGAACAGCTCCGGATGGGCACTCTGCAAGATCTGCCACAACCCGGCCGCGCCCGACGGGTTGCGGGCCAGCGGGTCCCGCCCCGACTCCACCTCGGTGATCGCGGTCGCGACATCCAGGTCCGCCCCGGTGAACCCGGCCGCCGCCGCGTAGCCCTTCACCTGCCCCCACGACAACCGCCCGCCACCAGCCGGGACGCCGCCGGCCGGCGGGGCGGTCGCGGCGCTGCCGGCGAAAGCGCGGAGCGGGGCGACCGCGTCCGGGCCGAGGGTGAAGTCCCGGGCGTCGTACCACAACACAGCCTGCAGCAGCGGCCACGACCGCACCGCCGCCGCCGCGTCGGTGATCCACCGCGCCCGCCCCGGTTGAGCGCTCATCCCGAACTCGGCGACGATCATCGGCTTGCGGTGGGCGGCGCCCCACGCGTAGAAGGCGGCGAACACCAACTGAAAGCTGCGGCCCTCGCCCGGCCGGACCCCCTGCCAGTTGTAGCCGTCGGCGGCCACCACATCGATCACCTCGTCACCCGGGTAGAACGCATCCGCCGTCGCCCCCGACCCGTTGAACGAATCAGCCATCACGATCCACGTCCACCGCACGTTGGACACCCCGGCCGCGCGGAACACCGCCACGTAACGCCGCCAGGCGGCGATGTACTGGGTCGGTGAGCCCATACCCGGGTCGTTCTCCGGCTCGTGGTGAAACGCCAGATACACGGGGCCGGGGATCGCGGCCACCTGCCGGGCCTGCGCCCGGATCACCGCATCCTGCGCACCCGAGGCGACCGCCGCCCACGACGTCCCCGCCGCCTTGATCGACAACACCGGGATATGGCCGGGGGTAACCGCCACCCGACCCCGCCAAGAGGAGACGTACTCCCGGCTGTAGGGCAAGGCCATCCCCAGCTTCGCCTCCGCGTCGGCGATCTGGCTCGACCCCAGCAGCCCCCCACCACCAGACGCCCCGCACGCGGCCACCGCCTGCAACACCACCCCGCCACCCACGACCACCACAACCAGCAACACCGCCGCCAGCACCACCGCCAGCACACCGGCGACCCACCTCATGACGCCCGTTGGCGCCGGCGCGGTCGAACCACGAGCCGGCTACTGAAGGCGGTGGGACCCCGCTGTGGTCCGGCGCCCCCGAGTACCACCACGAAGGCCAGGACGCACGCACTAGCCCCACCAGCAACCGACCGGGCGCAGCTCAAGGCGGCCCTCTGTCGGGGGACGGCCTGATCAGCAAGCAGGGACATTCAACTCTCGACGTTCTTCCGGAGACTACTCAGTCAGAGGAGCGAGCCTACACTCTGACTGAGTTATCCACGGACGCAGCGCTACCCTCGGCCAGTCGAGCGCCTTGAGGTTCTAGAGCCGGAAGGGACCATGACCGTCGCCTACGAGAGGGCTCCCTTGGCCACTGTCACGGATGCGTGGCACGAGGGTGGCTCCCGGCCCCGGAGGGCGCGGCTTGCGACGAAGTGCAGTGGGAGGCGCCTGGCTAGCGACGGCGTGTGGCTTAGCGGATCAGCGCTTCGACCCGTGTACAGGGCACTCGCTGCGCACCTCGGCGAGGTATTTCTCGCACTCCGCACGTCCAACTGCATACTCGAGGTAGCCCGCTTCGTCGGAGTCGCTGGCCAGGCAGTTGCATTTCTTTGCGATGCCTTCCGGGGCTGGCCGGATTCCTACCTTCGCCTCGGCATTCAGATCTGGTCCTGCCATTGCCCTAACCGATCCTTTCACCCTGGTGATCGAGTTCACGAACACGTCCGACGACTTGGTAGGGCAGCGTCGAGCGGCGCAAGTACTTCCCGGCCCGGATTAGGCGCGGCGCCTCCTTACGGTAGTCAGCGTGAATCGTCGGGGCAGCCCCGTCGGCGGCCGTGGCCGGGATGTCCCTACCGTCGAGATCGTCTTGTCGGCAGAGGTTCGCGTACCGGACGAGCGCTGCCCGCTCCAGCGCCGTGATGTCCTCGGCGGTTAGGCCACGCTGGCGGCCGATGTCCTCGGCGATCTCACGTATCCGCCCTCCCGGATCTTGCCGGCTTTCTAGTCGGTCAAGGCCATCGAGGGTTTCGATCACTCGACGGAACAGGCGTACGTCGGGGCTGCGGAGGTGCCCGACGGGTAGCGTCGCGTCCGGAACCTCTCTCCGGAAGGGTCGCCACATCGAGCCGAGGCGAAGACAGCTGCGGGCGTCCTGCACGTAGTTCTTTGCCGTACGCAGGCGTGCCACGGCGCACGGCAGGCTTACCCCGATCGCGATGGCCGCGGCACCTGTTCCGATGACGGCCTGCGCTGGGACTCCTCGTAGAGGGGGCGGGAGGCGGTGAGACACCAAGCGTCCGGCTAGGCCGGCGGCGAGCTGGCCGTAGAAGCTGGCGAGTAGCACCGCGCCGGCGGTGGCGCAGCGTAAGCCACCGCTCAACGACTCTTCCTGGGTTAGTCGTGATGTGCGGTGGGCGAGGTAGGCAACCCCGCCTACGGACCGGACCATGAACTGGGAGAACACAAGCCAGTACGTGGCCGTCAATGGGTCGTAGAGCCGTTCCGACGGCAGCTGCAGCTCCGCGGCGAGGGGACGGTCCCGACAGAACAACATGGTCATTACCACAAGGGTGTTGACCATCCGACGACGCCCGGCCAGCACCTTGGCCTCGGCTTGCTCCGGGGTGTAGGCAGTACGGAGCAGGACGGCATTGCCCAGCCCGGCGGCGACCGTCGTTCCAACCTGGCTGAGGAAACGGCCGTAGTTCGCGTCTCCTACCAGACTCTCGATACTGTCGAGCGCACCGGGCGCGAGGGTGCTGCCACCAATCGCTATGGCAGTCAACGCCAAGCCCATCTCACGCACCGCAGGGTCGTCGCTCTTCCGCAACAGTGCGAGGAGTCGCAGGGCAGCTCCGGAGTAGTAGACCGGAAGGACCACTTGGGCGATCCCGCCAGAAGTCACGTCGTTCCAACGTGAGCCTGGTCTCACGCTCCCCAAATGCCTTCCAAGCGGTGCCGGGCCTGCTGCTCTTCCGATGGCAGCCCTGTTGGCGGCCGCCGCTGGCCGACGTCCCTGCGCGCAAGGATGAGTGAGGCGATGAGCTCGGCTTCGTGCTCCTCGGCAGTGCCGTAGTCGGTGCGCATGCACATGTGCTCGACTTCTCCAAGGCCGCCAAGCCACGGGAAACGCTCGGCCAGCCAAGCCTTGTCGGCGATCCGCGCTGACCGGTGATCGCAGATGATGTGGGCGAACTCATGCATGATCGTCGTGTCGCGACGACAACCGTCCAGCCGTGCACGGTAGAAGACGTAGTCCCTTGTTACGGTGCCGACCCATAGCCCGGTGATCTCGGCGGGCAGCTCGTTGTTGCCGAGCACCCACAGCTCGCGCCCCCGCTGCGCCTCCAGTCGAGCGGCTAGCTCGGGAAGGCGGAACGGGGACGGAAGATCAAGCCGGGCGATCCTCTTCTGGCACGATCGCTCCAGCTGCCGGCTACTATCCCGGCCCTGCTTGATCGTCTTTAGCATCGCGGTGGGCCTCCGCCTCGTCCTCCGGGGGGTCGCTGCTCCATGTTTCCACAGGCGGCCGGGCCTCACTAGGCAGCCCCTCCAACCCCCGAATCTGCTCGACGATCCCGATCAGGTGCCTCAAGTTCCCTTTTGATAGGTCCACGGAGCGAAGGGCGAGCTGCCGAATGGAGCTATCTCGTAGCGCTGCCATGAGCTCGAGTTCGGCGTCGGCGTCTTGTGAGGCGGAACCGCTGGCGTAGAAATAAGACACGCCGACACCGAAGAAGTCGGCAAGTGTCTCTAACAGTTTCTTCCCCGGATTGTCGCGGCGCCCTACGCGGAGAAGATAAAGGTAGTTTTCTGAGGTTGCCGGCCCCCCGCGAGCGGTGACGCCGGCGGCCACCTCTTTGTAGCTGTATTCGCGGGCCTCACCTGTGGGCCGCACCAGACGGAAGAGGCGGTCGAGCTTTTCCGCCAGGGACGGCTCCGGTACTGCGTCCACGTCGCTCACGGCCGGCTGCACCGCGGGTGAAGTGCGGGATCCACCGACGTCGCCCCGCTCTGATTGGCCACCGCCCAACTCAGCATGCCCGGAGGAGAGTGGCGTAGAGCGTCAGACCGGGGCCGAACGCGAGGGCCACCACGTAGCCGCCAGAAGTTGCCTGCCTGCGGACCCTATCCAGGATCATGAGCACAGTGGCGGATGAGCAGTTCCCGTACTCGCGCAGAACGTCGCGGGAGACCGCGGTGGCGTCTGAGTCCAGGTCGAGTGCATCGCCGACCGACTCCAAGATTCTTGGGGCCACCAGGATGCACTACCCAGGCCTCCACGTCCGGGAGTGAGAGCCCATGTTGAGCTAGAAGATCTTCCATCGCCGGCCGGATGTGCCGGGCAAGAATGTCAGGCACGTCCGGCGATAGCCCCATGCGGAAGCCGAGGTCAGTCACGTCCCAGGTCATCATGTCGGCGGTCGTGGTGTCCGTGACGGCCGCGACGTCGATGACCTCCAGAGAGCCGACTCCTGCCGCCGGCGTGACCACAACCGCCGCGGCCGCGTCCCCGAACAGCGCGTGCACCACCATCTGCTGGACGGCTTCCGGAGTTATGGGATGGGAAACCTCCTGAGCGGGTTGAAGATGCAGGCTTGTGAGTTCTAGGCATAGGAGCATCGCGGGTCGCTGGTGGACGGCAACATAATCTACCGCTGCGCCCAGGCCCGGGATCGCCGCATAGCAGCCCATATGCCCCAACATCAGGCTGCGCAGATCCGGCGCCATGTCGAGGTCCCGAGCTAGCAGAATGTTCAGCCCAGGAGTGGCATACCCAGTGCAGGAGGCCACGACAAGGAGTCCGACTTCTTCCGGTCGGACCCCAGCTGAACTCAGGGCGGCGGAGAGCGCTTCTTTCCCGAGCGGCAACGCCTCTGTCACAAAGCGGGCCATTCGGGCGCCGGTTCCCCAATGCGAGACGTCTTCGCTGCAGGGGTCGACAACGCCGTGCCGAGTCTCGACGCCGACGCTCCGAAAGAGCCTCGCCGCGAGACCGTTGTTCTGGTAGTGCTCGGCGAAGAATCCGTCCCACAGCTCGGCCTGCCGCCTTACCGGCGGCAATGCTTGCCCGAAGGAGCTGACCAACGCGCCGCTCATGTGTAGGTCTCCATCCGTCGCGGGCTGGGAGGCCAAGCTATAGCGGTCATCCAAGCGTCTCCTTGAACGTCTTGCCCTTCCGCCAGGCGGTCGGGCAGGCGCCGATCATGAGAGTCTCTCCCGGCGAACCGACACGCTCAGCTTTGAAAGTGCTGACGGCTTGACTTCTCGCGGGTACTCGTGGTTAGGCTTCCCCATCTCAGTCAGAGAACAGGCTCAGTGCTCTGACTCACCTCACCTCTTTCATCGATTGGCCCGCGCCCCGTGACCATCACCCCGCCGAGTGTTCGTATACAGCATGCCGCACCGGCCCTCGTGAGCCTGCCCGCCGCCGCGCGGTGCCTCACAACCCGCCCGGCGGGGCTCGGGCCTGCGCGGCAGGCAAACAGTGCCTCGAACGCGGCTGCGTGGTGGTTCCTCGGAGCACACGGCGGTGCTGGCGTCACGAGTGTGCTGCGGGCGGGAGCGGGGGGTGGCGACGCCGGGCGTGCCTGGCCTCCAGAAGGCCTGGTGGCTGTGGTCGCCAGACGCA